>NZ_JAKMAJ010000014.1 GCF_022378355.1 Brenneria bubanii
TTCCATTACCGCATTATCATAACAGCAGCCTTTCCCGCTCATTGAGCAGACTAACTCATTGTTTTTCAATACCTCACCATACCGATGGCTGGCGTACTGGCTCCCCCTGTCCGAATGCACGATGACCTTCCCCGTCGGTCTGCGCTGTTTTATTGCCATCTCTAACGCGTCAATCACCAACTGCTTTTTCAGGCGATTACTCAAGCTCGAGCCGATAATGCGTCTGGAATACAGGTCAATCACCGTCGCCAGACACAGCCAGCCTTCTCCCGTGCGGATATACGTGATATCCGAAGCCCACGCGATATTCGCCGCTGACGGATTAGCAGGCATTGTCTGGCGCAGGGCCGCGCCGACGCTGAAAATCAAAGACCCGCATTATGAGGAAAAGCGGCTTGTCATAGAGCAGGCACTGGCTCAGGCGCGGACAGACTATCCCGTGTTCTATCAGGATGAAGTCGATATCGACCTGAACCCGAAAATCGGTGCGGACTGGATGCCAAAAGGGCAACAAAAACGCATTGTTACACCGAGGCTGAATCAAAAACATTATCTGGCTGGCGCGCTCCATTCGGGTACGGGACGCATCCACTACGTCAGCGGCGGCAGCAAGAGTTCTGACTTATTTATCAAACTATTAGAAACATTACGCCGCACTTACCGGCGAGCGAAGACTATGACACTGGTGGTTGATAACTACATTATCCATAAAAGCCGCAAAGTGGCGCGTTGGCTGGCAGAGAACAAGAAGTTCCGGTTACTGTACCTGCCGACGTACTCGCCGTGGCTGAATCCGGTAGAACGGCTGTGGTTGTCGTTACATGAAACCATAACGCGAAATCATCAATGCCGATATATGTGGCAGTTACTGGAACAGGTAAATCAGTTTATGAATGCCGCCTCGCCGTTCCCCGGCAATCAACACGGACTGGCTAAAGTGGAGCGGTAATATGCGAAGTTATTTAGATTAATAATCACGACATCGTTACAGAATAATATAATGCGGCTTTTTATTTTAATAAATAAAAAACACATAGAACGAAACAACCATCGATATCCTTTTTCGTCAGTTAACAAATAATCCCTGCTATGTTTACCTGATGCTCTTATTGCAGAGGCTGATCGCGAGTCTCTTATGACATCATTGAAATTCAACACCTTGTAACTTCATGCCGGTCAGGCGCCGGACAGCGCACGCTACGGCTATCCGCTGAAAGCCTGTGCCAACACGCTGATACTGAAATTTAAAAAGCAGGGTATGGAAGCCTATGCCGCGCTTATCTGCACGGGTGCGCGACGCCTCGACATCAACGGCTCGCATCGCAGCGCATCTCTTTTGCCCGAATGGAGAAGTCCGGCGAGCTCACCGGGAGGGTTCCAGGCGGAATGACGGTTTTCGGCCTGCCCGCCACCTGGCCAATATTGATTGATAATGCGGTATTAAAGCAGCCCGTTCTTATCATGGGCGGGGGATCCCGCGAGGTGAAACTGTTGGTGCCCTCCCACGTACTGGCGGCGATCCCCAAGGTATTAATCGGTGATTTTTCCTTTCCGGCCTGATGCCTGAACAGCAATGGCTGCGTGCCGACCTCGCCCCGATTTTTTAACCGGAGCAGCCGCGCAGCCATCCGCTAGCGTTTGCCGCCATAGGCCAGCGCCAGCTTGGCATACAAGTCTTCCAGCGTGAATCTAACATCCACCTGGTTGTAAACACGAATTTGGCGCGCGCCCGGCTGCAGTGCGTAGCTGAGATCGTCATTTAACCGAGGCGCATCAGATAAAGTATAGTGGTATTCATGGTCGTCCAGCAGCAGCGATACCGAAGGGTTATCACCTAACACCCAAACCTCGCTTTTCGGCCAGGGAACGTCTTTAATCGCGGCGGAAATTTCTTGGTTAAAATCGATCAGTTGCCGCCATAAGTAGCCGCCCACCGTTCCCTGAGGTTTGACCCGTAGCGCCAGTTCCGAGAGGGATACCCGAACGGACATATAGACATTGTGCGGAACTTGCCATAGGGGAACCTGCGATTTAAAAACATTATCCGCCGCAACCGGATCATTGAACAGATTGTATTCCCAGCCGCCTTTCGGATAAGGCATACCGCCAATCCATACCACCGTCATTTTCTGCGCAATACGCGGTTCGGCCAACAACGCGGCGGACACGTCCGTCAGCGACCCCATGACCAGGACAAACAGCGGAGCGTCATCCGGCTTCATGGCTTCCTTAATCAGCGCCTTAGCCCCATCACTCAACGCCGGCGCCGTTTCCCCTTTTTTCAGCGCGTCCACCGCGCCGCGATGCAGCGGCACATCGGTGTTCCCCATCAGCGTCAGCAGGTGTTTCAACTCCTGATAACTTTTTTCCATGCTGGTGCCGGGATCGCGCTTCATCAATGGCGCGGTGCGGGCATAGTGCGCGGCGATAATGCCTTTAACCTGGAATGACGGCGTCAGCAGCGCATGCACCACCGCAAAATCATCATCCGCTTCGTTTTTGGCATCGCTGCTGATTATCACCCGCATTTGCTTATGCGCGGCGACCTGAAAAAGCGGCTGAGCCGCAACAGCCGCCGGCGCGCCCAACATCACGACCAAAAAAGCGGCAACGACCCCGCGTAATCCGCACATCATCGAACCGTATTTCTTCATCATGTCATCATTCCTGGCTGTATTTTTAATATTCGGATGCCGTTTCGTCATTCCACCACGGGCCATTCATCGGTATCCTCTTCATTTTTCAGGTAGCGGAAGAACCGACCTTCCGCCCCTGACGACGGCATAAGCAGTCGGTATTTACCACCAGACTTCCGCCTGTACCCCTAAACTAAACTGGTCGTTCTTATCGTCGTTGAATGACGCATCGCTGATTTCATTATCCTGAATCTTTAGATAGGTACCGTAAAATCGTATTTCAGGACGGGAGGTCAGCATACTGGTTCCTACTTTCAATGCATGATAAAGCGTCGTTTTATAACCTGATTCACGATAATTCACACCGCCGGTTTTATTGGTCTGATTAAAATAAGCCAGCTCCACCCCAGTCTGGTTATACTCATCCCAGATATAGGCCGGCCGAATCACGGCGCGAATGCTGTCAAAGTCCGTATGCGCGCCGGTGTCATAGCTGTAAATATCATTCCCTTGTGAATAAACCAGCGCATTAGCCATGATGACATCAGGACGTAAATACATTTCCCCCTGAGAGATAATTCGGAAAGCATTACCCGAGTGCTCGCCATAATAATTTCCGTTATAACCATAAACCGGGTTGGCATCCGATATATTTGAAAAACCACTTGCGATGGATTTTACCGCGCCTTGTACCGTAAACTCGTTATACCCGCCTGAAGCAAAGTTTTGCCGTAGAATCATCCCAGCGGTCCAGGCATCTTTCAGTTTGTAATATTCCCCCGAACTTTCGTTGTTTTTCTGTACATCATCTTTATTGGCCATGGTATATTTACCCAAAACCTCTAAGCTCGCATTATCCCAGAGCGCTATCTCTTTATAGCGGACATCAAGGGAATTGGTGTTAACCTGATGTTTATTTCCGCTGGAACTGTAATCAATAGCATGCGCATCCAAATCTTCACGGGTCAGCCCAATGTTCAGCTTGCCGATCCCCAGTCCCCAGTTTTCAATACCCACACCTGCGGCCGATGTTTCTGAACGGTAGCTTTTCCAGTCCAGCATCTGAATTTCATACACCGGCAGATTATGCTTGCCCACCCAGAAATCCGCTTCTGGCGCAAAGGGTAGGAATCCCTGCGTTTTTACATACATATCGGAAAATTGCAGCAGATTTTCCGTATCCTTATCAAACCATGCGCTGCCGTACGACATGCCTACATTGCCGTCCAGCATTACGATGGCCTCTACTTTTTTACCATTCTCATCATATACTTTTTGTTTTAATTGCAAATCAAACCAGCCGCTGTGTTCGTTGCCGAAACGCCCTAATGAACCGATGGCATAAGATTTCGGCGAACCATGATCGGCAGAAGCCCAGCCGGCGCGAAAATAACCGTTATAGCTAAAGCCAATATCCTCTTTAATATATTTACTCAGTTCCCCCAGCGTCAGGGTTTGTACACTAGCGGCATCTAAATTTTCACGATTCGATTGTTCATTTGTTTTTTTCTCTGGTGCGGCGCTCACTAAAATAGCGCTTTTATCCGTTAATCTGGCATTATCCCCTGCCAAACTGGCTGGCGACGATTCAAGGAAATCCTTATATTGTTTTAATTCTTTTTTGGTGGACTGCAACTCTTGTTTATTCACAGCCAATTCTTTTTCCAGTCGTGCCAACCGCTCTTCGACGGTTAATTTTGCCGCCACAGCACTATTAGATAAAACCGCCGAAGAGATTAACAATACAATGAGTTTTAGAGAGTGATGTTTTTTACGCATAATGTTTTCCAGATAGAATACAGAGTTAAAATAAAAAATAATCTATGATGCTATTAATAGCGTCCGTGAACGATTTATAATAAAATTCGGCTGTGCAGTAGTCGCACCTGTTTAATATCTGTTTTTTTATTTCCTGACTTTATCCCGCATAAAATAACATGGCGTACCGCGCCATCCGTGATCCGATCGGTAAGCCCGTTTTTGCCTGCGCCCCCTGCATCGGCCATACTTTGATACATGAGGCGACTACGGCGGCTTCTATCAGTCACTCTCGTCTGTCGACGCCGATATCCGTTCAACAGTGATAAAACCGATGGCCGGCTTCGTGGATCTCGCCGGCAAAAACGGGAACCTTATAGCGACGTCAGCGTATCGCCATTGCTGCTGATCACATCGCGATACCAATAGAAACTTTTCTTGCGCTTACGCGCCAGCGTGCCGTTGCCCTGATCATCGCGATCGACATAAATAAAGCCGTAACGCTTAGAGAGCTGCGCCGTCGATGCGCTAACCAAATCAATCGGCCCCCAACTGGTGTAGCCCAGAACCTCTACGCCATCTTCCAACGCTTCGCCGACCTGAATCAGATGATCGTTCAGGTACTGAATACGGTAGTCATCATTGATACTGCCGTCGCTCTCTACCCGATCTTTGGCGCCCAATCCATTCTCCACAATGAATAGCGGCTTTTGATAACGGTCGTACAGCACGTTAAGCAGATAGCGCAGTCCCACCGGGTCGATCTGCCAGCCCCACTCGGAACTTTGCAAATGCGGGTTAGGGATGATATTCAAAATATTGCCGCGCGCCTTTTCCATTTCCGCCTCATCGGCGCTGGCGCAGCCGCTCATGTAATAACTGAAGGAGATGAAATCGACGGTTTCCTGCAGCGCCAGACGATCCGCATCGGTTATATCCAGATGGATGCCATTCTCCCTGAAGAAGCGGTTGGTATAGCTGGGATAAGCACCGCGCGCCTGCACGTCGCCGAAGAATTGCCAGTCGTGATTCTGTAGCAGACTCTTCATTACATCATCCGGTTTGCAGGTCAGCGGATAGAGTATGCCCCCCAGCAGCATGTTGCCGATTTTGGCATCCGGAATAATCTCATGGCAGGCTTTCACCGCCTTGGCGCTAGCCACCAGCTGGTGGTGAATAGCCTGGTAAATCTGTTGCAGAGAACTGCCCCCGGGCAAACCGACGCCGGTGAACGGCTCATGCAGCGAGATATTGATCTCGTTGAACGTCAGCCAGTATTTCACTTTATCGCCATAGCGTTGGAAGACGGTGCGTGCATAGCGTTCGAAAAATTCGATAGTCTTGCGATTGCCCCAGCCGCCATGATTTTTCACCAGACCATACGGCATTTCATAATGCGATAACGTCACTAATGGCTGAATATTGTGCTTCGCCATTTCATCAAAGAGCCGATCGTAAAATGCCAGCCCGGCTTCATTTGGCGTGTCCTCATCCCCTTGCGGGAAAATGCGCGTCCAGGCAATCGACGTGCGCAGACACCTGAAGCCCATTTCAGCGAATAGTGCGATATCTTCCGGGTAGCGATGGTAAAAATCGATCGCCACATCTTTGATTCCGCTATCGCCGGGTCGCCGTTCCACCGGGGGCGTCAAAATCCCCTGCGGCTGCAAATCCGAGGTCGACAACCCTTTGCCTTCGCTCAAATAGGCGCCTTCCACTTGATTGGCGGCAACGGCGCCGCCCCATAAAAAACCGTCAGGAAAACGATGGCTCATTTTTACGTTCCTCTCCAATTCGGATGTTAAATATTTAAAATCAGCGAACTAACGTTAATAGCGGCGCCTGTTCCGATACCTGGCCCGCCGCCACAGGCAACACATCGATGTAATCATCGCAGTTGGTAATAATGATCGGCGTGGTGGTGTCGAATCCCGCCGCTTCAATGGCCTGATAATCAAATTCCACCAGCAGATCGCCCTGCCTCACCGCATCACCGGTTTTAATATGGGCGACAAAGTGTTCGCCGTTTAGTTTTACGGTATCAATCCCGACGTGAATCAATATCTCTGCGCCGTCGTCAGACGCCAGACCTATCGCATGGTTGGTTTTGAACAACGATGCGACCGTACCATTGACCGGCGCAACCACACGCCCTGACTGCGGCTTGACGGCGATGCCTTTGCCCATCAAACCACTGGCGAAGGTCTGATCGCCAACCTGCTCTAATGGCAGCGTTCTGCCGGCAATCGGGCTGACAATGGATTGTCGGCGTATCGACGCGGGAGGTTCCTGCACCGGCGAAACCGCCGTTGCGGGTTCTTTTTTCAAACCAAATAAATAACTGGCCGATGCAGAGAACACGAAAGATAGAGCCGTACCGATCATCCCCCCCCACACGGAGATATCCATTCCGGTTGGCGGGATAATCTGGGTAAAGGCGAAAATGCTGGGTAAGCCGAAAGAGTATTGCGTAGTACCGAAATAGCCGGCGACCGCACCGCCCAGTGCGCCGCCGACGCAACCAAAGATGAACGGACGGCGCAAAGGCAGATTGACGCCGTAGATAGCGGGTTCGGTGATGCCGAAGATCCCGGCCGGGAATGCCGAACCGGCGATACCTTTCATCTTCGCGTCTCGGGTACGCAGGAACACGCCCAGCGTCGCGCCGGCCTGCGCCAACACCGCCGGCGTCAATACCGCAATCAGGGTGTCATGTCCCAATGCGCTGAAGTTATTAATCATCAGCGGCACAAATCCCCAGTGCAGACCGAACATCACGAATATTTGCCACAGGCCGCCCATAAAGCCGCCGGCCATGGTTTGATTGGCGCCATAGATCAACTGATAGCCGTGCGCCAACTCATAGCTTAACCAGGTGGTCACCGGACCAATGGCTAAAAACGTCAGCGGCACGGTAATCAGCAAACACAAAGCCGGCGTAAGGAAATTTCGGATATTGGCATGCAGCATGACATTCAGCGGTTTTTCCAGCTTGCAGGAAACCCATGCGGCAAAAATTATCGGAATAACCGATGATGCGTAGTTAATAAAGGTAATGGGAATGCCGAGAAAATGCAGTTGTTGGTAATCCGCCGCCGACATGGCGTTGAATTCGGCGATCATGGTCGGGTGCACCAGTGCGCCGCCAATCGCCATCGTCACAAAGGCATTGCCGCCAAATTTTTTGCCGGCGGTATAACCAAGAATAATCGGGAAGAAATAAAACAATGCGTCACTGGCGGAAAATAACAGTTTATACGTTCCGCTGCTGTCCTCCAGCCAGCCGCAGGCCAGGCTTAAGGCTAAAAATCCTTTTAAGATCCCGGAAGCGGCCATCACGCCCATTAATGGCGTAAAAATACCGGCAATGATATCAATCAGACGGGAAAATATATTTTCTTTATTCCCGCCGGCCTGATTTTCAGCGCTGAAGCCCGCCGATTCACCGACACCAGAAATATCAAGAAAATCCTGATAAACCTCGCCAACATGATTCCCAACGACGACCTGAAACTGACCGCCGCTTTCGAGCACCATAATAATCCCCGGATTATTTTTAAGCGCAGGAATATTGACTTTTTTAGTGTCTTTTAGTTTAAAACGCAGCCGCGTCGCGCAGTGTATTAGGCTATTTATATTGCTGCGACCGCCGACGCCGTCGAGTATTTCACTGGCTAATTTCTCGTATTTCATCGCACATCCTTAACACCGATAACAACACAGTAAATCAATATGTTATGCACATATATCGCTATTTTAAGACAAAAAAAAACCCAAACTGTTTTTGTTACCCGCCAAACGGATAGAAAACAAAAACGGTTTAGGTTTTGCCTGCAAGGTTATTATTTCGCCGTGCAGTTACAATCCTGAAAATCTAAACATTGCCAACATTTAAACTCTATTACTCACCGAAACATCTGATCAAGTAATTTATTTTAACTTCCCTTTATTATGTGACGGACAGCAAATTCAATACCTGTTACTCTTATTTTTTTCCAGTAATTCAGTTCTTACACGCTCAATGTGAATAGTCAGGAACATTAGCTCTTCTTTTGTCAATCGATATTGATACTGATGTTCTATGTGCGTCTGTATTTTTTCAGCACAAAAATATGCAAGTTGATACTTTTCCTTAACCACATCATGTAATGATTCATCATCACTGAATACCGTATTTTTCCCGATCAGCCGTTGCGCAAAAAACTTAAGATGAGTAACAAAACGATGATAACTTAATGCCTGCTCATCATAATCCAGGTTTAACTGGTACTTCACAATATTCAGAATCTCCTGCATGACTCTGGTAATGTGAATAACTTCCGGCATTTCACTATCCAGTTGCGCATTGACCAGATGCAAAGCAATGAAGCCGGCCTCATCCTCCAGTAATCGCACAGACAGACGCTGTTCAATGATATCCAGCGCATCCAGGCCAACCAGAAACTCCTTTTGGTATAAGCGTTTAATTTCCCACAGCAGCTCATTACGGATATTGACCCCCTGTTTATGTCGCTCGATCGCAAAATTACAGTGGTCGGTCAGCGAGATGTAGACACTGTTTTGCAGCTTCCCCGGCAGGCGTTCTTTCGCCAATGAAATGATCTTGTCCGCGGTCGTGATTACCTCCAGCGGGATCTCGGACAGCAGTTCTCTGAGGCGTGATGTCAACTCACCGCTTTTCAGCGCAAACACTTTTTCAATCAGCGATTCGTCCAGAGAATCGCCAATGTGCTTTTTGAAGCCCAGCCCGCGGCCCATCACAACCGACTCATTATTGTTTTCGTCGATGACCGTCACGACGTTATTGTTGAGTATCTTGGCAATTTTCATTGTTCATACCTTGAAAAACAAAAAAACCAGACACCCGCTAAAAACGGATATCTGGTTTTGCTCGCTTGCGCGGTAACAACCCTTAATAGCAGATAAACTACCACTTACCATCACCTTCTCAACCTCTACTGGATAGAAACGTGATACAGATCGAGAGAAAACATTTTGTTTACAACTTTTTTTCTTTCCCATCAAAAACAGTGACAAGGATCACACTATCATCATTGTTATCAGCAAAAATAATCATTCTCATCGCGCTGTTTTTTTGAGCGGTTGCGCAACAAACCACGGAAAAAATAACAAATCGTGACTTTTTTTGCGTAAACGGGCTAAAATGTGCGCCTTGATACCTCTAGCACCTTGTTTCTCATTGGCTAATAACTATAATACGGAACGTTGTTTCAATTGAATGGTTTCAGCTAATTAACGTGCCACTATCATTAAAATCGTCACCCAAGGCATCGCTTTCCCTTATCACGTTAGACAAACGCGATAATCGGTTATGTAGCTCATCATCTATACTTACCTCTTTCAGGCTATACCCGAATGAATTCTCCCCGGGGGTTCATCTCTCGCGACCTCCGGTTCAATCGTTTTTTATCCATCACAACTTGTAGAAGCTATCGTATGAAAAAGACAAAAATTGTTTGTACTATCGGGCCCAAAACAGAATCAGAAGAAAAGCTGAGCAGCATGCTGGATGCCGGCATGAATGTTATGCGCCTGAACTTCTCGCATGGGGATTACGAAGAACACGGCCAACGCATCAAAAACCTGCGTACCGTACTGGCGAAAACCGGTAAAAAAGCCGCTATCCTACTGGATACCAAAGGACCAGAAATCCGTACCATGAAATTGGAAAATGGTGCCGATGTCTCTTTGACCGCCGGTCAATCGTTCACCTTCACCACCGACCAAAGCGTTGTCGGCAACAAAGATCGCGTTGCCGTTACCTATGCCGGCTTCACTGACGATCTCAGCGTCGGCAACACCGTACTGGTTGATGATGGATTAATCGGTATGACGGTTACGGCTATCAACGGCAACGAGGTGGTTTGTAACGTATTAAACAACGGCGACCTGGGCGAAAACAAAGGCGTTAACCTGCCGGGCGTTTCCATCCAACTGCCGGCGCTGGCGGAAAAAGACAAGCGCGACCTGATCTTTGGTTGCGAACAGGGTGTGGACTTTGTTGCCGCTTCCTTTATCCGTAAGCGTTCCGACGTTGAAGAAATTCGCGCGCATCTGAAGCAGCATGGCGGCGAAAACATTCAGATCATCTCCAAAATTGAAAACCAGGAAGGCCTGAATAATTTCGACGAAATTCTGGAAGCCTCAGACGGCATCATGGTCGCTCGCGGCGACCTGGGCGTTGAAATTCCGGTTGAAGAAGTTATTTTCGCGCAGAAAATGATGATCGAGAAATGTAATCTGGCGCGTAAAGTGGTTATCACCGCGACGCAAATGCTGGATTCCATGATCAAAAACCCGCGTCCTACCCGCGCGGAAGCCGGCGACGTAGCCAACGCCATCATCGACGGCACCGATGCGGTCATGCTGTCTGGCGAAAGCGCCAAAGGGAAATATCCGCTGGAAGCGGTAACGATCATGGCGACCATCTGCCAGCGTACCGACACCGTGATGAAGTCTCGCCTGGATACCATCAAAAAACTGGGCAAACTGCGCATCACCGAAGCGGTGTGCCGCGGCGCGGTTGAAACGGCTGAAAAACTGGATGCGCCGCTAATCGTGGTTGCGACCAGCGGTGGTAAATCAGCGAAATCCATCCGTAAATACTTCCCTAACGCCCGTATTTTGGCTCTGACCACCAACGAATTGACCGCCCGCCAGCTGCTGCTGACAAAAGGCGTTGATACACTGCTGGTAAAAGAAATCGCCTCCACGGATGACTTCTACCGTATCGGTAAAGAAGCGGCGTTAAACAGCGGCCACGCGCAAGCCGGCGATGTCGTCGTCATGGTTTCCGGCGCGCTGGTTCCGAGCGGCACCACCAATACCGCATCCGTGCATCGTCTGTAAAACCCGTTACTTTTTTCACATATTTAAAAAGCGCCTTTCAAGGCGCTTTTTTATATTCTGTCGTTATCATGACGAAATAAATACGCATATTTAACATTGGATTTTAATAAAAAAGCTAAGACTTTTCTGATGGAAACTATGCTGTTTTCTTTGCTTTTTTCACTATTCTGTAAAACCCGCTGCTTCTTTGAGCTAACGATCAAAATTAAGCATGTTCTCATCAAAAATTTATTCTCATTAGAAAAAAGTTTGTGTAATACTTGTCACGCTACATGGAGATTAACTCAATCTAGAGGGTATTAATAATGAATCGTACTAAACTGGTGCTGGGCGCGGTAATCCTGGGTTCTACTCTGCTGGCCGGTTGTTCTAGCAATGCTAAAATCGATCAACTGTCTTCTGACGTTCAGACTCTGAACGCTAAAGTTGATCAACTGAGCAACGATGTAAACGCAATCCGCTCTGACGTACAAACTGCTAAAGACGAAGCAGCTCGTGCTAACCAGCGTCTGGACAACCAAGTTCGCACTTACAAAAAGTAATCGAACTGGTTCAGTAATAAAAATGGCGCATAATATGCGCCATTTTTTTATCTTGGTTTTTCAGCTTTCCCCTCATCCTTGTACTCTCTTCTCCTTCAGCGACCGGCAAGCGAATCCGACGAGGTTTTCATCCCGCCGGGCTACTCAGATCATTGGGATGCGCTGATAACGGTGATAGGCGCGGCGTCTGGCGCCGCCACAGCGTCAGAAACCGTCTTTAACGCCTCCTGGTAGCGGTTGATATCATGACCGACGTTAACCAATACCGGCATGCCGGAGCGGCGCACAATGGCATCAGCAACCGCTTGGGCGTCCGTTTCCCCGGCATCGATAAATGCCTTGGCCTTTTTATTGATGCTAATCGGCATCGTCTGCGGGTCGTCTTTATCCGTTTTAGACAGCGGTTGATGAACCTCTACGTAGCGTTTGCCATCAGGCTCAACCGACGTTTTGATCGCATCATTGACAATCTGGACCCGCGTACCGACCGGAACGGTATTGAACAAGGCTTCAATATCGTCAGGCCGCAACCGGATACAGCCAGAGCTGACGCGCATGCCGATACCGAAGTTCGCGTTGGTGCCATGGATCAGGTATACGCCGCCATGGGCCGCTAAGCGCAAAGCGAATAGTCCCATCGGGTTATCAGGTCCGGCTGGCACCACCGCCGGCAGCACCACGCCCTGCTCTTCCAGATAGTGTTTTCGGATATTGGCGGTCGGCGTCCAGGTAGGATTCGCGCGCTTCTCGGCAACCGAAGTCACCATTAACGGAGTTTTACGCCCCAGTTGACCAATGCCGATGGGATACACGATGACGGTGTTCTTTCCCTTGGGATAGTAGTAAAGCCGCAGTTCCGCCAGATTAACCACGACTCCCTCGCGCGGGGTATCCGGCAGCAGCATCTGAGTTGGGATGGTTAACGTCGTGCCGACCTTTGGCAGGTATGGGTCGGTGCCGGGATTGGCTTCCAGCATGCCTAATAAGCCGATTTTATGATCAGCGGCAATGGCTTCTAGCGGACGACCATCATTGGGGACGGTATAAGCGATGTTTTCGCCAATAAGGCGGCTATTCGGCGGCGGCAGAGGATATTCAGTGGCGCAGGCCGCGCTGCTTGCCGCCAGATAGGTCGCGAATATCATACCAAGTAACGTTAACGCAGGTTTCATGCTGGATTCCCTACTCGCTGCTGATACCCGATAGGTTTCAAGAAACTGGAGACGGCAACCAAATAACCGAACTTTGGTAAGCGCCGCCAACATAGTTGCGACTTGAAAATAATGGGCAGGTGTCGGTTTAAAACGATGCCAGGCGCTCTATTTAACAACCCGCATCATGCTCTGCTATATTAGCATCGGTGTAACAAAATAATATTTCATCGAAAAATCAAACCATTGATATGCATTTCTACAACAGACAGAGTCAGAATAAAATTTAGCGAAAAAGAAATATACGGGACTAATTCCTAAATATCAGAACGTTAATTTATATCCTCTTCATCATTATGGTTTACGTAATAAAAATGAAAGACATTTTAAAAACGCATTGCGTAATCATGATGGTATGGAGAATGAATACGGAGAGTTTTAGCGGAAAACGAAGATAAGGTTGCCGACGGCGCGCATACGCGCTGCCGTGATAAAAAAAACGCCAGACAATGAATCTGGCGCTTGCATTCTTGAATGCATGAGCGAGGCGAACTAGGCCAACTGCTGCGCCTTTGTACGAATCGCCCGCAGCATCGCTTCCAGCCCCTGAGAACGGGACGGCGTCAAATGTTGGCTCAACGCCAACTCATGAAAGAAAGGGCGAACATCCAGTTCGACCATCGCCTGCGCGGTCAATCCTTGATAGAGACTGAACACCACGGCAATCAATCCCTTCACAATAGCGGCATCGCTGTCGCCATGCAGCGCGACCAATCCCCGATCGTCATGCTTTACCACAATCCACACCTGGCTCTGGCAACCGGCAACCAGGTTTTCCGCCTGGCGCCACGCGTCAGGCAGCGGCGCCAGGCGAGCGCCCAGTTCTATGATATAAAGGTATTTTTCTTCCCAGTTATGACAACGCGAAAAATTACGTACTAATTTCTGCGGATCCGGCAGACTTGCCATTTTTTCCTCCCCAGGCAACAAAACTGGCGTTTTAGTTGCCCAGCAATCGATGAACACGTTGCAACCCGGCAACCAGCCGGTCAATTTCTTCGCGCGTAGTATAAACCGCCAGCGAGGCGCGGCACATACTGGAAACACGATAGTGCTCCATCAGCGGCATCGCGCAGTGATGGCCGGTGCGAATTGCAATGCCATATTGATCGAGGAAACTGCCGACATCATAGGCGTGATGCCGCCCAAGGTTAAAGGCAATAACCCCATGACGTTCTGCCGGTCCATAGAGGATTAAGTCAGGCACCTGCGCCAATGCGTCCAGCGCATAGTCCATTAGCGAACTTTCATATTGCTGAATCGCTTCTCGCCCCAACTCCGTTACATAACTCAGCGCCGCGCCCAGCCCCATGATCCCGGCGGTATTCGGCGAACCGGCTTCAAAACGCCACGGCGCATCGGCAAAGGTGGTGCCGTTGCGGAGACTCACCTCGCGGATCATCGCCCCGCCGCCTTCCCACGGCGGCATCGCCTGCAGCAGCTTACTTTTGCCGTACAGCACGCCAATCCCTGAAGGACCATAAATCTTGTGGCCGGAAAAAACGTAAAAGTCGCAGTCCAGCGCCTGCACATCGACCGGCTGGTGCATTATCGCCTGCGCGCCATCCACCAGAACAAGTACGCCGGCGGCTTTGGCCTGCGCGATAATCGCTTTGACCGGATTCAACGTGCCTAAAACGTTTGAAATATGGGTCACCGCCAGCAGCCGAGTACGCTCATCCAGCAGTGCCGGAAGCTGGCTCAAATCCAGCGAGCCGTCCGACGCCAGCGGCAACACGCGAATTTCGATACCCCGTTCTTTCGCCAGCATCTGCCAGGGAACGATATTGGCATGATGCTCCATTTCGGTAATCACCAGATTGTCGCCGGGCTTAATGAAGGATCGTCCGTAGCTGTTCGCCACCAAATTGATGGCCTCCGTGGCGCCGCGCACAAAAACAATCTCTTCCGCTGAGGCGGCGTTAATGAAGGCGGCAACCTGTTGGCGTACCGACTCCATGGCGCTGGTCGCCTGCGCGCTCAGCGTATGAATGCCGCGGTGCACGGCCGCATATTCATGCCGGTAGAACGCCAGCTCGCGATCGATCACCGCTTGCGGTTTCTGCGCACTGGCGGCGCTGTCCAGATAGGCCAGCGGCTGACCGTTCACGTCTGTCGCCAGCAGAGGAAAATCGGCTCTAACCCGTTCGATTGGATAGCTCATAGCTCTCCCTTCAATAGATCCGCCCGCGCATTCGGCAGACGCTGCGCGATGCGTGTCAATATCGCGTCTCGTAATGACTCGTCGGCAATGGCTTCGGTCAATTCAGCGGCAAAAGCAAAGATGATCATCTGCCGGGCGTCATGCAGGGTAATCCCTCGGGAACGCAGATAGAACAACTGCTCTTCATCGATGCGGCCGATGGTGGCGCCGTGGCTGCACTTCACATCGTCGGCATAAATTTCCAACTGCGGCTTGGTGTCGACTTCCGCCAGCCGCCCCAACAGCAGATTGTTGTTAGTCATCTGACCATCGGTTTTCAGCGCATGCTGAGCGACCTTTATCATACCGTTAAATACGGCTTTCGCCCGATCGTTGACGATGGTTTTATGCAGCTGTCGGCTTTCTCCGTAACCCTGGTTGTGTTCCAGATAGGTGCGGGTATCGCAAACCTCGCTGCCGATTGGCATGATGAGGCTATTGATCGCCAGATTCGTGCCCTCGCCATTGAGCTGAGCGCTGGTGTGATGGCGGGTCAGCCCCGCGCCCAGCAAAAATGACTGGCTGTGAACCCGCGCATCGCGCGCCAGCACCACATCATTATGCGAAAAGTGATAACCAGCCGCCGCTTCAAACGCCAGCTTCAAATGGCCGATGTGGCTGTTTTCCCCGGCATCGATCGTCAGCCGTGCGCCGGTGAAGTGCGCATGATCGTTCAGGCTGACATAGTGTTCGATAATTTGCGCGCTGGCACCGCGCTCAACGCACAGATGGTGACGATAATGAACGGTATTCAACGATGCCGCCTGACCGCTGCTGATGTGCAACAGATACAGCGGCTTTTCCGCCTGCACGCCGGCGGCCAGACGAATCAGCGAGCGTTCAACGGCCAGACTTTCCGTCAGGTGCAAAAACACCTCCGGCCGCACTGCCGCGGGAAACGGCCCCTGATTATTCGTCGCGTTGAGCGCCACCTGATAAGGCCCCCACTCGACGTCGCTCAGCGCCGCGCTGAACTCGCCGTCGACGAACACCAGACGCCAACCGTCAATTGGCAGCGCCAGCGCATCCAATGCCGCGTTGTCTACCTGCGGCGCGTCGGCGGAGACGAACTCATGAGACAGCAACCCATCGAGCGGCGTATATTTCCAGTGCTCGTCCTTACGCTGAGGCAATCCCAAGCGCAGTACTTCCTGCCAATGTTGATGTGAGTCGGCTGAACGTCTGGCGCTGTGGGTTTCAAACAGATTGTGCCATTGCTGCAAGGCCTGTTCCTGTTTCTGCGCCGCGCTGATTTTATCGGCGCCTGCTTTATTGTTGGTCGGTAAGCCAGCCATAACCTTGCTCCTCCAACTGTTTCACCAGCGAGAAGTCACCGGATTTAACGATGCGCCCCTGGTAAAGAACATGAACGTAATCAGGCTTGATGTAGTCCAGAATACGCTGGTAGTGCGTCACGATAATAAACGACCGCTGCTGGTCGCGCAGCGAGTTAACACCATTGGCGACGATCTTCAGCGCATCGATATCCAAACCGGAATCGGTTTCATCAAGAATGCATAAATCCGGCTCAAGCGCCGCCATTTGCAGAATGTCGTTACGCTTCTTTTCACCGCCGGAAAAACCGACATTGACCGAGCGCGTCAGCAGATCAGCCGGCATATTCAGCAGTTTGATCTTATCTTCGATAAAATCGGCGAAGTCAAAGCGATCCATCGGCTCTAGCTGGCGATATTTGCGCACCGCATTGACCGCGGTTTGCAGAAAAAACTGGTTGCTGACGCCGGGGATCTCCACCGGATACTGAAACGCCATGAAGATGCCCTCGCCGGCGCGATCCTCAGGAGCCAACTCCAGCAAGTCCTTGCCTTTAAAACGCACCGAACCTTCGGTGACTTCATATTCCTCGCGCCCGGCCAGCGTGGCGGAGAGCGTGCTTTTCCCGGAGCCGTTCGGCCCCATGATGGCATGGACTTCTCCAGGCTTAACCTCAAGGTTGAGTCCCTTGATAATCGCTTTGCCGTCTATGCTGACTTTCAAATTTTCAATACTTAACATGTTCTATCCTTCAGGCGTCCCGCACCTTGTGACGCTCATCATTTTCGTGACCGATAAAAAACATCGGCAACCGGCGAATTAACCCACACTGTGTTCCAGGCTAATCGCCAGTAACTTTTGCGCCTCTACCGCGAACTCCAGCGGTAGCTCAGAGAACACATCTTTACAGAATCCGTTGACGATCATTGAGATAGCATCATCTTCGCTGATGCCCCGCTGTAGACAATAAAACAGCTGGTCCTCACCGATCTTCGACGTGGTCGCCTCATGTTCCAACTGCGCGCTATTATTGCGGACTTCCACATATGGGAAGGTATGTGCGCCGCAATCGCTGCCGATCAGCATTGAGTCGCACTGGGTGAAATTACGGGCGTTAGTCGCGCTCGGCATAATCTTCACCAGCCCGCGATAGGTGTTTTCGCTGTGCCCGGCGGAGATCCCCTTGGCGATAATGGTCGAACGGGTATTTTTGCCGATATGGATCATCTTGGTTCCGGTATCCGCCTGCTGATAACCATTGGTCAACGCGACTGAGAAAAACTCGCCGACCGAGTTGTCGCCGCGCAAAATCACGCTGGGGTATTTCCAGGTGATGGCCGAGCCGGTTTCCGACTGCGTCCATGACATTTTCGCATGCTCGCCGGCGCAAAGCGCCCGCTTGGTCACGAAGTTCAGGATCCCGCCTTCCGCTTCCGTACCGGCAAACCAGTTTTGCACGGTGGAATATTTAACTTCGGCGTTTTTATTGATGATCACTTCAACCACGGCGGCATGAAGCTGATAGCTGTCACGTACCGGGGCGGAGCACCCTTCGATATAGCTGACGTAACTGTCATCATCGGCAATCAGGATCGTGCGTTCAAACTGACCGGTTTTCGCCGCATTAATGCGAAAATAGGTAGACAGTTCCATTGGGCAACGCACCCCTTTAGGCACATAGACGAAAGTGCCGTCGGAGGCGACCGCGGCATTCAGCGCCGCAAAGAAATTGTCGTTAGATGGCACCACGGACCCGAGATATTGCCGGACCAAATCAGGATGTTCCTGGATGGCTTCGCTGAACGAACAAAAAATGATGCCCTGCTCCGCCAGTTCATGCCGATAGGTGGTGGCCACGGAAACGGAGTCAAAAATCGCATCCACCGCAACCGCTTCCCCTTCGCGCACCGGCACGCCAAGCTGATTAAACGCATTTTCAACTTCGCTGGTCAGGTAGTTGTTTACCTCCGTTACCCCTGACTGCTGGGTTGCGCCCGGCTGAGAACCGCAGTTGTCGTCGCAGTGCCCGCAAGAAGGTGCGGAATAATAGCTATAGTCCTGATAGTCGAGCGATTGATACTTGGCCTTTAGCCAGTGAGGCTCTTCCATTTCCAACCATGCGCGATACGCGTTGAGCCGGAACGCCAGCATCCACTCGGGTTCATTACGTTTCGCTGAAATCGCCCGGACCACGTCTTCATTGATGCCGTGCGCCAGCTCGTCCGTCGCCAGTTCAGTGAAGAAGCCCTCTTTGTAGCGGCCATCACCCATCCAGATCTGAACATCGTCAGGTACTTCTACTGTGCTACGTGCCATAATTTTTCATCACTTAAATGCCAAAGCTCTCGCCACATCCACAGGCATGCTGAGCTTTGGGATTATTGAATTTGAACACCTGATTCAGCCCTTCGCGGACAAAATCGAGCTCGGTGCCATCGATAAAAGGCATCGCCTTTAACGGTACAAAAAGTTTCGCGCCATCGTGTTCGAATAGCAGGTCATCCGCAGCACGCTCTCGCACCAGATCCAGAACATAAGCAAATCCTGCGCAGCCGGATTGTTTAACGCTGAGTTGTAAACCTTCCACTGCGCCATCCTGCTGCATTAAATTTTTTATTTGCTTTGCTGCGCTATCCGTTAGCGTCAAACCTTGCCAGACATTTTCCTCAAGTGAAAAAGTCCCTACATTTTCCGTCTGCATACGGCATACCTCATTACGTGTGGTACCAGTTTCAGGCTGGTTTCCCCTAATGTTAGTGATAATGTGCCTAGCTTCAACCACTTGCTTCGCAGGGCTATTCTTAACATTTCGTTGTTAATGGCGTCCGGCGGCGTCGCCGGAGGTTACTTTCCGGCCCAAAACAAGAGTGAATTCAAGATACAATCAATTGATAAATAATCATAAAAGTGGATTTACCCGAAAATTCGGCCTGCATAAAAATCTTCAAATTATTATCATTACTTTAACATATATAGGGAACACCTATTTATAAAACAGGGGCAGTAAATGAAGATTTAATCTTTATACCTGCAAAGATGATAGCCAGTCCTCGTCGATGGCCTCGGGAGACGTTGCTGACGCGACGTTAAAAACGGCCCAAAAAGTTTTTATCGTTAACCTTTCTTTTGCCCATTGATCCCGACATATTTTATAAATATGATAATGATTATCATTAATATTAAAGGGCGGTACCATGCTTTCCGTGAATGCCTGGCTGCAACATCAGATTGACGAATATAAATTTCAAATCAGGGACGCCACCGTCGATTTCTACATGGCTGAGGCTCGCCTGAATCGGCCGGAAAGCCACATTGACCATCTGAGACGCTACCACAACGCCTGTATGGAAATGGTCGATTTATGTCTGAGAAACGGGGACGACGGCAGCTATCTGCATGCATTGACAAAACTGCATAACCGACTGATTAAGGAAATAAATAATGAAAATCGCTGTCATCTATTCCGAGTACAGAGCTACTATTTCGCACGCAATACGCTCAAGAGTATTTGTCATCAGTTAAGCATGCAGGGTGCATGGGACGAGGCCACCGCATTCCAAACGGATTTCGTCATGCGCGTGCCTTTCCTGCCATGACGCCTTACCACAGTGAAATAGACGCAGTGGACATCGCCTCGTCTACCGATGCCGACAGGTGAATATGATGCTATTAAGTATAGCAGGCGATAACGGCGAAACCGACCCGGCCGCAACCTGCTGCCCGATCGGTTTCAAGGCTAAGGACTAAGGCGTGATGACCGACGTGGTCAGCCGGGATGAGCAACACTGCCGACCGCCGGCGTCGTAGATATCGATCTGCCAAACCTGATGACGCAGCCCGACGTGCAGAGCGCTGCATACGCCGCGAACTTCCCCCTCGGCGACGGCGCGCAGATGATTGGCGTTGACCTCTATGCCAACCACCTGCTGTTCTCCTTCGGTACACAAATACCCGGCCACCGACCCCAGCGACTCAGCCAAAACAACGGACGCGCCGCCATGCAAAAAACCGAAAGGCTGGCGTGTGCGGGCATCCACCGGCATCACCGCTTCCAGACGCGCTTCCGTCAGCTTGGTGAAACGGATGCCCAGATGCGCGATCATGCAACCCTGAACCTGCTGGTTAAGTTGTTCGAGCGTCAGACGCCGTTTCCACTGCATCAGATTATCTCCAGTAAAACCTGTAGCGGATGGCGCAGCCCCCGGCCCTCCATCCTTTTTACCTGGCTACGGCAGGAGTAGCCGGTTGTCAGACAGCGCGCCTGCGGTAAGCTCTGCAACGCCTGTTGCCAGGACAGCGCATAAATCCCCTGTGAATTAGCCAGATTGTTGATTTCATGGCCGTAGGTGCCCGCCATGCCGCAGCAGCCGACGTTGACGTTTTCCAGTCGGGCGCCGAAACGGGAAAAAATCTCAGCCCACTGCCGGCTGCTGGCCGGCAAGGCGGTGCTTTCCGTACAGTGTCCCAGCAGATACCAGGATTCGCCGGTAGCAGCCTGCGGCGCTTGTGGCGCCGGCAGCGTCGTCAGCCACTCATGCACCAGCAGCACCTTGAATTCGCCGCGTTTATCCCCCAGTATTTCGCGATATTCATCGCGATAACACAACACCAGCGCCGGGTCGACTCCCACCATCGGCATGCCCAACGTCGCCACGCGATTAAGAAAATCCGCGGTTTTCGCCGCCGTCCTGGCGAAGCTGTTCAAAAAGCCTTTGATGTGCTGCGCCTTGCCGTTCGGCGAGAATGGCAGCAGTACCGGTTTCAGCTTCAGTTTCTCGACCAGATGGATAAAATCAGCCACCACCTGCGCATCGTAATAACTGGTAAATGGATCCTGCACGATCAGCACATATTGCCGGCGTTCCTGTTCGGACAACTTTTCCAGCTGTTCCAGCGTTGTTTTGGCCGCGCTGTGCCCGACAAGCTGCTGACGCAGCGACGGAGAAGAAAGCAGCGGCAGATCGACCATCCCAATTCGCCGGCGGCTCAGCGCATTCACCCAGGGCATTTTCAAGAAGAAGTTAAAGGTTTTGGGACTGCGCGCCATCAGCGGGGCATAGCTTTCCACCCCCGCCACCAGATAATCCCTCAGCGGGCGTAAATACCGGGTGTGGTACAGTTGTAAAAAACGCGAGCGAAAACTGGGCACGTCGATTTTGATCGGGCATTGCGTCGAGCAGGCTTTACAGGCCAGACAGCCGGACATCGATGCTTTGACCTCATGGGAAAAATCATATTCCCCCCGGCTGGCATGCCAGGTGTTGCCGACCTTCTGAATAAACGCCCGCAGGCTGAGCTTCTGCTCCGGTAGTTTTTTCTCCAGCTCCAGCGGATCGACGCCCTGCTCCGCCAGTAACCGCAGCCATTCACGAACCAGCGTCGCCCGGCCTTTCGGCGAGTGAATGCGGTTGCCGGTAATTTTCATCGACGGACACATTGGGCTACGGGCGTCGAAATTGAAACATAAGCCATTGCCGTTACAATCCAGCGCGCCGCGAAAAGAGGCGCGAACCGCCAGAGGAATGGTGCGGTCATAGGTACCGCGCTTAACGGCATCCACCTTCATCATCGGCGCATCCACGCCCAGCGGCGCGCAGATTTTACCCGGGTTCAGGCGGTTATCGGGATCAAACGCGGCCTTGATGCGCCGTAACTCCATGTACAGCTCAGGACCAAAAAATTCGGGGCTGTATTCGGCGCGAAATCCTTTACCGTGCTCCCCCCATAGCAGACCGCCGTATTTCGCCGTTAACGCGACGATATTATCGGAAAGCCGTTTCATCAGTATTTCCTGCTGGGGATCGCACATATCCAGCGCCGGACGCACGTGCAGAACCCCCGCATCCACATGGCCGAACATACCGTAAGCCAGATTGTGGCTATCGAGCAATTCGCGAAATTCGGCGATATAATCCGCCAGATGCTGCGGCGGCACGCAGGTATCTTCGGCGAACGGAATCGGTTTAGCCTGCCCTTTGCTGTTTCCCAACAGACCGACCGCTTTTTTACGCATGGCGTAAATCCGCTCGATGCCGTCCAGGTCGTTGCAGGTTTGATAGCCAATCACGCCCGTTTGCCCCTCAGACATCAGCAGATTCAGCCGTTCACACAGCGTGCCGACCTGCTCATTGATCAACGCCTCGTCATTGCCGGCGAACTCGACAATGTTCAACCCCAGCATATCCTTATCGGGCACATCGGTGATGAGCTCGCTGACGGAATGCCAGACGATATCTTCACGCGCCAGATTCAATACGCGGGAATCCACGGTTTCGACCGACAACGCCTGCGCTTCCACCATAAACGGCGCGTTACGCAAAGCGGAATTGAACGAGTCATACTTCACGTTAACCAGGCGCCGTACTTTAGGCAGCGGAGTGATATCAAGCTTAGCCTCGGTGATAAACGCCAGCGTCCCTTCCGCGCCGGTGAGAATCCGCGTCAAATCGAAGGTTTGCAGATCGTCGCTAAAGACATGACGCAGGTCATAGCCGGTCAGGAAACGATTAAGCTTGGGAAAGTGGTCCAAAATAAGCTGCCGCTGCTCGCGACAACGATTTAACACCGTCTGGTAAACCTGGCCGACCCTGGAGTCTTCTCGCGCCAGCTGTTCCGCCAACGCCACCGGCATCGACTGGGTATCCAGCAGCTCGCCGCCGATCAACAGCGCGCGCAGCCCCAACACGTGATCGGAGGTTTTGCCATATACCAGCGAGCCCTGACCTGACGCGTCGGTGTTGACCATGCCGCCCAGCGTCGCGCGGTTACTGGTGGACAATTCCGGCGCAAAAAAATAGCCGAAAGGCTTAAGGTATTGGTTTAGCTGGTCTTTGATCACACCAGCCTCTACTCTGACCCAGCCCTGTTCCAGATTGATATCCAGGATACGATTCATATAGCGGGACATATCAACCACAATGCCCCGGTTGAGAGCCTGACCGTTAGTGCCGGTGCCGCCGCCTCGGGGGGTGAATGTCAGGCTATCAAAGCGTTGTTCCGCGGCCAGCCGGGTCAAAATCGCGACGTCTGCGGTGGAACGGGGAAAAACGACGGCATCCGGCAACAGTTGATAGATGCTGTTATCCGTCGCCATGGTCAGACGATCGGCATAGTTTGTCGCCGTGTCGCCCGTAAAACCGTTTTGTTTCAGTGCTTCCAAAAAATCAAGTACCGGCTGAACGAGGCCGGGTGACTGTGAGATCTGTGGGATCATTATTTTTTGACCCTGTCTATACAAGATGTGTTTGCCAATATCAATATGATGTTAGATGTCTGAGGATGAAGCGATTTATGCCCTATATCTTGAAATATATGGAGAATAATTCATCGGTTTTTTGTTTATTCAACCAGCAGACTGATCACGTTTTATCACATTTTCCGCTACCGTGTCGCCGAATCGGGAAAAAACGTATTGAGTATTGGCTTTGCGCTCTTTACACCAACAAAATGTTTAACAGGCTATCAAAAACCACAGAAATATCTCATGATAAATCATCGCCGTTTCATCGCCTTGCCAAAACGGCGCGGCTTTCAAACCGGTGTCTACTTAATAGAGGTACTATCCGTTGATAAAAAAAATCCAACAACAGCATTTTGACCTGGCCAGAATATTATTCAGCTTGCTGTTTATCACCATTATGATCATCGCCTGTTTTTGGGTAGTTCAGCCGTTTATTCTAGGGTTCGCCTGGGCCAGCATGGTAGTGATTGCAACCTGGCCTTTATTGATCAAGCTTCAGCATCTATTGTGGGGGCGTCGTTCTCTGGCCGTGTTTGCCATGACGTTACTCCTGATTCTGCTGTTCGTGATGCCGATTGCCGTACTGGTCAGCAGCGCTATCGATAACAGCTCGGCCTTGATGAGCTGGGGAGCCAGTCAGGAAAATTTCTCTCCGCCCAAACTGGAATGGTTAACCTCCATTCCGATGGTCGGGGATAAATTATTCAATAGCTGGCAGACTCTGTTGCAAAGCGGCGGCAGCGGCCTGTTTGCCAAAGTTCAGCCCTATGTGGGGAAAACCGCAACCTGGCTGGTCGCTCAGGCGGCGCACGTTGGCCGTTTTCTAATGCACTGCGCCTTGATGCTGGTCTTCAGCGCGCTGCTTTACTACAAAGGTGAATCCGTCGCCAAAGCGGTGCGCCATTTTGCTATCCGCCTCGGTCATGAACGAGGCGACACCGCCGTGATTCTGGCGGCGCAATCGATTCGCGCAGTGGCGCTGGGCGTGGTCGTAACCGCCATTGTGCAGTCTCTGCTGGGCGGCATTGGCCTGCTCATTTCCGGCATTCCCTATACCACATTGCTCACCGTACTGATGTTTCTATGCTGCCTGGTGCAGTTGGGGCCGCTTCCTATATTGGTCCCGGCGATTATCTGGCTTTACTGGAGCGGGGACACCACCTGGGGAACGGTGCTGGTGGTGGTGAGCTGCGTGGTGGGGACGATAGATAACTTCATTCGCCCGGTGCTTATCCGTCTTGGCGCCGACCTGCCGCTGCTGTTGATCCTGTGCGGAGTTATCGGCGGGTTACTGGCTTTCGGCATGATTGGTTTGTTTATTGGACCGGTGGTGCTTGCCGTCTCTTATCGTCTGCTGTACGCCTGGATGGAGGAAACCCCGGAACCCCAGGCCATCGCCGAAGAGCCTCTTAATCCGAATGCCGGCAAAGAATGATTGCGTTTTCATTCTGTCTATCGCCGCGAGAGAAATATTTCGCGGCGTTTAAATGATAAATAAAATTAATGTATAAGATCGTTTTTTAGGGATTATTCTTAAGTAATCTCGCTTTCCTAGGGTTATTTGGTTAATTTTATTAAAATCCCAGCGATACATCTTAATAAATCCTTTAAAAACAATTAACTATTAGGATGATTCCTAATGACTGTTCCCGGCAGAATATCTAGCATGTTCTACAGAGCTGGTCTTAACCTTTTTGTTAGTCAACTAAGGTTTCCTCCTCGTCAGAGTTAGTAACGAATTGCTGTGTGTAGTCTTTGCCCATCCCCTGAGATGGGCTTTTTTTATGCCCCGCTTCGCGCCGTCGCCAACAAAGTTTGCCGGCCAGAAATTGCGGTCAGCCATGTTTTTGTTAATCTTCTGTTTGTGTTTCTTCGACTTTGCTTTATATCTTTCTTCTGCCGGATTGCGGCGGGTTTCACGCCCTGCGTTTTCAAATCCATTGATTATATTGGCTTCATTCTCAGGAGTTTTGCATGGCTAATCTCGCCAGGGGATTGATACTCGGGTTACTAACCAGCCTGATTGCAGGTTGTGATAACGCCCCCCAGACCAACCATCTTCCGCTCATGTCCATCGAGGGTAAAACCATGGGCACCTTTTACAGCGTAAAAATCAGCGGTGAACCACAGGAAAACAAACAACAGCTTCAGCAGGAGATCGATGCCCTGCTGGAACAGGCGAATAACGAGATATCCACCTATCGTCAAGATTCGACGCTATCGAAATTCAACCAATACCGCGGCAACGATGCGCAACCCATTAGCAACGGCATGGCGGATATCATCATGACGGCGCAGCGTATCGGCCGGGCGACAGGCGGCGCAATGGATATCACCGTGGGGCCGTTGGTCAACCTGTGGGGGTTTGGTCCGCAGAAACAACCGACGCAAATCCCCAGTCAGCAGCAAATTGATCAAGCCAGGCAAATGATCGGGCTCCGCCATCTGAAATTAATCAGCGACGGTCGGGGTGAATGGATTCAGAAAGATCTGCCCGAGCTGTATGTCGACCTGTCAACCCTGGGCGAGGGCTATGGCGCCGATCTGCTTGCGCAACTGATGGCCAGGAAAGGCATAACCAATTATCTGGTTTCCGTCGGCGGAGCGATATCCAGCCGCGGAGTCAACGCAGAGGGAATGCCGTGGCGTGTGGCTATCCAGAAGCCGACCGATCGGGAAAACGCCATGCAGGCGGCGGTCAATCTGCAGGGATATGCCATCAGCACATCAGGAAGCTACCGCAATTACTTTGAGCAAAACGGCCAACGCTATTCTCATGTAATCGATCCGACGACCGGAAAGCCCATCACGCATCAGCTGGTCTCCGTCACCGTCATCGCGCCAAGCGCGCTCGAGGCCGACGGCTGGGATACAGGGCTCATGGTCTTAGGGCAAGAAAAGGCTTTAAAACTGGCGGAGCAGAAAGGGCTGGCCGTTTATCTGATCGTTAAAACCGATAACGGTTTCCAGGCGGAAATGACGCCTCAGTTCCAGTCATTTTTGATCGCGCAATAGCGCCAGTAACCGCGAATAAAAACGCCCGATAGCCTTATCACTATCGGGCGTCGCGCATGGCGCTTTCACATTGGGTTATTACTGATGTTCGGCCAGACTCAGCCAGGTTTGCACCACGGTATCCGGGTTGAGCGACAAGCTGTCGATGCCTTGCTCCATCAGCCACAGCGCGAAATCTTCATGGTCGGACGGCCCCTGACCGCAAATACCTACGTATTTTCCCTGCTTTTTAGCGGCCTTGATCGCCATGGACAGCAATGCCTTCACGGCGTCATTACGTTCATCAAACAGCTCGGAAACCACGCCGGAATCACGATCCAACCCCAACGCCAGCTGCGTCATATCATTCGAGCCGATGGAGAAGCCATCGAAATGCGCCAGGAACGCCTCCGCCAACAGGGCGTTAGAGGGGATCTCGCACATCATGATAATTTTCAGACCATCCTCGCCGCGCCGTAGCCCCTGCCGAGCCAATTCATCAATAACCGCCTTCGCCTGCGCGACGGTACGGACAAACGGAATCATGATCTCGACATTTTTTAACCCCATGTCGTTTCGCACGCGCTTAATCGCTTCACATTCCAGGGCAAAACAGGCTTTAAAGTCTGGTGAAACATAACGTCCCGCGCCGCGGAAGCCGAGCATCGGGTTTTCTTCATGCGGCTCGTAGCCCTCGCCGCCCAGCAGATTGGCATATTCATTGGATTTAAAATCGGATAAGCGCACGATCACCCGCTTTGGTGAAAAAGCCGCGCCCAGCGTAGCGATGCCTTCCGTCAATCGGGCAACATAGAATTCGACCGGATCGTCATAGCCATGCATCAATGCCTTGATTTCACGCTGTAGCGCCGGCGTCTGGCGATCAAACTCCAGCAGCGCGCGCGGATGAACGCCGATCATGCGGTTAATGATGAACTCCAGACGCGCCAGCCCGACGCCTTCGTTCGGCAAGCAGGCAAAATCGAAAGCACGGTCGGGATTACCGACGTTCATCATGATCTTCAGCGGCAAATCCGGCATGTGGTCAATCTGCGAGCTTTTCACCGTGAAATCCAGCAGATCCTGATACACATAGCCGGTATCCCCCTCG
This sequence comes from Brenneria bubanii, assembly GCF_022378355.1. Lineage (GTDB taxonomy): Bacteria > Pseudomonadota > Gammaproteobacteria > Enterobacterales > Enterobacteriaceae > Brenneria > Brenneria bubanii. Next base: position 27,841 of record NZ_JAKMAJ010000014.1, read on the forward strand.
GCGCAGGATACCGTCACTTTCTGTCGGTTACTCAGGCGTACCGTGGCGTCGCCGCAGCCAACCACGGCCGGAATCCCCAACTCGCGGGCGATAATCGCCGCGTGGCAGGTACGGCCGCCGCGATTGGTCACAATGGCGGCGGCTTTTTTCATGATCGGCTCCCAGTCCGGATCGGTCATGTCGGTCACCAGCACATCGCCCGCATTAATCAAATGCATTTCGCTGATGTCCTGAATCACTTTCACTTCGCCCGCGCCGATACGATGACCGATAGCCCGCCCTTCAACCACGACCTCGCCGCCGGACGGCAGGTGGTAGCGTTCCATGACCTGACCGTTGGAGCGAACCGTTTCCGGACGCGCCTGAACGATATACAGCTTGCCGCTGTGCCCATCTTTCGCCCATTCGATATCCATCGGCCGGCCATAGTGTTTTTCGATCAACAGCGCCTGACGAGCCAGCGCCTGCACTTCATCATCGCTGAGGCTGAAACGCAGGCGCTGTTGCTCGGGAACATCCTCGATCTGCACCTGCTTGCCGTGCTCCTGGCTGGCCGCGTAGACCATGCGGATTTTTTTCGATCCCATATTGCGACGCACAATCGCCGGTTTGTTATTGCGTAACGTCGGCTTGTGCACATAAAACTCATCGGGGTTAACCGCGCCCTGCACCACCATCTCACCCAATCCATAGGCCGAGGTGATGAATACCACCTGATCAAAACCGGACTCGGTGTCGATAGTGAACATCACGCCGGCCGATGCCAGATCGGAGCGCACCATCCGCTGTACTCCGGCCGATAAAGCGACGCCGCGATGGTCATATCCCTGATGAACGCGATAGGAAATAGCGCGATCGTTGAACAGGGAAGCGAACACGTGTTTCACCGCCACCATCACCGCATCGATCCCCTGCACATTCAGGAACGTTTCCTGCTGCCCGGCAAACGAGGCATCCGGCATATCCTCAGCGGTTGCGGATGAACGCACGGCAAAGGAGGCGTCTTTTTCGCCTTCGGCCAGTTGTTGGTACGCATCCCGGATCGCCTGCTCAAGCCCTGGCTGGAACGGCGTATCGATAATCCACTGGCGAATTTGCGTCCCGGCTTTCGCCAGTTGGCTTACATCATCAATGTCGGTGTGATCCAACAGATCATAGATGCGCTGATTAATGCCGCTTTGATTAAGAAAATCATTAAACGCCTGAGCCGTAGTCGCAAAACCATTAGGCACCGCCACGCCAAGTTCAGACAGGTTGGTGATCATCTCTCCCAGAGAGGCGTTCTTGCCCCCCACCCGTTCAACGTCGTGCATACCAAGCTGGTTATACCAGAGGACATTCCGCAATTCAGAGCCGTTATTGGACATCGAAAAAAATCCTTTCTGCATACAAGTATGGGTATGGAAACATTCGGTTGAGAATCAGTCTCAACACAATCAGCGTAGCATAGCGTTTTATAAAGTATGGAAAGGTGAATCGATCAACCTATGAAAAAAAACTGATTTCACAGATCAACATCGACCAATGCGCTAAAAATAAAATATTGCGAAAGATCGTTATCGTTATCATGCTGATAATGAAATCGTGTTTTAATAAAACAGTTGGCTAAATTCATTTTTTGACGGTTTTGGCATGTGTTTTCTTGAAAAAACAACAAGGAGTGGATGTGGAAAGAAGCGTATTTTATGTGTCGGATGGAACGGCAATCACGGCGGAAGTGCTTGGTCACGCGGTACTTTCACAGTTTCCGGTAAGCACAGTGAGCTATACGTTACCCTTCGTCGAAAACGAGACGCGCGCCAGGGCCGTTTGCGAACAGATAAACATCTCCTACCGGCAAAGCGGACTGCGTCCGCTGGTGTTTTATTCGATCGTGACGCCGACGGTAAGGGATATTATCACCGGCAGCGAGGGGTTTTGTCAGGATATCGTGCAGGCGCTGGTGGCGCCGCTGCAGCAGGAACTCGACATAGCTCCGGCGCCGATCGCCAACCGGACTCATGGACTTACGGCCAATAATCTGGGTAAATATGACGCGCGTATCGCCGCCATCGACTACACGCTGGCCCACGACGACGGCATTTCCCTGCGTAACCTCGATCAGGCTCAGGTCATCCTGCTTGGCGTTTCACGCTGCGGCAAAACCCCCACCAGCCTCTACCTGGCGATGCAATTCGGTATTCGCGCCGCCAACTATCCGTTCATCGCCGACGACATGGATAACCTGCGTTTGCCCGATGCGCTGAAACCTTTCCAGCATAAACTGTTCGGACTGACCATTGATACAGAACGGCTGGCCGCAATCCGCGAAGAGCGCCGCGGCAACAGTCGCTATGCCTCGCTGCGCCAATGCCGTATGGAACTGAGTGAAGTTGAAGCGTTATTTCGCAAACATCAGATTAAATATATCAACACCACCAACTATTCTGTTGAAGAGATCTCCGCCAAGATTATCGATATTCTGGGCATGAGCAGACGCATGTATTAGCACCGTGCGAAACCACGCGCAGACAGGGGAGCTATCAGACGGCGAACGGCGAGGCAGCCGCATCGCCATTGACGCAATGCGCGTCGCCCGCCTGGTTTTGTCGATTTATCCGCGGCCTATAAAGCGAGTTTATTACGTTGCATATAAAAGCTCACCTGATAGTCATGGGCATTAATCATGATGGAAAAATCGATATATTCACCACTTACCGTTTTCGCCAACGAGGTCATCTGTAACAACGGCGTACCCTCACTGACCTTCAGTAGTCCGGCTACCAGGCTATCGGCCAGAATCGGGGAAAAAATTTCGTAGCAGCCGGCGATCTCAACGTGCTTTTCATCTTCAATATAAGCAAATTTCGAACCCTGCAGGTGTCTAATGGAGAGGTCGGGAAAAGGCGCGATAGGCAAATAACTGTCTTCCAACATGCAGGCCTTGCCATCCACGTAGCGTATACGGCGCGCAAAATAAATGCTTTCGTCGGTGCGCAGCCGAAGTTGCCGGGCAATCGCTGGCGGCGCGGGAATGGTCCGAAACTCAACGACGTGGTTGTTGTTTGTTCGGCCAATCACGCGCATATGCTCGGCGAAACTGTTCAGCGCGCGGCCTTCATGCTGAACATCTTTCTGCAAGATGTAGGTTCCGCTACCGTGACGGCGCTGTAGCAAGCCTTCATCAGCCAACTGCGCTATCGCTCTGCGGATGGTCATTCGCGAAACGGCAAATTCAACCACCAGACTCTTCTCTGACGGCAACGCGTCGCCGATGCGAAATTCTGACGAATTGATGCGCGATCGGATCTGTTCCGCGATAGATTTGTATATCACTTTCACACCTCTTTTTTAAAGTAAACCGGCTGCATTTTCGTGATTTCATCGAAAAAATAAATCGAATTATCAATTAATTAGTATGAAAAATGGGTAATGACCTACGTTTACCGCGTCAAGATGTCTGCGAAAAAGGGAAAAAGCATACCTCTCAGACCTTGGTTAAATCATGATTCACTTCACATATCTCGGGTTAAATAACTACCCGCCTTATTCAATCTTTATATTCTCAAACCACAATAAAATATTAAGACGTAAAAAAAGTAGCTTTTCCCCTACAAAATTTAAAATGAAGGAAAACACTATGCTAAGTCAAATCCAACGATTTGGTGGGGCGATGTTTACTCCCGTATTATTATTTCCGTTCTCCGGCATTATCGTCGGCATTGCCATTATGCTGACGAATCCTATGTTCGTTGGCGAATTGGCAAACCCGGATAGTTTATTTTTTCAGATTATTAAAGTGATTGAAGAAGGCGGATGGACAATATTTCGCAATATGCCATTAGTCTTCGCCATCAGCCTGCCAATAGGTCTTGCACATCAATCGCCTGCACGAGCCTGTCTGGCCTCGCTGGTATCTTATCTTACGTTTAATTACCTGATTCAGGCCATGGCGACGCAATGGGGCGGCTATTTTAATGTGGACTTCAGCGCCGAAGCTGGAGGCATAAGTGGTTTAACCATGATTGCCGGAATAAAAACGCTGGACACCAGCATCATTGGCGCCATTGCTATTTCCGGTTTAGTTACGGCGATCCACAATCGTTTTTATGATAAAACCTTGCCGGTTTATATCGGTATATTTCAGGGAACGGCATATGTCGTTATCGTCAGCTTTTTTATTATGCTTCCCGTTGCCTGGTTAACGCTGCTTATTTGGCCAAAAATTCAAACGGGGATCGCTTCGCTACAGGATTTAATGTTGGCCTCGGGCGCATTGGGTGTATGGATCTATACCTTTTTAGAACGCATTCTGATCCCAACCGGCCTGCACCATTTTATTTACGGCCCCTTCCTTTATGGCCCGGTAGCGGTGGAAGGCGGCATTCAGGTCAACTGGATCGAACATATTCAAGCCTTCAGCCAATCGCCCCTGCCGTTGAAAGAACTTTTTCCTCAGGGCGGCTTTGCGCTCTTCGGCAATACCAAGATGTTTGGTTCCATCGGTATTGCCGCCGCTATTTACGCGACCGCCAGCGCGGAAAACAAGCGCAAGGTGGCCGGTCTGCTTATCCCGTCGGCTATGACGGCGGTGCTGGTGGGCGTCACCGAACCGCTGGAATTCACCTTTCTGTTCATCGCGCCCTTGCTGTTCGCCATTCACGCCCTGCTGGCCGCCACGATGGCGACGGTGATGTACATGCTGGGCATCGTCGGCAACATGGGCGGCGGACTGATTGAAATCGCTACGCAAAACTGGATGCCGATGTTCCACCATCATGCGATGAACATGGTGACCCAGATCGCCGTCGGCACCGCATTCTCCTTCCTCTATTTCTTTGTTTTTCGCAGCATAATTTTACGCTTTGACGTGAAAACGCCGGGACGGGAGAACGCCGAGATCAGGCTGTACGGCAAAACCGACCTGCGCAGCAAGCAAGACGCTCAACCTGTGGGTCAACTCGAACAGGCGCAGGCCTATCTGGATGCCCTCGGCGGTACGGAAAATATCGTCAATCTGACTAACTGCGCCACGCGTTTACGCATCACGCTTGCCGATCCCGCCCTGATGCAATCTGACGAAATATTTCGTCAGTTGGGCGCTCACGGCGTGGTGCATAACGAATGCGCCATTCAAATCATCGTCGGCCTATCGGTTCCGCAGGTTCGCGATCGTCTGGAAAACTTGATGCAACACTCACGCTATACGGAGGTTCACCCATGAAAAAATTCTCAATCGTTATCGCCGGCGGCGGCAGCACCTTTACCCCGGGAATCGTACTGATGCTGTTACAAAATCGCCAACGTTTCCCCATCGGCACGCTGAAGTTTTATGATAATGACGGAGCAAGACAGGAAGTTATCGCCGAGGCCTGCAAGATCCTGCTCAAGGAGCAGGCGCCGGAAATCGCGTTCAGCTATACCACAGATCCGCAACAAGCCTTCACCGACGTCGACTTTGTCATGGCGCATATCCGCGTCGGGAAATATCCGATGCGCGAGCTGGATGAAAAGATTCCGCTGCGCCACGGCGTGGTTGGTCAGGAAACCTGCGGCCCCGGCGGTATCGCTTATGGAATGCGCTCTATCGGCGGCGTACTGGAATTGGTGGATTTCATGGAAAAATATTCGCCGCAGGCCTGGATGCTGAACTATTCCAATCCGGCGGCCATCGTCGCCGAAGCGACGCGCAAACTTCGTCCGCAGGCCAAGATCCTCAATATTTGCGATATGCCTATCGGTATCGAAGGGCGGATGGCGGAAATCATCGGTTTGACATCGCGTAAGGAAATGAAAGTCCGCTACTACGGCCTTAACCACTTTGGCTGGTGGACTTCCATTCAGGACAAAGACGGTAAGGAACTGTTGCCGACGATTCGTGAGCACGTGGCGAAATACGGCTACGTTCCGCACACCGACGACGCCCATGGCGAAGCGAGCTGGAATGATACCTTCGCCAAAGCCCGAGACGTGTGCGCGCTTGATACGGCGACCCTGCCGAATACCTACCTGAAATATTATTTCTTTCCGGACTACGTCGTCGCGCATTCCAACCCGGAATATACCCGCGCCAATGAGGTCATGTCCGGCCGCGAGAAACATGTTTTCGGCGCTTGTCGCGCCATTATCGACGCGCAGTCCGGCGCGGCGGGCGATCTTGAAATTGACGAACATGCCTCCTATATCGTCGATCTGGCGCGGGCCATTGCTTTTAATACCCAGGAAAGGATGCTGCTGATTGTCGAAAACAATGGAGCGATCAATAACTTTGATGATGATGCAATGGTGGAAATACCCTGTCTGGTCGGCAGCGATGGACCGGAACCCTTGCAGGTCGGCGATATTCCCACCTTCCAGAAAGGGCTGATGGGACAGCAGGTGGCGGTGGAAAAACTGGTGGTAGAAGCCTGGGTGGAGCACTCTTATCAGAAATTGTGGCAAGCCATCAGTTTGTCCAAGACCGTCCCCAGCGCCAGCGTAGCAAAAACCATTCTTGATGATTTGATCAAGGCGAACCGCGATTACTGGCCTGAACTGAAATAACCGCAGCGCCCCCTCTCCGCCGCGCGAGGGGGCGTTTACATCACCGATTCGGTAAAACGCCGCCTTATTCACGCGATCCCGCGCTCTCGCTCATCGCCGACGTCAGATTTCCCCTGGATTAAGAAAATTTCACTTGATGTAACTTTTTTGTTACATGAAAATGATTCTCATTAGTTTCTGTCTGGGCCGTGACGATGACAACGAATAAGGAAGCGATAATGCAGACTTCAATTTACCAACAATACCGACAGGCAAAAATCGCACACCCGCGGAAATATGCCCGCGATCTGGCCGAGCTGATCGGCATTAGCGAAGCCGAGCTGACACATTCGCGCGTCGGGCAGGATGCGCAGCGCCTTCAGGGCGATGCCAAAACCTGGCTGACCGCGCTGGAATCGGTGGGCGGCACCAAATCCATCACCCGCAATAGCTACGCCGTGCATGAGCACGCCGGTTATTACCGCAACCAACAGCTGGACGGTCATGCCGGCTTGATTCTTAACCCGCGCGAGCTGGATTTACGACTGTTCCTGCACCAGTGGGCGTCCGCCTTTTCATTGGTGGAAACCACGCCGCGCGGGGAACGCCAAAGCATTCAGTTTTTTGACCACCAGGGCGACGCCATCCTGAAGGTCTACGCTACCGACGCCAGCGATATGCCGGCATGGCGGCGGTTCGTCGACCACTATGCCGCCGATGAAAATCCGCCGCTGGCCATCCAACCGCGGGCCGACTCGGCCGCCGTCGCTGAAACGCCGCATCATCCCGCGCTTGAAGCCGAATGGCGCGCCATGACCGATATTCACCAGTTTTTCATTCTGCTGCGGCGTTACAATCTGACTCGGCAACAGGCTTTCAGAGCCGTAAGCGATGATCTGGCCTATCAGGTCGATAATGCGGCGCTGTCACAAATTTTGTTCGCCGCCAGAGACGCGCAAAACGAAATCATGGTTTTTGTCGGCAACCGCGGCTGCGTACAGATTTTCACCGGAAAAATCGAGCGTGTGGAGCGTCTGGATCAGCACGCTGAATGGATTAATGTGTTCAATCGGGACTTTACGCTGCATCTGCTCGAAAACGCTATCGCCGAAAGCTGGATAACGCGTAAACCGAGCGCCGACGGCATTGTCACCAGTCTGGAACTTTACGCCGCCGACGGTACGCAAATCGCGCAGTTATTCGGACAACGGACCGAAGGCACTCCCGAACAACAACAGTGGCGCGATCAGATCGGCACGCTGAAACCGCTGAAGGGTCTTGCCGCATGAAAAACTGGATTTTCCCGCTATTAATGATTCTGCCGTTAAGCGTTGCGGCCGAAGAGCGTATCGTCTCCATCGGCGGCGACGTCACTGAAATCATCTATGCGTTGGGAGGCGAAAAAGATCTGGTTGCCAGAGACAGCACCAGTCTTCATCCCGACGCCGCCGCCAAACTGCCCGACGTGGGCTACATGCGCCAGCTTAACACCGAGGGCATTCTGGCGATGAAACCCTCGTTGGTGATCGCCAGCGATCTGTCGCAACCCTCGCTGGTCCTGCAACAGGTGAAGGACAGCGGCGCCCGGGTGATCAAGGTGCCGGCCAAACCTGCGCCGGAAACCGTCGCACAAAAGATTAGCGTGATATCTCAGGCGCTGCACAAGGAAGCGGAAGGCAAAAAGTTGACTGAAACGTATCAGCAGCAGTTAGCCGACGTTGCCGGCACGCCATTACCGGTTAAGGCGCTGTTCGTCCTCAGCCATGGCGGTATGACGGCGATGGCGGCCGGCAAGAATACCCCGGCCGATACCATTATTCGTCAAGTCGGATTAACCAACGCCATGCAGTCCATCGAACGCTATCAGCCGCTGTCGCAGGAAGGCGTGGTCGCCAGCGCGCCGGACCTGCTGCTGATCTCGACCCAGGGGCTAAAAAGCCTGGGCGGGGAAGCGCAAATCTGGAAACTACCCGGTCTGGCATTCACCCCGGCGGGGAAAAACCAGCGTCTGCTGGTAGTTGACGATATGGCGATGCTCGGCTTTACGTTGGAAACTCCCGCACTGATGGCGACCCTCCGCCAGACGGCAGAACAGATCAAATGATGCAGCGGTTTCATCCACGTTATTTACTCGTCGCCCTGCTGCTGTTTCTATTGATGCTGGCGGCAGGCGCGGCGAATCTCGGCGCGCTTACCCTGTCGTTCAAGACGCTGTGGCAAATGCCGTTTAGCGATCCGCTGTGGCATGTCTGGTTGAATATCCGCCTTCCCCGCGTGCTGCTGGCGGTACTGGTCGGCAGCGCGCTGGCCTGTTCCGGCGCCATCATGCAGGGATTGTTTCGTAATCCGCTGGCCGATCCCGGACTGCTGGGGATAAGCAGCGGCGCCGCGCTCTGTGTGGCATTAACCATTGTGCTGCCTCTCGGCATTCCGCCGTTGCTATCGCTTTATAGCCCGATGCTGGCGGCCTTTATCGGCAGCCTGGCGATTACCGCGATGATTTTTATCCTGAGCCGCGCCGAACAGGGGGGCGTGACGCGTTTGTTGTTGGCCGGCATTGCGCTTAACGCGCTGTGTATCGCCAGCATCGGCGTCCTCACCTACATCAGCACCGATCAGCAACTGCGTCAGTTTTCACTGTGGGGCATGGGCAGCCTGGGTCAGGCGCAGTGGCCGATGCTGTTGGTCGCCGCTTCGCTGGTGCTGCCGGCGATCGTGATTACCCTGTATCAAAGCCACCGTTTAAACCTGCTGCAGTTGGGTGATGAAGAAGCGCATTATCTCGGCGTGAACGTCCAGCGCACCAAACATAGCCTGCTGCTGTTAAGTTCGCTGCTGGTGGGCGTCGCCGTCGCCGTCAGCGGCGTGATCGGCTTTCTGGGACTGATTATTCCCCATCTCATTCGCATGCGGCTTGGCGCCGACCACCGCTGGCTGCTTCCCGGCTCTATGCTGGCGGGCGCCTGTCTGCTGCTGATTGCCGATACGCTGGCGCGCACCGTCCTGTCGCCGGCGGAAATACCGGTCGGACTGTTCACCAGCCTGATTGGCGCCCCTTACCTGTTATGGCTGATTGTGCAACAGAAAGGCGGCGGCAATGAATAAAAGCGAGCTGGCTAACGCGCTGGTCGCCCGCAACCTGAGTTTTCAGACCGGCGGACGATACCTGACGCAGAATATTTCACTGGAAGTGCATTGTGGCGAGATTGTGGCGATTATCGGCCCCAACGGCGCGGGAAAATCCACGCTGCTGCGCCTGTTGACCGGTTATCTGACGCCGGATCGGGGCGAGTGCCGGTTAGCCGGCAAGCCATTTTCCCAGTGGTCGCCGACCGTACTGGCGAAAACCCGGGCGGTGATGCGTCAGCACAGCGGACTGGCTTTCGCTTTCAGCGTTCAGGAGGTCGTCGCCATGGGACGTTCCCCGCACGGGCGGGGCCGGCAAAATGATGACATCATCCAACGGGTCATGGAACAAACCGGCTGTTGGGATCTGGCGCGACGCGACTACCGCCACCTTTCCGGCGGCGAACAACAGCGCGTACAGTTGGCCCGCGTACTGGCTCAACTTTGGCATCCGCAGCCGACGCCGGGATGGCTGTTTCTCGACGAGCCCACGTCGGCGCTGGATCTCTATCATCAGCAGCATCTGCTGCGGCTGCTGAAAAAGCTGACCCGCCAGCAACCGATGGCCGTATGCTGCGTACTGCACGATCTTAATCTGGCCGCCCTGTATGCCGACCGTATTTTACTGCTGCATGAAGGGAAACTGGTGGCGCAGGGATCGCCGGATCACGTGTTGCAAACGACGCTTCTCACCCGCTGGTATCAAGCCGACCTGTGCGTCGCCCCGCATCCCGAGTACCCGATCCCTCAAATCTATCTGCGACGGTAAAGGGGTTTAACTGGAGCAGGAAACCGCCAGATGCTTGCCCCACTCTGGCGGTAACGCCGCCAGACCGGCCTTGTCCGGCTGCTCGGCATAGGGCCGGCACAGCGTCTGATGCAAACGCGCCAAGGCGCCGATATCATCCTTCTCCGCCTGCTCAATGGCCTGCTGCGCCAGATAGTTACGCAGAATATATTGCGGATTGGCCGCATGCATGTGGCGCTGACGTTCGGCATCGTCCTGCGGCTCGCGCATCAAACGTTTGCGATAGGCATGAAACCAGTGATCAAATGCCGAACGATCGATAAAGGTATCGCGCAGCGGCGAAACGGGAGAGTTCTGCTCAGTCTCGGACAATAGACGAAAGGTTTGGCTGTAGTCACGGCGCTCTTGCCGCATCAGGTTCAATAAGCCCAGCAGGATATCGTTATCGACCACCTCGGCGGTGAACAGCCCCAGTTTGGCGCGCATTTGCTCGCCGAATTGCCGCATCAATGCCGGCTCATAGCGCGCCAAGGCGCTTTCCAGCGCATCCTGGGTCATCAGCCCCGACAGCGACTGCGCCAGCCGATGTAAATTCCACAGCCCGACCGCCGGCTGATTTTCGAATGCGTAGCGCCCCTGATGATCAGAGTGATTACAAACGTAGTCCGGTTGGTAATCATCCATAAATCCGAATGGCCCATAGTCAATGGTCAAACCGAGAATAGACATATTGTCGGTATTCATCACACCGTGCGCAAAACCGACCGCCTGCCAGCGGGCGATCAGCCGCGCGGTTCGCTCAACCACATCGCCAAACCACAGCGCATAGCGATGTTCGTCGTCCCGCCACTGCGGCCAGTGTCGGGCGATGACGAAATCCGCCAGCTGACGCACGCTGTCCGGCTCACGGCGATAATAAAAGTGCTCAAAGTGGCCGAATCGTACGTGACTTTCCGCCACGCGCAGCAGCATCGCGCCCGGCTCTTCACGTTCACGTTGAACCCGTTGTGCGCTGGTGACTATCGTCAGCGCCCGGGTGGTGGGAATCCCCAGATGATGCATCGCTTCTGAAACCAGAAATTCGCGAATGACGGATCGCAATACCGCGCGTCCGTCGCCCATTCGGGAATAAGGCGTCGGCCCCGCGCCTTTAAGATGCCAATCCATGCTGCGGCCGTCGGACAGTTGCTGTTCACCCAGCAAAATGCCGCGCCCGTCGCCCAATTGCCCGGCCCAGGCGCCGAATTGATGACCGCTATAGACCTGCGCCAACGGCGCCATGCCGGGCAATAGCGCTTCGCCGCGCCAAACGGCGTCATGCGGATGCCTAAACCACTCGGCAGACAAGCCCAGATCATCCGCCAATTCTTTGCTGTGATAAAGCAAACGCGCGCCCTGAAGCGGCGTCGGTTTCAGCTCGGCATAGCAACCCGGCAACTGTTGATGGTAATGATTGACGAACGATAATTTCTGCGGCATGTGTTTTCTCCCTAATACCCCGTAGGTTTCAGATGCAGGACAAAGGGCGTCGCATTCATCGGCCTCAACGTATGAGGCTCGGGGGACAACCGAGTAAAACGCGCAATCGGCGCGGCGAAAAAATGAAAGATATCAGGAAGTGTAGAACAGCCGTCATAAAACTAACACCGAGCAAGTGTAGGGTGATGTCGTTGAGTCTCGTTAACGAATAAATAAACAGAAAAGCATTGTTATCTTATATCCCATAGGAAATCGGTTTGAGTCTCCAGCTCATCAAAATGCACCGCCGGGCAAAGTCCTCCCTGTACCGCATCAATATTTAACTGCCTGGCTTTTTCTAAATATTCCGGGGTATCGATTCCTTTGGCAATAATCCTTATTCCTTGATAATTATTCTTTATAACCCGTAATAACGGATCCATAATCGAATTTTTCGCTGACCGGGATAATAGATACCAAACAAGATTCTGATCCATTTTCACCGTGTTAATCAATCCATCATGCAACGGTTTCAGATTGACCTTGCCCGAGCCAAAATTATCCAGCCAAAGGTTAAATGATTCGCTCATCTTAAGAATACGTTCACTTTCTCTGCCCTGAGATAAATCAGGAAAAAGTTCATTTATTTCTAGCTGAATGAAACCAATATTCCTAATTTCATTACATAACGTTTTCGATTCCATCACAAAATCAGCCATTTCACGATCAATTTTCAGCACTAAAAAAACATCATGCCGAACAAACCAGTCGGAATTTTTCTTAATGAAATCAATTTGCTCTATAATAAAATCATGCTGTTGCAATTTGGTTAACATACTAAAAATAATATCAGGTAAAATACTCATATTGCCGAACAGGCTATTAAATCGGGTTATCATTTCAACAGCCAACAACTTCCCATCCATGCGATAAATAGGCCAGAAAACATAATCACTCACGTAGTCCACATCTAACCGAATAAGCATGTCGTATCATCATAAGTCAGGCGATAATAAATCACCATCTATAGGCGTTTTATACTAAATACTTAAATAAAATCAGTATTCAGCGCGTTTTTCGACACCCAATGCCGGCCTCGGCGGGTAATCATATTGATTAATTACTGACGTCAGGCGGTGGCCAGATCTCGTGCCACAGCCGGTAAAAAATGAACTATTCGCTTTTATCTCTCCCCCAATAGCTCACTCAAGTCAGTGACAGGAATTAATGAAGGAAGCCAATGCACCGACGCCATGAAATATGACGGGCGCAAACCAGAACAATGCATTTTGCGCACAAGTACAATAAGAATAGGACGATTCAGATATTGGCGGGAGGTTTTTAGATAAAAAATCTTCAGACTAAGAAAATAGGATCAAATCGTATTCTTCCTCTCATGGCATTTTTTATACTCGCGCGGACTGATGCCGTAATGGCGGCGGAATAGCCGCGAAAAATAATGCGCGTCAGGATACCCCACCGCCTGCGCAATCTGTACGATGGGCAACGAGGTGCTTTGCAGCAGGCTCCTGGCGCGGCTAATCCGCTGTTCCTCCCGCCAGGCGAAAACCGTCTGCTTCATTTCCCGCTTAAACAAATGAGCAACGCGTGAAGGAGAAAGGAAAATCCGTCTGGCCAGCGCATCAATATTGATATCCTCGGCGATATGGTCATCAATATACTTGCACAGCGCATTAATACGCGGATCCACAGCATGCCGATTGCTGATTGGCTGAGCCTGAAAACAGGTTAGAATCAGCCTTTCGAGCGCGTTCATGGCCATCGCTTCCGCCAATGGTTCGGTCGCGACATGGTGACGAATCACCTCAGAGAAAAGCAGCTGTATATTTTCAATCGCCGCGGGCGTGGCAAGATGCATTTTCCCGATGTCTGCATCGGTGATATCCCAACGCAGCCAGTCAACCCAATAGGGTCTTGGAATAAAATAAATCCACAAGTGATCCCAATATTCACTGTGCTCCGCGCGCCCATAATGATGCGGCACGCCCGGAGGGAAAAGCACCAGCTCATTTTCCCGACAATGAATAGCATGTTCTCCGGCCTTCGCCCGCCCTTCACCGCGCAAGGTAAGGTTAATGATGTAACCTTTCATTCCCTGTGGGCGGTTAATGTAGTAATCCAGCTTGCTGCCGCGCGAAATCGGGGTAAAGCCGGCAACCAGATAGGCATTGAAGGTGAAGCTTTTCATCAAGGGTGAAAAATTCACCATCTCATCTGAATTAAACGCCATGGTCGTCTCTCTCTGGCCGCCGGAAGGAAGAGATTACTCGTCCTGCAAGATGTACACGCCCCAGGGAGCAAGCGTCACTTCCGTCGCCTCAGGCAATAACCGGTCGCTGAGCAAACAGCGGGACGACGTCGGAATAGAGGCGGCATGCGTCGTTGCCGAGTAGTTAAACATAAAACGGATGGTCTTCCCGCTACGATTTTTCCCTGTGCTGACGATTAACGGAAAGGCGGTATCCGACGTCTGCGACGCCAGTTTACAACCCCGGCATAAGTAATTGAATAATTCGCTGATAAAAGGTTTCTGCGGCAGGAATCCCACATACATCGCCCGGCCGTCGCCGTAATCGGTTTCCGTTACGGCGGCATATTCTTGCCAATAGGGATGCCGGTATCGCGCCAGGACGCGAGCGCCCTCATCATCCGGCGTTAATAATTCCATCCATAATTCGACGGGTTCGCCTTCCCGTGCGCTTATCCCGGCGACCATTGATTCGATGGTCGCCGAGGCCGGCAGGGAAAATTGGCTATAGGATACGCCACAGCTCCGGCTCAATATTCCGGGCTGTTTCTCACGCCTCACTTTTACATTCTCATCGCAAAAGCCGGATTTAAAGCCAATCAGCGCACGGCCCCCTTTATGGATATAGCTATTGATGCGCGCCAGCAGCGCGTCATCGGCGGCATATAATGCGGGTATCACCAGCACCTGATATTTACCGCAACCGTCATCGACATCATTGATGATGTCCACCGCAATATTCTGGTCATACAGCGCGTCATAAAAACGTCGAACAATATCGTTATACGCATTGCCGGTCGCTTCGCCCGGTTTGAACCAGTTAAACGCTTCCATCGCGTCATTGTTCACCAGTAACGCCACATCATGATGAAAAGAGAGATCGGCCAGCGGATCGGAAAGTCGGGCAAAATCCGCGCCGATAGTTTGCGCTTCACGGTAAGTCGCGTTAGGCTGGAAATCGTGACTCAGCAAGCCTTTCCAGTAGGTTTCAAACGAGTTATGAATCGAATGCCAATGCCAGTACGACACCATCTTTGCGCCGCGGGCGATATGGCTAAACGCCTGAAGGCGCAACTGCCCCGGATAAGGCGTCCACTGAGGAAAGCCCTGCGCCTGCGTTTCCAGCACCAAATAGTTTGCGCCCTGCTTTAAATTACGCGCGATATCGCCGCCAAACGCAATTTCCCGCCCGGTAAGATGATCCTGTGAAGGATGATAAATGTCCACGCCGGCGACCGTTAACGCTTGCGCGGCGGCGAAGTGATCCACGCGCGGCTGCACGCCGTAGGAATAGCCGCGCCACTCAAAGTCGAAATTATGGGTGATGAATTGATCGTCTCGCGCATATTCAGCGACAATATCGGCCTGCCATTTCAGATACTCGGTTACCATCCGGCGTTGAAATTTGGCGAACGCACACCCCAGACTGGCATTAATGGTACTTTCCAGCGGAGGAAAATCCTGCCAGCGATCAATGCGGTTGCTCCAGTAGTCCAGGCCGAACTCGCGGTTCATGCTGCGGATATCCGCATAACGCGATTTCAGCTCGTCAACAAAACGCCGCTGTATATCCGGCCCGACGTTATCGTAATGTTTGGTTTCGTTATCCAGCTGATAGCCAATGATCGCCGGGTGTTGATACACGTGGTTGAGCAGCACGCGAATGATATTCTCGGCATACCGCAGAAATGCCGGACTGACAATGTCCATGATTTGGCGGCGACCGTATTTCTCTCGTCCTTGCGCGGTGGTGACCATCACCTCCGGGTGTTTTCTCGCCAGCCAGCTGGGAATGGCATAGGTCGGCGTACCGATAATCACGGCGATCCCGGAGGCATGCATGGCATCCAGAACGCGGTCTATATGGGTAAAATTATACTCTCCCTCCTGCGGTTCCAGGGTGCTCCACGTCGACTCAGCAATACGAACGACATTGATTCCCGCCGATAGCATTAATTCAATATCGTCCGCCAACCGTTCCTCTGGCATATATTCGTCATAATAAGCGACACCATAATATAAAGCAGCCATTGTATCTCCGGGTTTATTTAGTCAATGCGGCGTGGTTAAGTAAAACACGTGAAGAATCGAGCGTAATAAATGAGATAATGGTAAAAAATAATGCGATACAGCCCAGCACCAGATAACTTTGAGAAAAGCCTATATGTTGGTACATATAACCAATGCCGCCAGACAGGAAAATGGTGCTGAAGCTTTTTGAAAACTGAAAGCCGATTAAATACACCGTCGCCGATAACCAGGGGTTGAAATTGGCGGCAATATATTTTAATCCCGCGACTAATAAAATCGAACTTTCAAAACCATGCAGCATTTTTATTGCGCTGATTGAAATCGGTCCAAGAGCCCAGGCCGAGCCGATAATGCGGAAACTCATGATCAGTCCGCAATAAAGCAGAGCATTTTTGGGTCCTATTTTATTAACGAACCACGGCGCCATAAACATGACCACCGCATCGAGAAATATTTGCGCCGTCGTCAGATAGCCAAACACTTCCGCGCCGCGCGCCTTATTGGCAAAAAAATGGCTATAGTAAATGGCGAATTGCTGGTCATAGGTTTCATAAATGGCCCCCACGCCAACCATATACATGGCGAAAAACCAAAACTTCTTCAACTTGATCAGGCTATTAACGTCAGACAGGGAGATGGGCGCCGTTTTTGGCAGGCTGGCTTGCGACGCGCCGGTTGATGTGGGCTGGGTTATCCAGACGATAAACAACAAGGCGATCCCCGCCAGGCTGGCTAGCCAGAAAATATAATCCTGATTGATTCCGTAAAGTTTACCCGCGGCGAACGTACCGATCGCCGCTCCGATACCGCCAAACATTCTGGCGCGGCCAAATTCAAAACCAGACATACGACTTACTTTATCAATATAGGCTTCACATACGCCGCAACCGGCGCCATATGCCATTCCGATGTATAACCCGCCGGCAAGCGCGCCCAAAATAACGTTGAGTTGCAATAGCGGCGCGAATATATAAATCCAGTAAGGGGCAAATAATGTAATGATGATCGCCAGCATCCACATAAGATGTTTTCTGAAAATCAGCTTATCGGAGATAAAACCAAAGATAGGTTGCACACAAACGGAAAAAATAGCGGTAAAAGAATAAACCAAACCTACATCGGCATAATCGATACCTATCGTGTCTGTCAGCCATAATGAAAGGTAGGGATAACAGCATCCCCAGCCGATAAAAAAGAACAGGAAAAACAAACAGCTCATCAAGTAGTTTTTTTCTGTGTGAAACATAGGACCTTGCCCCGCTGAACGTTAATATTCATGCAGTTTCATGAGGCCACTAACTTAACGCTAAATTTATATGTTGATCAGGAATGTCCTGCTGTCAAACTGTAGAAATCTGCTGCGCAAACTCTATTTGTGAGCCGCCTCACGCAGACGGGAGTGGCGCGCAATAACCGGCGACTGATCACCGGCATATCTCAAAGGCGGATCACGCGGCAGACAATAAATCAGCGGATACTCTGCGCCAGCCAGGTCGCCATTTGCCGTAATTCATTTTGCTGATGCGGAAATTTTTCGATCAGTTGCCGGCAGGCGGCGGCCATACTTTCCGGCCGATATGGCGTCCCCTTGAGGGATACGGCCAGAGCTTCCAGCGGCGAGGGGCTTAAGCTGTCGGTAAATACCTGAGCGCGGACGATAATGCCGCGCCCAACGTCAAAATGCAATTCGACGCCCCCCCAGGAGAAACGATCGGCCAGAAGATGACTAAAGTCCGGCGCATGGCCGAAATTCCATTCCCAACTGCTCTGGAGGGCAAACTGTTCGCTGAATCCCGGCAGATCCGGAAACGCGCTGGGGGAAATTATTTCCGCTTCGCA
Organism: Brenneria bubanii; assembly: GCF_022378355.1. Taxonomy (GTDB): domain Bacteria; phylum Pseudomonadota; class Gammaproteobacteria; order Enterobacterales; family Enterobacteriaceae; genus Brenneria; species Brenneria bubanii. The sequence continues at coordinate 45,813 of NZ_JAKMAJ010000014.1, forward strand.
GCGTTCGCCGTAATAATCAAAAAAAGCCTGCGTCGCTGACCGGCAAATTTGCTGATAATCAATAGACGGCAATAATTCAACCAGATTGGCGACCCGTGAACGTACGGAGGTAATGCCTTTGGCCTGTAGTTTTTTCACATCGGGATTAAGGTAATCGGCTAAGCGGCTTAAGTCCGCATTTAACAGCAACGTACCGTGATGGAAACCACGATCTTGGGTTTCCCGGTATGCGGAACCCGATATTTTCCGGCTGCCGTCCGCGGTATCAATAATCAAATCATTGCGGCCGGAAGCGCTGGCGTTAATACCTTGCTGAGCCAGCGCATTGAGAATGATTTGGGTTGAGACGCTTTTATCATATTCGGGTTTACCCGCCATAAAGGTAAAACAGATGTTGCCGAGATCGTGAAACACCGCTCCGCCCCCGCTGCTGCGCCGAGCCAGTTTAATGCCGTCTTCTTCCATCCGGCGCGTATTGCACTCCTTCCACGGATTCTGCGCCCGGCCGATAACCACCGTTTCGGCATTTCGCCATAAGAACAGCACCCGTTGCGTGGTCGGCATTTGTCGGAAAATGCACTCTTCCACGGCCAGATTAAACCAGGGATCGAATGAGTCAGAAATAAGTAAACGCAGTGAGGACATAAATGCTCCGCGCCCTATTCCCCTTTTTTAAGGCGGCCGCCTAGTGGCTGGCGGCAACCGGAAGCCTGTGGGTCATAGAGATCCGTAAGAGAGAGAAAATTCAGATGCGCCGGGCTTGCCAGTAGGCCCGCTTCCAGTAAACGTTGTCCAATGATGAGCGGATTACGCCCTGGCTGGTGGAGGCATGAATAAACTGATCGTCTTTATCATAGATCCCCACATGCAGTCCGCTGCCGCCGCTGCCGGTTTTGAAAAACACCAGATCGCCAGGCAGTAGCGCATCACGATCGACCCGCTCACCCAACTCGGTCTGGTCTTCTGTCGAACGCGGCAACCGCATGCCGAACCTATCGCGGAAGGTCAGATAAACAAAGCCAGAGCAATCGACGCCGTTACGATCCAGGCCGCCATAGCGATACGGCGTTCGATACCATTGACTAAGTTGGTCATTCAACTGCGCCACCACCATTATGGAATCGCTCAGTCGCGGATTCGGCGACGGATTTTTATGACTGCTGCATCCAACCAATATCAGGCTCGCCAACACCAACACATGTTTTAAACGCATCATGCTCTTACCCGAAATCGCCGATTATAGAGGGTATATCCGCTTAATCTAGCGTTGAAAGGGTACGGCTGGCAAGTAAAGCTGATTTCCGCTGATGGGTTCAAATTCTGCGGGTCATCAGCCAGTCGCGGCCATCGACGCGACTGCGCTGAAAATCGACGGCGAACACCGGCGACAGGATCTCCGGCTGCATCACCGCGCTGGCGGCGCCCTGCGCAACCAGCCGTCCGGCGGACATTAGCCAGACGTCATCGGCATGCTGCAAGGTATGATTCAGATCGTGGGCGCAGAGGAGCACCGTTATGCCAGACTGGCATAGCCACCGGAGCAATTCGTCCAGAGCCAGCTGCTGCGCCACATCCAGGCTGCTGGCCGGCTCATCGAGCAGCAGCAAACGCGCGTCGGGATTGACCGTCGGCCAAATCTGCAACAGCGTGGCGGCGAGCCTGACGCGCTGCCGTTCACCACCGGACAAACGGCTTAGCGGACGTGACAGCTTATCGGTCAACATCAGCTTCGCCGCCAGCAAACCGACGACCTTATCGCAGGCCGACTCATCAGCCAGAGGCGGTTGGTGCAAACGCAGATACTGAAATACCGGCATCAGGGCTGTCGGCGACGGCTGCTGGCATAAATAAGCGCGATGCCGCGCCAGATCCTGCGCCGACCAATCCGCCAGCCGCCGACCAGACAGATAGACATCGCCCTCGCCGTCCAGCATACCCGCGACTCTGGCTAACAGCGTGCTTTTGCCCGCGCCGTTCGGGCCAATAATGTGCAGTTGCTTACCGGTCTGGCATTCAGCGTCGATCGGAGACAGCCGGGGAGAAACCCCGACCTGTCTCAGCTGCAACAGAACAGAAGATTGACGCGTCAATTACTTTGCCAGCGCGACTTTCACCGCATCGATGACCGCCGAATCGTCGGGGGTGATATCTGGGGCAAAACGCCGAATGACCTGACCATCGCGGTCAACCAGAAACTTCTCGAAATTCCATAAGATATCTTCGGGGCGGGCCGGCTTACGTCCTTTGTTGACTAATCGGGCGTAAAATCCGCTCAGCAGCGAACCGGTTGCTTTAGGTTGCTCGCGGATTAATAGCTGGTATAACGGATGGCGGTTCGGGCCGTTGACGTCGATTTTGCTGAACATCGGAAACTGCACGCCAAAGGTGGCGCGGCAAAACGCCTGAATTTCCGCCTCGCTGCCCGGTTCCTGCTCCGCAAACTGATTCGACGGGAATCCCAGCACCACCAACCCTTTATCGCGATAGGTTTCATAGATCTTTTCCAGTGCGTCATACTGCTTGGTCAGGCCGCATTTCGACGCCACATTGACGATTAACGCCACCTTGCCCCGGAAAGGTTCAAGCGTGGTCGATTGTCCGTCGATGGTGTTCAGTGGAATGGCATAGATTTCATTACTCATCATCTTGATCCTTTTGATCCCGTGAGAATGGAGGCCGTCAGCCTGCCGCAGGACGAACGCGGCGAGCAGCCCGGAGCGAACGTTCAGTACGTGAGGATGTCGAGCACTGGCCTGGGGCGAAACGACAAATAAAACGCGCCTGACAGGATGGGCTCTAAATCCGGTTACGTAATAACAACCAGATAAACCACGGCGCGCCCAGCGTAGCGGTAACCACGCCAATCGGCAACTCGGACGAGGCCAATGCCACCCGCGCCAACGTATCGGCCAGCATCAGAATCGAGCCGCCGGCCAGCGCGCAGCCGGTGAGTAAATAACGTTGATCGGTTAAACCACACAGGCGCAGCATATGCGGAATAATCAACCCGACGAAGCCAATCACGCCCGCCAGCGCCACGCTGACGCCGACCAGTACGCCGACCACCAGCACCAGCAGGTTTCGCCAGTAATAAACCGACACGCCTAACTGACGGGCCTGTATCTCACCCAGCGCCAGCCGGTTCAGAACCTTGCCCTGCCCGCTCAGCCACAGGATAAAAGGCAACAACGCCAGCATCAGCCAGCCATGACGCCAGTCAATACCGCTGAATCCGCCCATCATCCAGTACATGAGCTGGCGCAAGTCCAGACTGGTGCTGAAATAGACCGCCCAGGTCATGACCGCGCTACAGATAATCCCCAACGAAACGCCTATCAGCAGCAGACGCGCATTGGACACCTGTTTACGCGCAAAGCGCAGCAGCAAAAAGGTGATCAACAACGCGCCGACAATGGCGCTCAGGCTTAAGACCCAGACGGGCAGCGCTCCCTGACCGATTAACACCGTGAGCACCAGCGCCACGCCTGCGCCGTTGGCGACGCCCAGCAATCCCGGTTCAGCCAGCGGATTATCAAATATCGATTGCATCACCGCGCCGGACATCGCCAGGCTGGCGCCTACCAACATCACCGCCAGCGTTCTGGGAAAACGCAACTGCCAGATAAAAATCCGTTGCGACTCATCCAGCCAGCTAAACGGCCAAATCCAGCGGTCCCCGGCACACAGCCCTATGGTCAGGGTAAATAAGGCGAGAAAAAGCAGCAGCGTTAATCGCCGACGGTCGCGAATCTGCTGTCGCCGTTTTAACTGGGTATATCCCGGACTCAAGGTCTGCATCATTCATCCGCGCCTAAGAAAAAAACGACTACGCTTATCGGTATGAGAATCACTCTCATTAATCCTATCCGGCGCGCCACCCCGGTATTTGCATGAGGATAACGGTATGCTGACCCTGTTTCGACGCATCCTGCGCAAGGGCGACGATCGTCGCGCCGTCGTTCCGACTGAAACGGCTATCCGCGGCCATTGCCATGAGAGCGAATTCTGTTTCTTTAATCACGCGGCGACCTTGGCCTTCGATCAGATCGACGAATGTATGCCGAACGCGCCGCCGCGCAGAGAGAAAAGCGCCGAGTCGATGGCGACGCGCCATTCGTCAGTCTAAAACTTGATGCTTTTGCGCTGAGTCAGGCATCTATCGACAAAATCAGGCACCACGCTGCTGGCCGGGCCATAGTTTCTTTCGTCGAACATGCTTTCCACCTTGCTCGGCTCAAGGTTCAGCTCGACCGTATAGGCGCCATGCGTATGAGCCTCCTGCACAAACCCGGCGGCGGGATAAACGTGCCCGGAGGTACCGATGGCAATAAAATAATCGGCCTGGGACAGCGCCTGATAAATTTTATCCATTTCCAGCGGCATTTCGCCGAACCACACGATATGCGGACGTAAAGGCGCGGGAAACTGGCAGCAGTGGCAGCGTTCGTCGACCGACAGGTCGCCCGTGCGATCAAAAACCTGTCCGCTTCGACAACAGCGCACCTTCAGTAACTCGCCGTGCATATGAACGATACGCTGGCTACCGGCGCGCTCGTGCAAATTATCGATGTTCTGCGTGACGAGTAAAAAATTATCGCCCAGCGCCGCTTCCAGTTCAGCCAGCGCCAGATGCGCCGCATTCGGCTTGACTTCAGGCTGCTGCAACTGACGGCGACGGGCATTGTAAAAAGCCTGCACCAGTTGCGGGTCGCGCTGGAATCCCTCCGGGGTCGCCACATCTTCAACCCGATGCTCTTCCCACAGACCATCGGCAGCGCGAAAGGTTCGAATGCCTGATTCGGCGGAAACGCCCGCTCCGGTTAAAACAACAACGCGTGGTTTTTTCACTTCAGTAGTCGCCAGATAATCTCGGTGGAAAATACGTGCCCGCAGACGCTGATGGCGCATTCGTTTCCCTTTTTGAAAACGACCTAACCGTTGTTGCGAATGCATAACTGCTCCTGCTATTTATCCATTAAGTGTAGCAAAGCCGCACCGCGAATGCCGCCGGCATCGCCATAACTCTTCTTGGCGATGCGCGGCATTTTGGCGATGGGCAATAAAAACGCGGATAAAGATTACTGCCCGCTTAATACGCGCGCAGGGTCAATCCGGCTGGCGCGTCGCGCCGGATACCAGCTGGCTATCAAGCTCAGCAACAGCGCCGTCACCAGTACGCTGACGACATCGATCGCATGCAGCTCCGAGGGCAGAAAATCAATAAAATAAATATCGCCCGATAAAAAACGATGACCGGTTATCGATTCAAGGCCACGAATGATATTGGTCAACTGGAACGTCGCAATCACCCCGACGATCGCGCCGATGACGCTGCCCAATAACCCGGCCAGCAATCCATACCAGACAAATATGGCGCGGATCAGCCCATCCGTGGCGCCCAGCGTACGCAATACCGCGATGTCGCCGCTTTTATCCTTCACCGCCATCACCAGCGTAGAGACAATATTAAAACAGGCAACGCCGATCACCAGCACCATCGCCAGATACATAATGGTACGCACCATTTGGATATCCCGGTACATATAGCCATAAGTACCAATCCAACTGCGGATATAGACATAGGCGTTGGTCACCTCGCCGGCGCTGCGCACCAGCTTGTTGGCGCTGAATACGTCGGCGGCTTTTATCGCAATGCCGGTGACGCTGTCGCCCATATCGAGATATTGCTGAGCATCCGCCAGCGGCACCAGCGCCAGACTGTGATCGAGCTGGCCGCTAAGTTGTAAAATACCGCTGACGTGAAGACGGATGCGCTTCGGCTGCATCAGTTTCATCTGCGGGTCGTTATTGGGGATCATGACCGTGACCCAATCGCCTTCGTTGACGTTGAGCGCCGTCGCCACGCCCTGACCGATAATCACCCGCTGTTCGCCGGCCTGAAAATGTTTCCAGCCATCATTCACCACAAATCGAGGCAAGGCGCTCAGTTGGCTCTCTTGCCGCGGGTCAACGCCTTTCATTTGAATGGCGCGCAAATTGGCGCCGTTTTCCAGCAGACCGGTGAAATTGATATAGGGCGCGGCTGCCGCTACGCCGGGCACCTTCTCAATGTTAGGCAATATATCGCGCCAGCCGTCAAACGGCTGCTTGACCGCTTCGATTTCTCCGTGCGGAACCACCGCCAGAATCCGATTGTTCAACTCGCGTTCAAAACCATTCATCGCGCTTAAGCCGACGATCAGTACCGCCACCCCCAAGGCGATGCCCACCGTCGAGATAACCGAAATCAGTGAAACCATGCCGCCGCGCCGACGACCGCGGCTAAAACGCAGTCCAATCAGCAGAGAAAGCGGAGGAAATCTCATTGCCCTACTCCCATCAGCGTCAGTTCCTGCTGTAACTGACCATCGCGCATTTCCAACTGACGACTCAGGCGACCGGCCAGCTGTAAATCATGGGTAACCACCAGAAAGGCCGTCCCCTGTCGAACGTTCAGCTCGCCCAGCAGTTCAAAAATCGTATCCGCGGTGCGCTGGTCGAGATTCCCGGTCGGCTCATCCGCCAGAACCAGAGAAGGACTGTTCACCAACGCGCGGGCAATGGCGACGCGCTGCCGCTCACCGCCGGAAAGTTCCGCCGAACGGTGATGGCTGCGCGCTTCCAGCCCGACCGCCGCCAGCATTTCCCGTGCTTTGTCCTGAGCCTGCGCCGCAGGTATGCGACCAATCAGTAACGGCATGGCTACGTTTTCCAACGCGGTGAAATCCGGCAGCAAATGATGGAACTGGTAAATAAAACCCAGCTCGCGGTTACGCAACGCAGACTTATCCGCCGCCGATAGCTGGCTCATTTTCTGACCCTTGAAAATCACCTCACCGGACGTCGGCGAATCCAGGCCGCCGAGTAAATGCAGCAAGGTGCTTTTACCTGACCCCGAGCTCCCGACGATCGCCATCATCTCTCCGCTGCGCATCTCAAAAGAGACATCGCGCAGCACATCCGTTGACAACTTTCCTTCCTGATAACGTTTGCACAGGTTATGGCACTGCAACAACAGTAAATCACTCATAACGTAAAGCCTCGGCAGGTTGAACGGCGGCAGCGCGCCATGAAGGGTACAGCGTGGACAACAGCGCAATCGCCATCGCCGCCACGGCGATAGTGACCACCTGTAGCGGCGCTATCGCCACCGGCAGCGCGGCGCCGTCAAGCAACATCCCCAGCGCCGGCATCAGCGTATTTAACTGACTGGCCAGCAGCGTGCCCAGTACCGCGCCTAACAACGCGCCGATAATCCCGGCGCCCCCGCCTTGCACCATAAATACCGCCATAATCTGGCGTTGAGTCAGCCCCTGTGTTTGCAGAATGGCGACCTCGCCCTGTTTTTCCATCACCAGCAAGCCCAGCGAAGTAATAATGTTGAAAGCCGCGACCGCAACGATCAGGCTTAGCAGTAGCCCCATCATGTTTTTTTCCATCCGCACGGCCTGGAACAATTCGCCCTTGCGTTCACGCCAGTCTTTCCAGACCAGTCCTTTAGGCAACGCCTGACTGCTCAATTTATCCACCGCCAGCGGCTGATCGAGCCACAGACGCCAGCCGGTAATATTGCCGAGCGGATAGCGCATCAGCCGCGAGGCGTCCTGCTGATTAACCAACAGTTGGTAGCCATCGACCTCGCTGTTGGCGGCAAATGTCCCGGCGACGGTGAAAATACGTTGGCTGGGGATCCGTCCCATCGGCGTTAGCTGGCTGGCGCTGGGCACCATCAGACGCAGCTGTTCGCCAGGCTTGACGCCCAGTTGAGACGCCAGTTGCTCACCGAGAATGACCTGATACCGCCCCGGCCGGAGCTGCTGCTGCGTCACGTTGACCAGGTAACGCGCCAGCGGTTCCGGATCGTCCGGGTTGATTCCCAACATAACGCCGACCGCAACGCTACGCGCGCTTTGCAGCACCACCTCTCCGGTGGTCAGCGGGGCCAGGCGGTTAACGCCCGAGAGCGAATCCAGCGACGACGAAGGATAGGTTTGCGGATCGAGCGCGCCTTGCGGTGTGGTGATCAATGCCTGCGGCATCAGCCCCAGGATATTGTTCTCCAGTTCGCGCTCAAAGCCATTCATAACCGATAGTACGGTTACCAGCGCCATCACGCCTAACGTGATGCCGATAGCCGATAACCAAGAGACAAACCGCCCGAAGCGGTCCGATGCTCGGCCACGCATATAACGCAGGCCGATGAATAATGCGACAGGTTGATACATGAAATCCGTCTGGATGAGGTTGCCAAAGCAAAGTGTTCAAGGATAATAAAGGGTAGTACCGCTTTATGGAACCCTAACACCCTCACTCTCCGGCTTTTTCTTAGCGGACACCGGGGTCGAGACCTGATAATCAGATTATGCCTGAAAAAAAACGTTATTCGTTGCCGCTTAAATCGGGTGAGCAACGCCTGCTGGGACAATTAACCGGCGCGGCCTGTGCCGTGGAATGTGCAGAGATTATCGAGCGTCATGCCGGGCTGGTTATCCTTGTCGCCCCGGACATGCAGAATGCTTTACGTCTTCGCGATGAAATTCAACAGTTTACCAAACAGACCGTCACGACGCTGTCTGACTGGGAAACGCTGCCTTACGATAGTTTTTCGCCCCACCAGGAAATTATTTCCAACCGGCTGGCAACCTTGTACCAGCTCCCCTTGATGGAACGGGGCGTGCTGATTTTGCCGATCAACACCCTGATGCAACGCGTTTGTCCGCACAATTTTTTACACGGGCATGCCCTGATGCTGAAAAAAGGCCAGCGGCTGTCGCGAGATAAGTTGCGCACGCAACTGGAACAGGCCGGCTACCGCAGCGTCGATCAGGTCATGGAGCACGGAGAGTTCGCGACCCGCGGCGCGCTGCTGGATCTTTTTCCAATGGGGAGTGAAGAGCCTTACCGAATCGATTTCTTCGACGATGAGATCGATAGCCTGCGGCTGTTTGATGTGGATACGCAGCGGACATTGAATGAGGTTCCGCTGATTAATCTGCTGCCCGCCCATGAGTTTCCCACCGACAAAAACGCCATCGAGCTGTTTCGCAGCCAGTGGCGTGAACAATTCGAAGTGCGTCGGGATGCGGAACATATCTATCAGCAGGTAAGCAAAAGCGCCTGGCCCGCCGGTATCGAATACTGGCAGCCGCTGTTTTTCAATCAACCGCTGCCGTCGCTGTTCAGCTACTTTCCCGACCATACGCTGGTGGTGAACGCCGGCGATATAGAACAGGGCGCAGAACGCTTCTGGCAAGATATTCAACAGCGCTTTGAGAGCCGCCGCGTCGACCCGATGCGGCCGCTGCTGACGCCGGAATCGCTATGGCTGCGGGTCGACAGTCTGTTCTCCGAACTGAAGGCATGGCCGCGCATCCAGCTGCGTACCGATACCCTGCCGGACAAGGCCGCCAATATCAATCTCGGTTATCAGCCGTTGCCGGATCTGGCGATCCAGCACCAGCTGAAGTCGCCGCTAGATCCACTGCGCCGTTTTGTAGAACAATTTGACGGTCAGGTCATTTTTTCCGTTGAAAGCGAGGGCCGGCGCGAGACCCTGCAGGAACTGCTGGCGCGCATCAAGCTGAAGCCCGCGCTGATTAACAATCTGGAGCAGGCGCAAACCAACGGCGCCTATCTGATCATCGGCGCCAGCGAGCACGGCTTTATCGACACGCTCGGCCAACGCGCGTTGATTTGCGAAGGCGATTTATTAGGCGAACGCGTCAGCCGACGCCGTCAGGACAATCGCCGGGCGATTAACACCGATACGTTGATTCGCAATTTGGCGGAGCTGCGCCCGGGTCAGCCGGTGGTGCATCTTGAACACGGCGTTGGCCGCTATGCCGGTTTGACCACGCTGGAAGCGGGCGGTATTCAGGCTGAATACCTGATTCTGACCTATGCCGGCGAAGACAAACTTTACGTGCCGGTCTCTTCCCTGCACCTGATCAGCCGTTATGCCGGCGGCGCAGATGAAAACGCCCCGCTGCACAAACTGGGCGGCGATGCCTGGTCACGGGCGCGCCAGAAAGCCGCGGAGAAAGTGCGCGACGTAGCGGCGGAGTTGCTGGACGTGTATGCGCAACGCGCCGCAAAAAGCGGTTTCGCTTTCAAACATGATAAACAGCAGTATCAGCTTTTCTGCGAGAGCTTCCCGTTTGAAACCACGCCCGATCAGGCTCAGGCGATTAACGCCGTGCTGAGCGACATGTGTCAGCCCCTGGCGATGGATCGTCTGGTTTGCGGCGACGTCGGCTTCGGGAAAACCGAAGTCGCCATGCGCGCCGCGTTCCTGGCGGTAGAAAACCATAAGCAGGTGGCGGTATTGGTGCCCACCACCCTGCTGGCTCAGCAGCACTACGATAACTTTCGCGATCGCTTTGCCAACTGGCCGATAAAAATTGAAATGCTCTCCCGTTTCCGCAGCGCCCGCGAACAATCGCAGATCATGGAGGAAGCGCTGGACGGCAAGGTCGATATTCTCATCGGTACGCATAAACTATTGCAGAGCGATGTGCGCTGGCGCGATTTGGGCCTGCTGATTGTCGATGAAGAGCACCGCTTTGGCGTGCGTCACAAAGAGCGAATTAAAGCAATGCGCGCCAACGTGGACATCCTCACGCTGACCGCCACGCCGATCCCGCGTACGCTTAACATGGCGATGAGCGGCATGCGCGATCTGTCGATTATCGCCACCCCGCCGGCCCGCCGCCTGGCGGTAAAAACCTTTGTACGGGAATACGACGATCTGGTGGTACGCGAGGCTATTCTGCGCGAAATTTTGCGCGGGGGGCAGGTTTACTATCTCTATAATGATGTGGAAAACATCGAGAAAGCCACCCAACGACTGGCCGAACTGGTTCCCGAAGCCCGAATAACCATCGGGCACGGCCAGATGCGTGAGCGCGACCTGGAGCGGGTGATGAATGATTTCCACCACCAGCGATTCAACGTGCTGGTGTGCACCACCATCATTGAAACCGGGATTGATATTCCCAGCGCCAATACCATCATCATTGAGCGGGCCGATCGCTTCGGACTGGCGCAGTTGCACCAGTTGCGCGGGCGCGTCGGGCGTTCGCATCACCAGGCCTATGCCTATCTGATGACGCCGAATCCCAAAGCGATGAGCAGCGACGCGCATAAGCGTCTGGAAGCGATCGCCTCGCTGGAGGATTTAGGCGCGGGCTTTGCGCTGGCCACCCACGATCTGGAAATTCGCGGCGCTGGCGAGCTGCTGGGCGAAGACCAGAGCGGACAGATGACCAGCGTCGGATTTTCACTGTATATGGAGCTGCTGGAAAGCGCCGTCGACGCGCTGAAAGCCGGCCGGGAACCCTCACTGGAAGACCTTATCAGCAGCCAGACAGACGTTGAGCTGCGCCTGCCCGCGCTGCTGCCGGAAGACTTTATTCCCGATGTGAATAACCGTCTGTCCTTCTACAAACGCATCGCCAGCGCCAGGCAACCGCATGAACTGGAGGAAATCAAAGTCGAGCTTATCGACCGTTTCGGCCTGCTGCCGGATGCCGCGCGGCATTTATTGCAGGTGGCGGGGCTGCGCCAGCAGGCTCAGGCGCTGGGCATAAAACGTATCGAAGGCAACGATAAAGGCGGTTTCATCGAATTCAGCGAACAAAACCGCGTCGATCCGGCGCATCTGATCGGATTGCTTCAGCATAACCCCGGCATCTATCGTCTGGATGGTCCGACGCGTTTGAAATTCATCAAAGACTTAAGCGCAAGACCGCAACGTATCGAGTTTATCCAAACGCTGCTGATCAATATGTCTCAGCATACGCTGGCGGCGTAGCGCGCTACTCGCTAACCATTGGCGCCTCTCGGAGACGAGAGGCGCATCATACCGATGCTCGCCTTCATCATCCCGCGCCGTCATCAATCTGTTTTATTTTCGTCAAAAAAATGACATCTACTCAGGATAAGGTGACCAGGATTTATCAAAATGTAAAATTTAACTACAAGGATTATCACCATGCGTATGTGTTCCACCGCCCTGCTGATGTTTACGCTCAGCACCTCTCTGGTCACTCAAGCGATTGCGCAGGATGTAACCCCGGTCAAGGCAAAAAACGTTATTCTATTAATCACCGACGGCGCCGGCATCAATACCTGGCACGCCGCCAGTTATTACCGTCACGGCGCATTGGGCCACGAAGTTTATGATGATTTTGACGTCAAGCTGTTCGCTTCCACCTACCCGCTCAACATGTCCAATGTGCCGACCCACAGCCAGCAAGGCTCGGTAACCTTCGATGCCGCAAAAATCTGGGCCAAAGACAAAAGCGACGGCACATTCAAAGGCAGTCTGGGCAACTACCCCGGCTTCTTCTCCGGCTATGATTATCTGCGCGCCGATTACACCGACAGCGCCGCCGCCGCCACCGCGCTGGCGTCTGGTAATAAAACCTACAACAACGCCATCAACTGGTCTAACGACGATCGGAAACTGAAGCATATTGGCGAGTATGTGGTCGAAAATGGAAAATCGCTGGGCGTAATAACCTCTGTGCAATGGAGCCACGCCACGCCGGCCGGTTTCCTGGCGCATAACGTCAGCCGTAACGAATATGCCGCCATTGGTAAAGAAATTATCGACTCGGGTCTGGCGACCGTCGTCATGGGGTCAGGGCATCCGCTCTACGACGAAAACGGCAAAGCCACTACGCCGAAAAACGATAAAGCCTATCGCTATGTCGGCGGCAAAGAGGAGTGGGATCGCCTCGTTTCAGGCAAAACAGCCTATAAACATATTGAAACCAAAGCTGATTTCGAAGCGCTGGCCAACAACAAGCTGCAGATGGGCAACAAAACCAAACTGATTGGCACAGTGCAAAACCACGCGACGCTGCAATTCAACCGCGACGGCGTTGCCGCGGGCAACCTGCTGCCTAACCAGCCTGACCTGCCGACCATGACCAAAGGCGCGCTGAATTTGGTCGCCAAAAATCCGAACGGATTTATGCTGATGGTGGAAGGCGGCGCGGTAGACTGGGCCGCCCATGCGAATAATCTTCCCCGCCTGATCGAAGAACAAATCGATTTTAACCGCGCTGTCGAAGCCGTTGCTCAATGGGTCGAAGACAATAGCTCCTGGGATGAAACCCTGGTTATCGTCACCACCGACCACGGCAACGGTTTACTGCTGGGACCGGACTCCAATAAAGAGGCTTTTTCCGATATCGTCAATCAGGGCGCTGGCGCATTACCGTTAGTGCGCTGGCACACCGATACCCACACCCGGGAACTGGTGCCGGTCTTCGCCAAGGGCCCGGGCGCCAATTTCCTGCCCTCGGTGGCGAAATCAGAAGCCGGTCTGGCCGCGTATCATGTCGCGCAAGATAGTCAGCAATTCGTCGACAACACGGATATTTTCCGTACGGTAGCCAACGCGTTCGGCATCAAAACCGCGCAGTCCAACTAAGCCTTAAGCAACGCTGCATACGCCAGATTCCATGCAGCGTTGCCTTATTCCCGTTATTCAGAGATCCGATTTACTCATGAGCATTCAATCCGTAACGTTAAGCCGTCTGACCTGTTTGAAAACCATTATGCTATGCATCCCGCTGCTGTTGCCGGCGTTGAGCGCTCATGCGGCCGAACGGCCCAGGGTAACCACCAACAGTACCAATGCCGAAGCCCAGGTAATGCGTGCAGTCCGTCAGGATGATGAGCTGAAGATCGATCTGCGTTTTGAAACCACGGCCGATACGTTCGGCGGAGAAATCATATACAGCAACCTCAGCCCCGAAGACTGGGCAACGCAGTTCTATGTCGAAGCCGATGGACAACGGTGGCCGCTGAGTACCGAAGGCAAACAGAAAACGCCGGGCGAATTACGGTTAAACTTCAGCTATGATCGCAAGAAAAACCCCAGGGTAGGGTCGTGGCAAGGTACTTTCGTCGCCCCGCCGTCCGGAATCGATCAGGTGACATTGAAGTTGCCCGGATTACCGCCAATACCGGCCATCGCCATTATCGACCGTTAAGTTATTGCAACATCCGACGCCATAGCGGGCCCCCGCCTTTAGCTGATTTTCGCTGGCAGCGACAACATCCTTCTTTACAACCCGGGGATTAACGCAGTAAAGTCCTCACCCTTTTTTTATGGCATGGGGTATAAAGGATGTTTATTGGTTTTGACTATGGCACAGCCAACTGTTCCGTCGCGGTGATGGATGCCGGCACGCCACAGCTAGTGCCGTTGGAAAACAACTCACCGTATTTATCCTCCCTGCTCTGTGCCCCGGTGCGCGAGGCCGTCAGCGAATGGTTGTGGCGCCATCACCAGATCGAATCCACGGGTGATAACGCCCTGCTGCTTCGCCGCTCCATCAGCTATAACCAGGATGAGGATATCCGGGTTCTGGCGGACAGCGTGAAGTTCGGACAATCCGCGTTGCAGCAATATATTGCCGACCCGGAGGAAACCTGGTTCGTTAAGTCGCCCAAGTCCTTTCTCGGCGCGGTCGGCCTTCAACCCCAACAGATCGCGCTGTTTGAAGATCTGGTCTGCGCCATGATGCTGCATATTCGCCAACAGGCCGAGCGGCAGCTTGCCCATCCTATCACGCAGGCGGTCATCGGGCGGCCGATCAATTTTCAGAGTATCGGCGGCGAAGAAGCCAACCGGCAGGCCCAGGGTATTCTGGAGCGCGCCGCGCAGCGGGCCGGTTTCCAACGCGTCGCCTTTCAGTTCGAACCGGTCGCCGCCGGTCTGGACTTTGAAGCGACGCTGAATAAAGAGACCCGCGTGTTGGTGGTTGATATCGGCGGCGGCACCACCGACTGCTCAATGCTGCTGATGGGGCCGGATTGGCGCTATCGGCGCGATCGTCAGCAAAGCCTGTTGGGACACAGCGGTTGCCGAACCGGCGGTAACGATCTGGATATCATTCTGGCCTTCAAACAATTGATGCCAATATTGGGGATGAACGGCATAACGGAGAAAGGTATTCCGCTTCCCAGTCAGCCCTGGTGGAATGCAGTGGCGATTAACGATATCCCGGCGCAGAAAGACTTCTACAGCTCCGCATGCCGAACCCTGATCAATGAGATGATTCGTGATGCCCAACAGCCTGAGCAGGTAAAACGTTTGCTGACCGTCTGGCGCCAACGACTGGGTTATCGCCTGGTTCAGTTGGCGGAAGCATGCAAAATCACCTTATCCGACGCAACGCACGCCGCGGCCGATCTGAACTTTGTCGAACCGGGCCTGACGATCGGCATCAGCAATAGCGAACTCAACGCCGCGATAGAACAGCCGCTGATACGCATTCAGCAGCAAATAGAACTGGCGTTGAAGAGTAGCCAAACGCGGCCCGACGTCATTTATCTGACCGGCGGCAGCGCGCGTTCTCCGCTGTTGCGTCAGGCCATTGAGCAATTGCTGCCGGGCATCGCTATCGCCAGCGGCAATGACTTTGGTTCCGTCACCGCCGGATTGGCTCGCTGGGCAGAGGTGCTATTCCGCGACTGACTCTCGGCGGAGGATATAAATGCACTATCAAAGTGCGTTTATACTCTTATCCTTTTTCCGCATCCCGTCGAAGGCTATTGCAGGCAGCTCGCTCCGCCACGGCCGCTCCCGTCTGCCGCCACTTATCGCCATCACCGATCAGCCGCAAGATTCGCCGATGGCATTAATATTGCTTGGCAGCGCGGTACGGTAAACCAAGTGCCCTGATGCCTGCTAATGTTATTAGTCACAGCGGACCAACAGGCAACGAGCCGGGCGCCGCGCTACCGACACGCATCAAAACGGAGCATATTAATGAAAAAACAAACCCTGGTTTCACTACTGCTGGTGGGATTGGCCGCCAACGCCGCGGATACCGCCGCCGATAACGGATCCGCTCAGGCCCAGACGCTTAAAAAGATAAAGGAAACCGGCATTATCGCGGTCGGACACCGTGAATCCTCCGTTCCCTTTTCCTATTATGACGGCAGCCAGAAAGTCGTCGGGTATTCTCAGGCGTATTCAAATGCGATTGTCGACGCGGTGAAAAAACAACTGGATATGCCCAATCTGACGGTGAAGATGATCCCCATCACTTCACAGGCGCGAATTCCTTTATTGCAAAACGGTACGATTGATTTTGAATGCGGCTCCACCACCAATAATGCCGAGCGTCAGCAGCAGGTCGCCTTTTCCAACTCTATCTTTATCGTTGACGGACGGCTATTGGTTAAAAAAGGGGGCGGTATTCACGACTTCCAGGATTTGGCCGGGAAAGCCGTCGTCACCACCGCCGGCACCACCAATGAAATTCTGCTCAATCAACTGAATGATAAAAACAGCATGAAGATGCGCATCATCTCGGCCAAAGATCACAGCGATGCATTCCGCACGTTGGAAAGCGGACGCGCCGTGGCGTTTTACATGGACGATCCGCTTCTGGCCGGTGAGCGCGCCAAAGCGAAAAAACCTGAGCAGTGGGATATCGTCGGCACCGCGCAGTCTCACGAAGCTTACGGCTGTATGCTGCGTAAAAACGATCCCGAGTTTAAGCAGCTGATGGATAACACCATTGCGGAAGCCCAGACGCGCGGTGAAGCGGAAAAATGGTATCAGCGTTGGTTCACCCAACCAATCCCGCCTAAAAACATCAATATGAATTTTTCCATGTCCGACGATATGAAGGCGCTGTTTAAAGCGCCAAACGATCGTATTTTGTAGTCAGGCTTTACGGCAGTTAATGCTAAAAGTCGTGCCCAGAACGTTACGGTTTCTGGGCAACGTAAGGAAGTGGCGTTCAGGCTAAACGTCAGCTTTGTTGACTAAGAACCAATTGGCCATTTTTATCGACCGGAATCTGCGTTCCGGGATCGCGGTCCATACGAACTTTTCCCTGCTGGTCGCCAATTTTATAGGTGACGTCATAACCCAGCACTTTCTGCGACTTGTCGTACACCGTCTGGCAGCGTTGCTGCGTCGTGGTGTACGTGTCGTTCTCCTGCATGTTGCCCTGCACCTTGTTGCCGGCATAACCGCCGGCAAGGGCCCCGGCCACCGTCGCCACATCCTGACCACGGCCGCCGCCGAACTGGTGCCCCAATACGCCGCCGGCCACTGCGCCTAACACCGAGCCGGCGATTTTATGTTCGTCCTGAACTGGACGACGCTGGGTGACATTGACGTTACGGCACTCCTTACGCGGCGTTTTGATCGTCTCTTTGATGGGGGTTGCCGTCAGCACCTGCGCAAACTGGGGTCGGGATGAAAAAACATCCATACTCGCCACCGCCGCCACGCCCAATGCCGCCACCACGCCAATACCTATACCCGCTAACATTGATTTGTTCACAGGATACCTCCCGAATATATTTCTACGCATCGCGCAGACCGCGATGGATCCGCAGGTTCATCTGACATGTTTTCATCAGAACAGGCGACATACCGCGCCGCCATTAAACAGAGGGAAGTCTGCACAATGTTTATGGATCCCGCAATAAGACTCATGAACCAAATATGTTATTTTCATAACATAAAAATATAATTTGAGACTTATCTTAACGAGAATCATTAATGAAACGATATTTTATTCTGAATGGAAAATAACTGACGATGCGCGTTCAAACCGAGGTGAGTTCATATCGAATAGAAAAAAACGGGGTAAGGCTGCGCTTTCGCCAGCTTACCCCGGAGAGAGCCGGTATCCCGGCTCTCGGCATTAATGCAGTTTTAGACGAGGGCGAATTACCCGGTTAATACCACCTACCAGCATCATCAGGCCGGTTTTGATGTAACCATGCAGCGCAATCTGATGCATACGATACAGCGAAATATAGACAAAGCGCGCAATACGCCCTTCTACCATCACCGAACCGCGCATCAGGTTC
Organism: Brenneria bubanii; assembly: GCF_022378355.1. Lineage (GTDB taxonomy): Bacteria > Pseudomonadota > Gammaproteobacteria > Enterobacterales > Enterobacteriaceae > Brenneria > Brenneria bubanii. Next base: position 63,672 of record NZ_JAKMAJ010000014.1, read on the forward strand.
CCCATCAGGCTGCCAACCGTGCTGAACTTGGATAATGAAACCAATGATCCGTGATCTTTGTAGACGTAGGGTTTCAGCGGTTGTCCGTTTAATACGGCCAGAATATTGGCGTAGCAACGTGATGCCATCTGGTGCGCGGCCTGCGCACGCGGAGGAACAAAACCGCCGCCCTCCTGCGGACAAGAAGCGCAGTCGCCGATAGCGAAAATATTGGCGTCGCGAGTCGTCTGCAAGGTCGGCTCCACTACCAGTTGGTTGATGCGATTGGTTTCCAGACCGGCGATATCCTTCATCGCATCCGACGCCTTGATCCCGGCAGCCCATACCATCAGGTCGGCTTCAATAAACTCGCCGTCTTTGGTGTTCAACCCGCCGGTTTCGGCGCTGGTTACCATGGTTTTGGTCAGGACGCGCACGCCGATATTGGTCAGTTCCTGATGCGCCGCAGCGGAAATACGCGGCGGCAACGCCGGTAAAATCCGCTCGCCGGCCTCGACCAGGGTCACGTTCAGCGTACTGTTGTCCAGACCATCAAAACCGTAGCTATGTAGCTGTTTCACCGCGTTATGCAATTCCGCGGACAATTCGACTCCGGTGGCGCCGCCGCCGACGATCGCAATGTTAACCCGTTCCTTTTCTTCCGTATTGGCCGTAAATTTCAGGAACAGATTGAGCATCTCATTATGAAAGCGTCGCGCCTGTTTCGGGTTATCGAGGAAGATACAGTGGTCTTTTACCCCGGGCGTACCGAAATCATTGGATGTACTGCCCAATGCAACAACCAGAATGTCATACGAAATTTTGCGGGGTGCGACCAGCAACTCACCCTGCTCATCAAGAATTTCAGCCAGTTGAATCGTCTGCTCCTCACGGTTGATATCCGTCAGCATACCCAACTGGAACTGGAAGGAATGGTTACGGGCATGGGCCAGATAGCTCAATGCATCCATATCGTCGTCCAACGATCCGGTAGCGACTTCATGCAGCAGCGGTTTCCACAGATGGCTGTGATTACGATCCACCAGCGTAATTTCCGCTTTTTTCTTACGACCCAGTTTATGACCCAGACTGGTCGCCAGTTCCAGTCCACCGGCGCCCCCACCGACAATAACAATTTTTTTGGTTGGTGATGTCAAAATGACCCCCTAGAATGTGAACCGTTAGTTAATAAGGAGTTAACAATAATATCCTTATATTACATAGGGTTCGCGTAAGTTAAACTTGATTTCTCAGGCAAGAATAGCATGTCGGGTCATTTGGTCATACCAAAATTGATATATATCAATTTATTTTCACGCTCAGCGGCTAAAAATCTAAAATTTATTTTTGATTTCAGATAATTGTCTTGTTTTAGAGAGTAAAAAAGTGACGACGTCACTGCAGTAACCGTCGCGGCGACAAACGCGAGACAGCGGATTGATGTTTATTCCTGCGATTTGAAAGCCTTTATGCGCGGCAAATGCGGTGAAATGCTTTTGAATTTATGCGTTTGCTCGTCATCCCAAACAATCGGGTAATAGTCCGCCAGCGACCGTGCGCTGCGCTGGCTGTCCAGCATTTCATCCTCTCGCGACAACAGCACCAGACAGCGCTCGCGATTTTTATCACGGAAATCGGCGACGAATTTCGTCGCGATGTCCAGATATTCTTCGGGACGATCAATCTTGCCGCGCATGTTCTCCTGCGGGTAAAGATTAGGATTGAAAATCACCTGACGAATGCCGCACAGGAAACCCAGCCGTTCGGCCCAAAAGCCGCCCAGCCCGACGCCGCATATCAACGGCGATTCATCGCCAGCCTGTTGAACCAGCTTATCAAGCCGCTTCAACAGGTGTTGCATATCATGACGCGGATGCAGCGTGCTATAGCTCAACAGCCGGACATCATCATCGATAAATTCAAGCTGTAACACCTTCTCATGGTTACCGGGACTGGTCGAATCAAAACCATGCAAGTAAATAATCATATTAATCCTCACCGCTTCTTGGGCTACAGCGCGCCGCATACGTTGTAGCGGTAAATCTTATTGTCGATCTTCTTTATACGCCTGCCAGCGTGCGCTGAGCGCCGTCAGCGTTTGATTGGCCTGCTTCCAGCGCGGCGAATCCAGCAGTTGCCGACGGGAGAACGAACCCCGATGATATAAGCTGGTCAATTGGTCCGCTTTGACCGGGGACAGGTTATCCAGAATACTTATCGCCCCCTCTCGGTTGTTACAAGCCAGAACCATATCGCAGCCGGCATCCAGGGAGACCCTGGCCCGCTGAGGATAACTCCCCATCACCGCCGCGCCTTCCATCGACAGATCGTCGGAAAAAATGATGCCGTTAAACCCCAATTCCTGACGCAATATCTGCTTTAACCAGAACGGTGAACCGCTGGCAGGCAGAGCGTCCGCCGCGGTATAAATCACATGAGCCGGCATGATCGCATCCAGCTGCCGCTGCTGAATAAGCGTCTTAAAAATCAGCATATCATGCGCTCGAATGTCCTCCAGAGGACGAGGATCGATCGGCGTCTCTTTATGGGAATCCGCGCTAACCGCGCCATGACCGGGGAAATGCTTCCCCGTGGCTTTCATTCCGGCGCTGTGCATGCCGCTGATAAAGCTTTTCGCTATCGCCAACGCCTTTTCTGGTTGCTCATGAAATGAACGTTCGCCTATTGCGGCGCTTTTGTGGCCGATATCCAGTACCGGAGCAAAGCTGATATCAATATCCATCGAGATCATCTCCGCCGCCATCAGCCAGCCCGCCTCATGCGCCAGTCGATGGGCTTCGCTTTCGCTATTCAAGGCGGCAAACGCCTGCGCGGCCGGCAAACGGGTGAACCCTTCACGGAAACGCTGCACCCGGCCACCTTCCTGATCGACCGCCACCACTAGACGTTCACGCGAGGCAGCACGGATCTGGCGCACCAGTTCGCGTAACTGTTGCGCATCATGGAAATTGCGGGTAAACAAAATCAAACCGCCGACCAGCGGATGCGCTAATACTTCTCTATCTTCAGCGTCCAGCTCGTAGCCGCCGACATCTAACATTACTGGTCCCACGAAAACCTCATTCATTTTTCATGTTGTTATTGATACCAACGCCACTATTCATTTATCCCCAACTGCCGACGCAATGGCGCCAGCTCAAGCAGAAACTTATCCTGTCGGGTTTGCCGCCAGCGTATCTCAAACCACATCAACACCAAATAATCGACCCACGGCAGCCAGCGTTCAGCCTGTCGCTGAAGGCTGGTCAGAGAAAAGCCTGGCCGCTGCTGTTGATAGCGGTGTAGAAAGCGCCATTGCGCATCGGCATCCAGCTGATTGGCGCGAATAATAAAAGCCATTTCCAATCCAATATCGCCATCCGCCGCATACTCCCAGTCTATGAGCATGATGTTTTCACCCGTCAGCAGCAGATTTCCGGCATGAACGTCCAGGTGCAGCGGCGCAACAGCCAGCGGTTTGGGCGGCGCCTCCCGCTGAAAATGCTGATGGAGGCGCAACAACGCCGGTGAACGCCGTCCGTCATCCATGCGTTGCCAATGCAGGGCAAACAGCGGTTTTAACGCTAACGGATAACCGCTGCGCGGTCTTCGATGAATACCGGCGAGACAGCGCGCCAACACGCCGTTATCCAATAATGCGGCGAACTCCTCCGCAGTGGCGACGCGTCCCGCCACCCACTCGACAATTAACCAGCCATTCTCCCACAGCAGCGGACGCGGCGCGAAACCCGCCGCCGCCATCCGCCGCAGCAGATGGAACTCACGTTGACGATCGATGCCTGACAGACGACCAGCCGGCGACTGCGGGCGCGCCAGCCCATCAAATCCCGGCGCGCTGATGCGCCAGCTTTCACTGCTCAACCCGCTAATGGGGGACAAATGAAAACCGGCGGACTCGGCCGCCGGGAAATGCCTACCAATGATATCGGTAATCTGTTGTTTACTGTTGTACGGCGCCACTGCCCGACCATACAATTTCCCCGGTCTGAACCAGCATCAGCTGCATATCCAGTACGGGCGTTTTCACATCGCCGCTGACGTCGCTATACAGCACATACTGCGCGCTGACATAGCGAGCCAGTCCAATCGCTTTACTGCGCGACCCCAGGCTATCGTCAACCGACAGACCTAAAGTTTGTTTCGCCGTGGCGACCTGTTCACGCGGCACCAACGTAAAGGTATTGCTGGACGATAACGCGCCATAGAGTGCATTGGTGGCCTTTGCCGTTTGCAATGATCCATTGGTGTTGTTCTTTACGCTGTCCAGCAACAGCACACTACCCTGCGTCACGCCGTCGGCCTTCAGCATTTGCGCGACCAGCGGATTGATGCTGGCATCCCAATTCAGCGACTGAATTTTAGGCGGCGCCGGAACCGGTTCACCCGGCGGAGGCGTAGATGGCACCGACGGCTCGATCGGTTCAACCGTCGCCGGCGGCTCCGTAGGCTCAGGCGGCCGACTGGGACACCCGGTCAGCACAAGCGTAGCCAATACCACCCATAGATACTTTTTCATGTTTCCTCTCTCAACACCCCGGACGCGCGCATCAGTCAGCGCGCCCATCTTTAACAGGTCGACGCATGTCGGCTTTTCGGCTCAAACGCGATCGGAAAGTAATGGCCCTAATGCCTGACCGCCGAGCAAATGCATGTGAATATGGTAAACCTCCTGCCCACCGTGTCGGTTGCAGTTAATAATCAGACGATAGCCATCGTCGGCAATTCCTTCTTGCTGCGCAATCTTCCCGGCGACCGTGATCATGCGGCCCAATGCGGCCTCATGTTCAGCCGTCGTATCATTAACGGTGGGGATCAAGACATTCGGCACGATCAGAATATGTGTCGGCGTCCGCGGCGCGATATCACGAAAGGCGGTTACCAGCTCATCCTGGTAAACGATGTCAGCAGGAATTTCCCGGCGGATAATTTTACTAAAAATAGTCTCTTCAGCCATGATTGATTTCCTTTTTAAACAAACATGCATCAAATAGTACAGGCAGTATGAGTGACATATTCCATTTGTTTCAACCTTCTTCGACGATTTCTGTTTCAGGTGGATACTTCACCCGCAACGCCGCTCGATTTATCGAGTTATCCAGCGCATCCGGTCAAGCCATTGAATCACTCTACTCGCCGACGGAGAAAGCCGGCATACACCGTCAAGATACTGCGCGCTAAAAAAAGGCCCATGAAAACCATGCACCTTTTTACCTTGTCAACCCTAGCCATTCGAGGCTTCAACGACCGATGTTCGCCACCGGACGAGCTTATCTATCGCGATAGTATTTACCCAGCGAGTCAGCAATCTTCATGGCGTCATAGACATCATTCGCGGTAACCTTTCTGACCATGTTGCTCATGGTGTCGCCTTCAGCGCAAGCAACTTCAGCAACGGCACGCCAATCTTGTTCTTTCCACTCCATCAGGCCAAAATCTTCCAGGCAGAGCGGCAGCCTGGCGGTCTTGATGATCTTGATGACGCCCTCCCACTCTTCTTTCGGCGCATTTTCCAGCACCAGTTGCGTTAGCAGGCCGAAGACCACTTTTTCACCGTGCTGTGCTTTGTGCAATTCCGGCACCATAGACATACCGTTGTTCACCGCATGGGCCGCAGCCAAACCGCCGGATTCAGCGCCTACGCCGCTGTCATAAATGGTGGCCTCCAGACAAGCTTCAAAGGCCGGCGAGCTGACTTTGTTTTCCACAGAAATCATGGCCTGTTCGACGTTGGCTTCCAGTTGTTCAAAACACAGTCTGGCGATGGCCATTCCCGTTGCCGAAGGCTTTCTTAAAATCAGGTTCTGACCGTCAGATCCGTAACAGGCGCGCGCTTCAAAGTAGGTGGCTAAGGCATCGCCGATGCCCGCGGAGAAAAAGCGCGCTGGCGCTTTAACCAGCACGTTGGGATCGGCTAAGACTGCGTCCGGATTTTCAGGCAGAAACAGGTATTTATCAAATTCACCGTTCTCTTTGTACAGAACCGACAGCGCGGTACAGGGGGCATCGGTGGAGGCGATTGTCGGAACAATGATGACGGGGGTTTTATGCTGGTAAGCAACGGCCTTCGCCGCATCCAGCGTTTTCCCTCCGCCGATACCCACAATGACATCACAGCCATTTTTTTTTCTTATTTCGCACAAACGGTCGACTTCTTTTTGTGTGCATTCGCCAGAGAATTTCTCAATAACGCTGCCAACATCATTTTTTTGCAGATTCAACCTAGTGATTGAATTGACGGTATCCAGAAAAAAAACGTCGCAAACGATAAGCGCCTGATTACCGAAGTCCTTAATGTATGCACTAGGATCCAGCAAGAGATCTTTTGCGATAATGAATTTCTTTGGTGAAGATATAGAACGATGATTACACACAGGCAACTCCTTGTTTTATATGATTTATAAAAATTTAACCAAAGTTCAAAACGACAGATGGTGAGTATGGCTGAATCAAATAAAGGCCCGGCCTGGATTGATATCAATCCCCCCAGCCGATAACTTAAGTTAAATTTATATTAATAGCTTTGTTATTATAGAGAGCAAATGGAAACACGCCTATTTTAGCGATATTTTTTCTTGAAACATCACGATAACATTAAATAATTTAATGAATTAACGTGTTTTCCGTCACAAGAATTGAACGACGGAGACGAAATCAGCCCACCAGGGCATACAGGATGACTAGAGGCTCGTTTATCCGCAGGGAGCAGTATCGCGACGGGAGCGGGATCCTCCCATGAAGGGCGGTGGGGAGAAACTAAAGCGGTAAAAAAATGCCGGTCACCTTAAGTGACCGGCATCTGCTTTCGCCTCGTTGAATCTCGTCAACGAAGTATTAGCTATTACGAATGAAGTCATCCATATCGGTTTTCAGGTTATCGGACTTGGTGCCGAAAATAGCCTGAACGCCAGAACCCGCGACCACAACGCCCGCGGCGCCCAACTGTTTCAAACCGGCCTGATCGACCTTTGATACATCGGCGACGCTGACACGCAAACGGGTAATACAGGCATCCAGGTTGGTGATGTTGTCTTTACCGCCAAATGCATTAACCAGTGCACCCGCCATTTCAGAACTGCCGGTCACAGCCTGCTCGGCAGAGGTATCTTCGCGGCCAGGCGTTTTCAGGTTCAGTTTGGCAATCAGCACGCGGAAGATAACATAGTAAATAAACGCATAGCCCAGACCGACAATCGGGAACAACCATAGCTTGCTGCCGTTGCCGCTCAACACGATAAAGTCGATCAAACCATGGGAGAAACTGGTGCCGTCGCGCATGCCCAATAGGATACAGATCGGGAATGCCAGACCGGCCAGAATCGCGTGGATCACATACAGAATCGGAGCAACAAACAGGAATGAGAATTCAATAGGTTCAGTGATACCTGTCAGGAACGCCGTCAGCGCCGCAGAGATCATGATACCGCCAACTTTGGCGCGATTTTCTGGTTTCGCGGAATGCCAGATAGCAATAGCCGCAGCCGGTAAGCCGTACATTTTGAACAGGAAGCCGCCGGACAGTTTACCCGCAGTCGGGTCACCCGCCATATAACGCGGGATATCACCATGGAACACTTGGCCAGCCGCGTTGGTGTACTCACCGATTTGCATCTGGAAAGGCACGTTCCAGATATGGTGAAGACCGAACGGCACCAGTGAACGTTCCACCAGGCCATACAAACCAAACGCCACTACCGGGTTCTGGTAAGCGCCCCACTGCGAGAACGCTTGAATACCACGACCAATCGGCGGCCAGACGAATGACAGGACCACGCCCAGGAAAATCGCCGCCAGACCGGAAATGATCGGCACAAAACGTTTTCCGGCGAAGAAGCCAAGATATTCGGGGAGTTTAATGCGGTAGAAGCGGTTAAACATGTACGCCGCGACAGACCCCGCAATAATCCCGCCCAGGACCCCCGTATCAGCAAGGTGCTGGACTTGAATTTCTTCCGCAGACAAGTGCAAAACCAGCGGCGCGACCACGGCCATGGTCTTCACCATGATGCCATACGCGACAACGGCGGCCAGAGCGGATACGCCGTCATTGTTGGTGAAGCCCAAGGCCACGCCGATAGCAAAAATCAACGGCATGTTGGCAAAAACAGACCCGCCGGCTTCAGCCATGACGTGGGAAACAACGGTTGGTAACCAGCTAAAGTTTGCCGATCCGACGCCCAGCAGGATACCCGCGATAGGCAGTACGGAAACCGGCAGCATTAGCGACTTACCTACTTTTTGCAGGTTTGCGAATGCATTCTTGAACATAATTGAGTGTGCTCCTGAGTAATGGTGCTTTACTTCTGATGCTTATATATACATAAAGGTGGAGAGGATACCCTTTACAAGTAAGGGGTGTCTTAGCCCCCTTTAATTTTTACGCAGAGTAAAATAAATAGTGCAATCAATGTTTGACTGCTATCACGTTTCAACAATCCGGCAAGTCAAAACAGGATATTAATTAAGCTGTTTCATGATAAAACACTTAAAAACACACAATCACGGCGAATAAAAAGCCAGTCAGATTGTGCATTCGTCGCTATTTATTACACGGTCCAAAAAAACTCGGCTATTCTTAACCACTATTGCGCGGTGGTCAACCGTGCGGGGTCAATGTGAAACAAATGGCAGAAGTTCTCGGTGGTGGCTTGCGCCAGCTTTTCCAACTCAATGCCTTTCACCACGGACAAATACTCCGCCACCTCTCGCACGTTAGCGGGTTGATTTTCCTGCCCGCGAAAAGGCACGGGCGCCAGCCAGGGAGAATCGGTTTCAATCAGCAGACGATCCAACGGCACGTAGCGCGCGACATCGCGCAGCGCCTCGGCATTGCGGAAGGTGACAATACCGGAGAATGAAATATAGAACCCCATGTCCAGCAGGGTTCTGGCCGTCGCCAAATCTTCGGTAAAGCAATGCAATACGCCACCGCACCGTTCTACCTGTTCTTCTTTTAAGATAGCCAGGGTATCCGCTCGCGCAGACCGGGTATGAACAATCACAGGCTTATTCAGTTCGTTACCGATACGAATATGCTCGCGAAACGAGGCCTGCTGTTGCACCTTGGTCTGTTCCTGATAGTGGTAATCCAACCCCGTCTCGCCCATCGCCACCACCCTGCTGGACGCCGCAAACCGGCGTAACTCAGCGTAATCATAGGGCTCATCCTGATTTAACGGATGAACGCCGCAGGAGAAAGCCACATTATCCCGTTCGCCAATCAGATCGGTCATGGCGTGGAAGCCAGGCAGCGTTGTCGCAACCGCTAAAATGAAACCGACATCACGGCGCCGGGCTTTATCCAGCACATCAGAGACGTCTTTATGTATCGACTGGTAATCCAGTCCATCAAGATGACAGTGGGAATCAACTAACAGCATGATATTTACTCGAAATTAATTAAGCAGAAAATGGATGAAAGTACCGCTGAACGCGCGCAGACAGGCTCCGCTCAGCATCAAGCAGGCGTTCCGTCAACAGTAACTCACGATTGACGCCCGTTACCGTCAACAGCTTTTGCCGGCAGATCAGCCACTGATGCAATTCGTACTGTAACTGGTTATTGTCTATGCCATTAGCCAGATATGCCACCAGTTGGGTCTGATCCTGATTCACCAGAAACTCCCCCGCCCCTTGCTGCCATTTCAGCCCATCAAGCAGCAACGACGTCAGCCAGTGGATACGCTCATCGGCATCTTCATGGTTGAGCGGCGGCAACAAAGAAAGCAGATCGCGCGACGTCAGCGCGGCGGCGAAGATCTGGCTTAATGCGACGCGCTGTTTCCAACGTTCTGGCTGCAAAAGTTTTTCCGCGGCCAGCGGCGCGCCCGCCTGTAATCTCAATGCGGTACGCAGTGCCTGAGCGTCGTATTTATGGCGAGAATTCAACCACGGCACGCTCTGCGTTTCGCTCGGCACATCGAGATAGTGATACAGGCAACGACTGCGCAACGTCGCCAACAGGCGCGCGGGCTCGCGGCAACCAAACAAAAAATAGGTGCTTTGCGGTGGTTCTTCCAGCGTCTTCAGCAATGCGTTGGCCGCCGCCTCGGTGAGTTGCTCGGCCGACGGCAGCCACACCACCTTGGCGCCGCCTTGCCGTGAATGTTGGTACAGCTTATCCAGCACCTCACGCAATGGATCGACTCCCAGGCTGTGTTTGCCTTTCTCCGGACTCAACACGTACCAGTCAGGGTGGGTTCCCGCCACCATTAAATGACAGGCATGACATTTACCGCAGCTTTTCATTCCGTCGGGGTGCTGACACATCAGCCAGCGGCTCAGCGCATAAACCAGCGATTCATCCCCCATACCGGGTAAAGCATGCAGCAAAATAGCGTGATGTCCTCGCCCCGTCTGGTATTGCCCGATCAGTTGGCGATAAGAGGTGTTAAGCCAGGAGTACCAATCCATCAGGCGCGATCCTGCGTCAACGTCAGCCCTTGCTGCAGCAACCATTGCTGCAATGCGGCCTGTATATCGGCGCCGACTTTATCGATCGGCTGTGATGCGTCAATCGTCACGATGCTGTCGTCCTGGGCGGCCAGCGCCTGGTAACACGCGCGGGTACGTTCAAAAAAAGCGAATGACTCCTGCTCAATGCGATCCAGCTCTCCACGCTGACGCGCGCGCTGCAAGCCGACAGCTGGCGGTAAATCAAGATAAAGCGTCAGGTCCGGGCGAAAGTCCCCCAGGACGGTATCACGCAAGGACTGCAGTAGCTGTCGATCAATCCCGCGCCCGCCGCCTTGATATGCCTGCGAAGAGAGATCATGACGGTCGCCGATTACCCAGCGCCCCTGCGCCAACGCAGGCTTAATCACGTTTTCCACCAGTTGGACCCGTGCCGCGTACAGCATCAGAATTTCCGCTTTGTCGGTCACTTTTTCATCCGCCATCCCCTGCTTGATTAAGTCACGCAGCTTTTCGGCCAAGGGGGTCCCTCCAGGCTCACGCGTAAATACCACATCATGAATGCCGTACTCACGTAGCGTGTTAACCACGGTATCTCTGGCGCTGGTTTTCCCGGCGCCCTCCAGTCCTTCCAACACGATGAATTTACTGTTGCTCATCCCGATCCTTTACCGCTGAGCGGTATAGCCTTACAGCACGATTATGATCTGCAAGGTTAGTGGTGAAACTATGACCGCCTTTTCCATCCGCCACAAAATAAAGATATGGCGTTTTAGCCGGATGCGCGGCCGCATCCAGCGACGCTTTTCCCGGCATTGCGATCGGCGTAGGCGGTAAACCTGAAATAACGTAAGTATTGTAAGGCGTCGGCGTATCCAGCGCCTTACGGGTAATGACGCCCGCATACGCGCCGCCCATACCGTAAATAACCGTGGGATCGGTCTGCAAACGCATGCCGACGCGTAAACGATTGATGAAAACAGACGCGACCTGCGTACGTTCCTCCGCAATCGCCGTCTCTTTCTCAACGATTGATGCCATGGTGAGCAGATCCTCAGGCGTTTTATAGGGTAATCCCTCTTCACGCCCTTGCCATACCTGATCAACGGTTTTCTTCATTCGCTGGTAAGCGCGTTGCAGCAGCGCGCGGTCGGTGGTATTGGCCGTGTACAGGTAGGTATCGGGGTAAAACCACCCTTCCGGATTGGGTTTATCCTTCATCCCCAACTGTTCAGCGATTTCCCCCACGTTTTCATCCGTCAGAGTATGCTTAATATAGGATGACTGACGCAAGGTTTCGAGCCATTCATTCAGCCGAGAGCCTTCCACAAACCGAATCGAGAACTGCGCCTCTTTCCCGCTGGATAACAAAGCCAGCATCTCACGAACCGTCATCCCGGCGCTAAACCGGTATGTTCCGGCCTTAAACTTTGCCAGTTCCGGCTCCGCCCGCAGCAACCAAGGAAAGAAGGTACCACTGGTAATCACTTTTTGATTGAGCAATAACGTTGCCAGTCCATCTCGGCCCGTGCCGGCCGGCAGCGTAAAAATGGTTTCCTGCTTGATAGCCAGTGGAGAGCCGGCAAAATGCTGGACCTTCCGCCACAGTAAAAACAGCGCTAACAGCAGTATGACGATCAGCACGCCAATCTTTTTTTTCTTCATAAATCAACCAACAACTAACAGTTAGGGCTCAGAAAGCGGTACAGTTCTTTTGAGCGATAACACCAGGACTGCGCCTGGTTCACGGGAATAATCGGCATTAACGCGTTACAAATAATCACTTCGTCCGCATCAGCCAGCGTATCTACAGGTTCGGTGACAATATGCAGCTCAAAACCGGAGTCCGCCAGTAGTGAAATAATGTGTTGTCTGGCTACGCCATCCACACCGGCATAGGATAAATCGGGCGTATAGACGCGCTCGCCCTTACGCCAGAATATATTAGCGGCACAGCACTCAACCAGCGCCCCGGAGGTGTCAAGCACCAATGCCTCTTCGGTCGAACGCTGATCGAGATCGATACGGATCAGAACCTGCTCCAGACGGTTGAGATGCTTTATGCCCGCCAACAACCTGCTCCTGGCCAATGTTACCGAACTGAGGCTCAGGCTGATACCCCGCTCGCGCCACTGGGCGTAATGAGCCGGATAGTCCGCCTGTATCAGAATCCGCGTGGGATGATCACATCCTTGAGAGCTATATCCTCGTCCACCATGACCTCGGGTCAGGATGACTTTTACGATACCGTCACGACGACCTTGCGCCGCAAGGTTCATCTCCTGCTGCAACAATGACCAGTTATTGAACGACAGCTTCAAACGTTCGGCAGCCAGCTGCAATCGCGCCAGATGCCTGTCAAGCCAGACAACCTGCCCATCACGCACCCTGGCGGTGGTAAAGCAGCCATCGCCAAACTGGGTGCCGCGATCCGATACCGCGAGTTGTTCCTGCAACTGACCATTTATCCAGAGCATCCGCGACCTCCTTTCAACAACATTGCCGTCAGCTTGCCAGTAAACAAGCGCCCCATACAGACCGCTGCGTCTGATTTTAGCCAGAAGAAAAAACGGCGGATACGGTTTTTGACGTCAGCAACGCCGGCCAACCGTAATAATCTTCATCAGGGATGCTTGTCACAAAAAAAAACCCGGAAACCGGGTTTTTTTACAAGGCGGCGTAGATCAAACCTTACGGAATAACAAAGAACCGTTGGTTCCGCCAAAGCCGAAAGAGTTACACAACGAGTACTCAAGATTACTGACCTGACGCGCCTCATGAGGCACGAAGTCCAGATCGCAGTCATCATCCGGATTGTCCAGATTGATCGTCGGCGGAATAGCCTTATCGCGTAGCGCAAGGATACTGAAGATCGACTCGATCGCCCCGGCCGCACCGAGCAAATGCCCGGTCATGGATTTAGTCGAACTGACTAATACACGTCCGGCATCTGCGCCAAACACGGACTTGACCGCCTGGGTTTCAGCCCGGTCGCCGGCAGAAGTGGAGGTGCCGTGCGCATTGATGTAACCAATTTGAGATGCGGAAATACCTGCATCGCGCAGCGTATTTTCCATCGCCAACGCGGCGCCTGCGCCATTTGCCGGCGGCGACGTCATATGATAGGCATCGCTGCTCATACCAAAGCCGACGATTTCGGCATAAATCTTGGCGCCACGCTTCTTCGCGTGCTCGTACTCTTCCAACACCATGACACCGGCGCCGTCACCCAGTACGAAACCGTCGCGATCCTTATCCCACGGACGGCTTGCCGCCTGCGGATTATCATTACGGGTGGATAATGCGCGCGCGGCGCCAAAACCGCCGACACCCAGGGGGGTACTGGCTTTTTCCGCGCCGCCGGCAACCATGACGTCAGCATCATTGTAAGCAATAATGCGCGCGGCATGGCCAATGTTATGCACGCCAGAGGTACAGGCGGTGGCGATGGAAATACTGGGGCCACGCAAACCGTACATAATGGTGAGATGCCCGGCAACCATATTGACGATGGTTGAAGGCACGAAGAACGGACTTATTTTACGCGGACCGCCCTTCACCAGCGAACGGTGGTTCTCTTCGATGAGACCCAAACCACCAATGCCGGAACCGATAGCCGCGCCAATGCGCGGTGCATTTTCTTCCGTTACTTCAAGACCGGAGTCCTGCATGGCTTGAATGCCAGCGACTATCCCGTATTGAATAAAGGCATCCATTTTGCGTGCTTCTTTACGCGAAATGAATTCCTCACAATTAAAATCCTTTACTAAGCCGGCAAACCGCGTTGCATAGGCACTAGTATCGAATTGGTCGATCAGGCTGATACCACTCTGACCGGCAAGAAGAGCACTCCAGGTAGACTCAACTGTATTGCCGACAGGAGATAACATGCCCAGTCCGGTAACAACTACTCGACGCTTAGACACGCTTGTCCTCCAGGGAGGGAAAATATGACACTGCGGGACAAAAAAAACTTAGGCGGTCGAATGACCGCCTAGATATGTTCGCTTACTGCTGATTAGCCTGAATGAAATCAATGGCTGCCTGAACAGTCGTGATTTTTTCGGCTTCTTCGTCTGGAATTTCAGTATCAAATTCTTCTTCCAGCGCCATTACCAGCTCAACGGTGTCAAGAGAATCAGCGCCGAGGTCGTCAACGAAAGAAGCATTGTTTACGACTTCTTCCTGCTTAACACCAAGCTGTTCAACGATGATTTTCTTAACGCGTTCTTCGATAGTGCTCATACTCTTAAATTTCCTATCAAAACTCGCTTTCGCGATGGTTTTCGTAGTGTATAAAATGTTGAAAAAGATGCAACAAAATCCCGGCTGGTCGAACCACGATTTTGTGCTATTTTGCGGTTATAACCGCAAATAACGCAAATAGTTTTCGTACTTTTTAGATCATATACATGCCGCCATTGACATGCAATGTTTCGCCGGTAATGTAGCCCGCCTCATCAGAGGCTAAAAATGCAACAGCACTGGCGATTTCTTTAGCATCACCAAGCCGGTTAGCGGGAACCTGGCTCAAAATGCCTGCTCGCTGTTCTTCTGTCAATGCCTGAGTCATATCTGTTTCAATAAAACCCGGCGCGACAACGTTAACCGTAATACCACGGGAAGCCACTTCACGGGCAAGAGATTTGCTGAAACCAATCAAACCAGCCTTTGCAGCCGCGTAGTTCGCCTGCCCGGCATTACCCATGGTTCCGACCACAGAACCAATGGTAATGATACGGCCAAAACGCTTTTTCATCATAGCGCGCATTACAGCCTTGGACAGACGGAATACCGATGTTAGGTTAGTATCCAGAATGTCCTGCCATTCATCTTCTTTCATTCTCATCAGCAAATTATCACGCGTAATGCCGGCGTTATTGATCAAAATATCAATTTCACCAAACTCTGCGCGAATGTCCGCTAACGTTTTCTCTACTGAAGCCTCATCAGCGACGTTCAGTACATAGCCTTTACCTTTTTCGCCCAACCATGCGCTAATCGCTTCAGCGCCCTTCTCGCTGGTGGCGGTACCGATAACCTTCGCACCGCGAGAAACTAATTTTTCTGCAATCGCACGACCTATTCCACGGCTTGCACCGGTCACCAGCGCAATTTTTCCTTCACAATTCATGCAGTTCTCCGTTTATTTTTCAAGCACCGCTGATAAAGAAGCAGGATCATTCACCGCGGCCGCTGTCATGGTAGCAACGATTCGTTTGGTCAGGCCAGTAAGGACTTTGCCCGGCCCGACTTCCAACAGGGAGTCAACCCCTTTAGAGGCGATGAATTCGACGCATTCCGTCCAGCGCACCGGACAGTGAAGCTGACGCACCAGCGCGCTACGCACAGCTTCAGGCGATGTCTCAATACGCGCGTCGACGTTATTCACCACTGGGATGTTCGGCTCATTGAAATCAACAGACTCAAGCGCGACAGCCAATTTTTCAGCTGCGGGTTCCATCAATGCGCAGTGCGAGGGAACGCTGACGGGCAGCGGCAACGCACGTTTGGCGCCAGCGGCCTTGCAGGCTGCGCCGGCACGCTCCACCGCGTCTTTATCCCCGGCAATCACAACCTGTCCGGGAGAGTTAAAGTTCACCGGCGATACGACCTGTCCTTGGGCGGACTCTTCACATGCTTTAGCGATAGCATCGTTATCGAGGCCGATAATCGCATACATCGCGCCAGTGCCTTCCGGCACGGCTTCCTGCATCAGCTTGCCTCGCAATTCAACTAGGCGCACCGCCTGCTGGAAATCGATCACGCCGGCGCAAACCAGAGCCGAGTATTCGCCAAGGCTATGACCAGCCATCAGCGCGGGCATTTTGCCACCCTGCTGTTGCCAGACGCGCCAGATAGCAACAGACGCCGTCAACAGCGCGGGCTGGGTCTGCCAGGTTTTATTCAATTCTTCAACCGGTCCTTGCTGCGTAAGTTGCCACAGGTCATAACCTAAAGCAGCGGAGGCCTGAGCAAATGTTTCAGCAACAACCGGGTATTCCACCGCCAGTTCAGCCAGCATGCCTACGGATTGAGAGCCCTGCCCCGGGAATACCATTGCAAATTGCGTCATAGTGAAAATCCTGTTTAATCAAAAACGAATCAGCGCGGAACCCCAGGTAAAACCACCGCCGAAAGCTTCAAGCAGTACTAACTGTCCTGGTTTTATCCGTCCGTCGCGCACGGCTTCATCCAAAGCCGAGGGTACTGAAGCCGCTGATGTATTGCCATGACGATCCAGCGTCACAACAACTTTGTCCATTCCCATACCCAGTTTTTTTGCGGTCGCGCTGATAATGCGTAAATTGGCCTGATGAGGCACCAGCCAGTCCAACTCGCTTTTATCTAGTTGGGAGGCGCGCAGCGTCTCCTCAACGATATGCGCGAGTTCGGTCACCGCCACCTTGAACACCTCATTGCCAGCCATGGTCAGATAGGCCGGTTTCTCCGGGCTATTGCGATCCTGATGCGGCAGCGTCAGCAGCGCGCCATAGCGTCCATCCGCATGCAGATGGGTGGACAGGATTCCTGGCTGCTCCGAGGCAGACAGCAACACGGCGCCGGCGCCATCGCCGAACAGGATCAGCGTGCCGCGATCTTGCGGATCCAGCGTACGGGTCAACGCGTCAGCCCCGATAACCAACGCATAATCCACCGCGCCATTTTTAATGTACTGATCGGCAACGCTGAGCGCGTAGGTAAATCCGGCACACGCCGCCGCAAGATCGAAGGCGATGGTATCTTTAATCTCAAGCAACTGCTGAATCTGGCAAGCCGCGCTGGGAAAAGCATGGCTTGAGGACGTGGTGGCGACAATCAACAAACCCACTTTCGATTTATCGATATTCGCCATCTCCAGCGCTTTTTGCGCGGCATGATAGCCCATCGTAGCAACATTTTCATCCGGCGCTGCGATACGACGTTCACGAATCCCCGTGCGCGTGACGATCCATTCGTCAGACGTATCCACCATTTTTTCTAAATCAGCGTTGGTCCTGATTTTTTCAGGCAGAAAACTGCCCGTTCCGATTATTTTTGTATACATGTACGCTTAATCACTCTTGGGTAATACAGCTTCTAGACGGGCGGCAATCCGCTCAGGAAGTTGCCGCTGCACCGCCTGCATTGCCTGTTCGATAGCAACCGCAAACGCTCGCTGGTTCGCAGCGCCGTGACTTTTGATTACAGATCCCCGTAGTCCTAACAGGCACGCGCCATTATATTGATCAGGATTCAAATGCCCGAAACGTTTAGCCAACCGTTTTTGTAACAAACGTCCCAGCAATCGTAGCCACCATGGTTGTTTTTGCCTGCGCTCCGCGCCGGTAGAGGAAGACTTCAGCAGCGAAAGGAACATCCTTACCACGCCTTCCATGGTCTTCAACGTGACATTGCCCACGAACCCGTCGCAGACCATGACGTCCGTCTTTCCGGTCAGCAATTCATTGCCTTCAAGATAACCGATGTAGTTGATCGCAGACGTATCTTTTAATTTGGCTGCCGCATCACGGATGTTATCCAGGCCTTTACTCTCTTCTTCGCCGATATTCAGTAGCGCAACGCGCGGATTTTTCAACCCAAGAACTTCTTCGGCCATCACCGAGCCCATAACCGCAAACTGAACCAGCATAGTGGCGTCGCATTCAACATTGGCGCCGAGATCCAGCACCACGGTTTTCCCGTGCTGCTGATGCGGAAGCACGGAAACCAACGCCGGACGCTCAATGCCGTCGAGCGGCTTAATCAGGAGCTTCGCCAGTCCCATCAGCGCACCGGTGTTGCCCGCACTGACGCAGGCCTGTGCCCTTCCGTCTTTAATCAGCTCCAGCGCGATTCGCATTGAGGATCCGCGGCTCGCACGGATAGCCTGCGAAGGTCGAGCATCACTGGCAATAACCGATTCCGCCGGAATGATTTCCAACCGGGACAATAAATCTGAATCGACTTTGGCTAGTAATGGGGTAATCGCAGCAGGATCGCCAACTAACAACAGATAGAGACTTGAATGAGAAGCCAGTGCCTGCAATGCAGCAGGCACTGTTACGCAGGGGCCGAAGTCCCCGCCCATCGCATCTAACGCCAGAGTTAGGCGTGTCAAAGTATTGCCTTGCTAATAATTCGCAAGAATTATTTGGCAATAACCTTGCGACCGCGGTAGTAACCATCCGCAGTGATGTGGTGACGCAGGTGAGTTTCGCCAGAAACTTTATCTACGGATACAGAAGACGTGGTCAGCGCATCGTGAGCACGACGCATACCACGTTTGGAACGAGTGGGTTTGTTCTGTTGTACGGCCATGGACCTTACTCCTTAATTACTTACGCTTTAAACTGGCTAATACGGAAAACGGATTCGGCTTTTCTGCCTCTTCAGGCAACTTACCGAACACCATGTCCGCTTCGGACACTTCACAGTGTTCAGAATCATGTACCGGCGCGATAGGCAGAGTCAGAATAATTTCATCTTCAACCATTGCCAGCAGATCGACTTCGCCAAACTCATCAACTTCGATCGGCTCGTACGCCTCCGGTAAAGCTTCGGCCTGTTCATCATTGATGACCGGGCTAAAACAAAACGTCGCATGAACCTGATGTCCAAATGGCTTTCCACAGCGCTGGCACATTAATGTGACCGAAACATCTGCACTACCGCTAATCACCGCCAGGCGCTGGTTATCGATATTGAAAGACAAAGAAGCCTGAACATCACTGTCCACACTCACCACTGATTCGGCAACTCGCGTTACCTGCTCAGGCGTATAGATACCAACGTAATCTAAACGCTTTTGAGCAGTACGAACCGCATCAAGGGTTAGGGGTAATTTTACCTTTTGCATAGGGCGCGCATATTAACGTCGTAACGACATAGAGTCAAAGAAAAAGGCAGCGAAGCGCCACCTTTCACCAATATTCGCTTCCAGAGCGGCACACAGTTTAAAATGCCTTTTATTATTACGCTACGGTTTATAAAAAAATTATGTATCAGATCGTCCTTGCTTCAACGTCGCCTTACCGCAAAGCGCTACTGGAAAAACTCAACCTGCCCTTTATCTGCGCATCTCCGGAAGCGGATGAAACGCCCCTGCCCGGCGAAGACGCTATCGCACTGGTGGCGAGGCTGGCTGAAAGCAAAGCGCGCGCATTAGCGTCGCACTATCCCAATCATCTTATTATAGGCGCCGATCAGGTATGCGTATTGAATGACGTCATCACCGGGAAACCGCATAACAGGGCCAATGCGGTAAGACAATTGCGCCAGGCCAGCGGGCAATGCGTCACTTTCTTTACCGGCTTAGCGCTGTTTAATAGCGCCAAGCAGCGCTTGCAGCGCATAGTGGAGCCCTTCGACGTCCATTTTCGCCCCCTGACTGAAACCGAAATTGTGGGATATCTCGATCAGGAACAGCCCTGGAACTGCGCCGGCAGTTTTAAAAGTGAAGGGTTGGGGATTACATTGTTTGATAAATTGTCAGGAAGGGACCCCAATGCGCTGGTGGGGCTGCCTTTAATCGCGCTGGCGCACATGCTGCGAACGGAACAAATCAATCCGCTGACGATATAATGAAATGAAAAGAGGGATACCAAGATCCGGTATCCCCTTAACGCGCTGATTTAGCTTTTTGACTTGCGCAGTATTTTCAGACAATGGCGCAACTGCTCGTCCAAAGGCGCTTCAACGCGAAGCGTTTCTCCGGTGTTAGGGTGTTCAAACCGCAACGCCTGCGCATGTAGAAACAGACGTTTCAGACCGGTTCCCGCCAATTGATGATCAAAATCACGATCGCCGTAGCGGTCGTCAAAAGCGATCGGATGACCGGCGTGTAACGTATGGACGCGAATCTGGTGCGTTCTGCCCGTTACCGGGCTGGCGCGAACCAGCGTCGCCACCTCAAAACGCTCCTCTACTTTAAAGCGCGTCTCCGAAGGTTTGCCTTCGCTGTTTACGCGGACAATGCGCTCGCCGCTCTGTAATATGTTTTTCAGCAACGGCGCCTGTACGGATTTGCAATGCGACGGCCAGTTTCCTCTCACCAGCGCCAGGTAATCCTTCTGCATACCTTTGAGACGCAGCTGTTCATGCAGCGAGCGCAATGCCGAACGCTTCTTGGCAACCAGTAAAACGCCGGAGGTGTCGCGATCGAGGCGATGCACCAGCTCAAGAAAACGCGCATCAGGCCGCAAGGCGCGCAGCCCTTCGATAACGCCGAAGCTCAGACCGCTGCCGCCGTGAACCGCCGTGCCGGAAGGTTTATTCAGCACCAGGATATGATCGTCCTCATAGAGGATGCATTCCGCTAGCGCGGCGACTTTTCCCAGACTAGCGGAAACAGGCGGCGCATCGCGCTCGGCCTGTCTAACCGGCGGGATCCGAATTTCATCGTGGTCGAGCAGCTTATACTCCGGCTTGACCCGTTTTTTATTTACCCTCACCTCACCCTTGCGCAGGATGCGGTAAACCAGGCTTTTCGGCACGCCTTTAAGCCGGGCATGCAAAAAATTATCAATGCGTTGCCCAGCCTCATCGGCGGATATTGTTACAAATTGTACTGAAGGATTGTCTGTTTTCATGATGCGCGATTCTAAATAGAGAGGTTGGATAGCGCCACTCCTTTTTCTGTGCTTAACTGTGAGTCTGGCTTATGAAGATATTGTTACATCAATAGCGTCTGGTTGATTTAACCTCAACCACCAACAATTTGGTGAACAACAGTACAACTATCTTTGTATGACAGGCAAAGTAACCTTGCTATAACAGTGTCAGCAATGGAATAATGCTTTTTGAGTTTTCCGCGCTGATTTCCATTAAAACAAGGGAATTTGCAGGATTATTAAGTTTGCCTGATGACACACAAACGCAGCAATGGCGTAAGACGTAATGTGATATCAAGCAGTTAGCGGGCTGCGGATTGCAGCTTGGCCGGCAAATGGAATCAGATCTGGCGACATTATTCAGAAGCTGTTCCCTCAGTAAATGCGCTGTTTTCCATCAGGAAACACAGGCTACCGAAACATGCGTCTCTATGCAGGCGACAACCGGGAGGTTGACGTCCCTGCGATAAGCCACGAGGCCATCGGTTCACTCCGGTCATGCGGTTCTTTTGTCCGCAGCTCTATCAATAATGCAAGTAAAAATAACGAGTAAGTTAAAGATGAAGAGAATGTTGATTAACGCGACTCAACAGGAAGAGTTGCGTGTTGCCTTGGTCGATGGTCAACGGCTCTATGACCTGGATATCGAAAGTCCGGGTCATGAGCAAAAGAAAGCAAATATCTACAAAGGTAAAATCACTCGCATTGAACCCAGTCTGGAAGCCGCATTTGTTGATTATGGCGCCGAAAGACACGGTTTCCTCCCTCTAAAAGAAATCGCTCGCGAATATTTCCCCAGCAATTATTCCTCTCATGGCCGTCCCAACATCAAAGATGTGCTGCGTGAAGGCCAGGAAGTTATTGTTCAGGTAGATAAGGAAGAGCGCGGCAATAAAGGCGCAGCACTGACAACGTTTATCAGTCTGGCCGGCAGTTATCTGGTGTTAATGCCAAACAACCCTCGCGCCGGCGGTATTTCACGCCGCATTGAGGGTGATGATCGAACCGAGCTGAAAGAAGCCTTAGCCTCTTTGCAGCTCCCAGACGGTATGGGGCTGATCGTTCGTACCGCCGGGGTCGGCAAATCCGCTGAAGCGCTGCAATGGGATTTGGCTTTCCGCCTGAAACACTGGGAAGCCATCAAAAAAGCCGCTGAAGGTCGCCCCGCGCCGTTCCTAATCCATCAGGAAAGCAACGTCATTGTGCGCGCTTTCCGTGATTATCTGCGCCCGGACATCGGCGAAATCCTGATCGACAACCCCAAGATCCTCGATCTGGCGAAAGAGCACATCTCGGCGCTTGGCCGTCCTGATTTCAACAGTAAAATCAAACTCTACAGCGGTGAAATTCCCCTGTTCAGCCATTATCAGATTGAATCCCAGATTGAATCTGCATTCCAGCGAGAAGTGCGCCTGCCTTCCGGCGGTTCCATCGTGATTGATAGCACGGAAGCCCTGACCGCCATCGACATCAACTCCGCGCGAGCCACGCGCGGCGGCGATATTGAAGAAACCGCCTTCAACACCAACCTGGAAGCCGCCGATGAAATTGCCCGTCAGTTGCGACTACGTGACCTGGGCGGTTTGATCGTTATCGATTTTATCGACATGACGCCGGTTCGCCACCAGCGCGAAGTTGAAAACCGCGTGCGTGACTCGGTGCGTCAGGATCGCGCCCGCATTCAGATTGGTCGGATTTCCCGTTTTGGCCTGCTGGAAATGTCCCGCCAGCGCCTTAGCCCATCGCTGGGAGAATCAAGCCATCACGTCTGTCCACGCTGTAGCGGCACCGGTACCGTACGCGATAATGAATCCCTTTCGCTGTCCATTCTGCGTCTGATTGAAGAAGAAGCGCTGAAAGAGAACACCCAGGAGGTTCATGCCATCGTTCCGGTGCAGATTGCCTCTTATTTGCTGAACGAAAAACGCGACTCGGTCAACGCTATCGAGAAACGTCAAGGTGGTGTTCGTGCCATCATCGTTCCTCACGACGGCATGCAAACGCCGCACTATTCCGTCGTGCGCGTGCGCAAGGGCGAAGAAAAACCGGCGCTCAGTTACCAGTTGCCGCAAATGCTGGAAGCGGAAGCGCAGCAGCTGCAGGAAGAACAGGTTGTCGAACGTAAACTACCAGAGCAACCGGCTTTGGCGACGTTCAGCATGCCGACCATGCCGGAGGAAAATAAAGCGCCGGTGACGGAGAAAACACCGTCGACCGCCGCTTCGACATCGGCTCAGCCAGGGCTGGTCAGTCGTTTCCTGGGCGCGCTAAAAGGCATTTTCGCCGCAGAACCGACGACGACTGTTGCCGCAGCATCGGATGAACCAAAGAACGAGTCAGCCAGTGCCAATGAGGTTCAGCGTCAGGAGCGTCGCAATACACGCCGGCCGAATAACAATCGCCGCGATCGTAATTCACGCGATAATCGCGACGAACAACGCCGTAATAAACGTCAGAATACCGAAGCTGCGCCTGAAATTCGCGCAACCGAGGATACTGAAAAAAATACCGTCGAGGAGCAACCGCGTCGCGAACCTCGCGTAGAACGGCAGCGTCGCCGTCAGGATGACAAGCGTCAGGCTCCGCAGGAAACCAAAGCACAAAACACCGCGGTTGTCGAAACAGAGGATGCCCTGACTGAACAAGAGAAACCGGCTCCGGTAGCGCAACGTCGCCAACGTCGCCAACTGTCGCAGAAAATTCGCGTGCAGTCTGAAGACGAACAAAAAGCGACCGTTGACGCGCAGGCAACGGAAACTGCTGCCCGACAGACAAAACCGGTGGATACCACCGCAGTGGCGCCAGCCAATAATGCCGAGGTGGAAGCCGAACAAACCGCCGAGGCGAACAAAGGCATGAATGGTGAGAATGCCGGTATGCCGCGTCGTTCTCGTCGTTCACCGCGCCATCTGCGCGTCAGCGGTCAGCGTCGTCGCCGTTATCGTGATGAGCGTTATCCGTCCCAGTCGCCGATGCCGCTGGAATACGCAGCCGCCGCGCCGGAGATGGCTTCAGGTAAAGTTTGGATCAATTACCCTGTCGCTCAATACCAATCGCTGGAACAGCTCGAAGAGCAGCAGCAGGCGGAAAATAACGCCGCGCTCACCGCACCGAGCCTCCCGGAAGTCGTGGAAGCCGCGCCGGTTGTCTCCGCCACTGCGCCGCAAACGGCGATTGCGCAGGACGATATCACGGCTAACGCTGCAGAATCCGCGCATCAGGTTCAGGAAACATCGGTAGCGCAAGCAGCCGCAGAACCACGTTCGCCGGAAAAAACTGACGCGGCGGTGAGTGATACAACTGCCGCCGCGGATGATATTGTCGAGACGAAAACCGATGCCGACGCCATTCCGCCAATCCTCGTCGAGGAAAAGGCCTATGGAGAAAGCGATGAGGTCGTCGAAGAAGACAATGATATTGTCGAAGAAAATCACAATATTGTTGAAGAAAACACCGATATCGCCGTAGAAGAAAGCGAAAAGGTTGCGGAAGAAACCGCACCCCGCCCGGTAGATGCGACCCCCGTTGCGCCACTGGAAAAACCGGCGGTTTCTGTTCAATCCACAACGGCTGAAACGGCTCAACCGCGCTATAAGCTCCATGCTGCGGCGCCGATGACCAAAGCGCCAGCGCCGGAGTACCAGCCAGAGCCTGTCCGTCAAAGCGACTGGCTGCGCCCGGCATATCAGTTTGACGGCAAGGGATCAGCGGGTGGTCACGCCGCCGTTAACCAGGCGACGGCGCCGGCAACCAAGCCAACGCAGGTCAACGAATAATCTCTTCATCAGCAGTGAAAAAACACCCGCCTTTCGGCGGGTGTTTTTTTATGGCTGGAAATCGATTAACCACGTTTGAAACCGTTGCTGGGTTTTATGACGGAGTCCCTGCCCGCGCCTTTTCAAACCGCTTCAAGCGAGATTAACCTTATTCCCGACGTTTTATCAGTCCAGATACTTCAACAGTTTGATAGTGGACTCAGCCGTCTTGCCTTCAAGACCGGAGATCAAACGTTTAAAGTGTGTCGACTGTTCATGTTCCGTCAGCGCAGCCTGATTTTTCCAGCGTTCAAAAAAAACAAATGCGCCGGGTTTATCGATTTCTTCGTGCAAATCGTACTGCAAATTTCCCGCTTCCTGACGGCTCGGCGCCACCGCGTCTTTCACCGCCGCAGTCACTTCATTAATAAACTCAGGTTTTGCCTGTAAGATGGCAACGATACGAATTTCCATTTTAGTCCTTCTGTAATTTATGGTTAAAGATCAAATGATAAGGCATGATATGCCAATGGTCGTAGTAGTTATACTAGTTAATTTCAAGCTTTCATCAACTAACGGATGCATTCGCAAGGCTTTGCACTTATTCTTATTCCCCGCCGTATTAGTTCTAACCAACAGATCGATGATATTTTTCTACTGACCGCTGGAGCACATTCCATGACCGCACTGCCAGACACGCTAAAAATCCGCCGCCCTGACGATTGGCACCTTCATTTACGCGACGATCGGATGCTTGAAACCGTTCTGCCGTATACCAGCCGATTTTTTGGTCGTGCTATCATCATGCCGAATCTGACACCACCGATCACCAGCATAGCCAGCGCCAAGGCTTATCGTCAGCGCATTTTGGCCGCGCTCCCCGCAGGACATGATTTTCAGCCGTTGATGACCTGCTATCTGACCGACTCATTGGATGCAGCAGAGGTTGCCAGCGGCTTTGAGCAAGGCATATTTACTGCCGCCAAGCTATACCCGGCGAATGCGACGACCAACTCCAGCCACGGCGTAACGGACATCGCCAACATTTATTCCGTACTGGAAACAATGCAGGCGATTGGGATGCCGCTATTGGTGCATGGCGAAGTAACCAATCCTGAAGTCGATATTTTTGATCGGGAAGCGCGGTTTATCGAGTCGGTCATGGAACCATTACGCCAGCGGTTCCCCAGACTGAAAGTCGTATTCGAGCACATCACAACCAAAGAGGCGGCGAGCTATATTGTATCAGGTAATGAGTATCTTGCCGCGACTATTACCCCACAACATTTAATGTTTAATCGCAATCACATGCTGGTCGGCGGCGTTCGCCCGCATCTGTATTGTCTGCCCATTCTTAAAAGGAATATTCACCAACAGGCGCTGCGCGATGCGGTCGCCGGCGGCTGCGATCGACTGTTCCTCGGTACTGACTCTGCCCCACACGTCAAACACAGAAAAGAATCCGGCTGTGGCTGCGCGGGGGTATTTAATGCCCAGGCGGCGTTGAGCGCCTATGCGACGGTTTTTGATGAGTTGGGCGCGCTGGATAAGCTTGAAGCATTCTGTTCGTTAAACGGCCCGCGTTTTTATGGCTTGCCGGTTAATCAAGGCTGGATTGAACTCCACCGCGAACCGATTGTTTTCCCGGAAGAAATTTCGATGGGAAATGAATCTGTGATCCCGTTCCTCGCGGGACAACGTCTTGACTGGTCAGTTCGGTAGCCGTCAGGCCTCCCCACTTACTCTCCCCACTTATGCCGGCCGCGCCGTAAGCCGATAAGAGATAAACCGGAGATACCTGATAAAAAGCGGAATGGCGCCACGCCGCCGCTTAGTCAGGTAGCGATTTATTCTTCAATGCTTGTTCTTTTCCATTGATAACTGTATAAATAAACAGTTATCAATGGAGGCAATTATGCGTGTCGAAATTACCATAGCAAAGTCATCCCCACTCCCCCCTGGCGCACTCGAAGCGCTAGCCCATGAGTTGGGTAGTCGAATTCACCAATACTATCCTGACACCCCAATCCAGATTCGCTATGCGGCAGCCAATAACCTAAGCGTACTGGGCGGCAATAAAGACGATAAAGAGCGGATCGCTGAAATGCTGCAAGAAACCTGGGAAAGCGCGGATGACTGGTTTACCCCGGAGTAAAAATACCTTGCGCACTGCCTAACGCCCCTTGCGCGTCCTCGCAAACGGAAAATAAATTGAGCTGTTGAAAGATTTCGCTCAATGGTAAGTTATAGGCTGTAATCGTTAGTGTAGCGGGCATCTTGCCATCCAGTTATAACCGAGGATACCTATTATGACGGTAGAAAAACCGGAAGAAGCAATGACATTCGGTGAACTGCTGGAGCTAATCGGCGCACAGCAGCGCAAGATTGACGCATTAGAGCTTGCCTTTTCGTCATTGGTTTTTTGCCTTGATGAAAAAGCAAACCAACTGATGATTCATAATCTGAAGCTGGAGTCTCAAAATGAAAATCGGGATCCTTTGATGAAAAAACATCTTGCCCGTTTTGTCGCCATATTAGAGAAAAATGCCGGGTTAAATACCGAATAGCATTTTCTTTATTCCGTCGTTCTATGAAACAATCCGGAAGGATTCGTTTTCCCCCGGATTGTTTCATGTTTTAGCCCGAAAACTTTTTTTGCAGTTTTCTTAAAAATATTTCCCATAAACTAAATAAGCGACGATATACTGATAGTGCTCTTGTAAATAAGGAGCCGCCTTAAACCTCGTTAGTCACTCATGTTAGTAACTAGTCAATAAGGGGTATTTATGGATAGAGAAAATGAAGTTATTCAGACACATCCTCTTGTAGGTTGGGACATCAGCACCGTTGACAGTTATGATGCCATGATGATCCGTTTACACTATTTATCCACCTCGGATCAGGCTCCGGATGAGGCGCAAGTTGACCGGACACTGTGGTTAACGACGGATGTAGCCAAGAAACTTATATATATACTAGAAGCAGGCATTGCTAAAATAGAATCAACAGATTGCCAATCTCTTGATTATAGAAAGCATTAGCCATTGATAACGCTTATTATTATTTTATACCAGATTGATTGATTCTTGCTTTACCATCCCAATAACAGCACCGCCAGCAAGGCGGTGTTGTTATTTTAGCCATCAGGCCGCGTTTTTGCGTTCTATCCTTCTCTGTTATTACGGCTATGCCTGTTCCCCCGCCGAGTAAGCTCTCTTCTTCCCGCACCTCATATTGCAAATTCTGAAGTAGCAATCGCGATACTTGCCCTGGATAAACCGGCTGTCTCGTTTATTGGTTATTGGTTATTGGTTATTGGTTATTGGCGCCAGGTTGAACAAAATATGGATTTCAATTCAAAAAAATTGTTCACTCTCGTCTTATTGTTAAAAAATGTGACTTTATATTGCTTTTGTGTTTAGACATGTTTAAGTTTGCAAAATTGTATCGGTAATCAGATAAGGAGTCATAACCATGCTTTGGCGTAATACCTCAACTCGTTATGGCCACGTCAGTATTCTGCTCCATTGGATAGTAGCGTTAACCGTATACGGAATGTTTGCGTTAGGACTCTGGATGGTCACCTTGGGATACTACGACGTCTGGTATCATCGCGCTCCCGAAATTCATAAGAGTATTGGCATATTGCTTTTTGCCGTTATGATTTTTCGCGTGATCTGGCGTTTCTTTTCCCCGCCTCCGCCGCCATTAAGCAGCTATTCACCCTTGACGCGAGTCAGCGCCGCGTTGGCGCACATTGCGCTTTATGTTGTTTTGTTCGCGATATTAATCAGTGGGTATTTGATCTCCACTGCCGAGGGACAACCTATTTCAGTGTTTGGCTGGTTTTCTATTCCGGCGACATTGAGCGGTTTGACGGATCAGGCCGATGTTGCCGGTACCGTGCATCTTTATCTTGCCTGGGCGGTGGTGGCGCTATCTGCGCTGCACGGTTTAGCCGCATTAAAACATCACTTTATAGATGGTGATTCGACGTTGAAAAGGATGTTGGGCCGCAACATCTCTTAACCTTACCAATTGGGAGAAATACCGATGCTGAAGAAAACTCTACTGGGCCTGACCGCCGCATCCATGCTCGCCACAGCCGGCTCGGCTTTAGCCGCCGACTACAAATTCGATAAGGAAGGCCAGCATGCGTTTATCCAGTTTCGCATTAATCACTTAGGCTATAGCTGGATTTATGGCGGCTTTAACGATTTTGACGGTAGTTTCTCGTTTGATGAGAGTAACCCTGCCGCCGATAAAGTTAAGGTCACTATCAATACCGGTAGTGTCGATACCAACCATGCGGAGCGCGACAAACATATCCGCAGCGCGGACTTTCTGAATGTATCTAAACATCCGCAGGCGACATTTACGTCCACGGAAGTGAAAAAAGAGGGAGAGGAATACGACATCCTCGGCGACCTGACCTTAAATGGCGTGACCAGGCCTGTGACCTTGGAAGCAAAACTGGTCGGCAAGGGTGACGATCCCTGGGGCAATTATCGCGCCGGATTTGAAGCCGAAGGGACCATCAAGCTGAAAGATTTTAACATTACCCAGGACTTGGGGCCGGCGTCCCAGGAAGTTCAGCTGATCATTTCGGTTGAAGGCGTTCGTCAGAAATAACGTATCGGCGGTTAATGAATAAAAGATTAAAGCCCTCTCCGGATGTGAAAGGGCCTTTTGTGCCGCTATTTGCCTTCGTCCTTGTCTGAGGGCGAAGGTATACGCAATGTGGATTGCAATAACCCTTTTGATTTATTGAAAATTTTCATGCCATTTTCACGCCCGCTACGCCTGGCGCGTTGTTCCGCCAGCGGAAGGAGTCGCTCTTCCCGGCAGTTGTCGCTACAGCATCCTTCATATTTCTCAGCACATGCCGGACACTGAATGAATAACAAGTGACAACCTTCATTACGACAATTTGTATGGTGGTCACAAAGGGCGCCGCACTGATGGCAGTGTGCAATCACTTCATCAGAAATCCGCTCCCCCATACGTTCGTCAAACACAAAATTCTTGCCAATAAATCTAAGCGGCAGACCTTTGGCTTTCGCCTGTCGCGCGTATTCAATGATCCCGCCCTCAACATGATAGACATGCTTGAATCCATGATGAAGCATATAGGCGCTCGCTTTCTCACAGCGGATCCCGCCGGTACAATACATGACGATATTTTTATCTTGCTGATGCTTTAGCATGTCCACCGCCATCGGAAGTTGTTCACGGAACGTGTCCGAAGGAACCTCCAGCGCATTTTCAAAATGTCCGACTTCGTATTCATAGTGATTGCGCATATCAACAAACAGCGTATCAGGATCCTCGGCCATCGCGTTGACCTGT
Organism: Brenneria bubanii; assembly: GCF_022378355.1. Classification (GTDB taxonomy): domain Bacteria; phylum Pseudomonadota; class Gammaproteobacteria; order Enterobacterales; family Enterobacteriaceae; genus Brenneria; species Brenneria bubanii. The sequence goes on from NZ_JAKMAJ010000014.1 coordinate 93,778, forward strand.
TCAGCCTTCAGATACTGACCAACATTTGCCGGATTGAACGTTGGGTCATCAATACCATCCGCCACGATACGATCGCGGACTTTCATCCGCAGCACCCAAAATGACTTTCCATCATCCTCCAATGCGATGTTTAGCCGAACCTCGTCAAGCGCGGGATCTGCGCTGAACAGCACCGTCCTGAACGCATCAAACTGGTTGCTCGGCACGCTGATTTGGGCATTGATGCCTTCCGCCGCAATGTAGATACGGCCAAAAACCTTCAGCGGCTCAAACTGGCTATATAGACGATCGCGGAACGCCTGCGGGTTAGCAATCGAAAAATACTTATAGAAAGAAACTGTGGTTCGCGGCTCGGTTTCAGCAAGCATGCGAGCTTTCAGTTCCTCATTGGAAACCCGGTTATGTAACACTGGCATGGTGTACTTTCCTGTCTTCATTGAGGTTAATCACCGCCAGGCTTTCTCTGACGGCTTGAATGGCCCGGCATCATACCCGATAGCAGAATTCATGTCAGGCGGCGAATATAAAATAACCGGACCTGCCGATGCGGCGAAAATTCAGCGTATCCGATCGCCTAACGAATGCGCATCAATGGCATCAACGGTTACACACGGCCGGCGCCAAATGCTATCATTAGCATCGCCATTCTTTTTTTGTATAAAAATCAGGCTAAAGCGCATCGAGAAATTTTTGCTAATGAATGTGCTGCAATCACCTATCCTGTTGAATGGGAATCTTATTCATTTTTTAACGGTATGAGTGCCTAACAGCACCAGAATTGATACTGAGGCCATGACACAAATCCCCACTTTTAATCGTTCATTACTACACCCACGTTATTGGTTAACCTGGTTGGGCATCGGCGCGCTCTATCTTATTGTATTGCTGCCCTACCCTTTGCTTTACCGAATCGGCACCGGACTGGGTCACCTCTCCATGCGGCTGCTGCCGCGCAGGGTTGAAATTACCATTCGAAACCTTGAGTTATGCTTTCCCGACATGTCAACCGCGAAACGCGATGAGCTCGTCAGAAAAAATTTTGAAGCCGTAGGCATGGGCATAATAGAAACCGGTATGGCATGGTTTTGGCCTGACTGGCGAATAGAACGCTGGTTTACCGCTAAAGGACTCGAGCATATAGCGCAGCTACGGGCGCAAAACCGTGGAATTCTATTGATTGGGCTGCATTTTCTAACGCTGGAGCTTGGCGCCCGTATTTTTGGCATAAGAAATGCTGGAATTGGCGTCTATCGTCCCAATGATAATAAGCTGATCGACTGGTTGCAGACTTGGGGAAGAATGCGCTCGAACAAATCCATGATCGATCGTAAGGACCTAAAGGGTATGATCCGGGCGCTTAAGCAGGGTGAGATTATCTGGTATGCCCCCGACCATGATTACGGTCCTCGCAGTAGCGTGTTCGTCCCGCTTTTTGCGGTGAACAAAGCGGCGACGACGGTGGGAAGTTACATCTTAGCCAAAACCGCCAAACCCGCTATCGTCCCTTTTGTACCCCGCCGACTGCCGAAGGGTAAAGGGTATGAGCTGTTGATTCAGCCTGCTGAATTAGAGGTCCCGCTGGAAAATGAGGAAGCGACGGCGGCGTGGATGAATAAAATTGTCGAGCAAAATATTCTTCTGGCGCCTGAGCAATATATGTGGCTCCACCGCCGCTTTAAAACCCGTCCGGAAGGCGAACCCTCTATCTACTAACGCCGTAAAGCCTTATTCATATAAAATAATATGTGAATAAGGTCTCCCTCGCTGAGAACGTACTGAATTCTTACAGATTAATGATACATGTCTTGTTGATATTCCCTCAACGGCACATACTGATACATTGTCTGCTATGTAATTTGTTTACCCTCACACATCGCACCCTGTAAAGCGTAACCTGAGGAAAGAAACGCTCACCGCCTTATCGGAACTTTATGACGCCAGAAGTAGAACCGATTGATTGGAAACGTAATCTTTATGTCGCCTGGTTAGGTTGCTTCTTTACCGGCGCCGCATTCAGTCTGGTCATGCCGTTCCTTCCACTCTATGTCGAGCAACTGGGCGTCAGTGGGCATGAAGCATTGAACATGTGGTCCGGCGTGGTCTTCAGCATTACGTTTCTTTTCTCCGCCATCGCTTCTCCATTTTGGGGACGACTTGCCGACCGCAAGGGCCGTAAACTGATGCTGCTGCGCTCGGCGCTGGGCATGTGCATTGTTATGGTGCTCATGGGACTGGCGCAGAATATATGGCAATTTCTGTTTCTGCGGGTCGCCCTTGGCGTTCTGGGCGGCTTCGTTCCTAACGCCAATGCATTGATCGCCACCCAGGTTCCACGCAGCAAAAGTGGCTGGGCGCTGGGAACGCTATCCACCGGGGCAGTCAGCGGCGCGCTGATCGGCCCGTTAATCGGCGGCTATTTGGCGGATGCCTACGGATTACGTCCGGTATTTTTCATCACGGCTACCGTATTGTTTATCTGCTTCCTGATTACGCTGTTTTATGTGCAGGAACGCTTTATCTCGATCCGCAAAAAAGACATGTTGAATGGCCGGCAGGTAATGAGCTCGCTTAAAAACCCCAAACTGGTCCTGAGTCTGTTCGTGACTACGCTCATTATCCAGGTTGCGACCGGATCAATCTCGCCGATATTAACCTTATTCGTTCGGGATCTGGCCGGGCACACGCAGAATCTGGCTTTTATCAGCGGAATGATTGCCGCCATTCCAGGCGTTTCGGCTTTGATCAGCGCGCCAAAGCTCGGCAAATTAGGCGATAAAATAGGCCCGGAGCGGATTTTGATCGCGATGCTGCTAGCGTCCGTTTTACTGTTAATCCCGATGGCTTTTGTTCAGACGCCCTGGCAGTTGGGCATGCTTCGCTTCCTGCTGGGGGCGGCCGATGGCGCGCTGATGCCCGCGGTGCAAACATTATTGATTTATCATTCATCCAATCAGGTCGCCGGACGGATTTTCAGCTACAACCAGTCGTTCCGTGATATCGGCAATGTGACCGGCCCGATAATCGGTGCATCCATCTCGGCCACTTACGGCTTCCGCGCCGTGTTTATCGCCACCGCATTGGTGGTGCTGGCAAATGCGCTCTACTCCTGGCGAAGCTTACAGCGCCGTCCTTCAAAACTTGGGCTACCGGGAGATTGACGACTATCCATATAGCCGCTAGCCGCCTCACGCAGGCAATAACGGGATAAACCGCAGATAAAAAAAAGCAACGGCGCGCCGTTGCTTTTTATTCGCTCAAGATAACTGGATATTATCCTTTAATATGCGGCGCGGCTAGTTGCCGATAATAGTCGGACCATGACGCATACTGCTCGGGCTTCTGCCAAACCCGGTAATGAAGGCGGGATATCATTACGGGATCGCTTAGCAGCATCAGTCGCTGATTATTGCTAACCTCCTCCGGTTTTTGACTCAACGCCGCATTAACGTTCTGTTCGCGAACATTTTCTATCGCCTGACTGAAACGGTGGCGAGCAGTCGCCATTGCGCTAGCCAGGGCGTTAATCGATGGATCAAACACCGCCTGCATAAAGCCGGATTCCAGCTTACGCTGACGATTTAACTGGCAGTAGGCATCGGTCGCAACCAGTTCACGCGGCGGCTCGTACTCTTCGGGAATCAATAGCAATTTGGCTCGTTTACACCCCAATCCCAACGACGCGCGGCTGGAATAGACGGAGACAAACGGCGACAGGATCAATGAGAAGACAATCGGAGCCAACCACCACAAGAAGCGCAGATCCAACCATGCCATACCTGTCGCCCAGACCAGTCCCAACGCTAATTGAGAACCGTGACGGATAAAGGCCTCTCCCCAGGGCGTCGCATCATCATCGCGTTGAGGCGAGTTCCACTGTACCGACCATCCCAAAAACGCGCTAACGACGAACACGGTATGGAATAACATTCTGACCGGCGCCAGCAGGACAGAAAATATCATTTCCACCAGCAACGAAATCACCAGCCGGAAAGACCCGCCATACGCCTTCGCGCCTTTGGCGCAAATCAGGATCACACTCAACAACTTCGGCAAGAACAACAATACCAGCGTGGTTGAGAATAGCGCGATTGCCAGCTCCGGCCGCCATTGCGGCCACACGGGAAATAGCTGTCTGGGTTGCAGAAAGTACTGTGGCTCCATCAGGGTGTGCACAACCTGTAATGCGGTCGATAGCGCCAGAAACATAAACCACAGCGGCGCAGACAGATAGGACATCACGCCGGTAAGAAATACCGCACGGTGAACCGGGTGCATCCCTTTAACCAGGAACAAACGGAAATTCATGAGGTTGCCATGACACCAGCGCCGATCGCGTTTCAGTTCGTCCAACAGGTTAGGCGGCAGTTCTTCATAACTGCCGGGCAGGTCATAGGCGATCCAAACCCCCCACCCCGCACGGCGCATCAATGCCGCTTCGACGAAGTCATGAGAAAGAATGGCTCCCGCGAACGACCCTTCGCCGGGTAATGGCGCCAGCGCGCAGTGCTCAATGAAGGGTTTTATCCGAATGATGGCGTTATGCCCCCAGTAATGGGACTCACCCAACTGCCAGAAATGCAGACCCGCGGTAAACAGCGGACCATAAACGCGAGTAGCAAACTGCTGGCAACGCGCATACAGCGTGTCCATTCCCGAAGCTTTCGGCGAAGACTGGATAATGCCGGCATTAGGATTCGCATCCATCAGCCTGACAAGCGACGTCAGACATTCACCGCTCATTACGCTGTCTGCATCCAGGATCACCATATAGCTGTATTGGCTACCCCAACGACGGCAGAAGTCGTCAATGTTGCCGCTCTTACGTTTTACGCGGCGACGGCGACGGCGGTAAAAAATCCGCCCGGCTCCGCCCACATCGCGGCAAAGGTCCATCCAGGCTTTTTGCTCTGCAATACAGGTATCGGGATCGTTACTGTCGCTGAGCACGTAAATGTCAAAGTTATCGAGCGTTCCGGTCGCCTCCACGGACTCATACGTGGCGCGTAAACCAGCGAAAACACGCTCAACATCTTCGTTGCAGATAGGCATGATCAGCGCAGTGCGATGATCCGGATTGAGCGGCTCATCACCGACCAGGGTAGAAGAAATACTGTATTTATCCCTGCCGATCAACAGTTGTAGGAAGCCCATCAGCGCAGTCCAGAAACCCGCCGAAACCCAGCAGAACAGAACCGCGAACAAGACGAGAATACCGCTCTGCAATACATAGGGCAGTAGCTGCAAAAACGATCGCATCAATGGTTGATCCGCCATTTCAAACGGATCAACCAGCGCCCAGCCCTGATAAGGCAGAATGGTTTTCATGTACCAGGTGGCAATCGCCGTCTGAAAAAGCGTCAGAACCAGCAGGATGTAGCGCCGCAGGGTACCAACCATACGCCACCTGTTTTCAGCGATGGTTTCCTCCGGGCTGGCGTTATGGTAATGATGGCGAGGCGGCACCGTTTTGCCTAGCAAACTTTCCCACCAGCGAGCCAGCGGGTTGGTGCGCCAGACATCAGGAAACATCGAGGAACGGGTGATCGTTGGCATCGCCTGCAACGCCGTCCGCCCTTCGGTATCTTTGCCCAATTGCTTATCGTGATCAAGACCATCAGACCAGGCCATCTCTAAGCGAGAGTGAACCGAATTCAGCGCGACATCGTCCTGCGAATGGCCCTTTACCTGGCTTCCATCCGCCAATAACTGATGCAGTGCGGACTGATCGATAGGCTCTGATTCTGGTAGCCTTTCACGCAGCGCCCTTGCCTGCTCGGCAGACAAGGGCAATTTCTCGATATAATCGAGAGGAGAAGTTGACTTATTCATTAGCAGGTAGCTGATAGCTCCAGGTTTCGCTCAATGTGGTTTCACCATTGACCAGCGCAGCCCGCATTTCCGTCGGCTGTTTGTTATCCTTCACTCGTAAACGCAGCGTCAGACGCCAGCCATGAGTGATCGGATTGTAGCGCACGCTGTTTTCAACGATCTCGCCATTGTCGCCAATGCTGACCTGAGATGTAACCGGTGTTGCTTCATCCATCTCTTTTAACGACGGTCCGACAAAATCCACCAGGAAAGCGACAGTGCCGTCAGGCTGACGAATCAGATTCGACTGTTTAACATCGCCAGTAGAACGTCTGGTTTGCTGAACATAGGCAACATCTGGCGAATGCAGCTGCTCTTCGTCGCTGGTGAAGCGCAGGCGATACTTCATATCCAGAGGCTTGCCGGTTTCAGGTAAAACCTCCGGAGTCCAAAACGCCACGATATTGTCGTTGGTTTCATCAGCAGTCGGAATTTCAACAAGTTCCACCTTGCCCTTGCCCCAGTCGCCTTTGGGTTCAATCCAGCCGCTGGGACGCAGATCATAGCGATCGTCAAGATCCTCATAAGCGGAGAAATTGCGGCCACGCTGCAATAAGCCAAATCCTTTCGGGTTTTCTACCGCATAGGTGCTGACGGAAAGGTGCCGAGGATTATTCAACGGACGCCAAATCCACTCGCCGTTACCGGCATGAATCGACAACCCATTGGAGTCATGCAGCGCAGGACGATAATTCAGCGTAGGCGATGGCTGATTAGGCCCAAACAGGTACATGCTGGTTAACGGCGCAACGCCCAGCTTACCAACTTTATCCCGCAGATATACCTTGGCCTGAACGTCAACAACGCTATCGCTACCCGGATAGACAACGAAGCGATACGCACCGGCCGCGCGCGGTGAGTCCAGCAAAGCATAAATCACTAAATGCTTATCGGCTGGTTTAGGACGTTCAATCCAGAATTCGCGAAAACGCGGAAACTCTTCACCCGAAGGCAATGCGGTATCAATCGCCAGACCGCGGGCAGACAGACCATAAATCTGGCCTTTGCCTACGACACGGAAGTAGCTGGCGCCCAGCATGCTGACAATTTCATCATTTTTATCCGCTTTATTGATCGGATAAAGAATTTTAAAACCAGCGAAACCGAGGTTCTTGACCGTTTCAGGATCGTGGTTGACGGAACCGAAATTAAAGTAATCTGCTGAATATTTAATCTCATCTACCGTTGTAGCAGTCACTTCATTAATTTTTACCGGCGTATCGAAATACATCCCCTGATGGTAGAACTGTAGCTTGAAGGGTGTCTGCAACGTGTTCCAGTATGATTTATCCCGATTGAATTGAATTTGCTGATAATCAGCAAATTTCATATCACGAAACTGAGCTGGAAGATTGCTTTTCGGCGCGTCAAAGCCTTTTGCTGCCAACGCTTCCGCTTGTTTAGCAACGTCATCAATAGTAAACGCCCAAGCCGGCACTGCGCTTAAAGACAGCGCGGCCACCGCTGAAAGCCAGCAAAGGCCTGCAGCCCGCTGTTTAGATCCAAGTTTATTAACCAGCACAACTCCCCCTGTTCGTGTGCTTCAATCAATTAAAATCCATATTAATGGATAAGTTAGCTTTCCGACAACTCGATAACGATATGATTCACCATAATAGGTCAGCGTTTAGACAACCGGAACGCCAATAGATGATAATCCTGATGAAAAATAGAAAACAGATAACATTTTTACTTTCCGCGCGAAAAATTCTTTTGCCCATATTTGGCTCGGCAATCGGTTCGCATTGACATAAAACATCACCGACTCTATCCCCTATCTGTGTGGCGCTGATCATCAGCGTGCTATTCGTGCGTCATTTGCCTAAGTACATGTCAAAAAAAGACTTCATGGGTATTTACAGCCTCTAGGCCACTATATCGGATATCATCAAGCTCTGGCTTCAGGAATATTCTGTTTACTGATAGTCGCCAACATAAACGATAGCAGTAATTTCCGGTTTTATTTCACACATAAAACCGATCGGCAAACATTTATGTAACAAAAATAAAGTAGATAAGGTACAGTACCGCCCCTTGCTCCCGACTCGGCTTTAACGCCACGTTTATGCTCTGTTTTCCGCTTCGGCAGCGAAGTTTTCCGGTTTGGTTCGGCATCTTCGCCATATTGATCATTTTCATTGCGCCGGTGATTTCACAAACGCGGGTTCACCCTCAGCATGACACGTCCCCGGCGTTTAGTGCCGCAACGACTTCCGCATCGCACCACCATCATACCGGTGATAAGTTATCGGATGATGCGCATGCCCGCATCCATGACCAACCCGACGCGATGGCGGATCACGAAGCCTGCGGCTACTGCGTTCTTTTTTTCTACACGCCCGCTCTATCCGACATACCAGCCATCGCCATTTCGGCGACGCGCAATCTATCCCATGCCCGGATCACCTCAATTCTTTTGCGCATCATTCCGGACGAGAAATTCACCCCGGCCATACCACGTGCGCCGCCTCGCTGAACCTATACCGATATGCCAATAGACTTCATAAATAAAATCTGACCGCAATATTCTTTCCGAGTATCGCGCTGGATTTGGTCTTTTCGCCAACTGACTTCTGAAGGTTTTATGCCACAGCCTAAAAATCGGGTCTTATCCGCCGGTTCTTTACAGCCCGAGGCGTCGTTATCGCAAAGCGTGCTATCAGGCACCGTATCGACGCGAGTCGCAATGATCGCCTTATTAATTCGCCTACACTTTTATATCGGTATTTTTATTGGGCCGTTTATTTTTGTCGCCGCACTCACGGGGACGTTATATGTGCTGACGCCGCAAATTGAAAACCGACTTTACGCCCACCAGCTTTTTACCCAGAATCCGGGTGCCTTCCAATCGCTAGAAGCGCAAATCATCGCCGCACAAAACGTAATAGGACCTCGTTCCAAAGCCCGACTCGCCGCTATCCGTCCCGCAGCCGAACAAGGCGAAACCACCAGGGTGATGTTTGCGTCTCCCGAATTAGGACCATCGGAAAACCGGGCCATTTTTATCGACCCGGTATCATTAGCCATGCGCGGCGACGAAACGGTCTATGGCACCAGCGGCGTTCTCCCCTTCCGTACCTGGATCGATTATCTGCATCGGGGATTATTACTTGGCGATCCTGGGCGCAATTACAGTGAACTGGCCGCATCCTGGCTGTGGGTCGCGACGTTGGGAGGGATATTCATCTGGATAGCAACCCGAGGTTCTACAGCCGCCGGACGACGTAAAAATAAATCCGCCCGCACATCCGCCGCCAGAAAGCGGCGTCTGCGCCGCTGGCACATAAGCATGGGGTTGTGTCTGACGGTAGGTATGCTGTTCTTTTCCGCTACCGGCCTAACCTGGTCGCAGTGGGCCGGCAATAATATTTCTGAGGTCAGAAACCTGCTCGGCTGGCAAACCCCGGCGCTGAACACGCGGCTTATCAGCGAACCTGCAATACGCCACCAGCATATGCATACGGATATGCATGCGGATCACCATACCATGACACCCGACGCCCCGGCGATGGATACCACGCCGGACATGTTTGACCGGGTATTAACCACAGCCAGAAACGCAGGTATTGATGCCCGGAAGATCGAGATTAAACCCGCCGGTAAATCGAATCAGGCCTGGACCGTAGCAGAAATTGATCGCGCCTGGCCAACACAGGTCGATGCGGTTTCAGTTAACCCCGCGACACTTGAGATCGTCGACAGGACCGATTTCAGCACCTTTCCATTGGCTGCCAAGTTGACCCGATGGGGCGTTGACGCGCATATGGGCGTTTTGTTTGGTTTACCCAACCAGCTCTTACTCGCCATTTTCGGTCTTGGACTGTGCACGCTTATTTTCTGGGGATATCGGATGTGGTGGAGCCGACGACCGCGTCATCAAGGCGGCGGGAATCCGCTCAAGACGCTGACTGACGCGCTACTGCAGGTTCCCCTCGCGCCCAGAATATTGCTGATCGCCATCAGCGGATTGCTTGCCATCGTCTTACCGATCATGGGCGTCAGTTTACTGTTTTTCCTGCTGGTTGACGTTATTCGCTGGCGCATGGACCGGACCGCGACTTTCCAGTCAATTTAGGAAAAACAGGCCATATTGAGTAAAAAAACCGCCATTGTTCTATCTCAATGGCGGTTATCGATGCTAAAGGGCGCAACGGACTTAGTTAAAAGGTCGTCCAGTCCGTCAGCTCACCCGATGTATTCTCTTTCGGCGCTTGCGTTTTTTTTGCGTGAAGCAGCGCCGGCGGCTTCGCTTTCTGACTTCCCCTTGAAACGCTGGTCGCTGAACCGAGTTTAAACACGCTGACCGTCTGCGTCAGGCTGTGGGCCTGTTCTTGTAATGAGAGCGCCGCGGAGGCCGACTCTTCAACCAATGCCGCATTTTGTTGCGTCGTGGTGTCAATTTGTCCAACCGCCACGTTGATCTGATTAATACCATCGCTTTGTTCACGACTTGCCTGCGCAATTTCACTAATTATACTGTTAACGCCCTGCACATTCATGACCAGAGAATTCATCGTGGCGCTGGTTTCCTCCACCAGCCCCATACCATCGCGAACCTTATTGAATGAATCATCAATCAGCTCTTTAATCTCTTTAGCCGCGGTAGCGCTTCTTTGCGCCAAAGCACGAACTTCACTGGCGACGACAGCAAATCCCCGACCTTGCTCACCGGCACGGGCGGCTTCCACGGCGGCGTTCAGCGCCAAAATATTGGTCTGAAAAGCGATGCTGTCAATCACACCAATGATTTCAGCCATACGCTGTGATGAGTCCCTGATACCGCGCATCTCTTGCGTTACCATATCCATCATTTTACCGCTTTTTTCCACCGTATTGGAGGTGTTCGCGGCAAGTTCAGTCGCCTCGACCGTGTTATCAGCCGTATTCTTTATCGTCGACGTCAATTGTTCCATGGACGATGCGGTTTCTTCCAAAGAACTGGCCTGCTCTTCTGTTCTGGCTGAAAGGTCCTGATTACCCGCCGCAATCTGAGATGCCGCGCTTGAAATGGTTTCTGCGCCATCCCGCACCTGGCTGACTATTTGCCGCAGGCTGGTATTCATATTTTGCAAGGCCGTCAGCAACATTCCGGTTTCATCTTTGCGTTGGGTTTTGATGTCCGACGTTAAATCTCCTTTGGCAACGCTCTCCGCCACCAGCAGCGCATCCTGTATCGGACGCGTCACGCTGCGGGTAATCAACAACGCAATAATCAACCCCGAGATGATGCTGGCGATAACCACTATCGACATGATAATCAGCGTCTCTTGATAGCTTTCAGCGACATCTTGTGCCGACGCCGCCATGTTGTCATCCTGGGCATCGATCAATTCGGCAACTTTATCCTTGTAGTTCTGCTGAGCGACGCGCGTTACGTTGAAATACTCCTTGGTGGCGCCATCTACGTCTCCGGCGACAATCAGCCCTGACAATTTATTTGCCGAAGCAAGAAAATCTCTGCGTATATCGCCAATTGAATTCAACACCGCCAGAGACTTTTCGTCCACCGCATGTTTTTGCAGGTAATCCATTAACTGGGAGACCCTCGACGAACTCTTCTTGCCAAGCTCTAACTGATGATTAATTTCATCTTGCGTAGTCAATAAAAACAGCACCTGCTGATTATTGAGAAAAGTGTTTAGCTCATCGATTAACTGGTTGCTTTTTACCGTTAGCGGATAATCCTGAGAAACGATGCTATCCATTTTTTTATTAAAATCAGTCAACTTTGTTACCGCTACACCACCAACCACCAAGAGCATTAATACCAGGAAAGAAAAACCTGCGCCTAATCGATATCCTATACGCCAGTTGGACAAGTTCATTGAAATCTCCTTTGATTATCCATTCAATTTTTATCCGGAAAATAACCGTCGCTCGGTCTAAAAAATACCGAGTTAAATACGGCTATTCTCAGATATCCGTCGTTACATTTTATTTCTTATACTTAACAAGATGATAGGAATCCCGGGGAGCGAGTTTATCAAGCCAGCCGGTAGGCTACAGGATACGCCGGGATACGATACCATCCAACCGCAGTTATTGGGGTAAGAACAACCAGAGGGATGGATCATTAGCCAAGCCGGACGACGAGACGCTTTGATACTGACACTGCGCCAATGCCGGGCCGCTTAGAATGCTGCAATGCTTACCTCTTTTCGTCAAAAAAGGAAAGCCGACCCAGATAGTTATAAAACAGTTCATCAACACTGAAAAAATCACTAACTTGCCCGCTCACCCCCAATATCAAAACTGGTATCGGCGGGTTGCCAATAATCTTTATATCTTATTTTTATATATTTCATATTTTACATATCTATTTAATCGATCAGTTTTTCATAATTTACTCATTTACCAGATAAATAAAACTATAAATATCAAAAAAAATAATCGAGCAATAAAATAAACATTCAAATAAAGACAAATAAAAAAAACCTTAATTAAAATATTTCCACACAAAATATAGGTGATAAAATCAAAGAAATTTTTACTAAACAACAAAAATAAAGGACATAACTTATTATGTCCTTTATTATTATTTATATTTATATCAGGCGGCCAGTATACGGTATGTTTCTTTCCAGTGGACTTCACATTCCATTCGCGCGTTTGGAATATAATGTGATCGCATACGCCAATATGGATTATCAATGACCCAAGTGACTACGCAGGCATCATTCAATAGAACGGTTTTCTGAACATATATAACACAGAAATATCCACCTTGATGGTCACTCTTGTAGATCTCGTACCGATGACGTTCGGAGCCATCATCTTGTACAAAAATCAGTGTTTCTTTAAGAGTTCCCATTAACATAAATGCCTCCACGAATGATGTGAATAGCGTTTATCGGCAAAAAAGAGAGAAACCTTACTGATTTATATCACAAATCTTGATTTATCTTACCAGCAGGCAGCAATGCTATATCACATCGCACAGCTAAGTGAGCGTTATGGTATAGCATGCCAGGTACAGAGGGATTATTTTTTCTTTGAAGAACTTTTCGTTTTATTTTTGAGTAACGCTCTGATTTTCTTTATTTCTTTGGCTGTTAACTGAACGTCTTCTTCTTTTGTATCCTGATTATCCACCGTGTCAGGCGAGGGGGGTAAATAGGCTTTATCACCCGCACCAAAACTCTGTAGCAATCTTTCACTCACTTCAGCGCTGATCGACACCCCTTTTTCCAGAGCGGCGGCTTTAATTTTCTCTTTCAGATCAAACGGAATCTTCAGCGACAGGCTAGATATCTCACTCATTTTATTACCTTTCTCGTGGGATAAAACATCAAGCTATGCCAGTTCTCAAACAATGTCCACATGGAAATAAAAATTTAATATTAGTGTCATATTTAACTGCATTGTTTGACTTAAATGCTTAATAGCGCACCTGATTATAATGCGCCGCTCGCCTTATTTTTTTCAGAAATTATCATCTATTAATTAATCAGTTATCAGCATAAAGCATGCAGTTAACCTTCATGATGCCGCCGCCATTCGGCAATCATCTGATTCGAGATCTCATTTTTGTAGCACATTGGCGCATATCCGCCACGACGACTCCAGGCGCTCCTTTTGCCGCAGTAGCTGCCATTCCGGGCTACATGATAAGGACAGGGACAACTGCGCGGATAAACAGAAATCGATTCCTGAATTATCAGTTCTTTGACCTGCTCATCAGATATTTTGTTTGACTGAGCCATAGTATGAACCGGCGAGAAGAACGCAACCAGCACCATAACCACTGACCCGAACATTTTTTTCATGAAAATAAACCCGTGAAACCTCTAGAACAACGCTTACTGTAGTACAGTAATAGCCGCCGCGAACGCGATGATCTTGAGCGGTTCGTACTTGTCAGCACGGATTGATATAAGGGTAAACAAAATGATGCCATGTCTGGAATCAATGAGTTAAAAAATTGATCATAAAATATTAACAGCATAGAATGCAGGCGCATCAGGCCTAAAAGGAAGCGAACGTGCCACACCAGACTTTGTGGGAATCAATCAAGCTCATTTACTTCATCGGCTTGGCTATCTCGCTTTTCATTACTTTTCTGCTGAGTAGAGATAAGTCACTGCCTATACGGTTCCTGACTTCCTTGCTCATCGGGGCGACATGGCCATTAAGTTTCCCTGTCGTATTGCTCTTCTCGATTTTCTAGCGCCGCAATTCACAAGAGCGCTTGCGCCTGAGATTAACAGGGTTATGATGGTTGCCTTTACGCCATATCCTGCCAATGAGTAAAATCCTGATTAGTGCCTGCCTGTCCGGTTTTCCGGTACGCTACAACGGTTCCGAAAAAAAGTCGGTGGCGTCGTATCTCGCACGATGGCGGCAGCAGTCCCGCCTGATCGCGTTTTGCCCCGAGCTGGCTGCCGGATTCGCCACCCCTCGTCCTTCCGCAGAAATTATCCCCTCCTTAGCGGGAAACGCCGTGATCGCCCAGGGAGCCAGCGTCATAGAGTCGACGGGTGACGATGTAACAGAACGCTATATTTTAGGCGCCTGGTTAACGTTGCAAATGGCGGAACAGCATGGATGCCGCTTTGCGCTACTCACGGAGGGAAGCCCTTCCTGCGGCAGCAATATGATATACAGCGGCAAGTTTGACGGTAAACAAACGCCAGGAAATGGCGTGACGGCGGAACTACTCAAGGCGCATGGTATAGAAGTGTTTTCGGACAGAGAGATTGAGCGATTGATTGAGCGTGTCGAATATACCGACCGTTACAATAATCGGGCCGACTAACGTCCTTCTCGCGCCGCTTTGGCGCTGGCAACCATTATGCTCACGTTGACCCGCACAATTTTGCTGTCGTTATTCTTGAATCGTACAAAATACCCCCAATAATAATGAAAAGCACGCTATTCTCTGGAGGTAACCATGGCTAGTGGCTGGTCAAACGATGGGGCGGTTCAGGATCAAATCGATGCTACTGTGAATGACGCGATTGCGCATGCTCGTAGTCAGCTCAGTAACGGGGAAAGCGCACACCACTGTGATGAGTGCGGTGCCGACATCCCGGAGGCGCGAAGAAAGGCCTTGCCCGGAGTGCGATATTGTATCAACTGCCAAGAGAAGCTTGACAAGAAAGCAACGCTCCATAGCGGTTATAACCGCCGAGGCAGCAAGGACAGTCAGCTAAGATGACTACCTGCGGCTTGCTCCATCCGAATGGAACAAGCCGAAGAGTCAGCCTAACGAACAACCAATACCGATGTTTTAGCATGTCGAACAATAGCGGCCGCATTCGAACCGAGAAGGTAAGTTTTCACATCAGGCCGACGAGAACCCACAACGATCAGGTCGGCATTGATCTCCTCCGCCAGCTGCAACACTTCATCCCGAGGCGTACCAAAACTCACGCTGAATGATAGATTCGAAGCGGGAAGATCGATTGTCTGGATAAGAGACTTCAACTTTTCATCGGCTTTGACAACCGCTTCATTTTCAAACTCCTTGATTCCAAAGGAGTATGCGGACAGAAATGCCGAAGCATCGGGTAGCGCGTGAAAAAGATGCACCCTTGCGTCGGACATTTTTGCCAGTTTTACCACATGCACAAGTGCATTTCTGGTCAGCGCATCCTCTTCAATATCAACCGGCACTAAAATGGTTTTATACATGACAGCCTCTTTTTTTTGTTAGCCCTATAGTAGAAAGACTAGCCCGCCTTATTATCCAGCACCATGTTCCCGTTCATCTTTATCGAGCAACTATGATCAAGGTAGGATATTGCGTTATTCAACCTGCCCCATCGCTTAAATTTACACTGTAGCTTACCTTCAACACTCGCTTAAACCGGTTAGTCCATACCCGGTGATCCGACTCTTTATGCCCGCGACACGCCGACGCTAACTCGTCATCCTCACCCGACCGGCGCGGTAAAACGTCGCTGGCTCGAATGAGCAGGCGCCTCATGATCATGCTCGGCTTTCGGCTAATCATCCGGTCGTACCGGGAAATAGACTCATCCGGCCGGCTAGAAAAAACGAAAGTCGATTTTCGACTGCAACAAACGACTCAACCGATCGACGGATAAGTAAATTTTTGAAAGCTAAGTGGATTAAGCGGCGTAACGAACTATCCTTTTAAATGTCATGTATGAATAAAAAGGAAATAACGATGCCAACACAAAATTTAGATAGCGATGCCGAAAACATTGTCGATAAAGTGGCGAACAAGGCCGATGAGGCGGCAGGCGCCGCTCAGGAAACGTTTGGCGATGCCGTCGATTCGCCAAAACATAAAATAAAGGGCGCTACGCGGAAATATGCCGCACAAGCGCGCGACACGCTGTGTGATGCAACAGATTCCGTGGCGGGTAAGGTAAAAACGGCGCCGATTGCCAGCGTTCTGGTCGCCGGAACCCTCGGTCTTATCATTGGACTTCTTGCCCGCAGGAAATGAGTCCGACGAAACCAGCCATTCGAACGCAGCCGACTCGGCTGGTTAGGCTTTGCACCGTAACAACCGGTTAAAACAGAGGAGTGAGCCATGTTTAAAAAAGGTGATGTTGTTCAGAGCAAAAGCGGCGGCCCTAAAATGCTGATTACCAAGGTGGAGGGAGATACGCTTTGGTGTTCCAGGACTGACGACTCGCTTAAAAAAGAAATCACCGTCGCTACCGATAGTGTAAGTCACTACCGTGAAGATGGTCCCTTTGGCGTCTGCTGATTAGCAAGCTGTCTTTGAACTAGTCCCCACCTTGCTTTCAAATCAGCCAACGAAAGCGAGGTCGCAACGATGTACCCCAGAGCTCAGGCACAGAAGCTTGATATCGAAGAGAACATGCCGTGCAACTGAAAAAACGCTAAATGCCATGATTGGCGTAACGCAGTCCGGTTAGGCGTTTGAGCAGAGGCCTAAATCGGACTGCGTTTCATTCAAGAGCTTGACTGTTCTGAAAAATTATTCAGTGCATTTATCTCTTGCCAAGAAAGAGCAAAAAAGTCCTTTTTTTGTAATTCAGTGATACCGTACAAACGCTCCCGAACCATACCTAAATTGTCTTCAGCGTGGAATAAGTAAACCGCCAGGAGATAATCATAGATGAACTTTCCGAAACCAGCGTCTCCAAAATACAGTCGATAGGCAGACTGTATTTCTTTTTTATACTCCTCCCACTCTTCATCACTCAGCATGTTACATGTAAGCCCCCAACGAATCAGCATGGCCGCCCGTTGTAAATTAAATGCAACAAAAGGTATTGCTGTATCATGATGTTTTTCAAGTTGAGTTAGCGTAACCTCTGAAAATTCATCTAAAGTAGAAATAGCATCACTATATTTTGACTTAACATCCGGTCTATTTTCTTCTGGAAGCGAATTCAATAGTCCTTCAACAAAGCTGACAAGCTTTGCTTTTTCATCTATATCATAACTTAATACAAGATAATCGTAGGCAGGGTTTTTTATAATTCCGTGCTTATCCTTTTTTTTATTTATACTATATGCCTCCCGGCTGTTTATATAGGATCTGGCATACTCTGCCAAATTTTTACGCATATCACAAACATCCATCAAGCTGGATAGCTTGACCACCAGAGCATCTGATTCATCTATAATAGGATGATGGACATTATTATTTACACCATAAGAAATTTTTGGCAAATCATCTTTAAAATTATAATTCATCAAAATATTCAATAAAAACCTAAGAATGACAAATATAAATAAAACCCCCAAAAGCCAAAAAAACTTAGCATGAGCATTAGATAAATCAGCCCCTAAAATTTTTTCAATATAAGGAAATAAATAATGAATGATCGCCCCGAAAATAGCGATCCTGATAACCCCCATCATGAATTTTTTTATTATAGGTTTATAAACATCAAACATAAACGTCCCTTATAAATATACTTTTTTAAAGAATCATTATAACAAAATAGTCAAACTGCTCATATAAGATTTTAGCCGCGCCCCGCATCAGCCTCACAATAACCGCCTAAAGCACACAATGCTGATTACCTGATTCGAGAAGCATACGCATACGCGAGGTGTGCTCAATAACATGTTAATGATGAGTCGGCCAATATTGAACGCCAGATATAGCGGGAGGTATCACTGGAAAACCCCTTTTTCATTGCGTAACAGCGTGAAGATGAGTTTGAACCGAATTTTGATTCAATTTTAAGCAATGGCGCTGGCAAGAAAAAAGAAGATAAATGGATGCCGCCGCGCGTTTCCAAGAATAAGTACAGTTATTACGTAAAAACACCAGATAACCGGAGTATCACGTTATGCAAAATAACAGTACTAAATAGCTGCGCCTAATATTGCAACACTTTTGCCTGCCCATGCCTGCCTCCCCGAGAATGAGCCGACGGTTTCCATAAAGCGACGAACTTTATTCAGCAGTCGGCACATCGCCTGCAGATGTTTTAACTGGCTGATAAATAAGACTGAACTTTTGCTGCTGCCGATCACATAGCTGACTTTACCTGTGCTGCTGTGTAACGTCCCTGTCAGATAGTATTTTTCATTCTAACCGGGCGTCACTATGCGTTTCTGCTGGCCACGTACCTGCCAGTCCGCGCCGATTTTTGGGTTGAGATGGATAAGGGCATCTCAGATTACGAGGGGTCAAGCCGGGATAAGCAACTCTTCAGCAGACATAAAACAGAGAGTCAGGTGCTGGTCTACGACAGGAAAATCAAAGTCACACCAACGCTTGATAAAGAATAATTATTCATTTTAGACGAGAGGTAACTCCAAGTGCGTACTCCAAGTTACCAAAAAGAAAACGGGCCAGCTTTCGCTAACCCGTTGAATTGGTTGGCGGAGGAGTAGAGATTCGAACTCTAGAACGCTTTCGCGTCGCCGGTTTTCAAGACCGGTGCCTTCAACCACTCGGCCACTCCTCCGCAATGACGCGCACTATAAACAGTGAGCTGAGCCTTGTAAAGCCTCATTTTATCCAATTGCCTAAAAAATAATCTCTCGCGATTCAAGTGAGCGTAAAATCGCCGCAATGTACATAAATGTATCAATTTGCAGAGTAAAGAAGGGTAAAACGGCTTTAATAACATCAGGCAACTATTTACTCTTTAACTTAGATTATGGCCCCCTGAAAGAGAGTCGCTAATATGGATCGTATTATTGCTTCGTCAAACCGCGAAAACTCGTTGCTTAGTACCCACAAGGTATTGCGGAATACTTACTTTCTGCTATCGCTGACATTAGGCTTTTCCGCCGTTACAGCGACTGCCAGTACGGTATTTAATCTCCCAGCTCCGGGTTTGATATTCATGCTGATTGGTTTTTATGGCCTGATGTTTCTGACCTATAGGCTGGCAAACAGTCCGGCAGGCATACTGGCAGCCTTTGCACTGACGGGATTCATGGGGTACACGCTGGGTCCGTTGTTAAGCACGCTGATATCCGCCGGCTCAGGCGACATTATCATGCTTGCCTTAGGCGGAACCGCACTGGTCTTCTTCTGCTGTTCAGCCTATGTGCTGACGACCCGAAAGGACATGTCTTTTTTGTCCGGAATGATGATGGCGGGATTCGTCGTACTGTTGGTGGCGGTAATAGCAAACATATTCCTGCAAATTCCCGCCCTGCATCTGGCTATCAGCGCGCTGTTCATTCTGTTTTCCGCCGGCGCGATTCTCTGGGAAACCAGCAATATCATTCATGGCGGAGAAACCAACTATATCCGAGCCACGGTTAGCCTCTATGTCTCGATATATAACCTGTTTGTCAGCCTGTTGAGTATCCTGGGTATTATGCGCAGCAACTAACCATTGCAGTCGCTTGATCAAACCCCACCTGTGTGGGGTTTTTGTTTTGTTTTTAGCAAAAGGAATTTTTGTTAAACTGCCATGATGTCCTATTGCAATAGAGGAAGTATGTTGGAGTTCGAAGGTCGTATTATTGAAACGGATGCCCAAGGATACCTGATGGACAGTGCTGAATGGAGCGAGGCTTTAGCGCAGCGATTGGCTGAACAGGAAAATATTACGCTAACGGAAGCCCACTGGGAGGTTGTCCGGTTTGTCAGGGCATTCTACCTGGAGTTCAACACCTCCCCCGCTATTCGCATGTTGGTTAAAGCAATGGCGCGAAAATACGGCGAAGAAAAAGGCAATAGCCGCTACCTGTATCGTTTATTTCCCAAGGGGCCAGCAAAGCAAGCGACCAAAATTGCCGGCTTACCCAAACCGGTCAAGTGTATATAACGCTAATAGCGAACTTTAAAGCCTTTGTAATCCGTCTTGCCATGTGGCTCAGTAAGCACCTTTTCAACTCTGGCGCTACGTGGGCCGCCTTGCTTCAACCATGCAACCAATTTTTCGACAACTTGATGTTCGCCACAGGCGATAACCTCCACACTGCCATCGCCACTGTTGCGCACATAGCCGTTGATACCAAGCTGAGTAGCGCAGTGTTGAGTGCTGTAACGAAAGCCGACACCCTGCACTACGCCATAGACGTAAGCAGCGACTGATACTGTAGCCATTCACCTTTCTCCTGTTTTATTCATTATGGAACAGGCATCTATGATGATGACTGCATTCGCCGAAAATGAATCATATTAATATCATCGTATCCGGCCAAGTTTTTTGTGTAAAAAACAAGCTTCCCAATGACTCGATCTACTTGAAAAGGCGCCATTCTCCCCCATTTAAAAAGTGTTATAGATTTTTCAGGAGATTATATGATCATCTGTAAATTTGGAATCGGACAGCAGATTCGTCATAAGCTTATGGGATATCCGGGCGTCATTATCGACATCGACCCCGAATATTCATTAGAAGCCCCAAAATGGGAAGAACTAGACGTAAATGATATGCTGCGAACGGCGCCCTGGTACCATGTCGTGATGGAAGATGAAGAAGGCCAGCCTATACATACTTATCTGGCGGAAGCTCAACTGATAAAAGAGGATCCTCAACAGGATGAGCACCCTTCACTGGATGAGCTGGCCAAGGTCATTCAACGCCGTGCGCCGCAATTGCGCCATTGATGGCGACACAGCATATCTGGCCCATGAACATTTACCGGTTGTCACGATCAAACCGGTAAATGCGGCGAACATATTATTTTTCTAATCCCAGTCGTGGAATTTCAATCTTGGGACAGCGATCCATCACCACTTGCAGCCCCGCATCGCGCGCCAGATTCGCCGCTGGCTCATTAATGACGCCAAGCTGTAGCCACAGTACATCGGCGCCAATATCAATAGTCTGTTGGGCGATTTCATAAGCGGCTTCTGGTTGACGAAAAACATCAACCATATCGATATGCTGCGGAATTTCATTCAGGCTGGCGTAAACTTTTTGACCTTGTAAAATTTGCCCGGCTAATTTTGGGCTCACGGGTATAACGTCATAACCCTGAGCAAGCAGATAGGCCATTACGCCGTAGCTGGGGCGTGTTGCCTTATCACTCGCTCCAACCAGAGCAATGGTTTTTACTGTCTGAAGTACAGATTCAATATCGCTGTCTTTTGTCATGATAGGTACCTTTTCTGATATGCAGTACAAAGTACCGTACATTTTTCAACATGAAAAGGTGTCGTCATCTTGTTCTAAAATCACGCATAAACCACAGACGGGCATAAAGGAAGATCCTCACACAATCGCCACAAATAATAACGCGATATTGCAAATTGAAATCTTTGACACATTCCGACAATTGTCTGACAATATTCAGGTCGATGATTTTTTTGGGGATATTAATGAAGCCAGGCCTTTTCGCTGCATGCCTTTTCACTGCGGTTACCAGCTCGCCTGCCATAGCAATTACGTTGAAATTGGATCCCGATATCGATCTTATCGTTGTGGATGGGCAAAAGGTATCCAGCTCGATTTTAAAAGGCGCTGACAGCCTTGAGCTTGATAGCGGACAGCATCAACTTCTTTTTAAAGTAGTAAAAGATATTCGCGCGCCGGCCCATTCCCAAACTAATTACACCTCTCCCGCATTGATTGCCTCGTTTTATGCCAAAAAACTCACATCCGTCTCGTTTAAATTACCCGCACTGGAAACAATGTCGGAGCGCAAAAAATTCGATCAACAGGCAAACTATCAGCTAATCGATGAAAAACAACAAATCATCCCTAGCCAAATGGATATACTGAATGTGACCGATGACGAGTTGGCCTATAAAATAGAAACAAAAATGGCCGAATATAATGCAGCTAAACATCGCGCCTCGGTTGCACAATTTTCCAAAATGATAACGTCTACAAAAAAAGATCTGGTGGAAAATGGAGCAATAAAAGATACGCCGGACGATGCAACCAATGCCGAAACGCCATTTTCAATGATGCAATATTGGTTTCAAAAAGCGGATAAAGAGACTCAACAACGCTTCCTGCACTGGGTGCAGCAAAAAGAGACCGATTGAGAGGTTAAAGTGGTTATTTAACGTTCGGTTGCGATGAATTTCTGCTGGATAGCCGCATTTTTCCCTTTTATTCCTTTGCAGTGAAACGGGCTTTTCGTAATCTGTCTTCCTGATACCGATGGCCCTGCCATACCACCGATGAAGGACATAAGCATGGAGTACACCACCCGCACCATCGCCGCACATAAACATATCGCTCTGGTCGCGCACGATCACTGCAAACAATCCTTGTTGGATTGGGTAGGAACGAATAAAGCGGTGCTTGCCGAACATCAGCTTTATGCCACGGGCACAACGGGTAATTTGATTCAGTTGAATACCGGCCTTCCGGTCAAAAGTATGCTGAGCGGTCCTATGGGCGGCGATCAACAGGTCGGTGCGTTAATTTCCGAAGGGAAAATAGACTTGATGATTTTCTTTTGGGATCCACTTAACGCCGTACCGCATGACCCGGATGTTAAGGCGCTGCTGCGGCTGGCCACCGTCTGGAATATCCCGGTAGCGACCAACCGCTCGACGGCGGATTTTCTCATTAACTCAGCGCTGTTCACCCAACCCGTACAAATCGCCATTCCCGATTATCAGCGCTATCTCCAGGAACGCTTGAAATAAGCGGCCCGTCTGTTACTTAAACTCGCCGACGCACCGCCGTCGGCTTTTTACTACTTTCACCCTCAAGGTTTACGCTGCACCGGCACGCCCAATTGACGCAACGGCTGGATAAACACCGACGGGTTTTTACTGTCCTGTAATAACCACACTTTATGTTTGGCTCGGGTCAATGCGACATACAGCAAGCGTCGTTCTTCCGCATCAGGAAAGTCTTCAGGCGCAGGTAAAAGCACCTGTTCAAGAATCGACTCCCGCGGCGGCGCGGGAAATCCCTCTTTGCCGTCATGCATGCCGACGATAATCACATATTCGGCCTGCTGGCCTTTACTGGCATGAACCGTCATAAAATCAATATGAAGTTTCGGCCATCTTGTCCCTGCCTTCTGCAACACCTGAGGACGTAGGTGGTGGTAGCGGGAGAGGATCAGAATCCGCTCCTCCGCCTTAACATAACCGCTCAATTTATCCAGCAACGGCTCCAGTTGTTCCTGAGGGAGGATGGTAATTGCTTTTTTATCCCCTTTATTCAGACTATTAAGCGGTTTTTGTAGCTGATATGGATTCTGCTGAATAAATTGATTGGCGACCTCGCCGATACGCTCATTGAAGCGATAAGTGGTATCCAATGCGCATTGTTCGCTGACCCCGAAGTGTTGCTCAAAAGCGGTTGTCAGAGACATTTGCGCGCCACTAAAACGGTAAATGGCCTGCCAGTCATCACCGACGGCAAAGAGAGATGTTCTGCTGTTTTGCCTGCGTAATGCAGACAACAGCGCCGCACGCTGGGGAGAGATATCCTGGAACTCATCGACTAGAATATGCTTCCACGGACTGATAAAACGCCCCTTATCCAATATATTCACCGCCTGATGGATCAAGCCGGAAAAATCCAACGCATTCTCATCCTTCAGGGCTTTCTTCCAGGCTTTCAGCAACGGCGCCATCAAACGGACTTTTTGCTGAAATAACGCACGAATCTCATCCGGAGCCTGTTCAACCATTTCACTCTGACTCCCTCCGTGCATACGCATCAGACCGACCCAACGCTCCAGTCGCCCCGCCAACCGCTCGGATAACGCCTTATCATGCCAGAAATCGCCTTCAGGCAGAGACCACGCCAGTTCGTCATTCAGCCACT
Organism: Brenneria bubanii; assembly: GCF_022378355.1. Classification (GTDB taxonomy): domain Bacteria; phylum Pseudomonadota; class Gammaproteobacteria; order Enterobacterales; family Enterobacteriaceae; genus Brenneria; species Brenneria bubanii. The sequence goes on from NZ_JAKMAJ010000014.1 coordinate 117,762, forward strand.
GACGCCAACCTTTAGCCTGAGTTTTTTTCTCTGAGCATTGTTGTTGCCAGTTTCGAATCAACAATTCACGCCGTGTTTTACCCTCTATTTCCAGTCGGCTTATCGTGGGCGTTTTTCGGCTTGATTGCTCAATAATATGCAACGCTAACGCATGAAAGGTTTTCGCCTGAATGTCTTTGGTGTGTAACCGAGCCTGAATACGCCCATTCATCTCTTCTGCGGCTTTTCGCCCAAACGCCAACAGCAAAATCTGTTCAGGAATCGCCTCCCCACGGTGCATTAACCAGGCGGCACGAGCCACTAGCACCGAGGTTTTACCACTGCCGGCGCCGGCCAGCACCAATACCGCATCTTCGCCGTTCATAACCGCTTTAGATTGCGCGACATTTAACGCCGTCGTTTCTACAGATCGGAAAAAATCCTGCTCCAGCGCCAGAGTGCGATCCATCCAATTCTGATTGCACGCCTCCCGACGCTTAGCGCCACGATCGAGCCACTGCTGGCAAAGTTGGTAGTTATCCCGACAACGGTCAAACTCATCAAGGCGGCCTACCGGCAGCGGGAGCGATGCCAGGGTGTTGCAGATATTTTCCTGTAACTCTACCAATGCATTACGGTCAAACCAGTTATCCTGCTGCTCCAGCGCATGAATTTCATCCGCTTGTTTTCGCAGCACGTCCGCACTCACGAGGCTCATCTCCTCGCTCCATGATTGCCAGGACTGAAGTAAATAGCGGTAAAACGCCTGCGTTTCCTGCCATTCGGTTCCGTGTAAACGCACAACCTTGTCGGCAGGCAGTTCAAACTCCAATTCACCCCACACCAGGCCTCTTTTGCAGTGAATATTCAAGAGTTGGTTGAATGGGATGATATATTCGTGTTTATCGCCACTCACTTCGACGCCCGCGTTGAGCAGCCTCACCCGGTTATAGGGATGCTGAGCCAAATGCTTACCTATCGATGTTGATTTAAGCTCCATGATATTTGCGCCATGAATATTGTGAGGTTTGAATCGTCATCATCGTAGTTTACCCGTTATCTGCATTCAGGCTCTAGCCTTAAAAACAGGTTAGGATATCTTGGTGGTTAATGTAATAATTCTTTTATCATCATAGAGTTTGGTCGCACTGAAAACACTGGAGAAATTATGCGCACCGTATTGAATATCCTTAATTTCGTGCTGGGAGGTTTTTTCACCACCTTAGCCTGGCTTCTCGCCACTGTGGTGAGCGCCCTGCTGATATTCACGCTGCCGCTAACACGGTCATGCTGGGAAATCACCAAATTGTCTTTTCTGCCTTATGGCAACGAAGCCATTCACGTCGATGAACTACGCCCGGATGGAAAAAACGCCATTTTAAATGCCGGCGGCGCCGTGCTGAATATAGTCTGGTTTATTTTCTTTGGCTGGTGGTTATGTCTGTCACATATCATCACGGGCATTGCGCAATGTATTACCATCATCGGCATTCCCGTCGGCATCGCCAACTTTAAAATTGCAGCCATCGCGCTATGGCCGGTAGGTCGCCGCGTCGTGTCGGTTGAGATGGCGCAGGCAGCCAGAGAAGAAAACGCACGCCGTAACTTTCGTTAACAGAGTCAAGAGGAAATAGTGTTGTCCGCATTCATCGTCGGGGTTCGTCGTTATATTTATAACAGCAGTTGGCTGTATAATATCCGCATCTTTATCGCTCTTGCCGGTGCGGCAGCCGTTCCCTGGTGGCTGGGTCAGCCGACGTCGACCATCCCGCTTACGCTCGGCGTCGTTGCCGCCGCGTTAACCGACCTTGACGATCGGCTGTCCGGACGTTTGCGCAACCTCTTCATCACGCTGCTCTGCTTTCTCATCGCTTCCGTTTCAATCGAGCTGCTGTTTCCTTATCCCTGGTTATTCGGCATCGGTCTGGCTCTATCAACCTGGGGCTTTATCTTGCTCGGCGCGTTAGGTCAACGCTATGCGACCATTGCCTTCGGCGCGCTGCTGATCGCGGTTTACACCATGCTGGGGATTTCGCTTTACGATACATGGTATCAACAACCCGCCATGCTGCTGGTCGGCGCGCTCTGGTACAACCTTCTTACGCTACTTGGACACCTGCTTTTCCCTATCCGCCCGATCCAAGACAATCTGGCGCAGTGTTATCAACAGCTAGCCCGCTATTTTGATGCCAAGGCCAATCTATTCGATCCTGACCTGGAAGAAGATTCGGACAAACCGCTGATTGAGGTCACTATGGTCAACAGTCAGTTGGTGGCAACGCTCAATCAAGCCAAAGCGTCATTACTGACTCGCTTACGCGGCGATCGCGGCCAAAGAAGTACGCGTCGAACGCTGCATTACTACTTTGTCGCACAAGATATTCACGAGCGAGCCAGCTCCTCTCATATGCATTACGCCCAATTGCGCGAAACATTCCGCCACAGCGATGTGTTATTTCGTTTTCAGCGTTTACTTTCAATGCAGGCTCGCGCTTGCCAACAGCTTGCGCAATCTATTTTATTTCATCAAATATATCAGCATGATAGTCGCATTGAACGCGCATTTTCCCACCTTGAGAGAGCGATTATGCGCATTGTAGAAAGCAATGGCGCCACGAATTCACAAATTAAACCGCTGCAATACTTACTGAAAAATCTGCGTGCGATCGACGCTCAACTATCCACCATTGAATCAGAACAGGCCATCGAACAGGAAAATAATCCAGAAAATACCCTGGCCGATGACAAAATCACCGGCTGGAGTGATATTCGTCTGAGAATCAGCCGCCACCTGACGCCCCAATCCGCATTGTTTCGTCATGCCGTTCGCATGTCGGTATTACTTTGCAGCGGTTATGCCATTATCCAACTGACAGGCATGCACCATGGGTATTGGATATTGTTAACCAGCCTTTTTGTCTGCCAGCCAAACTATAACGCTACCCGGCGCCGTTTGGCGCTGCGTATCATTGGCACCTTGACGGGTATCCTGTTGGGACTGCCGATTTTATATTTTGTCCCCTCAATTGAAGGGCAACTGACGCTCATCGTCATTAGCGGCTTACTGTTTTTTGCTTTTCGCCACGTGCAATACGCGCATGCCACCATGTTCATTACATTGCTGGTTTTACTGTGCTTCAACCTGCTCGGCGAAGGCTTTGAAGTCGCCGCGCCTCGCGTGATCGATACGCTACTGGGCTGCGCCATTGCCTGGGCGGCAGTCAGTTTTATCTGGCCAGACTGGCGTTTTCGCGGGCTGCCGGCAGTGATTGAGAAAACGTTAAGTGCGAATTGCCGCTATCTGAATGCAATTATGGCGCAATATCATCAGGGAAAAGACAATAGCCTGACTTACCGCATCGCCCGCCGCGATGCCCATAACTGCGATGCGGAATTAGCCTCCGTGGTATCTAACATGTCGTCAGAGCCGCATGCCATCCGTAATAAAATGGACAGCGCCTTTCGTCTGATGTGTCTCAATCATACCTTGCTCAGTTATATTTCCACCTTAGGTGCGCATCGCGAAAAAATCACATCGGCGGAAACCCTGCAATTGCTGGATGACTCGGTCCGCCATGTTGAGGCGGCATTGCGCCATCCAGAACAAGAAGATCTAAAAATAAGTCAGGAATTGAATGCAATAACCAGCCGCATTCAATCCCTGTCAGCAGAACCGGATAGCAAAGAACTATTGGTTCTTCAGCAGATAGGTCTGCTTATTGAGCTATTGCCAGAACTGACGCAATTAAAAAACAGCATTGATTAGCTTGTTGAAACAGCGGGAAATTAAAACTGTGCGCATCAATGCTTGTGTCTCTTAAAAGAAGGCGCGGCGTTGCTTTCATACCATTCCAACAACTCGTTGCGAATACCGTGCGGCAATGCCGCCTGATGCATGCCGCATATCGCGCCGGCAAGCGCCAGTAATATGTTCACGCTTAAATTCGCGCTAATTTCCCGCAATTTCAGATAGCTGTCTTTGGCGCCGTATTGCTGCAATTCGTCAATGTTCTTTATGCCGACTTTCCACAACAATCGTTCCAGATCATGATTAAGATTAGGTAAATCCTTTAAACGCCCGCCGCCAATCTTTGTCGCCTTATCGCGCTGCGCGCCATCCAGTGACATTCGGGCAAAATGTAATAGCTGACCATGATTTTCCCATAAGGATTCATCGACAAGATAATAATTTAACGAAACCGGCATTCCTCGCTTGGTGTAAACAAGGTGGGGCATATTGCGGTTATGGAAGTGTTGTTCATCCTGCTTGCTGGCTCGCAGGTAAAGCTCGCCACCAGAAACCAGAGCAAAAATAATCTTATTTGCTGCGATACTGTAACCACCGAATTGGGAGCGGGAGGTTATGTTCCCAAAAGATGCAAAGCGACGCTTTGACTGCAAAATCCTTTTTTCGCATAAATGTTTCATTACTGTGATCCTTAGTATTGAAATAACCTGTGCCGTCAGACCGAAATATCCATAACAGGAACAAGTAATTAATCACAGGGCAACGGCGTCTTCAAACACAAAATGAGCTTGTAGAACGTTGCATAGTGAATATGCGAAGCGCTTTGAAAAAATCAGGTTGATTTTCACTCGCGGCGGATATACTGTATATCCATACAGTAATCTATGGGGAAGCTCATTATGCGCATTCAACAACGCCGTTTTTTCACTGCTCAGCAGGCTCCGTTTTCCGGTACGCAAGCAGCGACAACATCTTCGACAACCTGTAGTGGCGCCATTAGTGAAGTCGTTTACAGCGCCGATCAGCCCATAGTTGCGCATTTACTGCTGCCACTTTTACAACAGCTGGGAGCCCAATCACGCTGGCTACTTTGGTTATCACCTCAGCAGAAGCTCAGCCGCCCTTGGTTGCAACAATCTGGCTTGCCGTTGGATAAAAGCGTTCAGTTGAATCACATCAATCCCCTCTTCACGGTAGATGCCATGGAAAAAGCATTGTTGTCTGGAAACTATAGCGCCGTGTTATGCTGGCTGAGTCACGATTTGACCGAGGAAGAAAAGATAAGATTACGTCGTGCGGCCGAGTCAGGTAACACCTATGGTTTTATTATGAGGCCGGAAAAAACCAATAACGGCGCACATAGACTGTTTTCTAGCCTAAAAATTCACTCAACTTTGTATCATTGAGTAAATTCAGAATTATCTCACCCGATTAGCCGGATAACCAGAACATTTCCCGGCTGCATGAGCCTTATCAAGCCTTTCCGGTGTGTTTTTCTACAGTAGAAAACCGGTGAGATCTGTCAAAACCATCTACTATTTGTTAGTAAGTATGTATGGATCGTTAATTTATCTATGATACGAATCACATCATACTTGTAACTTTCTAATCACGTTGTAGACTTTGACTCGCTGGAGTTGCTCTTTTATAACGCCAATACACTTGGTAGTGAGTAATAAATAAGAGCAAAGTCTCCCGTTAAAGGATTTTAACCAAAGGTCTATTAACCTTCCGCGTTAATTACCGATTTGGATGATAAGATAATGAGGCGTAAAATGAAAAAAACAGCTATCGCAGTTGCAGTGGCACTGGCTGGCTTCGCTACCGTAGCCCAAGCAGCACCCAAAGATGACACCTGGTACGTAGGTGGTAAACTGGGTGTATCTCAATTTCATGACACCGGTTTCTACGGAAACGGTTACAGTGATATCAACAACAACCCGATCAAGAGCAAGTTAGGCGCAGGTGCTTTCCTGGGCTATCAAGCTAACCCTTACTTGGGTTTTGAACTGGGTTATGACTGGTTGGGCCGTATCAAATATGCCGGTTCATCAGTATCAAATACCGACAGCGCCAGCTTTAAGGCCCAGGGCGTTCAGCTTGCTGCCAAACTCAGCTACCCAGTACTGCCGGACCTGGACGTTTACACTCGTTTAGGCGGCATGGTATGGCGTGCGGATAGCAATGCTGGCGGCACTCGCAACCTGGACAATGATGATACAGGCGTTTCTCCTCTGGCCGCTCTTGGCGTTGAGTATGCCATCAACAAAAACTGGGCTACCCGTGTAGATTACCAGTGGGTTAGCAACATCGGTGATGCATCTACCGTTGGCGCCCGCCCTGACAATATGCTGATGAGTGTTGGTCTGTCTTACCGTTTCGGTCAAGATGACTACGTTGCGCCGGTTGCGCCAGCTCCGGCTCCGGCTCCAGTTGTTGAAACCAAACGTTTCACCCTGAAGTCTGATGTGCTGTTCAACTTCAACAAATCCACACTGAAAGCAGAAGGCCAGCAATCACTGGATCAACTGTATACTCAGTTGAGCTCTCTGGATCCGAAAGATGGTTCAGTTGTTGTTCTGGGCTTCACAGACCGTTTAGGTTCCGAAAAATACAACCAGGCGCTGTCTGAAAAACGTGCTCAGAGCGTTGTTGATTATCTGGTTGCCAAAGGCATCCCGGCAGACAAGATTTCTGCCCGCGGTCAAGGTAAATCCAACCCTGTTACCGGTTCTACCTGTGACAACGTGAAACCTCGCGCTGCGCTGATCAACTGCCTGGCACCGGATCGTCGAGTTGAGATCGAAGTTAAAGGCATCAAAGATGTGGTAACTCAGCCTCAGGCTTAAGTTTACCCACAAAAAAACCTCGCTTCGGCGAGGTTTTTTTTTATTCGTCAACATTTACTAACCACTCATTCAGCAAACGCCTAGCTGCGGTTTCCTTTATTCAGGATGGCTTTAAGATCCTGCTTGAACAACGACATTTGGCTGGCATATTTTTCTTTGTGTTCCGCATCTTCAATCAGTTGAACTATGGTGTCCGATAATGTACTTCCACGTCGCTGCGCCAATGCGGCCAAACGCTGCCAGACGAGAAATTCCAGGTCGATGGATTTTTTCCGTGTATGCTGATGTTCCGCATTAAAATGACGTTTTCGCCGCGCGCGAATAGTTTGCTTCATGCGATTCTCCAACGCCGGATTCATGCATTGCTCTATCCACTTCAGCACTTTTACTGGCTGGTTTTCCATTTGCAGCAAGGAATTCACCGCATCGTCTGCCGCACTCAATTCCAAGAACCGAGTGATAGCTTCGCCTTCACGGTGCTTTTTCACCAGATATTTCCATTTCCATCCGCACTCAAGATTTTCTAACTGTTGATATTTCATACTGATTCTTCAGTGACCGTGTAACGTTGATGTTAGCATAACAGTTTTTTTTTGATTTTTACTGCTCTCTGCTTATTTTTAAGACTATTTTTTGCACAAAACAAGTTAATTAAGCGCGCTCCTTTTCTATCATATGACACTCTTCATGTGCAGCCTGAATTATTCTTGTATAATCACGCTTTTCCTTAAGACGACTACATTTGATACTTTGACCAGTAACCGACTAGCATGGCAGCATTTACTGCCCAACCATACGCCTTATCAAACCCTATTCGCCCAGGCCGCACAGCTAACTCCTGCTGAGTTCTCTGTTATTCAGCCGCGTTTGGCCGATAGCCTGACACTTTTTTGTCATCCGCGTTCACCTTCACGTTTTATGTTACTGAAAGCGTTGGAGGACAGCGAATACATGGCGCTGGTTGAGCGGACTGTGAATGCCATAAAACCCAAGACCGGCACGCTGTTCGGCAGTAAATATACTGTTGAAGGTCCCACTGTCAGGGTTCAACCAGCAACGCAGTCTACTGATAATTTTGCATCACAGCGCCTATGCGGTTATCGAGAATGGATTGAAGCTGAGCAACTATTTGGAGCTGTCCGCTGTTTTCAGGGAGAAGTTACCCTTACGCCCGGGTTAATTCATCAAGTGAATGGCGGTACATTGATTCTTAACGCCAGAACCTTGTTAGCCCAACCATTGATGTGGCTACGTCTAAAGCAGATCATCACGGAGGGCGAATATTGCTGGCTCTCTCCGGATGAGCGCAAGCCCTTACCCCTAGATATTCCGTCCATGCCGATAGATATCCGCTTAATCATTATCGGGGATCGGGAAAGCTTAGGCGATATTCATGATATCGAGCCGGAGCTCAGTGAACGCGCCGTATATGGTGAATTTGAAGCTCAACTACAGCTTATCGAAGCCGAAGATATGGAACGTTGGTGCGCCTATATCAATGCGCTGTGTCAGGAAAATCAGTTGCCTCGTCTGTCCGCCGATGCCTGGCCCGAATTTTTCAATCAGGCGGTTCGTTATAGCGGCGACCAAGGTTGCCTGCCGCTATGCCCGCTTTGGCTGAACAATCAGCTAAAATATGCCGCGTTATATGCGCAAAGCCAGGAAATTACGGCTCAAACGCTGATTGACGCAGCCGCAGCCCGCCGCTGGCGGGAGGGTTATCTGCGCGAACGGATGCAGGACGAAATCGAACTGGGCCAAATATTGATAGAAACGGATGGCTATGTCATAGGGCAGGTTAATGGCCTCTCCGTGCTCGAATATCCTGGTTATCCGATTATGTTTGGCGAGCCCACCCGCATCAGTTGCGTCGTTCATCCGGGCGATGGTGAGTTTACCGATGTTGAACGCAAAGCGGAACTTGGCGGCAATCTACATGCCAAAGGCATGATGATTATGCAGGCGTTTCTGATTTCTGAGTTAGAACTTGATCAACAGCTTCCGTTTTCCGCCTCCATTGTGTTTGAGCAATCTTACGGTGAAGTAGACGGAGATAGTGCGTCATTGGCTGAACTGAGTGCATTGATTAGCGCCCTCGCCTTACAACCGATAAATCAACAAATCGCCGTGACAGGCTCTGTCGACCAATTTGGCCACATTCAACCTATCGGCGGAGTAAATGAGAAGATCGAAGGCTTTTTTGAAGTATGTCAACGCCGGGGCCTGACGGGTCAGCAGGGCGTGATTTTGCCGGCCGCCAACCTGCGGCATCTGTGTCTGCATGAAGAGGTTATTGCTGCCGTCCGCGAAGGACAGTTCCATCTTTTCCCGGTGGAAACGGCACCGGAAGCAATATCGCTGCTGACGAATCTGGCATACAACGACGCTCATCAGCCTAATTTACTGGCTGCAATTCGTGAGCGAATCGGACAATTAATCCCGCAGGAACGCAGACGCTTTCCCTGGTTTTTCCGTTAACCAAACTGGTTTAACCAGACGTAACGGGCTTGCTCAGCGTACATCTGTACGCTAACCTGCGTGCTTCACTAAAACAAGGCTTACAGAGAACATGGTAGATAAACGCGAATCCTATACAAAAGAAGACCTTCTTGCCTCCAGCCGTGGTGAACTGTTTGGCCCGCAAGGACCACAGTTGCCGGCGCCCAATATGCTGATGATGGACCGGGTCGTAAAAATGACCGAAGACGGTGGTAATCATGGCAAAGGATATGTGGAAGCTGAACTGGATATCAACGCAGACCTATGGTTCTTTGGTTGCCATTTTATCGGCGATCCAGTGATGCCTGGCTGTCTTGGTCTGGATGCCATGTGGCAATTGGTCGGTTTCTATCTGGGCTGGTTGGGTGGCGAAGGTAAAGGCCGCGCTCTGGGCGTGGGTGAAGTTAAATTCACCGGACAGATATTACCAACCGCTAAAAAAGTCACCTACCGCATTCACTTCAAACGCGTCATCAATCGCCGTTTGGTTATGGGCATTGCAGATGGTGAAGTGTTGGTAGACGGACACTTGATTTATACCGCAAATGAGCTGAAAGTCGGCTTATTCAAAGATACCAGCGCCTTCTGATTTTATCAGTGGGCGAATATCTGACGACTTTCGCCCACGAAAACCACGATTCATCTTTTCGCCGCCAGTTAAGGTTGCTCCTGCTTTTGATTATTCATTTCGTTCGCTATCGACTGACGTACATCCGGTGGAATTTTCAGTGATGCGGCCAGGGCATCCAGATAGCTCCTCTCCATGAAGTGGTCAACGTCAATGACGGCACAACTGAGAAAATAAACCTCCAGCGCCTCTTCCTCATTTTTCACATTTCCAGCTAACAGTTCTGGATCTAAAGGTTGCGCAATGGCCTCCTGGACCCAGAGTTGAGCCTCATCGCCCAATTTCAGTTGCTGGATATTGTCATCAATACGCTGCTTTTCTGAAGAATCAATATGTCCATCGCTTTTAGCGGCAAAGACCAATGCCTGGATAAGACGTCGCGCTCGGACATTATCAGGAGAGGACTGTAGGCCAAACTGAGGGTCGTCCTGGTGGGTATCCCGTACACGTTTCTTATATTGATTCCATAATACAACGCCGGCCGCGGCGCTCCCGCCGATGATCAACGCATTTTTACCCAACGACCCCATAATTTTTCTGGCGGATTTATTCGATAACAGCACGCCGGCAAGCCCGCCCAGCGCCGCCGGTTTCAGCATATCGCCCAAATTGCCATTACTGCCGCCTTTATGCTTCCCTTGCCCAGGCTTGCCAGAACTCAACAGCCCCTGAATTTGTTGCATCCAGTTATTCATTTTTCACCTCAAGGAAGTCGGGTTATCGGTATTCACCAGGTCTTATATAGTAAAGCCTGGGGGCCGTTTTTTTGTCATGTTATGTATATCAATGAAAAGTCTGAGAGGGAATTTTCACTATGTTCTAGGCGCTAGTCTGCATTCTTTATACGGCAATTTGCGCTTTATTTTGGAAACGGTATACTTAATCCAATAAATTGAAATGATGTTTTAAAAAAATAATCACCCAACAAAAAAAGGAACTATCATGAAAATTGCTCTGATTAACGAGAACAGCCAGGCGGCTAAAAATGAGCTTATTGCCGCTACCTTGGTTAAAGTAGTTGAGCCTATGGGCCACCGTGTTTTCAATTACGGCCAATATTCAGTTGAAGATAGCGCGCCACTGACTTATGTACAAAATGGTATTTTGGCGGCGATTCTGCTGAATTCCGGCGCTGCTGATTACGTCGTTACCGGCTGTGGTACTGGCGCTGGCGCGATGCTGGCCTGTAACTCTTTCCCCGGCGTAATCTGCGGGCTGGTGGTCGACCCGTCCGACGGCTATATGTTTGCCCAGATCAACGACGGCAATGCGATCGCCCTGCCGTTCGCCAAAGGTTTTGGCTGGGGCGCTGAGTTAAACCTGCAATACATTTTTGAAAAGTTGTTCGAATGTGAGGGCGGCCAGGGCTACCCACGCGATCGTGTGATTCCGGAGCAGCGTAACAAGAAAATTCTGGATGCGGTCAAGGCGGTAGCCTACAGGGATCTGATCTCTATTCTGAAAGATCTCGATCAGGAACTGCTGAAGGGGGCTATCAGTGGACCTGAATTCCAAGAGTATTTCTTCGCCAACAGCAAAGATGAATTACTGAGCGGCTATATTAAAAACCTGCTGGCCTGAAAGGCGGCATGACCGCACGCCACAGGCTGCGCTGCGCAACCTGTGGTTTTTATGCCCCGAGTACGCTATTTACCTGCCTGGCAAGGTAAATGAGACGTTGCTGACTGATTTAAGCTCAATGCTTAACCAGACGCGCTAAAACGCTCAAATACTGCTTGACCGAAGTAAGGTGACTCCCTATAGTAGCGCCCCGTTGTCACCTACGCGACAACCCCCGGTGAGGTGTCCGAGAGGCTGAAGGAGCACGCCTGGAAAGTGTGTATACGTGAAAACGTATCGAGGGTTCGAATCCCTCCCTCACCGCCATATAAAATAAAACGCCCCTGACGCAAGTCGGGGGCGTTTTATTTTATATGCAATGCACGGTTGAGATGCCTCGCCGGGTTCGACAACGCGGCGGGATTACCGTTTGGGACCGCCGGCGGCGGCCCGTCGCATCAATATTACTGTTTACTACCCGATAAACGGCGCTGTAACTGGTCGCGAAGATTCGGCGGTGTCCCTTTGATAGTTAGCGTATCGGTTGCCGGATCCCAGAAAATACGCTCGCCTAACAACATCGCATCAAAGTTCAGACTAATACCGCCGCCGCTTCCGGCGAACTTGGTTAATTGCCGCAATGTACTGCGATCGGCAGGAAAGCTCTCTTCCAGCGCATAACCTTGTTCTGCTGAAAATTGCTGGAATGTCTTCTCCCCCAATGGCGGCAATTCCTGAGACAGCGCCGCCAACTCAATTTCCTCACCGGATTGCAACTGTTCGTTGCAGTAGCTGTAAACCTGCTGGCGATAGCTCTGGCGCTCATTTTTTTCTAACTGCGCATCATCACAATACTCATCAACAGCCTTCAGCAAGCCGCGGTTTTGCGCCTTGGTATCCAGACCTTCGGAAGCGGCCAGAAAATCCATAAAGAAATCAGAAACTTTACGCCCAACTCGTCCTTTCAGAAAAGTCAGATAACGGGTTGATTCGGGATTGGTTTCCCACTCGGTCAAGTCAATCCGCGCAACAATGTCGGCGTGATTAATATCCAGATAATGTGTGCTGCTGATATCAAGCTGTTCATTAACCCGCATGCTGTTACAGCTATTGAGAACCGCAATCAGCAGATATTCAACCGCCAGATAGCGATACTGGCAAAACAGAACGATACCGCCTTCAGCAAACGGATATTTGGCCAGTTCATCACGCAGGCGTCCGGTGGCCGCGCGCGTGAACGCCAGAAAGTCCTCATCACCTTTGCGGCAGGACCTGAGCGCATCCGCCAGTTCACTTTGCTCATTAAACAGACCGTAAGCCTTACTTTTGGCGCTGTAGATGCGATGCAACTCAGCCATCATTTCATCCACTGTTGCATTGGTAGACAACAGCGAATCACGCAACACCATTTCCAGCGTTTGCTCGTCACGTTTAATTAGCTGATGCAAGGCAATCTGGTCGATATCCAGACTCATGATAAACTCTCCTTTTGGCAAGGGACGTATTCAAACACCGAACAGATGTAGCTGCAACCTAAAAGCAGCACTTCGCAGAGAGTAGGCGGACGACGCCGTAAAATGATAAAAATGGGGAAAAGAGTAAGCCTATACGGTAAGATATCTGACTTTAACAGCTTGAGAAACGCCATTTTATGCCACAATCATCCCGTTACAGTGACGAACACGTTGAACTACTGCTCTCTGAACTGGTCAATGTTCTGGAAAAGCATCATGCCCCAACCGACCTTGCTTTAATGGTGCTAGGTAATATGGTGACTAACCTGATTAATACCAGCGTCGCGCCGGCTCAACGTCAGGTTCTGGCGCGTTCTTTTGCCGAAGCATTACAGGCTTCAATAAAAAAAGCAGATAAAGCTCACTAATATTTGACCAATTTTATGGTAACCAACAGCCCGCGCTACCGTGAAAAAGTGTCCCAGATGATCAGTTGGGGACACTGGTTCGCATTGTTTAACATTTTGCTCAGTCTGGGGCTGGGTAGCCGCTACCTGTTTGTTGTCGACTGGCCTTCTTCGCTATTCGGCAGGATTTATGCGTTGGTCAGTTGGCTGGGGCATTTCAGCTTTATCGGCTTTGCCGTTTATCTGTTGATCATTTTCCCTCTCACTTTTGTCGTCATGTCTCAGCGATTGCTGCGTTTTCTTTCCGCGGCGCTGGCAACCGCCGGGCTGACGTTGCTTCTGGTCGACATTGAGGTTTTCACCCGCTTTCACCTTCATCTCAACACCACGGTCTGGCAATTGGTCATTAACCCGGACCAGAGTGAACTCGCTCGAGATTGGCAACTGATGTTTATCGGCATTCCGCTAATCTTCATGGTGGAAATGCTGTTCGGCACCTGGTGCTGGCAAAAACTTCGCAGCCTTAATCGCCGCCAGTTTGGCAAGCCGTTAGCCGGTGTTTTTATATCGGCTTTCTTTGCTTCCCATCTGATGTACATCTGGGCGGATGCGAATTTCTACCGCCCGATTACCATGCAGCGCGCCAATTTGCCGCTGTCTTATCCGATGACCGCACGTCGTTTCCTGGAAAAACATGGGCTGCTTGATGCGCAGGAATATCAGCGCCGGCTGGAACAGCAGGGAAATCCTGAAGCGATGACGGTGGAATATCCGCTGAACGACATTACATTCCGTGATAGCGGCAGTGGATATAACCTGCTCATCGTCGCGATTGACGACGCGCCGCTCGATAGTATCCAGACCGACATGCCAAATCTGGCTCGTTTTGCCGAGCAAAATATCCGCTTTAACAATCATTATGATTCAGGCATGCGGCCTAATAGCGGGTTATTCAATCTTTTCTATGGTATCTCAACTAGTTACATGGACGGCATTCTGAGTGCCCGTAAGCCTTCGGCATTAATAGCCGCGCTAGGTAAACAGGGTTATCAGTTCGGTCTGTTCTCTACCAACGGTTTTAGTAACTCCCTTTATCGTCAGGCTTTGCTGTCCGACATCTCGCTGCCGTCGCCGCAAAAGCAGAGCGATGAAGCCATTACCGGGCAATGGCAGCAGTGGCTGGACAGCGACAACAATACCGCGCCCTGGTTCTCCTATATTGAGCTAAATGGCGCCTCTGCCGAGGAGCGGGCGAAAAACAACCTTGATAGTCAGAATATCGATCGGCAGATTGATCGCATTATTAATACGCTGCGGGAAAAAAATGCACTGGATAAAACCGTTGTGGTGATCACATCCATGCCCGAAAGACTGCGCGCCAGTGGCCAGGAGTCGATCTTGCGCCGTTCAGTCTGGCAAACGCCGCTTATTATCCACTGGCCGGATACCCCGGCACAAACCATTACTAAAATGACGGATAACAAGGATGTGATGTCCACACTGATGCAACGTCTGCTGCACGTTAAAAATACCGCGGAAGACTATTCACAGGGAGAAGACCTGTTTTCGGCTCAGCGCCGCAACAACTGGCTGGCAAATGGAAATAGCGGCGACTTAATGATTACCACGCCGGAGGATATTATTATGCTGGAAAGCAACGGAGGCTATCGTGCCTATGATCGGGACGGCCATCGGTTACGTGATGAAAAACCACAGCTCGCCTTGCTTTTACAGGTTCTAACCAATGAAAGGCGCTTTATTGCCAACTAACTGCCTAAATCTAAAGCAGTCGTTCGGTTTAGCTATTGCAATCATAGCAATAAAAGGTAGTATAAGCGCCCATAGCATCGGCACGTAGCGCAGCCTGGTAGCGCACCGTCATGGGGTGTCGGGGGTCGGAGGTTCAAATCCTCTCGTGCCGACCAAATACATATTCGGTAAGTATCGTTTAGTACCGGAAACCCCACAGAAATCCGCATTCTCTCTGAGTTTGCGGGTTTTTTGTTGCTTGTTATCCATCGGGATACCCCGTTTACAGCCGGAAAGTTTAGTTATACGCTTAGTTATACCGCCCCATATAACTACAAAAGCATATAACTACGATGGCTCGTATAACTACCCCACTGACCAATACCGAGATCAAAGCCGCCAAACCTGCCGAGAAGGAATACACGCTACAGGACGGGGATGGGTTATATCTGCTGGTGAAATCGAGCGGCTCTAAAATCTGGCGCTTTAACTACTACCGCCCCGATACGAAGAAACGTGCGTTAATCAGCTTTGGTTCATTCCCTCCGGTTTCTTTGGCTGAAGCCCGACAACGACGTGAGGCGGCAAAATCGCTTATCACCAAAGGCATCGATCCACAATTCCACCAGCAACAGCAGCGCGAACAAGAGCAAGCCATCAACCTGAACACGTTCGCTAAAGTTTCCGCCGACTGGTACGAAGTGAAAAAGTCTCAACCGCTGGCCGAGAACACCATTAAAGATATCTGGCGCTCGCTGGAAAAATACGTGTTCCCGTTCATCGGAACCTTACCGATCACCCAGCTTACCGCTCGTCACTTCATCACCGCGTTGGAACCGATACAGGCCAGCGGCAAACTGGAAACCGTCAAGCGGGTAAGCCAGCGAATTAACGAGGTGATGGATTATGCGGTTAACTCTGGGCTGATTCCCGCTAACCCCGCAGCCAAGATCCGCAAAGCCTTTCAGACGCCGGTGAAAACCCATATGCCAACGATTCGGCCAGAGGCATTACCTGGCTTGATGAAAACGCTATCGGTCGCCAGCATTGAGTTACAGACCCGCTTATTGATTGAATGGCAGCTACTCACCGTTACCCGCCCTGCCGAAGCCGCTGAAACCCGCTGGAGCGAGATAAATCTTACAGATAACACCTGGACGATCCCCGCTGGCCGTATGAAGATGCGCCGTGATCACATTATTCCCCTGCCCCCGCAGGCATTAGCTATTCTGGACGCCATGAAGCCCATCAGCGGCCATCGAAAATACCTGTTTCCTTCCAGTAAAGATCCCAAGCAGCCGATGAACAGCCAAACCGCTAACGCCGCATTGCGTCGTATGGGTTACAAAGGTGTGCTGGTGTCTCATGGCCTACGCGCCATATTCAGTACAGCGGCCAATGAAGAAGGCTTCCCGCCAGATGTGATTGAAGCCGCCCTCGCCCACGTAGACACCAACGAAGTGCGCCGCGCCTATAACCGCTCCACCTATCTGGAACAACGCAAGGTATTGATGTGCTGGTGGGGTGAATTTGTGGAAACAGCCGCAACAGGAAAAGTGATGGCGTCAGAAGGAGCCAGAGGATTGCGCGCAGTTAATGGCTAACACTGTATTTATACACAGTTAATTATTGATTCCTGTTAGTTGCCCTCCTAAAATATCGTTATCCGGTACAAACCGAAAGAAACCCACACCGTTAACCAGCCCCTTTACATCGGGGCTGTGCTATTTGATATACCAGCCGAGGGAATATGCTGAAAATACCTAAACACATGAGGGGAATAATCGAGGTCACCGCACATCAGGTGGCAAGCGTCATGGCCGGTCACGGCAGTGACAATACATCTATCACCTATTGCACTGATGACTACCTGCCTGATTCCGTTCCCCATTACCAAGAATCTGAAATAGAAAGCTATCTGCAAACCATCTTTCAGGCGGTAAGGTTCGGTATCATTAAACTGGATTTGACCCTATATATCCAGACGTTTTTGCTCTCTTACGGTTGCGATAACTTCCTGCGTATATATTCCCGTGGT
>NZ_JAKMAJ010000015.1 GCF_022378355.1 Brenneria bubanii
GGCTTTTATGGGGGCCTGCCGCGGGGGGTGCGGCGCGGAATTGGCGCCGAAAGCCAGCGACAAGGGCCAGGAAAGCCCGGCCAACCAATGCGCGGTCAGAGTGACGCCTGCCACCGTCAGCAGCATGCCGGGAAACGCAAGCCGCAGGCCGATGCGCCACCCCTGGCTTTTTAACGGCAGCCTCAGCTTGAGGCCGGTAATAAACAGCGACGCGGCAATGGCGATTTCAGTCATGTTTTTTGCCAGTTCGGCATGGGCCGCGATATCTACCTGCAGCACATCCAATACCCAGGGCCCGCATAACACCCCAGCCGCCAGATAGAGGGCGAATACGGTTATCGGGCCGCGCTTGATCCAGCCCGACGCCAACGACATCAACAGTAATAAGCCGCCGGTGACGGCGGTCCAGCCAAGAAAACCCATCTTTACTCCTCTGTTAACGTTAAACCTTGCCTACAGTCATAAGTATGATCGCTAATAGAGAAGAAGGCGGAATACATTTAGCATTGGCCCGGCGGCGCAGAGGATGCCGCATGGCGGACCTTGATAAGGCTGGCGATTACATCGCCATCGCCGCGGAAAGCGAGATTGCGGGATCTGCGGTCGCCGTTTTTTCGTAAGGCCGCGCCTGTCCACCAGCGCGTGCCGTCTCATCCCGCTAATCACGCTTCAGCGCATGCCGAGGGAATAGATGATCAATATGATCGGATGAGTGAATTTCCTGGTGAATTAACCCTCTATACTCAAGAGTATTGTCGCGGGTTCGCCCCCTTGCCTTGCCACGCGCCAAACGCCGCTTTTCTGAGCCATGAGGAGTTATCAATGAAATTAACCAGCCACAGTTTTAAATCAGGTTCGCCTATTCCCGGGGCGTTTGCTTTCGCTGTGCCGGATCCGCAACAACATGTGGCGTTATCCGGCAATAAAAACCCGCACCTGGCCTGGCGCGATGAGCCGGCCCAAACACAATCGTTGGTATTAATATGCCGGGATCCGCATGCGCCAGGCAGCCTTGATGACGTCAATCAGGCAGGAAAAACGGTCGCGGCGACCGTGCCTCGCGTGGATTTTTTCCACTGGGTGCTGGTGGATATTCCCGCACAGGTTCACGAGATTGCCGACGGCAGCCACAGCGGCGGCATTACTCCGCGCGGAAAACCGCCGTTGCCTGCAAAAGCGGGCATGCGGCATGGCATTAATGACTATACGACCTGGTTTAAAAGCGATGCGCAGATGAGCGGCGATTACTACGGTTACGACGGCCCCTGTCCGCCGTGGAATGACGCCATCGCGCATGACTACATTTTTACGCTCTACGCGCTTGATATTCCGCGGTTGAATCTGCAAGGAAAATTCGATGGGCCGGCCGTGTTATCGGCGATCGCCGGCCACATTCTGGCTGAAGCGAGCCTGACCGGCACTTACAGCCTCAATCCCGACGTACGCTAACCACATTTACAGGCGAAGTGATGCGTGAGACAGAATCGGACGCACGGCGGTTGAACAGCGCTGGCGCGAGTCTGAAGCTGAGTCGGCCCCTGGGCGAACCGTTTATTTAAATCGCCGTTAACGCGCGGTTTGCCATGGTGCGATGATGTTATTAACCGTTTTCAACTGGCCGCCAGCTGCGCGTCCCTGCTCATCACACGAAGTCAGTGACTGGCGGGGGGGATTTGTTAGAATGAACGCCACTTAAAACAGCAGATATGTATCATCATGAATTCACCCTTGGCCAAAGTATTACTCATTAGCTTATCAAGCCTGGTTCTGGCGGGTTGCCAACAGTCTGCGCCAACGGCGCCAAAGCCGGTCAGCAGTCTGGCGCCGGTGCCGGAAAGCGCCCAGATGAACCAGTTAGCGTCGTTGATCGCGGCGAGCCGCTATCTGAGGCAACAGTGCAATCGCGGCGATCTGCCCGATGACGCCACCATTAACCAGACGGCATTAACGTTGGCTAAGCAGAAAGGATGGAATATCAATAATAACCAGGCGCTGGCCCAACTGAGCCATACGCTGTATCAGGGGCTGCTGGAAGACACTACGCCGAAAGAGACGCAGTGCATGACGTTTAACCGTTCGCTGGTGCCGTTTATCGACGCCATGCGTTCACAACAAAACGGTTAATCAAGAGGGAGTTGGCCGGGTAGATCCTGCTCTTCGCTATCAATTTTTCCACCCGGCCAGTCTTGCAACGCGTCAAGGATAAAGGGTTCTCCATTGACGCTGAACACCGTGACATCCTGCTGAATCTGCTCAATGATTACCCCTTCCACCGGACTGTCCCCTTCACGATAGCGCTTCCCGTTCAGGGTGATGCTGCGCTTACTGTCGTCGGTGGTATAAACATGCGCGCTGTAGTTCAGCATCGGCAGCTCGCCATCGCGCATCCGCGCGGCGGGCGCCGCCGCAGGTTCGCCGACGACAGGCGTAGGTTTTAGCCGCGTGTTTTCCGCAACGGGCACGTTAACGCGCTGCACGAGCGCCGGTTGCGGCGACGGCGTCAAAGGCGCAGTCCCCCAGCGTTGGCCGCTAAACCAACCCAGTGCCACCAGTAATAACGCATAAGCCGCCAATAAATAACCGGGCATACGATAGCCCATTGAATTTTCCCGCGCCGATTCGGCCACATTCCCCTCTCAGTCTCTGCCATGATGACGTGCGGCGCAGCGGCCACCACGATGTTGATAGAGGGGTCTATAGCACAGCAAAATGACAGTTATGCCATTCAATTGTCGGTTCGCCACGGCGTTAACGGCCGATTGCGCCTGCTCAGGTGGGTGAGTAACGCATTTTCATCATTGTGTAATAACCGACTGATAGTTTCCTCACGCCACTTAATTATTACACTAATCAATTATTCAGGAATTTTACCATGGGATACAAAGACGACCGCCCCAAGTTACGTAAACGATTGCTCACGCTGGCGCTTGCCGGCGCAATGAGTCTGCTCTCAGCCTGTGATAACGGCAGCAACAGCGGCGCCACCGACAACCCGGTCGAAACGGCCAAACCGCCGGTGGGGCTGGGCCAGCTTGAAACCGCCCCCGTGCAGAATGAATCCAGCGTTCTTCCCTTCGTCGATTACGCTTATACCAACCAGCGCGGCGACGCACGTTATGCGACCCAAGAAACCAACGCCGGCGTGCGCGTGCTGGCCGGCTTTTTGACGGTATGGGAACCCAGCAGTCTGCTGGTCGACGCTGACGTCTCCGCCGAAGCGCGCGACGGCTTCCCGGCCGTCGTCAAATCCAGCTGGACAGGGATACCGGGCGATGCAACCGATGGCCGGGTATTGGATACGGCGGTACATGATGAAAACATTGATTTCTCCATGCGCACCACAACCTCACGCACGGACGAACAGGAGCTGGCCGCTTATCTGGACGATCGGCGCGGCAAAGGTTATAGCGTCACGGATGGTTTAGGGCCGCTGACCGAGGCATGGCGCACCGCCGCACGCCAGTTCACTACCATCACCGACATTCCCGCTGATGCCAACACCGTAAAATATGACGATGAAGGCAACAACACCGGCGTTAGCGGTGACGCCAACCCGGAATTCGGTAAAGCGATTACTTTCGTTCAAAAGATGGGAACCAATGCTTCGACCGAACCCGCCAAACGCTTTTACAAATATGCCCGCCCCTGGCGATGGAGCGATCAGGTGGTGATCGCCCCATCGCTGGTTCCGGCCACCAGCAGCACGCCTAATAACGACGGCGGCTTTCCCAGCGGACACACGGCGGAAAGCGTGCGTAACGCCATCGCCATCGCCTACCTGGTGCCGGAGCGATTCCAGGAAATGGTGGCGCGCGGCGTGGAGTTGGGTGAAAACCGCATTATCGCCGGGATGCATTCGCCGATGGACGTCATCGGCGGGCGCATTTTAGGCCAGGCGTCGGCCTTGGGTAACATTTACGCGCAGGATGAAGCTACGCGCCAGGCAGCCTACGCTCAGGCGCACCAAACGCTGATAAGCGCGGTCAACGCGCAGGAGCCGGCGGACTTCCTCAATTTCGCGCACTCCGCGTCAACCACCGACGATCGCTTTGCCGACCATCAAGCCAATAAGGAAAAATACCGCGCGCGCCTGACCTTCGGTTTCCAGCAAACGGGGGACACCACGCGCGAA
Organism: Brenneria bubanii; assembly: GCF_022378355.1. Classification (GTDB taxonomy): domain Bacteria; phylum Pseudomonadota; class Gammaproteobacteria; order Enterobacterales; family Enterobacteriaceae; genus Brenneria; species Brenneria bubanii. Next base: position 4,133 of record NZ_JAKMAJ010000015.1, read on the forward strand.
GCCGTGGTGCCGAAAGGTGCCGAAGTGCTGCTGGAAACGCGCTTGCCTTACCTGGATGCCGAACAACGCCGCGTGGTCCTGAAGACCACCGCGTTGCCGTCCGGCTATCCGATGCTGGACGATGCGGAAGGCTTCGGTCGCTTGAACCTGTTTGACGCGGCCGACGGCTATGGCGCGTTCAACGGCGACGTAACCGTAAACATGGATGGCAATCTCGGCGGCTTTAACGCGCAGGATAGCTGGCGCAACGACATCAGCGGCGCCGGGAAACTGACCAAAAAAGGCAGTGGAACCCTGATCCTGGCCGGCAATAACAGCTACACCGGCGGTACGATCCTGGAGGAAGGCACGCTACAGGCCGATGCGGATAACGCATTTGGCACTGGCGATGTTTACGTTGAAGCGGGCCGACTGGCGGGCCATGCCGACAAGACGGTAAACCTTGTCGGCCGCTACACACAGTTGGCGGAGGCGACGCTGGCGCTCTCGCTGGGCCAGGATGGCGCCGGGCGGATAAATTCGACCAGTACGGTGGATATCGTCGGCGGCGGTCTCGAAATCAGTTTCCGCGACGGCTATCAACCGCAGGCGGGCGACGTGCTTGAAGTCATCAAAAGCGCCAGCTTCAGCGGCAAGTTCAGTAACATCACGGTCGACGGTTTTCAGGCCACGCCGGAACACTCAGCGACCGGGCTAAAACTCAAACTGGAGTAAAGATCGTTGAGCACAACGGCGCTGAATGACTCGGCGCCGTTGTCCCCGTTGAACAATAAACACACCTCATCCCGTCATCCCCGTCACCTGCAACAACAGGCAAACCGCGCCGCCCAACGCCAGCCAGGGGCCGAAGGCCAGCGGCTGCGTGACGGACCGCCCCGTTATGCCGCGCTGTATCAACGTCGCCAACACGCCGCCGCCCGCGGCAATCAGCAGCAGATGCGGCAACGCCTGCCAGCCCAACCATGCGCCCAGCGCAGCCAGCAGTTTCAGGTCGCCGTAGCCCAGGCCCTCCATACCGCGCAGCAGCTTAAAGCCCCACAGCAAGCACCAGAGAAGCAGGTAACCGGCCATCGCGCCGACCACTGCCTGCGCCAGAGGTACAAAGGTATCGCACAGGTTGAAGCCAAGCCCCAGCCACAGCAGCGGCAAAGTGAGCACATCCGGCAGCAGCCACGTGCGGGCATCAATCGCCGCCAATGCCAGCAACCACGGCAGCAACAGCAAAGCGCCGGCCAGTTCCCACCCCACGGGTATCAGCCAGCCGGCCAGTAAAAACAGCAGCATACCGGCCAGCTCAAGCAAGGGATAACGCCAGGGAATGCGCCATCCGCAGCAACGGGCGCGGCCGCGCAGCAACAACCAACTGAGCAGCGGAATATTATCTTTGGCCGCAATCGGCCGCCGGCATCCGGGACAGGAGGAAGGCGGCAGCAATAAATCGTAGCGCGGCGCCGCTTCGTCCAGAGAGAGAGACAGTTGCCGCCGCGCGTCGTCACGCCAGCGGCGCTCCAACATTTGCGGCAGCCGATAGATAACCACATTCAGGAAACTGCCCACAATGAGTCCCAGCAACGCCAACGATACCAGCCAGCCTACGGGATAGGCCTCACTCAACGTCGTTAACCGATCCACGTCATGCTCCTCTGAAAATCATGGGGCGCCATCCTTGCACAGCCGCAAAACGCGGGCAATTTCGGCCTGATGGCCGCCGTCAATGCTGCGCAACGCCGCGCAATTTTGCTTAAAAGGCGGGCGTTAACCGCCCTTCATACTGAAACTCTATTTCTCCGCGCGCGTTAACATTACGCTGGGCGGCCAACAGCTGTTTTAAGCCCGTCGGCAACCCATCCCCGCGCATTAACCGGCCGGCGAAACGGTACTGTCCCGAAGGCATCAACGCCCCCTGCCCCGACAGTTGCAGGTGCGCGGATTTCTGCCGCACTTGCGCATCAATATTTCCCTGGCGGCAACTTAGCGTCGCCAGCGGATTGGCCAACTCAACGCCGCCCAGCGGGCTTATCAACACCGCATCGCGCCAGCTCAGCGTTGCCGTCAGCGCATCGCAGCGCCGCTGCGCAAAGGTGGCGCGCTGAACCTGGAGCTGCAGCCTGCCGGTCGCGCGCAGGGGAACCGAAAGGGGCAGATGGCTCAACGCATAATCCGCCGGCGCCGACAGTTGCCATTGTTCAAACTGCAGGCGGCCCCAGCCGCGAACGTTGCCCTGCCCGCTGATGCCTTCAGGGTTTTGCAGCCGCAGATGCAACACCGGCGTCAGCGCGGACAGACCGAGACGCCAGGAGATATTCCCCACGGCGTGCGTTCGCCAGCGCACCTGCTGCAGTTCGCCATGCCACAGCGTGCCCGCCGCCTGCGCGGCGGAGATGCCGGCGGGCATCCGGCTTATCAATACGCCGGCCGGTAGCTGAACAATCAGAAACAGCAGGTAAAGCAGCATAAACACGGCAGCCAGCCGTACGTTAGCCCGCATCGGTGCGTTCCAGCAGCAGCTTGCCGACCGTCACCCTGCCCGTTTCGGCAGGCACGGCGCTGACCTCCAGGATCTGCGTTTTCACCGCGTCGCCTTCCAGCTCGCTCAACCAGCGTATCAACGTATTGAAATCGCTCGGTGTCAGCGTCACCGTCACTTGCCGCCCCTGCGGTTGCAGTCGAATGATATTCAACCCGTGACGGCTGGCGCTGCGCGCCACCTGGGCGGAAAGCCCAAGTTGTGATTCACCCTGCGCCGCAGGGGCCCCGGCAGCCTGTTTAATACGCGGCGCCTGCTGCCGTAGCCAGATCGCCGTCTGCCGTTCGCGTTCGGCAATCAACCGCCATTGGCCCTCGCGTTGCTGCCATGGCTGCCAGATCAGGTAATAGCCAAGCCATAACGCGATCGACAGGGCGCAAATCGTCAACAGCACGCGTTCACGCGCGCTAATCGACAACCAGCGGCGGCGTAGTGCATTCATTGCTTGATCCTCAACACCAGGCGGCCTTCAACACCGCCACTGCTTTGCCTCATTTCGCCGGGCGTTACCTGATAGGCCGCGGCAGCCTGCCGCTGAAGTTGCTCCAGCTCTTGGTAGCCGGCGGCGCGTAAATCCAGACGCCATTCGCCGCGCGAGCCGTCATAGGCCAGCATTTGCAACGCCACGCCGGCGTTGCGCGACATCAACCGCTGTAATTGCGCCAACTGCTGCGCCAACGGCGAGGCGTGACCATCGTCCGTCAGGCGCTGAAGATGCTGCTGCATTTGTACGCGTGGATTCACCACGTTGTTCTCTGCCGGAAAGAGTTGCCGATAAACGCGCACGCTTTCCTGACGCCAGTAATTCGCCTGCTGATAATGCTGATAGTGCGTCCAGGCGGCGTCTGTCGCCAGCAGCCCCAGATAGCATACCGATGCCAGCGCGATGCGCCGCCAGGTTGCCCGCCCCTGACGCCACGGCGTTGATGCGGCGAATTCGCCCTGGCGTAGATCTACCGCAGGTAGATTGCCGCCCATCGCCGCCAGCGTCAGCACATCGGCGACCGGCTGCTGCCGCCACTCTAGGCCACAGTCCGGCAGATCGCCGTAGCAGCATACCGGCGGCAGCGGCGCACAGGCGTTCAACAGCGCCGGCAGCCATGACGTTTCCGCGGCCATGCCGCGACAGCGCGACTGACGAAATAGCCAGACATCCTGCTCCCGCAACGCGCTCCATCCCTCGTCATGCAACGGTAGCGCCAAAACGTCCGGCACTAGACGCGCAACGCCGATCCCCAGTTCGGCGCACTGCGCCGTCCACTGGCGCATCAGCGCTTTCGCCGCCACCGCCACCGCGGCTTGCTCACCGCGCCATTCCAGTACGGCGAAGTGCAGCTGTTCAATATCCGCGGCGAGCTGATCCTCCAACATAAAAGGAATCACCTGCTCCTGCTGACGCCGTGCCCGGCGTGATAAACTCACCTGATGGAACGCGATGCCGGTAGCGGGCACCAGCACCTGCGCCGGGTTCACCGCGTCATAAGGCGCCAGCGCCGCACGCACGGACGCAAGCGAACCTTGCCCCCGGGCCACGGCCCGCGCCGCGGCATCCGACCACAGCAACCAGCCGATCTCGCCTTGTTCATCGTGCGCCAGACGCACAACCAGGCGCAGCTTCCCATCCGCCTTGTTCTGTTTAATCACGGCTCCTCCGCCCTGTCCCAGCCATATTTCCTTTGCAATACGGTGATTTTTCTATCGTTAAGGCGCAACAAACTGCGCTGATGGATATCGCTGTCGCCCACCCGCACGTGAAGATCAACAACAAACACATCGCTTTTTACCGTCAGGAACTGCCGGGCGGTGGCGTTATCGATGTCGCGCAGCAGATCCGCCCGCCACAGCTCGTCCAGGCTTTCCCAGCCGGTACGCGGCCGCAGGCTCAGCAATGCCGCGGCCTGTCCGCTGTCCAGTTGATTAAGCAACAGCGCCGCCAGCAAAGGCGCCTGCTCCTCGCTCAGGGTATTAATATTGATCGCCAACGTTTCCTGCGGTAATACGCAAACGTAAGGCAGCAGGCGCTGATAGAGGTCGGCGTCGACGCCGTATACCGTGCGTAGCTCGCTGATATCGCTCATCGGCTGGTTGGCGGGACGATAAGGCGGCGAAAGCGAGGCGTAAGACGCATCCTCCGCGCCGTTGGCCGCCGGATAGCCGTCGGCGTCGATCCAGTCGCGTACCGCCCCCGTCACCTGCTGCGCCCGCACATCCTCCTCGCCCAGATTGATCAGCAGATAGTGCAATACTTGCGCAGGATAAGGCGTGGTCAACGCGGTGCCGTTATTATCAGCCGATTGGTTGATGGCATTGAGATTAAGGCAGGCGCGGCCGTCGCGTATCCGGCCCTGAATCTCTCCGCCATCCACCGGAAACTGGCGCCCCTGCTGCGCCCAGAATTGCGCCAGATGGGTACGCTGCGGCGAATCCAGCGCGTCACGCAGCAGGATATTGCCCGCCAGCGATTCCGCGCCCAGCGCATACCATTTGGTCTGCTGGCGGCCAAGTTGCCCTTCGGCGCGCAGCAAACTGCGTCCGCTGCGTTCGGCCATCGCAGCGGCCAATGCCGCCATCAGCGCCAGCATCAGCAACACCACCAGGAGCGCGACGCCGCGCTGCCTGCGCATCATGCCTCTTCGCCCGTCGTCACGATAAATAGCCGCGATAGCTCGCCGTAATCGGCCAGTATCAATACCACTTCGATACCCTGCGGCAGGCGCGTGCTGCTGTCCCAGCGCTCCCGCCATGTGCCGTTAGCGAAAAAGCGCAGGCGAAACCCCTCCACGCCGCTCAGCAACGGCGTCACTATCGGCTCCTCGCCCGGCAACGGGTCAGGGTGACGGTAGTGCAACCGCTGGAGCTGCCGGTTTTGCAAACGATAGCTGACCAGCTGTAACTCCGAACGGCGCAGCAACCCGAAGGGATTGGGCCAGCCATTACGGGTAAATGTCACCGCCCAATCGTCGCTTTTCATCTGATAGCGGGCGGCATAAAACAGCTGCTCGTTCGCACGGCTGCGGCGCGCAATCAGATGGGAAAAATCGCCGTCCAACTGACCGAAGGCGCGCTGCAACTGCGCCAGGCGTTCGGCTTTATGCTGTGCGAGCTCGTCGTTGCGCAGCACTGCCTGCAAAACCTGCATGGCGCCGACGCTCAGCGCGGCGAAAATAGCCAGCGCCAACAGCATCTCCAGCAACGTGAAGCCTTGATTACGCCCGCGCTTCACCCGCCGCTCCCCGCGCCCTGACGCACCACGTAAGTGCGTAAGTACCCCTCGGCCGATACCGCGTTTTTCTGCCGTCGGACTTCCACGTCCAACGCCCGCAGTTGGCTGTCGCCGGTCGCTACCCCCTGCCAGCGCCAATACCAGCGCTCGCCGGCAAACTGGGTTTCGCCGCTTACCCAGCGGGTTTCCGGCCAGGTTTGCTCCAACCGCAGCCTCACCTGCTGATTTTCCGCAATCCAGGCGGCAAAAGTTTTCTCTTCCAGACGGCCGATGCCGGCGGCCTGCTGCGTCGTGGCTTTCAATAACGCCAGACCGGCGAGTGCGAAAACGCTGACCGCGACCAGCACCTCCAGTAACGTCATCCCCTGCTGCCGTCTCATGGCGCCGCCTCACCGTTATCGCTCAGCGAAGTGCTTATCCGTCCGCTGTCGTCCACCTGTAGCCAGGATGAAATGCCCTGTTGCGCATGATGAAAAACCAACGTGAAGGGGGTTATCTCCCCGCCCGGCAGAATCAAAATGGCCGGTTGCTTATCGCCTTCCCCGGCGTCGCGCAGATGCAGTTCAAGACGCACGGCGGCCGGCAGTTGCGCCGACGCCGCCAGACGCCGGGGTTGCCATGGCTGCCAGCGATAGCCGCGCCACACATCATCGCCATCGCCGCTATCCGGTTGATCGGTTTGCCGGCGCTGCAGCACGTTAAACTGCCAGCGGTCGGGATAAATGCTGATACCCAGCAACTGCTCATGCAACTGGCTGTTATCCACCGCGAAATCCAACTGCGCCTGGAAACGCGCCAACTGATATGCGGCGTCCACCCGCCGGTCGGCGGGAAATGACATCATTACCAGGCTGGCGGCGCTGCCGATCAGCAACACCACCAGCATCATTTCCAGCAGCGTGAAGCCGCGCACATCACCGGCCATCGGCTATTTCCCGCCGAGGTTCCAGTTGCCGAGATCGTCATCGGTATCCGGCATACCGTCCGGGCCGAACGAAAAGACGTCCAACTGGCCGTGTTGGCCGGGGTTCAGGAGCTGATAATCATTGCCCCACGGATCCTTCGGCAGACGGCGGATATAGCCATCCTGCGGATAGTTGCGCGGCTCCGGCGCCAGGTTGCTTTTCGTCACCAGCGCCACTAATCCCTGCTCGGTGCTGGGATAACGGTGGTTATCCAGCTTGTACATATCCAGTGCGCTTTCCAGCGCCACCAGATCGCTGGTCGCCTTCTGCCGATCGGCCTTCTCTTTATTACCCATCAAATTAGGCACCACCAGACTGGCCAACACGCCCAGAATAACGATAACCACCATGATCTCTAACAGGGTGAAACCACGCTGACGCTGCTGCATCCGTTTTCTCCATCGCTAAAATTTTCGCTAACTTCATGAACTCATTAATGTATTCAATTGCAGAATCGGCTGTAGTATCGCCATAACGATAAACAGCACGATGGCCGCCATAGTGACGACCAGCAACGGCTCAAACAGCCCCAGCGCCAGCGTTATCTGGGCGCTGAACTCGCGGTCCTGATTATCCGCCGCCCGCGCCAGCATGCTGTCCAGTTCACCGCTGCGTTCGCCGCTGGCGATCATATGGCGCATCATCGGCGGAAATAGCCGGGTCTGCTCCAGCGCCTTATGCAAACTCACCCCTTCGCGTACCGCCTCGGTGGCCTGCGCCAGCCGGTAACGCGCGTAATCGTTGTTCATCACATCGCCGCTGATGCGCATCGCCTGTAGCAACGGCACCGAACTGGCGTTGAGAATACTCAGCGTGCGGGCGTAACGCGCCGTATTCAGGCCGCGCGCAATGCGCCCCAACAGTGGCAGCCACAGCAAACGGCGATGGAATGCGACGCGCCTTTTCTCCTGCCGCAATAGCGATTTGCCCAGCAACGCCCCCGCCAGCAACGCCAGCAGCAGCCAGGGGCCGATATGGCGCACTGCATCGCTAAGCCCCATCAGTAAGCGGGTGGAAAGCGGCAGCGCCTGCTTCATATGGATAAATTGCTCCACCACTTTCGGCACTACCGCCGACAGTAAAATGCTCACTACCCCGATCGCCACCACGGTCAGCACACAGGGGTAGATCATCGCCTGCTGTATCCGGCCGCGCATTTGCTGACGCTGTTCGGTATAGTCCGCCAGCCGGTTGAGCACCGTATCCAGATGGCCGGACGTTTCCCCCGCCGCTACCATGGCGCAATACAGCCGGTCAAAGCTGGCGGGGAAGCCGCTTAGCGCTTCCGCCAACGCATGCCCCTCCAGAACTTTGGCCCGCACGCCGGCCATCAGCGCGCTCAACCGCGGTTTTTCACTCTGGCGCGCCACCGCGTCCAGCGCTTCTTCCAACGGCAGCCCGGCGGCCACCAGCGTGGCCAATTGGCGAGTCAGTAAGGCCAGATCGGCGGCGCCGATGTTGCGCCGCCGCAACAGACGCATGCCTGCCGGCGCGGCCTGGCGTTCGTCTCGGCCCTCTTCCAGCGCCAGCGGCACCAGTCCCTGCTCACGTAGCAGTTGGCGCGCCTGGCGCGTGGAATCCGCCTCCTGCATGCCGCGACACTTTTTGCCCTGCGCGTTCAACGCCTGATAGTGGAATAGCGCCATGTCACTCCTCCGTGGTCATCCGCACCACCTCTTCCCAACTGGTGATGCCGGCCAGTACTTTTTCCAGCCCGTCCTGACGCATTGACGCGCGCTGGACGCCCGACATCCGCGCGATGGCCAGTTCGCCCTCGCCGCGCTGGATCGCCGCACGTACCCGCTCGTCGATCGTCAGCAACTCATGAATGCCGGTACGGCCGCGATAACCGGTGAAATTGCACAACGCGCAGCCGGTCGGCCGGTAGATCTGGCTGCCGGGCGCGATCCCCATCTGCACGGCCTGTTGCCCATCGACCGTCCAGGGGTGCCGACAATCCGGGCACAGCGTTCGCACCAGGCGTTGCGCCAGCACCCCCAACAGCGAGGTAGCCAGTAAAAAGGATTCAATGCCCATGTCCTGCAGGCGCGGCAGCGCGCCGAGCGCGCTATTGGTATGCAGCGTGGACAGCACCAGATGGCCGGTCAGCGAAGCCTGCACCGCAATCTGCGCCGTTTCGCCGTCGCGGATTTCCCCCACCAGCACCACGTCCGGATCCTGACGCAAAATGGCGCGCAGCCCGCGGGCAAAGGTCATCTCCACCCGCGGGTTGACCTGGGTCTGGCCGATGCCGTCCAGCTCGTATTCGATGGGATCCTCCACCGTCATGATATTGCGCTCCGCCGCGTTCAGCTGTCTCAGCGCCGCATACAGCGTGGTGCTTTTGCCCGAACCGGTCGGGCCGGTGACCAGGATGATGCCGTGAGGGCGGTGAATCAGGTCATTCATCTGTTGCTGCAGATGAGCGGACATACCGAGCAGCGCCAGATCCAGCGGCACGCTGTTTTTATCCAGCAGCCGCAACACCACGCGCTCGCCATGGTTTGAAGGCAGCGTGGATACCCGCACGTCGACCGCCCGACCGCCGATGCGCAGCGCCATGCGCCCATCCTGCGGCACGCGCTTTTCAGCGATATCCAGCCGCGCCATCACCTTGATGCGCGATACCAGCAGCGACGCCAGCTTGCGCCGGGGGCGCAAAATTTCACGCAGCACGCCGTCGATCCGAAAGCGGATCTGCAAGTGGCGCTCATAGGTTTCTATATGGATGTCCGAAGCCTTCTCTTTTATCGCTTCGGTCAGCATGGCGTTGATCAGGCGAATAATCGGCGCATCGTCGTCGGCATCCAGCAGATCGTCGCTGTCGGGCAACTCTTCCGCCAAGGTGTAGAAATCGATGTCGTTGCCGATGTCCTCCATCATGCGTTTAGCTTCGTTGGAATCGCGCTGATAGCAAGCGACCAGTTGATGTTCGAATGCTTCTTCGCTCACCAGTTGCACGCTCAACGGGCCGCCGGCCACCCGCCGCGCTTCCAGCAGCGCCGGGGCCGCGGTCTGCGCCATGCAGATCGCCCGGTACGCCGCCTGCTCCTGTAACAGCAGGATTTGCTGCGCTCGCGCCCAGGCAAAGGGCAACAACGGGCGCTGCTCGCCGCCGCCTGACTCGCGATCGTTCATCGCTCCCCCGGCCGATAGAACGCGGCTATCGCCGACTGCACCTGTCTGAAGGTGTAGGCATTGTTGCCTTCGCGCGGCAGTTTAAGCACGTCGTCGGTCAGGATACTTTCCCCCTGACGTTGCTGTTCGTGTTCCTGGGCGAATGCATGGTATTTATCCGCCGAGGCATGGCGGTACTGTTGGCTATCGCGGATAATCGACGGGCGAATAAACAGCATCAAATTGCGTTTCGACACCTGTTTGCTATCGGAGCGAAATAAACGGCCCAGCAGCGGAATATCCCCCAGAAACGGCACTTTACTCGCCGTTTCCTGGGTTCTTTTATCCAGCAGGCCGCCAACCACCACGGTTTCCCCGCTGCCGACCAGCACCGCGTTGTTCACCGTCCGGGTATTAAAGGTCGCCCCCAGCTCCGCACTGCTGCTGGAGGAGGAGTCGGCCACGCTGGAAACCTCCTGCTCTATTTCCAGCAGCACCGAATCCCCTTCGTTAATCTGTGGCTTGACCTTCAGCTTGATACCGACCGTTTTACGCTCGACGGTGTTAAAAATATTATCGCCGGAGGTGGTGCGCGAGCCGGACAGCACCGGCACCTCCTGACCGACGTTAAACGTCGCTTCTTTGTTGTCCAGCGTAACGATACTCGGCGTCGCCAGAATGTCGTTTTTACTGTCGCTGGAGAGCGCGGTCAGCAACATCGCCCAGTTGCCGGAATAAAACCCGGCGGCGATGCCGCTGAAACTGTTGATGGTGCTCGCCAGCGTGCTATCCACCGTGCCATCCTGGCGGTATTGTTCCGCACCGGCCGCCACGCTGGCGATCGGCAGACCGGTATTGGTGAATTGCGTCATGCCGGCATGCTTATTGCCCCATTGAATGCCGAGATTCAGCCCGTCCGCGTCCTGAACCTCGGCAATAATCGCTTCCACCAGCACCTGGGAACGGCGAATATCCAGCTTCTCGATCACCTGCTCCAGATCGCGCATCACGTCCGGCGCCGCGGTGACAATCAGCGAGTTGGTCTGATCGTGCGCCTTGATGGTGACATCCTTCAGCAGCGCCTGCGCCGGCTTGGCGTTTTTTTGTTCGCCCTGGATGCTGTCGCTGACCCCGTTCAGTACCTCAACCAGATCGCTGGCTTTGGCGTATTTCAGATAAATGACTTTGGTATTGCCCTGCACCGCCTGTTCATGATCGAGCTGCTTTATCATCCCGATGGTCCGCTGCCGAGAATTCGGTTCGCCGCTGACCATTATCGAGTTGGTTCGTTCGTCCGCCACCAGCGTGGCCACCATGCTGCCGGGCAACGCCGATTTACCCTCGTTTTTATTCAGCTCCGTCACCATCCTGACCACTTCAACCGCGGAAGCATACGCCAGCGGCACGGTCACTACGTTGCGATCGCCGACCTTATCGACCTGTTCGACGATCGCCATCAGCCGTTTGACCACCGCCGCGCGGCCGGTCATCAGCAGGACGTTGGATGGCTCATAATGCACCACGCTACCCGCCCCGGCGTTGTCATTAAGCTGGCGCAGCAACGGCGCCAAATCGCGCGCGGCCACGTTATTGACCGGCACCACCCGGGTGACCACCTCATCGCCCAGTCCGGGCCGCGCATCACTGGCCACCGGCCCCGCCGCGGTTTTGGCGTCTTTGGCACGGATGATCTTCAACACGCCGTTATCCATCGGAATAGCGGCGAAGCCATAGACATCCAGCACGCTGAGGAAGAACTGGTAGTACTGCTCTTCGTTCATCATGTCATAGCTGCGTACCGTAATCGTGCCTTTCACCGCCGGATCGATAATCACCGTTTTGTTCAGATTTTTGCTCACCGTGTTAATGAATTCCTGAATATCCGTCCCTTTAAAACTGGCGGAAAATTCGGCGCCCCAGCCACAGGAAACCCACATCAACAGCACGCCGGCTCCCAGCAAACGCCAGCGCGGCTTTATTTTTCTACTTAACAATTAGTCATCTCCGGCTACCAGATAAATGTCCTGTCGTTGCCCCTCGCGTTCAATCGTGAGGGTTATTTCGCTCAGGCCGGGTAATTGCTCCATCGCCTGTTGCGCCTGCTGCGCATCGCGTAAATCCAGGCCATTAAGCGCCACGGCCAGATCGTTTTCATGCAGACCGACCCGGTGAAAGAGCTCGCTCTGTTTGCCGGGATTGAGGCGATAACCGATCAGCGCGTTGCCGTTCATCACCGGAGAAATCGTGATGTAATCCATCACTTGCATCGGCTTGCTCTGTAGCCGCGCTTTTAATTGCGCTAGGGAGGGTTCGCCGCCAGAGGCCTGCGGCGGCGCGGCATCGTCGTATAAACGTAAGGCTTCATAACGCCCCTGGTATTCAAGCACCACCCGATCGGCGGAAATCGCCGTCACTTTGGCTGCATAGCCGGGAACCGCGTCGCCGACGCTGCGGCTGAACTGCTGATTGTCTTTGGCGATAATGGCAATCGAACGTTTTGGGTCAGGACTGGCGAGCACGCCGGTTAACCGCAGCTTAAGCGCAGTCAACGGAAGATCCGTCAGCAGAGCGGGATTGACGGCTGCGGATGGCATCCGCCCGTCGGAAGGAAGGCCAAATAAGGTCAGCGTCGTCGCCGTGGCGCGCGCTGCCACCGGCGGCATAGCCGGCGCGGACACGGCGGGCGCGATACCGGCAGGCACGAGTTCGGGTAGCCACAGGCGCCAGCTTAACGCCGCCAGTTGCTGAGCGATCAGCAACAGTAATCCCCAGAATAGAAAACGTTGCCAAAGCACCATCGACAATGCCGGCCGCAGAGACAAAAGAGTCATTCGTCGGGCGCCGCAACGGTGCCCGGCGCCGACTGGATAGCAAACCAGAAAAAAATCATAACCCCGTACTCACTATTATTATTTAACGAGCCTTAGCTTTCCCCGGCGCAATATCCCTTGCAGTCAAATAGCGTGCATAAAGCTAGCAATGCTTTATTGCACTTTTATGAAGGCGTCGGGGCAATGGCGCGGCTGCGCGACGCGATAGGCGTTAGCGATGATACGCGGGATTCGTGCGTGCGAGGGCGGCCCTTAACGCCATGGATTCGTAGCCGAATTCGCCATCTGCCCAGTGATGGATCGCTCGATGTCTCCAGAGAGCAGGTCGCCGAATAAGCCAATATGTCGCTGGCGCCTCTGGATCCTCGCTATCGCCATCATCAACTCAGCCCTTGTCTGACAGCGCCATTCGCGGCGTCTGGACAATACATCAACGCAGCTCATACCTCTCTATCTGGCGCACAGGTGAACCTGCCCGGCGCCTTGCGGTTTATAAATTTAAATTATGAAACATTTTATTGACAACCTAATGATGGCGATGCAAAACTAGCCCGTACAGTTATAAACAACCTTCAACATGTTCGCCATGCGCTTGCCTGGCGAGTATTCAGGGAATCAAGACGCCATATTCCCTCTGCTGATCGCAGCGTTGAAAGTCGGCATCAATTCGTAATCAGTCCATTAATTATTACAGGATATTTCAAATGACCATGTCATCTCGGGTTACCTACCCGGCCTTGCTGGGCCTTGCCATGCTGATTACCGGTTGTGCTGGTAATCAGCCCGTACGCTATACCGGTATCGATTCCGCTTCACAGTTGACGGCCAATACCGGCGATGAGTCTGATCGTATTCCCTACCGCTACGCCACGCAGGTGGACTGGGCAAAATACCAAAGCATCATCATCGATCCGGTAACGCTATATCAGGGAGCGGATGGTCAATTCGGCGATATGGAACTGTCCGACCGTCAGGCGCTTGCCGCCTATATGCAGAAGACATTTGCGGAAACGTTGCGTCCGCACTTCCGGCAAGCCACGGCCCCCGCGCCGGATACTCTGCGTCTGAAACTGACGCTGACCGGCGCGGATACCACGCCTCAGGTCGTCGGCACCGTCACCAAATTCGATCTGGCCGGAGGCCCTTACAACATCGTCCAGTCGATTCGTGGCGGTCAGGGCATCTTCAGCGGTTCTGTGAATTACGCCGTTGAAATTTTCGATGCCGCCACCAATCGTTTGCTGTATGCCTACGTCGCCAAACAGTATCCGAACGCCATGAATGTCTCCGCCAGCGTCGGTTCGCTTAGCGCCGCAGAGGTGGGCATTGACAAAGGGGCCGAAGAGTTGGCCGAGATGTTGAAGTAATCACCGGTCATTACGCGCCCATTGATTCAAACCTAAAGAGATAACATGATGAGAATCCTTTCTGTTCGCAAATATCACCGGTTGCTTTTACTGCCATTATTGTGTTCGGCGCCCGCCCTGGCTGGGGACTGGTCTTTGGGCCTGTCCGCCGGAGCGGCCCAAAGCCCTTATCGTGATACGGATCCCACTATCTTTCCATTCCCGTTGGTTGGTTATGAAAGCGATTATCTGTTTTTCCATGGGGTAAAAGGCGGGCTCCATCTGTGGAAGGACGAGGTAAATCAGCTGGATGTTTTTGCCGCCTATGATGGCCGCCAGTTCAAACCCAAAGACAGCGACGACCGGCGGATGAAACGCCTGGACAAGCGTGATTCAACCGCGGTTGCGGGTTTGGAATATACCCTGCGTACTGATTTCGGTCATTTCAACGCTTCCGTCGCCGGTGATGTATTGGATAACAGCGACGGACTTTCCGCCAATGCCGCGTATCTGTATCCAATCAAACTGGATGACTGGGAGATTTTGCCCAAAGTCGGCGTGCGCTGGGACAGCAAGGATCTGAATAAATATTACTTTGGCGTCAGCCAGAGCGAATCGCTGCGCAGCGGACTGGCCGCTTATACGCCGGAAGACAGCTTCACGCCTTATGCCGAGCTGGCGGTACGCTACCGCATCACTCCGGCCTGGGTTACCTTCGCCTCCGCGCGCTATGAAGCGCTGCCGGATGCAGTGAAGAACAGTCCGATGGTGGACAAAGAAGGCATCGGCATGGTTTCCGCCGGCGTCAGCTACAGCTTCTGACAACCGATATACCGCGGGCGGCTATCCCCTACGCCGGTATGAGAATACCTCCGGCCAAACGGCGCTGTGCAACCACTGTCGATCGGTGCTTTGGCATGGCGACGGCATAATGACGCCGCGTATGCTGCCGCTCGCTCTCACCTCCGTCGTCATTTTCGCTCTTGCCTGCCTCTTTCCGATCATGACGGTCAGTCTGCATGGCATACATAATGAAGTGACGCTGTATGCGCATATTGTCAAGCCCGGAATGATGACGTTGAGAAGTTCAGCGCTGAAATAAAACGATCGGGAAAGCGATAAAGAAAACGCGCCGATTCAGGCAATCACCAGCTGACCGGCGTCAACGTGCTAAGCCGACGCCGGACAACAGAACCCGCCGATGATTATTTTTACGCTTTTGCCGCCGGGACCGCCCCGTTGAGAAACAGCCGGACACCGTCGCCGACCATTTGCTGAATTTTCTCACGCGTGAAGCACGGCAACTCGCGCTGAAAGAGCAGCGCATCGGTTTCAGCCTTAACCAGCGCGGCGAACTGCGTCGCCAGCAGCATCGGTTCGGCGTCGATCAGCTCCCCTTTCTGTACCGCATCGGCCATCACCCGGGCAAGCTTTTCCATACTGTCGCGAATTCCGGACTCGCGAAACAGATTACCGATATCGGAATGTCCGGCTTCCCCCACCACCACGCGATAAATTTGCAACGCCTGATTATCGCCGGTGAGCGCCTCAAGCATACGCTCGCCGAACCGGGTCAGTTTGGACTCCAGGGACAGATCTTCGCTTCCCGCCGCCTTCAGTTCAGCGGCGGCGTCCGTCAAAAAGCGGGCGCTATAGGTACGAACTACCGTTTCAAATAATTCTTCTTTCGACGTGAAATAGTTATAAAGCGTCGCTTTGGAGCCGCCAACCCGCTTGGCAACTTCATTCATTGATGTCCGCTCATAGCCTATTTCCTGAAAAAGCTGCGAGGCAGCGGTAATAATGGCCTGTCGCCGTTCTTCTGTTAATGTTCTCATACGGTCTCTTTGGGCTTGGCAGAATATCGATACATAAAAAGGAATATCAATAACTAAACAGAGTAGTTATCGGCTAAGTATGCCATATTTGTCTTTCCAAGGCTAAGCGCTCGCCTTGACGCCGGCGCTGTGCGGTATCTTGCTTAAGCATAATCCTCCTCCGAGCAAAGTTCTTTTCGCGAAATTCAACCGCTTTTATGACAATACCGAGCGTTCCTATCAACACAAGGTTGTGCGCGTACTTCGCCGACTACTGGGTATGATGCTGCTGTACGGCGTCCTGGGGCTGCTGATGTGGCGCTCGCCGGACAGTTTCCTGCCCAATGAGGATCAGGGCGAAATCATACTTCAGGCTTCGCAGCCTACCGGCGCGGCGGCAAGCCGTACCGATGCGGTCAACAAACAAATCACCGATTGGTTCCTGACGCAGGGAAAAGACAATACGGGGGTTATCTTTACCATCAGCGGATTTAAGCGCAGAACGCCGGTCTGGCGCTCGTCAAGCAGAAAGGCTGGGAACAGTGGGAAGATAGAGACAATATCGCTGAAGCGATATCGGCAAGAGCAACGCGGCAACTGGCGACATATCGCCCAGTCACGGAGTCAACGGATAAACTCGCCGCGGCATTTGCAACGGCAGGAACATTCTTAATTATTTATTTCTCATACGGTGCATGTTGATTTTTATTCATAACCCGATAAGTTATACCGAACGGTTCAGTTTTTAACGAATAAGATTAACCTTGCATCCGTTGTTCAGCCGATAACAGGCCCGACAAAAAAGGAAATGATGATGAAAAAACCAGTTGCCGTCCTCTGCCTGATTTCCGTGTTTTTGCTCAGTGGCTGTATTGTCGTGGGCAAGCATCATAACCCGGACCGCCATCACCAGGATGATAGACGCGGACATGAAACCCACCGGTCAAATGACCGCTGGCATTAACGTTCAGGGCGCATGACCTCATCGCGGGCATTTCACCTCCCCCTCCAATCCGGCGCTGACAGCGCCGGATTTTTTAACCCTCGCCTGCCCTGACTCGCCTGCGCCGACGTGATGAAATGAACAATGTCCGCCAACATAACATTGGCGGTCATAAAATGACCGAATTGTATAGACAAATAGTCATTAGCGTCTACACTAAGGATATTGATGTTTACAGTCAGGTGGTCGTTAGCGGGTTATCGTTACTGGCTTGAAGCACGGATGCCTTAACGAACTGGTCTCAAATAGCCGTTCCCCCCCGTTCGCCGCTTAAGTTATTTCAGCTACGGCGAACGTTTTCCTCACCGTGGCATCAGATACTCCTCGCGCGATTGCGATTCAAGGACTTCACTTGACGCGCCCGCATCGGCTTCGCGACCACCTGTCGCGCAACGCCATGCAGCGTACACAGTGCGGTGCGAACACGAGCACACAGGAGACACAGTTTGACCATCACCATAGCGGCCAACACCACAGATACTCCGCCTATTCCTCTAACCAACGATCGGCAATACGCGTTCTTTTTCGATGTAGACGGCACGCTGGCGGAAATTCAGCCTCATCCGGACGCGGTTACCATCCCTTCCGCTGTGCGCGCTGATTTACAGGCGCTATCGGCATTATGCCGCGGCGCGCTGGCGCTGGTATCGGGTCGCCCCATCGAACAACTCGATAAACTGACCGCGCCGCTCAAACTGCCGCTGGCAGGGATACATGGCGCGGAACGGCGCGACGGCGAAGGTAACCTGCATCGGATCGCGCTGGCGGCCAACGTGGCGACTCCCTTACGCCGGATGCTGGAATCTGGCATCGTCGACA
The DNA here is from genome assembly GCF_022378355.1 of Brenneria bubanii. GTDB lineage: Bacteria > Pseudomonadota > Gammaproteobacteria > Enterobacterales > Enterobacteriaceae > Brenneria > Brenneria bubanii. The sequence goes on from NZ_JAKMAJ010000015.1 coordinate 21,781, forward strand.
TGCCCGGCGCCCGCCTGGAAGCCAAAGGCATGGCCTTCGCCCTGCACTACCGTCAGGCGATGTCCTATCGATATCAAATATTGGCGCTGGCGGAATCCGCCGTGGCGCGGTTTCCCCAACTGACGCTTCAGCCCGGCAAGTGCGTGGTGGAGATAAAGCCGCAAGGCGCTGATAAAGGCGCGGCGATCGGCGCTTTTATGCGCGAGGCCCCTTTCATCGGTCGGACGCCGGTTTTTATTGGCGACGACCTGACGGATGAGCAGGGATTTCTGGTCGTGAACGCTATGCAAGGTATTTCCGTGAAGGTTGGAGACGATTCAGGCCATGCCTGTTACCGCCTCAGGCAGGTCGCGGATGTTTACCGCTGGCTTGAGCAAATACGCTTACGGCAAGATCAAGATAAATTCGGCAAGGAGTTAAGATGATGAGCCGCCTGGTTGTGGTATCTAACCGTATCGCCATTCCCGATAACACCAAGTCTGGCGCCGGCGGATTAGCGGTAGGTCTTCTCGACGCGCTGAAAACCACCGGGGGATTATGGTTCGGCTGGAGCGGAGAGATAAGTGAAATATCCGGTGAAGAAAAGGATGACCTGAATCTGCTGGAAAAGGACGGCATCACTTATGCTTCGGTTCCGCTAAATCAAAATGACTATGATCTGTATTACTGCCAATTTGCCAACGCCGTCATCTGGCCCGCATTCCATTACCGTATCGATCTGGTGCAGTTTCAGCGCGAAGCCTGGGAAGGCTACCAGCGAGTGAATCAACTGCTGGCGAAACGCCTGCAGCCATTGATTAAACCGAACGATATTTTGTGGATCCATGACTATCACCTGCTGCCGTTTGCCGCCGCGTTGCGCAAAGCAGGCGTCACTAACCGTATTGGATTCTTCCTGCATATTCCCTTTCCTACGCCGGAAACATTCAATGCATTACCCACCAGTGAAGCGCTGCTGCAAATGTTGTGCGAATTCGACCTGCTCGGATTCCAGACGGAAAACGATCGGATGGCGTTTCTCGACAACCTCGGACAGTTGACCGCGCTACAGCCGATCGGCGCGAAAACCCATCGCGCCTTCGGCAATACGTTTATGACGGCGGTTTATCCAATTGGCATCGCGCCGGACAGCATTCAGGAAATGGCGGAAGGCGCATTGCCGCCCAAAATGGCCGCCATGAAACGCGAGCTGGGCGATGCGCAGAATATCATTTCCTGCGAACGACTGGATTATACCAAAGGCCTGCCGGAACGTTTCCTGGCATATGAAGCGCTGCTGGAGAACTACCCGCAGCACCGGGGCAACGTTCGCTATTCGCAGATTGCCCCGACCTCACGCGGGGACGTTCAGGCTTATCAGGATATTCGTCATCAGTTGGAGATGGAAGTGGGCCGGATCAACGGTAAATTCGGCACCCTCAATAGCACGCCCCTCTACTATTTGAATCAACACTTCGACCGCCGGCTGCTGATGAAGATATTTCGACTGACCGATGTCGGCCTGGTTACGCCGCTGCGCGACGGCATGAATCTGGTGGCGAAGGAGTATGTGGCCGCACAGGACCCCGACAATCCCGGCGTGCTGGTGCTATCGCGATTCGCCGGCGCAGCCAATGAGCTGACCGCCGCGCTGATCGTCAATCCATACGACCGGGACGACGTGGCGGCGGCGCTGGATAAAGCGCTGACCATGCCGCGAGCCGAACGGCTGGCCCGCTACAATGACTTGATGGCGGTGCTGCGTAAAAACGATATCGCACACTGGTGCGATGGTTATCTGAAAGATCTGCGGGCGATTCAGCCGTATAGCGTCGAACAACACGCTATCGCCAAGGTGGCGACACTATAGGGCGCCGTAGCTTGAGGCGCGTTATTGATAATCCATGCTGAGGTTAGTCGTACATGTTCAACTCGAAACCACAGGCCGCCGAAGCGGCGGAATCCGGCGGCGAAAAGCATCGCCACGACCAATTTGAACCCATTGAGTTAACGTTGGATAGCCTGCTCGAGGCCGAGCCGGAGCCGGAAATGATCGCAGGGCTGCCGCCCTCCGATGCGTTAACGCCCTCCGATCGTTACCTGGAGCTGTTCGAACGCGTTCAGTCTTCACGAATTTTCGACGACAGCAAAACCTTCCCCGACTGCGCGCCCAAAATGGATCCGTTGGACATCCTCATTCATTATCGCCGAATGAAAAATCACCCCGACTTTGATCTAAAACGGTTCGTCACAACCCATTTCTGGCTCCCGGAGCGCCAGAACAATGATTATGTCTCCAATCCGCAGCACTCCCTCAAAGATCATATCGATAATCTATGGAGCGTGTTGACCCGGGAGCCCGAGGATCACATTCCGTGGTCGTCGCTGCTGCCGCTGCCGCAGGCTTATATTGTGCCCGGCGGTCGTTTTAACGAAACCTATTACTGGGACTCCTACTTCACAATGTTGGGATTGGCGGAGAGCGGACGCAACGACCTGCTGCGCTGTATGGCGGATAATTTCGCCTGGATGATCGAAACCTATGGGCACATTCCCAACGGCAACCGCACTTACTACCTGAGTCGTTCGCAACCGCCGGTATTCGCGCTGATGGTGGAATTGTTCGAAGAAGACGGCGTGCGCGGCACTCGCCGCTATCTGCAACACCTGCTGCTGGAGTATGCATTCTGGATGGACGGCGGTGAATCGCTGACGCCTAATCAGGCCTATCGTCATGTGGTGCGGATGCCGGACGGCGCGCTGCTGAACCGTTACTGGGACGACAGAGACACGCCGCGCGACGAATCCTGGCGCGAAGATGTGGAAACCGCAAAACGCTCAGGCCGCCCGGCGAATCTGGTTTACCGCGATCTGCGGGCTGGCGCCGCTTCGGGCTGGGACTACTCTTCGCGCTGGCTGCGCGATCCGCATCGCCTCGCCAGTATCCGCACAACACAGATTATCCCGGTGGACCTCAACGCGTTTCTTTACAAGCTGGAAAGCGTCATCGCCAATATGTCCATGTTGAAGGGGGATGGCGACACGGAAACGCTATTTCGCCACAAGGCGGAAACTCGACGAGCCGCCATGACCCGCTATCTATGGGATGAAGCGGATGGCTGTTTTCGCGATTATGACTGGTATCGCCAGCAGTTGGCGCGCTTCAGCGCCGCCGGCATCGTGCCCCTTTATGTCGGACTCGCCACTCACGAACAGGCCGACCGGCTGGCGGAAGCGGTGCGCTCGCGCCTGCTTACCCCCGGAGGCCTGATGACCAGCGAGAATGAAAGCGGAGAACAATGGGATAAGCCCAACGGCTGGGCGCCGCTGCAATGGATGGCGATCCAGGGTTTCAAAATGTACGGTCATGATGTGCTTGGCGATGAGATTGCCCGTAACTGGTTGACAACGGTGGATCTTTTCTATCGGCGACACCATAAGCTGATTGAAAAATATCATATCGCCGATGGCGCGCCGCGCGCGGGTCGAGGGGGGGAATATCCGCTTCAGGATGGATTCGGCTGGACTAATGGCGTAGTTCGCCGGCTAATCGGCCTTTACGGCGAAAATAGCGGATGATGTGTTGCACCACAATGGCACAACGCCAAATGGTGTATCGGCCAGGCCGGGAAGACAATGCGGCAGGCATTGGCGTCAATGCTGAAGCCGTTCCCCTATTTGCCCATCGAAAGCGCCGCGTTTTTTACGCTCCCCCCTCTCTCGACCTATCGCGCGCGCCACGCCGGCCTTGATCTTAACGCTAAGGTGATCCATGATTGGCGCAAGGTGATGGCGTTCCACCTTCCCCAACCGCCCCAACCCACGGGGCTGATGACGCCTGATATGACTCTTTTTCATTAACAAGAGGCGTGTCAGGCTGGTCAATAGTCCACTTCCAGTCCTGCATGCTTCCCCAAACAGACGTATTTCATGATAGAGATTTTCAGACGGCGCAGCCTCAACGCCAAGCAACGCGCATGGCGTGACCCGCATAAAACCGGCTGGCCGGATGCTGCGCTAACGGAAAGAATCGTCATGGTGCGAAACGTATTTGAGGTAAAAAACAGAATGAGGGAAACATGGTAAAATCGCTTTTCGCCGTTATTATCGGCGGTTCCGCAGGGTGCGTTATTCGCTGGCTATTGTCCGTTCGTTTGAACAGCCTGTTCCCGAATCTTCCGCCGGGGACGCTGCTGGTCAATCTTCTGGGCGGTTTGATTATCGGCGCCGCATTGGCCTATTTTCTACGCCAGCCGCAGCTCGATCCGGCATGGAAACTGCTCATCACCACCGGGCTGTGCGGAGGAATGACGACGTTTTCAACCTTCTCCGCCGAGATATTTTCACTGCTGCAATCGGGCAACTATGTGTGGGCGGTGACGTCGGTGCTGATCCATGTGCTGGGTTCACTGTTGATGACGGCCGTCGGTTTCTTTCTGGTCACGCTGCTTTAGCGATCCGCGCCGCGTCATTCTCCGACAACAGAAGGCGGCGAATGACGAGGGCGCTATTTCGGCTATATGCTGCGCCGGCGCAGCAGCAAACAGATCTGGCGCAGCGCCGCATACAGGGTGATGGTGCGAAAAATATCGCGCATCATTAAAGCATCGGCGCGCAAACCGCGCAGCCAGCCCATTTTAGCGGCCTTATAGGGGCTGGATACCCGCGGCCACTTCACCACCTTCAGTCGTAATTTATTGTCGATCCAAATATTATTAAGCCAGACCTCAAGCCCGAAATGCGGCAAATGGCGTAATTCATGCAGACGAGACTCAAGCAGCTTGCGGGCGAAAACACGCTCTCCCGAAATGTAATCCAGACCGATGGCGCGCCACACAAGCGGGCTATTTCGTCTCAGGCTGAGGCTGGCATCGACCTGCTGAAGTTTAACCGGTTGAATCAGGGACGTAATGTCATTCGCCGTCAATCCCACAAGGTCGGCATCAAGCAACAGCAGATGGCTGCCGGCCGCCGCCGCGACGCCTTCGGCCACGGCCCAGCTTTTGCCGCGGTTTTGACTGAGCCTGATAACGGTCACACCTCGCCCCTGCGCCACGCCGGCCGTATCGTCGTTGGATTTATCGTCGACGACGATAATTTCCGACAACAGCGGGTGATCGGCAACCGCGTCAAGCACGGCGCCGATGCGCGCAGCTTCATTATAAGCGGGGATGACGCAGCTGAAGGTAGCCGCTATTTCCCCCATTTCAGCCACGCCATGCCTCCGACGAACAACAGAACCAGCAGCACTAAAGATCCCCAGGCTATCCAGCCATCCACCTGCGCGGCGAAGTGGCCGAAAGCGTAGCCGATAGCCACAAAGAAAAGGCTTTTCGGCACGGTGGCCAGGGTGTTGTAAAACAAAAACGGGCGTATTCGCATTCGCGCCATTCCGGCCGCCAGCAGGATGGCCGCTCCGGCGGAATGAGTGAGCTTGCCAAACGCCAATATTTTGCCGCCCCGGTGTTCAAAATTATTCACCAATCGCTGCAACCTGGCGTGACTGAGACCAAAACGCGTCAACCAGCGCGGCGGCTCACCATCAGACTTGATCACCCAGCGCCCCATGGCATAGAAGCCGATGTCGCCCACCAGATCGGCCAAAATCACCACCACGCACACCGTGGTCAGATTAAAATAGTTAAGCTTCGCCAGGTAGGCGGCTATCACGGTAACGATCGGTCCTTCGATCACCGCCAGCGGGGTGAGCAACAGCAGGCCATGTTCTTCTATCAACCCTTCGATAGTTTGCAGCTCAAACATCAGATTATCGTCTCTTTACTCGTCACGCCGTTGATGATCAACCAGCGGTTGCTCGGAACTCACAACATTGCCTCGCCAGACGATACTGCGTCCGGACCAGCACCATAACCATAGCGCGGGCAGCAGGACGTCGCGAATCAACATCGCCAGCACATCCCGCAGCCGGTGCGGCCACCCCAGCACGCGAGCCATGCCCCACTCCGCGCCGAACCACAACACTAGCAGAACAGGAGGCCAAATCCACGACAATATCCCCTCGCCGGCCAGCCAGATGGCGCAGCCCAATGGCGGCAAAACGCCCAACACTATTTCCGGGATAAACAATCCCAGAAAGCCGAAACGCCGGATCCGAGCCCAGCGTAGCTGCCTGCTCCAGACGGCCGCAAAGCTACGCCGACCAATCGGCTGAGGATAAGGACGCGGCGGCAAACGAACCTTTAAGCCTGCACGGCGCACCAGTTTGGTTGAGGCCACATCTTCCGCCATTTCCCCTCCCAGCGCCACCAGACCGCCGCCTTTTTCCAGCACATCGCGTCGCCAAAACAATGTCTTGCCCTGCGCGAACCCCTGCCCGGCGATGTCCGACAAAAACTGCCAGCGCGCCTGATGGGTATTCAGCATCGCCGCCTCAACCGCGCCCCATAAATTTTCAGGCCGGATGCCGACCGCAGGTGAACTGACGAGCCCGGTTCGATCGTCGGCAGAGGAAATAAGGGAACGCAGATAATCGACAGGCAGCAACAGATTACTGTCCGCCATCGCCACCCAACCGGCGCGGCTGCGCTGCCAGGCCTTGAACAGATTGTTAATCTTGGGGTTACCGGTCACTTTGTCATCGCCGATCAGCAATCGCGCCGAGCGCCCGGGGTATTCCGTAATCAGCTTTTCCACCAGGGGGATAACCGGATCCTGCCGGGACGCGACGCAAAAAAGGATTTCGTAATGGGGATAGTCTTGCATAAAACAGGAGCGCAGCGTCTCTTCCTCAAAACGGTCCACCCCGCACAACGGACGGGCCAGGGAGATGAAGGGATAGTCGCGAGAAGATGTTTTCACCGGGCGCCGCAATCGCCACAACGCCAGACCAAGAGAGGAAAACTGAATAACCGTCAGGATAACGAGAATTACGATAATAATTTGATTTATCAATGTCATGCCATTCTGTTCCTGCTCAATATTAGGCCGAAAAGCCGGCGGATTCGTCTGCCTTTAATCTTAGCTGCTATCTGGCCTTTACACTTTTTATCCCGCTCATCTTTCAAATCGTCAGGGATAACGGCGACTGACCACAATCCTTTGCCGGCCTATCCTGGGGCGCATTTCTTAAGAAAATCTTAAAAGACACGACTCTACGCGCTCGATGTGACAATAATTTTTCCTGTGACGACCCATGCCGGATATTGGAGCGCGACTTCATCGCGCCTCCGCCGGATTCTCCTCCAGCAATGGCTCCGGCGGCAAGGGAAGAATCAGGGTGAAACAGGCGCCGCCTTGCTCACGGTTGGTTGCCGTGATTTCCCCATGATGCATATCCACAATCGCACGGCAAATAGCCAGCCCCATGCCGACCCCGGGAATAGCCGACTCTTCGCGCCCGCGGGTAAATTTCTCAAAAATCAGCTGTTCTTTACCGGCAGGCAAACCCGGCCCATTATCCCAGACATCGATGCTGACCTTGTGCGCCAGTTTTCGTGCTTTGATGCCAATTTTCCCGTTTTTACCGGCATATTTCAGCGCATTCTCCAGCAGATTGACGAAAACGCGCTCCAACAGCGGTCCGTCGGCCTGAAGTAGCACCATGTCCTGCGGCAAATTCAGCTGAACGTCATCGGCAGGCAAAATTGCCTCCAGCGATTTAAGGGTACTGCCAATCACCTCTTCAAGCGCGACCCAATCGGTTTTCAGCCGAAACCCATCCGCTTCGATACGCGCCATATCCAACATATTATTCACCAGACGAATGGTGCTGAGCGTTTGCAGCCGGATATCACTGGCCTGCTGCGCATGCTTAGACCCGGCGGACGACAGATCGAGCGTCAGAATTTCCGTCATGCCGAACAGTACGGTCAGCGGGGTGCGAAGATCGTGAGACAATGCCGCCAGCAGCGAATTTCTCAGCTCTTCGCGCTCCGCCGCCAGTCGCGCCTGCTGTTCGCGTCGGGTAAGCTCCAGGCGCTCAAGCGCGCCGGAGATTAACATCATGAAGGTATCCAGCAGGCGATTCTGTTCCGGTATCATGAGATGACGCAGGTTACTGGGCTCGATAATCAGCAGTCCCAAGGTGCGTTCGGAAGATAGAATCGGCAGAATCTTGTAAGGCACGCCGGGCAGCGTGTCGGTGCCGGCGCCGGCGGCCTGCCCTTTATCGAAACTCCACTTGATAATCGCCGCGTCCGGCAGCGCATCCAGCATGCGCTCCGGCGGCGCGATCAGCGCGCCCTGTTGATCGGGAAGCCAGATTTCGCATCTGGCGAGCAACGCGGCGCCGACCACCCGCTGGCAGATTTGCGCGATTTCACTCTGCCTGCGCGCCCGGCTTAATCCGTCCGCCATTTCATACAGATAGCGCGCGCGTTGCTCCCGGTGTCTGGCGACCCGGGCCTGATAGCGAACGCCGGCAGTGAGGTTGCCGGTGATCACGCCTACCGCCAGCATTACCGAAAAGGTCACCAGGTACTGGGCGTCGATAACCGCAAAGGTGCCCTCTGGCGCGACAAAAAACAGATCAAACGCCACGATGTTCAGCAATGCCGCCGCCACGGACGGAAGACGACCGAAACCAATCGCGATCAGCACCACCCCCAGCAGGTAAATCATCACCAGATTGATGGGGGAGAAACCGGGCAACAACCATTTGCTCAATAGCGTAATCAGGGCGCACAGCGCCGCGGCCGCCAGACAACCGCGTAACTGCTGCCCCCATTTATCCGTAGCGCCGCGGGCGTCGGCGGCGCGGCCGGCATTGATGTCGGGCGTATCGTCCAGGGCAATGACGATCAAATCCAGATCAGGGCCAAGGCGGCTCAGACGTCCGGCGAAACGATGAGCAAAGCGCCACCTGCGCTGCGGCGGTCGGCCGACGATGATCTTACCCAGATTGTGTTCGCGCGCATATCGCAGCGCCGCTTTCGCCTCATCCGCATCGGATAAGGTTGCGGTAACCGCCCCCATGTTTTGCGCCAGTTGCAACGTCCGTAGAATATTCCGCCGCCGCGTTTCGCCCTGACGGCGCAACGTCGGCGTTTCCACGGTAATCGCATGCCATTCGCTGCCCAGCCTGGCGGCGAGTCTGGCGGCAATACGCACCAGTTTTTCACTGCCGGTGCCGGCGCCGATGCATAATAGAATCGCATCGCGGGTATGCCAGACTTTTTCTTCGCGCCCGCGGGCATCGCGCCAGGCGCGCATCTGGTCGTCGACGCGATCAGCCGTGCGCCTCAACGCCAGTTCACGCAAGGCGAACAGATTACCTTTACGGAAAAAGTTTTCGATGGCGCGCTCAGCGCGGTCGCCGACGTAAACTTTGCCCTCTTTGATGCGCTGACGCAGGTCGTCCGGCGGCAAATCGACCAGCACCACTTCGGCGGCGGAATCAAAAAACGGATCCGGCACGGTTTCCCGCACCCAGATGCCGGTAACGCCGCTAACCACGTCATTAAGGCTTTCAAGATGCTGGACATTGACCGTGGTCAATACATCAATCCCCGCATCCAGCAACTCGTCAATGTCCTGCCAACGCTTCGGATGCCGGGCGCCGCGCGCATTGGAATGCGCCAACTCGTCCATCAATATCACTGCCGGACGCCGCGCCAGCGCCGCATCAAGATCGAACGCCTGATGGCGGTTCCGTCCGGTGACGCGGCGGGGCAGGATTTCCAGGCCCTCCAGCAGCGCCGCGGTTTCCTGTCGGCCGTGCGTTTCCACCACGCCGACAATCACATCCAGCCCCTGCGCCCGCAGACGGCGCGCTTCCTGCAGCATGGCCCAGGTTTTTCCTACCCCGGCGCAGGCGCCGAAATAAATTTTCAGCTTGCCTCGAACATCGCTATCGGCCTGAGCCAGCAGCACGTCCGGATCCGGGCGCAGGGGTTCTTCCGTCATCATGATTCCTTAAGGTTTCTGCAACGCGTCCAGCGCCAGGTTCAATGCCAATACGTTGACCACCGGCTCGCCCATAAAGTACAACGCCGGACGCGCGGTATTCGCCGCCACCAGCCGACGGATATCCGCTTCAGGCAGACGGCGCGCTTGCGCCACGCGCGGCACCTGCCATTCGGCGGCGGTCGGCGAAATATGCGGATCCAGCCCGCTGCCCGAAGCCGTGACCAACTCGGTCGGCACCCGCGGAGCAGCCTGTGGGTTAGCCGCTCTCAGCTCAACTATACGCTGTTTTATCGCTTCGTCCTGCGCCGGATTGCTGACGGCCAGATTGCTGCCCGAAGACGCCAGCGGATTATAAGGCGCCTGCGCCGTCGCGGAAGGCCGCCCCTGGAAATAGTCCGGCCGGGTGAAGTGCTGACCAAGCAGCGCGGCGCCGCGTAGCTGACCATTCCGCACCACCAATGCGCCGTTCGCCGTCGCAGGGAACCACCACTGGGCAAGCGCCGTGGTCAACAGGGGATAGGCCGCGCCGCCAATCAGCGTCAGCAGGATAAAAAGCGAAAGAGCGGGACGTAACATATTCATCGGCGGCCTCCTCAGACCAGGCCTGATACAGTCAGAATGATGTCGATCAGCTTGATGCCGATAAACGGAACCACCAATCCTCCGGCGCCATAAACCCAGAGGTTACGGCGTAACAATGATGCCGCGGACATCGGCCGATAACCGACCCCCTTCAATGCCAGCGGGATCAGCAATACGATAATCAGGGCGTTGAAAATCACCGCCGACAGGATGGCCGACGCCGGCGAGTGCAGCCCCATGATATTGAGCATATTGAGCTGCGGATAGGTCGCTGCGAAAGCCGCCGGGATGATGGCGAAATATTTCGCCACATCGTTGGCGATGCTGAATGTGGTTAGCGAACCGCGGGTCATCAACATCTGCTTACCAATGTGCACCACCTCCAGCAGCTTGGTGGGATTGGAGTCCAAGTCCACCATGTTGCCGGCTTCCTTGGCCGCCTGCGTCCCCGAGTTCATGGCCACCGCCACATCGGCCTGCGCCAGCGCCGGCGCATCGTTGGTTCCGTCGCCCGTCATGGCGACCATGCGCCCTTCCGCCTGATATTGACGGATCAGCGCCAGCTTGGCCTCCGGCGTGGCTTCGGACAGGAAATCGTCTACGCCGGCCTCGGCGGCGATGGCCGCGGCCGTCAACGGGTTATCGCCGGTGACCATCACGGTTTTGATCCCCATCTTGCGCAGCTCGACAAAACGCTCTTTGATACCGCCCTTGACGATATCTTTCAGCGCCACCACGCCCATCACGGTATTGTCTTCGGCCACCACCAGCGGCGTGCCGCCCTTGCGCGCGACGGAGGCGACCAGCTCCTCCACCTCGGCGGGGAAACGGCCGCCATTGCTCTCGACATGGCGACGAATCGCATCGGTGGCGCCCTTGCGCAACATTTTCTGGCCGATGTTCACGCCGCTCATCCGCGTTTGGGCGGAGAAAGGAATAAAGGTCGCATTCAGGCTTTGCAGATCGCGCTCGCGCAGATTGAATTTCTGTTTCGCCAGCACCACGATACTGCGTCCCTCCGGCGTTTCATCCGCCAGCGATGCAAGCTGCGCGGCATTCGCCAGCGCCTCTTCCTTAACGCCCCTGGCTGGCAGAAACTGGCTGGCCTGACGGTTGCCCAAAGTAATGGTGCCGGTTTTATCCATCAGCAAGACATCCACGTCGCCGGCGGCTTCCACGGCCCGTCCGCTGGTGGCGATCACATTCGCCCCCAGCATTCGGCTCATACCGGCGATGCCGATGGCGGACAATAACGCCCCGATCGTCGTCGGGATCAGGCACACCAGCAGCGCCACCAGCACCGTCACGCTGACCGGCGCGCCGCCCCAGGCGGAGAAGGGATAGAGCGTGGCGGTAGCCAGCAGAAACACGATGGTCAGCGAGACCAGCAGGATGGTCAGCGCCACCTCATTCGGCGTTTTACGCCGTTGCGCGCCTTCCACCATGGCGATCATCCGATCCAGAAAGGTTTCCCCCGGATTGACGCTGCACTGGATCACCAGCCAATCGGATAATATGCGCGTCCCGCCCGTCACCGAGGCAAAATCCCCCCCGGCTTCACGGATAACGGGCGCCGACTCGCCGGTGATGGCGCTTTCATCCACCGATGCGCCGCCGATGAGCACTTCGCCATCGCAAGGAATAATGTCGCCGGCCTCCACAAGCGCGAAATCGCCTTTACGCAGGCTGTCCGCGGCGACTTTTTGCCGCGGCGCATCCTGCGCCGCCGAAGCCAGCTTTTTAGCCCAACTGGTGCGTTTGATGCCCCGAAGGCTCTCCGCCTGCGCTTTACTGCGTCCCTCCGCCAGCGCTTCCGCGAAGTTGGCGAACAGCACGGTAAACCAGAGCCACAAACTGATGGCGGCGGTAAACCCCAACTGACCGCCGCCGCTGCCCAGGATGATGGCGATCGCCAACAGCGTGGTCAGCATACTGCCCAGATAAACCACAAACATCACCGGATTGCGATATTGCACCCGGGGATCGAGCTTCCTGAACGACTCGATAAAGGCGGCGCGCCACAGGGTGCCGCGCTGCTGCAAAGCAATTTGATGTCCCATAGAAGAATTCTCCGGCGATTAACGCGCCAGTAGCTGCAAATGTTCGGTAATTGGCCCCAGGGCCAGTGAAGGAATAAAGGTCAGCGCCCCCACCAGCAATACCGTGCCGATAAGCAGCGCGACGAACAGCGGGCCGTGCGTCGGCAGCGTTCCCGAGCTGGTCGGCTGGATAGTGCGCGCGGCCAGTGAACCGGCGATCGCCATTAGCGGAATAAACGGCGCGAAGCGCCCCAGCAGCATGGCGGCGCCCAGCAACAGGTTATAAAAAGGCGTATTGGCAGACAGGCCGGCAAAGGCGCTGCCGTTGTTGTTGGCTGCCGAAGAAACCGCATACAGCACTTCACTGAAGCCGTGCGCGCCCGGATTGAGCATCCCGTTCCGGCCCGCGTCGGTCATCATCGCCAACGCCGTCCCGATCAGCACCAGCGAGGGCGTAATCAGGATATAAACCGCCGCCATTTTCATTTCCGGCACGCCGATTTTCTTGCCCAGATATTCAGGCGTACGGCCAATCATCAGCCCGGCGATAAAAACGGCCAGCAATACGTTCATCAGCATGCCGTAAAGCCCGGAGCCGGCGCCGCCGAACACCACTTCGCCGAGCTGTATCAACCACAGCGGGATCATCCCGCCCAGCGCGGTAAACGAGTCGTGCATGGCATTGACCGCGCCGCATGACGCCGCCGTGGTAATAACCGCAAACAGGCTGGAGCCGAGGATGCCGAAGCGGCTCTCCTTCCCTTCCCAGTTCATGGCGCTATCGGCGCCGAATGCCGTCAGATGCGGATTCCCCCTGACTTCAGCCGCCATCGCCAACGCGGCGGCGACCACAAATATCAGCGTCATCGCCCACAGCAGGGTACGCCCCTGAGCGCGATGGCGTACCGTCTCGCCGAAGGTGAAACAGAGCGCGGCCGGAATGATAAACATCGCCAGCATCTGCATGAAATTCGTCAGCGCGGTCGGGTTTTCGAACGGATGAGCCGAGTTGGCGTTAAACCAACCGCCGCCGTTGGTTCCCAGCATTTTTATCGCTTCCTGGGAGGCGACCGGCCCCATCGGCAGCATTTGCCGCGCGCCCTCAAGCGTGGTAAACGTCAGGTAAGGACTGAAATTCTGTATCGTCCCCTGACTGACCAGAAACAACGCCATGACCAGAGACAGGGGCAACAGCAGAAATAACGTCGTGCGCGTCAGATCCCGCCATGCATTCCCCAGTCTGTGCGTGCTGTGCCCGGCGAAGCCGCGCATCAGCGCAAACAGTACCGAAATACCGGTGGCCGCCGACAAAAAGTTCTGCACCGCCAGGCCGACCATCTGGCTGAAATAGCTCATGTTGGATTCGCCGGCATAAGACTGCCAGTTGGTGTTGCTCACGAAACTGATGGCCGTATTCAGCGCCAGATGCCAGGACAACCCCGGCAAGCCCTGCGGATTCAACGGCAACGCCCCCTGCATGATCAGCATCAGAAACAGAAAAACCAGGCCGAGCAGGTTAAACAGCAGGATGGCGCACAGATACTGGCGCCAGTTCATTTCCGTGGCCGAGATGCCGCACAGGCGCCAGAGGCCGCGTTCAATCGCCGCCGTTCCCGGTAAGGCCCTATCCAGCGCCATGTCGGCGATAAAGCGCCCCAACGGCTGCGCCAGCGCAAAGAGAACCAGCAGGAAACTGGCCAGCAATAAAAAACCTTCGGCCGCCATTAGAATTCCTCCGCCCTGAAAAGGGCATAAAACAGATAGCCCAGTAATACAAACACCAGCGCCATGCCGGTAATCAATCCAATGCCCACGCTTCATCTCCCGGGTTCATGTGATAACGGCTCAAGCGTAGGTAAACGGAAATAAAAATGTCGTTAATATGGACGGGCGGCGTATAAAAAAAATATAAAAATGCAGGCTGAAATCACTGAGTGGGCGACAGATGGCATCGCGCGACGCGAGGGCGATCAGAGATAAAAGGTAAAACAGGCCCGCGGATTAACGGCTCGTTTCCGGGCCGCGCGGGCAACGTTGTCAGACGGTGAGTTATGTCTGAATGGCGCGCTTTAAACTGAGATCATGGGCTTTGGCCCATGTTCTTAATCTTCCGCAGGCATTGGCGTAAGGATAAGGAGAAGAGGTATTAAATGAAATCATTCTGCCCAGCGTCCACTTGCCGTACCAGGATTCGCCATAAAGCGCGGCATCGGTACGCGACTCAATCAGCGTCACGATCCTGTGCTTTTGCGACGTTAGCGCGTCGATACGCTCAGCGTAGGTTAATCCGTTGAAATCCTGATAAAACCTTTGCGCCAACAGGCCGAGTTGGTTCCATTTGTAGCCGGTGTCAGGGAAATCAACCTCCTGCCCTTTTTCATCGCGAGTGATCCATTTTACTACCAGGGTATTCCATCCCAATAGATATGAAACCAGGTCGCAAACGCTCATCATCGTGTCTTTGGCGTGCCCCTCCATGGTGGGTTCAGACGTCATGCCTTGCGGAATAACTTCAAGATAACCCATTAACTTATCGAAATTTTTATCAATCTCCATCAGCAATTCAGCCTTGGTTTGCGGTACGCCCATCGGCACATCCTCTCTGTTATCCTAAACCGCGACGGCGAAAAAACAGACTTATCCCTTATGATTTTCAGCCTGCGGACAGGTTGCGCAAAACGGCTGCGGTTTAACCGCCACTCGCAAACGGTAGAACTGCGTCGGCATTTATCTCGTCGTCGGTAAAATAAAGATAAATATCATCTGAATGAGCGAAAATTATATATTCTCGCCGCGCGTTATTATAGGGAAATAGACCCTGCCGACGTAATGGATATCGATTGCCGCGTCAAAGGAGCGAAAATCCAGCCGCGGTTGTTATATCGGGAACACTATAAAGTAGCGAAAAATGTTATTAGCATGCCCGCCATCGCGATGTTATTAATCAGAAAGAGGAGATTGCCCCACCGATACAGGAACAGAAACACCATGTCGCAAGCATATGACGGCGCTATTGGGCTGCCCGCGCTAGAGGCCCGACTGAAACAAGATCTTGAATGGCTGGCGCAGCCGGCAAAACGCTGGCTGCCGGTCACCGAACATGCCGGCGCGCCGGTAAAAGATGTCGTCATTATCGGCGCCGGAATGGCGGGACTGGCCGCAGCGTTCGCATTGCGTCTGCAAGGCATTGATGCGGTGCTGTACGATAAGGCGCCAGAAGATGGCGAAGGGCCGTGGGCGACTACCGCCCGTATGGAAACCTTGCGTTCGCCCAAGCATTTAACCGGACCGGCGCTGGATCTGCCCTCGCTGACGTTTCACGCCTGGTATGAAGCGCAGTTCGGCCTGCGCGCCTGGGATGAACTGGATAAAATCCCCCGACTGCAATGGGCGGACTATCTGCGCTGGTATCGCCGCGTGCTGGCGCTGGATGTGCGCAACGAATTTACCCTGACCGGTCTGAATCTGCGCAACCATCGCTTTATCGAGCTGTCCTTCCGCCACCGCGAACGGCTGGAGACGGTCAACGCGCGCAAAGTTATTCTGGCTACCGGCATGGATGCATTCGGCGGGCCGTCAATTCCGAACTTTGTCGCCGGCTTACCCAAACGCTTTTGGGCGCACTCCGAAGAAACGATCGATTTCGCCGCCTTGGCCGGGCGGCGGATTGCCGTCGTGGGCGGCAGCGCGACGGCGATGGACGTCTCCGCCACCGCACTGGAGGCAGGGGCGGCGGGAGTGGAAATCTTGATCCGTCGTCCCGACTTCCCGCGCGTCAACCGCTCGAAAGCGGTGGCCAACCCGGGCGCTGATGCCGGATACCCGGCGTTACCGGATGCCTGGAAGTGGCGACTGGCGCATCACATCGCCGGCGAACAGATCCCGCCGCCGCACGGCAGCACGCTGCGGGTATCCCGCCATAAAAACGCCTGGTTCAACTTCAATTCACCGGTACAACGCGTCGAACCGCGGGGCGACGGCCTTGCTATCCATACGCCGCAGGGCGAGGTCCCGGCGGATTTTCTTATTCTGGCGACCGGCTATCGTCTGGACTGGGGCGCGCGTCCCGAATTTCAATCATTGGTCGGTCAGGTAAAAACCTGGGGAGATGCCTGGCAACCGCCGGCCGATCGGCAAAATGCGCAGTTGGCCAGCTATCCTTATTTAAATGCCGATTTCGCCTTACAGCCTAAACATGACGACGCCCCGCCCGCGTTGACGCGGCTGCACTGCTTCAGCTATCCGGCGCACTTGAGCAACGGACACGTGGTCGGGCTGATCCCCGGCATCAGTCACGGCGCGCGGACATTAGCGCAGGCGATCGCCGGACAGCTGTATGTTGAAGATAGCGAGCAGCATTATCAGGCGATCCTCGAGTACGACGAACCCGAACTGCTGGGTGATGAATGGCAACCTGCCATACCCTACGCCTGGCGCCAACGTTGACGGAATAATTTATGTCAGAGGGGAAAAGCCGCCGTCCGGTCGCGTTGGTCACCGGCGGCGGCAGCGGCATCGGTCTGGCCATTGCGGATAGCCTGGCCCGGGATCATCAGGTTTACGTTCTCAGCCGTCGCCGGGGGCAAGCGGCCGGCAATCCGAACATTATCCCGGTCAGCCTGGACTTGCGCGATAGCGACGCGCTGGCCGCTTGGGTCGCTACCCTGCCCGGCCTGGATGTGCTGGTGCATTGCGCCGCCGTCTCACAACCGGTTTCACTGGCGGCGGCGACCCCGGATATCTGGCGCCATCATTTCGATATCAATGTATTCGCGCCTGCGGAACTGACGCGCCTGACGCTGCCGGCTTTACGCGCCAGCCGTGGGATCATCGTCTTCATCAACTCCGGTTCCGGCACCCGCCCTCAGGCGGGCAATACCGTCTATTGCGCCAGCAAGTTCGCGCTGCATGCGCTGGCGGAATCGCTGCGTAATGAAGAGCGCGAGTACGGAGTAAAAGTGTCAACCGTCTATCCCGGCCCAACGAATACGCCGATGAACCCGCCTGAAGTGGACGACGATCCGCTGGCGCGCAGCTCGCCGCATTCGGTCGCCAAAGCGGTACGTCTGGTTATCGATACCGATGAAGATTCACAAATCACCGAAGTTGTCGTACGTCCGCGTCATGATCCGGCCCGTCGTTAAGTCAACAACCAAAAAACCGCTGGTCGACACGCGGCATTCCGGCGAATAAAACAGCGGCGCGCCCCTTCTAACGTCACGCCAACATTCTGTTATCTCGTTGATTAAAATCGCATAAGGTAACCTGTATTTATTATTTGCCGTCACCTGAACGGTAGGCCAAAAATAGCAGTCATCCCTGAACGACCTTGAATGGAAAGGAATCAAAAGATGACCGCCACATCAAGAATACAAGCCCTGCTGGCGGGAGAACGTCTGGCGCGCCCCGCCATCTCCGGCTGGCAACATTTACCGTTGATCGATCGCGATCCGGGCTCATTCATCCGGAAAACCATTGCCCTTACCGACCAAAACCGCTGGGATTTCATCAAGATCATGTCGAATGGTCATTATCTGGCCGAGGCCTACGGCGCCGATATCGCGTTTTCGCGCGATGCGACGCTGTGGTCCGGCGTATTTCGCCGTTACCCGATAGCGCAGGCCGCCGATCTCTCGACGCTGCCGGCGCTGGATCGGCATAACCCGGTGCTGACGCGGGAAATTGAAATAGTCCGCGGACTGGCGCGGCACTATCGAGGCGGCATCCCGCTTTTGGCTACCCTGTTCACGCCGCTGACCTGGATACAGGAAATGACGCAATCCACCCAGCCAGGCCCGACGTTGTCGTTTATTCGCCACCACCCGACGGCTTTGCTCCGCGGGCTGGACGCGGTGCTGCAAACCAGCCTGAACTTCATCGATGCGCTATTGCAAGCCGGTATCGACGGCATCTTTCTCGCCACCCAGTACGCGCGTCGCGATCTGCTGTCAAATGAGGAATATCAGACCTTTTGCCACCCTTACGACGAAGCGATTCTCCGTCATATCAAAGGTAAAACCTGGTTCAACATCCTGCATATACACGGCGAAAGCCATCTGCTGTTCGAACCCTGCCTCGACTACGATGTTCAGGCATTCAACTGGGAGAACGCGCCGGAATCCATCGCGCCGTCCCAGCGTACCGGCGTCGCGGACATCCGCGCCCTGAGCAATAAGATTCTGATCGCCGGCATCGACCAAACACGGGATTTCCATTACCGCGGCGGAGAACGTCAGGCCGTCAAGACGCGCTTGCAACAGCGCTTACGTCAGCTACGGCAAGAGAGCGGCGATCGGGGTTTTATTTTCGCGCCCGGCTGCGCGCTGCCGCTTGACGTGGACAGCCGTCTGTTCAGCCTGCTGGCTGAAATCAGCCGGGATGAGGCCGACGATCGGGAAAGTCGGCGCCCGCTCCCATAGCCCGCCTTTAGCCGCCGCCGGTTATGCAAGATGCGTGACCGCTTCATTCCCCAGCAATGTCATGCAGTCTGGCCACCGTCGTCCAATTCGAGCGCTCAAACGCCGACGTAAATTGCCATGCCAACTGACATTATTTTTCTAACAATATTTCGCATAATCAATATCATTATTGTTCTTTGCTGTTTACATTCTCCTGTGAAAATATCACCTGTAGGTTTCGGACGGCTAGCCGTCCACGTTGCGATCCCGGATCGCGACCGCATGATTCGCAAACGATAACTACAGGAAAATACGATGTTGATTTCTTATCCCGGGCAGAAGATTCGTACGCTGGTCTCACTGGCATTACTGGGGATCGGCGGCGGCGCGCTGGCCGCCGAGGGGACGCCCAAAACGGGCGGCACCCTGGTTTATCTTGAACAACAGACTCACACCAACCTCTATCCGCCCGCCGGCGGATTCTACCCCAACGGGGGAATCCTCAATCAGATCACCGACAAGCTGACGTGGCAGAATCCCGAAACGCTAGCGATTGCCCCCTGGATTGCGGAGTCCTGGAGCGTCAACGCGGATAGCACCGAGTACACCTTTAAAATTCGCCCCGGCGTCACCTTCTCTGACGGTACGCCATTGGACGCCAATGCGGTGGCGAAAAATTTTGATACCTACGGCCTTGGCAATAAGGCACTGAACCTGCCGGTGTCGGAAGTCATCAATAACTACTTGAAAAGCGAAGTGATCGATCCGCTAACCGTCAAATTTTACTTTAGCAAGCCATCCCCCGGCTTTTTGCAAGGCACATCGGCCATCGGCTCCGGTTTGGTATCGCTCAGCACGCTGGCGCGCAACTTCAACCAGCTCGGCAACGGACGCAGCATTATCGGTTCCGGCCCGTTCGTGGTGATCAGCGACCGACCGGGACGCGAAGTCAAACTGGCGGCGCGCAAAGACTATAACTGGGCGCCGGCCGGCTTCGTCCATCAGGGACGCCCTTATCTGGACGGCATCACCATATTGGTGACGCCGGAAGACGGCGTTCGCATCGGCGCGTTGCTTGCCGGTCAGGCCGACGCCATTCGTCAAATACAGGCTTACGATGAAAAGCGCGTGCAGGATCAGGGGTTTTCTGTTTATGCGCCCGCCACGCGCGGCGTCAACAATAGCCTCTCCTTCCGCCCGGATAATCCGCTAATCGCCGACCTGCGCGTTCGACAGGCGCTATTGCACGCCACCAACGCCAAAGAGATCGTTCAGACGCTGTTCTCGGACAACTATCCGCAAGCCACATCCATTCTGGCGAAAACGGCCGCCGGCTATGTGGATTTATCCGACAAGCTGATCTTTGACGCGCAAAAATCCGCGCGGCTGCTGGATGAGGCCGGCTGGAAAACCGGCGCGCAGGGAGTCCGGCAAAAAGACGGGCAGTCGCTGACGCTCACCGCTTATGAATCGCCGCCGCAGCCGCAGAACAAGGAAACACTGCAACTGGTGGCGCAGCAGTGGGCGAAAATCGGGGTGAAGCTGAATATTCTGGCTGGCGATGCGGGCAGTAAAACCGTGGATAACCTCGACCCGCTGAAAACCGCGCTCTACCCTTCGATGGTGGGACGCGCCGACCCGGATGTGTTGAAAAGTCAGTTTTATCCGACGATCCGTAACGTCCTGCTGCAAAAAGGCGGCACCAGCGACAAAGTGAAAAACTTTGAAGACGCGCGCCTGAATACCCTGCTGGACGATATCGCTGCCGAAACGAACCACGAAAAACGTCTGGCGCTGGTCGGCGACGTGCAGCGCTATCTCATCGATCAGGCTTATGTGATCCCCATCTTTGAAGAACCGCAGGTCTTTGCCGGCGCGCCAACGACAAAAGGAATCGGTTTTGAAGCCGTCGGTCGCCCCAGCTTTTACAACACCTGGTTAGATAAGTAGCCGTATTCCCTTGCCCGACATCGGCAAGGGAATAGCAGAGAGGATCGATCATGAGCAGATACCTGATAACGCGTTTGGCGCAGGCGTTGATTGTGCTATGGGCGGCATTTACGTTGTCGTTCGTTCTATTGCAGGCATTGCCGGGCGACGCGGTGCTGATCAAATTCCAGAACCCGGAATTGGGTCTGAGCACAGACCAGATCGCGCAGCTGCGTCTGGCCTACGGCGCCGATATTCCGGTGACGGCGCAGTATATTCACGCTATCGGCAGCCTGCTTCAGGGGAATTTCGGCATTTCGCTACAGTCCGGCACGCCAGTAGCTGAACTATTGACGGAAAATGTGCCGCCGACGCTGCTGCTGGCGTTATTGGGATTGATCACCTCGGTCATGCTGGCATTGGTGATTGCAGGCCTCAGTTTTCTAACGCCGTTTCAACGCCTGAGGGAAACGTTGCAAGCGATGCCGTCGCTGTTTATTTCCATTCCCACCTTTTGGCTCGGCATCGTGCTAATTCAGATCTTTTCTTTCCAGTTGGGGTTGATTCCGGTGATCAACCCCGGTGAATGGCAAGGGTTGATTCTACCGACGCTCACGCTGGCGCTGCCGATTTCCGCGCCGCTGGCGCAAATTCTGATGCGCAGCATCGATCAGGTGCAAACTCAACCCTTTGTCGCCGTTGCGCGCGCCAAAGGCGCCAGCCGTCTCGGCGTATTATGGCGTCATGTGCTGCGCAACGCCCTGCTGCCGACCGTGACCGTGGCGGGCCTGTTATTGGGAGAGCTGATCGCCGGCGCGCTGGTCACGGAGACGGTATTCGGGCGCAGCGGTCTGGGACAATTGACCCGAGAGGCGGTCAATACCCAGGATAGCAGCGTGTTACAGGCGGTAGTGGTGATTTCCGCTGCCGCCTTCGTCATCATCAATCTGGCTATTGATCTGTTGTATCCGCTGCTCGATCCCCGGCTGAAAAACACCACAGGAGCCGCCTCATGACCATGGTTCATCAGGGCAAAATCACGCTACGGCAAAAACAGGCCGCGCATTTCCATTATCGCCTGCAGCCGGGACTGATCGCCGCCTGTCTGGTGTTGCTCACCGCGGTGCTCTGGGCGATAGTGCCGGGCTGGTTTACCGCCTATAGTCCGACCGACGGCATTGCCGGCGCGCAGCGTCTGGCGCCTGGCGGAGACTACAGTTTGGGAACCGACCAACTGGGACGCGATCTCTATGCCCGCATCGTGTATGGTTCCGTGCACACGCTTTCCGGCGCCGCGATCGCCGTCGGACTTGGACTGGTGCTGGGCAGCCTGCTCGGGCTGCTGGCCGGCGCGGTGGGCGGCTGGCTCGATAGTCTGATAATGCGCTTCATCGATATCCTGCTCGCCATCCCCAGCCTGCTGTTGGCGCTGAGCATCATCATTCTGCTGGGATTCGGCACGGTCAACGCCGCCATTGCCGTCGGCATCACCTCTGTCGCCAGCTTCACTCGCCTGGTAAGAGCCGAAGCGCTGCGCGTGCGGCGCAGCGACTATGTGGAAGCCGCTTACGGCAGCGGCGGCTCGTTCTTTAGCGTGCTGTGGCGCCATATCTTGCCGAATACATTAAGCACCGTGCTCGCCTTCGCCGCTTTACAGTTCGGCAGCGCCATTTTGGCGATTTCCACCCTGAGTTTTCTTGGTTACGGCGCGCCGCCGCCAACCCCGGAATGGGGATTACTGATCGCCGAAGGACGCAACTACCTTTCGACCGCCTGGTGGTTGACCACCTTCCCCGGTTTGGTCGTGGTACTGGTGGTGTTATCCGCCAACCGAATCAGCCAATCACTGCGGAGAGATCGGTCATGAGTCTGCAAATCAGTCTGCAACAGGCCGGCGCCATTCAGCCGGTGCTGGAACTGGAGGATGTCGCCATCAGCTACCGCGCTCGAGGCGCTGAGAGGACGGTGGTGGACGGCGTTTCGTTTCACATCAATCCCGGCGAGGTAGTGGCGCTGGTGGGGGAATCCGGCTCGGGGAAAACCACCACCGCGCAGGCGGTGATTGGGCTTCTGGCAGAGAACGGTCGCCTGATACGCGGCGCTATCCGGCTTAACGGCGTCGACATCGGCCACTGGCCGCAAAAACGGCTGGACGGCATTCGCGGCGCGCGCATCAGTTTGATTCCGCAAGATCCGACCAGCTCGCTCAATCCGGTGAAAACCATCGGCGAACAGGTGGATGAAATCCTGCATTTGCATCTGCATCTGTCGAAATACGCCATTCGGCAAAAAACGTTGTCTCTTCTGACGCGCGTGGGGCTGACGCAGCCGGCGCTGCGGGTAAAACAGTTTCCGCATGAACTGTCCGGCGGCATGAAGCAGCGGGTACTCATCGCGATCGCCATCGCCCTGAAACCCGCGCTGATTATCGCCGACGAACCAACCAGCGCGCTGGATGTTACGGTACAGAAACGCGTGCTCGATCTGCTGGATGAACTGCGGCGGGAAAACGGTACGGCGGTACTGTTCGTCACTCATGATTTGGGCGTCGCGGCGGAGCGCGCCGATCGTCTGCTGGTTTTTCAGAAGGGCTACATTCAGGAACAAGGTCCGACGCATGTACTGCTTAATGCGCCGCGCAGTCAATACGCACGCGCGCTGCTGGCCGATGTCCCGTCGCTCAATGCGCCGCGGCGTACTCCGCGCCGGGCAACGGGCGATGTAGCGGTCAGCGTGGAAAACCTAGTGCAGGAATACCGGCTGGCGGGTCGACAAGGCGCGACGTTCAGAGCCGTTGACCAGGTTTCATTCAAGGTTGAACGCGGCACCACGCACGCTATCGTCGGCGAATCCGGCTCCGGAAAGACCACGACCGCGCGCAGCCTGCTGGGCTTCCACCATCCGACCTCCGGCCGCATTCTGATTGACGACACGGACATTACCCGGCTGAAAGGCAAGGCGCTGCGCCAGTTCAGGCAAAAAATTCAGTTGGTTTACCAGAATCCCTATAGCTCGCTCGACCCGTCGCAGAGCCTGTTCGCCATCGTCGAAGAGCCGTTACGCAATTTTGGCCGCGATACCCGGGCGCAGCGCAGAGACAAAGTACAAGGCATATTCGAACGGGTCGCGCTGCCGTATGCGTTACTGACCAGAAAACCGCACGAACTCTCCGGCGGACAGCGCCAGCGGGTCGCCATTGCGCGGGCATTGGTGCTGGAGCCGCAGGTGTTGGTGCTCGATGAAGCCGTCTCGGCGCTGGACGTCACCGTGCAGGCTCAAATACTGCGGCTGCTGGAGGAACTTCAGCAATCGCTCGGACTCACCTACGTTTTCATTTCTCACGATCTGGCGGTGGTACGCCAAATCGCCGATACCGTTACCGTTTTGCACCGCGGAAAACAGGTGGAATCGGGGCCGGTGGAACATATTTTCACTCATGCGGCCCACCGCTATACGCAAGAGCTGATTGAAGCAATCCCCGGCCCGTTGCCGCCTTCAACATTTATGCGACAGGAGACTGTATGACCTGGTATGACCATGACATTCTGACTACGCTGGCGGAAATTAGCCCGGACAGCGAACTGGCGCAGGCGCGCCATACGCGCAACGCCGCCACCCAACATACGGAAGGCAGCTATCGGGCATTATTTACCGACATCGACGAAAACAATCCGCTGCCGCGGTCGATACGCTGGTGGCTGGCCGAGAACATCAGCGCCTGGCACCAGGACCTCCAGCTGCAACTATTTTACGCTGGGCGCAGGAAAAACCTCCCGACGCCGCAAACGCCGGCAGCCGCAGCGGCGCTAAGACACGCGGAGCGTTTGACGTTCGAGCCAGTCGCCGGCGACCCCGCTGATTTACAGGCGCTGCTTGAGGCCGGGTGGACGGCGGACGATATCGTGACATTGTCACAACTTACCGCGTTTATCAGTTTTCAGAGCCGCTTGCTGCGCGGCTACCGTCTGCTGGCGGGACATGGCATCGATAATCCGCCGCCGCAGGATGCCAAGGCGGGCCGCTGGCATACCCAGTCCCATACTCGCGGCGGCCAGCGCGCGCCGCAGGCGTTTACTCAGGAAGAACTCGACTGGGAACCCTGGATAGACGCCAAAGCGTTAAGCGAATTTAACGCCGAGCAGCAACTCGTCCTCAAGCGCTTCGGTCACGCCGAATCTGACTATTTTCGCCTGTTGGGGCGTAATCTGCCGGTGCTGGAACAGCGAACGCTGACGGATAAGGGAATTTTTTACACCTCAGGCGGTCTGCCGCGCGCGGAACGCGAATTAGCGGCGGCAGTCGCCAGCAAGGTTAACGGCTGTATTTACTGCGCCTCGGTTCACGCACGCAAGGCTGGCCAGCTATCCAAGCAGCCTGATGCGCTGCAATACCTGCTGGACGTGCCGCCGGGCGGCGATCTTGCGCAACAGCAGCCCGCGCGCTGGCAGGCTATCATCACTTTCGCCGCCAGGCTCTCCACTACCCCGGCGCAGGTTAACCAGCAGGATTTGAAACGTCTGCGCGACCATGGGCTGAATACGCTGGAAATTCTGGATTTGACGCAATCAGCGGCGTTTTTCGCCTGGGCCAACCGACTGATGCTGACGTTGGGCGAACCCTTCTGGCCGACACGTTAAGGGAAGCGGTTTTCCTACTGACCTGCTCTATTTCGGTTTTCGTCGTGATGCGGCGCGCAAAATCATGCGCCGCAAGCGGGAAGGCGGATGAACGAGCCGCAGGGATGCGGCGTCGGTCCAACCGAGTCTCTGGGATGAGCGGCTCATGCCGCTTCGCAAGCGGTGCGTGCAGCCAATACCATGCGCTCATCCCGCGTTATCAGCGAAAACAGCGCTGTAAGCGGCGAATAACCTCAGCCAGCTGCGTGCGCGGCAAGGCAAAATTCAAACGCATAAAGCCGACGCCCGCCGCGCCGAAATGAAGGCCGCTTTCAAGCAATAAGCCCGCATCTTTGCGCAACTTCCGCTCCAGCGCCGGCTGAGATAGCCCGGTTTTTCTGAAATCAAGCCAGGCAAGGTGGCTGCCTTGAGTCTCGACCGCCTCAATGCCGGGAATGCGGCTTAGCCCTTCCTGCAGCAGCGCATAATTACTTTTTAGATAAGCGATCAGCGCATCCAGCCAATCGGCGGCGTTGCGGTAAGCCGCGTCCGCGGCGTAGAGCGCAAACAGATTAGGTTTATGAAGGCTGAGTTGGCGCAAGCCCGTGCCGATTTTTTTCCTGATCGCCTCGTTGCGAATAATCAGGTTGGCGATCTGTATTCCTTCAATGTTAAACGTCTTGCCTGGCGACGTAAAGGTCACGGTCAAATCAGCGAAGGCTTCGCCGAGGCTGGCTAACGGCGTATAGGGAACCTCGCCGATGATCAGATCCTGATGCACGTCATCCGACAGCAGCAGTAAATTATGTCGCCGACAGAAGCCGCCTATCTCACGCAGTTCATCCGCTCGCCAGACTTTGCCGAGCGGATTATGCGGATTACACAAAATCATCAGTCGGCACCTCTCGGTCAGCTGGCGCTCGATTTGACGGATATTCAGCGTATAGCCGCCATCGCCTTCCTCCAATACCACTTCAATGATATTGCGCCCGGTCTGCTCGATAACGCGGGCGAAAGCGCCAAACCCCGGCGATAGGATAATGATATCCTCTTGCGGTTCGGTCAGCGTTTGAATAACCACATCCATTGCGCTTTCCACCGAATTGACCGGCACCACCCACTCCGGCTGAATATGCCAGCCGTGTCTCGATGACAGCCAGTTTCGCAGCGGTTCGATGACCAGCCCCGAATATTCGGTGTAGCCGAAAACGCCGTGTTCAATCACATCGAGCAATGCCTGCGCCACCGCCGGCGGCGATTTGAAATCCATATCGGCAATCCACAGCGGAATCACCGGCTCACCGGCCGCGTTGACCTGATTCGCCACCGCCAGCCATTTGCTGGCGTTTCTATGCTGTCTGTCAATGATGCCATCAAAATCAACATGCATAATTTTTCCCATCAATCATCAGATCGTACGACGAGCACTCCGGACGCCGATATTGCCGGCATATTGAATTAAATACTTTAGCCAATATTTTTCATCAAAATATCAATCAGGCTAATATACGGCGGTCATGTTTATATTGCTACCAAAGGGCGCGTTCGGTTATTTGCGAATTTCAAATATTAATAGTCATAAATAATATTTCTTTGCTTGTTCGTCTGGTAATCAGCAATTAGCGAATACTGAATAAATAATTCAGGCAGCCGCAAATACAACGACAAATATATCGGAAACGGGTTTAGTCCAGCGAGGGGAAGCGAGCAGGCCAATGCGCATGCGCTCTATTTTGGGACAATAGACGCTGGATATTATTTCAGAAGGCAGAATGAACGTTATTAGCCTGGCCGGCAGCCCGCGATTTCCGTCTCGAACCGCAGCATTTTCATCTTGGCCCAGCGTTGGCTTGAACAAAAAGGAATTAACGCCGGTATTCACCCTATCACTTAAAGCACCTGACGACCTCAGCCGAGGGTTTTGCCCGCGCGCTGATACGACGGAACACGCTCTGCGCGCTGCCTCTAAGGAGAGCGCCGGGAGAGCATGCCGCCGGGTTATTCCTGCGCCAACAGCCAGCACACGCCGTCAATCAGTCCGCCGCGCCAGCACACCGCGTCATGTCCGCCGGCATAGATACGAAAATGAACCCGATGTCCGGCACGGGTCAACGCCTGAAACATTTGCCGATTCACATATTCAATATCGCGTTCACGATCGCCGGCTTCCTGAAAGATAACCATCGGCGCGGGCGTTTTCTGCTGCCCCGCCTGCCCCACCAGCCAGCCGGGCTCATGTTGCTCTTTGCCGTCGAAATCAGCGATCCATTGCAAATTCGGCCACCAGAATGAGCCGGATTGGGTAAGCACCCGCCCGAAACGTTGCGGCCAGAATAGCCCGGCATACATCGCCGCCAGCCCGCCATAGCTCTGACCCGCCACCACGGTGCGGGCGGCCTCGGTAGTAAAAGCGGCATGGCTCGCCGCCAGCGGCAGTAATTCCTGCTGAACCGCCTGCCAAAAACGGGCGTTGCACGGCAGTTCTTCGCCCCGCGCGCGCGGATCGATGGCGTCGATCAACAGCCAGACCGCCGGCGGCAGCGCACCGTCGGCGGTCTGCATATCCACGGCGGAAAACAGCGGTAACTGTTCCGCCCAACGTTGGCCGTCCAGTACGATAATCAGCGGCCGCTGCGCCGGATGGCGAGTGTCGCCAGCGGCATATAGCCAGATGCGGCGTTCATTGCCCAGCAGGCTGCTGCGCCAGCAAAGCGGGTGCAGACGATCGTGGCCCGGCGGCGGCGCCACGCCGGTATCGAATGCCCGCCACGCCGACTGGGACGGCGCATCCGGCATATGCGCCGCCGATTGCGATCCGCCGTCCCATGCGGTGTGCGCGGTAGCCGGATTAAGCGGGTCGGCAATGGCGCCGGCTAAAAGGGAGCACCACCATTCGCGCTGCTGCCGGCTACCTTCGGCCGCCTCGTCGCTGAAGCGCGGCGGAAGCTGTTCCGCGGTAATAGGCAGCAGGCAATAGCTGCCGCGCCAGCGACGTTCAACATCCGTGGACCAGTGCCAGACATCGGTACCGGCCAGTCGCCGCAAGCTCTGAGGGGAATAGCTATGGTGGTCGGTGATGCCGTTGACGTCCACATACACGCGTCGTATCGGGGAACATCCTTCATCCCCGGCCGGATCGCGCCAGAAAAACGTCACCCGCACGCGCTCGGCGTTCAACGCCTCTATCAGCGGCGCGCCGAACCGCGCCACCTGCCGCCACCAGGCATCAGTGCCCGCGTCTGAGGCAGACAGTAACGAAGCCGCCGTACCGGCCTGTCGTGGTGAAGACATACAACCTCCCAGGTCGCCTATTTTTACAATAATTTAATAAAAATTACCAAAATCAAACATTACCAAGATTACAGCACAAAACAATACAATAAAACGAATGGTATTGATAATAACTTACATTTGCAATAACGTATGGCCGACGCTGGCGCAAGCGTCGGGAAAGATTGGCAAAACCTGAGACTAACAAGCAGTTAACGCCAATCTTACAACACCATTTGATAACCAATGATATGACGCTCTGACAAAAAACTGACAAAGCCCAGCATATCCGCTGTAGATGACAGCCTTTCAAAGGGATGGCACATGTTTAAAACGACGCAAACAAAATTAACAAAATCAATACATTCATATCTAATCCGCGGCACCGCTTCCGCAATTCTGGCTTCCACGCCGCTGCTCTCGCCAGTGACGCAGGCGGCGGAAACGCCCCGCGACGACGCGACGAATGACACGATCCTGGTGACCGCCTCCGACCGAGGGGAAAGCGTCACCGCGCCCCTGGCGGGTATCGTCGCCAAATCCAGCGCTTCCGGCACCAAGACGGAAACGCCGTTGATTAAAACGCCCCAGTCTATCAGCGTGATTACCCGTGACCAAATGGACGCGCAATCCGTCAGTTCGGTAGCCGATGCCCTCAACTACTCCAGCGGCGTCGTCACCAACTATCGCGGCTCCTCCAACCGCCACGACGAGGTGATCGTCCGCGGTTTCCGCTATGCGCCGAAATTTCTGGATGGCCTCAGCTTCGGCCTGAGCGGTCAGGGCGCCGCCCTGGGGAAAATCGATCCCTGGCTGCTGGAACGCGTGGAGCTGGTGCACGGACCGGCATCCGTGCTCTATGGTCAGGTCAGCCCCGGCGGATTGATCAGCATGACCAGCAAAAGGCCCACCGCTGAAAATATCCGCAAGATCCAATTCAGCACCGGTAATCAGCATTTGGGCGAGGCGGCATTCGACTTCGGCGGGGCGCTCAACGACGATCAGAGCCTGCTCTATCGCCTGAACGGGATTGCCGGCACCCGGCATGAATCCATCAAGGACTCCAAACAGGAACGCATCGCGGTAGCGCCGGCGCTCACCTGGTTGCCGAATCCCGATACCAGCTTTACCCTGCTGACCCTCTATCAAAACGATCCCGAAGCCGGATTCCGCAACTTTTTGCCGGCCTATGGCACGGCACTCAAAACCACGTCGGGCTACATCCCCTACGATCTGAACATCAGCGACACCAACTACCATCAGTCAAAACGCGAGCTGGGCTCGCTCGGCTATATTTTCGACCACTCGTTCAACGACGTTATCTCTTTTCAGCAGAACCTACGTTATTCCCAGTTGAGCGAAAAATACAAATATCTGGTATACACCACCGGCGGGTCGCCTACCGATAGTACCATCTCGCTCCGCCAGCAGCGGGAAGAGATCAAAACCGACGAGCTGGGTCTGGATAACCAGCTCAAGGCAAAATTCGCCACCGGCGATCTGGATCATACGCTTATCGGCGGTCTTGATTACAAATGGCAAAAACGCGATAACAAACTGTGGGCGAATCGCAATGCTCAGTACAGCTATGACTGGTCATCGCCCTCTCACAGCAGCGATTATCTGATTAGCGACGATAGGCTGACGTTGGCGACCGACGAGCTGAAAACGCTTAATCAACTGGGGCTCTATCTGCAAGACCAGATGGAGTGGGATCGCTGGAATCTGCTGCTTTCCGGTCGTCATGACTGGAGCGAAATCACTACCCGAGATCGCACCGCCAATACCACCAGCGAGCAGAGCGACGGCAAGTTTACCGGCCGGGCCGCGCTGCTGTATGCCTTCGATAATGGCATATCGCCCTATATCAGCTACAGCACATCTTTCGAGCCCAATCTGGATAGCGGCGCGCCGGGCAGCGCGCCATTCAAGCCCACCACCGGCGAACAGACCGAAGTCGGGATGAAATTCCAGCCTCAGGGCAGCAATACTCTGCTGACGGTGTCGCTGTTCGATATCTCGCAAAAGAACGTCTCGTCATCCCGTTACTATCCGGAATACGAGCGCAGTTATAACGAACAGATCGGCAAGGTGGACTCCAAAGGGGTGGAAACCGAAGCGCATACGCAGTTGACGCCGGAAATCAGCCTGATGGCCTCCTACACCTATACCGATGCCGAAACCAAACAAAGCAATACCGCCAGCCAGATCGGCAAAACGCCGTCGTCGATTCCGCATCATAGCGCATCCGCCTGGGGCAGCTATAGCTTCATGGGCGGCGTACTGAAAGGTCTGACGCTGGGCTCCGGCGTACGCTATGTCGGCAGCAGCTATGGCGACAACGAGGAAGGCTTCAAGGTGCCGCATTACACCCTGTATGACGCCATGGCGCGCTATGAGTTGGGCGAAGCCGCTCCGGCGCTTAAAGGCGCGACCGTGCAGCTAAACGTCAACAATTTGACCGACAAGCACTATGTCGCCTCTTGCAGCAACACCAGCGCCTGCTTCTACGGCAGCGGAAGAACCATCGCCGCGACCGTCAGCTACAGTTGGTAACTCGGTAGTTTTGACCCTCATGAGCGGACGCCCCTGTCCGCTCAGCCCGCTTCGCATCACCCCACGCTTTGATCGACAGTCTCAAACCTCCCGCCGTCGTCATAGCATCACTTATCGGCAGCCGTTCCTGAAGCGTTGGTGTTATCAGACGGCAGAATATGCTGACGGGTCGCCAGCAAGGCCGCGGTCAAACGCGCCTCGTCGACAGCGAAAGGCAGGCGCGCCCTCGCCGCTGATTCGATTTTGACACCGGCAGCAATCCGCGTGAGTAGCGCCAGATTATCCCCGATGCCCAAATTCTCCGGCGTGAGCGGCATATCCATACGCGCCAGCCAGCGCAGCAGCGGCAGGCGCTCAGCGGCAACCTGGTGCTGCAATATCGCCTGTACGCCAAGCGCAAAGCCGACTTTTTCGCCATGCAGCCAGAAATCGAGTTCCGGATGATGCGTCATGCTATGGTGGATGGCATGCGCCACGCCGATGCGCTGGCTATCGTCGCGTACGCTATTGGCAAGCCCGGCCAGCGCGATTGCCGCATCGAGAGTACGGGCAAGCGCTGGCGTAACGCGTTTCCGCTGGTTATCCTCTATCGCCCGCGCGGCATCGCGCTCAAAAATGTCCAGCGCCATTCTCGCCGCCTGAATTTGCAGCGATAAACCCAGATCGTCGTTTGCCTGGTTAAGATACGGGATAAACTCAAACCACTTGGCCAACGCGTCGACGATCCCCGCCTTAAGAAAACGTACCGGCGCCGAGGCGATCACCTCGGTATCAACCAGAATCCACTGCGGATAGCGATGCAGCGCCAAATTGCCGCTATGGCCGCCCTCTGCATGGTATAACACGCTAAACGGCGACCAGGCGGCACAGGTCGCGGCCACGGTCGGAACCTGAATCACCGGCAACCGCCCGGCAAGCTCACCGACGCCCTGGGCGATATCCATCACTGTCCCCCCGCCAATACCGACAACGCCTTGCGCATTGTTCGCGACGGCCTGACGCGCCAGTTTCTCAATGGTCTCCAGCGTGCATTTGCCCTGCGGGCGCGCCACGTCGTAGGCGACGCCACGCAGATCAAGACTGTGCGCTATCGACGTCCCCGTCTCACCCCAGGCGGTATCACCGGCAATAATCAGAACCCGGCGCGCGCCGGGCGCGACATATTCGCCCAACTGACGCGCCACGCCGGCCTGTTGTAAATAGTTTTCAGGGGTTTTAATCGTTATCACGGCGCTGTACTCCATGAATACCGTTCGGCACAGGATAAGCCATTTACTGGAAATAACTTAACCGGCGCCATAAAGGATTTTCGAGTGTAAACAGCCCCGACAGCCTGACAAAAATCATTTTTACTTTTGCTTTGCCAATAATGTGATTAAGGCCAGCCATAGCAATTTATTGAATATGGAAAGTTAATTTATGTCGTTATATTAAAAAAAGGCCGGCGTTATAGTTTTCGGGCTTAATTTGTTATTTTTGGCCTGGAGAAAAGGGAATGCCGGTATTCAGCCACACCTATTTACGCCGTTATTTGCGTCAACGCCTGACCGCCGTGGACGTGGACGAGTCCGTGGCCGGCGAAGTCGCGGATAATCTGGTGGAGTCATCGCTAAAGGGGCACGATTCGCACGGCGTGACATTGCTGCCGCGTTATGTGCAGGCTATCGCCGCCGGCGATCTCAACCCGCGCGCCGAATTGCGGCAACTGCGCGATGCGGGCGCGATGCTGTCATTTCACGGCGGCAACGGCTTTGGTCAGCTAATGGGCCGGCTGGCGATGGAACAGGCCATCGTTCGAGCGCAACATCATGGCGTAACGGTCATGGGGCTGGCGCACACCCATCATTTGGGCCGCATCGGCGCCTGGGCCGAACAGGCTGCGGCGGCCGGTATGGTATCGCTAAGCTTCGCCAATGTAGGCTCCCGCTCCAACGTCATGCCTTCCCAGGGACAGCGCCCGCGCTTCGGCACCAATCCATTCTGCGTCGGCATTCCGGTAGCCGGCGCTCCACCGCTGGTGCTGGACTTCGCCACCAGCACCATCGCCGGCAACAAGGCGCGAATAGCCTGGAACGAGGGGAAAGATTTGCCGCCGGGCTGCGCCGTAGACAATCAGGGACAGCCTACTATCGATCCGCGCTGGCTGATGGAGGAGCCGTTCGGCGCGCTGTTGGCGTTCGGCGGGCACAAAGGCTCAGGACTGGCGTTGATATGCAGCCTGCTGGGCGCGGCGCTGACCGGAGGGGACACCGAAAGCGCGCCGCCGCCGGCTGGACCCGGCATCATCAACAATATGCTGTCGGTAGTGTTCGACCCGGCCCGCCTCGGGGCGGGCGACGATTACGTGCGCGCCGTGGCGGAGATGTTGAACTGGACCCGCGCCTCACGCGACGATGGCAAACTGTTGCTGCCTGGCGATGCCGAGCAGCGCCACTACCAGACACGGCTGCGGCAAGGCATCGCCATCGATGACGTTAGCTGGCGTCAGTTCCAGGCGCTGGAGCATGCTTCCCAGCCAGCCACACTATTGACCTAAAGAGGCGTTTGCTATGCATTTATCCCGTTTCCCCCGATTACATTTCGGCCATTTCCCGACGCCGATCGAGCCGCTGGATAACCTGAGCCGCCATCTGGGCGGCCCGCGTCTGTGGATCAAACGCGACGACTGCACGGGGCTGGCGACCGGCGGCAACAAAACCCGTAAGCTGGAATTTCTGCTGGCCGACGCGCAGCGGCAACATGCGGACGTGATCATTACTCAGGGCGCGACGCAATCAAATCATGTGCGTCAGACCATCGCCGCGGCGGCCAAAATCGGTCTGCCCACGCGGGTGTTTCTTGAACGCCGCGTGACCGATTTCGGCGAAGATTATCAGCGCTCCGGCAACATATTGCTGGATGACCTGCTGGGCGGCGAGATTGACGCCCATCTGCCGGCCGGCGCCGATATGCAGGCGGCGATGGAGCAGTTGGCTGAGCGGCTGCGCGCCGACGGACGCCGGCCTTACGTCATCCCCGGCGGCGGATCAAATGCGCTAGGCGCGCTCGGCTATGTCGCCTGCGCCGAAGAGTTGCTATGGCAATCCAGTCAGCAGCGGCTACGTATCGATCTGGTGGTTCATGCCACCGGCAGCGCCGGTACTCAGGCCGGTTTGCTGGCCGGATTGAATGCCGCCAACAGCGGAATTCCGGTGCTGGGCGTCAGCGTACGGGCGCCGCGCGAACGCCAGATAGAGAACGTCTATCAGTTGGCGAGCCGTACCTGGCAATTGCTGGAGGCGCGCGGCGAGCTGCCGCGCGACAGGGTGCAGGTCAATAGCGACTATGTCGGCGACGGCTACGGTCTCCCCACCGCCGGCACGCTGGAAGCGCTTCGCCTGCTGGCGCGCCTGGAGGGTATCCTGCTCGATCCGGTCTATTCCGGCAAAGGCATGGCGGGGCTGATCGATTTGATTCGTCAGGGACAATTTGCTGCCGACCAGAATATCGTGTTTATCCATACCGGCGGCGCGGCCGGACTGTTCGGCTATCGTCAACTGCTGGAACAAGCCGATGAGTGATGCATGGCGGTTGGGCATACTGGGCGGTATGGGGCCGTTGGCGACCTTGGATCTTCAGCAGAAAATCCTGCGCGCCACGCCGGCTCAATCCGATCAGGATCATGTTCCCACCGTGATATGGAACGTGCCGCAAATCGCCGATCGCCAACGCGCATTGGCGGGCGCCGGACCTTCTCCCCTGCCGCAGCTACTAAGCGCGGTGGCGGGTCTGAACCGGGCCGGCGTTAATCATATCGTCATTCCCTGCAATACGGCCCACCACTGGTATGACGCCTTGGCGGACGCCAGTCAGGCGCCGCTGCTTCATATCGCCGATATTACCGCGCAGGCGGTGGCCGAACTGCCGCTGCGACCGGCGACGATAGGCCTTATCGCTACGCGCGGCACGCTGGATGCGGGCTGGTTCCAGGCGCGTTTCGTCCGTCTGGGTATCGAGGTGGTGACGCCTGACGAGGACGAACTGCGACAATGGTTCGTACCCGGCTGTTATGCGGTCAAACGCGGCGAACTGCAGACCGGCGGCGCTCTGCTGCATCAGTTAGCCGAACGCCTGACGGCTCGCGGCGCCAACCGGCTGGTGCTGGCCTGCACCGAAGTGCCGCCGGCGCTGGTTGCTGTCGCGTCGACGCATTTATCCATCGCCATAGACCCAACGGAAGCGCTGGCTCAGGCCTGCGTCAGGCTATGGCAACGCGCCCGAGTCTGAGGCACCGGCTTGACGATGCGTTACCGCCCCCAATAAAGATTAACAAATATCGAA
The DNA here is from genome assembly GCF_022378355.1 of Brenneria bubanii. Classification (GTDB taxonomy): domain Bacteria; phylum Pseudomonadota; class Gammaproteobacteria; order Enterobacterales; family Enterobacteriaceae; genus Brenneria; species Brenneria bubanii. The sequence continues at coordinate 57,337 of NZ_JAKMAJ010000015.1, forward strand.
AAAATTTAACTTAGTTAAAGATTGGCTGACGATTTCCGATAGTTATTCATTATCTGCGGAAATATCATTGAGCCTCAAGAATGCGAAAAAACCTGCCTGTCAGTCAAAACCTTTATATTTTCCCAGGCGATCAAACGCTTATCTCCATTACCGACCTGCAGGGAAATATTACCTACTGTAATTCCAACTTCATTACCGTCAGCGGCTTTAGCAGTGAAGAATTACTGGGCCAACCGCACAATATCGTGCGCCATCCCGACATGCCGCGGGAAACCTTTCGCGATATGTGGGCCACCATCAAGTCAGGTCTCCCCTGGACGGCGCTGGTGAAGAACCGGCGCAAAAACGGCGATTATTATTGGGTGCGCGCCAACGTAACCCCGGTGCGCGACGGCGACCGCACCGTGGGATTTCTGTCCGTGCGGTCGCGGGCGCCGGATGCGGAGATAACCGCCGCTGAGCAACTGTACGCCGCTATGCGACAGGAAGAGGATCGCGGGCGCAAACGCCATGCGCTGCATCGCGGGCAACTGGTGCGACGTACGCTAACCGGCGCAATTTCGCGCTGGCTCAATCCCGGCCTACGCGGTCGTATCCTGGTCATCAGCGCATTGGCGGCAGGCGGACCGCTGCTGGCTCAATTCGCCGGCGCGCCGCTATGGGAAACGGCAGCCGCGGCGGCAGGTTGTGCGGCGCTGGCCGCCTGGCTCCTGATGCGTCAGACCGTAACGCCGTTGCGTCAGGTGATCAACGTGGCCAATCTGATGGCGGGCGGCGATTTGACCCGTTTCGTGCCGGTAAGCGGAAACGGCGAAATCGCTCAGATTCAGTTGGCGCTGGCGCAGCTTAATGTATCAGTGCGCACCGTGGTGCGCGACGTACGTCATGAAGTCGCCAACCTGCTGGGCGGAACGCAAGAGATCGCCAACGGCAACAAAGATATGGCGGTCCGTACAGAAACCCAGGCCGGCAGCCTTGAGCAGACCGCCTCCGCCATGGAACAAATCTACAGCACCATTCAGCAAACCACCCAATTGGCCAACGACGGCGCCCAGCATGCGCGCCACACCGCCGAGGCGGTATTACGCAGTGATGACGCGGTGCAGAGCGTGGTGCGCACCATGCAGGCTATTGAGGAGTCGTCGCGGCGTATTCAGGACATTATCCAGGTGATCGAAGGCGTCGCCTTTCAGACCAGCATCCTGGCGCTGAATGCCGCAGTGGAAGCGGCTCGCGCCGGTGAAAAAGGCAAAGGCTTCGCCGTGGTGGCGACGGAAATTCAGGCGCTGGCGCAGCGTACCACCGGCGCGGCCAAAGAAGTTCGCAGCCTGATCGAAGAGTCAGGATCGCGCGTGGATGAAGGCAGCCAGCGCGCCGCCGACGCCCTGAACCGCATGCGGGAAGTGACCGATGCCGTTGGTCAGGTCAGCGCCATGCTGGAACAGATTAATACCGCGGCGCGCGAGCAATCCATCGGCGTTGGCCAGGTGAATGACGAAATATCCGGTCTGGACGCCATTACTCAGCAAAACGCCAGCATGGTGGACGATCTGGCCTCATCGGCCAATGCCCTTAACCGCCAGGTGTCGCTGGTTCACAATACTATTCGGGTATTTCGCCTGACCGAACGCGATACCACGCTGGCGGAAGTGGACTCCGGAGCGTTGCGCCAGGCTCAGAAAGGCGATCTCATCGGTCAAGATGGACGCCTTGATATCGGCCAGGCCATCACCACCCATCGCCAGTGGCGCGTGACATTACGCAACGCCATCAATCGCAAACTGGTGCTGGACCCCAAAGCCGGACGTGGCGATAGCTGCGCGCTGGGCGCCTGGCTCAACGGTGCGGGCAAAGCGCAACTGGGCGGTACGCCGGAATATGAAGCGCTGGTGAATGCGCACCAGGCGTTCCATGCCGAAGTGGGTTCGGTGGTCGAGTTGATCAACCGGAAAAATATGAGCGAGGCCGAGCATAAACTGGCCAACGGCCAGCCGCTGTATGATATCGGCCAGAAGCTGGTACGGTCCATCCGCGCGCTGCCGGGGGGTGCATGATGGCGTTGCGCGTACTGGTGGTGGATGACGATGTGCTGAACCTGCGTATCGCCGCCCGCTTGCTGCGCGATCTGGGACATTCCGGCGCCCTGGCGGGAGACGGAGAGAAAGCCTTGCAGCTGGCGCAGCAGCAGCCGTTCGATCTGATGCTGCTGGATATCAACATGCCGCAGCTGAGCGGCGAGGAGACGTTGCGTGCGCTGCGCAATCAGCAACAGCGCGCCGGGCAGCGCCCTATTCCGGTCCTGATGGTCTCCGGGCACAGCGGTGAAGAGACGCGGCGTCATTTTATTGATCTTGGCGCTAACGGCTTTCTGGAAAAACCGCTCCAGCTGGCGGAGTTGCAGGCAGAACTGGCGCAGCTGGACGGGAAATAAGCACACATGACCGCTTTTTGGTGGGGCGTCGCCACATCGGCGGCGATAATGCCGCTGACGGCGATGCTGTACCGCTACGGCCTTCGCCGCGGCGAACTGGCCGACATCAGCCAGATGGTCGGCATGATGCGGCTGCGCAGCGACGCCGCCTGTCTGCTGCGCCCGGATGGCCGGGTGATGTGGGCGAACCAGGCCTACGGCGATATCACCGGTTTTGACGGCCAGGATCTGACAAACCGCGACTGGCTGAGCTTCCTCAACGAACGGGTCACGGCGTGCTCGGCGCTCACCGCCATCCAGGACGCCATGGCCGGTCGGCGCGAGCTGCGTATCGATCTGATGTTCCGCCTCGCCAACGGCGAAAAACGCTGCATGATCGTCGAGCTGCATCCCTTGCGCGAGTTGGCGAACAACCTGATTTCCCGCCGATCCAGACGATCATTCACCGGGTATTTAGTGGTTCAGGTTGATATCGACCAGCAGCGTCGAGAACGAAAAATGACGCAGCTCGCGCTGCGCGACCGCCAGGCGATGCTGGATATTCTCGATCGCTATGCCATCGTCAGCGAAACCGATTTGCACGGCAGGATCACCAAGGTCAATGATCGTTTTCTGGAGGTCAGCGGCTACCGTGCCGATGAGGTGATCGGTCATCATCACAGCATGTTCCGCTCCGGTATTCACGACCCAGCGTTCTGGCGCAATATGTGGAGCACTATCGCCCGCGGCGGCATCTGGCACGGCGAGATCTGCAATTACGCCAAAGACGGGTCGCTCTACTGGCTGGACAGCGTCATCGCGCCGATGTTCGGATCAAACGGTCGACCGGTGAAATATATGTCGATCCGCACCGACATCACGCCATTGAAACTCAGCCTCGATATGCTGGAGCGCACCGGCAAAATCGCCGGCGTCGGCGGCTGGTATTACAGCCCGGAGAGCAAAACGCTCTACCTCACGACCGGGGCGCGCAACCTGCTGGGGTTGCCGGACGGCACGCTATCCCAAAGCAAGGTGCGAACATTGATACCGCGCATGATGCGCCAGCAATGGCCGGCCTTCCGCGAGCAGATGCGCCATACCATGGCGAGCGGCGACCCCTTCTCTCAGGAAATGGCGATCACCCTGACGGACGGCAGGACGCTGTGGGTCAATCTGAGCGGAGAAATGGAATATCTGCACGGCAAATTATACCGGCTGGCGGGCGCGGTGCAGGACATCAGCGCCCAGGTGGAAGCCCGGCTCCGCGTCGAATCCAGCGATCGGCTGTTGCGATCGGCGATTGCCGCGCTGGATGAGGCATTTGCGCTGTATGACGCCGACGATCGGCTGGTACTGTGCAACGACCGTTATCAGGATATGTTTAGCGACAGCGACCATCAGATCCAGCCGGGTATTTCCTCGGAAGAGATGATTCAACGATCGATAAACATCGGCGCCGACAAGAATTCCGACGATATTCAAGCCTGGCAACAGCAGCAGCGCGACCTGTGGAATCAGCACATCTATCGCCAGCAGGTGAAGCTCAATGACGGACGCTGGATCAAGCGCGTCGGCGTCACTACGGCAGACGGCATGCGGGTGCTATTCTGGATCGATATCACCGACCTGCATAAAGCATTGGAAGACGCCGATGCGGCCTCGCGCAGCAAAAGTTATTTCCTCGCCAATATGAGTCACGAAATCCGCACGCCGATGAACGCCATCATGGGCATGATGCAGTTGATTGAACATACCGACATCAATGCCGAACAGCGCGACCTGCTGAACAAAATGGAACGCGCGGCGCATTCGCTGCTGGATATTCTTAACGATATTCTCGATTTCTCCAAAGTCGAGGCGGGCATGATGTTGCTGGACACCGAGCCCTTTAAGCTTGCCGATTTGCTGACCGATGTTTCCACCATTTTGTCCGGCACGCTGGGCGGCAAGCGGCTGGAACTGGTCTATGAAATAGATCACGGCATTCCGCCATTGCTACGCGGCGATGCTCTGCGGCTCAAGCAGATCCTGATTAACCTGGGCGGCAATGCGGTAAAGTTTACCGCCAGGGGCGAAGTGCGGATCCAGCTAAGTAAACTGCAACAGGGCGATCAGGGCGTACTGCTGGCGTTTGCCGTGCAGGATACCGGTATCGGCATCAGCGAGGAGGCGATAGAGCATATTTTCACCGGCTTCAGTCAGGCGGAAGCCTCCATTTCCCGCCGCTACGGCGGCACCGGTCTGGGATTGGCCATCAGCCACCGGCTGGCGGCGCTGATGGGCGGTCAACTACAGGTGCGCAGCGAGGTCGGTCGCGGCAGCCGTTTCTGGTTCCGAATCTGGTTGCAGCCGGTGAAGGCGATGGCGGCTGAAGCCGTTGACGCGTCTTCGCTCAGCGTCACTGAAAACGACGCGCCCACGGACAGCGCCATTCCGGCGCGGGAAAAGCCCTGGGCATTGCTGTTGGAGCCCCATCCGGTCTCCCGTTCAGCGATCGGAAAAATGCTGCAAAGCGACGGCGGCTGGCAGGTCATGGCCTGCAAGAATACGGCATCCGCGCTGACGGCGCTTGATGACGAGCCGCAACCGGCGCTGGCGCTGCTGAGCGTTGATTCGCCGGACTACCGGCAGTTGCTGGCGCGTCTGCGCGCCGTTCCTCGCCGTCCGGCCATTGTGTTGCTCTCGTCAATCCCCTGTCCGACGCGCGACAACCTGCCGATCCTGTGCAAACCGATCGCATTTCCCATGCTCTGGGATGCCCTTCAGGGCCGCCGTCAGCGGCCATCATCCGATGCGCCGTCGCAGCAACACCGATTGGCGGGGCTTCGCCTGCTGCTGGTGGAGGATAATGAAATCAATCAGGACGTGGCGATCCGCCTGTTGGCTCGCGAAGGCGCGCAGCTAAGCGTTGTCAGCAACGGTTTGCAGAGTATTCAGGCGCTGGATGCCGCGCCGGATGTCTACGATCTGGTGCTGATGGATATGCAAATGCCGGTTATGGACGGTTTGCAGGCTACGCAGGCAATCCGCAGCGAGCCGCGCTTCAACCGATTACCCATCATCGCCATGACCGCCAATGCCATGCCATCCGATCGCGAAGCCTGTCTTGAGGCGGGCATGGATGGTCATATCGGCAAACCCTTTCATATGGAGACGCTGGTAGAGGCGATTTTACGCCATATCGGGCGACTCCCCGCCGCCGCGCCGGCTGAAATGCCCGCGGCGCAGCCGCCGTCTGAGCCAGGCGCCCGAACCGTACTTGACGCCGAAGGCGCTCTGCAACGGCTCGGGCAGGATCCGGCATTCTATGCGCAACTATTGCGCGATTTCGCCCCGGCGGCCCGGCGGCTGGCGCAGCGCGTCATCCAGGCGCAGGAGGAGAAAAAATTCGCCGCGGCAAGCGATGCCGCGCACCAGCTCAAAAGCACCGCGGCGGCCACCGGCGCGCGCCAGCTGACTGCGCTCTGCGCGGCGATTGAGCTGGCGGCCGGAAAGGAAGGCGATCGCGCGGCGCTGGAGCGGCAAACGGAGGCGTTGCCCGACATGCTGGCTCAGACACTGGCGGCGCAGCAGGCGTGGCTGCAACGGCAAAGTGAAGAGCCGGCCTCCGCCGCGCCCTTCATGGGTAACGACGCGGCGGCTGACGACGGCGCGCTGCCGAGGGAACTGACAGAATTGGCCTCGGCGTTACGGCTCAGCGACATGGCGGCATTCGATCTGTCCGATGCGCTGCTGGCCCGGCATCACCATCGCCTCGGCCCATCGGCTCAGCCGCTGCGTGACGCCATGGATGCCTTCGACGCCGATGCCGCGCTCGCCATCATTGAGGAATTACAGATGAATCAACCGCGCCGATAACGGTGACGCGATTGCTGAGATGACACCGCGTCGGGGCCATCTCGCCAAGACGGTAATCTGCTTCCACTGACGTCCCAACACAAACTCAGGGGCTATGGCGGGGTTGGGCGTTATTCGGCGTAAAAAACTATGCTGAGGAGATAGCAGGCTTAGGGTAAACCGCACGGACGCGGCGAAAGCTTGCGCCACGGCGGGAACGTGTCGCAAGCGGTCCGTTAAGCCTGATACCGACGAAGGCACCGCGCAGCGGCATGATTTAGCCGGAAGCCAGGGTTCGTAGGGGGAGGCGTTTGAACCACCCTGCGTCGAGCGCGAGCTACGACGAAGCCGGGAAATGGCGGCTTTATCGCGTACGAAACTGTCTCTGAGTCCGCAGAAGAATGTGGCTAAGAGACAGGCTAACGTACCAATAAATCAGGCCTGATGCGCCAGCGCCGGCAGATAGTCGGCGGACGACTCCGTCTGGAACCGATCGACCGTGCGCGATAGCTCCTGCGCCTGATCGCTCAGCGATTTGGCCGCCGCCAGCGCTTCCAGCACCAGCGCCGCATTTTGCTCCGTACTTTGGTCCATCTGCGACACCGCCAGGTTAACCTGTTTGATGCCTGAACTCTGTTCCTCGCTGGCCGAACTGATCTCCGCCACCATGGCGGTGACGCGCTGCACGCTTTCGACGATCTCGCCCATGGTGGAACCGGCGTTTTTTACCAGCGCGGTGCCCTGAGTAACCTTGGATACCGAATCGTCTATCAACCCTTTGATCTCTTTGGCGGCGGACGCGGAACGCTGCGCCAAGGTGCGCACCTCGCTCGCCACCACCGCAAAACCGCGCCCCTGTTCCCCGGCGCGCGCCGCTTCCACCGCGGCATTCAGCGCCAGGATATTGGTCTGGAAGGCAATACTGTCGATCACGCCGATGATATCCACCACTTTACGCGACGAGGCATTAATCGAATCCATGGTATCCACCACCTGCCTGACGACTGAGCCGCCGCGTCCCGCCACATCGGAGGCGGACTGCGCCAGCTCATTGGCATGACGGGCATTCTGCGCATTATTTTGCACGGTGGCGGTCAACTGCTCCATCGCCGCCGCCGTCTGCTCCAGCGAACTGGCCTGCGACTCGGTGCGGGATGACAGATCCTCGTTGCCGGAGGCAATCTGCATCGACGCGGTGGTGATGGAGTTGGTGCTATTGCGCACCTGACTTACCAGATGAGAAAGGTTATCGCGCATGGCGCGGATAGCGAATAAAATGCTGGTCTGGTCGCCGGATCGGGTCTGAACGTCCACCACCAGATTGCCGCCGGCAATCTGACGCACCACATTGACCGCATACTGCGGTTCGCCGCCCAACTGGCGCAAAAGCGTACGCAGCATGTTCCATGCCAACAGAGAAATCACCACCAGCAGCGCCGCGACAATGGCTAACAGCGTCAGGGCGTTATGCCAGAACGTCTGCTGGATATCATCGATATAGTCGCCGGTACCGATGATCCAGTCATAGGGTTCGAACCGGGTAATAATATAAAGTTTATCGGCCAACTCCTGGGCGCCGGGACGCATGCCCCGGCCCTCGGTCATGGCAAAGGCCTTCCCTTGCAGAGCCGCGCGGTTGCGTTCTCCCGCTTCCTTGCCGCCCTTCGCATCAACAATGCCAATGCGCTTGGCGTCGGGATGAACATAGTTCACATCGTCGCTGTAGCCCAGGACGAAAAAATAGCGATTGCCCTGATGAAAGCTGCCGATGGCGCGCTTGGCCTCGTTAAGCGCATCTTCATGCGAAATCTGGCCGGCCTGCTCGCGTTCATAAGTTTTTTGCGCTGAAGCGCGGGCCAATTCCACCAGCGTGGTCAGTTGTCCAATGCGTTCCTTCATCATGGACGAATACAGCGTATTTAATGCTACGGCGGAAAGAACCAATAATCCCAATAGCATTGCACCACACAACAATATAATTCGAGTTTGTAGTTTCATTGTATTTCTCTTTAATGTGTTGCACATAAATCAGACTGCGGCCGCACAGCAAACGTCAGCGTTCCCGCCCAGGAGATAAGCGCGCCGGCGTTGTCATTATCCTCTTCAGCCCAGCCCGTCAGCGTATTCAGGTATTCAGGTATTCAGGTATTCGGAATATTTCGAAAACTCGCGTGATTAATGACATATCACGGACATGATATCGGCATCGGAGGGGGATGCTTTACAGACAATAATAACCAAAGTAATAATTATTTTATTTATGATACCGGTTAGCGGTTTTAGCAAAATTCCGTTAATGAAATGACAAAATCAAGGGTACGATAAAGCCGGCGCGGCGTTAGCGTCCTGACCGTTCCCCCGCTCATCCATCAGATTATCTGTCATATCTAATTCACATATCTTACGCCATACACCTAGACACCAAGTGAAAACAAATAAAAATATAAATAACACAAATACAACAACATACATTAAAAAAACATTAATTAGCCTCCAGGCATTATTGACATAAATTCAAATATAGATATAAATAGATATATCTAAAAAAGAGAGGTAAGACTATGCGTAAACATCACAATCATGGCGAACAAGATCAGACCGAAGAAGCCAGAGGCCGTGGACACCGGGGCGAAGGCAAAAAACGCGGCTATGCAGCCGTCAGAGAACTGGAAGCGGGACGCGATCATGAACAAAAGCGCCGGCATTCGCGTCGCGGACAGGGTGAAGAGGAACACGGCGGCATGCACCACCGCCGCCAGCGACTCTTTGCCCACGGCGAGCTGCGTTTGGTGGCGTTGAATCTACTGGCGCAAAATCCCAGCCACGGTTACGAGTTGATCAAAGCGATCGAATCCCTGACCGACAGCCATTACGCCCCCAGCCCCGGCGTGCTCTACCCGACGCTCGATTTTCTGCAGGAGCAGAATCTGATCGCCATTACCGACGAACTTAACGGTCGGAAAAAATTCGACATCACCGACGATGGCCGCCAATACCTTGAGCAACGTAAAGAGGCGTTGCAGCAGATCCTTGAGCGCATCAAGACGCGCACCGCCGGTATGGCGCTGCGTAAACATCCGGAGATGAAACGGGCGCTGGATAACATCAAATCCGTATTGGATCTCAAGGTGAACCGCGAAGATATCAATGAAGAAACGCTGAAGAAGATCATCGGCATTGTGGATAACGCCGCCGCGGAAATCGCCCAGATTGACTGATTTTTATGACATCGGAGTAATAAGATGGCGATGCCCGAAGCAACCACGGGGTGAGGCATCCCGGCGGGAACCTCCCCCGAGTTTCCCCCGGCATCGGGCCTAAGCAGCGGCGTCAGGGTATGGCAACCTTATTGCGCATGTCCCAGCGTATGCATCAGACGGTTGGCCCAGCCGAAAATGGCCGCTGAATGCAGCAAATCGACGATGTCCGCCTTACTCAGTCCCTGCGCCAGCAGCGCCTGAATGTGATGCGCCGCCACGGCAATTGGCGTTTGCGACAGCGCCCGGCAAAAATCGACGATGGCCTGGGTGTAATCATCAAAGTCACCGTCCAGTCCTTGGGTATAAAGAGTGCTGACAACGTCATTGCGCCCGGAAAGTTCGTCGTAGCGCCGGGCGTGGACCGAACCGCAATAGGCGCAGCCATTGACGGCCGAAGCGGCCAGCGCGCCAAGCTCCCGCTCCGCGCGCCCCAATCCGCCGCGGCTGTACATAATGGCGTTAAACAGCGTGGTTCGCGCCACATAGGAATCGGGATCGTGGGCCAGCGTGCGCACATAAGGCGATATTTTGCCGCTGGAGGGCGTGACCTGCATTGCCGCCAGCTGTTCCGGCGTGGCGTCGCGCAGTTCAAGCGGCGTTACATACGGCAACCAGGTCAATACCTTGACTTTTACTCTTACCTGACCAGTATTCATGGCAATGTGTCCAACAACGTCATGCCGGCCGTCACCCGCGCTTCAAAATTCACAAAAGCAATCAGTTCGGACAGCGCCACAATCTGCGGCGTGGTTAACCCGGCGGCCAGCAGACGTGCAATATCCTCTTGCCGGCTACGTTTAGGTGACGACGTCACTTTATCGCAATGAGCAACTATCTCCTGAATCATCTTCGACTCAACCGCCGGGGAAATACCCGCCGCAATGTCCCGCAGCCAGGGGTCGGGATTGAGCGTATCCAGCCACTGTCGATAGTGCTCCAGCAGGGAAACCACGCCCGTTAAGCGGGATATCCTGGCCGCCAGCGCGATTCGCAGCGCCGAGGAAAGTTGCAGATCGTGATGCGGCGTCAACACGCTGCGTCGGCACTGCTCGATGCCGTTAACATACTCAGGCCGCCGGCGGCGGATAGCAAACAGCTCCCCCTGCTCGTCCAGACCGGCGAGCCGGTCTAGCGTATCCATCGCACTGCCGTTTATAACACTTCCATTCATAACCATGTTCCTTGAATATTCGGCCGTTGATGACAACGGCGTAATGCCACCAGACAAGAGTTCGGCGCGCTCGCCTGTGAAAATGAAGAGGTCGGCAGAATGGATGTCAGGGTATTCGGATTTCCGCCCACGTCGCATCCCTGATCATCGAGGCAAAACCCTGAACCGGTAGGCAGCACCGCCACGCCGGACATCAGTTGGTTATCGATATGGGCGCAAGCCCGCACGCGACCGCGAGCGTTATAAAGTTCGACGATATCCCCTTCGGCGACGTTTTCCCGCGCCGCATCCGCCGCAGAGAGGCTGACCACCTCATAGCCACGGCGTTTGCCGCGCTCGCTTTCCCCCACCGCATCCAGTTGGCTGTGTAATCGGTTCGCGGGCTGCGGAGAAAGCAGATGCAGCGGATATGTCGCCGCCAATGGCGACAACAGCCACTCTTCCGGCGCGCGCCAGTGCGGAAACGCCCCCAAATCCTCATGCGCGAAGTCCCGCAGCCGCCGGGAGGCGATCTCGATTTTCCCTGACGGCGTACTGAGCGGATATCTCTGGGGATCGGCGGCGAAGCGCATAAAATGATTGGCCGGATGCGGCGCGCTTTCACCTTCATCCAGCGCCGCAAACCCGCGCCGACGAAATGTCTGCCAGTCGGGCAACTCGGGAAAACGCGCCCGGTATCCCTGATACAGCCGCTCAATCCACTGCGCCTGCGTTAATCCCGCCGTGAACTCCCCGGCAATCCCCAGACGTTCAGCCACGCGCGTCAATGCCTGATGGTCGGTCAACACCTGCGCCGGCGGCGAACAGACCCGACGGCTATAGACCAGCCAGTTATCTCTGGAAGACGCGGCCAGATCGTCGCGTTCAAACGGCAGCGCGATCGGCAAGACGATATCGGCCATACGGGCGGTCGCCGTCCATACCTGTTCCGAAACAATAATGGTTTCCGGCCGCTGAAACGCCCGCGTCAGGCGGTGTAAATCCTGATGATGATGAAAAGGGTTGCCGCCCGCCCACCAAATCAGGCGAATAGCGGGCAGCGGCAGCGTTATCCCGTTATAACGCAGCGTGGCGCCGGGATTTTCCAGTAACTCGGTAAGACGGGCGACGGGTATCAGGTGTTTTACCGGATTGACGCCCTGCTCAACGGCCGGGCCGCGTAACCGCCGCACCGGCTGCCCGACGGAGTTCACCGCGCCGAGGCCGAAGGCGAAACCACAGCCGGGGCGTCCGACGCCGCCGGTCATACAGGCCAGGGCGATAGCGGCCCAATAGGGTTGTTCGCCATAGCGCGCCCGTTGCAGCGACCAGGCCACATTAATCAGACTGGGTTGCCCGGCCAGTTCCTGAGCCAGATCAGACAGGCGGGCGCGGGGGATGCCTGAAATGGCTTCCGCCCAGCCGACATCTTTGACGACGCCGTCGTCCTTTCCGTTCAGGTAGGCTTCGAACTCGGCAAATCCTTCGCAGCAGCGGGCGATAAACGCCCGGTCGACCCGCCCTTGCGCCAGCAGGGTATGCGCCAATGCCAGCATAACGGCGGTGTCGGTATTGGGCCGCAGAGAAATATGTTCAACCCCTTGCCCCGGCGGCGCATCACGCCCGGACGGACTGATCATCACCAGACGCATGCCCCTGGCCTGCGCGTCGGCAAGCCATTGTTCCGTCCGGTGCGCGCCCGTGCCTCCCGCCTCGACCTGCGCGTTGCTCAGGCGCAGCCCGCCGAAGCTCACCAGCAGACGGCAATGAGCGGCGATCTCGCTCCATGAAGGCGCCGTATCGCAGGCATCTTTATATTCCGTCCCCAGCACATGGGGCAACAGCACGCCGGCGGCGCCGTAGGAATAGGTATTGACCGACGAGGTAAAGCCGCCCGCCAGGTTTAATAACCGCTTAAGCTGGCTCTGCGCATGATGAAAACGCCCGGCGCTGGCCCAACCGTAAGAGCCGCCGAAAATGGCTTCATTGCCGTACGCTTCCCTCACCCGGATAATCTCATCGGCGATGCGCCGGCTGACGGTGTCCCAGTCAACGGCGACAAAATCCTCTTGGCCGCGCAATGCCCTGTTGGACGCCGTCGCGCCCTGCTCCAGCCAACTGCGCCGGACCATCGGCTGGCGTATCCGCGCCTTGCTCCGCGCCAGTTCCAGATAATGCAGCCCCACGGGCGATGGCCGGGGATCGTGACGAAACGGCCGCAAGACCGGCTGGCCCCGGTCGTCCCGCTCAACCTCATAGGTGCCGAAATGGCTGGCGAAAAGATGCATCATTTCCCCTTACTTATCCGCCGGGGTCATATCGAAGGCGCGCACCCAGTCATCGCCGCGCTGATGCCAGCGAACCGATTTGGCCACCCCGTAGGTGGCGGGCTGGGTATACAGGAAAATCGCCGGCGCCTCATCGCACATAATCCGCGTCGCCTTGCGGTATGCGGCGAGACGAGCCTCGGGATCGACGCTGGCGCGGCCTTGCGCCAATGCCTGACCGAACGCCTGATTATCCCAGTAGGCGTAATTATTGCCGGGAGCAAACAGGGTTAAGAGCCCGTCCGCATCCAGCGTCGGCCAGGCCTGCGCCAGCAGCGATGTCTGCGCGAGATCGCGGGTTTTGAGATATTTGTTCATATAATTGCTGAACTCCATCTCATTAATCGACACTTTCAACCCCACTTCCGCTAGCTGGGCCGCCACCACCTGGGCCACCTCATTGCCTTGCAGATAGGTGCCGGTCGGCACATCCAGCTCAATGGTTTGGGCAAGATTGACGCCGGACGATTTCAACAGCGCGCGGGCTTTATCGGGATCGTACGCGTAGCCTTTCAGCGCCGGGTTATAGCCGAAATAGGACGGCGTCAGAACCTGACATTGTGAAACCGCCGCCTGACCGTTAAAAAGCGCCTGTGAAATACCGTCTTTATCGATGGCGTAATTGAGCGCCTGGCGGACGGATTTATTATCCAGCGGCGCTTTCTCGGTATTGAACTTGATCATCACGCTGCGCATGGACGGCACCGCGCCGGCCTGCGCTTTTCCGCTGTTGTTCACCCGCGCCAGTTCAGACGCCGGGATCGAAGTAATCAGCGAGACCTCCCCCGCCAGCAAGGCGGCGATCCGGCTGGATGATTCAGGAATAATGCGGAACACCACGGTATCGAAATCCGGTTTCCGGCCGTAGTAACCGGCGTTTTCCTGTAGCGTAATATGGTCGCCGGGCACATTTTCCTTCAGGATATAGCGCCCGCCGGACAGCGTTTCGGTGGCGGGATTATGGCTGGCGGCCCATTTAGGCGGCAACAGCAGGAACATCGAGATCTGATCGACAAAGCTGGGATAAGGCGACGAGGTGATCACCTCCAGTTCGGTGGAAGAAATCACTTTCACCTCGGCAATCTGCGCAAACCAGGCTTTGATGCGCGCGTTCACTTTCGGATCCCTTACCCGGTCCAGGTTCCACTTCACCGCTTCGGCATCGATCGGCTCGCCGTTGGCAAAGGTTGCGCCCGGCAGCAGTTTAAAGCGCCAGGTGGTATCGTTCACCGCCTCCCAGTCGGTCGCCAGTTCAGGATGCAGCTTCAGATCCGGCCCGCGCAGCACCAGAGCGGGATAAATATGGCTGAGTACGCTCAGATCGCTGCCGACCGAGGCGGTCATATGCGGATCGAAGGTATTGACCGTGGTGGTCAAGGCAATGGTGGCGGTCGCCGCCTGGGCGAATCCCGGCGCGGCCAGCGCGGCGCAGACGACGGAAGCCAGCAGTAATCTATTGCGTTTTTTAGTCATAATCGCTCCACGACAGGGTTTATTTATCATTATCGGCCCAGCACAAAATGTTCCGGGCCGACGGCCTGCAACACGGCCTGTTCCGGCGGTAAATTCGTATTCACGTCAAACACCAGCGGGCGGCGATGCCGCTCAACCCGCGGATCGGGCACCGGTATGGCGGAAAGCAACGCCTGGGTATACGGATGCCGCGGATGGTTGAAAATCGCTTCCGTCGGGCCGATTTCCACAATGCGGCCGCGCAGCATGACGGCGACCCGGTGGCACAGATAACGCACCATCGAGAGATCGTGGGCGATGAACAGATAGGTCAGCCCCAGTTCTTCCTGCAAATCCTGAAACAGATTCACAATCTGCGCCTGAATGGACACATCCAGCGCGGTAATGGGTTCGTCGGCGACGATAAAACGGGGGTTGAGCGCCAGCGCGCGGGCAATGCTCACCCGTTGACGCTGCCCGCCGGAAAACTGATGCGGGAAACGCCGCATCATCCCCGGTTCAAGACCGACCTGACGAAACAGCTGCGCCACCCGCTCCTGATGCGCCTGCTTCGACGACATCAGCCTATGCACAATCAAGGGTTCCGCCACAAAATCGCCCACCGTCATCCGCGGATTAAGCGATGAATAGGGATCCTGAAAAATAATCTGCATTTCACGCCGATAAGGCTTGAGCTGACGCGGCGACAGACCGGCAAGATTGACGCCCTGAAAAAAGATATCGCCGCTGGTCGGCGCCTCAAGCTGTAACAGCGTGCGGCCGGTGGTGCTTTTCCCCGATCCCGATTCGCCGACCAATCCCAGCGTTTCGCCTTCAGCGATGGTGAAGCTGACGTTATTGACCGCCTTGAGCGGCGCGCCGCCAGCCAGCAGCCGCCGCTTGTCGCCATAGGTTTTGCATAAATGCTCAACCTGGATCAACGGGGTCTGAGGTACGGCTATGTTCATGATGTTTGCTCCCGTTGCGCCAGCAGCGCGGGCAGGTCATACCAGGCGGCGACCTGATGACCGGGCGCGCCGCCCGCCACCGGACGCAGCGGCGGCATCTCATCGAAACAACGCGGCGTGGCAAAGGGGTTGCGCGGCGCAAAGGGGTCGCCGGCCGGCGGTTCGGCTGGATCGGGCGGATTGCCGGGAATTTGATACAGACGGCCGGCGCCGCGCCGCGCGTGGGTGGGTAACGACTTGAGCAGTCCCCAGGTGTAGGCGCTGCGGGGCGAGCTGAAGATGGCGTCAACCGGCCCGCGTTCCATGATGCGCCCGCCGTACATCACCTGAACGGTATCCGCCAGCCCGGCGACTACCCCCATGTCGTGAGTAATCCAGATAACCGTGGTGCCGATCTGCTTTTTCAGGCTGCGCACCATAGCCAAGATTTGCGCCTGTATAGTCACATCCAGCGCGGTAGTCGCCTCATCGGCGATCAGCAGTCTGGGATTGCAGGCCACGCCGATGGCGATCATTACTCGCTGGCGCATCCCGCCGGAAAATTCATGCGGATAGTGGTCAAGCCGTTTATGGGGATCGACAATGCCGACCAAATCCAGCAGTTCGATAACCCGTTCGCGCGCCTGGCGGGCCGATAACCCGAGGTGACGCCGTAACGGCTCGGCGATCTGCCGTTCGATGGTTAATACCGGATTCAGCGAGGTCATCGGATCCTGAAAAACAAAGCCAATCTCCTTACCGCGCAGATCCCGCATTTCCCGTTTCGACAGCGCCAGCAAATTACGGCCGTTAAACCACACTTCGCCGCTCGTCACCCGGCCGGGCGGCGACGCGATCAGCCCGGTCATCGCCAGCGCATGCACGCTTTTGCCGGAGCCGGACTCGCCCACAATGCCCAGCGTCTCCCCCGCCTCAAGCGAGTAGGAGACGTCATTCACCGCATGCACCGGCCCGGCGGGCGTATCAAACACCACGGTCAGGTTTTTCACTTCCAGAAGCGTCGTCAAGGGTCACACCTCAATATATCCACCGGTGGATTGCGTCAGATACTCGCGCCCGGCGTCGGTAATCAGGACGGTGTCGGAGATCTGGGTGCCGCACACGCCGGGAATGCGCAGATTGGGTTCAAAGGTGAAAATCATGCCCGGCTCCAGCACCAGCGGCGAACGGGCATCCAGCGACGAATGCTCATGCGCGCCAAGGCCGATGCCGTGCCCGATGCGGCCGGGAATATATTTCCCATAGCCGCGGGCTTCCAGCCCGGCTTTCACCTGATTGAACAGCTCGGCATAAGGCGTGCCGGGGCGGATCAGCTTGTCCACCTCCTCGCGGATAGCCAGAATGGCGTCGATGGCCCGCCGGTGTTCGGCGGGCAACGGGCCGTAGGCGATGATGCGTTCATTTTCCGCATGAATGCCGTTGGCGATACTCCAGATAAACACCGCGACCGTTTCTCCCCGCCGCGGCTGGCGCAGGGTCGGGTTATCGCAGTTATAAAACAGACGATCGCCCGCCAGCGCCCAGGTCCAGAGGCCGTTCTGCACGCCCCCTTCCAGCGAACCGAAGTCGCACACCTCCACCTGCGGATAGCGCTGCGACCAAAACCGGTTCATCGCCTGCATCGAGGCGATGCTGATTTCGCGTTCGCTGCCGCCGGCGGCAACCGCTTCAATCGCCGCCTCCATGCCCCGATCGGCGATACGGGCGGCAATCCGCGCATGGGCGATTTCATCCGCATCCTTAATCAGACGCGCCCGGTCGATCAGCGCCGACGCATCGGCAAACGCCGCCCGCGGCAACGCCTTTTGCAGCTGGGCGAAGCGCTGCACCGGCAGGAAATCCTCTTCGAGGCCCACGTTTTTTTCCGCCACGCCCAACTCTTGCAAGATGGACGCCAGCGCCTCCAGCCAGCTTGGCCCCATCGTCACTTTGGTCGACCAGGCGCCGTATAGCCGGATATCCGACACCCAGGCGCTGGCCCGGCCATGATCGTCGCGCAGCGCGTGAACCAGCATGATGGGATCGTGCCCATCAACCACAATGGCGATCGCCGGGTGCGAATAGATAATCGGATTGAAGCCGCTGAGATAAAAACTGTTTTCCGGCTTAAAACACACCAGCGCGTCAATTCCCCGCTCGGCCATCATGCGTTTGACGCGGCCAAGCCGGGCGGGCAGCGCGGAAGAAGTTTGCGGAGTCGGGTGAAGCGGCGAGTTCATCGTTGCGTCCTCAGTTTCGGGTCAAAATGGTCACGCAGCCAGTCTCCCAGGAGATTGACGCTCAACACGGTAAACAGGATGGCCAGACCGGGGAAAGTGACGATCCACCAGGCGGAAGAGATATAAACGCGCCCGTCGGCCAGCATTCGGCCCCAGCTAGGGTTGGGAGGCTGGACGCCCAGCCCCAGAAATGACAGCGCGGCATCCATAATGATCAGTCGCGCCAGTTCGAGCGTCGCCACCACCAGCGCCGGCGTCAGTACGTTAGGCAGAATATGCCGCCACATAATGCGCCAGCTATGGGTGCCGATGGCGTGGGCCGACAGGATAAATTCCTGTGCGCGCAGCGACAGAACCTGACCGCGAATAACCCGCGCATAGCGGATCCAGCTCGTCAGCGCCAGCACCAGGATCAGATTCTGTATGGAAGGCCCGAAGGCGGCGACCACCAGCAGCGCCAACAGCATCAGCGGCAGCGCCAGTTGAATATCGACCACCCGCATCAGTATCCGGTCGACCATACCGCCGTGATAACCCGCCGCAATCCCGGACAACACGCCCACCACGCCCCCCAGAACCACGGCGATAAACGCGATCGTCAGGGTAATGCGGCTGCCATGGACAATACGCGACAGCAGATCGCGCCCCAGTTCATCCGTCCCGAAGGGATGCGCGCCGGGAGAAAACAGGCCGCTCCAGGTCGGCGGCTGCATCCGCATCAGCAAATTGGATTTGGTCGGCGGCGGAAGGCCGAGCCAGGGGCCGAAGATGGCCGCCAGCAGTAAGATAACCAGCAGAATAAAACCCAGCATCCCGGCACGCTGTCGGCCTAACGCAAAGAAAAAAGCCTTCATGAATGTGTTTCCTTAACGTCGCCGGGAAATGCGCGGGTCAAGGACGCCGTAGAGCAAATCCACGATGAAATTGATCGCCACAAAAATAACCGCCATCAGCACGACGCCCGCCTGAATCACCGGGAAATCATGCACCTGTATCGCCTGAACAATCAGCCGCCCCACGCCGGGCCAGGCAAAAACCGTCTCCGTGACCACCGAGCCGCCCAGCAGTTCGCCGGCGATAATGCCGATCATCGTCACCACCGGGATCAGCGCATTCCGGGCGACGTGCCAGACAAACACCGTTCGGGGCAGCAGGCCTTTCGCACGGGCCGTACGGACATAGTCCTCACGCAGGATATCCAGCAGGGAAGAACGCAGCAGGCGGGCAATCGATGCCGTGACGAACACCGCCAGCGTCGCCCCCGGCAAGACCAGATGAGCCAGTCCGCCGAAACCGCCGGTCGGAAACCAGCCAAGATTGACGGCAAAAAACAGGATCAGCATGATGCCCAGCCAGAACACCGGCGTCGCCTGTCCCAGCAGCGCGGCGACCATCACGATAAATTCCGCCGCCGTACCGCGCATCAGGGCCGCGATCGCCCCCGCGACGGCGCCGAACGCCACGCCGAAGAACAGCGCCGTTCCCGCCAGGCTTATGGTGGCGGGCATATGCTGCAACACCACCTGTAACGCCGGCCGCATATACTGAAATGAGGTGCCGAAATCGCCGCGCAGCATGGCCCACAGGGTATGAAAGTATTGCTCCATCAGCGGACGATCCAAGCCAAGGCTATGACGCATTGCCTCCAGCTCGGCCTGACCGGCGCCGACGGGCAGCAGTAAAACGGCGGGATCGCCCAATATGCGCGTCACGAAGAACACGATGGTCACGACGCCCCAAATTGCCACCAGCGCCTCCAACAGCCGGGAAACGAGATAACGCGGCATCAATTCGTCTCCCCGGTCATAAACGCCCTGATTTCCGTCAACACCCGGTGATTGGCTTCGATATGTACCGGGTGATTCGCCCCGGCGATTTCCAGGTAGCGGGCATGGGGAATGGCATCGGCGATCAAACGCGACTGCGAGGGCGGACAGATCCAGTCCCTGCCGCCGACGATAACCAGCGTGGGCGCCGTGATGGCCGTCAGCCGCTCGCGCAGATCGTAGGCTTTGTCGGCAAACAGCGCGTTGTGGGTTTCCGCATGCACCGCGAGGGTTCGCGTGCGCTCCAGCGCGGCGTCCGCATCGAAATGTTCATAGTAGAGCGGCTGCAAGGCCAGCCAGATCAGCCGGAGTTCGGTGTCATCCATGACCCGGTCCGAGAACAGCTTGTCGATCATATCCAGCGAAGCCGAAGGCGCTTTATGCAGGCGCGCCTTGAAATTGGCGATGGCTTCCGCTTCATGATGATGGCTGGGCGCGGTTCCGCGCAGAATCAGATGATTGAGACCCTGCGGATATTTCACCGCATAGCTCAGGGCGATCATGCCGCCGAACGAACCCCCGATCAGGGTGATTTTTTGGCCGCCGGCGAGCTGTTGCCGGAAGGCTTCAAGATCGTCAACCAGTTGCTCAAAGGTAAACGGCGGCGTCAGGCTGGACTGCCCGCAGCCGCGCTGGTCGTAAGCCAGCAGACGATACCGGTCCGCCAGCGGCAGGAAGGCGCTGAAATCGCCGCGATGGTCGCCGATGCCGCGGCCGCCGTGCAGCACCACAATGGTTTCCTGATGTTCATCGCCGGCCAGATCGTAGGTGAAGGTGGCGTTGTTCAGTTGGATGCTATTCATAATCGATACCTTGCGCATTACGCCATTCATCACCCAGCAATTCCGGCGTATCGAAGGCCAGCAGATCGGCGAAATGCGTCTCCCGGTCTTCGGCGAAGAAAGCGCGGGCGATGCCCTGCGCCAGACGTCTTCCTCCCTCGCTGACGGCCGGAATATCGCCGGAAAGCTTGCCGTGCGTCAGGGTCGAGGGGTAGTTAAAACAGTGAATGCGCGCCAGCAGCGGACATTGGCCGGGCGTTTTCTGCTGGAGCTCGAAGGCCGGCCCCAGATAGGGCGAGGTCGCCAGTTCATCGTTCTCTTCGCCGGCGGCCGGCGTAAAGCGGTCCTGCCACAAAGCAATGGCCGGGGCGAAATGACGCAGTTCGCTGCGGCGGGATAAATCCACCCGAAAACCGGTGGCGAAGATGACGAAATCAAGCAGACAGTCGCCGGCCGGCGTACTCAGTTCCACCCGGCCTTCCTTTTCCCGCAGCGCCGTTACCGGGCTATTGAGATGGAAAAATGCGTTGTCATGGCGAGAAACGCGCAGGGTGGAATCACGCGGCGGCGGCGTCTGCGCGGCCAGCGTGGCGGCGAGAAACCGCCACTTCCATTCATCGCTAAGGCCGATAAACCCCTGCACCACGCCCTGGCTGGCGATACCGGTGAATTTGTTGATGCGCGGCAGATCCTGACGGCGAATAAAGAGTTCAACCCGATCCGCGCCCTGTTCCAGCGCGGTGGCGGCATTATCCATGGCGGAAGCGCCCGCGCCGATCACGCCCACGCGTTTGCCCGCCAGCGCGGAGAAGTCGATATCGTCCGCGGAGTGCGCCCAGTATTGTTTATCCAGCGCCTGAACGAACGCCGGAACGAACGGCCCGCCCAGGCCGTCGCGTCCGCTGGCCAGCACCACCCGGCGGGCAAGATAGCGCTGCATTTCTTGCGTCAGCAGATTACGGGTTTCAACGGCGATCAGATCATCTTCCGCCGGTTGCAACAGGGTGACTTCCGTTTTATTCAATACGGGGATATTCAACGCCTGACGATACCAGACCAGATAATCCATCCACTGGCGACGGGGGATTTTACCGAGCGCCTGCCAGGCCGCATCGCCAAACTGAGCCTGATACCAGGCCTGGAACGTTAGCGCCGGCAGTCCCAACGCCGGACCGGCCAACTGTTTGGGCGAGCGCAGCGTTTCCATTCTGGCAAAGGTTTTCCACGGCCCTTCCCGCCCGGCCGGCGCTTTGTCGAAACACAGCACATTATCAATGCCGAGCAGCTTGAGCGAAGCCGCCGCCACCAGCCCGCACATGCCGGCGCCGAGGATAGCGACGTCGACGACATAGCTTCCGGCCGCTCTTCGCGCGGGAACCCAGGGTTTGGCTGGCAGTTCCAGCAGTTGCAAATCCGCCCGCAGACGCGCTTCCAGCGCGGCCAGCCCTTCCCCATTCAACATGGTCATGTATACAGCGCTCCTGTAAAAACCTTTAGCTTATCGCCGGTGGAAAGCGGCTGTTCATGGGTAGCGATAAGACAAATCAATGATGCATAAAACGCATTATTAATCGCTATTCATGTGAATTCTTAATAATTATTCTGTATGTCTTTATGCGGAAAATTGCGTATACAAGTCGAAAAAGATATCGCATGCTTGAGCGAAAATAGTCTGGAGCGGATGTGGGTATTCGCCGCTAACATGCTGATGTAAGGCGAACAATTCACAGTGGAAAAAAGGAAAAGGACGGCATGTCGAAATTGGCGATTTTAGAGGATCTGGATTTACGTCAGCTAGAGGCGTTCTCGGCGGTGATTTCCGCCGGCAGCATTACCGCCGCGGCGAAAAACCTCAACCGCTCGCAACCCGCCGTCAGCCGATTGATTCAGGAATTTGAGAATAAAATCGGCTACTCCCTGTTTCAACGCAATGGACCGCGCATCAACCCAACCGAGCAGGCTTATCAACTGCACGAGTCGGTTGAGCATGCACTGATTTCACTGCGTCAGGTTCAGCTACGGGCCAAAGAGATCGCCGATGATGAGGAGAAACCGCTGATCATTGCCGCCACCCCCGCCATGGCGTCCGGACTGCTGCCGAGGGCGCTGTCCAAAGCGGATATCGGCGTTCCGTTGCAGATCCTGAGCTATTCCGCCGATCAGACGCTGCGTACGATTATTGACGGCCGCGCCGATCTGGCCATCAGCAGTCTGCCGTTGGATCACAAAAATGTGCACCGTCACTGGATCGGACGGTCACGCTGCGTGGTAGTGGTTAGCGAAGACGATCCGCTGGCCCGTCAGGACAGGATTACGTTGCAGTCGCTGGCCTCGCGTCAAATTATTACCCTTTATAACCCTTATCGCCTGCGGCACCGTTTTGAAGATGCGATGAAACAGGCCAATATCCAGCCGCGCTATGTGATAGAGACCAACTCCTCGGCAAACGTACTGGCCTGTATCCACGCCGGATTAGGCGTCGCCATCACCGAGCCGGTTACCGCATACGGTTTGCCCCTTAAAGGTATCGTGGTACGTAAGCTGGATATTGATATTCCGTACCATTTCGGCGTCATTACGCCGCAGGCTAAAACGCCGCGTACGGTTGTATTACAGATTGTTGAAGCGTTGGAAAATACCGCCAGAGAATTGTTGCCGAATTTCACGCTGTTTCATTCGGACGATCACCATAAAATTATGCTTTCGTTAAGTCACTGAATACTGGAATCAGGCAATTAATAGACTGCGGTGACGCTTTTATTTGCGACACCGCGTCGCCAGCGGAAGCCGGTCCCGGCCTACTGCCGCGGGGGATGACGGAATAACGAATTTTAAAATAAGAATAAGAGCTGATGCTTTATCGCAGCTTTTCATATTATTAAAAATATAGATCTAATAAGAAAATAGACAAATAACATCAGAGGAAAAACATTTGCGACTTGCCGGTCACAGCGAAACCAAAATATAACAGAAACAATAAAAAACAACCTTTATTTTCATACTTAATGAAAGAAATTCGCTCGTTGGAATAAAGCCGTAGCGACTCGGCATGGACGCGATTAATTAACCGTCAAATCCACAATTAAAATAATGTAATCAATTTTGAGGATACCGATGAAAATACAACAGCAGCATGTTAATAAAGCCGTTATCGGGCTGATCATATCCGGCTCACTGTTCTCCGCCGCCGCACTGGCCGACTATCCGGAAAAACCGATACAGATGCTGGTCGCCTTTGCGCCCGGCGGCGGTACGGATATCGCCGCCCGCTCGATTGCCCATTATCTGGAAAAGCATTTAGGCAACAATGCCGGCGTGGCGGTCATCAATAAACCCGGCGCCGGCGGTGAGATCGGCTGGACGGCGCTGGCGCGCGCCAAACCGGACGGCTATACCATCGGTATGATCAATCCGCCCGCCACCAACGCGCTGGTGGTTGAAAACAAAGCCAAGTACCGCATGGATGATTTTCAGCCCATCGCCAATATTGTTTATGACCCCGGCATTCTGGTGGTGAATAAAGAAAGTCCCCACCAGACGCTGGCGCAATTAATTGATGCCGCAAAACAGGCGCCGGATAAATTGGTTATCGGCACCTCCGGCGCGGCAGGCTCATCCGAACACGTCGCCATTCTCAATTTAAATCGGCTGGCCGGCATTCGCTTTAAAACGGCCTTTTTCGGTAGTACCGCGCCGGTCCGGCAGGCGGTGCTGGGCAACCATGTGCCGGCGGCCACCATGAATCTCAGCGAAGCCTTGCCGCTGGTCCGGGAAGGACAAATACGCATCCTGGGCGTGATGGATGGACAGCGATCGCCCTGGTTGAAAGAAGCGCCCACCTTCCGTGAGCAAAATATCGACCTGGTTGCCGGCACCTCGCGGGGCATTGCCGCGCCGAAAGGTACGCCGCCGGAGATTGTCGCCCGGCTTGAAAAGGCGCTGCACGACGTCATTAACGATCCGGAATACCTGGCCGCGGCGCAACAAGCTGAAATTCCGCTCAATTATCTGGATGCGCAAGGCTACAGCACGCTGATCGCGCGCATTAACGGCGATCTGGCCAAAACCTGGAAAATCACGCCATGGCGCTAAAAAGTCACCCATCCCGACGGCATGCCGAGCTATTTTTCGCCGTGCTGTGGCTGGCCGTGGCCGCCGGCATGTACCGCGCCGCCGGCGAATACAGTCACAGCAGCGCCATTTTTCCGCGCGCGCTGGCCATCTTGCTGGCACTCGGCAGCCTGGCGCTGATCGTCAGACTCTACCGACGGCATAAACGTCAACAGCATGATCAGACGCCTCTGCTGCATGCGCCCGTGCGGGCGGCGGTCGGCTTCTCGATGGTGGTCGCCTATATTCTGCTGATGAATACGCTTGGGTATATCGCCGCCAGCCTGTTGTTCGGCATCGCGCTGCCGCTGCTGGCGGGATACCGGCGCATCGGTCAGGTTATGGCCTGCATAGCCGGCGCGCTGTTGCTGATCGTGGTGGTTTTTCGCATATTGCTCGAGCGACCGTTGCCGCCGGGCATTTTTGAGACCCTGCTGGAGCGCGCGTTATGATTGATGCCTTGCTGAGCGCGCTGCCGCATGTGCTGGCGCCGGCGAATCTGCTGGCCGTTCTGCTGGGAACCGTCTCGGGTCTGGTGGTCGGCGCCCTGCCCGGCTTGACCGTCACCACCGGTATTGCCGTTTTGATTCCCCTGACGTTCGGCGTCGATCCTCTGTTCGCGTTGGGCATGATGGCCGGCATGTATAACGGCGGCAGCTATGGCGGCGCCATTCCGGCCATCCTGCTGCGCATCCCCGGCACCCCGGCGTCGGTCGCCACCGTGCTGGACGGCCATGCCCTGACGCGCCAGGGCAAAGCCGCCTATGCCTTGCAGGTTGCGGTGATTTCCGGCGTGATTGGCAGCGTCTTATCCGCCCTTTCGCTGATTCTGTTTGCCCCCGGACTGGCGAAAATCAGTCTGTTTTTTTCACCGGCGGACTACTTCTGGGTGTCGCTGCTCGGACTGGCGACGGTCACTTCCCTGTTGGGCGACGACTTTCTGAAAGGCGCCATCGCCGCCCTGCTGGGGCTGGCGATAGGCACCATCGGTCAGGATATTTCCACCGGCGACGAACGCTACACCTTTGGCCTGCTTGAACTGTCCGAAGGACTGGATCTGGTGGTGCTGCTTACCGCGCTCTTCGCCTTCCCGCCGGTGATCCAGATGTTCGAACAGGCTTGCGCCGCCGGCATACCGGGCCATCTGTTAAAACTGAAACGTCAGGGATCGGTGCTGGCGCAGTGGCGTCGTTTTATGCCGATCTGGCTGCGCAGCTCGTTTATCGGCATCGTCATCGGCATCCTGCCCGGCGCGGGCGGCAGCATGTCCTGCTACCTTGCCTATAACGATGCCAAGCGGCGCGACGACGATCCCGACAGTTTCGGCAAAGGGAATCCCAAAGGCGTGGCGGCCTCCGAGGCGGGCAACGGCGCGGATAACGCTTCATCGCTGATCCCCGCCCTCACGCTGGGCATTCCGGGATCCGGCGTCGCGGCGGTCATTCTGGGCGGCCTGCTGGTTCAGGGATTACGCCCCGGCCCGCAGCTATTCCAAGAGCACCCGGATGTGGTCTACGGCTTTATGCTGCAAATGCTGATCTCCGCCCTGCTGCTCGCCGTCGTCGGCGGCCTGACGGCAACCCGCATTTTCGGTCAGGCGTTGCGCCTGCCGACCGTGCTGCTGGCGCCGGTCATTATGCTGTTTATTACCGTCGGTATTTATGCGGTCAACAATGCCCAGTTTGATCTTTACCTGTTTCTGGGCATTGGCGTCGTCGCCTATTTCATGGAAAAGCTCGACTATCCCAGCGCCCCGATCATCCTCGGCGTCATGCTTGGCCCGATTGCTGAAACCCAGCTCAATCTGGCGTTAACCCTGGCCAACGGCAACCCGGCGGCGTTGGCGGATTCCCCCTTATCCATGTTGTTGATCCTGTTAACGGCTTTCATCTTGCTCACGCCCTGCTGGCGATACAGACGAAAAAAATAACGTTGCCGGCCGGCTAACGCCGCAGGCATAGAAAACCAAGGAATCATCATGAAAGTAGCCATTCTGGGTGCGGGAAATATCGGCTTTGCCAGTACGGCCTGGCTATCCTGGTCCGGGCATCATCCCATACTGTGGTCGCCCGCGGCGGACGACCTGACGCGGTTGCAGGCCAATAACAACCTGCTGTCTTTTACTGGCGTGATTAGCGGCCAATGCCGGCCGGAGATCGGCGCCGACATAGATTATGTGGTTGACGCGGCTGACGTCATTTTTATTTGCGTACCGGGATACGCCCACAAAACGGTTATTGACGCTATCGTCCCCCTCCTGAGAAACGGACAACCGGTCATCATTAACAGCGCCTGTTCGCTCAGCGCGCTCTATCTGTCAAAACGGTTGGCCGAGCGGCGTATTAGCGCGCCGATCATCACCTGGGGCACCACCGTTCTCACCGCTCGCCGCCAGGCAAACGGCCGTGAGGTCGCCATCATGGCGATACGAAAATTCGTGCATGTGGCGACGCTGCCGATGCGGGAAAATCAGGATGCCATCGCGCTATGTACGACGCTGTTCGGCCCCCGCTTTCGCCCGCAGCGCAACACGCTGGCCACCTCGCTGATTAATATCAACCCCATCGCCCATCTGGGGCTGGCGCTGTGCAACGTCACGCGCATAGAAAGAGAGGAAAACTGGCCGCAATATCACTACCTGACGCCGGGCGTCGCCAATCTGATTAACGCGCTGGAGCAAGAGCGTCAGCTGCTGGCCCGTCGCTTCGGATTAGCCCTTCACGGCATCGAAGAACATTTTCAGCAGTCGTTTAATATCCCGCAGACCAGACTGGCGGATATCGCGGCGGAGCTTCACCGCCGACGGGGCGGTCCGGCCGGTCCGATCAGCATGGATACGCGTTTTATTCTGGAAGACACGCCCTATGGGTTGGTCTTTGCCGAAGCGGTAGCGCGCAAAGCAGACATCAATCTGACGCTGCACTCTTCGGTGATTAACGTGGCGGCCGCGATATGGAAAAAAGATTTACGCCGCGAGAACAATATCTTGCCGGAACTGGGGCTGGAGGCCATGTCGCTGGCGGATTTCAATCAGGTTATTAGCGGCGGATATCGGTGAAGAATTGGAATTGACGAGTTTGGCCGTTATCCGGCGTAAAAAATTATGCCGCGGTGGACTTGACCGCCGAGTGAGCCGCATGAATGCGGCGAGAGCCGGCGCCGCGTCGGGCGCGTGCCACGACGCGGCATGAAAAAACAGCTATTTTCGCGCACGAAACTGTCTCTTAGTCCGCATAAAAATGTGACCAAGAGACAGCGTCAGTAGGCGGGAACCTGCGGGCATGGCATAAGAGGGAATCCTATGGGCAGCACCGCACCCGATGCGTATCCGTTAGCCAGTAATACTGATCCGGATGGCGGCGACAGGTTTTGCCGTCGGCAAATTCGCATCCTGACGCCCGCGCGGCAAACGGCAGTACGCGCGGCTGATTTTTTAGTCTGGGATGCGCCGGCGGGATCGCCTGAAGCAGATAGCGGGTATAGGGATGCTGAGGGCGCGAAAACAATTCCGCGACGCTGGCCTCTTCGACAATCGTCCCGCGCGACATCACGCCCACGCGGTCGGCGATATGATGCACCACGCTGAGATCGTGGGCGATAAACAGATACGCCAGTCCCTGCTCACGCTGAAGCCTCATCAACAGATTAAGAATCTGCGACTGAATGGAGACATCCAGCGCTGAAACCGGCTCATCGCAGATAATCAGCTTCGGTTCCAGGATCAACGCGCGGGCAATGCCGATACGCTGGCGCTGGCCGCCGGAAAACTCATGCGGGTAGCGTCTGCCGTCCTCCGGACTGAAACCGACGCGTGTCAATATCTGCTCTACCCGTTGCCGGCGCTTGCCCGCATCGCGTTCGCCATGAATGATCAGCGGTTCTTCAATGCTGTAACCCACCGTGCGTTTCGGATCGAGCGATGATAACGGGTCCTGAAAGATCATCTGGATATCTTTGCGCACCTCACGCCAATGACGATCGTTTAGCGCCAACAGCTGCCGCCCGGCGAAGATCACTTCACCGCCGGAAGCCGCGGTCAAACCAAGCAAACTGCGCCCGGTGGTGCTTTTTCCGCTGCCCGACTCCCCTACCAGCGCATAGGTTTCGCCGCCGGAAATGTGAAAGCCGACATCGTCCACCGCGGTAAAGCGCTTACCGCGCCAGCCTTTGGCCTGAAAGGTTTTGCTCAGGTGACGCACGGTCAACAAGGGCGCGTTCATATCAGACCGCCTATCTCTTCGGCGCGCCAGCAGCGCACCCGGTGGGACGACGCCGATAAGGCGCGCAAGGCGGGACGTTGTTCCCGACAGCGCGCCTGCGCATAAGGGCAACGATCGGCAAAGCCGCAGCCGGAAATGGAGACGGACAGCGCCGGCACCGTACCGCGGATCTCCGGCAGATCGGTCTTAGTTTCGCCATCCAGTCGCGGCACCGCCTGCAGCAGGGCGCGGGTATAGGGATGAAGCGGGTTATCGAACAAACTGACTACGTCCGACTCTTCCACCACCTCGCCCAGGTACATCACCAGTACGCGTTGGCATAACTGCGCGACCACCGACAGATCGTGGGTAATCAGGATGATGCCCATTCCGGTGTTGCTTTTAATCTCTGCCAGCAAGGTCAGAATCTGCGCCTGAATGGTGACGTCCAGCGCGGTGGTCGGTTCATCGGCAATCAACAGCGCGGGACGGCTGGCTATCGCCATGGCGATCATCACGCGCTGGCGCATACCGCCGGAAATTTCATGCGGATAGGCCGCCGCGCAGCGCTGCGCGTCTTCAATGCCGACCCGCAGCAACAGCGAGGATACTTCGGCCCGGCGCTGCTTGCGCGTCAATGTCGTGTGTAGGCTCAGGCTCTCTTCGATTTGAAAACCCAGGGTAAACACCGGATTCAGACTGGAAAGCGGATCCTGAAAAATCATCGCCAGGCGGCGGCCGCGCCAGCTTTGCAATGCGGCGGGCGAAAGATCGCGCTGCGTCTCGCCGTTGAACGTCATTTCCCCGGTGACGCGACTGTAGCGCGACGGCAGCAATCCCATAAACGCCTGCGCCGTGACGCTTTTGCCGCAGCCGGACTCGCCGATAATACCCAGCGTTTCATGGCGGCCGACGTCAAATGACACCCCGCGCACCGGCGCCACCACGCCCTGTTGCGTGGCGAACCGCACCTGTAATCCGTTAACCGAAAGTAACGTTGCTGACTGATGGGTCTTGATCATCGGCCTGATGTCTCACTGTTCAATTGGCGCAGTACACGACGCGTCAGGGGATGAAGTCCCCGATCGGCGCCGTCGTGCCGTTACATCAGTTCCTGCCGCCGATCGTCGGTTTCGCCGTAGCGGTGCAGCGTCGGCGGCCCGAGTCCCTGATAGAGCGCGTCAATGCCGGCATTGATAATCTGATTATGCTGTTCAAACAGGGAGTTGCCGCGCAGATCGCTTTCAACGATAAAGGGGCCGAAACGAGACACTTCAAACAGCCACATCGCCTGAGCGATGCCCAGTTCCGCCAGCCAGTGAACGTCGATAACCCGCTTGATGCCTCTGCCCAGCAGCGCGCCGCTGCCATACCCTACCGTGGTCAGATAAACGGCGCCCGCCGGAACCAGCACCTGCCGGTATTGATCCAGCGGCATGCCGCCCTTGCCGAGGACGATATTGCTGCCGGTGAGCGCCAGCCAGCTTTCCATCCAGCGGGCAAAACGAAAACTGGCGGTGGCGGTGACGGCGCCGACCTGATAGCCGCCGACGCCGTCCTCGGCCGCCGCCGGGGAGCAATGAAAATTCACCAGACTGAGCGCGCGCAAGTCCACCGGCAACGACCGACCTTCATCAAGGATCAGGCGATAAACGCCTTCCCGGGCGGTATAAATATTGCCGCTGAGGTAGACCACCGTCCCGATTTCCAACTGCGCGAGCGCCCGGCCCGATACCGGCAAACTCAGTTCAACTACCTTCAATTCGTCAGATTTTCCGGCCATTCCACACTCTCGCGCCGCAGATAAGGGGTGAACCAGACGGGATCGGTACGATAGCTGACCGAACCGTCGGCATGGATCCGCGCCGTCGCGCGGCGTGAAGCGAGGCAAAAGGTGTGCAGGCTGACCGGCATGCCGCCGGTGTGGGTATAGCCGATTTCGATATGGCAATCCGCCACCATCGAACGCCCCGCCAGCCCCATGGCGCCGATACCCAACGCGTTGCCCAGCGCCAGAATTTCCAGCTCCAGCGCCGCAATGCGCGCATCCGGGTTGCGATCGCCCACCACCCGCAGACAGGCCGCCTGCTTGCCGAGTTGCATACAGGTATCCTTCGAACCGCCGACGCCGATACCCAGGATCGCCGGCTGGCAGGCCAGCCCGCGTTTGCCGAACGCGATCAGCGTATCCAGCGCGAAGCGCTTGATGCCGTCAAGGCCGTCACCGGGAAACAGCATGCGATAATCGGTGCCGAACAACCCGCCCTTGTGTACGGTAGTGATATCCAGCCAATCGGCATCCGGTTCAAACGACCAGTCGATTTCCGGCGCATTGATGCCGACATTGTTGCTGAACTCCGTGCGCCATAACGGATGAACGCGATTCGGACGCAAAGGTATATCCTGCGTCGCCCGCGCGGTGGCGCGCCGCAGCGCGCGCTCCACGCCGATAAAACCGGCATCGACAATGGCATTATTGCCCCACTTAATGTAATAACGCGGCAGCCCGGTATCGGCGCACATCGGTCGGCGATCCTCGCCGGCGGCCCGCCAGTTTTCGAGCATGGTATCCAGCACGAAACTCGACAGCGCGCCGCTTTCATCCTGCGTCATGGACTGAATTCTCGCGCGATAATCCGCCGGAATATCGATGGCGGCGCGTTTCATGATTTCGTAGGCGGCCTGTTCCACCCGTTGGACGGCAACGCTCATCGTAGGGACTCCTTGCTGAACGCCGTCATAGGATTTCGCCCTCCGCCGCTTCCGTCAGCAGCGTTTCCCCAGGTCTGACGAGGTCAAACGTCACCGGAATCTGCGCCAAATGCAGCGTAGCCCCCTGATCCAGACTGTTGATGCGCGTATAGCGGCTGGCGGCAAGGTCTCCGGTGGCGGGAAAATCTTCCCGAAAATGCGCCCCGCGGCTGTCATTTCGCGCCAGCGCCGCCGTGGCGACGGCGCGCGCGATAAGCAGTTGGTTATCCATATTGAGCCAATCGTGCCAGCTCAGATTGTAGCGTCGTTCGCCGTCAGGCACGCCGATCGACGCCAGTTCCTCAAGATAACTCGCCAATCGGTCGGCGCCGATACCGATGCCTTGCCGGGTACGCATGACCCCCACGTGATCCCACATGGTCTGCGCCAAAGCCTCGCGCAACGGCGCCAGTGAACCGGGACGGCCGGCAAAGGCGCGTTCGGCGCGGGCGATACCGGCCGCGATTCGTCCGCGATCCGGTTCACGCCAGCCGTCGCTCCGCTGGAGATAAGCCGCCATCGCGTCGCCGGCGATGCCGCCGAATACCGTGGAGCAGGCCACCCCATTGCCGCCCAGCCGGTTCGCGCCGTGTACGCCGCCGCTATCCTCGCCGGCCACATACAGACCGGGAGACGCGGTGGAACAGTCGGCGTCGAACTCTACGCCGCCCATCAGATAGTGCGCGGTAGGCACCACCTCTACCCGCCCCCCCGCCAGGTCAAAACCGCAGTCGGCGCAGCGCGCCACCATTCCGGGAAACAGCTGCCGCACCTTGTTCTCCCCCAGATGCTTCATCTCAATGAACACGCCGCCCATCGGGCCGGTGCGTCCCGCGCGCATTTCGGCATAAATTCCCCGACTGACCACATCGCGCGTGGCGCGTTCGCCGCGCGCATCATAACGCTGCATAAAGCGCTCGCCGCAGCCGTTGAGCAAATAGCCGCCCGCGCCGCGCAGCCCCTCTTCCAATACCGTGCCGGTCATCCGCGTATCCGGTCCGCCCAACAGGCCGGTGGGATGGAACTGCACCATTTCCATGTCGCGTAAATGCAGGCCGTAACGCAGCGCCATCGCCAGACCATCGCAAGACTTCTCGCCGGAAGGCGTATGGTAGCGATACATGGTGGGACCGGCGCCGGTAGCCAGCAGCACGGCTTTCGCCTGGATCAGTCGGTAAAGGCCGCTGCGCATATCGATGAACAGCACCGCGGCGATGCCTGAAGCGTCCGCCGCCGGGATCAGCTCGACGGCACGGTGTTCTTCCCACTCGCGAACGCCGGCGCCTCGCACCTTTTCCATCAGCCTGTTGATTATCTCGATACCCGTCAGATCGGACTTGTGCACCGTGCGATCGAAAGTCTGACCGGCAAAGGCTTTCTGATGCAGCGTGCCGTCCGGATTGCGGTCAAAAAAGCAGCCGACTTCATTCTCCAGTTCGCGCACCCGCTCTATGGCGCCTTCCACCAGCCGCCATACCAGATCCTGACGGGGCAGCCACTTACCGCCGTTAAGGGTATCCATGACATGCCGCTCTATCGAATCGCCGAGCGCCAGCGCTGCGTTGTAGCCGCCCTGCACCATGCGGGTACAACCGCTTTTACCGAGCAGCCCTTTGGTGGCGATAATCACCTCCAGCGAGGGATTCGCCCGACGTGCGTGCAGGGCGGCGAACAGTCCGGCGCCGCCGGATCCAAGGATCAAAATATCGGTTTTTATGCTCTCAAACCGCATGGTCAAAGCACTCCCATAATAAAAATCGCGCCGACGATGAGGGATAATGCCGTCCCCCAGCCAATCCAGCCCAGGCGCGCCTGTTGGCGATGACGCCAGTTCAGGGTTTCCAGCGCCAGCAAACGCAGCCCGAAACTCACGTGCAGGCAGAGCAGCACCACCAGCCCCCATTCGGCCGCCTTCACCAGCGGCGTATCGCTAAAGCGAATAACGCGCTCCAGCCGGGCTTCCCCCTCCAACGCCAGGCCGAGAACCAGAAAATGCACCGGCAAAAACAGCGCCAGCGCCAACCCGGACAGCCGGTGTCCGACAAAGGCCAGATATCCCTTTTGATGACGTAAAGAATTCATAGCCCCCCCACGGCGATCACCGCGCGTATACCGAGAGTCAATAATACGATGGCGATCCCCAGGCTAATGCGGCCCGCCGAGCGATAATCAACGCCGACCCATTCAATCAGAATGGCGCGAACGCCCAGCGGCGCGTGCAGGGCGACGCAGATGACAAAAAGCGTGTAAAACGACAGCCAGCCGACGCTCCCCTGCGTACGCCCCAGGATGGCGCCGGCGCTAAGGCCGCTGTGCGCCGCATAGAGCATTACGCCCAGATGGACCAGTACAAAAGGAATCAGGAACAGCGTGCTGAGGCGCTGAATAATGAATAGTTGTCTCTCCATCGGCTACGCCTTACCAAACCATTGCCAAAGCGTAATCCGCTTGAGGCCGGCGATGCTGCGGGTGGGGCTAAGTCCTAACGGACAGCAGGCCATGCAGTTGCCCTGCATATGGCAGGCGCTGATGCCCCCCGGTTCCGTCACGCGCGCGTTGGTTGCGGCGGATGCCTGGTGCCGCTCATCGTTGATCAGCGTCCAGGCGCGGTTTAGGGCGGCCGGACCGAGGTAACCTTTATCCCAGGCCACCACGTCGCAGGCGGCATAGCAAATAGCGCAGCTGATGCACTCAATCGCTTCGCCGGCAAGACGACGTGAGGGGCTTTGCGGATCGATACGCGCCGGATCCTGACGTCGGCTGCCGCCGCCGGTGAACTCGCCGCCGACGCGTCGCCATTTGGTAAAGAACTCGCGCATGTCCACCACCAAATCCTTGACCGGAGGTAGGTTACGCAAGGGTTCAAGCACCAGTTCGCCTTTATCGGCCACGCGGCTGACGTGCGTTCGGCAGGCCCAGCGCGGCGTGCCGTTAACCATCATCGCGCAAGATCCGCACACGCCGACCCGACATGAAAAACGGTAAGATAGGCTGGAGTCCTGGCGCTGCTGTATTTCGGTGACCACATCCAGCACAGTTTGATTATTCCGACGCGGCACAGAATAAACGGCATGCTTAATACCGGGTTCACCACGCGCGATTTTCACCCGCAATACGTTTTTCTGATTAATCATTTTTTCATTAGCCATTTATTTTTGATAAAAAATCCGCAAATTAAAACAAATAAAAAACAAGCGATAGGATATAAATCCAGTAACGTAAATCACTAACGGAAATCAGTCGCACCGATAAAAACACGCCGTTACTTTTAAAAAAAACAGGACCATAATGATACATATCGAATATATCGACGGCATTCTGCCAAAATAAGATGCACAACGATATAACACTATAGTTATCATGGTTACCACGCCAAACAAACAATTATGGATAAGTAAAACTAAAATCCGCAAAAGATAAAAAATGCCGATTAACCATCAGGGAACACGATCTATATCCCCCGACAAACAGAGATAAATGTTAAAAAACCAGAACGGAGGCGCCTCAAGCCGCTTTTTATTCGCTAAGGCATGCAGCGAATAAAAAGCTTATCGCCGCAGCAAAACCCTGTTGCCCGCATCTCGCTCGGCACCCTACTTGCCTGCAGCAGAAACCGACCATTCGCGATGAAATAACGATTGCATATAGCTTATTACAAAATGCGCTTTATAAAAAAAAGACGATACGCTTATGCTGCGCCTATATATTCCGACCACAAGGAATATATTAAATTAATGTAACAGATATCATTTAATTAATTATCAACCTGAAAAATTACCCGTCTTTATTAAAATATCGGCATGGGGAGCATCAGTTCTTCTGCCATTGAGCCACAGCACGTCAATGATTAAATATTCTATGCAGGGGATATGTTAAATAATTCGAATTGCAGGATACACGCTGTCTTGTAGAACAACGCCAAACGACGGGCGTTTATGGGCGCAGCGCATGACATGCGACTTAGAACTATGAGGGAGATAGAGCCGCCTGGAATCGCACATTATTGATTGACCCTATTGAATTTCACACATTTTAACGGACGCTATGTATGAAAAAAATAAGCAAAGGCGCGATAAATTCAAGCCGTTTTTTTACCCGCAGGCTGATCGGCATCACGTCGGCGGCAAGTCTGCTGGCGTCGGCGCTGGCGCTGCCGATCTCGGCATATGCGGAAGGTCAGTTACGCATCGCGCAGCAGTTCGGTATCGTCTACCTGTTGCTTAACGTCGCGCAGGACAAGCAGCTGATTGAAAAACATGCCAAGGCCGAAGGTCTGGAGGTCAAAGTGGACTATCTCCAGCTCTCTGGCGGCGCGGCGGTTAACGATGCGCTGCTGTCCGGCTCGGTAGATATCGCCGGCGCCGGCATCGGCCCGTTGTTCACCCTCTGGGATCGCACCAAAAATCGTCAGAACGTGCGGGCCGTGCTCGCTACCGGCAGTTTTCCTTATTATCTGATCAGCACCAATCCCAAGGTTAAAACCATCGCCGACTTCACCGATAAGGATCGCATCGCGGTGCCGGCGGTCGGCGTTTCCGTTCAGTCCCGTTATCTGCAACAGGCGTCGGCAAAACTGTGGGGAGACAAAGAGTACAATCGCCTTGATAAACTCCAGGTGGCGGTGCCCCATCCAGATGCGACGGCAGCCATTATCAGCGCAGGCACTGAAATCACCGCCCACTTCGGCAACGCGCCTTTTCAGGAACAGGAGTTGGCGGGAAACCCTGATGCGCATATCGTGCTGAGTTCCTATGATGTCGAGGGCGGCCCCACTTCGCCGGTCGTGCTTTACACCACGGAGAAATTCCGCAAGGAAAATCCGCGTACTTACCGCGTATTCGTCAATGCGCTGGCCGAGGCGGCCGACTTTAGCGCCCAGCATCCTGAAGAAGCGGCCGATGCGTTTATTCGCATCACCAAGTCCAGAATCGATCGAACGCTGCTGTTGGACATTCTCAAAAGCCCCGAGTCGAAATTCAGCATCACGCCGCAGAATACCTTGCAGCTGGGACAATTCCTGCATCGCGTGGGCGCCATTAAAAACAAACCCGAATCGGTTAAGGACTACTTTTTTGACGATCCGCACGTTGCGTCAGGGAGTTGAGTCATAAAGCCCGGCGTCAGCGCGTCGGGCCGGACGGACGAGGAAGGCTACGGGAATCGTCGGTGTTTGCTGTTACCCAATGCCGCGGCGGAGGCAAGTCGCGCGTCTATTACGATCACAACGAGAGGGGAAATCATGGCTTTTCAATCATCGCCGTTGCAAACCATCGCCACCTCGCCGCAGACGGCCACGCCCCTGCTGCAGGTGGAAAGGGTTAGTCTGGAATACGCCACGCGCAAACGACGGGTACGCGCCACCGACGACGTGAGTTTCGATATTTTTCCCGCCGAGCGTTTTATTCTGCTCGGTCCTTCAGGCTGCGGGAAGTCCAGTCTGCTGAAAGCGGCGGGCGGCTTTCTGGCGCCGGTCAGCGGCCGCATCCTGCTGGAAGGGAAAACCATCACCAAACCCGGCCCGGAACGAATGATGGTTTTTCAGGAATTCGACCAGCTTCCGCCGTGGAAAACCGTACTGGAAAATACGCAGTTCCCGCTGCGGGTCACCGGCAAGCTGTCCGCCGCCGAAGCTCGGGATCAGGCGATGTATTATCTGGAAAAGGTCGGTCTGGCGGATTTCGCGCATGCCTGGCCGCACACGCTCTCCGGCGGGATGAAACAGCGTGTCGCCATCGCCCGCGCGCTGGCGATGAAGCCCAAGGTCCTGCTGATGGACGAACCCTTCGCCGCGCTGGATGCGCTGACCCGGCGTAAAATGCAGCAAGAACTGCTGGAACTGTGGGAAGAGGTGCGTTTTACCCTACTGTTCGTCACCCATTCCATTGAGGAAGCGCTGGTGGTCGGCAACCGCATCCTGCTGCTTTCGCCGCACCCGGGCCGGGTCCGCGCCGAGCTAAATAGCCACCAGTTCGCCCATAATGACGAGGGCGGCGCCGAATTTCAGGCGGCGGCACGGCGTATTCACGATTTACTGTTTCCGACCGGCCAACAGGTAGCGCCGACGGCCGCGGTTCCGGATGCCGTTCCACACCGCGTGCTGGCGGGTCAGCATACCGGCTGAATCCTCCGTTTCGTTAGAAAAAAGGTTTTACTATGAGTCAACTGCCACCTGTTCGACCGGAGTACCTGAACGATCTGACTCCGCTGACCGATGCTAAAGTCGCCCAGCCGCTGTCGCTGCTTAACCGCCTGTGGAACATCGGCGCGGTGCGCAAAACCCTGCTGCTGGCGCTGCTGGCGCTGTTATGGGAAGCGGCCGCGCGCTGGCAAAATAACGATTTACTGCTGCCTTCTTTCACCCAGGCGGCGGCGGCGTTTATCGATGATATACACAGCGGCGAACTGCCCGCCAAAATCGCCATCTCCCTCGGCACGCTGATAAAAGGCTATGTGATCGGCACCGTGCTGGCGTTGGCGCTCAGCGCGCTGGCCGTCTCCACCCGAGTGGGTCGCGATCTGCTTTCCAC
Organism: Brenneria bubanii; assembly: GCF_022378355.1. Taxonomy (GTDB): domain Bacteria; phylum Pseudomonadota; class Gammaproteobacteria; order Enterobacterales; family Enterobacteriaceae; genus Brenneria; species Brenneria bubanii. The sequence continues at coordinate 95,158 of NZ_JAKMAJ010000015.1, forward strand.
CCTGACCTCGATGCTGAATCCTCTGCCGGCAATCGCGCTGCTGCCGCTGGCGCTACTCTGGTTCGGCCTGGGAACCAATAGCCTGATTTTTGTACTTATCCATTCCGTACTGTGGCCGATGGCGCTCAATACCTATTCCGGCTTCCTTGGCGTGTCCGATACGCTGCGCATGACCGGCCGCAACTATGGCCTGAGCGGGCTGCGCTATGTGTGGCATATTCTGATACCGGCGGCGCTGCCGTCGATCCTCTCCGGACTAAAAATCGGCTGGGCCTTTGCCTGGCGCACCCTGATCGCCGCCGAGCTGGTGTTCGGCGCGTCAAGCGGTCAGGGCGGACTGGGCTGGTACATTTTCCAGAACCGTAACGAGCTGTATACCGATCGAGTTTTCGCCGGGCTGGCCTCGGTGATCATCATTGGTTTACTGGTGGAGACGCTGATTTTCGCCACGATTGAACGCATTACCATCAAACGCTGGGGAATGCAGCGCTGAAGTGAATCAGCGCCGCTGACGGGAACGGGTCGACGAAGACGGCGAGCGCGGGGATTGCGGAAATAACAGAGACATCGCCGGCTGTATCAGCGATTTCTGAGCCGCCTCGCGTAGCGGTCGCCGGTCAACTGCACCAGGGTAACCAGGGCGATCAGCACCGCGATGACAATCACCATCACCTGGGTATCAAACCGCTGATAACCGTAGCGGATGGCCAAATCTCCCAGTCCGCCCGCGCCGACGGCGCCGGCCATCGCCGACGAGCCGATCAACGCCACCAGCGTGATGGTCAAACCGCCGACAATGCCCGGCAGCGCTTCAGAGAGATAGACATGCCGCACGATGTCCCATTTCTTGCAGCCCATCGCCTGCGCGGCTTCAATCAGACCGGGATCGACCTCGCGCAGATTGACCTCGACGATACGCGCGAAAAACGGCGTGGCGCTGATCGCCATCGGCACGATGGCCGCCCATACGCCGATGGTGGTGCCCGCCACCCAGCGGGTAAACGGAATCAGCGCCACCAGCAGCACGATAAACGGAGTGGCGCGAAATCCATTGATCACGCCGCCGACAATACGATTAAAACGCGCAGAGGCCAGAAAACCGCCCGGCGCGGTGACAATCAGCATTATCGCCAGCGGAATACCGGCTAAAAAAGCGATAGCACCTGATACGCCGACCATGGTCAACGTATCGATCAACGCCTGCGCGTAGCGGTCAAAGGGAATAGTGAGCGGCAGGAACATAGCCAACCACCTCAATCTGGTGCGCAACGGCGCGCGGGCCTTGCGTCAACGTAGTTAAATCAGGAAGCGACGCATCACCGCGCATCGCCAGCAGCAACCGGCCATGCGCGTGGCCCTGAATACGGTCCATACCGCCGTGTATCAGACGAACCGACGTCTGCAACGCCTGAGCGATACGCAAACAATCCGGTTCCAGCCCGCCTTCGCCGGTGTATGACAGTTGAAGGATCCGCTCGCAGGCGACGCCGTCCGCTAATGGCCGCGGTTGCAGACGGTAGAGCAAGTCATCCGGCAAGCCCTGCTGCAAGGGCGCCAGCAATGCCTTCGTGGCTTCGTGCCGCGGCGAACCGAACACCTGCCAGACGTCTCCCTCTTCCGCAATACGCCCCTGTTCCAGAACCAGCACCCGATCGGCGATGGCGCGGATCACGCTCATTTCATGGGTGATAAGGATAATGGTGATGCCCAGACGCCGATTGATATCACGCAGCAATTGCAGAATGGATTGCGTGGTTTCCGGATCCAACGCCGAGGTGGCTTCGTCGCACAGTAGAATCTCCGGCGAGGTCGCCAACGCCCGGGCAATGCCCACGCGCTGCTTCTGCCCGCCGGAAAGCCGGCCTGGATAGCTATTGCGCTTATCCTGCAGTCCCACCAGCGCCAAAAGCTCGGCCACGCGCTGTTCAACCTGGTCTTTCGCCACGCCGGACACCTTCAACGGCAACGCGACATTCTGCCACACCGTTTTGGCCGACAGCAGATTAAAGTGCTGAAAGATCATGCCTATCCGCCGGCGCAAGCCGACAAGCTCGGGTTCGCTCAGTTGGCCGATATCCACGCCATCGACCAGTACGCTGCCGCTGGTCGGCCTATCCAGGCGGTTGATGGTGCGCAACAGCGTGGATTTACCCGCCCCGCTTCGTCCTATGATGCCGAAAATGGAGCCTGACGGGATCGTCAGACTGATATCCTGCAAGGCATGAACCGCCGCATTCGCCGAGTGGTAAACCCTGCCGATATTCTCGAATACCACCGAACCCGCACCGCGCTCGTCAGCCTGCGCCGCGGATAGCCGTGAGAAGAGCGGCCGTTCGGCTGGCGACGCGGCGCGCGGAAAATCCGGCGCCGCTTTCAGTGCCGGTACCGCCGGACTCATGGTTTTGTCTCCGTCTGCAGCCAGGGCAACGCATACAGATTAGGGTCATTATTAAATCGTTTGGCGATCGTTTCGCGCACTGCCGCCGAGTTTTGATAGATCGCCACAAATTTTTTCAACAGCGGATCGTCGGCGCGATCGCCGCGCGCCGTAAAGCTCATGGCATAGTAGCTATCGCTTACTCCAGAGTACAACAGCGCCTCGCTCGCCTTCTTCGGCGTGCCGGCATTAAAAAAGTAAGAAGGCCATACCACGGACAGATCCAAATCCTGCAGCGATCGAATCAGTTGCGGCCCTTCAATTTCGAAAAATTGCAGTTTTTTCGGATTATCGCTGATATCGTTCAGGGTCGCGTCGGTGGCGCTGCCGTTACGCAGCGTAATCAGTCCGGCCTTCTGCAACAGCAGCAGGCCGCGTCCCTGATTCACCGGATCGTTGGGAACGCCGACTTTCGCACGTTCCGGCACATCCTTAAGGTCGGTTATTTTGTCCGAGTAGATACCGATATTCTGCAGTAGGCCGAAACCGATATTTTGGAGTTTGTAACCCCGCTCCTTAATGGCGTTTTGCAAGAACGGCTCATGTTGGAAAAAATTCAGATCGATGTCGCCGTTATTCAGCGCCTCATTCGGCAACGTCCAGTCGGTGAACTCCACCAGTTGCACGTCGATCCCCTGGGCTTTAGCCTCAGCGGCCACGGCCAGAACGGCATCGGACGTCACGCCCGCCGTGGAGCCGATTTTCACCGTCTCCGCCGCCTGAGCCGTCAGAGCAAACGCCAGCAGCGCGCCCACCCACCCCTGGCCGAATATTTTTATGTAACCGCTTTTCATTATTTATTTTCCTCATACACGCAATATGGCTTGGCGAATAACCCTTCAATTAACGCAGCGACTCGTCGATGGCTATTATTACGAACGAATATTTGGTTATTATCTGCGATAAAAAACGATATTTTCATACCTGATAGAGGCAAGTTGCGGCAAGACAATCAATATGCCGGCAACTTGCAAAAAAAACGGGGAAACATAGATTGATTTTAACCATTATTCATAAAGCGAATTTTCATAAAAAGGATCTTCATTAAATTAAAAAAATCACCTATTCTTGCAGTAAAAATAGTAAATTTAGCCCGACCTGATTTTGGCGATTATCAGGATTCATAGGCCGCACTCATTTTCTTTTCCGAATGGGGCATTATTCAGGCACAGTTCATTCCAATAGCTCTGGCGAATCAACCGACGGTAATGGCTATTCCGTTCTTGTTGATACCAGATAGACACTGCCTGTTTCGATACCATAAAGATATCCCATTGAGAGAATGACTTCCGATACGCCCGCATCATCCATTGGCGTTACGTCGAGCGGCTCCGACACCGTCAGTGTATTAATCCGGCAACGCAGTGATTCCGCTACGCGTTTAAACCAGCTGAATGTCATATTTCCTTTCTCCTTACGCACTCGTCGGTCGATTTATCTCCTCTTAGTTAACCGCATAATCAAAAAAAACAAAGTAAGTATTTATGCTTTTATTATTCGTAAGCCAGATAAGGTTTATTGCTCACCGCGCCGAAAAAATAAATCGCCTCGTCAGCAGGGCTATCGCTGTTGGATTTGATTAATGCCAACTCGCGCCGATTATGCCTTTTTTATCCAAGCATAGCTAAATTTAAACGTTTGTTTTAAATAAGCGTTCAAATACCATAATGACAATAATAATGATCTGCGATAGGCATATGACATGCCCTGGCGACTACGGGATAAAAAAAGATGAATAAACGCATAATCCTCTCTTTACTGTTATTAATCAGCGCGGCCGCCAACGCCAAAAATGCAGTATCCACACCGCAACGCGGCGGTTCGCTGAATTTCCTGGTGGAGCCGGAACCGCCGGTGCTGACGACATTGGTCAATACTGCGGGCCCCATACTGAAAGTGAACGCCAAGGTGATTGAGGGACTGCTGAGCTATGACTTCGATCTCAAGCCGATCCCGCAGTTGGCCACCCGTTGGGAAATCAGCCCGGACGGCAAGCGTTATACCTTTCATCTTCGTCACGGCGTTAAGTGGCACGACGGCGAAGATTTCACCTCCGCCGATGTCGCGTTTTCCATCCTCGCGGTAAAGAAATACAATTCCCGCGGTCAAGGCACCTTCGCCAGCGTCACCGACGTAAAAACCCCCGATCCCTTTACCGCCGTCGTCGAACTCTCTCAGCCGGCGCCCTATCTGATCAGCGCCTTTTCCGCCAATGAAGCGCCCATCGTGCCTCGTCATCTCTACGCAGGAACGGATATCCGCAGCAATCCGCATAATACCGCGCCCATCGGCACCGGTCCGTTCGTGTTCAAGCAGTGGGTGCGCGGCAGCCATATCATTTATCAACGTAACCCGAATTACTGGGATCGACCTAAACCCTATATCGATCAACTGATCGTCAAATTTATTCCCGACGCGGCCAGCCGCACCATCGCCTTCGAAACCGGCGCGCTCGATTTGGGCAGCGAATCGCCGGTGCCGTTAAGCGAAATCGGCCGCATCAAGGACAACCGCAAACTGGGCATCGAAACCGGCGGCTACGGCTACGGCCCCACCCAGACGCGTATCGAATTCAATTTGGACAATACCTATCTGAAGAACCTGAAAGTACGGCAGGCCATTGCGCACAGTATTAATCGGCAAGTGCTGCAAAACGTGGTGTGGTATGGCTATGCGGTCAACTCGCCGACGCCCGTTACGCCGGCGCTGGCGCAGTTCCACGATCACACGCCCTCCCCTTACGCCTTTGATATCAAACAGGCTGAGAAACTGCTGGACGAAGCCGGTTTTCCTCGTCAGGCAAACGGTATCCGTTTCCAGTTGACTCATGACTATATGCCGTACGGCGACGGCTTTAAACGCGTCGCGGAGTACATTAAGTCGGCGCTGGCCAAGGTGGGGATCGACGTCGCCATCCGTTCACAGGATTTCGCCAGCTATATCAAACGCGTGTACAGCGATCGCGATTTTGATTTTACCAACCACTCCATTTCCAATTTGTTCGACCCGGCGGTGGGCGTACAGCGTCTGTACTGGTCGCATGCGTTCAACCCCGGCGTGCCCTTCGGCAACGGCTCCCACTATAGCAACCCGGAGGTCGACCGCCTCCTGGAGCTGGCCGCGGTGGAGATCGACCCCGACAAGCGCGCCGAATTATATAAGGCCTTCCAGCGCATCGTCGCACGGGAACTGCCCGATTTAAACCTGTTGCAGCTCAAGCGGTTGACCATCTATAACCAGCGCGTTCACAACCATCTGACCGATATTCAAGGGGTTAATGGATCGCTGGCCGACGTTTGGCTGGAACAATAGGTCAACCCAATATCCATCCCGCTGGGAAAACGCCAAAGGAAGATGATGAGTAAACTTGCACGAACAGCGCGCGTCCTGCGACGCACGACGATCCATGCGCTGCCGACCGCTATCGGCATCGTCATCGCGGTTTTTTTCCTGCTACAGCTGGTGCCCGGCGATGCCGTCGACGTGCTGGCCGCAGAGTCGGGCAGCGCCACCGTGGAAACCATGACCCAATTGCGCAATCAGTTCGGCCTCGACCAGCCGATTCTGCATCAGCTGTACCGCTATCTGCACAATCTGGCGCATTTCAGTCTGGGATTCTCGCCGCGCTACAACGCGCCGGTGACCGAGCTGATTCTGTCGCGCCTGCCGGGAACGCTGTTTCTGATGCTGGTTTCGCAGATCACCGCCGTCATCGTCGGCATCGCGCTGGGAACCATTATGGCCGTATGGGCGGGAAAATGGCCCGATCGTCTGCTCTCCCTGCTGGCCCTGTTGCTCTATTCCACGCCCGGATTCTGGATCGGTCTGATGGCGCTCATCCTGTTCTCCGTTCACCTCGACTGGCTGCCGAGCGGCGGCAACGTCACCATCGGCGCCGATCTGAGCGGCTGGGACTACGTTCAGGATATGCTGTGGCATGCGGTGCTGCCGGTACTGGCGCTGAGCAGTTTCTTCATCGCTATTTACGCCCGGCTGACCCGCGCCGCCATGCTGGAAATCAACCGGCAGGATTTCGTGCGCACCGCACACGCCAAAGGCCTGACGCCGTTGAGAGTGACGCTGCGCCACATTCTGCGCTGCGCGCTGCTGCCGATCACCACGGTGGCCGGCATGCACTTCGGCAATCTGCTGGGCGGCGCGGCGGTAGTGGAAACCGTGTTCAGTTGGCCGGGGCTTGGTCGGCTGGCGCTGGACGCCGTACTGGCGCGCGATTTTAACGTACTGCTCGGCGTGCTGCTGCTATCCGCATTGCTGGTCATCGTCGCCAACGTGGTGGTTGACCTGCTGCAATCCTGGCTCGACCCGCGCATCAAGGTGCATTGAGATGAAGAATTCACAACCCGCAGGGGCGACCGCCTCGACCGCCGGCATCGCGGCGCTGAAAGCAAAAACCGTTCGCCTGTCGCCGAAACTGCGCGCCTTTTTGCGCAACCCGGCAGGGATGGCCGGATTATCGCTGTTGTTGGTGGTGTTGTTGACGGCGCTGGCCGCGCCCTTTGCGTATCCCGACGACCCCCTTGATATGGTGGCGCAGCCGTTCCTGTGGCCCGGCCAGGATCCAGACTATCCGCTGGGAACCGATTCACTGGGACGCGACGTCGCCGCCGGCGTGGTTCACGGCGCGCAGGTATCGTTGCTGATCGGCTTCTGTTCGGTACTGGTAAGCCTGCTGATCGGCACGCTGATCGGCAGCCTGGCCGGCTATTTCGGTAGCCGCATCGATCACGTATTGGCGCACCTCACGGCGTTGTTTCAAACCTTCCCGACCTTCCTGTTGGTGGTGGTGCTGGTGGCTATCGGTCAGCCGTCGGTGGGGCTGATTTCCTGCGCTATCGGTATCGCGTCGTGGCCGACTATCGCCCGGCTGGTGCGCGCCGAATTCCGCACGCTGCGCGAAAGCGACTTTGTGCTCGCCGCGCGCAGCCAGGGCTTCTCCAATCGGCGTATTATCCTGCAGGAGATGCTGCCCAACGCGCTGCCGTCGATAATCGTTACGACGTCCGTCATGGTGGCTTCGGCCATTTTGATTGAGGCGGCGCTCTCTTTCCTCGGCTTTGGCGATCCCAACCGCGTCAGTTGGGGATCGATGATCGGCGCCGGACGCGAGTCCCTGCGCTCCGCCTGGTATCTGACCGCGCTCCCAGGCTGCGCGCTGGTGCTGACCGTACTGTCGCTCAATCTGGTGGGCGATGCGCTCAATGATGCGCTGAATCCGCGTCTGCGGGAGGAAAATGCATGACGCCGTTACTGGATATTCAGGATCTGCACGTCGCCTTCCCCGGCCATCAGGCCGTCCGTGGCTTGAATTTAACCCTTTATGCCGGCGAAACGCTGGCGCTGGTGGGTGAATCAGGCTGCGGCAAGTCGGCAACCGCCCTATCGCTGATGCGCCTGGTCGCCGAGCCCGGACGTGTTGATGGCCGAATCCTGTTTGCCGGACAAGATCTGCTGACGCTGCCCGCCGCCGATATGCGCCAGCTACGCGGCAACGCCATCTCGATGATTTTTCAGGAGCCGATGACCTCGCTCAACCCGGTGCTGACCATCGGGCAGCAGATTGGCGAAACCCTGCGCGTACACCAGTCGTTAACGCCGGCCGCCGTCCGCGCCAGAACCATTGAACTGCTCGATCTGGTTAAAATTCCCGAGCCGGCCCGCCGCATCGACGACTATCCGCACAACCTGTCAGGCGGCCAGCGCCAACGCGTGATGATCGCCATGGCCGTGGCCTGTCAGCCGCGTCTGCTGATTGCCGATGAACCGACGACCGCGCTGGACGTGACGATTCAGGCTCAGATCCTTGAACTGCTCGACCGTCTGCGCCATGAGTTGTCGATGAGTCTGTTGCTGATCACCCACGATCTGGGACTGGTGGCGCGCTGGGCCGACCGGGTCGCCGTGATGTACGCCGGGCGCAAGGTGGAAGAAGCGCCGGCGGCGCGGCTGTTCGCCGCCCCCGCGCACCGCTATACGCAAGGACTGCTCGCCACCTCGCTGAGTATGGAACAGGATGCCCACTACCACGCCACCCGGCTGGCGGAAATCCGCCACGGGCCGGAAAACGACGAACCGACCTTCACCCTGTTCACGCCGCCGCCGCTGCCCACGCGCCCGCCGGACCGGACGGTTCGCCCGCTGCTGTCGCTAAAGGCGATCCGCACCGAGTACCCAACGGCGCGCGGCCCGGTCGCCGCCGTGGACGATGTCTCGCTGGATATCTTTCCCGGCGAGACGCTGGGGCTGGTGGGCGAATCCGGCTGCGGCAAATCCACGCTGTCGAAAACCATTTTGCGCCTGCTGCCGTCGGCGCGGGGACAAATACTGCTGGATGGTCAGGACATTACCCGGCTTAACGAGTCGCAGCTAAGGCCGCTGCGCCGTCAGGTGCAAATGATCTTTCAGGATCCCTATGCCTCGCTCAATCCACGTCATGACATCGGCCATATTCTCGAAATACCGTTGATCGTACATAACATTGGCGATAAAGCCGAACGACGGCGCTTAATCCGGCAGATGGCCGACCGCGTCGGGCTGGCGCACAGCAGCCTATCGCGTTTACCGCATGAGTTTTCCGGCGGCCAGCGACAGCGCATCGGTATCGCCAGGGCGCTGATCGTGCGGCCGAAGCTGGTGATCTGCGATGAGCCGGTCTCCGCCCTCGACGTATCGATACAGGCTCAAATCCTCAACCTGCTGGTTGAGCTGAAAAATGACATGGGGCTGTCTCTGCTCTTCATTTCCCACGATTTGGCGGTGGTGCGCTACATCGCCGACCGGGTGATGGTCATGCAGCGAGGACGCTGCGTGGAAAGCGGCGATCACCGCCAAATCTGGCGGCAGCCGCAGCATCCCTACACCCGTTCGCTGATCGACGCGGCGCCGGGCGGACAACCGCCCCATCCGCGCGGCGACAGATTATCGCCGATTAATCCACCGGAGTTTGCGCGATGAATTTAGGCATAGAAGGTAAAAAAGCGCTGGTCTGGGGCGGCAATCGCGGACTGGGTAAAGCCGCGGCACTGCAACTGGCGCGCGAAGGCGCGCAGGTGACGTTGCTGGCCAGAACGGCATCCAGTTTGCAGCAGGCGCGGCAGGAAATCGAGCGGCTCAGTGGGTTAACGCCGGCGGCGCTGGTGGCCGATATCACCACGGAACAGGGACGTATGGCCGCCATGGCGGTTTGTCCGCAGCCCGATATACTGATAAACAACGCCAGCGGCCCCGCTCCCGGCGACTTTCGCCAGTGGGATCGCCAACAGTGGCTGGCGGCGCTTGACAGCATGATGCTCGGCCCGATCGAGATGATGCGCCTGACCATCGACGGCATGACGGCGCGCGGTTTCGGCCGTATCGTCAATATTACGTCGCGCAGCGTCAAAATTCCGCAATTGGAGCTGGGCTTGTCCAATAGCGCCCGATCCGGCCTCACCGGCTTTGTCGCCGGGCTGTCCCGCACCCTGGTCCGGCATAATGTCACCATCAATAATATTTTACCCGGCATCTTCGCCACCGAAGGGCAGTGGCGACACATTCAATCGCTGGCGGAACAAACCGGCCGCGATCCCGCACATCTCCAACAGGCGCGCGCCGCCGCCAATCCGGCCGGACGCTATGGCGATCCGGAAGAGTTCGGCGCCGCCTGCGCCTTTCTGTGTTCTCGTCAGGCCGCTTTTATTACCGGACAAAATTTGCTTATCGACGGCGGCAGCTACCCCGGCACCTTTTAACCACGGCGTATGCGGCCGAATAACGCTGACCTTTTATTGCGTATCAGACAGGAAAATAACGATGAAAGTAATGGTTCTCGGCGCCGGGGTGATCGGCGTGACCACAGCCTGGTATCTGCACCGACAGGGATTCGAGGTTGAGCTTATCGATCGGCAGCCCGGACCGGGGCTGGAAGCCACCTTTGCCAACGCCGGCGGCGTATGTCCGGGCTTTAGCGGCCCCTGGGCCGCGCCCGGAATGATGAGCAAAGCGCTGCGCTGGCTATTGGAGCCGCAAGCGCCATTGAAATGGCGGCCTCGTCTCGACGCCGATCAGTGGCGCTGGCTGTGGCGCTTCGCCCGAGAATGTCGGCTCGACCGTTACCAGGCAAACAAGACGCGGATGCAGCGCATCGCGCATTACAGCCAACGCTGCCTGAAGGAACTGCGCGAGGAAACCGGCATTCACTACAACCAGCAAGCGCTGGGCGTGCTGCAACTGTTCAGCACCCCGCAGGAGTTGGCGATGGCCGATCAGGCATCGCGCGTACTGACGAGTTTCGGCGTCGAACACCGTATCGTCGACGCCGACGGCGTCAGAGCAATCGAACCGGCGCTGGCGCAGGCGACCCTGACGCTGACCGGCGGGCTGCACCTGCCGGGAGACGAAACCGGCGACTGCGCCCTATTCACGCGTGAACTGGCGCAACGCCTGCAACAGCAAGGCGTGCGCTTCCATTTCGACACCACCATCGCCAGCCTGATTCAGGAAGGCGGTCAGCAGCGCATTGTCGGCGTCGAAACCGACCGCGGCCCGATCACGGCAGACGCGGTGGTTGTCGCTCTGGGCTGCAACGCCGCGCGGCTGCTAAGACCGTTATCGATCCGCTTACCCATCTACCCGGTCAAAGGCTATTCCGTCACGCTGGATATCGACAATACCGATGCGGCGCCGCACTCTTCGGTGATGCTTGAATCGCGTAAGGTGATGATCACCCGGCTGGGCGACCGACTGCGCGTGGCCGGTATCGCTGAAGTGGCCGATTATTCCACCCGTCTGAACGGCAAATCATGCGCTTTCGTCGCCGACACCGCCAGAGCGTTATTTCCCAACGCCGGCGATTATCAGCATCTCGAGCCATGGTGCGGTCTGCGCCCGATGACGCCGGACGGTCCCGGCTATGTCGGCGCCACCCCGTTCGCCGGGTTGTTTCTGGCCTGCGGTCAGGGCTCCAGCGGCTGGACCCAGGCGGCGGGCGTCGGACGACTGGTCGCGGATGCAGTGGCCGGGCGCCCGGCGGATATCGATCTGGACGGATTCACCCTGCAGCGCCATCGGCGACGCGCAGATGGCCGCTAGAAAGCCGTCCAGCCATATTTTTCATCCAGCCCCAGTTGCTTCACTACATCGATGCCGCGCTGCAATGCGTCGCCCTGAAGGTTGCTCAGCGGACGACGCAAACTGCCTGCCGGCAGACCGACAGCCTTCATCAACGATTTTACCGCCACCGGATTAATGGCTGAATAAGTGTAGTGCAGCAGCGGCAACAGTTGCTGATAGGCGGTGCGAAAACGCGCCGCATCGCCCGGCTCCAGCCAGGGTCGTGAGATCTCGGCCAGTTCGGCGGGCGCTATATTGCCGGTCATATTCGCCGTGCCGTGCCCGCCCAGCGACATCGTGGGCACCACCAGCCCTAAATTCGGCGAATCGCAGCACATGACTGAGACGCGGGGGTTGCCTGCCAGAACCTGAGCCACCTGTCCTACTCGCGTCGTGGATTCCTTGTGGATGACATAGTTGGGGTGTTCAAAAATACGCAACAGCGAATTCCAGTGCAGATCGGTTTTTACGCGCGGAGGATTATTATAGATTCCCAGCGGTAAATCCGTCGCATCCGCGATTTCCAGAAAATAGCGCTCAATATCATCTTCACCGGCGCAAATATAGGCCGGCGCCGCCAAAATCGCGCCATCGGCGCCCTGTTCCCTGGCGTAACGCACATAGTCAATGCTGCTGTCGGTATTATTTCCCGTGCAGCCGTAAAATATTTTCATATCGCCGGTTTTAAATTGCGCCGTACGCCGGATAATTTCCTTGCGCTCTTCGGCGGAAAGCATGGAAACTTCCCCCGTCGATCCCATAATCAATACCGCCGACGTGCCATGACGTTGCTGAAAATCCAATAAGGCACGAAACGCTTCATAATCTACTGAACCGTTCTCATTAAAAGGGGTAATAATCGCCACGAATGACCCGGTAATCAACTCGTTACTCATCGCTGCCTCCCATCTGCTCGTCATGCTTTAATTAGCACTCCCAATCAGCCGCTCGCTATCAGAAAACGGCCGGGCGAGAGTAGATCCAGAAAGTTTGTCGGCCGTCTGACCAGCCGTTGGTTAGTCTGATTGTTGCCGCGGATTTGTCTGTTTTGCGGCGTTGGCGGACCTTTTTTTGTTAAAAAAAACAAGATTTTGCCCGGCGACCTGCCTTATTTAGCGTACAATTCATATAAAAAACGCATGGTTTGCCGCTACGTCAGACCGCGCATTTCAGCGACGCCGCATTAAATCCGGCCACGACGAAGCGAAGTAAGTTGGTCAGCACCTCATCGTCATCGTCGCTGTTGCACAATCCCTGAGACATGATCGCCAGCCGACCGGACTGCGGGTCGGAGTCCGCCAGCACGTGCATGGCGGCGCCGCGCGCAAACTCGTAGCGCCAGATGATTTCGGCTCGCGTCAACTGCGGCGCCCCTCGCTCGAATGCGGCAAAGAAACGTGCGGCGACATGATCGAATTTGTCAGAGATTAGCGCGGTAACCGATTCACGCGGCGCGGCGCGCAGATGTTGCAATAGCCGCACGGCGATGCGTCCCCCGTCCGGCGCGCGCGCCGTATTGACCAGCGGCCGGAGCAACGCATCCAATACGGCCTCAATCGGCGGCGCGTCATGCCGGTAGCGCTCTTCAACCGCGTCCAGCAATCGAATACGCATTGCGTTCAGCGGATCCAGCACGGCATTCAATACCGCCTTCAACAGCCCGTCTTTTGAGCCGAAGTAATAGTTTACCGCGGCGATATTGACCTGCGTCGCCTCGGTGATTTCACGAATCGTCGTCAGCTCGCCCCCTTTACTGGCGAAAATATTGATCGCTTCGTTCAGGATCCGTTGCCTGACGTCAGGCATTCTGGTTTCCGCTGCCGCTTTGGTCTCTGCCACGTGGTGATTCTCCCAGGGAGGTAAATAGCGATGTCGGCTCGCGTCGTCGTCGCGCAACGGCGCCGGCCGGATAACCGATGGCACATCATAAGGAAATTAAAACGGCTATTTGAAATGCTTTTTTCAACTTTCCATAGCTGAATTCGTTGCTACGGGAAAACCTTGAGCATGGCGTATGGCGGGATAACACATCGTGGCGTTGAACAACGCACGGGCGGCGCGATACGCCCCCAGCCGTTACGCCTGCCGGGGAATAATAAGCTAACCCGTACAGCGTATTTACTTATCAGAAATAAGACTTTGACCGAAAATAGAACGATTGCTAGTTTTTTACTTTCCGGTTGTTATAAGAGACTGATAAATGACTGATATACTGGCGAATAAGCTCACCGCCTGGCGCCGGGAGCTACATCAATACCCCGAGCTATCTAACCATGAATACCGGACGACGGAAAAAATCGCCGGTTGGTTGCGCAACGCGGGCATTGATATTCTGCCGTTGCCGCTGAAGACCGGCGTGGTGGCGCAAATCGGACGGCATGACGGCCCCACCATCGCCCTGCGCGCCGATATCGACGCGTTGCCCATTGACGAACAAACCAGCCAGCCATTTATTTCCCGCCATCAGGGCGTGATGCACGCCTGCGGACACGATATACATACTTCGATCATGCTGGGCGCCGCCCTGTTGCTCAAAGCGCGTGAAGCGCAGTTGGTCGGCAACGTCCGTATTCTGTTCCAGCCGGCGGAGGAAACCTTCAACGGCGCCAATCAGTTTATTGAGGCGGGCGCGTTGCAAAACGTCAGCGCGATTTTTGGCGGCCATAACGCCCCCGGACTGCCGGTAGGCGAATTCGCCACGCGCAGCGGTCCGATGCACGCCAATGTCGATCGTTTCGAAATATTGGTGCGCGGCAAGGGGGCGCACGCCGCCTACCCCGAACAGGGCGTGGATAGCATCGTGGTCGCCGCGCAACTCATTACCGCGCTGCAAACGCTGCCAAGCCGCAGCTTCAGCGCGCTGGACTCGGTATTGGTCAGCGTGACGCGCATCAGCGGCGGCAACACCTGGAACGTTTTGCCTGAACGGGTGGAGCTGGAAGGCACCATACGTACCCATAGTCTGGAAATCAGAAAAGCCCTGCCGCAAAAGCTCACCGCGCTGATCGGCAATATCGCGGCCGGATTTGGCGCACAGGCCGAGCTACGTTGGCACGCCGGTCCGCCCACGCTCATCAACAGCAGTGAGTGGGTCGACTTGAGCAAAGCGGTGGCGGAAGAAGCGGGTTACCAGGTGCGCGACCAGCCGCCGCAGATGGGCGGCGAGGATTTTGCCTTTTACCTGCGCCATATTCCCGGCGTCTTCGTCAACATAGGATCGGCCAGCGAATTCGGCCTGCATCACCCACGATTTAACCCTGACGAAGCCGCCATCCTGCCCGCGGTCAACTACTTCAATATTCTGGCGGGCAGAGCATTGCAAAAACTGGCGCAGCCATAAGCCTTAAACCGCCCTGAAAGATAGCGCGACGTTGAGGGCATCCTGCGCCGCGACCCAAAAGCTATTCTGTGCGCGCGAATGGGTGGCAATCCCTTGTTGTTGCAGATAGCGAGCGCTATCGGCGACGGAGGCAACCGCAAACTCCAGCGCCACCATGCGTTCACTGCCCCCGGCGCCCACGGCGACGTCGCCGTACAGAGACTGCGCGCGTTGGGGAGTAATAAAGGATACCCGGGTTTTCCCCGCCTGTAGCCAATAACCATCGGCGCCGTCAGATTCGATAAGCGCGGCATCAAAGAGCGAGCCGTACAGGCCGGAGACGGCGCGGGGATCCGCCGCGGCAATAACGAAGCCGACGATATCGATTACGCCGTTGGGATGCGATTGCCATTCCGGACGCCAGACCAGCTCCGGCGTTTCATGCTGGCAAAAGAAGCTGCGGCCATTTCTCACGCGTTCGGCGGCGAGCGGAACCGTACGGAAACGGGCATTGGGCCGGCTGCCGTCGGACAGATCGACCGGACGAAAAAAAGACGCGGGCGGTTCGCCGTCGAGTCCAACCGCCTTCAGGCGCTGAAAAACCGCGTCGCTGTCCCGGGTTTTCCATACCAGGCCGGAAAGGCCCAACGGCTCGCTATGCAGCGCCTGGCGTTTGCCCTCGTTCTGCGCTTCGAAGCCCAGCAGCTCCAGATAATTTTCATGAAAAATGGCGAGGTGATTACTGGAGCCAAGGGAATGGTGCCCGCGGGGCGTTAATTGAAAACCCAAACGTTGAAACTGGCTATACGCCTCATCAAGCTGTCGGGATACGTTAATGATGACGTGATCCACTACCGGGATTAAAGCATTCATAGTCTTATCTCTTGTTTACCTATTTTATTCAAACAGGTAATCAACCTAGCGAATATCGACGGCGATCCCAAACGATAATTAGTAAATAGTTTGTGCGTGGACTGAATATGCAGCCAATTAAATTCATCGGCTTACGTCATTATCCGGTCAAAAGCCCTCGCCACGACGTGACCGGGACTTTTGGCTGTTGATGCTGACGCGCACGCGGACGGCGTATTACAGGCAGGGACTCATGCCGCCGTCCACGCGCAGAATCGCGCCGGTAATAAACGCCGCCTGCCGGCTGGCGAGAAACGCCGCCGCCGCGCCATACTCCGCGGGATCGCCATAACGCCCGACCGGAATGGCGGCCTGACTTTTCGCTTTGACCGACGCCACCGGCAGGTCTTCGCGTGCGGCGCGTGCGGCGTCCAGTTGGTCGACCCGGGCGGTGGCGATACGTCCCGGCACCAGCACATTAACGGTAATGCCGCTGGCGGCCACCTCGCCGGCCAGCGTTTTCGACCAGCCGGACAGCGCCATACGCAGGGTGTTGGAAACGGCCAGATTAGCGATCGGCGTTACCACGCCCGATGACGAACTGGTGATAATGCGTCCCCAGCCCGCCGCGCGCATATCCGGCAATACGCAATCGGTCAGGTGAATCAGCGACCCCACCATCGCGGTGAACTCCTGCTGCCATCTGGCGAGCGCAACGCCGCTGGCGGCCGACGGCGCCGGACCGCCGGAGTTATTGACCAGGATGCCCACCGGCCCGAGCGTCCGGCGAATATCCGTCAGCACCGCGTCGAATGACGCCGGCTGGGTTAAATCCAGCACCCAGGCGCGCGCCCTGCCGCCGGCCTGCTCAATCAACCCCACCGTCTCCTCCAGCTTCTGCGGCGTGCGGCCGGTGACCGCCACCAGCACGCCCTCGGCGGCCAGCGACTGGGCAATGGCGCGTCCCAGCCCGCTTCCGGCGCCGCACACCAGCGCCACTTTACCTGCTATATCAAAATCCATACCTTGCTCCTTTCTGATCTTCATCGCCGCGCCGGCATCGCCAAAACACCGGCGCTCAGCGGATTTCCTGTTCAATGACGTTTTTGACCTGCTCGATAAAATCCACCACCAGGCGATTCTGCGACACCTGCTTACGCGTCACGATACAGATGGAAACCGGCACCGCTATCTCAAAGGGAACGATGGCGACGTCTTTCCACTCCTGATGCAGCGCCGTTACCGAATCCACAATCGCCATCCCCACCCCCGCCTGGCTGAGCATGGCCGCGCTATTGGTGTATCGGACCTCCACGTCCGGTTCGTAATTCACGCCGCACTGACGGAACGCATAGGCCAACAGCAATCCCAGCGTCGATTCGATGTTCAGACCGATGTAGCCGTATTGACGGACGTGATCCACGCTGATCGTCTGCATGCCGTACAGCGGATGGCCGCGCGGCACCAGACACATCATATTGCCGTGTTTGATCTTCTCCACATTGACCGCCGGATGTTCGTCCAGCCCCAGCGCCAGCCCGACGTCCGCGACGCCGAGCTCCACCGCCTGCAACACCCGGTTAAGCCCCACGACATCGAAATGCACCTTCACGCCGCGGCGATTGATCAGCAGCTGGCGCAGCGCATGCGGCACCAGCGAAAAACCCAGCGGCGGCGTGCCCAGAATGCGCAGGATGCCCGCATTGCCGCTGCGCAGCGAGCGAATCCGGCTTTCCGCCGAGCGGATCATCATAAAAATCGGCTCCACCTCTTTATAAAGCAGGCGGGCGTCCTCCGTGGGCTGCAAGCGCCGATTAATGCGGTCGAAAAGCGGAAAGCCGAGCTGACCTTCAAGCTGCTTTATTCCGCCGGAGACCGCCGGCTGCGAAATGCCCAGCTCGTAGGCGGCGTCAACCGTCGTTTGCGTACGCATTACGGTGCCGAATATTTCCAGCAAACGCAGATTGATATCGTTTTTGCGCTCAATTTTCACCGCATTCCCCGCCGGAGAGTATCGCCGTTAACGCCAGCCCCACCGCCGCCTGCGTCGGATCGATCACCGGGACGCCGAGCGTCTCCTGGAGCAACCGACGCTGACGCGACAATCCGGCGCAGCCCAGAATCAGCACATCGGCGCCGTCCCGCTCGATCAACTGGCGGCCGACGCTCTCCAGCCGCCGGCTCACCCCCTCGCCCGACGCCGACTCGGCCACGCTGATATTTAGCGGACGCTCGCCGGCCAGCCGCGACGCCAATCCCAACCGGCGGACATAGGCCAGATGGCGGTCGACCGATTGCGACTGGATCGCCAGCACGCCGATGCGCTGTCCCAGCGTCAGCGCCACCGACAGCGCCGACGCCTGAATGCCCAGCACAGGTACGCTGGCTGCCCGGCGGCAGGCGTCGATGGCCGGGTCCGAATAACAGGCCAGCACCACTGCGGAAACCTGACGACGGGCAGCGATTTCCGCCAGCAGCAGCGGCTCCACCGCCTCGATATCCGCCTGACTTTCAATGCCGGCCGGCGCCTGTGCCAGGGTAATGCAGGTAATCTCCGGCCCGGCGGGCAGGCGGAAAGCCGCGGTGGCGGCGCGCAGCCCGTCGGTCACGGCGGGGTTGCTATTGGGATTGATGACAAGAATCGGTAAAGGTCGCGTCATTCGGCCTCCCGCGTTGATACCGGCGCCAGCACGGCGCCGAAATTAAGCGCCGGATCCAGCTCCGGCGTATGGACGCCGGGCATGCCGGTACAGTCCGGCGGACGTCGAGGGACAAAGCGACCGCGGCCGGCGGCGGCGCGCAGTTCGCCGTCGGCGACCACCGTTTCGCCGCGGCTGATCACCCGTACCGGACAACCGCGCAGGGTCATGCCCTCAAACGGCGTGTAGTCCATGTTGTCATGCTGGTCGGCATGGGTTACCCGCCGCGTCAGATTGGGATCCCACAGAGCCAGATCCGCATCGGCGCCGATGGCGATGGCGCCTTTTTGCGGGAACATGCCCAGCGTTTTCGCCGCGTTAGTCGAGGTCAGCGCCACAAACTGCTGCGGCGTAATCCGCCCTTTCATCACCCCTTCGCTGAACAGCAGCGGCAGCCGCAGGCCGATGCCCGGCATACCGTTGGCGATCTGGCGGAAAGTGGCGTCCGGGCCGTGGAAAAATTTACCGCTGGCGTCAAAGCGATAAGGCGCGTGATCGGAAGAAAAGAAGTCAAAGGTGCCGGCCTGCAAATGGCGCCACAGTCCCTGCTGAGTGGCCGTATCGCGCACCGGCGGACTGCACATGAACTTCGCTCCCTCCCGTCCCGGCCGATCGAGATCGTCGCGGGTAAGAAACAGATATTGCGGGCAGGTTTCGCTGTAGAGCTTCGCGCCGGCAAGACGCGCGCGCGCGATAATCTCCGCCCCTTCGGCGGTGGAGACGTGCACCACCATCAGCGGACAGCCGACGAATGCCGCCAACTGCGTCACCCGGCCGATCGCCTCGATTTCCGCCGCCGCCGGATGGCTAATCGCATGGTAGCGCGGCGCCGTATGGCCGCGCTCCAGCAGACGCTGGCTCATCCATTTTATGATGTCGTTATTTTCCGCGTGCACCATCGCCAGCGCGCCGTGCTCCGCCGCCAGCGTCAGCAGGTTGAGAATATCGCCGTCATTCATTTTTACCGCGTCATAGGTCATGAAAAACTTAAACGACGGCACGCCGCGCGCCACCACCCGCGGCAAATCATCCGCCAGCGGCACCGTCGGGTCGGTGATGATCAGATGCCAGGCGTAATCCAGCACCGCCTTCGGCGCGGCGCGATGCTGATAAACCTCCAGCACATTCTCCAGCCGCTGTCCTTTCATCTGCGCGGCGAAAGGCACAATGGTGGTATTGCCGCCGAACGCCGCCGATACCGTACCGCTGTAGTAATCATCGGCGCTCATCAAGCCTGAAGAGGATTCCTGCTCGATGTGGCAATGCCCCTCAATGCCGCCGGGCATCACCCACAGCCCCGCGGCATCGATCGTCTCGCGCGCGTCGCTCAGGGCGCCCAGCGCCGCGATTCGGCCGTCTTTGATGCCGATATCGGCCCGGTAGTCGTCAGTGGCGGTGATGATGCGTCCGCCGCGGATAATCAAGTCAAACATCGGAAACCTCCTTCATTATTCTGCTCGCCCGTCGGTATGGAAAGTGGCCGATTAACCGGCATGGCGCCGCCGCGCCGCCAGACGCTGCATCAGGCGTTGCAACTGGCGTTCATCATCCGCTGAAAGCTGCGCGCCCGGCGCGCGCAGACGTCCCGAGGTAAAAATGCCGCGCTGGCGAAGAATCCCTTTGCGAATGGCCAAACCGATGCCCGGCTGCTGTTCATAACTCAGCAGCGGCAGATGGCTGTCGAACAGATCCTGCGCGCCGTCCTCATCGCCCTGCCGGTGGCGCCGCACCACGTCCACCAGCATTTCCGGCCAGGCGTAGCCGGTCATGGCGCCGTCCGCGCCGCGCTGTAGTTCAAGAGGCAGGTAAAGTCCGCCGTTGCCGGTCAGGATGGAAAGCGCCGTATCATCCGTCGCCAACTGGCGGCGAATCGCGCTGATTTTGTTCAGTCCGGGGCAGTCTTCATGTTTAAGCATCACAATCTGCGGCAGTTCGCGCGTCAGACGGACAATCAGGCCGGCGCTGACCTGTACGCCGGTCATCTGCGGAAAATCCTGAAAACAGATCGGTACATCCGGCCCCAGCGCCGCACAGACCTGCTGCAGGTAATTGAATACCGCCTCATCGGTTTTCAGCCCCGTCGCCGGCGCCACCATCACGCCGGCGCAGCCGCGCGCCATCGCCGCCTCGGCCAGCGCCGTCATATTGGCGATGCCGGCGGCGGAGACGCCGGCTATCACCGGCAGCGCGCCCGCCACCCCATCCAGAAAGGCATCGATAACGCGTAACTGTTCGACCGGCGAGAGTTTCTGCGCTTCCCCCATCATACCGAGCACCGTGATGCCGCTGACCTGCGCCTGTTGATACAGGGCGATAAGTCGCGACAGACTCGGATAATCAATGCGCTCCTGCTGATCGAACGGCGTCGGCGCGATAGCGAATACGCCTGCCGTATGCCGGTTTATCCGATGTTGCATTTCGCCAGCTCCCTTTCCACCTCGGGCGGAATTTCGACGCCGGTTTGTTCGACGATCAGCCGGTAATGTTCGGTGCGTCGATGGCGTTTAAAATCGAAGATCGTCTCTTTGCCGAAGCGGCTCTCGTCAAAGTCACACGCCGCGACAATCAGCTCATCGCCCTGGGTTTTCGCTTCGGCCAGCACGAAACCGTTCGGGTCGATGATCATGCTGCCACCAATCAGCTCATGGCCGTCCTCAACGCCGGCCTTGGCCACCCCCACCACATAGGTGCTGTTCTGGTAGGCGCCGGCCTGCATCGATAAACGGGAATGGAACAATCGCTGATCGTCGGCCTCATCCTGACGCTGCGCGTTGAACGCCGGCGTGTTGTAGCCGATGGTCACCAGCTCCACACCCTGAAGCCCGAGCACGCGATAGGTTTCCGGCCAGCGCCGATCGTTGCAAATCGCCATCCCCATGATGCCGCCGAGGTTGGAAAAAACGTGGAATCCCAGATCGCCGGGTTCGAAATAGTATTTTTCCAAATGCTGAAACGCGCGTTCGGGATCGTAGGCGCCGTGGCCCGGCAGATGCACCTTGCGGTATTTGGCGATAATCGCGCCGTCGCGATCGGTCATCAGCGACGTATTAAAGTGCCGGCCATCCGGCGTGGATTCCGCATAACCGAAAGTGATGGCCATCTGGTAGGTCCGCGCACGTTCAAATAGCGGCTGCGTCGCCTGATTGGGCATCTCGGATTCAAACCAGCGTTCGATTTCGGCCGGTTCTTCGCTGTACCAGCGCGGGAAAAAGGTGGTCAGCGCCAATTCCGGGAATACCAGCAGATCGCAGCTGGCGGCGTGCGCCTGATCCATCAGTGCCAGCATTCTCGCCACTACCGACTCGCGGCTGTCCGTTTTCTGGATGGCGCCCAGTTGAGCGCCGCCAACAATACATTTTCTCATATTCAGTTCCTGTATCATTCTTCAACACGCCGCTCAAAGCGGCTGATCAACCTGACCAGAGGCCAAATCATTACCAGATAGAATCCCGCCGCCAGCACCAGCGGCGAGGCGTTGTACGTCAGGGAGCGCGCCATATCGGCGGCGTACAGTATTTCCGCCAGCGACACCACGCTGGCCAGCGAGGTCAACTTAATCACCTCGATGGTGTTGGATATCAGGTCCGGCAGAACGTTGCGCACCGCCTGGGGCAGCACCACCCACAGCAGCGTCTGCCAGGCATTAAGCCCGGTGCTGCGCGCGGCTTCGCGCTGACCGCGCCCCACCGACTGAATGCCGGCGCGCAGTACCTCGCCGTAGTAAGCGGCGTTATTGAGCATGAAGGCCAACGCGACCGCCTGCATCGGCGATAAATGCAGCCCGGCGAACGGCAGACCGGAATAAATCAAAATCAACAGCACCAGCGGCGGCACGGCGCGAAACAGGTCGGTAAAAATAATCGCGCCGATGCGCAGCGGGCGAGACGAGGACAGGCAGGCCAGCGCGGTAAGCAATCCGGCTACGCAGCCGACCGGGATCACCAGCAGACAGAGTCGAAGCGTGACCCACAGCCCGTCGACCAGCATCGGGAAACATGCCTTCATCACCTCGATATTCAGAAACTGTTCCAGCAGCATATCCATTAGCGCGTCCCCCAGGCGAAACGTTGCTCAAGCCAGCGCCCCAGAATCACCACCGGAACAAACAGCAGCAAATAGGCCAGCGTGCCAAGCAGCAACGGGGTGGCGCTGCCGGTGACCGACTGCGCCGACGTCGCCTGATAGAGGATTTCCGGCACGCTGACCGCCGAGCCCAACGCGGTATTTTTACTGATGGCGATGGCTCGGTTGGTTAACGGCGGAATCGTCAGGCGAATCGCCTGTGGCAGTACGATGTGCCAAAGGGTGGCGCCGAAACCAAAACCGGTGGCGCGCGCCGCCTGCCACTGTCCTTTATGCACCGACAGCAGACCGGCCCAGAAAATCTCTTCGGCAAAGGCGCCCAGCACCAGCGATAGCACCAGCCAGACCGTGAGAAAACCGGGCAGATCGATGCCGATATTCGGCAAACCGAAATACACCAGCAAAATCAGCACCAGCGGCGGCAGCGATCGCAGCAGGTCGGCATAGAGCACAATCAACACATTTAGCGCACGCACCCGACAGATGCGAATACAGGCCAACGCCAGTCCGAGCAGAATGCCGCTGATTACCACCAGCACCGCCAACTGCAGGGTCACCAGCATTCCCTGCCCCACCAGCGGCGCATACTCGCGCAAGATTTGCGCGTTGAAAAACACCGAGATAAAACGATCCAGAGAGGAAACCGGCGCATCCATCGTTCACCCTCCCAGACGATTAACGAAGGCGCGCAGCCGCTCATGGCGAGGATGGTGGAAGATCTGCGCCGGCGGCCCCTGTTCGACGATGACGCCGCCGTCCATGAATACCACCCGATCCGCCGCTTCGGCGGCAAAGCGCATCTCATGGCTGACCACCAGCATGGTCATACCGTTACGCTTCAGTTCCAGCATCACGTTCAGCACATCCGCCACCAGCTCCGGATCCAGCGCGCTGGTCGGTTCGTCAAACAACATGACTTCCGGCTTCAGCGCCAGTGCGCGGGCGATGGCGACGCGCTGCTGCTGACCGCCGGACAGATCCGTGGCGCGGCTGGACGCTTTGTGTCCCAGCCCCACCTGTTCCAGATGATGCATGGCGATTTGCCGCGCCTCGGCGGCGGTTTTTTTTTGCACCTTGCGCAACGCCAGCATCACGTTACTCAACACGTCCAAATGGGGATACAGGTTGAATGACTGAAAGACCATGCCGATACGCTGGCGGACGAGATTGATTTGCCGGGCGCGCAGGGCGATATCGTCGCCGCGCAGCAGGATGGCGCCGGACTCCGGCCGCTCCAGCAAATTGCAGCAGCGCAACAGCGTGCTTTTACCCGAGCCGGAAGGACCGATCAGAAATACCAGCTCTTTCTCCGCCACCTTTAGATCGATGCCTTTCAACACCTCGGTGTCGCCGTACGATTTATAGAGTCCGGCGATCTCCAGAATCGGCCGTTGAATCATGGACGCGCCCCCTTGACCTCGGTGTCGGATGGCGCGCACGCCAGCGGATGCGGCGTATCTTCATAACCCGGCAGCCCCGGCGGTCCATATCCCGGCATTGGCGTCACCGCCGCGCTGCCGGCCGCGGGCGTCAGGCCGAACCATTTTTCAGACAGCCGGCTGATGGTGCCGTCGGCTTTCAGGCATTCGATGATGCGGTCCACCTGATCGCGGGTTGCCGTGTCGTCTTTTCTGAACGCCATGCCCCAGACGTTGCTGGTGGACTGGGTGTAGGAAAGCGCGATGCGCGGATTCTTTTTCACCGCCCAGGCGCCCGGCGTGATGCCGGTTATTGCGGCGAAAGCCTTATTGGAAAGAACGGCCTGAATGGCATCGGTATTGGTGCCATAGCTGACGACCTGCCATTGATATTGATCGGCCATTTTGCGCGCCCAAATATCATATTCAGCGCCCTTGTTAACGGCTAACGTCTTATTTTTAAATCCGTCGAGAGAGGTAATATCCGGCGTGCCTTTTTTTACGACAAACTGATAATCGCTATTATAATAGCCTTCGCTAAATAGTACGGTTTCAGCCCGTTCCCGGGTAATTGTCACCGGCGCGACAATAAAGTCGTATGTTCCAGCCTGCATGGCGGGAATAAGCCCGGAAAATTGCGCGGCGATAATGTTTATCTGCCGCCCCATTTTTTTGGCTACTTCATTGGCCAAATCCACATTAAACCCTTCAATCCCCCCGCCCATTTTCGGCATGGCGTGCGGCGCAAAAGTCCCGTCCAGCGCGACTTTGAGGGGGGGGAGTTCGTCTGCTTGCGCATAAGAAAAAAAACATGCGCCGGCAATCATCAGGCTCGCTATTTTTATATTTATTTTCATTATGGCATCCTCTGTAAATTCGAATCACCTCTGATTTTCTACCTGATGAAAGTCGTCGCTCAACAGGAGAGATATCAGTTATAAAGCAAAAAATGGCAGAAACAATATCAGGAGTTATTAAAAATAACGCATTAATATAACCCTTACTTATAGTCAGAGCGGCGAATGCGACATCATCTGCACCATTGAGGACCAAATGAATTATTATTGCACTGGAGGAAGTAAATAAGGTTGAATCATAGAGAAAGAATGCGACAAAAAAGTGCAGCCCGGTAAAACCCGAGCGGGAAAATAAAATTAAAAAACCAAATCCATTATTATTTCATATGATCGGGAAAATAATTTAATTTCAGTGTACGCAAGGGCAAACCGGCCGCCAGCGATTAATCCGGCCCGCGCTGTCGAGCCGAGGCGGGATGAGATCATTCAGCGAAACGCCCCCGCAACGGTATTGCCAGGGCGTTTCGCTTATCGCAGCGAGCCTGATGCTCGGGAAGTGGAAGGCTACGCGTTTTCCAACGTCGACATATCAATCACGAAACGGTATTTCACATCGCTTTTCAGCATCCGTCGGTACGCATCGTTGATTTCCGGCATGTTGATGACCTCGACGTCAGAGGTGATGCCATGCTCGCCGCAGAAATCCAGCATTTCCTGCGTTTCCGCAATGCCGCCGATACAGGAGCCGGCGATAGAACGGCGTCCCAGAATCATCGGGATGGTGTTAATCATGTTGCTGATATCGCCCAGATAACCGACGAATACCAGGGTACCGTCAAGATTCAACGTCGGTAAGTACGGACCGACATCGTGATCGTAGGGCACCGTGTCGATAATAAGGTCAAATTGTCCGCTTACCGCCGCCATCTGCGCGCTATCCGTCGACAGCACGATATGATGAGCGCCCAAACGCCGCGCATCCTCTTCTTTGCTCGGGGAGCGGGTGAACAGCGTCACGTCGGCGCCCAGCGCATTGGCCAGCTTCAGCGCCATATGACCGAGCCCGCCCAGACCGACCACGGCGACCTTATCGCCTTTGGCGATATTCCAGCGACGCAGCGGAGACCAGGTGGTAATGCCGGCGCACAGCAGCGGCGCGGCGGATTGCAAATCCATCCCCGCCGGGATCTTCAACACGAAATCCTGCGTCACCACAATCGTTTGCGAGTACCCGCCGTAGGTTGGCAGATGATCGTGGCGATCGCGTCCGTTGTAGGTCTGTACGTTGCCTTCCAGACAATACTGCTCCAGACCTTGCTTACACGGCTGACATTCGCGACAGGCGTCCACCATACAGCCGACGCCGACAACATCGCCGGGTTTGAATCGGGTTACGCCGCCGCCGACCGAGGTCACGCGGCCGATAATCTCGTGACCGGGAACCAGCGGATAGGTGCTGAATCCCCAATCATTACGTGCCTGGTGGAGATCGGAGTGGCATACGCCGCAGTAGAGTATTTCAATTACCACATCATCGACACGCGGATCGCGGCGCGTGAATACAAAGGGCGCCAGCGGCACCTGCGCAGACTGGGCTGCGTAACCGAGCACTTTCATTGTCATCTGTTTTCTCCTGTATCCCGGCGCGTTGGCTATCGCGTTTTGACGCCGGAAAGGCCGGACGGGTTTCCAGGCCGGAACGTGATAAAACGGCTACCGATAGGTTGCAGGTGAAGACGGCGCCTCAATATCAATGGCCACCCCCGCCGGCGTTGACGCAACAGTGCGCCGTGGTTATCCATAGCGCCTGGTTGCTGATGGTAAAAGCGAACGCACCGGCGATAACATCGACGGCGGCCGCAACTTGAGCATAGAACGGCTTCATCATCGCCGCCATCCTGTTTTCGCATTGGGAGTAATGAGAATTATTTACTACTCGACGCCAAGCTTCTATCATGCGTATTTCCCTGCGTGACGATAATCGCCTATGACCGATAAGATGCTGGAAACGCCCTGCTGTATAGTCGGCGGAGGACCGGCCGGACTGATGCTCGGCTATCTGCTGGCGCGCGCCAGCGTCTCCGTTGTGGTGCTGGAGAAACACGCCGATTTTTTGCGCGATTTTCGAGGCGATACCATTCATCCCTCGACGCTGGAAATCATGGAGCGCCTGGGGCTTCTGGCACCGTTGCTGCGCTTGCCGCATCAGCGGGTAGAGCAGCTGATCGGCGAGTTTAACGGCACGAAAATCACCATGGCCGACTTTCGCCGCCTGCCGTGCCTGTGCCGGTTTATGGTGCTGATGCCGCAGTGGGATTTCCTCAATTTTCTGGCGCAACAGTGCCAGACGCTAACCGGGTTTCAGCTATTGCGATCGACCCAGGTTGTCGGCGTGATTCGGGAAAATGGCGGCGTAAAGGGCATCGAGGCGTTAGATGCCAATGGCGACAAACTGCTGATCCGCGCCGGACTAGTAATCGGCGCCGACGGCCGCCAGTCGGTAGTGCGCCAAAGCGCGGGGCTGACCGGACGCAGCTTCGGCATGCCGCGGGATGTGCTGTGGATGAAACTACCCAAAGCCGCCGACGACGAAAACTGGGCCAGCGGACACGGCGGCCCCAGAAGCCGCTTTATCATGCTGGATCGGGGCGAATACTGGCAATGCGGCTACAGTATCGCCAAAGGCAGCGTTGCCGCGATTAAGCGGCGAGGATTGCCGGCGCTGTTGCAACAGGTGGCGGCGGTATCCCCGGTCAGCGTCGAACGCCTGTCGTTGGCCATCCGTGACTGGGATCAGGTCAAGTTGCTGGATATTCGCATCGACCGACTGGATCGCTGGGCGGCGGAAGGCGTTTTGTGCATTGGCGACGCGGCTCACGCCATGTCGCCCATCGGCGGCGTCGGCGTAAATCTTGCCATCCAGGACGCCGTGGCCGCCGCCAATATCCTGGCCGGCCCTCTGGCGCGCGGGCCGGTCGGCTTGAGTATCCTAAATCGGCTACAACGCCGACGTGAATTTCCCACACGGGTCATCCAACGACTGCAGATAATGATGACCGGCAAAGGCAAATCGCCCCCGGCCTCCGGCGCCCGGCATCCGCCGGCGTTGGCGATGTGGCTGATTCGACAGCGCTGGCTGCCTTACCTGACAGGACGGATAATCGGCCTGGGGTTGCGACGCGAATTCCCTCGACTGCCGCGTTGATGGCATGCTTAGTGCCGCCGGCGCCGCTCATCAGAAAATATCGCTAGCGCTGGAAATGATGCATACAGGCCTTTTGCAACGATAGCATCGGTACCGACTGATGCGACTGGTCCGGGTGAATAAACCACTCAACCTGAAGACGATCTTTCGCGCCGGACTGAAGCCGCCAGGCCAATTCCCTGATGCCGTCCACCATTCGACGCTGTTGGCGATGCTGCCTTAGCCTGCTGCGCGTCGCTTCCGGCAGGGTCAGTTCCCAACGCTCCAGCGATTGCTCATATTCGCCGACCGATAGAAACAAGACTGTCGGCGGACTGGGCGGGGACGCGTCATCCTGCTGGATGAAAGCTGACGCCGCCGCGTTGATATATCCATCATTCCACCAGACGGAAGGACTTGACGCATAAAAATGGCGGAAGGCTGAGCGGCAGGTAAATAAGGTGTTGAGGGCAAATAGCCCGCCGTAAGAGTGCCCGAACAGCGCTTCCCTTGACCGGTCTATCGGCAGCAGTCCGCTGATATAGGGCTTAAGCTGTTGCTGAATAAAGGCCAGAAACGCCTCCGACCGCCCTTCCATTCCCATCGGATAGTAGCCGCCGCCGGGATCCGGCTCCTCGACCCGGCGCGCGACCGCCGGGCGATAATCTCGCTCGCGTCGGGTGCCATCAGGGTAATCGATGGCGACAACCACGCCGGGGCGCATCCGACAGCGCGAACCGGTTAGCGAGCGCATCAGACTTTCCGCTATCGGGTAGTGGCTGGCGCCATCCAGCAGATAGATAACCGGCCATCCTTGTTCCGGAGCCGGTTCATCCGGCCAGCACAGCATCAGGCGATAATCGCCGCAGGCCGATGAATGAATAATCTCATCCCTCGTATGATAAAGCTGGAGCATGTTGCGCAATTCCCATTTTCTTATGATTATTTATTGGCTGACGTCGAGACGACAGTATTTCCAAGACGGAATTTATCGACCTGGCGGCAAGCGCTCAGGGTTTGGCTTCCGCCGACGCCGCACGTTGCCGTTTAATTATCATCATAACGATGGTCCCGACGATGATTGCGGTTCCGCCATAAACAATAGCAATCACGGTCGGCACCATGAAAGCGCTAATCATACTGATAAACAAAGCGCCGGCCATATCGCTGCCGATATTTTGCGCCATCCAGACGCCATTCACCCGCCCCAGAAGATGATCAGGCGTGTGATTCTGCACCACGATAAACTGCACGACATGATTAATCGCACTGAAATAGCCGTAGATCGTCAGACAGACCAACGCGACAGCAAAATAAAAAAAGACGCCCATCACCTGAATGGCGTCAGGCCGCAGATTTCCTCGCTGCGGCGCACGCTGTAGTAATAATGGATCAGCTTCGGCGTACCGGTCCTTCCACCGGAAAGCTGCTAAAACGCGACGTCGCGCGCATCCCCACCGCCGTCCGCGAACAGGTTATTCAACGTCGGGGGTTGCAGTTGCAATTCATGCAGAAAACGTTCGTCTGCAAACAGGCTCTGCCGTCTTGATGACGACATATTGAACCAGCCAACGGCTGGCTGTGAATCAGGCCGCCATGTTTGCGGATCAGTAATTCCGGGCTGACGGCTTCCATCAAGTGACGAACTTTATTCAATAGTTGCCACCATCTTCCACTTTAGACATTCTCAAGCGCATTGCCACCACGTTTAACGTCACGGCGGACCGGCTGATATTTGAAGAGAATAATCGTGAACCGCAGTATGTTCTGAAGATGAACTGTGAGGCGATGAAGCAAATGGATGCAGAAGAACAACGGTCGTTCACGTCTATCCTTGACGCGATGATTTTAAAACATCGGGCAAAGCGGCTACCTGATTTAACGTAGTGCTGCTGTGCTCGAACGCAACAACACTGCTCACCACAGGCGACTAAACAGAAGTTAATCATGGCTGAGAAGCATTCTAAGTCAGAGCGGAGGATTGCCAAAACGCATATGAAAAACGGCACACCTTTCGAGTGTTGTTTAGCAACGCAGCAGGAACGGAGAGGGAAATCACTGACCTGTCGCCACCACCGCCAGGCTTCAGTTGGCCAAACATTCAGCATCCGGAAGGGTTTGGCAGACAAAGGTCTTGCCATCCATCACCGACAAGTCCATAATAGCGTCCATTCCAGATACTTGGATGTAAAAAAAGCATTTTAATCAAAAGGTTAGTTAACGGTTCGCAAGCCGTTGCAGCATAACCTACCCTGTACGACCGTAGCTCAGTTGGTTAGAGCACCACCTTGACATGGTGGGGGTCGGTGGTTCGAGTCCACTCGGTCGTACCAATTCTTATGCTATAAACGTATATTGCTGTCTATAGCACGCTAAAAAGAATAAATTCATCTTTTCTATTCCAGTAAAACCTATCGATATCCACTCAAATCCAATGATTTTAAGTCCATTTTAATCCGGGTGACTTCAGTTCCAGATTGTTATTGGTTAGGCGCAGGAATAAGCCCTCAGGCCGCTCGTAAACAAAAATGCTATGCTATCCAACCAGCTGTCGAAAATTATTTTTAATTCGTGTTCAAAAAATGGGCTGAATATAGGCCTTTAGAACTAAAAGAAGATAACAAAGGCACACTTTCCCAAATCCAGCGAACATTTAATAATGATATCTTGCCCTAAATTGGCAAAATGCCAATTTAAGATATCCGCCGTATTGATCTATTAAAAATCTTATCTAAGATTGAACAACGCAGAGCATTTACAACAGCAGAAAAAGCACGCAGTTGGCTTGGGAACTTATTTCGTTACGCTGTGGTGAAAATAGATGGGTTTGACGTTAACCCTGCCACTGATTTAAAGGAAGTTTATCTACCAAAGCCGCCAGAGATTCACAATCTATTATTACATATGTCAGAACCCCCCTCATTCTTATGTAAATTGCATAAATAATCAGGCCATGAAAATACACAACTTGGTATTGGTTTATTATTTCCCGCCAGGGTTCGCAGTGGTGAATTACGTCTTGCCACGCCAGAACAATTCGATTTAGATCGTGGACTTTGGCTTGTTCCTCCCGAAGAGGTTAGGCAACGACAAAAGAGCATGCGGAAAAATAGAAAACGGCTACAGGATATCCCACCTTATATTGTGCATTTATCTGCACGGGCAATTGAAATAATCAGATATTTGATAGATGAAGTTAAGCCCGCTCAGCACTATATCTTGCCACATTACTATAATCAGCAAGAGCGGCAGCGGGCAGCTTCACGAATTTTTTTGAATGGGGTTACTCTGTCCAAGGAACACGCCAGGTACTGCCATCTCGCTCGTTTGTGTAGAGCCTCCCACCACGCCCACGCTCATCAGTCCGGAAACATTTTTTGTCACCTTCGCACATAGTCCATGTTACATTCATTATTTATTTTTATCAGAAGCATGATCGTTAGGGCCACACGCTGCCCCAGAGCCCCCCTTAGACACGAGACCTTCACATAGCCACCTATTTCCAACACAAAAAGGACTCACTTCTGCCGCATTGATACTCGAGGGCACAGATAAACAGCGCTATATCAAAAGGTGCGAAAGCGACAAGTCTGTTGGCCGTATGGCACAGGAGCTTGATATCAAAGAGAACACGCGCTACAACTGGAAAAAACGCTATCAGGATAAGGCGCGGGCTGCTTTCTCCAACACGCCACAGCTTTCCGAGCAGTAACGGGATGCGGTAGAACGGCAAATGCGCCACCAGGAACGCAATGGTTTCCGGCTGCTTATATACATAGAGCCAAACATATGGAGGAACGGCGACTGATGGTGCAATGGTGGGCTGATTATCTTGATGCTAATCAGAATATTCACATCTCACCATATAATTTTGCGCATTCATTTGAGGAAAGAATTACGGTAAATCATAAAAAGTGCTTTAGTTTTGAGCTTAAAGAAAATATCGGACTATAAGTACCATCAGTGTCAAAGCGGTTGATTTAGTAATTAGATACCTAAAAGTGACTCAGACTGGTAAAGTTAATAACTAATAGAGATAAAACGCAAAAAATTGCCTTAGCTAGGAGGTCGATATTTCAGCTGTTCAATCGAATGCAACGTCTGTAGGACGAAAACGAAGTGATTCATCGCGGATTGCCATTCTTAAGGCGACTCAAGAGCTCTTAGAGGAGATTGGGTTCGACAAGTTGTCTATCGAAGGTATTGCTGCTCGCGCAGGAGTAGGCAAAACGACGATCTATCGATGGTGGTCAAGCAAGGGGGCGTTGGCTATGGAGGCCTTTTTAGAAGATGTTGCGCCGTCAATCACTTTTCCCGTTACACATTCTGCGCGAAATGATTTGCTAATGCAGATCCACAAAGTCGCCTCAGTCTACCGAGGAAAATCAGGTAAAATAGTGAGAGAAATGATTGCATTAGGTCAATTTGATCCGGCTACTATGCAATCTTTTGTAGAGGGCTACCTTGAACCCCGTCGCTCAGCGGCAAAAGAAGTCCTAATCAGAGGAATAAACCAAAATGAATTTTCAAAATCGATAGATATTGAAGTCATTGTGGACTCTCTATATGGCCCCATCTTTCATCGCATGCTAACAAGACATGCCTCTATAGATGATAAATTCGTTGATACGCATGTCATGCTTATCTTCAATGCCATCACACCGTAAAGATTGATGCCAATCGATAAATAACCTTGACATGGTAGTTATAAACTCCCATTATGATACGGTTCGTTTCGTATCATAATGGTAACCTATGAAAACACATTCAGATATGGCAGCAGCAACAGTTATCAGTGAGAAGATTACTCTAACTAAGAGTCTGCTTTTTATACTAACGGTCGGCGCAGGTCTATCAGTTGCAAATATTTATTACAATCAGCCTATGCTTGGGATATTAGCGGAAGAGTTTCATCAATCACCCGCCATTATATCGCTTATTCCTTTCCTTAGTCAGGCAGGGTATGCACTAGGAATATTATTTTTATCACCATTAGGTGATCGCTTTGAACGTAAAAAGTTAATACTTGCGACAATGACGTTATTAATCATTGCAATAGCCGCCACAGCCATTTCAACTTCGATAGAATGGCTCGCTATTGCTAGCTTGATAACCGGTATATTGGCAACCGTAACTCAGCAAATAGTCCCTTTATCCGTCAACCTTGCTGCTCCCAGCGAGCGTGGTAAAGTCATCGGGATTGTAACCGGCGGAATCTTATTAGGAATATTACTTTCCAGAACAGTTGGCGGTTATGTTACTGATCAGATGGGATGGCGAAGTATGTACTGGATTGCAGCAGCACTAATGAGCATAACATCGCTTGCAATGGCAATAAAGTTGCCTAAGGTTTTACCCACAACAAACATTAGCTATTTAAAAGTGATGAAATCACTTGGTACGTTATTTATAAAATATCCTGCATTAAGACAGGCAGCATTTATACAATCACTCATCTTCGGGGCTTTTTTGGCATTTTGGTCAACCTTGGCACAGCTTTTTCAACAGCCGTCATACAATTTAGGTGCGACGGCTGTGGGGCTAATAGGGATAATTGGCGCTGGAGGGGCTTTAATTGCTCCGATAGCCGGTAAATTGTCTGATGCTAGAGGCCCTAAATTAGTTATTACTCTTGGCGCTGGCTTGCTAGCAATTGCATTCGGAATTTTAGGAGGTATACCAAATTCTCTTACTGCATTGATAATTGCAGTAATTATTATGGATTTGGCCGTTCAGGCATCACAAGTTTCAAATCAAGCTCAAGTTTATGCTTTAGACCCTACAGCCCGGAGTCGTTTAAACACCGTCTTTATGACCGCTATGTTTTGTGGTGGTGCTGCGGGTTCAGCATTAGGGAGCATTGCTTTCGGTTTTTTTAACTGGACGGGAACATGTGCTATCGCTGGTATTGCTGCATTATTAGCATTATTGATTTCGTTCAGAACTCCTAAGACAAAAATTTAGAAGAAACATAAGGATAAAAAATGTTGTGCTTAATTCATGCAATAGATAAACAAGGACAAGAAGAGCTAAGGCGATCCTTACTTAGCGAGCAAATTAGCTATGTAAACTCAGCTGGCAGTATCAAAATCATACTAGCAGGACCTTTGTTAAACCAAAATGAAGGTGATGTCGCGGGTAGCTTGTTAATTGTTGATGCTAAGAACAGAAATGAAGTTGATAATTTCATTAATGAAACTCCATTTTTTAAAAGTGGAATATGGGAAAAAATCATGGTGAATAAATTTACACCTACCAATAAGAATATCATTTAGTTTTTTAAAGAGAGCGTTCATAATTCTGTGTCACGTTAAAAAATCACTACAACGTTATTACTTTATCGAGGCGGCCTTCAAAATAA
>NZ_JAKMAJ010000016.1 GCF_022378355.1 Brenneria bubanii
TCAGCAGTGAAACGCCGTAGCGCCGATGGTAGTGTGGGGTCTCCCCATGTGAGAGTAGGGAACTGCCAGGCATCAAATCAGACAGAAAGCCTCATGCGCAAGCATGAGGCTTTTTGCGTTATGGCAACGTTAAAATTAGCTCCTCCGACTTTAATCATATGCGACAAAAAAGCCCTGGTGGGATAGCAGGGCTTTTTGATGGGCGGACATTGGTTATCTGCGTATCAAGTGGCGGAGTTCACGACCTGCTCGACCGCCTTGGCGAACGACGCCATCCCTTGTTCGATATCTTTGGGATCGATAACCAGAGACGGCACAAAGCGAATGACGTTTGGCCCGGCATTCAATATCATCACGCCTTGCTCCGCCGCTGCGGTTAAAAATTCTCGAGCCCGGCCATGCCACTGTGATTTCAGCTCCGCGCCCAGCAATAGCCCCATGCCGCGAATCTGTTCGAAGATGCCGTATTGCCGATTAATTTCTTCCAGCGAGCTAACAAATTGCGTATGGCGGTCGGACACGCCCGATAGTACTTCCGGGGTATTGATGGTGTCTAATGCGGCTTCCGCGACGGCACAGGCCAGCGGGTTGCCGCCATAGGTCGTACCGTGTACGCCGACGGTCATGGCGGAGGCTATCTCTTCCGTGGTCAGCATGGCGCTGATAGGGAAACCGCCGCCCAAGGCTTTCGCTGTCGTCAGAATATCCGGCGTAACGCCGTAGTGCATATAAGTGAACAGTTTTCCGGTACGGCCCATTCCGCACTGTACTTCATCGAAGACCAGCAATGCTTTGTATTGATCGCACAGTTCACGTACACCTTGCATGAATTCCTGCGTTGCTGGCGTAATACCGCCTTCACCTTGGATCGGTTCGAGTACGACAGCGCAGGTATGATCGTCCATCACTGCTTTGACTGCCGCCAGATCGTTAAACGGAACGTGTACGATATCGGCAGGTTTAGGTCCAAAACCATCGGCATATTTTGCCTGGCCGCCGACGGATACGGTAAATAGCGTACGTCCATGAAACGCGTTATAAAACGCAATGATTTTGGTTTTATACGGGCTGTGACGTTTAATCGCATAGTGACGCGCCAGCTTGAAAGCCGCTTCGTTTGCTTCTGCGCCGGAGTTTGCAAAGAACACCCGGTCGGCAAAGGTTGCGTTAATTAGTTTGCTGGCCAGACGCAGTGCCGGTTCATTAGTGAAAACATTGCTGGTATGCCATAGATTTTCTCCCTGCTGTTGCAATGCCGCTACCAGCGCCGGATGACAGTGCCCAAGCGCGGTAACGGCGATACCACCGGAGAAATCAATATATTCTCGTCCTTGTTGATCCCACACCCGGCTCCCTTTCCCTTTGACTGGCACAAATTGAGCTGGTGCATAAACCGGCAAAATAACTTTGTCGTGAGTTTCCCGTGTTACTGCTTTTTTATCTGTTGCCATCTGCCTACATGCTCCGATATCAACAACTTTTGAATGAAAATATAGTCAATAAATATGCATAAAAAATCAATGGCAGGCAATGTTTAATCACGCTGAAAGAAAATTTATTTCCTATCTGACTCTATTTTAAGAAAATTATCTAAAAGCTGATGCCCTTGCTGGCTGAGAATACTTTCAGGATGAAACTGAACGCCTTCCAATGGCAGCGAACGGTGCCGAATTCCCATGATCTCATCAGGTTTGCCGTCACGCTCGCTCCAGGCTGTCACTTCAAAGCAGTTGGGAAGAGATGCGGATTCAATCACCAATGAGTGGTAGCGTGTTACCGTCAATGGCTGAGTCAGTCCGGTAAAAATCCCCGTATTGTTGTGCTGTATGGCCGATGTTTTGCCATGCATCACCTGCCGGGCACGAATAATGCGGGCGCCAAACGCCTGCGCCATCGCCTGATGCCCAAGGCAAACCCCAAGGATAGGCAGTTTTCCGGCGAAATGACGGATAGCGGCCAATGAGATGCCTGCCTCATCCGGCGTGCAGGGACCGGGAGATATTACGAGCCGGGATGGTGACAGTCTTGCAATATCGTCCAGCGTCAGTTCGTTATTCCGTTTGACCGATACTTCCGCCCCCAGCTCGCAAAAATACTGATACAGGTTGTAAGTAAAGGAGTCATAGTTATCGATCAGTAACAGCATGCATCACCCAATATGTTTATTTCCTCGTTCTACCGACGACGGCAAATCAAGTCGCTTCAATTATGGCGCTGAATGGCATTTTATCATTTAACCGACCTGAGGGTATCGACTTGTCGAGCGGTGCGGCGGTGGATAAGGGGCCGGCATGTAGTGCGGAATAAACAGCTTAACCGAGAAACACCAGCCGACCGTTTCTGGCAGGCTGGCGTTTTGCCTTAATGCAGGATTTGGGACAGGAAGGTCTGTGTCCGTTCCGAACGAGGGCTGGTGAAGAAAATATCCGGCGCCGCCTGTTCGACGATTTCCCCCTGGTCCATAAAAATGACGCGGTCGGCAACGGTTTTCGCAAATCCCATTTCATGGGTTACACACAGCATCGTCATACCGTCTTCCGCCAGCCCCAGCATGGTATCCAGCACTTCTTTCACCATCTCAGGGTCGAGAGCCGACGTCGGTTCATCAAACAGCATGATTTTGGGTTTCATGCACAGTGAGCGAGCGATGGCTACACGCTGCTGCTGTCCACCGGAAAGCTGCCCGGGAAACTTGTGCGCGTGGGCGGAAATACGGACCCGTTCCAGATAGTGCATCGCCAGCTCTTCCGCTTCCTTTTTCGGCATATGGCGTACCCAGCAAGGCGCGAGGGTACAGTTCTGCAATACGGTTAAATGGGGAAACAGATTAAAGTGTTGAAATACCATACCGACTTCAGTCCTGATTTTTTCGATATTGCGTAAGTCGTTGTTCAGCTCAATGCCATCAACCACGATAAGCCCTTGTTGATGCTCTTCCAGATGATTGATACAGCGTATGGTGGTGGATTTCCCCGAGCCGGAAGGGCCGCACAGTACGATTCTCTCGCCCTGTTTTACCTGTAAGTTAATGTTTTTCAGCACGTGGAATTGTCCATACCACTTATTCACATTCTCTAATGTGATCATGTGAGCGGCAGATTGCGTTATAGAATTCTGATTCATGGCTGGCCTCAATGCGACTTATGTCCGGTGTTAAAACGATTTTCCAGATGTTGGCTATAACGCGACATACTGAAACAGAAGATCCAATAGATCACGGCGGCGAAAACATAGCCTTCGGTTGACATGCCAAGCCACGCAGGATCGACGGTTGCCTGTTGAATACTGCTAAAGAGATCGAAGAGTCCGATGATGATCACCAGGCTGGTGTCTTTAAACAGCGCGATAATGGTGTTGACCAATCCCGGAATCACCATTTTCAGCGCCTGCGGCAGGATAACCAGTCCCTGCATCCGCCAGTAGCCCAACCCCAGCGACTCGGCCGCCTCATACTGGCCTTTGGGAAGCGCCTGTAATCCGCCGCGCACCACCTCCGCCACATAGGCTGACTGGAACAGAATCACGCCGACCAGCGCGCGCAACAGCTTATCGATGCTGGTGCCTTCCGTTAGAAATAAAGGGAGCATAACGGATGACATAAAAAGTACGGTAATCAGCGGCACGCCACGCCAGAACTCAATGAAAATAACCGAGAGTATGCGGATCACCGGCAGCGACGAGCGACGTCCCAGCGCCAGCAAAATCCCCAGCGGCAACGCGCCGGCGATCCCCACGCAGGCGATAATCAACGTCAGCGTCAGTCCGCCCCATTGGCTGGTTTCTACCAGACTCAGTCCGCCGAACCCGCCGTAGAGCAGCCACCAGACGACCAGCGGATAGGTCACTGACCAGCAGGCGATATAGCGTCCCCGGCGTGGAAGCGCGTGCCAAAACATCGGCAGCATGCTGAGCAGACCGATGATCAAAGCAAAGTTGATACGCCAGATCTCCTTTGCGGGATAGAGCCCGTACATGAAATGGCTGAATCTGGCATGGATAAATACCCAGCATGCGCCCTCTCTGGTACAGTCGTTACGGGTTGTGCCAATCCAGTTGGCTTGAAACACCGCCCAGTTCAGCAGCGGGGGAATGGTAATCCAAAGCAGCCACAGGCATAGCAGCGTCAACAGGCTGTTGGTTATGTTGGAGAAAAGATTCCGTCGCGCCCAATCGATCGCTCTGAAAAGCGAGGCTTGACGGTTCTGTGTATGCGGAATCATCGTCATTTAATCCTCTTAGCGCTCTATTAAGGCAATCTTGCGGTTGTAAATGTTCATCAGCAGAGAAATCAGCAGGCTGATGATGAGATATACCGACATGGTCATCGCGATGGTTTCTATTGCCTGACCGGTTTGGTTCAGCACCGAGCCGGCAAAGAGCGAAACCATATCCGGATAGCCGATAGCGGCGGCCAGCGATGAATTTTTTACCACGTTAAGATACTGACTGGTCAGCGGTGGGATAATGACGCGTAACGCCTGGGGCAGAATCACTTTACGCAGCGTTATCGGATTCGGCAGGCCAAGGGAGTAGGCCGCCTCATGCTGGCCGTAAGAAACGGATTGAATTCCTGAACGGATAATTTCAGCAATAAACGATGAGGTATACACCGACAGCGCCAGCGTCAGCGCCGCTAATTCAGGGATTAAAACCATACCGCCCCGAAAGTTAAATCCCTTTAATTCCGGTACGTTCCAGTGCATGGCCGGGCCAAAGATCAGGTGGCTCAAGGTCAGCAATGCCGCCAGAACGCCTAATGCCGCCGGCCAGGTTTTTCTGAATTGACCGGTGAGTGCGTGGTAGCCCTTATTACGGCGAGCAACAATCAGCGAGATAACCAGCGTGATAACGATGGAAAGGAAGAACGCGATAGCGCCGGGGCCGGCTTCGGGTGCGGGAATATAAAGCCCCCGGTTGCTGAGGTACGAAATATCGAAAGCGGTAATGGCTTGCCGCGGGCCAGGCAGGTTGCGAAGCACGGCAAAATACCAGAAAAAGATCTGCAACAGCGGCGGAATATTGCGAAAGATCTCAATGTAAATGGTCGAAACTTTTCGCAACAGCCAGTTGTCGGACAGACGAGCCAGCCCGATGACCAGACCCAGCATTGAGGCGAGGACAATGCATAGGGCCGAGACCAATAACGTATTGCATAAGCCGACAAGGAAAACACGGCCATAGGTGTCGCCCTGCTGGTAGTCGATCAGGCGCTGGATAATCCCAAAGCCGGAGCTATTGTTCAGAAATGCGAACCCGTATGTAATTCCTCTCTGAGCAAGGTTGGTAACGGTATTGTGTAATAGGTAAGCGGCGGTAGACAATACGGCAATGACCACGATTATTTGATACAGCCAGGCGCGCACCGCTGGATTAGTTAGTGAGATATCACTTTTCACGGTTGGGCGTTGTTGCATATTGCAGCCTCAATAGCGGGGATACAGAGGGCGCGGCAATCCAGCCGCGCCCGTGTTTCTGTGACGATTAGCGTACGGACGGCGCGTATTGGATCCCGCCTTTATTCCATAATTCGTTGAGGCCGCGTTTGATTTTTAACTCGCTGCTCATCCCGACATTGCGTTCGAAAATTTCGCCGTAGTTACCGACTTGTTTGATGATTTTATGCGCCCAGTCGTTAGATAATTTTAAATCTTTACCGTAGTTGCCTTCATGACCGAGCAGATGGGACATATCCGGGTTGGTTGGTTTGGCGGCGAGTTGGTCGACGTTTTGCGAAGTGATGCCCATTTCTTCCGCGTTCAACATCGCAAACAGCGTCCAGCGAACAATGGTGAACCACTCTTCATCGCCACGACGAACAATCGGTCCCAGCGGTTCCTTGGAGATCACTTCCGGCAATACGATAAATTCGCTTGGGTTGCTCAGCTTGATGCGCAGCGCGTAAAGCTGGGATTGGTCTGACGCCAGGGTATCGCAACGGCCAGATTCCAGCGCTTTGGCGCTTTCGTCAGAGCGGTCAAACGTCACCGGAGTGAACTGCATTTTGTTGGTTTTAAAGTAGTCGGCTACGTTCAGCTCGGTATCGGTGCCGGACTGAATACAAACCGTCGCGCCATCAAGTTCTTTGGCGCTGGTCAATCCTGCCTTGTTGTGGGTCAGGAAACCGATGCCATCGTAATAGGTCACGCCGGTGAACAACAGGCCCATGGCGCTATCGCGCGAGGATGTCCATGTGGTGTTGCGCGACAACAGATCAACTTCACCGGATTGCAGTGCGGTAAGGCGCTCTTTCGCCGTCAGCGGCGTATATTTTACTTTATTGGCGTCGCCGAATACGGCTGCCGCCACGCCACGGCATACATCAACATCAATGCCGGTGAATTTACCGCTGGCGTCCGCATAGGAAAAGCCCGGCAATCCATCACTGATACCACACTGCACGAACCCTTTTTTCTGAATGGCATCCAGAGTCGCGCCTGCATGAGCCTGACCGATCGCGGCAAACAGCGAAGCGCCGGCAACCAAAGTAGAGATAATCATTCGTTTCATATTCGTCCTTGTAACCAAATTGTTATATCTTGTTGTATTTTAAGTGCTAAATAAGATGCACCCTATCCGTTCATCGGCTCGCCGCCGCGGCAAGAGCTAAGCAATTAAGGTGCCAATTTTATACTTTGCTGATAAGAGGAAAGAAAATAAGAACAGATTGTTCCAACGTGGGTAGTGAAGCAAAATTCGCGCACCAAAATAAGGATTGGTGCGTGACGCCGCTCTGTTTTGGTGCGAAAAATCCGGCGGCGCCAGCGAGGCTGCACCGTCGTTATATTCATAATAATTAATAATAACCCATAGGCATATTCATCAAGATGAACTATCACTGCTCGACATGACGCCGGTAATATTTTTCAAGTCTCGCCTGCAACTGGCTCAGCACGGTGCTGAACATCAGGTAAATCAACGCCGCTTCAATGTAAAGAATCAGCGGCTCGTAGGTGACGGACACAATGCGCTGTGCGGCTAAAAACATCTCCGGAACCGTGATCACCGCGGCAAGCGATGTATCTTTAATGAGAGAAATAAAGGTGTTGGATAGCGGTGGTAATGAAACAAATACCGACTGCGGAAAGATGACCCAGCGAATTGCCTGCGCGCCATTCATACCCAAAGAGTAAGCGGCGTTCCACTGTTCCTTCGGAACGGACTGTATGGCGCCACGGACGATTTCCGAACTGTATGCACCAACACTGATCGTGAAGCCGATTAAAGCGGCGGGAAAGGCATCCAGCGTAATGCCCGCGCTGGGAAGTCCGTAAAAAATGAGAAATAGCTGAACCAGTAATGGTGTTCCACGGATAACCCAGACATAAAAATCGCCGATCCATTGCAGCGGTTTGGGGCCGTAGAGGCGGAGCAGGGCGACGATAACGCCGACGGCCAGGCCGAAAAGAAAGGAAAGAATAGCCAGCGGAACGGTAAATTTCAGTCCCGCGGACAGCAGATTCCAGAAGGCGTCTGCCATAAGCTGTAACCAGGGCGGCATGAAAACGACTCCGAAAAGGCGCGATTATTGAGATACATCCTCACCAAAGTATCGTATGGCTATCGTTTTATAAGTGCCATCGGCTTTAATCTCATCCAGCGCCTTGTTCAGCGCGTCGGCGAGTCGGGTTTGCCCCTTTCGGATTAAGATGGCTGAGGG
The DNA here is from genome assembly GCF_022378355.1 of Brenneria bubanii. Taxonomy (GTDB): domain Bacteria; phylum Pseudomonadota; class Gammaproteobacteria; order Enterobacterales; family Enterobacteriaceae; genus Brenneria; species Brenneria bubanii. Next base: position 7,658 of record NZ_JAKMAJ010000016.1, read on the forward strand.
TTCTCCTGTGGCGGAGATGGCGGTAACCTTGACGTTAGCATCCGGCTTGCGCTTCTTGAAATCCAGGAAAGACAGGTTGTCGTTGAGCGTGGCATCGGCGCGGCCACTGAGCACCAGCGCCAAAGACTGATTAAAGCCATCAGTGGGAATAATCTCCGCGCCGTGGCGTGTCGCCAACTGCGCATAGTTGCTGGTCAGGCTTTGCGCCGATTTTTTGCCCTTTAAGTCGGCGAAGTCTTTGATTGCGGTGTTATCGGCGCGGGTGATAAGCACGGCTTTTGAATAGATATAAGGTTGGGAAAAGTCATATTTAGCCTGACGCGCTTGCGTTACGCCAACCTGATTGATGACGGCGTCATAGCGTTTGGCGTCCACACCGGCGATGAGTCCGTCCCAGCGCCCCTCGATAAACTGGAATTTTACGCCGAGCCTGTCGGCGACCGCGCGGCCAATATCCACATCAAAACCAACCAGTTGACCCGATTTATCGTGATAGGTGTAGGGGGCATAGGTGCCCTCCGTACCCCATTTGATCACGCCGGCGGATTTTATTGCGTCAAGGTCATCCTGCGCTTGCGCCAGGACGCTGGTGGCAAGCAGTGCGCCACTCAGTAAAGCAAAACGGATTCTTTTCATTATCAGTTCCTGTGGGAATAGGTTCTATTACCTTCATTCACCATAAATTTACGCGAGGCGGTTTATTTTTATAAATGACATTGCGCGCTGGGTTATATCAGAACTGAATATAGTCGTGGGCGGGTGATGGAGGCGGCGCCGTTATCCATTGCCGCCGTGATTGTGGCTGGGACTGGGCGATCAACGCTTGTCGGATCGATAGGCAACACAGTCAATTTCAACTTTGCAATCGACCATCATGCTGGATTGCACACAGGCGCGGGCGGGGGGATTGTCGCCAAAATATTCGGCATAAACGCCGTTAAAACTCCAGAAGTCGCGCGGATCGTCCAGCCATACGCCGACCCGCACCACGTCTTCAGTGCCGTAGCCTGCTTCCTGGAGGATGGCGATGAGGTTTTCAATGGCCTTACGGCTTTCACTCACGATGCCGCCGGAGAGAATTTCGCCGCCCTCTATCGCGACCTGGCCGGAAACATACAGCCAGCCGTCGGCCTGCGCCGCTCGGGCGAAAGGCAGCCCTTTACCGCCCGCGCCTTGTTCCCCACTGCCATAACGTTTGATTGTCATTTCTCTTTTCCTTCCGTTTCGTTGTTTGCTAAAAACGTTCGCTGCGTCAGACGATGCATCCGCGGGCGACAACCGTCTGAACGCCGACCAACTGGCCGTGGCGAATAATATGAATCTCATCGACCATGTTGGTGACGACGCAGGCATGATTCGGAACGATGCGGACCTTGTCGCCGACCGACAGCCCGATCGGCCCATCGCTGATCAAACGCCCATGCTCTTCCGAGAGTTGATCGATAACGATATCCGGGCGGCCGAGAATCTGCCCATAGCCCGACATCCCAAGCAAATCGGCGGTTAATGTCTTGCTGCCGGCGTCAATCACGGCGCGGTGGTCGTTTGGCACCGAAACCACGGTGGCCAGTACGGTCAGCGCGCAGTCTTCCCATTCGCATACTCCGCGCTCAACCAGCGATCGATCGTTGTAGACATAGGTTCCGGGACGGTATTCGGTGACCACCGGCGCATTCGCCGCCTGCATCATGGAGGGCGTTCCGCCGGAGCTGATAATCAGCTCGCGTTCGCCGATTTTTTGATAAACAAGCTGCTTTGCCTCACGCATAAATCGTTCGACGACCTGTTCTTCACCGGCCGGCGGATAGGTCATCAGTCCGGCGAACACCAGTCCTGACGCGTCGTTGATCTGCTCGGCGAGGCGCGCGGCGTCCTGTGGGGAAGGTACGCCGCAGCGCTGCGCGCCGGTATCGCATTCCACCAGGACGGCAAGCGGCGAGGCTTCCGAGGCGAAGACGGCGGATAGGCCGTTAATCACCTCGATGCTATCGGCCACCACCGCAAGGCGAACCTTGCGCGCCAGCGCCGCCAGCCGGCGCACCTTGTTTGCGCCAAGGATGTTATAAGTGATTAGTACATCGGTGATGCGCGGACTGCCGGCAATCATGGCTTCCGCTTCGGAAACCTTCTGGCAGGTAATGCCGACGGCGCCGGCGTCCAACTGCATTTCGGCTATCTGCGGCAGCTTGTGGGTTTTGATATGCGGCCTGACCTTGAGGCCATGGCCTGCGGCGTAGCGCTGGAAGCGGGTAATGTTCGCGCTGGCGATATCAAGGTTAACCAGTACGGCGGGGGTATCTACCTCATTTATCGAGGCGGGAGCGGTGGTGTCGTTCACGCGTAGTTTTCTCCATCATAGTAGGCTGACGCCGCCATGCTATTCGCGATGCGCCAAAGGTTGTGGTTTCAGTTCGCGCCAATGGCGACGAAATGCCCGGGAGAACATTCACGATAAATACGTTTGGGCGGAATGTAGTCGGTCGGGCGAAGCGGACTCTTTATCTCACTCGTCAGCTCGGGCGGCAGCGGATGACGACGAGACGGATCCGGCAAAGGCACGGCGGCGATCAGCCGTTTGGTATATTCATGTTGCGGATTGCTAAATACGGCGGCTCTGGGACCGATCTCGACGATTTCGCCCAGATACATGACGGCCACGCGGTGGCTGAGCCGTTCGACTACCGCCATATCATGCGAAATGAACAGGAAGGCGATTTTCATACTTTCCTGCAAACTGAGCAGCAGATTCGCCACCTGCGCTTTGACGGAGACGTCCAGCGCGGAAACGGCTTCATCGGCGATGATGGCTTTCGGCTCCAGGGCGAGCGCGCGGGCGATGGAGATCCGCTGGCGCTGGCCGCCGGAAAATTCATGCGGGTAGCGATCGGCCATTTCCGCGCTCAGCCCCACCTTTTCCAGTAAGTCGTCGGCCCGTTCGCGCGCGGCTTTGCGTCCCATCATGCCGTGGGCCAGAATCGGTTCGGCGATGGCGGAACCGATGGTGAGGCGCGGGTTCAGGGACGCAAAGGGATCCTGAAAGATCATCTGCACCGTGCGGCGGCTTTCCCGTAGCTCGCGGCTGGCGGACGTCAACACGTTGCGTCCGTCAACGAAGACGGCGCCGGTCGTGGGTTCATTAAGCCGCATGATGGCGCGTCCGGTGGTGGATTTGCCGCAGCCGGATTCGCCGACGATGGACAGGGTTTCGCCAGGAAAAAGATCGAAAGAGACGTTTTCTACGGCATGCACCCGGCCGGCAAGCCGGCCCAGCCCGGCGGAGATATCAAAGCGCACGGAAAGGTCGCTGACGCTAATGATCGGGTTGTTGCTGAAGACGGTTTCCGCTATCTGCGTCGGTTCGGTTAGCGCGCCGGTATGCGGATTAATTTCCGGAAAACGTACCGGGCGCGCGGCATCCCCCATTGAACCTAAATGGGGAATGGAGGAGAGCAGGGTGCGGGTATAGCGATGCCGGGGACGGGCGAAAATATCGGCGGTCTTTCCGGTTTCGATTCTGTCGCCGCGAAACATCACCACCGTTCGGTCCGCCACTTCGGCGACAACGCCCATATCGTGGGTGATAAACAGCACGCCCATATTCTCTTCCGCCTGCAGTTCACGAATGAGGTGCAGAATCTGCGCCTGAATAGTGACGTCCAGCGCGGTGGTGGGCTCATCCGCGATCAATAACTGCGGCCGGCATGCCAGCGCCATGGCAATCATCACCCGCTGGCGCATTCCGCCCGATAGCTTATGCGGATAGTCGTTCACCCGGGCGCGGGCGGAGGGAATGCGCACCCGTTCCAGCAGACGTACGGCTTCCTGCCGAGCCTGATGCGCCGACATATCCCGATGCAGCATCAGGGCTTCCGCCAACTGAGCGCCGATGGTGAACACCGGATTCAGGCTGGTCATCGGCTCCTGAAAGATCATGCCGATATGATTACCGCGGACCTTGCGCATTTCCGCTTCCGGCAGCGTGAGCAGGTCGCGCCCTTGAAACAGAATTTTCCCTTCACAACGCGCTTTACCCGCGGGCAGCAGCCGCATGGTCGACAGGGCGGTGACGCTTTTCCCCGAACCGGATTCACCGACAATGGCGACGGTTTCGCCCTGCGCTACGCTAAGCGAGATATCGCGGATAACCGGATTCCAACCATTTTCCGTGCGAAATGATGTGGTCAGGCCTTCAATACTGAGCACCGGCGTAGCCGGCATGGCGATGGCGTCGCCAGCGGGTTTATTCATCACTCAGACCTCCTTGGACAAGCGGGGATCGACGAGATCGCGCAGACCGTCACCCAGTAACTGCAAAGACAACACGGCAAAGACGATAGCCAGCCCCGGAAAGTACATCAGCCAGGGGGCGTCATTCATATATTCCCGTCCCATCGCCAGCATGGTGCCCCAGGTGGGAACGTCGGTGCTGACGCCAATGCCGAGGAAAGACAAACTGGCTTCGGCCAGCATGGCCGAGGCGAAGATAAAGCTCGACTGCACCAGGATCGGCGACGCCAGATTGATCAGGATATGGCGCAGCAGTATCCGATGGGTGGGCAGGCCCAGCGACTTGGCCGCCTCCACGTAAGGGAGTTCGCGCAGCACCAACGTCGATCCTCGCACCACGCGCGCCAGCCTGGGAGCGTAAGTGATGCCGAGGGCGAGAATGACATTGATCAGCGAAGGGCCGAGCGCCGCCACCAGAGCGATAGCCAGCAGAATGTCGGGGAATGACATCATGGCGTCCAGCATGCGGGAGATCGGCGCATCCAACCGGCGGAAATAACCGGCCAGTACGCCGAGAAAAATCCCCAGTACGGTCGCCAGTATTACGACGCCGGCGCTGACCATCAGGGAGATTCGCCCGGCATGGATAGCGCGGGAGAACACATCGCGGCCAAATTCATCGGTGCCGAACAGATGTGCCAGCGATGGCGACTGCAACCGATTGATGATAGACAATTTGTTTGGCGCATAGGGCGCTATCCAGGGGGCAAACAGCGCGGCGAAAACCACTACGCTCAGGATGATCACGCCCAGCAGGATGGCTTTGTTGCGGCACATGCGCCGTAACTTTACGCGCAAGGAAAGGGTTGCGGTGGTCATAGCCGGACCCTCGGATCGACAAGAATATAGAGCATATCCACAATGAAATTGATAAGCACATAGATAGCGGCCACGGCGAGCAGCGCGCCCTGAATAACCGGGTAGTCGCGGCGTTGTACGGCGGAAACCACCAGATTGCCGATGCCGGGCAGGCCAAATACGGTTTCCGTCACCACCGCGCCGGAAACCAGTAACGCGATGGACAGGCCGATCACCGTGATGATCGGGATCAGCGCATTCTTCAGCGCGTGTTTGAGGATAACGGTCTTCTCCGCCGCGCCTTTGGCCCGGGCGGTACGAATATAGTCATCCGACAGCACGTCCAGCATCGCCGCGCGGGTAAAGCGGGTAATCAGCGCCGAGTTGACGATCCCCAGCGCGATGGCCGGTAGCACAAGATGGTGCAGACGGGTGAAGAAAGACGAATCCGGTCCGCCGTAACCGGACACCGGAAACCAGCCCAGTTTTACCGCCATCGTTTGGATCAGGATCAGGCCCAACCAAAAACTGGGGATGCTGGCGGCCACCATCGTGACGCCCACCACCATCTGGTCAAACGCCGAGCCGCGTTTGTAAGCGGACAAAATGCCGACCGGCAGCGCAATCATCGAGGCGATCAGGATGGAAAACAGCGTCAGAAAAAATGTCGGTTCCGCGCGCGCCGCCAGCGCCGAGGTCACGGGCATATTAAGAAAGATCGATTGCCCAAGGTCGCCCTGCACGGCTCTGGCGATGAAAGAACCGTATTGTTGCAGCAGCGGAGCATTGAGCCCCAGTCTTTCGCGCAGGTCCGCAATGTCCTGCGGCGTGGCGTCCGAGCCCAGCATCATTGCGGCAGGCTCGCCCGGCGTGACGCGGACGATCAGGAAAACGACGGTCGCCAGTATCAGCAGGACGGCGATGATACCGGCAAGACGAGTGATAAAGGCATACAAGATCCGCGACATGGCAACCCTTCCTTACGATCTGGCCGAAACATTCCAGAATGTCGGCCAGTAGTGCGGTTCATATCCCTGAATCCCTTTGGCCAGTCCGGAAAGCACATTGAAGTTGCCGACTTTGAAAATTGGCGCGTCGTCATACAGCGTGGCCTGCAGCTTTTCCCATGCCGCAAATTTTTTTTCCGGCGTGACGGCTTGTAGATAGGTCTCCACCGCCTGGGTTTTGGCCGCGGAGACATACCAGCCGGGATAGGTATCCGAGATGCTGTTCATCATCGTCGGATCGCCGGGGAAGTTGGAATGAGTGATGAAAATATCCCATTGCGTCGGATCGGCGCGGCGCGTTGTCAGCGTCGCCCAGTCGGTCACCTGTAAATCGACCTTGAAACCGGCGGCCTCAAGATAGGCTTTGGCCACTTCCGCCATCTTGTAATGGAATTCATACTGGCGCGATGTCAGCAGACGGATGGGCGTGCCTTTATAACCGGCTTTTTTCAGCAACGCGCCGGCCGCCGCGGGATCGCCTTCGCCGTAGCGGGCAACGCCGGCTTCGGTGTGCCAGAAATAGCCTTCCGGGAAATAGGCGCCGTCGACATGGTAGAACTTCGCATCCGAGAACGCGGCCATCATCATATCGCTGGGATTGAGCGCGGCCTGTACCGCATTGCGCAGATCTTTATTGGTAAACAGACCTTCTTTCATGTTCATGTTGAACGAGGCCCAGCCCCCCGACTGCAATACCACCGGTTGCGCTTTATCGCTGGCGGCGACGCGATCATAAGCGCTGAACGGCAGCGAATCGGCATAGTCATACTGGCCGGCCAGCAGACCTTCTACGCGGGTATTGGCATCCGGAACCGGTACGAAGCGGAGTTCATCGGCCAAGGCCTGACGTTCGCCGGCGAAGTTGCTGGGCGCGCCTTCAGGAGACTGATAAGCCGGAAAGCGGACGAGCTGGATGTACTGGTCCGGTTTCCTTTCCTTCAGCATATAGGGGCCGGTTCCCACGAATTCGGTCAGCGTATCCTGGATTTTTTCTGACGGCATGATGATGGCGGCCTGCGACAGCGTCGCCAGCAGCGGGGAATAACGGGATTTCAGCTTGACGATCACCGTATCAATGCCGTCTGCGCTCACGCTGTCGATGTAATCGGCGACCTGTTTCCCTTTGGAGTTGATTTTCTCCCAGCGTTGTAACGACGCCACCACATCCGCCGACGTCATGGCGCTGCCGTCATGAAAGGTCACCCCTTTGCGTAGCGGGATGGCGTAGGTGAGGCCGTCTGGCGACAGGGTCGGCATGTCGGCGGCCAGCAGCGGCTGCGGCTGCCATTTGTCGTCAAAGGTGTAGAGCGTTTCGTAGATATGCTGGCTGATCATGCCGACCAGATCGGTCGGCGTCTGCATCTGATCCAGCGTTGGCGGTTCGCCAACCGTGGCGATGGTCAATATTCCGCCCTGTTTGTCTTGTGATGCGGCCGGTCCGGCTACCCCGAGGAAAAAGAGGGTAGCGGCGACAGCAAAGAGTGATTTCAGTTTCATTTTTGCCCCCATTAGTGCTTGTGGATCCGGCGCCGTGTTGCCCGGATCGTCCCGTATTGCGCGCGGTGCTAATGTTGATGACAACAACTACAGGAGTAATGGCGCAGTTCCTCGAAAGGTCTGCGTGAAATTTCCATATCTTTGCCGCCCAGATAGACCGCCACCGGATGGAGCAGGCGGTCGCCCTGACGGATATCGCCGCCGACATCGACAAAATTAAACGGTTTTTCCACCTCTTCCAGTACGGTGATATCGGCAATGGCGCCGATGCCCAGGTGCCCCAGATCGGATCGCCGCATCGCCAACGCGGGCCGGTTGGTCGCCATGGCGATAATCGATGCCAGTGATATGCCGCAATTGAGCAATTTGCTCATGGTGTGCAGCAGATCGAAAGCCGGCCCTTCTACTGAAGCGACATGCACGTCCGAGGAGATAATGTCCGGCATAAAGCCGTTTTCCAGCGCGGCTTCCGTGCTTTTAAACGACAGGGCGCCCATGCCGTGGCCGATATCGAACAGTACGCCACGCTGACGCGCGGCAATGATTTCCGGCAGGATCCGGCCGTCGGCGCCGATAGCGGAATTAGGATCGGGGCGATAGCAATGGGTCAGGATATCGCCGGGCCGTAAGCGGGAAACCACGTCGGCATAGCTGGGCGGCGGTCCGCCGATATGCGCCATTAACGGCAGATTGACCGCGCTCGCCGCTTCCAGCGCAAGGTCGAGCGCGCCCAGTCCCAGCTCGCCCGTGGCGGGGCCGCCAATGCGGACTTTTACGCCGACAATGCTGTTCCGGTTTTCTTCTATTTTGGCGATGCATCGGTCGACCGGCAGCATCTCCGCCAACGTGGCTTCACCGATGAAAAGGCCTTTATCAAAGCCGAAAATGCCCGGAAAAGAGACGTTGAGAAACGCCAGGATGCGGTAGGGCGAATGGCGCATGACAAAATCACGCAGTCCGTCGAAATTCCCGGCGCCGGCGCTGCCGGCATCGACCAGGGTGGTGACGGCGGAGCGTCGGGCCAGCATATTGGGATCGACGCCCAGCGATGTCGCCTTGTGGTAGACATGAGTATGAAAGTCAATCAGCCCCGGCGACACAATACAGCCGGAGACATCCCGGATGTAGCGGGCGCCGGGCGTCAGATCCCCTCCTATGGCGGCAATCCGTCCGGCTTTGATGGCAATATCACATACGGCGTCAAGGCCGTTGCGTTCATCGATCAGCCGTCCGCCTTTAAGCACCAGGTCGTAGGTTGTATCAGATGGATGAGGTTGCATGAGTCTCGTCCTATGTTATTCGGATTTTGTCAGGTGGGGCCGGTTTGCCTTCACGGGTTATCAATTCGTCTCCACAATCAGGAGACTATTCTTGATAATTTTCCTGGTCAACACAAATTGCGCAATTTGCGTATAGCGTTTTTTTATGACAACCGGGGGGAATTTCTGTAAATTCCTTCGCTATCAATGCAACTAAATTAAGATAAACTTGACGGTTGATGACAACTACCGCTGCCGGCGCCAGAGTGACGAGCCTTACTCGGCCAAGGCTTCATAAGCGTTGGCCTTATCTTCGCTCTCTCTTGATATGGCGCGTTGTCAGCAGGATGAATTTTGTTTTATCAACCATAGTTTTCCTCACTTGTGAGAGTGTAAATCTTGTTCGGCAACGCAATTTGCGCAAATATGAAAATTGCGTTGCCGCCGTTTCGGCTATTCAGGAGAAGTCATGGAGCCTTCAAAACGGATCAATCAGGCGGATATTGCCCGACTGGCCGAGGTGTCCGTCAGTACGGTTTCCCGGGCGCTTTCCGGGCAAGTGGGCATGTCGGCGGAGTTGCGCGAACGGATCCGCCGGATTGCCGATGATTTGGGATATATAGAAAACCAGCGTGCGGGCGCCGCGGCCAATGTGGTCGTTTATCTGCCCATGCACCCGGTAACCGGTGGGTTACATGAGGTTTTTCAGCAGGTACTGGAAGGGGCAAAACTGGAAGCCGAGCAGGAAGGCTATGTGCTGTTTCCAAAGCTGATGCCGGAAGGCGCCGTCGATCTGGCGTGTATTGAACGTAATGCTCAGGCGCATGATACCGATGCCGCCATCATGTTCTATACCGCGCCTGAATCTGAGGTCGCCGAGCATTTCACCCGACATGGATCGTTAGTGCTGGTGAACACGGTGGACATGAGCATGCAGTTCGATAGCGTCATTGCCAATAACTACGCGGGGGCTCGTCTGGTCACGCAGCGGATTATCGCCAACGGTCATCGCCGGCTGCTGTTCGTCACCGGCGATCTGCGTTTTCCCTGGCGTGAAAGAATGCGCGGCTTTATGGATGCGGTGGAAGAGGCGGAAGGCGTTACCGGCGATGTGCTGGAAATCGGCTACGATCGTTTCGAAACGGCGCTGGCCTATTTCGGCAAGGTATTTGCGCAAAAAGAGGCGTTTCCTTACAGCGCGGTTTTCTGCGTCAACGATCTGACCGCCGTCGGCGTGATGCAGGCGGCCAGCGAGGAAGGACTTGTCGTGCCCGCAGACCTGTCGGTGGTGGGTTATGAAGATATGACCTTTGCGGAAATGACGACGCCCCGTTTGACCACGGTGCATGTCGATCGCTATACGATCGGACGTGAAAGCATCCGCTTGCTGAAGCGCCGCATGTCCGAGCATCACGCTATTCCGTTACAGATTCAGTGCGGCGTGCGCTTTATCGAGGGCGCGACGCTCGGCAGGACAACGCCGGCGCGGTAAACCCGGCGCGGCGCATTTTTCGTGCTGAAAATACGCCGCTGCCGGTCAGTCCGTATTAACCGCCTCAGGCGACGCCTGCCGCGTGCAGATCGTGCAGATTTATCGCACCGACCAGACGTCCTTCGCTGTCGACCACCGGGGCGGCTGAAATATGCTGTTCATGCAGGGCTTCCAGCGCGGCCACGGCCCGCCAGTCCGCGGGCAACTGATAGCCGGGGCGGGTCATCGCCTGGGTGATAACGGTATCCAACGCGTTGCCTTTGACCAGCCAGCGACGCAGGTCGCCGTCGGTAAATACGCCGGCGACCCGGTTTTCCTCGTTGCAAACCACAATCAATCCCAGCCCGGTGCGGCTCAGTTCCAGCATGGCGTCCATGACGCTTGCCGTTTGATCGACGCGAGGCAACTGCTCGCCGCTGCGCATAATATGGTGGACGCGGTTGAGCAACCTGGCGCCCAGACTGCCGCCGGGGTGTGAGCGCGCGAACTGTTCTGCGCTGAATCCCCGATGGCGCATCAGGGCCATCGCCAGCGCGTCGCCCATCATCAGCGTATTCACCGCGCTGGAGGTGGGGGCCAGTCCCATCGGGCACGCCTCGCGCGTGACGCTGACGTCCAGTACGCAGCTGGCGGCCAGACCGAGGGGCGACTCAGCGCCGCCGGTCAGGGCAATAACCGGGATATGGCTTTCGGCCAGCAACGGAAGCAGGACATTGAGCTCCTGCGCCCGGCCGGAGTAAGAGATAAATATCACCACATCCTGCGGTCCAATCATACCCAGATCGCCATGCAGCGCTTCCGCCGGGTGAACAAAAAACGCCGGTGTGCCGGTGCTGGCCAACGAGGCGGCGATCTTCTTGCCGATGTGGCCGGATTTTCCCATGCCGGACACCACCACTTTTCCTGTGCATGCCAGCAGCAGTTTGCAGGCGTCGACAAAGCGCGTATCCAGCCGGGCCAGCATGCGCTGTGCTTCAGTGATTTCTATTGCCAGCGTTTCACGGGCAAAGGTCAATAAACGCTCATTCATCGTTATTTCCCACCACGATTACATTAATATTTCTCTCTCTGAGAGCGGCGAGATAGTCGGGGTTGATGCCGCTATCGGTAATCAGAATATCGACGGCGCTGAGTTCGCAGACGACATTCGGGCTTTTGCGGCCGAATTTGGAGGAGTCCACCAGCAGGATGAGTAACTGCGCGGCGCGGCACATGGCCTGGCTGACGGCGTGCAGTTCATTGTAGGTGGTGACGCCGGCATTCAGATCCACGCCGTCGGCGCCGATAAACAGCTTGTCGAAACTGAAATGAGAAAACGCGGCTTCCGCCAGACTGCCATGGAACGAGGCCGACGTTTTACGGTAGGTGCCGCCCGGCATCAGAATGGTTTGATCGTTGTCCAGCTCCACCAGCTCATTGACGATGCTCAGACTGTTGGTCATGACGGTAATGTTATTGAACTGCGTGAGCCACGGCACCATTTGCAATACGGTGCTGCCGGCATCAAAAATCAATGAGTCGCCGTCATTAATCAGCGTGGCGGCCGCTTGGGCAATTTGCTTTTTCTTGGCGGTATTGATGTGCGTTTTGCGGTCGATGGGCTGATCGCCTTCTTCCCGGCTTGGCACCACGCCGCCGTAAGTACGGATAACCGCGCCTTCTTCTTCCAGCGCGGTTAAATCCTTACGGATTGTCGTCCCTGTCGTATTAAAGCGGTTGACCAGCGTTTCCACAGACGTTTTGCCGTGCGTACGCAGATATTCCAGGATTGCCGCCTGACGCTGTTTCGGTTTCATTGCGCGATTTCCATCCGATATGTTCATTTATCCCCGTTCGCTTTCAGGTTGTGTACCGGTTGGCCGTGTACCATTACCGCCGGTCTGTTTTCCTGCAAGCTATGGGGTAATCATCATTCCCTTACGTGATTTGGCGGATGAAATACTACCAAATGAAAGGAAATATCTTTTAAAATGAAAATATCATGATTTCGCTTCAATCGCCAATGAAAGCGCGGTCTGACAGGTCGGTTCTATGGGAAAGATCACACTTGGCACCAGCTGCTCTCTTTTCAATCCGATTAATTCTTTTATCTGGCGCGGGCGGGCAAAGACCGTCAGTCCGCGCATGATAAAGCCGTCACGTACTCGGTCCTGCTCATCGAACGCCAGCGCGATAACCACCCGGGCTTTGAATCTTCCGGCGGAACGGCCGATACCCACTTTGTGGCCCCGACGATACAGATTGTCATACGCCTGATTGAAACGGCGCAGTTGCCACCAGCCAAGAGCGATCTGTAACAGCCATGCGCTTACCGCAAAAGCGATCAATAGTGATGCCGGCGTCATCATCCGCCTCCTTAGTGATCCCTCCGGCATGGCGCCGGAGGCGTTGTGCTGATCAAAACATGACCTGCCCGCCGGTAATATTAATCGACTGACCGGTGCAGTAAGATGCCTTGTCGCTGGCGTAGTAGAGCAGCGTATTCAGGACATCCTGATAGTCGCAGCCGCGTTTTAACGGCACCTTATCAACGTAGTGTTGCTCCACTTCCTCCGGCTGGATGCCCAGTTTTTTGGCATACTGCGGCAACAGTGACTGGAACATCGGCGATTTTAGCAGGTTGCCCAGCATCAGCGAATGGACGGTGATGCCGAATTCCGCCAGATCCAGCGCCAGCGACTGGGTTAGCCCAACGCCGCCGAACTTGGCCGCGCTATAACCGGAATTGTGCTTGCTGCCCACTTTCCCCGATTTCGAGTTGATTTGGATAATGCGCCCGGCGATGCCGTCGCGGATCATCAGCTTGGCAAACTCGCGGGCGCACAGAAAATACCCCACCAGATTAACCTGTAAAGACAAATCAAAGTCGTTAAGTTGGAACTGTGTAATGGGGGCCGCCTTGGCTATCCCCGCGCTATAGACTAAAAGATTGACCTGGCCGAATTGGGCATCCACCGACTGCGCCAGCTGTTCAACCTGCGCTTCATCGGTGGCGTCGGCGCCAAAGCCGCAGGCGCATCCGGCGCCGTATTGCGCGTTAATCTTTTCCGCTACCTGCATGGCGTGTTGCGCGTTTAAATCAACCACTGCAACCTGATAACCTGCGTCAGCCAGACCCTCACACAGGAACGCACCGAGGGTTTGTCCTCCGCCGATGACTACCGCAACCTGTTTCATATGCATCTCCCACTTCATGTTTAAGAAACAATCGTTAATTTGCTGCCGACCTTGATATCCGTCGGCGTCTTACCTGCAACGTGCAATGAACCGGGAAACTCCGCTTCAGCCGCCCCATCAAACCGGATGGTGATATGGCCCAGCTCACGCAGATTTTGCGTCGCCACCGAGCCTACCGCGGTAATCGGATAGGCCTGGTCCGCAAGCATCAGCGTGTCGCCGGTGCGCAGTTCACCGCGCAGATCGCCATGCTGGTGGATAAAGCAGAATGACTCGATGTCTTCCGGCGCCCCCTCGCGAAAGGTGATCATCATGCCCTCGTCCAGTGACTCAGGAGCGTTGTCGCCAATTCGGGTAAATACCGTTTGAAAAACCGTGTTCATACTGACTCCCAGTGCGAAAAACTATTGGTAGATAAAACCGGAAACTACCCAGGCCAGCAGTACGGTCGGTGCGCCGGTAAGAAAACGTCCCACCAGTACGGAAGGCACCCCTACGCGCACGGTGTCCTGCTTCGCTTCCGCCAGCGACAGACCGACGGGAATGAAGTCGCAGGAAGCCTGGGCGTTGATGGCGAACAATGCGGGCAGCGCCAGGGCGGGCGGGATATGCCCCTGCCCAATCTGCACGCCGACCAGTACCCCGATGACCTGCGCGATCACCGCGCCCGGCCCAAGGAATGGGGAGAGCAGGGGGAATGAGCAGATCAGGGCCAGCGTGATCAGTCCGATCGGGCTGTTTGCCAACGGCGTCAGGCTGTGCGCAATCACGTCGCCTAACCCCGACGCCATAATGATGCCGATGAGCGCCGAGACGAACGCCATGAACGGCAGGATGGTTTTCAGTACGGTATCGATGGTTTCCCGCCCGGCCTGGAAAAACACGGCGACAACCGATCCCATTCCCATACCGACTTTGGCCAGCAGGCCATCGCTCTGTTCTGTGATTTTCTTGCTGCTGTCGTAGTCGCGGACAAGTCCCGGGGGCGTTGCGCCGCTCTCCGTTTTCTCCATTGCAGAAGAGATTGCAGCATCTTCCACCCGTTGGATGTTTTTTTCACGGACGCCGGAGACATAAATGTCTTCCAGAATAAATTGCGCCAGCGGGCCGGACTTGCCGGTTGAATGGATGTTAATCGTCGGGATCCGGCGTTTGGGATAAATACCGCAGCGCAGCGTGCCGCCGCAGTCAATAACGGCGACGCCAATCTCTTCCGCCGGCGGTTCGCCCTCTTTAAAGCCATCAACGGCCGGCCAGCCGGTCAGTTCGCTCAGACGATCGACGATGGCCGGACGCGTTCCCGCGGTGATATAGACAATTTTTTTACCCGGCACGGCTTCAATCAGCAGGGGACCGCCCCAGCCGCTTTCGCCTTTTTCGATACGAATTACGTTATTCATGATGATATTCCCCGTTAGAGCTGAACCTGACGGTCGAGCTGGATACGCATTTTGCGTTCAAATAGCGTGGTGGTCAGATCGGTGATCCAGCCGCGGAAAAAGTTGCTCACCATCCCGACCAGCAGGTAGCTCACCGCCAGCGGGGCCAGCGGCAGACCAAGCGTTGTCAGGCCACTGGCGATACCGAGATAGACGAACAGTTCCCCTGGATTGATGTGGGGAAACAGACCATTCATCGAGTGACAGCTATAAGAGGCGGCGGCGTAGTAGCTGGGCTTGTACTTTTCCGGCATGAAACGGCCCAGACTCAACGTCATGGGGTTACAAAAGACGAATGTGCCGATGACCGGCAACAGCAGATAACGAGAGAGCGGGTTACCCGCACAGCGTTGAGCCAGGCGCTCGATCCGTTCCTGGCCGACAAACACGATCAGCGCATTCATAATAACGAGCAGGCTAATCAGCAAAGGCAGTATGCCGGTGACCATTCCGACAAAAACTTCCCCCCCTTTTTGAAACAGGCCGATGAACCACTCAGCCCCATGGGTGATGACGTCTATCATGATATTCTCCTGTTTCCTCTGGCTGGTTCTGACGATTGTTGTTTTATTAAAGTGAGACTAAAAATATATCTAAATGTGTTTTTTAAATTTTAAATCGATCACACTTTGAAAGTTTTTTTATTCAAAATGAAAGATTGGTGGGGTGACGCAGGTTTGTGAGCGAGAATCCATGACAGACAATGCATGCTATTTTGCCGGCGCTAATTGAGGATTCTTTCTGTCGTGAATGGAAAGTATTTTTTAATATCAGTTTGTTATGCTGGTTTTCTTGCGGTTTGGCTATTTCCCGGCGCAACGGCGCGCCGGTGGGAATGTCGTGCTTTGCTTAAGGATAAGGAAGAATCTTTTAAGTGTGCAACCCGATATTCGGCCAAATTCTTTCATAATAAAAGAATTAGACCCCGATTTGATTAGGATAGCTTTTCTTAAAGTTAACCGGTCGGAGCATGAGGGTAGACGGTTTCGATGTTATAGCCGTCGGGGTCGATAATAAACGCGGCGTAGTCGTGGAGATGATAGCAGTGGGGATGATAGTTCGGGCGCAGCCCCGGCTGACCGTTGTCTTTGCCGCCGGCCTCAATGGCCGATTTTAGTGATGTACTTCAGTGAGTTAGTAATCCGCCAACCGTCGAAAACGTTGATACGCCATACAGCCGAAAATTAGCATAATTGACGAAAAGTAATCAGCGATGAAAAATTAAATTTCCTTGCTGGGCAGGGTTTCGAGCATTCCAAAGCCAGGAGCTCTACTCAATTTTTGGAGAGGTAGTCCCCGTAGTTTCGTTATCCAAATTCAGGGAGACGATCAGCTTTTGGGTTCTAAGCCGCGCTGTTTTAGTTCTTTTCTGATAATGCGTTTTATCCAGGCAGATATGGATTCATCACCATCACTTTCCATTGCCTTACGCATGGATAGCTCTAATTCAGGCTCAGCACGAAAAGCAATCTGTTTGTTGCCTCGTGGTAAATTTGTGTTTGACACGTGTTGTACTCTGGGGTTAATTTGTTTGTGTCAGACAATGTACAGTACAAGTCTATCATATGCAAAACAGCAACGCCCGGCAGTGTTACCAGCACTAACCGGGCGTCTAACCACAACGTTAAGTGAGGTAACGCTATGGCTGATGTCCAGTTTACCCAAACTCGCCCCGAATTTCAGTATCGCTTTCTGGCGCAGGGCATTTTGTCTCAAAGTATCGTTCAAATCACCGCCGCTACCGAATGCAAAGCGCGGGAACAATCCCCCAATGGCCACGTTATTGTTTTCGCTGGTCGTCTGCCAATTCAGGAGACGCGCCATGTTTGATAACACGCCGTTAGAACTGGAAGAAGTTATCGATCAGTGTCGTGCACTGGCCTACGCTATTGTGGAACTGAATAATCCAGAAGCAAAAGAAATCCTGATGTTTATCTTGTGGGAACGGCTGGAATGCTTACACCGTACTGCTATGGATCCTGATAACGGGGCTGTGGAGGTGGTACATGGTTAATCCAATCGCTACGCATGTCGCCAGTGGGAAATTTTTCCCCCTGAAAAGACACCAGAAGAGGCGCTTATGCACATTCCAGCGGTGGTGCTGGCGGTCAACAACATACTTTAAAACGTAAGCTTGACTAATGATGCTGATGAACGGCTACCTCAGGCTACAGGCTAGAAAATTAACTTCATAGAATAAGTCTTATCTGCCTCCATTTTTAATTATATTTATTGTAAATCATATTATTATTTGTTGTAGGTATTAAGGCGTATTGTATTTTTTCGCATTGAATTCTGGAAAGTCGGAAGCTAGGCTATAACTGGTATATCATTTTTGGCTAAGATAAGAGCAGAAAAACATAAGACCGTATGATGAATGCGGAGGCCTGCTCATTCAGTAGCAGGTGATTTTTTTCCGTCGGGCTACGTGTTCCGCAGTACTGATGAAAAGAAATTTTACAGAGGATGTTATGAGTAAACGCAGTGAAGTTATTGAGCCATGTGATTGGACTAACAACAGAAAAACTGGCCTGGTATACAGCAATGTATTGGGGGGGATTGATATAGGTCATGCTCAGGGCACCGATATCATTTCTCTGTTAGCGGAATTCCGCATGGGGGGGCGGGTAAAGCAGACTATTACCAGATTGATTATACACAAAAGATGCACGCTTTCAGTAAACGGTTTGGAACGGGAAAATATGTTAAATGGGAAATAAAAAAAGGCCGAACAGTTAACGAAATACACAGCATTGCGCTGGGCATGATGATGATGACTGCCAGAGTGTTTGAAGGATACCAAGCGTCACCTTTTTTTAGCTGGTATACGGATAGTGGCTTCAGTGGCGAAGATTTAACATCAGATTTGCTTAGTTTTTATCGGGCAATATTGCCCTCTAACTATCAGTCCAGGCTAAAGCTGGTGAGTAAATATGAGGCTCTCAAGCGGTGGGATTACTATGGACCGATAGGTAATTATAAAAATACAGGTTTTTTACCGCTTCTTTTCCCGGATCCTGAAGACCCGTGTGTAATCAGAAAACCTTATAAGGGCAATCTTCCACACTTTATGCGATGGATTCAACCATATACTGATCTCCGATCTGATAATGTCAGAGTATTAAACCAGAATGGCACTTATTTTTCTTTTTTGAAATGAGATACGTATGAACATGAGAAAATCTGGATGGATTTTAATTCTGTTAATAATTGTGGTTGCAGCTTTTTATCTTTTTATCCCGGTGACAGATAAAGCAGAGTATAAGGAAAGCGATCTGTATAGCTATTATTTTTATACGGATAAAGATATAAAGAATGCTCCCAGGGTCTCAGATCGCTACTCTTTTAGCTACGTTTCACCTGATGGCGGTCAGGGAGAAATGAGCACTATTACTTTTCATGGCGGGGATCTGGCCCCACTGGAAGCGTATTTAAAGAAAATGAAATTCTCTTTATACAGGAAAGAGGATAATGGCCGTAGCCAGATTTGGCTTTCTGAGAGTGAAAAAAATGTTGTATTTACTCTGTGGAATGATAAAACCTCAGAGAAAATTTCTTTAACAAAAGTAAACGGTTAATTTTAAAAAGTTAACCGCCGATGATATGGCACAACGGCGATCCGGTAGTCTGATTGGTTTCTATGCTTTCGGTATCGTTCAGCGATCAGTGTATAAACATCAGTATAAACATCAGTATAAACATTAACAAAAAGCGCCTGCCGTTTCCGACAAGCGCTTTTTTTAATACGTTAACTGATTAGTATCAGTTCATGCCGTATTTTTTCAGTTTCTTACGCAGAGTACCGCGGTTGATACCCATCATCAGTGCGGCGCGGGTTTGGTTGCCGCGGGTGTATTGCATCACCATGTCTAACAGGGGTTGTTCAACTTCAGCCAATACCAGCTCATACAGGTCACTTACGTCCTGACCATTTAATTGGGCAAAATAGTTCTTCAGTGCCTGTTTAACCGAGTCACGCAGGGGTTTTTGAGTTACCTGTGCCTGAGAGTTTACAGTGGAAACGGTCAGTACGTCAGAATTCACGCGTTGTTCGAACATAGTTCTGTCAGCTCTTTTTCTGTTTACGCAAGATTTTCAAAGTATGCCTTCAACGCCTCCAGCTGCTCGCTGGCATCCTCAATGGCGTTGAATGTGCGCCTAAACTGGTCGTTTGGGGCGTTCTCCTGGAGATACCAGGATACGTGCTTACGAGCTATACGAAATCCTTTGCCTGGACCATAAAAGTCGTGCAATTCCCGTATATGCTCGATCAGCAAGCGCTTGACCTCTGCCAACGGCATTGGCGGCAGCAACTCCCCCGTGTCCAGATAATGCTGGATTTCCCGAAAGATCCAGGGTCTTCCCTGAGCAGCTCGTCCTATCATCAGGGCATCTGCCCCGGTGTAATCAAGAACCGCTCTGGCTTTATGCGGGTCAGTAATGTCGCCATTCGCAATAATGGGAATGGAAACGGCCTGCTTAACTGTCCGAATGCTGTCGTATTCCGCCGAACCATTGAACAGGCACGCACGTGTGCGCCCGTGGATGGTCAGGGCCTGAATACCACAGTCTTCAGCCAATCTGGCAATCTCTACACAGTTACGGTGCTCTGGCGCCCAGCCGGTACGGATTTTTAGTGTTACCGGTACGTCTACCGCTTTCACTACCGCCGTGAGGATTTGTTTGACCAAATCCGGATACTGCAATAATGCAGACCCTGCCATCTTGCGGTTCACCTTCTTCGCCGGACATCCCATATTGATGTCAATGATCTGCGCGCCGAAATCCGCATTGAATTTCGCTGCGACCGCCATTTCATCCGGATCGCTGCCGGCAATCTGCACGGCTCTGATCCCCGGTTCATCGCTATGTACCATGCGCAAACGTGACTTATCCGAACGCCAGACTTCCGGATTGGAAATCAACATTTCGGATACGGCCATTCCAGCGCCCATCGAATGGCAAAGTGCCCTGAACGGGCGATCGCTAATACCAGCCATAGGGGCGGCTATCAGTCGATTAGTTAGCTGAAATTGTCCAATGCGCATAGACAAAGAGTGACCATACTGTGTCTGCAAGGGCGCGTATATTACGCATTTTTTACGTGATATGAAAGGCCAAACTTTGACCAATTAGCCGAAGACGATCAAAGAAAACGTATTTCATTCCGTCATGGGAAAATATTATCTATATTTAACAATAAGTTTTAACTATTTATGGTTTTTTTTTGTTCAGGAAAATATTCCGGGCACATCGTAATTTATCTGTAATTTGCGGTGATTTAAGCAGGAGTAACAACGATATTCAGTATTCACAGCGGATTGCGTTGTCAATAAACAAAGAACAGCGATAAATTTTTGCACCATAACACGGCAAGCGTAGGACTCCCGGTCTGAGTCGGCCGGGAGATTCAGGCAAAATGCAAGATTAATTAACGATAACGCGGCCATTTAGCGGCTGAATCGGGCGATTATTGGCATGATGAATGGCGGCGGTGAATTTGGCGAGCTGAGCCGCTGAAATGGTGGCGGTGTTGTCCAGCACCAGCCAGCGAACGCCTTCGGAACAAGGCGGGGTGGTAAGTGAACCGCTGAACCGATAGTAATTTTGCGTCTCCACCGACGGGATCAGCGCACCGATATTCAGCGGTGTGGTTAACAGCGCCGGAGTATTGAGGGTTAACGGCATTTGCTGCCAGGCTTTTTCAATTTCTTGATTAGGCGCGCCTTGTTCAAACATCAGCGCCATAACCGTCAGGGTGCCCTGTTGATCTTTGTAGACAAAATGCGCTTCCAACGGAAAGGTTTTGCCGTCGATCTCGTTTTCACTGGGGGCGTGAAAATGGAACTGCTGAAGCGTAAAGGTATCGTTATCTATCGTCAGCGTATTGCCCGAGCTGACCTCCACCTCAATGGTATGGCCATTATTGACAATATGCTGGGTACCGGTTTGATAAGACAGTTTTAAGCCATCGTGTGCGGTTTTCATCGCGCCGTGGATATCAATGGGGGATTGGTTCTTGCCGTTATCACACAGGGAAAAATCGGGAGACAGCTTGCCCCAGTGCGAAGGCGATTCCTGTCCCTCATAGCTCCAGTGGGCGTGTTCGGAAGCCTGTAGCGAAAAGCAGGCGGTAAATGCCAAGGCGGCCAGTAGTTTGTACTTCATTTTATAATCCATTTAAAACAACATGATGATTCACTTCATCGGTTTGATTACCGATGGCAGTTTGCGAGACACTGAGGATACACCTACATTTTAAATGGTTAAGCCGATGATAAAAAAATCGGCCAGAAACGGATAATTCCGATCGTTTTGAGGGATTACGCGTAAGGGCGGGGTTATCTGAAGCGATGTGGTCAATGCGCGGAGATGGCCAGCTGACCATCTCCGCCCGCTTTTAAACCTTATTGGCGAATGCCGGTAATTCGGCACCATTCCTCTTTTTCCGCCACCGGATCAAGCTGGAATTTATCCTGATAGGCTTCGGCTACGTTGGCGGCCTGCGTGGCCAGAACGCCCGATAAACCGAGATGCGCGCCGGCTTTCGGCAATTCGCTGATTAACGGCGCCAGTTCACGCAGCGGACCGGCCAGAATATTGGCGACCACCACGTCGGCGGAGAAGGCCAGATCGGCAGGTTGATCTTTCGGCAGGTAAAGCTCCAGACGCTCGGAGACGCCGTTTCTCTGCGCGTTGTCGCGGCTGGCCTGAATCGCCTGCGGGTCAATGTCGATGCCGATAGCGCGCGCGGCGCCCAGCTTTAACGCGGCGATCGCCAGGATGCCGGAGCCGCAGCCGAAATCGATGATGGTTTTGCCCTGTAAGTCCAGCCCGTCTAACCATTGCAGGCACAGCGCCGTGGTGGGGTGGGTTCCGGTGCCGAAGGCCAGACCCGGATCGAGCATGACATTCACCGCCGCCGGATCGGGAACGTCACGCCAGCTTGGGCAGATCCAAAGCCGTTCGCCAAAACGCATGGGATGGAAGTTATCCATCCATTCGCGCTCCCAGTCCTTATCTTCCAACTGTTCGATTTTATGCTTGAACCCGATGCCCAACAGAGGCTCCTGTTCCAGCATCGCAACAACGTCCGCCATCTCGGTTTCCGCATCATATAAGCCGATGACGTCGGTATCGCCCCACAGTCGGGTTTCGCCGGGCAGCGGTTCGAAGACCGGCGTGTCGTGCGTATCCTGAAACGTAACGGACACGGCACCACTCTCTACCAGCGCGTCGCCCAGTTGTTCGGCATGGCTACCGGAGGTGTTTATTTTGAGTTGAATCCATGGCATAGCAGTCTCTATTACATTTAAAGTGAAGTAGGGGCGGAAACCGGTTCAGATACGCGATGTCCGAATCGGTTGCCGATAATAAACGCCAGTAGACTTAGCGTCAGCGCCGGCACGATAGGGTGAAAGCCCGCCGGATGAAGATTGAAGCTGGCCAGCGCCGTATAGCAGCATGCGCCGCCGAACATGGCGCACAAGGCGCCCGCCGCGTTGGCGCGTTCCCAATAGAGGCCAAGCACCAACGGCCAGAGGAACACAGCTTCCAGTCCGCCGAAGGCCAGCAGATTTAGCCAGATAATCATCTCTGGCGGACGCCAGGAGGCGATAAGCACCAATAAGCCCAGCAATAGAGTGGTCATGCTGGAAAGCCGCTTGATATGTCTCTCGTTGCGGATTTGCTGCGGACGAACGCTGAGATACAGATCTTTTATTATAGTGGCCGATGCCTGAAGCAGATGGGCGTTAATATTGGACATGATAGCCGCCATCGGCGCGGCGAGGAATATCCCGGCGACCAGCGGCGGCAGGACGGATACCATCAGCGCGGGCAATACCTGGTCCGGAACCGTGAGATTCGGCATGATCGCCCGTCCCAGCGCTCCGGACAGATGCATGCCCAGCATCAGAATGCCAATCACGATGGTGCCGATAATAATACCGCGGTGCAGCGCCTGGCTGTCGCGATAAGAAATGCAGCGTACGGCGGTATTCGGCAGGCCGATGACGCCGAAACACACCAGCACCCAAAACGACGTCATAAACGGCATCGACAGCATATGGTGGCTGCCCTGCGGCGTAACCAGCGCCGGATCGATAGACTGGAGTTTATCCACCGCGCTGTGCAAACCGCCCGCGGCGTGAATCACCCCCACTAATAATATTATCGTGCCCAGCAGCATCACCATGCCCTGCATGGCGTCGTTCAACACGCTGGCGCGAAAACCGCCGAAAGCGGTATACAGCGCAATGGTTACGCCAAAAATCAGCAGACCGATGTCGTAAGGGATATTGGCGGCGGTCTCAAGCAGACGCGCACCGCCGATAAACTGTACGGCCATGGCGCCGATAAACGCCACCAGCAGACTGAGGCTGGCGAACCACACCAGCAATCGGCTGCCGTAGCGCGCGTACAGCATATCGTTGAGCGTGATGGCGTTATAACGCCTGGCTAAAATAGCGAACTTTTTGCCCAGAATACCGAGTGACAGCAGCATGGTGGGCAGCTGGATCATGGAAAGCAAGACCCACCCCAGACCGTATTTGTAAGCCGCGCCCGGGCCGCCGATAAACGAGCTGGCGCTCACGTAGGTGCCAATCAGGGTCATCGCCAGCACAAAGCCGCCCATGGAACGACCGCCGAGAAAATACTCGTTAAGGAAGTTACCGGTCTGTCGGCGACGGTAGGCGTATACCGATAACCCGAAAACCAGTAGCAGGTAGCCCAGCAGCGGCAGCAGCACTTCATTTTGCATCGTCATTCTCCAGTGACATGTCGTGGAAGACGAAGCGAACCATCAGCCAGCACTGCAGGGTAAAAACGAGGGGCAACAGCAGGCAGGCCATTTCAAACCAGTGAGGGAGCCCGGTAATACCCTGAGTGTTGTCAGGTAGGTAAGCGGTAAGCATCCAGGCCACCAGATAACCCAGCGTCAGACCCATCGCCCAGCGGGCTTCCCGGTGAGCCTGAAGAAAACGAATGTCCATTTTTTTCCCGTCAAAAGCCGGTGTCATGGTGCGGCACGCATAACGCCGGAAGATTGTCTCTTGTGTCGTTGAATCGCCCTGTCTGAATTGACAAAAAAGCAAAAAGGCCGGTTTTCACCGGCCTTTCACGATCATAACAGCAGGGACCGCAGTGGTTATATTTACTGTAACCCGAGTTTTTTCTCCAGATAGTGGATATTGGTTCCACCTTTCTGGAAGTGCTCGTCGTCCATGATCTTCATCTGAAGCTCGACGTTGGTTTTGATGCCGTCGATGATCAGCTCCGCCAGCGCGTTCTTCATGCGTGAAATCGCCACTTCGCGGGTGTCGCCGTAGGTGATCAACTTTCCGATCATGGAATCATAATACGGCGGAACGGTATACCCGGCGTAGATATGTGATTCCCAACGAACACCGAAACCGCCCGGCGCATGGAAGCGGGTTATTTTACCGGGACTCGGCAGGAAGGTATTCGAGTCTTCGGCGTTGATACGGCATTCCACCGCGTGGCCGTGAACGTGAACGTCTTTCTGTTTGATGGACAGGGGCTGACCGTCGGCAATACGTAACTGCTCTTTGATCAAATCCACGCCGGTAATCATTTCGGTAACCGGATGTTCCACCTGAATACGGGTGTTCATCTCAATGAAGTAGAACTCGCCGTTTTCGTAGAGAAATTCGAACGTACCCGCGCCGCGATAGTTGATGTCGATACAGGCTTTCGCGCAGCGTTCGCCGATAAACTGGCGCTGTTCGCCGGTGATGCCGGGCGCTGGGGCTTCTTCCACCACTTTCTGGTGACGACGCTGCATCGAGCAGTCGCGTTCAGCCAGATAAATGGCGTTGCCCTGACCGTCAGCCAATACCTGAATTTCCACGTGACGCGGATTTTCCAGGTATTTTTCCATATAGACCATATCGTTGTTGAAAGCCGCTTTGGCCTCCGCACGGGTCATATTGATGGACTGTTCCAGCTCTTTATCGCTGCGCACGACGCGCATACCGCGGCCGCCGCCGCCGCCGGAGGCTTTGATGATCACCGGGTAGCCAATGCGTTTGGCGAAGGCGCGGTTTTTATCCATATCGCCGTCCAGCGGGCCATCGGAACCCGGCACGCAAGGGACGCCCGCTTTTTTCATCGCATTGATGGCGGATACCTTGTCGCCCATCAGGCGAATGGTTTCGGCGCGCGGGCCAATGAAGGTAAAGCCGGAACGTTCAACCTGCTCGGCGAAATCCGCATTTTCCGACAGAAAACCATAGCCAGGGTGAATCGCGGCGGAGCCGGTAATTTCCGCGGCGGAGATAATCGCCGGGATGTTCAGGTAGCTTTTGGTGGACGGCGCCGGGCCGATGCACACGGTTTCGTCCGCCAGCAATACGTGTTTCAGATCGCGATCCGCGCTGGAGTGTACGGCGACGGTTTTGATGCCCAGTTCTTTACAGGCACGCAAAATACGCAGCGCAATCTCCCCGCGGTTGGCGATAACGATTTTATCTAGCATGGTAAGCCCCGTTATTCGATGACAACCAGCGGCTCGTCAAATTCAACCGGTTGACCATTATCGAGCAGAATTGCTTTGACGACGCCGGCTTTGTCAGCTTCGATTTGGTTCATCATTTTCATGGCTTCAACGATGCACAGCGTATCGCCGACATTGACTTGCTGTCCTACTTCAATGAACGCTTTTGCATCAGGGCTCGGCGTACGGTAGAAGGTACCAACCATAGGAGAACGAACGATGTGACCACTGATGGCAGCCGGTGCAGCTACGGTTTCCGCTACGGCGGGTGCAGGTGCGACAGCGGCGGCCAGGGCCGGCTGTTGTTGCATCATCGGCGCATAGGCCTGTTGCATCACGGGGTAGTTTTGCGCCGCCGGGGCACGACTGATACGTACTGATTCTTCACCTTCAGAAATTTCCAGTTCGGCGATGCCGGACTCTTCAACCAGTTCGATCAGTTTTTTGATTTTACGAATATCCATTGATGTGGTTCCGTACTCTTTTGTTTAATTGGAGGTAGACAGACGTTTTACCGCCGTCTGTAAAGCATAGTGATAACCATCCGCCCCAAGGCCGCAGATTACCCCAACCGCAACATCAGACAGATAAGAATGATGTCGGAAAGGCTCTCGTGCATACACGTTGGACAAATGAATTTCCATAAACGGGATAGCGACCGCCAGTAACGCATCGCGCAACGCGATGCTGGTATGGGTAAATGCCGCCGGATTGATTAAAATAAAATCCGTGTTTCCCCTGGCCTGATGAATTCTGTCGATCAGCACATGCTCCGCATTGGATTGCAGATGGGAAAGCCGCACCCCCAACGCCTGAGCCTGTGTTTCCAGATTGCTAACAATCTCCGCCAGCGTTGTCCTGCCGTATTTATCTGGCTCACGGGCGCCCAGTAGATTCAGGTTAGGGCCATTCAAGAGCAAAATGTGAAACTTTTCGGCCATTGTGCTGCCATCTCCCGCGATTAACCCAGATTGCAAAACAGTGTCGCACAAAATAGCGCGAAGCTATTCGTTTGTCACCTTTTCGCGCTGCAAATTGTCCGGGGCTGAGAAACAAAGTCGAGCATTATAACCATTTCGTCGCAATTAGCAGCTAATTACTGGTCTTATCTGCGGAGATATTCAAGCGGCATTCCGCCGGGACCGGTGTTTGCCGATTCCCCGACGCGGAGGCTTATCGCCGCCACTGACGGAATTTTTTATAACGTAGCAGTAACAATAGCAGCGCCACCAGCGCATAGAAAACAGGCTGGGGTGAGAGCGTTTTAACCGACCAAAGATAATGGATTGGCGCCAGGATTGCGACCAGATAGATGAGGTTGTGCAGTTTTTGCCACCCGGCTCCCAGCTTCCGCATCGCCGCCTGAGGGGATGTCAACGCCAGCGCCAACAGAATCAACCAACTGATAATGCCCAGCGTCAAGTATGGGCGCGAAAGCAGTTCTTCTCCCAATAAGATCAGATGGCTTATACCCAGCTCAAGCAGCGCATAGCTTGTCAGATGCAGGGTAGCCCATGCAAAGCACCATAGCCCGATCAGGCGGCGGCAGCGAATCAGCAGCGGCTGTCTGCCATAGCGGGCCAGCGGTGCGATGAGCAGAGTGCCGAGTAATAATTTCAGCGCCATCAGCCCGGTAAAATGCTGAATATCTTTTGCCGGATCGGCGCTGAGCCAGCCCTGGTCGACGGCCAGAATCAACCATGGCAGCGGTAAAAACGCCGCCAGATGGAGAATGACCTTCAGCCATTTTATATGTTGTAGCGACAGCCGCATTGAGAAGTTGTCCCGGTAATCAAGGTTATCAATCAGAAGTTTTCCCGCAGGTCCAAGCCACGATACAGCGAGGCGACCTGTTCGGCATAGCCATTGAACAGCAGGGTTGGCTGTCGTTGCACATCAAGAATACCGCCGGACCCAATGACCCGCTCCGTCGCCTGCGACCAGCGAGGGTGGTCGACATGCGGGTTTACGTTGGCGTAGAACCCATATTCGCCGGGCGCCGCCAGATTCCAGGTTGACGGCGGGCGCTCGTGGGTAAATCGGATCCGCACAATGGATTTGATGTTCTTGAAGCCGTATTTCCACGGCGTGATCAACCTGACCGGCGCGCCGTTTTGCGGCGGCAGCGTTTTTCCGTAGACGCCGACGGTGAGCAGCGCAAGAGGATGCATTGCTTCATCAAGCCTGAGTCCTTCCACGTAAGGATAATTCAGGCCGCCTCCCTGAAAGCCGTTCTTCTGCCCCGGCATTTGCTGCGGATCGTAGAGCGTCTGGAACGCGATATAACGGGCATTGCCGGTGGGTTCGGCAAACTTGATCAGCTTCGCCAATTCAAAACCGATCCAGGGGACGACCATCGACCAGGCTTCTACGCAGCGCAAACGATAGATTCTCTCTTCCAGCGGGAAACGCTTAAGCAGATCGTCGATATCCAGCGTGATAGGCTTGGCGACTTCACCCTCAATCTGAATTTTCCAGCTTTCCGTTTTCAGTCCGCCGGCATTCGCCGCCGGATCGGCCTTATCCAGGCCGAATTCGTAAAAATTGTTGTATCCCGTGACCTTATTTTCCGGCGTGAGCGGCGCATCAAGCCGCCAGTTTTCCGGCTGGGTGAAAGATAACGGCCTGCCCGGCGGGGCGATGGGACGATCGGCGCCTTTGAACCAGGCGAGTAAATCCGCTCGTGCCGACAGCGGTAACGACAACGTGGCGGCGGTGATGCCCAGCGCTTTTAATACGCGACGGCGCTGGTGGAACAGGGTTTCCGGCGTGACATCGGCCTCCGTCAGCCTGCGATTTTTCTGCATAGGTATTCCATCTGTTGGATTTATTGGCGTTGCGCCTTAATTATTTATAGATGAATTGAGGCAAAAACCCCGAGCGGCGGGAAAAATAGTTTTTCAGAGAGTGACCGCGTCTGCAAACCCGGCAGACAGATCGATATCTGGCGCGCGGCCCGGCGCCGGGGGCCGGGCTCTGCATACCGTGGGGCCATCCCACTATTCGAAAGCCGGGCTGTGGATGTATGATCGCCGGAAACCGGATAAAAAGTGCGTAATTGTTTAGCGACGATATCGGAGCAGGTAGTATACGAGCTGATAAACAAAAGACCGCAAACCCTCAAAACGACTTTATCAGGAGTAGCACGCAGGGATGGGATTTACCGCCAGATTCACGATGCGCATGACGCTATTGACCGTATCGACCGTTGTCTTGATGCTTTTCAGCAGCGTCTTTAGCCTCTTCTATTATGGTCAGCAGCGATTGACTCAACAGGTGAGTCAAATTGCGGCGAGCATCGATCAGGCGCTTTTGGTGCAATCGCCCGAAAATATCCAATACTGGCTGCCGGCGATGATGAAAACCGCTGGCGTCGTCGCGTTGGAGATACGAAATGCCGATAGCGTACTCTATTCGGTGCGCTTGCCTGAGGCGGATGATTTCCGGGCTTGCGTCTACCATGAGGCCCAGATCCCGCTGATGCATCATTTGGATATGGCGATTGACGTCACGTATCCCGATCCCGTGATCGGCGTGCCGCACTTCCTTATGTCTACGCTGTCGTTGTCATTGGTGGTCGGTCTGCTGGCGCTGATGCTGTATCTTTCTATTCGCTGGCTACGCCATGAAACCGCCGGACAGGAAGAGCTTGAGGCTCGAGCCAGACGCGTTCTCAACGGGGAGCGCGAGTCCGTGATGCACGGTTCCGCACGTGAGTGGCCGGTGAATGCCAGCGGCGCTATTGACCAATTGCTGGCGGATTTGATCGAGGCGCGCGAGGAGCGCAGCCGGGTCGATACCCTGATTCGGGCTTTCGCTGCTCAGGATGCGGAAACCGGCCTGAGCAACCGACTCTTTTTTGATAATCAACTGACAACACAGTTGGAAGACATCGAAAACGTCGGCACCCACGGCATTGTGATGATGATTCGTCTGCCTGACCTTGAAACTTTGCAGGAAACGCATGGCTATGGCGGCGAGATTCAGGAATATAGCTTCACCATGGTGAATTTATTATCGACGTTTGTGATGCGCTACCCCTCCGCGCTGTTGGCGCGTTATTTCAACAGCGATTTCACGGTGTTATTACCCCATTGCACATTAAAGGAAGCGGATAATATTGCCGCGCAATTGGTTAAGGCCATTGATATTTTGCCCCCTATGCCGTTAATCGACCGTGAGGATATGCTGCACATCGGAATCTGCGCCTATCGCAGCGGACAAAGTCCGGAACAGGTGATGGAAAGCGTGGAGGACGCTACGCGTAACGCGGTGCTGCAGGGCGGCAACGGCTGGTGCGTCTTTGATCGTCAGGTGCCGAATAAAGGCCGCGGCAGCGTGAAATGGCGTACGCTGCTGGAACAGACGTTAGCCCGCGGCGGTCCTCGGCTCTATCAAAAACCGGCGGTCACCCAAGACGGCATGGTGCATCATCGTGAAATGATGAGCCGCATCTATGACGGTACGCAAGAGTTGCTGGCGGCGGAGTTCATGCCGCTGGTGCAGCAACTGGGACTGGCGGCGACCTATGATCGACAACTGGTTTCGCGCTGCCTCGTATTGTCGAACTGTTGGCCGGGGGAAACCCTGGCTATTCAGGTTAGTGTGGACTCACTTCTGCAAAAAACGTTTCTGAGCTGGCTACAGGAAACCTTGATGCAATGTCCGAAAAAACAACGGCAATGCATTTTATTTGAACTTGCAGAGGCAGACGTCTGTCAATATATCGGCCGTTTGCGTCCGGCTCTGAATCTTATTCTGGCGTTTGGCTGCCGTTTGGCGGTTAATCAGGCGGGATTGACATTGGCCAGTACGACTTATATCAAGTCGTTGCAGGTGGAAATGATCAAGCTGCATCCCGGTTTGGTGCGCAGCATTGAACGGCGTCCGGAAAATCAGCTGTTTGTACAAAGTCTGACGGAAGCCTGTAAAGGCACCCGAACCAAAGTTTTTGCCGCTAGCGTGCGCACGAGAGCGGAATGGCGGACGTTATTGGATAAGGGCGTTTATGGCGGGCAGGGCGATTTTTTTGCCGCTTCGCTGCCGGTCAGCGATGAGCTGAAAAAATATTCACCGCACTATCGTGTTTAGTGTAAAAGTCCAGCTCGAATTGACGTAGAATGAGTCGGCCGTCGGTTAAGTTAGTGTGTGCTCACATTAATGGCAATCCGGTTAAATGTCAGATTTTATGTCCTGTGTTAGTGCTATTCTGTCAGGCAGAAAGTGGTAATCTGCCTTGCTATTTTGGCGAAGGGGCGTTTCAGGTTGCGTTCCTTTCCAAGACCGATGTGTGCAACACAGACTTTTTTCACCGAAGCAGAACGTTGTCGTGCCTTGTCGCTGCTTTGTGTGGTTGGTAAAGTAGGCGAATTTATTTTTCGCCCCCAGCTTGCAGGATTATCCTTTAGTTATGTTTAAGAAATTTCGTGGCATGTTTTCCAACGACTTGTCCATCGACCTGGGTACAGCCAATACCCTGATTTATGTTAAAGGGCAGGGCATCGTACTGAATGAACCCTCTGTGGTGGCTATTCGCCAGGATCGCGGCGGTTCTCCGAAAAGCGTCGCCGCGGTAGGCCATGACGCCAAACAAATGCTGGGCCGTACGCCGGGCAACATCGCCGCGATTCGCCCGATGAAGGACGGCGTTATCGCCGACTTCTTTGTGACTGAAAAAATGTTGCAGCACTTTATCAAACAGGTTCACAGCAACAGCTTTATGCGCCCAAGCCCGCGCGTGCTGGTCTGCGTGCCGGTAGGCGCAACGCAAGTGGAACGTCGTGCGATTCGCGAGTCCGCCCAGGGGGCCGGCGCGCGTGAAGTGTTTCTGATTGAAGAACCGATGGCCGCCGCGATTGGCGCTGGCCTGCCGGTTTCAGAAGCGACCGGTTCCATGGTGGTTGATATCGGCGGCGGTACGACCGAAGTCGCGGTGATTTCACTGAACGGAGTGGTTTACTCCTCATCAGTCCGTATCGGCGGCGACCGCTTTGATGAAGCGATTATCAACTACGTTCGCCGTAATTACGGCTCGCTGATTGGTGAAGCCACGGCCGAGCGCATCAAGCATGAAATCGGCTCGGCCTATCCTGGTGATGAAGTGCTCGAAATCGAAGTCCGCGGGCGTAATCTGGCGGAAGGCGTACCGCGCGGTTTTAACCTGAACTCCAATGAAATTCTGGAAGCTTTGCAGGAACCGTTGACGGGTATCGTCAGCGCGGTGATGGTGGCGCTGGAACAATGTCCGCCTGAGCTGGCTTCCGATATTTCCGAGCGCGGCATGGTATTGACCGGCGGCGGCGCGTTGCTGCGTAATCTGGATCGTCTGCTGATGGAAGAAACGGGCATTCCGGTCGTCGTCGCGGAAGATCCGTTAACCTGCGTAGCCCGTGGCGGCGGTAAAGCGTTGGAAATGATCGATATGCACGGCGGCGATTTGTTCAGCGAAGAGTAATCCGACCGGGGACAACGGGGGAGCCGTATGGGGGAACGCGCGCGTTTTTCTTCCCGCACGGGCGCCCCCTTTTTTATGGGCGGCACCCTGCCAGCCCCCCTTCGGGTCGCCGCAAGCGGCGATGTTTAATGGTCATCTTTCAGACCGTGGCTGCAAAACGTTTAAAATCGCTTTCGGCGATTTGAGTCTGCCGTCGAGGAATACGCAAATTTTATGAAGCCGATTTTTAGCAGGGGCCCTTCCCTGCAACTACGACTTTTTCTTGCTGTCGTTACCGCGATTTTCGTGATCATTGCTGACAGTCGGCTTGGTGCCTTCGTTCACATCAGAACATATATGGATACCGCCGTCAGCCCATTCTATTTTCTGGCAAACGGCCCGCGCCAGGTGCTGGATAATATGTCAGAATCTTTGGCTTCTCGTGAACAACTGGGATTGGAAAATACCGCGTTGCGTCAGGAGTTGCTGATGAAAAACAGTGATTTACTGTTGCTGGGGCAACTCAAACAAGAAAATGCCCGGTTACGTGAACTGCTGGGTTCTCCGCTGCGTCAGGATGAGCAAAAAATAGTGACTCAGGTGCTTTCTGCCGGCACCGATCCCTATAGCGATCAGGTCGTCATTGATAAAGGCCAGGTAAACGGCGTGTATGAAGGTCAGCCGGTGATCAGCGATAAAGGCGTGGTGGGCCAGGTGGTGGCCGTCGGGCAGTTTACCAGCCGGGTTTTGTTGATTTGCGATGTTTCCCATGCGCTGCCGATTCAGGTACTGCGCAACGATATCCGCGTGATCGCCGCCGGTAATGGCTGTACTGACGACCTGCAACTGGAACACCTGCCCAATAACACGGATATTCGCGTCGGCGACGTACTGGTGACGTCCGGGCTGGGAGGACGCTTCCCTGAAGGGTATCCTGTCGCGGTGGTATCATCGGTGAAAATTGATACCCAGCGCGCTTATACCGTGATTCAGGCGCGTCCGACCGCCGGTTTGCAACGGCTGCGCTATCTGCTGCTGCTGTGGGGCGTGGAAAAAAATTCCGGCGTCGCGCTACCGCCGGCCGAGGTTCACCGGGTCGCGAATGAACGACTGATGCAGATGATGCCTCAGGTCTTACCTTCTCCCGATGAGATGGGGCCGCCGGCGGCGGCGGTCGATCCTGCTGCTACGCCACCGGGAGTACGCCAATGAATCGCTATCGACGACATGGTAACTGGATTATCTGGCTCTCTTTCCTCATCGCCATGTTGTTGCAGATTATGCCGTGGCCTGAGCAGATCTATATGTATCGTCCCTCATGGCTGACGCTGTTTCTTATTTATTGGGTGATGGCGCTGCCGCATCGGGTTAATGTGGGAACCGGATTTGTGCTCGGCATGGTGATGGACTTGGTTTTGGGCTCGACGCTGGGCGTTCGGGCGCTGGCGCTGAGTATCGTCGCTTACCTGGTTTCGTTTAAATTTCAACTGTTTCGGAATATGGCATTATGGCAGCAAGCATTGATTGTCATGCTGCTTTCGTTACTGATGGATTTGATTGTGTTCTGGGCGGAGTTTCTGGTGATTAACATCGCATTTCGCCCGGAAACGTTCTGGAATAGCGTGGTCGACGGCGTGCTCTGGCCGTGGCTGTTTCTGCTAATGCGCAAAATACGCCGTCAGTTTACCGTGCAATAAGGCTGCTCATGACTCAACTTTATCTGGCATCTTCCTCCCCCCGCCGGCGCGAGCTGCTGACGCTGCTCGACATTCCTTTCTTGCTTTTGAACGCGGCGGTGGAGGAGCGTCGTTTGCCGAATGAAGCGGCGGAGACCTATGTTCGTCGGCTCGCGCATGAAAAAGCGGCGGCAGGCGTGGCGGTCGCGCCGGCGGATTTACCCGTGCTGGGCGCCGATACTATTGTGGTATTGAATGGACAAGTACTGGAAAAACCACGGAATGAGGCCCATGCTGAACAGATGCTGACACAGCTTTCCGGGCAACAGCATCAGGTGATGACCGCCGTGGCGCTGGCCGATAAGCACGATATTTTAAGCAGTCTGGTTGTTACTGATGTCGTTTTTCGCACGCTGTCCCGTCAGGACATCGCCCGCTATATCGCCAGCGGTGAGCCGATGGACAAAGCCGGCGCCTACGGCATTCAGGGCAAGGGCGGATGCTTTGTGAAGTCAATCAAGGGAAGTTACCACGCAGTGGTAGGACTGCCGCTGGTGGAAACCGAAGAGTTGTTCAGTAATTTTGCTGCATTGCGGATTGCAAGAGGAAAACATGACTGCTGAGTTACTGGTAAACGTCACGCCATCAGAGACGCGGGTTGCTTATATCGATGGCGGTATTTTGCAGGAAATCCATATCGAGCGCGAAGCCAAACGCGGCATCGTCGGTAATATCTATAAAGGCCGGGTGAGTCGGGTATTGCCAGGGATGCAGGCGGCTTTTGTCGATATCGGGCTGGATAAGGCCGCCTTCCTGCACGCATCCGACATTATGCCGCATACGGAATGCGTCGCCGGTGACGAACAGAAAAACTTTCATGTACGCGATATCGCCGAGCTGGTTCGCCAGGGGCAGGATCTGATGGTGCAGGTGGTTAAGGACCCGTTAGGCACCAAAGGCGCCCGGCTGACGACGGATATCACGTTGCCGTCGCGCTATCTGGTCTTTATGCCGGGCGCTTCCCACGTCGGCGTTTCCCAGCGCATCGAAAGCGAAGTCGAGCGTGAACGCTTGAAAAAAACGGTCGCCGACTATTGCGACGAGCACGGCGGTTTTATCATCCGCACCGCCGCCGAAGGGATCGGCGAGGAAGAGCTTTCTCAGGATGCCGCATTTTTAAAGCGGTTATGGATCAAGGTCATGGAGCGAAAAAAACGCAACCAGACCAAGTATAAACTCTATGGCGAAGTGGCGTTGGCGCAGCGTGTTCTGCGTGATTTCGCCGGCGAGGCGCTGGATCGTATCCGCGTGGATTCCAAATTGACCTATGACTCGCTATTGGAGTTTACGGCGGAATATATTCCGGAAATGACCAATAAGCTGGAGCACTACGCCGGTAAGCAGCCGATTTTCGATCTGTTTGATGTGGAAAATGAAATCCAGCGGGCGCTGGAAAGAAAAGTAGAACTAAAATCAGGCGGTTATTTGATTATTGACCAGACCGAAGCCATGACTACCATCGATATCAATACCGGGGCATTCGTCGGTCATCGCAATCTGGATGAAACCATTTTCAACACCAATATCGAAGCGACCCAGGCGATAGCGCGGCAGTTGCGCTTGCGCAATCTCGGCGGCATTATCATCATCGATTTCATTGATATGAATAACGAAGATCACCGTCGCCGCGTGCTGCATTCCCTGGAACAGGCGTTAAGTAAAGATCGGGTAAAAACCAGTATTAATGGTTTCTCTCAACTAGGATTAGTGGAGATGACGCGCAAGCGAACCCGTGAGAGTATTGAACACGTATTATGCTACGAATGCCCGACTTGCCATGGGCGCGGCACGGTGAAAACCATTGAGAGCGTTTGCTATGAGATTATGCGTGAAATTGTTCGCGTTCACCATGCTTATGATACCGATCGCTTCCTGGTCTATGCCTCGCCGAGGGTGGGAGAAGCGCTGAAAAGCGAAGAGTCGCACGCGCTGGCCGAAGTTGAAATTTTCGTCGGCAAGCAGGTCAAAGTGCAGATTGAACCGCTGTATAGCCAGGAGCAGTTCGACGTAGTCATGATGTAGATTAATTTGCGGCTCACGTCAGCCACGGCGCGTTCTTCCTGGTTCGCACTGGCAGCCCCCCCTGATGAAATCAAGCCCGGAGTCGGGGGCATGCGGCGATGAGGCTAGGTTTTTGCGCCGTGGTCATTCCGGTAACTCGATTTTGGCTAGTGATGAAAGCGGCTTTCGCTCGTCGTCGGTGACGAAAACAAGGAGAAATACGTGAGGCGACTGCCCGGAATATTATTAGCAACGGGCGCCACTCTTATCGTGATTATTGCGCTGTTCGTCAGCGGGTTAAGATTGGTGCTGCCGCAGCTCGATAGCTTCCGACCACAGCTGGTGGCATGGGCTCAGTCTGTCTCAGGCGTGCCGCTGAAGCTCGGCTCGCTCAAAGGCAGCTGGGAATCTTTCGGTCCGACGCTGGAAATTGAAAAGTTTCAAACCACCCTGCCGGAGTCCGATTTGCGGGTGGAGCGTATTACGCTGGCGCTGGATGTCTGGCAATCTTTACTGCATGGGCGCTGGCAGTTTCGCGATCTCACGTTCTATCAGCTACGGCTTAATCTCAATACCACGCTGAGCCGGCAACGCCAGGACGGCGACCTGATGGCTTCAGGCCGGTTGAATGACCTTTTCCTGCGCCAATTCGACCATTTCGATCTACGCGACAGCCATATCTCGTTTCTTACGCCGTCCGGTTCGCATGCGGAATTCAGCATACCTCAATTAACCTGGCTGAACGCCAATCAGCGGCACCGCGCGGAAGGTCTGATCAGCCTGTCGAGCTTTAACGGTCAGCACGGCGTGGTTCAGATGAGGATGGACCTGGACGACGCGCAGGGACGGCTCAATGACGGCTCCATTTATCTTCAGGCCGACAACATCGACATGAAGCCCTGGCTGAGCCGCTGGATGAAGCACAATACCGGTCTGGAAAGCGCGGATTTCAGCCTGTCGGCCTGGCTTAAGGTCAACGGGGGCGATGTTCACGGCGCAGACGTGTTTCTTAATCAGGGTGCCGCCAGCTGGCTCGAAGGTGAACAGACGCATCGTTTGAGCGTGGACGACATGGTTTTGCACGTCGGCCGTCAGGATAACGGCTGGCGGTTGGCCGTGCCAACGCTGAATCTGGCAACCGATGGCGTAGCCTGGCCAAAGGGACAACTCTCCGCCCTTTGGCTGCCGAAACCTGAACATGCGCCCGACTCCGACAACCAGGAAGAACTGCGTATTCGCGCCAGCAACCTGGATTTAACCCGTCTGGGTAGCGTGCTGCCGTTGCTTGCCACCACCACCCCCACGCTGAAAGCGCGTTGGGATGCGATGCAGCCAAAGGGCGTTCTTGATTCTCTGGCGCTGGATATTCCCCTGCATCAAGCGGAAAAAAGTCGTTTTCAGGCGCACTGGCGGGATGTCAGCTGGCGGGCGTGGCAGCGTTTGCCGGGCGTGGATCATTTATCAGGCTCCGCGCGCGGCAGCGCCGGGCGCGGACGCCTGGAGCTGGCATTGGCAAATAGCCAGTTGCCCAATAACGGTATGTTCAGGGCGCCGCTGGAAATCAATCAGGCCAGCGCGGCGATCGACTGGCGTTACAACAGTCAGGGCTGGGAACTTTGGAGCCATGGACTGGATGTTCAGGCTAAATCGCTATGGGTAAACGGTGATTTCCATTATCAGCAACCTGAAACTGGCGAACCAAGACTGGATATTCTGGCCGGCCTGCGTCTGACGGATGCCGCCGACGCCTGGCGTTATTACCCGGAACCTTTTATGGGCGCGCATCTTGTCGATTATCTGAGCGGTGCGCTGAAGGGCGGAGCCGTGGATAACGGCACCTTGATATTCGCCGGTAATCCGCAGCGCTTTCCCTACCCCCATAACGAAGGGCAGTTTCAAGTATGGGTGCCGGTCAAACATTCCACTTTTGAGTTTCAGCCGGGTTGGCCCGCCTTGACGCAGTTGGATATCGACCTCGATTTCGCCAACAACGGTTTATGGATGCAGGCGCAGCAGACTTCGCTGGGCGAGGTGAATGGCAGAAATATCCGTGCGGTCATTCCCGATTACCACCAGGGACGCTTATTTGTCGACGGCGATCTGGCAGGCGAAGGTTCGGATATCGGTCATTATTTCCAGCAGACGCCGCTGAAACCGTCGCTGGGGTCCGCGCTGGAAGAACTGCAAATCGGCGGCGTGGTAAAAGGAACGATGCATCTGGATATCCCGCTAACGGGGGGGCTGGTGCAGGCGAGCGGTAATATCGCACTGAACGACAACAGCCTTTACCTCAAGCCGCTATCAACCACGATAAAAAGCCTGACCGGTCAATTCCGTTATGATAACGGCAATCTGCGTAGCGAAACGCTGCAAGCCAATTGGTTAAATCAGCCAATGACGGTGAATTTCACCACGGAAGAACAGGATAAGGCGTTTCTGGTTAACGTTGGTCTTCAGGGGGCGTGGCAGCCTGCCCGTTTCCCTGGGCTGCCAAGGCTGGCGGCCGATAATCTTTCCGGCAGCACCGATTGGAAAAGCACGGTATCGGTGACGTTGCCTCATGGCGGCAAGCCGAACTATAGCGTCGATGTTCTGGCATCTCTGGATAAAGTGAGCAGTCACTTACCTGCGCCGCTGGGCAAAGCGGCCGGTGAAAATCTTCCTTTACAGGTCAAGGTTAAGGGCGATCTGAACGGCTTTGAGGTGTCCGGGCGTCTGGGCAAAGACAATGTCTTCAACAGCCAGTGGTTGCTGAAAGGCGATGCGGTGACGCTGGCGCGGGCCGCCTGGCAAAAAGGCGCCAAAACGCCGTCCTTACCGGAGGCCTCCGCTCTGGTGCTCGATCTTCCTTCGCTTGATGGCGAGCGCTGGCTTGGATTATTGCCCGCGGCTCGTTCGTCAATCAGTAGCGATAGGCCAGCGTCGACCAGCCGCTTCCTTTTCCCCGCCGAGATGACCTTGCGTACGCCGTCGCTGAATCTGCTGGGACAGCATTGGCACGATTTGTCGGTGACCAGCCAACGTACCCTGAGCAGCGGGAATCGGGTGCTGGTCAAGGGGCGTGAGGTTGACGCCGCGCTTGATATCCCCAATAGCGGGATATGGCGCAGTGATATTGGTTATCTCTATTATAATCCGCAATGGAAAGGCGATGAGGCGACAAACCCCATCGTACTGGCCGAGAACCGATCGCCGTTGAATGAGAAAGGCGTCGACTTTGAGAGCTGGCCGGCATTGCAGATAAATTGCCGGCAGTGTTGGTTCATCGGGCAGAATTTCGGTCAGATTCAGGGCTCCTTACGGCCAGAAAAAGGGAAATTGATGCTAAGTGATGGCATCATTGATACGGGGAAAGCGCGTCTGACGGTCAACGGCAGCTGGCAGGAAAACGCCGAAGGCGTCCGCACCTCGCTGAAAGGACGCGTATCGGGCAATAGTTTGATCGAGAATGCCGAGTGGTTTGGCATTGAGACGCCGCTGCGCGCCGGGGCTTTCGATGTCGATTACGATCTTTACTGGCGGGGTACGCCCTGGGCGCCGGTAATCGCCAGTCTGAGCGGCATACTGCATACGCGCATCGGCAAAGGCGAGATTGCAGACGTGGGTGCCGGACAGGCGGGGCAACTGCTGCGGTTGGTCAGTTTTGATGCGCTGCTGCGTAAGCTTAAATTTGATTTCAGCGATACCTTTGGCCGGGGTTTTTATTTTGACTCCATTCGCAGCACCGCATGGATCAAAGACGGTGTTTTGCATACCGACGATATGCTGGTTGACGGGTTGGAAGCGGATATCGCCATGAAGGGCGATGTCGATTTGGCGAATCGCCAGATCAATATGGAAGCGGTGATCGCGCCGGAAATTTCAGCTACCGTGGGGGTGGCAACGGCTTTTGTCATCAACCCGGTGGTGGGGGCGGCCGTATTTGCCGCCAGTAAAGTACTGGCGCCGTTATGGAATAAGATTTCGCTGATCCGCTATCAGATTTCCGGTAGCCTTGATCAGCCGAAGATTCAGGAAGTACTGCGTGAACCGAGCAACAACAAGGCTGAATAGGGCGATGCCCGTGAGTTAAAATATTCGGATATCTGGGGAAACCATGGGACGAGTTATCCCTGGCGGCGAAGAGCGGCATAAAGGGCTAGCGCGGTTCGTTCACCCGACTTCATTTAATAAAGAGTGAAAAACTATGAGTCTGTCTTTTGTCAGTGAGCAATTACTCACCGCAAACAAGTTGAGTCTTCAAGACCTGTCTTCGGTATTGGGCGTGTTAAATGAGCGTCGTCTGGATTATGCCGACCTCTATTTTCAGTCCAGCTATCATGAATCCTGGGTGCTGGAAGATCGCATTATCAAGGACGGCTCCTACAATATCGATCAGGGTGTGGGGATCCGCGCCGTGAGTGGTGAAAAAACGGGTTTTGCCTATGCCGATCAGATCACGCTGAACGCGTTGCATCAGAGTGCGCAGGCGGCGCGCAGTATTGTGCGCGAACAGGGCAATGGCACGGCGCATACGCTGGGCGAAGTGTCTCACCCCATGCTTTATTCTCGATTTAATCCGCTGGATAGCCTGAGCCGCGAAGACAAGATATCCCTGTTGCAACGTGCGGATAGCGTGGCTCGCGCCGCCGACGCCCGAGTGCAGGAGGTGACCGCCAGCCTGACCGGCGTGTATGAACTGGTGCTGGTCGCCGCGACGGATGGTACGCTGGCGGCGGATGTTCGCCCGCTGGTTCGCCTGTCTATCAGCGTGCTGGTTGAGGAGGACGGCAAACGTGAGCGCGGCGCCAGCGGCGGCGGCGCGCGTAGCGGTTATGACTATTTCTGGGACCTCGCGGAGGGGGAAGCGCGCGTTGACGCCTGGGCGAAGGAGGCCGTGCGCATGGCGCTGGTTAACCTGTCAGCGGTTGCGGCGCCGGCAGGTTCCATGCCGGTGGTGCTGGGCGCCGGCTGGCCGGGCGTACTTCTGCATGAGGCGGTAGGACACGGCCTGGAAGGCGACTTTAACCGCCGTGGCACCTCGGTCTTCAGCGGACAGATCGGGGAACTGGTGGCATCCGAACTTTGTACGGTGGTTGACGACGGTACGCTGGATGGCCGCCGTGGTTCACTGGCGATGGATGACGAAGGGGTGCCTGGACAGTATAACGTACTGATAGAGAACGGCGTTCTGAAAGGGTATATGCAGGACAAACTCAACGCCCGTCTGATGGGGGTCGCACCGACAGGAAATGGCCGCCGCGAATCCTATGCGCATTTGCCGATGCCGCGGATGACCAACACTTACATGCTGGACGGAAAATCAACGCCGGAAGAGATTATCGCCAGCGTTGATTATGGTCTGTATGCGCCGAATTTCGGCGGCGGTCAGGTGGATATTACCTCCGGTAAGTTCGTCTTCTCCACGTCGGAAGCTTACCTGATCGAAAAAGGCCGCATCACCAGCCCGGTGAAAGGCGCGACGCTTATTGGTTCCGGTATTGAGGCCATGCAGCAGATTTCGATGGTAGGCAACGACCTGTCGCTGGATAAAGGCGTGGGCGTCTGTGGTAAAGAAGGCCAGAGTCTGCCGGTGGGCGTAGGGCAGCCGACATTGAAGCTGGACAACCTTACCGTGGGCGGTACGGCGTAATCTGATGCCGATAAGCAATTTAACAAGGCGGCGCCGCGCTAGGTTGCCGCCTTTTTTGTATGATAAATAAGGCGATAGCATCATTTTCAGTACCTATGCGCGCTGGTCCTATGCCGGGGATATTTCGTTAATCGACAGGATACGTTTGTGCTGAGATCTTTCTCTGCCGGGTATTATTGGGGGATGGGTATTAAACAATCTTAATTAAATATATCCCGATAGTAAAAAACAGTATTAGGCTGTGATGGTCACTCAAGGTTTTTTCTCATCGGAGATGGGCGCTGTTTTATTTAAATAGATAAAAATCAGCGAGCCGTATCACTAGCGAGAATGAAAATTGATTATCATTCGATGTTGTTGTCCAAACGGGCTGAATTTTTTTCATTACGGCGTGACGGGTGCCGACGATATTGTCATTGAC
This sequence comes from Brenneria bubanii, assembly GCF_022378355.1. GTDB lineage: Bacteria > Pseudomonadota > Gammaproteobacteria > Enterobacterales > Enterobacteriaceae > Brenneria > Brenneria bubanii. Next base: position 49,356 of record NZ_JAKMAJ010000016.1, read on the forward strand.
GGTGAATATTTTTTCGAAATTTTTACATAAGTAACCCACAAAGCGCGATGGCGTAATAATCCTCATTTTTATGACTCTTTGATTTTTATATTAACTCTGCAATCGCTATAAGATTAATGATTATCATATGTGTTACAAAATCGTGATATTTAATCCTGTCATTATCTTTCCTCAGCTTATTATAAATACAAGTCATTAGTTTTTTTTCATAGTCAAATGAAACAAAAATGGTTTCATAATGAGATTATTTCAATGCACAATAGCAAATCTATAATATTACCCGCTATCAATGTGGGTAACTTCGAGATCATTGTCTTAATTGAATTTTTATGCGGGGGATAATCTTAAATAAGGCGTTTGAGATAAAGATTTATCAAATCAGGACGATAGTCACCGTTGCAAATATTTTTGGAGGTGACAATGTTCAAGAAGTTAAAAATAAGTCTAGGGTTGACTATAATTATAGGATTGTTCAGCCTTTCACTCATCGCTGTCAGTGTTTTCAGTATCAATGCCCTGACTAAAAGTAAAGATGCGCTATATACCATAGACAGGATTGAAGGGGATCAGCTTAATCCCCTCAATGCGTTATATTCTGACTTATTAAGTGCCAGGATTGTTCTTTATAACTTAGCCATAGCGAAAGAAGATCAAAAAAATACAGACGGCATGGGGGACAAAGCGGACTATTATTTGAATTCAGCAAACAAAAACATGGCGATGCTGCACAGTATTGTCCCGGTAACGGAACGCGGGCGAGACCTTCGTCTTAATATTGAAAAAGCCTACGATACGTATATAAAAGAAGGCATTACGCCTGCCAAACAGGCTCTGGATTCGGGTAATCTGGATCTTTTTTATGAGTTGGTAACGACGACGACTTCAATAAAAGGTGAAATGCTTCAGAAGAGTATTAGCGAGTTTTCTGATTTTGCTCGGACGCTTGGCGATCGGGAAATCGAACATTCCGTTGATTCCTATAAAATTAATGTAAGCGTGGTGGTGGCCGCCATTATTTTGACCATCGTATTGATTATTCTATCTAAAATATTAGTGAGTACCGTTATTTTTACTCCGATTAATGAGGCGAAACAGGCCTTTGGCTTCATTGCCAAGGGGGATTTGTCGCTTGATATTCCTCCTCAGCCTAAAACGGAAATGGGGGGATTGTTGACTTCATTGGAAGATATGAAGCAGTCGCTTAAGGGCATTGTTTCCGATGTCAGGGCGTCTTCTGAAGTTATTTCCGTCGGTACCCGCCAGATTTCCGCCGGTAATCAGGATTTGTCATCACGTACGGAAGAGCAGGCTTCGTCGATTGAGCAGACGGCGGCCAGCATGGAAGAGTTAACCTCGTCGGTGAAGCAGAATACGGAAAACACCCGACTGGTCACCGGAATGACGGAAAACATGACCGGATTAGCGGAAAAAAATGGTGAGAACATCACCAATATCGTTAACCGGATGCAGGATATCTCTGAGAGCTCGGAGAAAATCTCCAGCATTATCGGCGTGATAGATTCCATCGCCTTTCAAACCAACATATTGGCGCTGAATGCCGCGGTTGAAGCGGCCCGGGCCGGTGAGGCAGGAAAAGGTTTTGCGGTGGTGGCCTCCGAGGTGCGCAATCTGGCGCAGCGTAGCGCGACATCGGCGAAAGAAATCAAAGAGCTGATTGGCGACACCAGTAACAAAATCCAGCAGGGCTCCGCGCTGGCATCCGTATCTGGACAGGATATGGAAACCCTACTGGCCGAAGTGAGTAAAGTGAAGGAGTTGGTTTCCGGTATTTCTTTAGCTTCGGAAGAGCAGAGCAAGGGAATCGAGCAGGTGAACGTTGCGGTAACGCAGCTGGAGCAGGTGGCGCAGCAAAATGCCGCTCTGGTTGAAGAGGCCTCGTCAGCCACCAGTTCGCTGGCCGATCAGGCCGACCTGTTAGAAGCTTCAATGCGGGTATTCACCTTATCCGGTATGAACAATATTGCCGCTACCGACCGAATGCTGATCGGCCGGGAATGATCGCCTGCCGGCGATTGAGTAGTAAGTCAGCAAGCGAATTTCAATCGCTGATGTTTGAGGTTGCTAAGCGTTGGGGGTTATCGGCTCCCAACGTGGGTACGCAATAACGATGATGGCTCTGTTTAGTGAAAGGAGTTCAATTGATGGAAAATCACCCCCCTGTGGCGGGTTCTGGTTCCGAACCGGTTGAAGAATGGCTATTGGCCGCGGCCGTCAACGGTAGCGACGGCGCGATGCTTATCGCCCGTTACGTTGGTGGTCAGCGGCGAACGGCTTTTGTAAACCCCGGCTTTACGCAGCTTTTCGGCTACAGCCAGCAAGAGGCGTCAGAGCGGAGTCCAGAAAAACTTATCCGGTGCGAGTCAGGGTTTGGATGTCAGCCGGACAAGGATAAATGCCAGACGGCAGACCATCGTTATCATGTTGAAACTCGGGTTTATCATAAATCCGGTTATCCGCTGTGGTGCTCCATTGTTCTTAATCATTTTTACGATGAACGCAATAATGTGATGTATGCCATCGGCGTATTTACCGACATCACCACAACAAAAATGTATGAGGTGCTGCAATTCCCGGTGCTTGAGGCGCTTGCACGCGATCGGCCTTTGGAAGAGGTGATTGAACGGCTTTGTCTGGAAATAGAACGTATCGCGCCGGAAGTGATATGCAGCGTCTCGCGCGTAGACAAGCTTGGTTATTTGCGGCCGCTGGCGGCGCCGAGCCTGCCTTCCTCTTACAGTCAGGCATTGGACGGCACGCCGATTGGGCCTAAGGCCGGCTCCTGCGGCACCGCCGCCTGGTTAGGCGTACCCGTACTGGTCAGCGATATCGCCAGCAATCCATTGTGGGCGGATTGCTGCGAGCAGGTTTTGCCTCTGGGACTGCTTGCCTGTTGGTCCAGCCCCGTATTTTCAAGCCAGAATCAGGTTATCGGCACCTTTGCGTTCTATTTTCGGCAGGAACGCGGCCCGAGCAAATTCCACCAGAATCTGGTGATGCTGAGTATCGGCCTGTGCGCATTGGCGATAGAGCGGGATGAGTCCAGTGAAAGAATCCGGCAGTTGGCGTTTTTCGATCCCTTAACCGGGTTGCCTAACCGTGATCTGTTCCTTGCCAGCGCAGAGAATGCGGTGATTAACGCCGTCCGCCGCGGTCACGCCTTAGCCGTGCTGATGATCAGTCTGGATCGTTTCAAACAGGTCAACAGCTCTCTGGGCGTTGCGGCCGGCGACAAATTGCTGCGTCATATCGCGGAGTGCCTGCGTCAGCAGTGCGGCGCTGCCGATTTGGTGGGTAAACTTTCGGTCGATGAGTTCGCCATGTTGTTGAATGTGGCCGACGTGCGAAACATTACCGCAACGGCTAAGCGACTTCTGGCTATTTTGTCAAAACCCTTTTCAATTAATGGGATGGTGGTGACGCCTTCCGTTACCATCGGCATCAGCCTCTATCCCGACAACGGCCGTGACGTCGGGGCCTTAATCAAGGGGGCGGATATTGCCCTGCATCAGGCGAAGTATCATCTGCGCGGACATTTGGGCTTTTTCAACAAAGAGATGAATGCGATCGCCAGACGGCGTTTGACGCTGGAAAGCGCGCTGAGAAAGGCGCTCGAGGAATCCTCTTTACAGCTTTATTATCAGCCGCAGATTAGCCTGAAGAGCGGCTCTATCCATGGCGTCGAAGCGCTTTCGCGCTGGTTTCATCCCGAATTCGGTGAAATTTCTCCGATTCGATTCATCCCCCTGGCGGAGGAGTGCGGATTGATGGAAATGTTGGGGGAATGGGTGCTTACCGGCGCTTGCCGACAGCTTGGCGACTGGCACCAGCGCGGCGTGAATGTGCCGGCGGTATCGATTAACCTGTCGCCGACCAATTTTCACAATCCTGAGCTGCCCGCGCTGATTTCACGTACGTTATTGCAATCGTCGCTGCAACCAGAACATCTGACCATTGAAATTACCGAAGAGGTTATTCTCGATACCAACGCCGACACCATCAATATCCTGAATAAGGTGCGCCATCTGGGCGTCAGGCTATCGATGGATGATTTCGGCACCGGGTTTGCCAGCTTAAGCTATCTCAACCGTATCAGCTTCGATGAGCTGAAACTCGACCAAAGTTTTGTTCATGATATTGAATCTCATCAGAAAAACCGCGTGCTTACCGATGCTGTCACCCATATTGGCGAAAGCCTGCATCTAAGCGTGGTGGCGGAAGGGGTGGAAAATGAAAAACAGCGGGAAATACTGACGGAGCAGGGCTATGACCTGGCTCAGGGGTTTCTCTTTTCCCGGCCATTACCGCCTGAACAACTGGAGATCTGGTGCCGACATTATGGTGCGGCTAAATCCTGAAGTCATCCGGCTGGCTGTTTTGCCACGATTCCTGCCGGATTCGGCCCTGACATCGGATTTTGACAGCGTTGCCCCATCCATTTCCGGGGCTTGCTGCATTTCCTGTTATTCGCTGACTTCGGCCAACTCGCGTAGGTATTGAAAAATCTGGCGCATGGATTTCGGCGGTTTGTTGGCGGATTTTTCTTTTTGAGCGTTACGAATTAACGAGCGTAGCTGCTGACGATCCGCATGAGGGTAGAGCGTCAGAACGTCGGGGATGGCGTTGTCGCCTTCTTCCATCAGGCGATCGCGCAGTTGCTCCAACTTGTGGAACAGTACCACCTGCTGGTTATGGCGGTTTCTCAGCTTATCCAGCGCAGTTTGAATCGGTTCCGGATCGCGGGCTCGCAGCATCTTTCCGATAAGCTGCAGCTGGCGGCGGCGGCCTTCTTTCTTGATACGCTGCGCCAGCTCGATCGCTGCGCGCAGATCGTCATCCAGCGGAATTCGTTCCAGCGCATTTTTACCCAGATCGACCAGTTCCGCGCCAAGATCTTTCAACGCCTCGGCATCACGTTTTATCTCGCTTTTGCTGACCCAGATAATTTCATCATCGTCATCCTGGTTGTTGTCCGGAACTTCCTCAAGCCAGTCTTCGGGTTTCTTGTTCATGTCGAATCCTTAAAATCTCCAGTAAAAAAACGCAGGCGCGTTTTTCAACGTCACACGGTGACGGCCCATAAGGGGAAAAGGCGGAATGCCTGACATTCATTTTTAACGCCTCAGCGGCGGCCCTTAGGGCGACGAGCAAGACGCCCATCATAAAAAGAAGCTGATCCTAACAGGTTTGGGCTTTGTGCGAAATTGTCTAAAGATCCTGTTAGACTTAAAGGCACTATGTTACACCGTTTTATACCCGCCATGCTTTAAGTTGCAGGTATATGTTGGCTTCGGTTTTTCACTCATTACGGCAGGACGATGACAATAATCACTCAGGTTGCACAACAGCGCAAAGCGCTGGAACAGGCGGTTGCTCAGGCGCTGGAACTGGCGCGAGCGGGTTCGGATGCGGCGGAAGTCGCGGTGTCAAAAACGACAGGGATTGGCGTTAGCACCCGCTATGGTGAAGTTGAAAACGTAGAATTCAATAGCGATGGCGCGCTCGGCATTACGGTGTACCACCAGCAACGCAAAGGCAGCGCGTCGTCCACCGATCTTAGTCCCGACGCGATAGCGCGTACCGTGCAGGCCGCATTGGATATTGCCCGTTACACGTCCGTCGATCCATTCGCCGGTCCGGCGGATAAGGAGCTGCTGGCTTTTGATGCGCCGGATCTGGACCTGTTTCATCCGTCCGAGTTGGATGCGGAGCGCGGTATCGAGCTGGCGGCGCGCGCCGAGCAAGCCGCATTGAAAGCGGATACGCGTATCACCAATACCGAAGGCGGCAGCTTTAACAGCCACTACGGCATTAGGGTTTTTGGCAACAGTCACGGCATGTTGCAGAGCTATTGCTCCAGCCGCCACTCTATGTCTAGCTGTGTCATCGCGGAAGTTAACGGAGACATGGAGCGTGATTATGCCTATACCATCGGTCGGTCGCTGGATGAGCTGCGCACGCCCGAATGGGTCGGCGAAGAGTGCGCGCGCCGCACCCTGTCGCGTTTATCTCCACGCAAGCTGCCGACCATGCAGGCTCCGGTCCTGTTTTCCGCGGAAGTGGCGACCGGGCTGTTCGGCCATCTGGTCGGCGCGATCAGCGGCGGCAGCGTGTATCGTAAATCCACTTTCCTGCTGGATAAGCTGGGTCAGCCGATCCTGCCGTCATGGCTGACGATTGAGGAGTTGCCGCATCTGCGTAAAGGGTTGGCCTCCACGCCGTTCGACAGCGAAGGCGTGCGTACCAGCCAGCGTGAAATTGTGAAAGACGGCGTACTGCAAACCTGGCTGCTGACCAGCTATGCGGCTCGCAAGCTGGGCATGAAGAGCACCGGCCATGCCGGCGGCATTCATAACTGGCGCATTGCCGGCCAGGGGCTGGATTTTGACGGCTTGTTGAAACAGATGGGCAAAGGGCTGTTGGTGACTGAACTGATGGGGCAGGGCGTGAGCGGCGTGACCGGTGACTATTCCCGCGGCGCTTCCGGGTTCTGGGTCGAGAATGGTGAAATTCAGTATCCGGTCAGCGAAATAACCATCGCGGGCAACCTGAAAGACATGCTGCGCAATATCGTGACGATAGGAAATGACATCGAAACGCGCAGCAATATTCAATGCGGTTCGGTGTTGTTGCCTGCAATGAAGATTGCGGGAGAGTAGCCTGCGCGGCAGGCCTAACGGTGATGAGGCCGGGGAGGGCGGTTTGTTACTCCTCGTTAAACCCGGCTTCGAACAGCTGGATAACCGCGGCCAGCGCGTTGGCTTCATCCGGGCCGCTGGCCTCCACTTCGATAAGCCGGCCTTTGGCCGAGTCCAGCATCAGCATGGCGATGACGCTGCTGGCTTCCGCTTCGGTGCCGCTGTCATTGCGTAATATCACTTCAGCATCAAAACTTTGCACCAGCTCAAACAGTTGCATGGCGGGACGGGCATGCATGCCCAGCTTGTTTTTTATTTCAACAGATTGTCTAACGGTCATGATTGCTTGCGTTTTTCCAGAGTGCGGTGGCGGGACTGTACATTTTTACCGCGCGAGCGGAAGTAATCAGCCAACTGCTCCGCAACATAGACGGAACGGTGTTTGCCGCCGGTACAGCCAATGGCCACGGTCAGATAGCTGCGATTATTGGTTTCCAGCATGGGCAGCCAGAGTTCCAGATAGCTGCGGGTTTGATAGATAAAATTATGTACTTCGGTATGACGGTCGAGGAAGGCGGCGACCGGTTTGTCCAAACCGGTCATCGGTCGTAATTTCGGATCCCAGTGAGGGTTGGGCAGGAAACGCACATCAAACACGTAGTCGGCGTCGATTGGGATGCCATGCTTGTAGCCGAAAGATTCAAAAACCATGGTCAGTTCGCGTTCCCGCTTGCCGAGCAGGCGGGTTCGCAGCATTTCCGCCAGCTCGTGAACCGACATCTCCGAGGTGTCAATGATCAGATCGGCGCGCGAGCGCAGCGGTTCCAGCAGATCGTTTTCTTCATCGATGGCGCTCTCCAGGGACAGGTTCTTGCTGGATAACGGGTGCAGACGTCGGGTATCGCTGTAACGGCGGATCAATGTGTTGCGGTCGGCGTCCAGAAACAGCAACTGCGGCGCGAAGCTTTGCGGCAGCTGCGCCATCGCGTGCTCGAAAATTTCCGGCGATTCCGGCATGTTACGCACGTCAATGCTGACCGCTGCTGAGATGTTCCGTGCCGACAGCGTATTAGCCAGTTCCGGCAACAAAACCACCGGGAGGTTATCGACACAATAAAACCCCATATCTTCCAGCGCGCGCAGGGCCACGGATTTTCCTGAGCCTGAGCGACCACTGACGATCATCAGCACCATCTGACCACTCCCCCCTGGCAACGTGATGGCGAACTAGCGCTGCCATTGTTGTTGTAATGATTGTTTTGCAATGATGAATGGTTATAACACGCTTATGACAGACCATGCCGCCATTTGTGCTCTTGATATTTCAAGCCGCCGACGCATGGCTGCATTCGATTACCGATGCATCCAGGCGTCGCGCCCGTAAAGGGCCGGCGTTTCGCGTTGCTCAAAACGGCAACTTTTTGTTCCGTACTGTGAAATTTACTGGGTATATCACCGCTATCGTCACCTGACTTAACCGGCTTCCGTCATAATCTGATACAGATCGTCATCGCTTTGGGCGGCACGCAGACGGCGGCAAACGGTTTTATCGGCTAATCGTTTGGCGACAAGTGATAACGTATGTAAATGGGTTTTACATTGTTCTGCCGGAACCAGCAAGGCAAAAAGCAAGTCAACAGGCTGGTTATCGATAGCGTCGAAGGCGATGGGCTGTTCCAACTGGATAAATACGCCGATTGCGCCCAAAACATCTTCCCCTTCGAGCTTGCCATGCGGTATGGCGATGCCGTTCCCGATACCGGTGCTGCCCATGCGTTCACGGGTGAGTAACGCGTCAAAGATAATCTGAGAGGACAGATTAAGCTGTTTGGCGGCCAGCTCACTGATGATTTCCAATGCCCGTTTCTTGCTCTGGCACTGGACTGAGCTTCGGGTACAGTCGGGGCGTAATACGCTGTTGAGTTGCAAAATGGGTTCGTTGTTCATTTTATATTCACTTGACGACGCGTTCACTTCAGTTGAGCCTGACCCACCGGTTTTATGGGCCAGGTCTGTTCTCCGGTCAAACCATCGGAGAGGGCTATCAGTGCTGTTTGAGTTTGTCTTTATGCTTGTTTAGCTGCCGGGTCAGTTTATCGATCAGTAAATCGATGGCTGCGTACATATCTTCCGCTTCCGATGTGGCATGCAGCTCTCCGCCATTAACGTGGAGCGTGGCATCGGCGATTTTTTGCACTTTCTCCACTTTAAGCACCACATTGACCTGGTTAATGCGGTCAAAAAATTGCTCCAACTTAGCAAACTTGTTATTCACGAAATCGCGTAAAGGTTCGGTAATTTCGATATGGTGTCCGGTAATATTGAGCTGCATAGTGTCTTCCTTCTCTGTTGAGATCAAACCAATTGTTTACGCTGGTTTGATGGTGGGATAGATAAAGACTCTCGATATTTTGCCACGGTACGCCGCGCCACGATGATGCCCTGTTCAGAAAGCAACGTGGTGAGCTTGCTGTCGCTTAACGGCTTGGCGGGGTTTTCCGCAGCGATTAACTTTTTGACCAACGCCCGAATCGCCGTTGAGGACGCTTCGCCTCCATTGTCGGTATTTACATGGCTGGAGAAGAAGTATTTTAGTTCAAAAATGCCGCGCGGGCTGTGCAGGAACTTCTGCGTGGTCACGCGGGAAATGGTGGATTCATGCATATCCACGACCTGGGCGATATCAGCCAGCACCATCGGCTTCATGAATTCCTCGCCCTGATCGAAGAACGCCTGCTGCTGTTCGACGATGCAACGGGTGACCTTCAGCAACGTATCATTGCGGCTTTCCAGGCTCTTGATTAACCAGCGGGCTTCCTGCAAATGGCTGCGAATGAACTGACCGTCGCTGTCGCTACGCACGCTGTTGCCCAGTGCGGCATATTGCTGATTAATCTGTAGCCGGGGAATACTGTCGGTGTTGAGCTCCACCACCCAGCGGTTGTGGATTTTTCGTACCAGTACGTCTGGGATGACATATTCCGACTCACCGGTATTGATTGACTGGCCGGGACGCGGATCGAGAGACTGAATCAGCGCCAGCGCCTCTTTCAGTACTTCTTCCTTCAGTCGGGTGATGCGAATCAGGCTGCGGAAATCGTGATTCGCCAGCAAATCCAGATACTCGCTGACGATCAGCCGGGCTTCCGCGAGACGGGGCGTATCCTGGGCGAACTGTGAAAGCTGGACCAACAGGCAATCGCGCAGATCGCGAGCCGCGACGCCGACGGGATCAAAGCGTTGAACCCGTTTTAATACGGCTTCAACTTCATCCAGCGTGACGTTTTCATCGCCGACGCTGTCAAGAATGTCTTCCAGCGGTACGGTGAGATAGCCCGTATTGTCCACGGCGTCGACGATGGATGTCGCGATGGCGGCATCGGTATCGGAAAAAGGCGTCAGCTCGACCTGCCACATCAGATAATCCTGAAGGGTCTGGGTGGTTTCACCCTGGTAGATCGGCAGTTCCTCATCGCGATAGTCGGTGCCGGTGCCGGACGGCGTGCCAGCGGAATAGATTTCATCCCAGGTCGCGTCAAGCGGCAGCTCTTCCGGCATATCTTTTTGTTCAAGGGCTTCACCGGTGTCCAGTGAATCGCTGTCTGTGGTCTCGAATGACTCTATTTCTTCGTGATTGTCCGTTTGCTCAAGCAACGGATTGCTTTCCAGCGCCAGTTGAATCTCTTGTTGCAGTTCAAGCGTGGACAGTTGCAGCAGGCGGATTGCCTGTTGTAGCTGTGGAGTCATGGCCAGTTGCTGGCTAAGCCTGAGTTGCAAACCTTGCTTCATAAGTTGCGCTAAATTCCTTATATTCCCTGTGAATTTCCGGCTACAGCGGCGCATGTCCCGGTCTGAAATTCCGGGAAATCATTCAGTTATCGCCTTGTTGTACCTTGAAAAAACGCTGGGGGCGTTTTTTGACAACGCACTGCGTTGGCCTTTGAAAACGGGCAGGGTCGCCCACCATAAATCTATCTGGTATAGAACATGCTTAAGAGCTCTACCCTATCAGAGTCTGAAGCCTTCGCCCAGATAGACGCGTTTTACCTGTTCGTCGGCCAGTATCTCTGTCGGTGAACCATGAGCGATTAAATGCCCTTGGCTGACGATATAGGCGCGCTCACAGACATCCAGCGTTTCGCGAACGTTATGATCGGTGATCAAGACGCCGAGTCCGCTGTCACGCAGATGTTCAATTATTTTTTTTATATCAATCACCGAAATGGGGTCAACGCCGGCAAAAGGTTCATCCAGCAGGATGAATTTCGGATTCGCCGCCAGCGCGCGGGCAATCTCCACCCGGCGTCTTTCCCCACCGGACAGCGATTGTCCCAGACTATCGCGCAAATGAATAATATGGAATTCTTCCATTAGTTCGTTTGCGCGGTCTTCCTGTTGCTCAGCGGTCAGATCTTTGCGGATCTGCAGTATCGCCATGAGATTGTCGTATACGCTCAACCGGCGAAAGATCGAGGCTTCCTGTGGCAAGTAGCCGACTCCCCTTAGCGCGCGATCGTGAAGCGGAAGCAGACTGATATCTTCATCATCAATCACGATCCGCCCTTCGTCACGCGGGACGATCCCGACAACCATATAAAACGTGGTGGTTTTCCCGGCGCCGTTGGGGCCCAACAGGCCGACAATCTCGCCGGAGTTAACGGTCAGGCTGACATCTTCCACGACCTTACGGCCTTTATACGCCTTAGCCAGGTTTTCTGCGATTAATGTTGCCATAAGTTATTCGGTGACTCGTGGTTTCGATTGTTGAGAGTTGGAGGTCGCTCCCTTGCCATCTTTCTGCTGAAGCTGGGAAGGAACCAGGACGGTGGTGACGCGTTTGCCTTTGTCGCTGAACGCTTCCATCTGCTGCTGTTTCACCAGATAGGTGATGCGATCGCCTTTGACGTTGCTATCCATCTGCTCCAGGTAGGCGTTACCGGTCAGCACCAGAAAGTCATTGGCCAGCTCATAGCGAATCTTCTGGGCATGACCCTTTACCGGTTTGCCGTTGTCCTGCATCTGGTAAAACGTGACCGGGTTGCCGTAGCCTTCCACCACCTCTCTACCCTGCGCGCCCTGCGGACGTATCACCACCACTTTATCGGCCTTGACCTCGATCGTGCCCTGTTTGACCACCACGTTACCCGTAAAGGTCACGGTATTGCCTTGCATATCCAGCGACTGCTGCGCTGAATCGATATTAATCGGCTGATTGCTATCCCCCGTCACGGCAAAGGCTGAAACGCTAACGGTTAACAGCGAGCCGGCGAGCAGGGCGTTGCGCATCTGGTTATTTATTGTTTTGAATTTCATAAGAGGTTTTTACCTTTTCGATCAACTCGGCTGTTTTCTCACGCAGATTACCACGCATTTTCATTCCATTAGAGGTGAAACTCGCGCCATATAGGGTGACCTCGTCGTCGGAAGAGACATCCTGAGTCGCCAGATTGACCTGGGCATTGTCGGTTTTAATCCGCTCCAGCTGTGAATCATTCGTCAGACTGTTGACCTCCACGTGGCCATACAGATAGAGCATTTTTTCTTTGGTCAACTTGGCGCGATCGGCTCGCACCGACCAGGTGGCCGTTCCCTGGTCGTTAAACAGCGTAGCGACCGGGGTCGTGAACCAACTGAGCTGCTCGTCGTCGAAATATTCCGCTTTATCGGCAATCAGACGATAGCTGAGTCTCCCCGTCGGGCTGTAAACCAGCGTGGTGGTTTTCTCGCTGGTATAAACCGGCGCCGCACTATCGGGTTTATCCGACGGCGATAGCGCCTCCTGATCGGTAAGGCTCCAGCCGATTAAAACAAGAACCAGCAGTGCCAGCAGGGCCGTCAGCCAACGCTTTGCTCTACTCATATCGACAACCCTTTGGCATGTTCCAGCTTATCTTGTGAGAGCAGAATTAAATCGCAAAGTTCGCGTACGGCGCCACGTCCGCCGGCAATCCGCGTGACATAATCGGCCCGCGGCAACAGCATCGGGTGAGCGTCCGCGACGGCAACGCTGAGCCCCACCTGAGCCATCACCGGCCAGTCGATCAGGTCATCGCCGATGTAAGCAACCTGACCGGCCTTCACCGACAGTTTATCCAACAGATCGTTGAAGGCCAAAATCTTGTCCGACTGTCCCTGATAAAGGTGCTTGATCCCCAGCGTGTTGCAACGATCGACCAGCAGCTTGGCCGAGCGCCCGGTAATGATGGCGACGTCGATCCCGGCGGTCAGCAAACAACGGATGCCGTAACCGTCCCTGACGTTGAACGCTTTCAGTTCTTCGCCCTGATTGCCCATGTAGATCAAGCCGTCGGACATCACGCCATCGACATCGCAGATCAACAGACGAATATCATGGGCCTTATCCAGTACCAGGCGATCGACGGGTCCGTAGCAGGTATCGGTTTGCGCCCCGGTTTTACTCATTCAGGTTTATCCTTGGTTCTTTATTCTACAGTATGGGATTATCACACTACGCCAGCGCGCAGCATATCGTGCATATGAATAATACCAAGCAGTTGGTTGTTCTCCGCGACCAGCAACGAGGTAATGTGGCGTGATTGCATCAAATTCAAGGCATCAACCGCCAGCGTTTGCGGCGTGACGCGAACGCCGCCTGCGGTCATAACATCAGCAATACGCGCGCTGTTCAAGTCTATATTCATGTCGAAAATCCGGCGCAGGTCGCCATCGGTGAAGATGCCCTGAATGTTCATCTTCGCATCGCAGATTACCGTCATTCCCAGATTTTTGCGCGTAATTTCCAGCAATGCGTCGCGCAGGGAGGCATCAAGAGGCACCTGCGGGATCTCATCGCCCGAGTGCATTATATCGCTCACGCGCAGCAGCAGTTTGCGTCCCAGCGCGCCGCCCGGGTGGGATAAGGCAAAGTCTTCGGCGGTGAAACCGCGCGCCTGCAACAGCGCCACCGCCATGGCATCCCCCATCACCAGGGTTGCGGTTGTGCTGCTGGTGGGCGCTAGCCCGAGCGGACAGGCTTCCTGCGGGACGTGGATGCACAGGTGAATATCGGCGGCTTTTCCCATCGTGCTTTCTGGATTGCCGGTCATACAGATCAAAAATATTTTCTGCCGTTTCAATACCGGGATCAGCGATAAGATCTCATTGGATTCGCCGGAGTTGGAAATGGCGATCACAATATCATGCGGGGTGACCATCCCCAGATCGCCATGGCTGGCTTCGCCGGGATGAACGAAAAAGGAAGGCGTGCCGGTGCTGGCGAAGGTCGCGGCCATTTTGCAACCGATATGGCCTGATTTTCCCATGCCCATCACCACCACTTTTCCGCGACAGTAGAATATTTTTTCGCAGGCCTGGGTGAAGTTGTCGTCGATGTAGCGGTCGAGCTGCGCCAGCCCGTCGCGCTCGATGCTCAGAACCTGTTTGCCTGCTTGTTGAAAATCAAAACCGGGTTGTAGTTCAAAATGTGACATGCCTGGATAATCCTGTTTGTTTTGATGTTCTGGTTAGGAAAAAAAGAACAACACCGAAAGGTAAGCGACGAAAGCACATAATAAAAGTGCGCCTGCGCCTTGTCCGATGCGACGTTTCCTGCCGAGGCACAGCGCGGTCAACAGTGCGCTGACCCCCAGCATAACCCAGTAATCGCGCTGAAATGCGAGTGGATTGAGCACGCCCGGAGAAAGCAGCGCCGGTACGCCCAGAACGATGGCGATATTAAAAATATTCGAGCCAATCAGGTTGCCCAGCGCAATATCATCTTCCTTTTTCAGCGTGCCAACAATCGCCGTCGCTAATTCCGGCAGGCTGGTGCCGATAGCCAAAACGGTCAAGCCGATGGTCAGCTCGCTGATATTGAAATGACGGGCTATCACCGTGGCGTTGTCGACCACAATGCGGGCGGCCATCGGCAGAATGATAAAACCGAGGATGAGCCATAGAATGGCGACCATCTGATTACCGTCCTCCTGCGGCAATTCCGCCATTTGCTCGCGAGCCAGACTATCGGAGCCTTCCTGCTGGGCGCGACGCGTCATCCGGATCATCAGCAATATAAACAGCGCGGCGGCGATCAGCAGTATTACGCCATCGGCGCGGCTCAGGTAGCTGTCATGCAGCAGAAAGCCACACAAGAGGGTGATCAGCAGCATCAACGGAAATTCGCGGCGCAGCAGTTCGGAGTAAACCGTCAGCGGACGAATCAGCGCGGCGCTGCCGAGAATTAACAGAATATTGGCAATGTTTGAACCCAGAACATTTCCCACGGTCATATCAATCTGATTGTTTAACGCCGCCGTGACGGACACAATCAGTTCAGGCAGGGATGTCCCGAAGCCCACGATGCCGATGCCGATAATCAGTGGGGGCATACCAAAAGAACGCGCCAGTACCGCTGCGCCATAGACCAGACGATCGGCGCCGTAAACCAGTAAAACTAAACCAACTATCAAGAGTACTGTTGCAAAAAGCATGCAGCGTCCTTTATTGAGGTATAATCACCGGTTTATTAGTCACATAAACCAGCCGTTCTGGACGGAACCTGAACGAAAGGGTGCTCCCCATTATTAGCGCTAATTCTGACTGTGTGAGACGGAAAAGTAAAACCTATGGCGGTTTTGTTCAGCCTCTTTGGACAAGAACCGGCGGTAATTTTTTGTAAAACTCGCGCCACTAACAAGGGCAGCCGTTACGCTTTATGGATGCATTCATATCAAAGCTATTCGCTAAACAGGAAAGAATACACGCAACATGCTGATTGGTAAGGAACATAAGATAATGGATCATGAGACTGCTAATCTGGTTGAAATTCGCGATCTGAGCTTTCGGCGCGGTAACCGACAGATTTTCACCGATATCACGCTCAATGTCCCCAAGGGGAAGGTCACCGCTATAATGGGGCCGTCCGGCATCGGTAAAACCACGTTGCTGCGCTTGATTGGCGGACAGATACCACCGGATAGCGGTGAAATCTGGTTTGACGGCGACAATATTCCGACGCTTTCACGCTCGGCGCTGTACGAATCCCGCAAAAAAATGAGCATGTTGTTTCAATCCGGCGCGTTATTTACCGATCTGAACGTGTTCGATAATGTCGCCTGGCCGCTGCGCGAGCACAGTCATTTGCCGGAGCCGCTGTTGCGCAGCACCGTCCTGATGAAGCTGGAGGCCGTCGGCTTACGCGGCGCCGCTGCGCTGATGCCCGCGGAGCTTTCGGGCGGGATGGCGCGGCGTGCGGCGCTGGCGCGGGCGATTGCGCTTGATCCGCAACTGATCATGTTTGACGAGCCTTTCGTCGGACAGGATCCGATCACCATGGGCACGTTGGTGAAGCTGATTGATGAACTGAATCACGCATTGGGCGTTACCTGCATCGTGGTCTCCCATGATGTGCCGGAAGTGATGAGTATTGCCGATTATGCCTATATCATTGCCGATCGGCAGGTCATCGCCGAAGGCACGGCGGCGCAGTTGCAAACGAACGACGACTCCCGCGTGCGCCAGTTTCTGGACGGCGTTGCTGATGGGCCAGTGCCTTTTCGGTATCCGGCGGGGGATTATAAAACCGCGCTGTTAGGTTCTGTTGGGGGTTAAATAATTCATGTTCTTACAGGCATTGGCGTCATTCGGGCGTCAGGGAATTTCTACCTGTACTTCTTTCGGCCGAGCCGGACTGATGCTGTTCAATGCATTAGTGGGCCGGCCTGAATTCAGGAAACAGTGGCCGCAATTGATTAAACAGCTCTACAGCGTGGGTGTGCAGTCGCTGTTGATCATTATGGTATCGGGCCTGTTTATCGGCATGGTGCTGGGGTTGCAGGGGTATCTTATTCTGAACACCTACAGCGCTGAGGCCAGCCTTGGCGTCATGGTGGCGCTCTCGCTGTTGCGCGAGCTTGGGCCGGTGGTTACGGCGCTGTTGTTTGCCGGTCGCGCCGGGTCGGCGCTGACGGCGGAGATCGGCCTGATGAAGGCCACCGAGCAGCTTTCCAGTATGGAAATGATGGCCGTCGATCCGCTCAGGCGGGTGGTCGCTCCGCGTTTCTGGGCCGGCGTTATCAGTATGCCGCTGCTGTCGATTATTTTTGTCGCCATCGGCATCTGGGGCGGAGGGCTGGTTGGCGTTGACTGGAAAGGCATCGACAGCGGTTTTTTCTGGTCGGCCATGCAGGGCGCCGTCGAGTGGCGGCAGGATATACTGAACTGCATGATAAAAAGCGTCATTTTCGCCATTACCGTGACCTGGATTGCGCTATTTAATGGCTATGATGCGATTCCTACTTCAGAAGGGATCAGCCGTGCAACGACCCGTACCGTCGTGCATTCATCATTAGCGGTATTGGGATTGGATTTTGTGCTGACAGCACTGATGTTTGGGAACTGAGTCGATGCAAACGAAAAAAAGTGAAATTTGGGTTGGCGCATTTATGCTGATTGCGCTGTGCGCCGTCGTATTTTTGTGTCTGAAGGTGGCCGACCTCAAGTCAATCGGCAGTGAGCCTACATACCGCCTATACGCGACGTTCGACAACATCGGCGGCCTGAAGATTCGTTCGCCGATCAAGATCGGCGGCGTGGTGGCCGGCAGAGTCGCGGATATCTCTCTGGATGAGAAAACCTACCTCCCTCGCGTGGCGATGGACATTCAGCAACGTTATAACCATATTCCGGACACCAGTTCACTGGCTATTCGGACATCGGGTCTGCTGGGCGAACAATATCTGGCGCTGAATATTGGTTTTGAAGATGAAGAGATGGGAACCGCAATATTGAAAGACGGCGGCGTCATTCAGGATACCAAATCAGCCATGGTGCTGGAGGACCTCATCGGGCAATTCTTATATAAGAGCGGCGGCAATAACGAGGATAATACCGTTCAGGAAAACTCGGCTCCTGCCGAGGGTGCCACGCCAACGCCTGCGCCGCAAAATACACCCGTTACTTCACATCCATAAGAGGATAGCTGTATGTTTAAACGTTTACTGATGGTGGCCTTGCTGGTGGTAGCACCGCTGGCCAGCGCCGCCGATCAAACGAACCCTTACCGCCTGATGAATGAAGCGGCGGATAAAACCTTTAGCCGTTTGAAAACCGAACAGCCGCGCATCAGGCAAAATCCCGATTACCTGCGTAATGTGGTGCGTGAAGAGCTTCTGCCTTATGTGCAGGTAAGGTATGCCGGGGCGTTAGTTCTTGGCCGCTATTATAAAGAGGCCACGCCCGCCCAGCGCGATGCCTATTTCAAAGCATTTGAAGCCTATCTGGAGCAGGCCTACGGTCAGGCTCTGGCGCTGTATCATGGACAAACTTATCAGATCGCGCCCGAGCAGCCGTTAGGCGATGCCGGTATTATCGCCATCCGCGTGACGATTATCGATAGCGGCGGCCGTCCGCCGGTTCGCCTTGACTTCCAGTGGCGCAAGAATACGCAGAGCGGCAACTGGCAGGCTTATGACATGATCGCCGAAGGCGTCAGTATGATCACCACCAAGCAAAATGAGTGGGCGGCGACATTGCGTGAGAAAGGCGTTGATGGTTTGACCCAACAATTGGACGCCGCGTCAAAAGCGCCGATTACGCTGGATAAGCGCAACTGAGCAGAGTAAAACGAAATGGATAATGCACTGAGCTGGCAGTCGCAGCAATCAACGCTGGTTTTAGCCGGCGGGTTGGATCGTGAAACGTTATTGCCGCTTTGGCAGCAGCGCGACCAGCTACTGGCCGATAAAACCGTGCTGGATGTGTCTGGTTTACGTCGTGTGGATTCCGCCGGTCTGGCTTTGTTGGTTCATTTTTATTATCAACGCTCCCAGCGCGGAGGCGAGCTAAAAATTATCGGCGCCGGCGATCGGCTAAAAACGTTGATCGCCTTGTATAACCTGAATGAAATCGTCCCTGTCGAACCGGTTGAATAGTAACGTTTCGCGCAAATCCGCGCGGCGTCTATTTTAATCTTGCCTGCCGCGCCCCAGGGAGGGGGTGAGCCCATGGATGGGCCGGATAATCGGCAAACCAGCCCGTCTGCGATTTGAAAGATGAATAATGGGGGCTTTTTCCTTGTTTAAGATGGCGCCGTATTCATCTAATATACCAACCTGTTTATCATCCCCCCCTGACATAGAAATCGAGAGCGATGGAAAATAATGAAATTAAAGACGTGCTGATGAATGCATTGGCGCTAGACGAAGCCCACGTATCAGGCGATGGCAGCCATTTTCAGGTTATTGCCGTGGGTGAACTGTTCGCCGGAATGAATCGGGTGAAAAAACAGCAGGCCGTTTATACTCCTCTGATGGAATATATCGCGGATAACCGTATCCACGCTTTGTCGATCAAGGCGTACACGCCGGAAGAATGGCAGCGCGACCGCAAGCTTAACGGTTTTTAAGCTTGTGATTTGTGAAGCAACATTGAATTTGAAACACTGAGAAACAGCCGCTATGGATAAATTTCGTGTGCAGGGGCCAACCCGGCTTACTGGTGAAGTCACCATTTCCGGAGCCAAGAACGCCGCTCTGCCGATCCTGTTTGCCGCCTTGCTCGCCGAAGAGCCGGTGGAAATCCAGAATGTGCCTAAGCTGAGAGACATTGATACCACAATGAAGCTGCTCAGCCAGCTGGGCGCGCGCGTTGAGCGTAATGGTTCGGTACACGTCGACGCCGGTCAGGTTAATGTATTCTGCGCCCCTTATGACTTGGTAAAAACCATGCGCGCGTCCATTTGGGCGTTGGGGCCGCTGGTGGCGCGTTTTGGTCAGGGACAGGTGTCATTGCCGGGCGGATGCGCTATTGGCGCCCGTCCGGTTGATTTACATATCAACGGACTCGAACAGCTAGGGGCGGAGATCACCCTGGAAGAGGGCTATGTCAAGGCTTCGGTGAACGGCCGACTGAAAGGGGCGCACATCGTCATGGACAAGGTCAGCGTGGGCGCCACGGTGACGATCATGAGCGCCGCAACGCTGGCCGAAGGAAGCACCGTTATAGAAAACGCGGCGCGCGAGCCGGAAATTGTCGATACGGCAAACTTCCTGAATACGCTGGGTGCTAAAATAAGCGGCGCTGGCACGGATAAAATCGTTATTGAAGGCGTCGCGCGTTTGGGCGGCGGCGTATACCGTGTTCTGCCCGATCGTATCGAAACCGGAACGTTCCTTGTCGCGGCGGCCATTTCCGGCGGTAAAGTGATCTGCCGACACACTCGTCCCGATACGCTGGATGCGGTGCTGGCGAAGCTGCGTGAAGCGGGTGCGGATATTGAAACGGGCGAAGACTGGATCAGTCTTGATATGCATGGACAGCGTCCGAAAGGCGTGACGATTCGTACCGCGCCTCACCCTGGCTTCCCGACGGATATGCAGGCACAGTTCAGCCTGTTGAATCTGGTCGCTGAAGGAACCGGCGTAATTACCGAGACGATTTTTGAAAACCGCTTTATGCACGTGCCGGAGCTGATCCGCATGGGCGCTCAGGCGGAAATCGAGAGCAACACGGTGATTTGCCACGGCGTGGCAAAATTGTCAGGCGCGCAGGTTATGGCGACGGATCTGCGCGCTTCTGCGAGCTTAGTGCTGGCCGGCTGCATTGCCGATGGCGTTACGGTGGTTGATCGTATTTATCATATCGACCGCGGCTACGAGCGTATCGAAGATAAGCTCCGCGCGTTGGGCGCTCGCATTGAGCGGGTTAAAGAAAGCGAATAGTCTTTGAATACGGACCGGGTGGCCTGAGGCTACCCGGTTTTTTTTTTCGTCTGGCGTTCGCCGGGCCGTTGCGGCTAGTTAAGCGGAAACTCCTGAATCGTCATATTTAGCGTTAATGATTTTTTATCCCTTTCGATAGTCACGGGAATGACCGTGCCCGGATGCAATTCAGCGACCTGATCCATGGTTTCAATAACGGAGCGGGTCGGTTTATTGTCAACGCTCAGCAGGATATCGTTCACCTGAATACCCGCTGTATCGGCGGGGCCGCCCGGATCGACCGTTTTAACCAGAATGCCGATAAACCTGCCCTGCACCATGCCTTTTTTGTCGATATTCTCCATCTGTATACCGTTGACGCCAATGTAACCGCGGATAACGCGGCCATCGCGGATCAGTTTGCCCATGACTTTGGTGGCCAGCGCGATAGGAATGGCGAAACTGATACCTTCCGGCGTTTCTCCATCGCTGCTTTTATCAAAAGACAGCGTATTGATGCCGACCAGCTCTCCGAGCGTATTAACCAAGGCGCCGCCGGAATTGCCCCGGTTGATGGAGGCGTCGGTTTGCAGAAGGTTTTGCCGGCCGTTCTGGCGGCTATCCTCTCCGGCCGCGCTAAGTCCGACGCGGCCGGTGGCGCTGATGATTCCCTGCGTGATGGTCTGTCCCAGATTGTAGGGATTACCGATGGCCATCACCACGTCCCCGATATGCGCCGTGCGGTCTGAGTTAATCGGAATCACCGGCAGGTTAATGCCGTCAATTTGCAGCACCGCAAGGTCGGTCAAGCTGTCCGAACCAACCACCATCGCTTCGAAGAGGCGGCCATCCTGAAGGGCGACCAGGATTTGTTGCGCGTTATTAATCACATGCTTATTGGTCAGAACATAACCTTTTTCACTCATGATTACGCCGGAACCCAGCGTCTGGACATTGAGTTCTTTCGGCTGTTCAGGGTTGGGCACACGATTATAAACATTGACCACGGCGGGCGCCGCGCGGCGAACGCCCTGATAATAGCTTAACGGCGCGCCTTCGTCTGGTTTGTCATGATTATTATTCGTGTGCGTAAACAACGTCGAATTTGTTCGCAGCATCGGAAGCGCGAGTAGCAGAAGGCCGGCAACGATCACTCCAATCAGTATGGAACGGAATAACTTAACAAGCATGGGCGTGTTTTACTGTCAAATGAAATATGAAGTGAGAATATCATGAGATGTTAAGGCACTGCATGATGCAGTGCCTGATTTTTTTACGGCGAACGGCCTGTTACGCCATAGGTCTGCCGCGTAGCGGCATTAACGGAGTAACAAATAAATGGTATCGTCGCCACGTACGATGTTGAGCGCCAGCACCGGCGGTTTTGCTTCCAGAATCTTGCGTAACTGAGTGATGTTTTCCACGCGCTCGCGATTGATACCGACGATAATATCGCCCTTCTGCAGGCCCAGTTGGGCGGCCGGCGAATCTTTGGTGACGTTATCGATCTGGATGCCTTTGCCGCCGTCTTTCAACTGGCCGTTAGTCAGGGATGCGCCCTGTAACGCCGGATACAGCGTTTCCGCGCTGGTGGTAGTGGTGCTGCTATTATCCAGTACCACGCTGACTTCCACCTGTTTGCCATCACGCAGCAAACCCACTTTTACCGTTTTGCCCGGCGCGGTGGTGCCGATCTTGGCGCGTAGTTCGGCAAAGCTGTTGATCGGCTTCCCGTCCAGCGACGTCAGCACGTCACCCGCTTTAATACCGGCTTTGGCGGCGGCGGACTGTGGCAGCACTTCACTGACAAAGGCGCCGCGTTGAACATCGACCTTAAAGGCTTTCGCCATTTCGGACGTCATTTCGCTGCCCCGGATCCCCAGCACGCCGCGCCTTACTTCACCGAACTCAACCAACTGCTGAGCCAGGTTTTGCGCCATATTGCTGGGGATGGCAAAGCCGATGCCGATATTTCCGCCCCCAGGCGCCAAAATCGCGGTGTTGATCCCGATCAGTTCGCCGTTGAGGTTCACTAAGGCGCCGCCGGAGTTCCCCCGGTTGATTGAGGCGTCTGTCTGGATGAAGTTTTCCAGTCCTTCCAGATTCAGCCCGCTACGTCCCAGCGCTGAAATAATCCCGGACGTTGCCGTCTGCCCCAGCCCGAAGGGGTTGCCTACGGCAACGGCGAAATCACCAACTCGCAGGCGATCCGAATCCGCCAGCTTAACCTCAACCAGGTTTTTGGCATTGAGTAGCTGGATTAAGGCGATGTCGCTTTGTTCGTCACGACCGATCAATTTTGCTTCGTATTCGCGTCCGTCGTTCAGCTGAACGCGGATCTTGTCAGCATTATTGATGACGTGGTTGTTGGTCAGAACATAGCCTTTAGCCGCATCGATGATTACGCCCGATCCCAATCCGGCAAAAGGGCGAGAGCTCTGTTTATCCTGCGGGGCGTTAGGGCCGAAGAAGAACTTGAACTCTTCCGGTACGCGTTGGCTCTGCGTTCTGGTGCCTTCGATATGCACGCTGACCACCGCGGGCAGCACTTTTTCCAGCATCGGGGCCAGGCTGGGAAGCTGTTGCTGCCCAGGGACGACCGCAGGCAGCGTAGCGTAAGCCGTCGGGAGCGATAACAGGGTTAGGCTCATGCTCATTGCCAGTGCACTAAATAATAAAGATTTTTTCTTCATTGTTGATTAACTCTCTCACAACCTGCGGATGAATAAAATGATGATATATAAACTTAAACATATGGTGAAGAGTCTGACTGGCAATCCGTGTGTAAAGTTCACTGATGTTTCGTCAGTAGTTTGTAACTATAGATTCGGCGGTCGGTTTTTATGGGGCGGGCTGTGTGGACAGGTGAGGCCGAAGACGCCTCACGCAGAAATCATGGCTGGGTTACTTGCGAACCGGAGGTTCTCCGCGCAATAAACCGGATGCGCCATCAGAGTAATCCCGCGGCGGCATATCCACCGGCGCCTGATCGTTATCCGCTTCCGCCTCGGTTAAACGATATTTGAAGGGGTTATCCTGACCAGGAACATCAGGTAATAAGTTGTTGGAGCTTTTTGCCATATGCTGGTAAAGCTGGCGATAATCGCTGGCCATGTTGTCCAGCAGCTCTGCGCTGCGGGCAAAATGTCCAACCAGTTCCTGACGATACTCTTCCAGCTCCGCTTTGCTTTTTTCCAGTTCGTGTTGCAATGCCTGCTGTTGCCGCATCTTCCGATTGCCAAAACGCATGGCGACAGCGCCAATGATAATACCGGCAATTAAACCAATCAGCGCATACTCCCAGGTCATAATTACTCCTATTTTGACTGCATTGTTCCGTAGGGTTTTTCACTTAATAATAGCCACTATAACCGCTAACCTTGTCTGAGTGGAATCCTGAAGCGTGATGTCGGCGTGGAATGTTGACGCCGCTCTGGCATCAAGGTAGTTAACTGCTACGATTACGGCTTAAATCGACGGCAACTCGCGGCAAAACGCCATTAAATTTTTTCTCAGGAACAGTGACCATTATGCAGCAAACGACACCGTTAGCGCTTTATCAGCAGGCATTGTCAGCCGGAGAATATCAACCTGACGACGTACAGCGTCAAACCATGGCGCAACTCGACAAGATCCACCGGGAACTGTGCGAGCGTTCGGCGCGTGCTGCCGGCGATACGCCCGGAATACTGGGTAAATGGCGCTCGTGGCTGGGAATGCGTGAAAAGATCGCCGCGGTTCCCGTGCAGGGGGTTTATCTGTGGGGCGGCGTCGGACGCGGAAAAACCTGGCTGATGGATCTGTTTTTTTACAGCCTGCCCACGGAGCGAAAATTACGGCTGCATTTTCACCGTTTTATGTTGCGGGTTCACGAAGAGTTGAACCTGCTTCAGGGACAGGAAAATCCATTGGAGCAAGTGGCCGATGGATTTAAAACCGAAGCTGACGTGTTGTGCTTTGACGAGTTTTTTGTTTCCGATATTACGGATGCCATGTTGCTGGCCGAGCTATTGCGAGCCTTGTTCACCCGCGGCATCACCCTGGTCGCAACCTCCAACATTCCGCCGGATGATTTGTATCATAACGGCCTGCAACGGATGCGTTTTTTACCCGCTATCGAACTGATTAAGCAATATTGCGATGTACGCAATGTCGATGCCGGCATCGATTACCGATTACGCACCTTGACGCAGGCTCACCTTTACCTGACGCCGTTGGATGATAAAAATGAGTCCGAGATGCGGCGGATGTTTTCCCGGCTGGCGGGTAAAACATGGAAGAGCCCTGGGCCGGTTCTCGAAATAAATCATCGACCGTTGCCTACGCTTAGCGCGGGAGATGGCGTACTGTCCGTTGATTTCGCCACGCTATGCGCGCAGGCGCGCAGCCAGAATGACTACATTGCACTTTCTCGCCTTTACCACAGCGTTTTACTGCACAACGTGACGATAATGGGCAGCGCTGAGGAGAACACCGCGCGTCGGTTTTTAGCATTGGTCGATGAGTTTTATGAACGGCGGATAAAACTGATTATCTCCGCGCAGGTCCCCATGCATGAGATTTATCAAGGTGGACACCTGAAGTTTGAATACCAACGCTGTTTATCGCGTCTGCAGGAAATGCAAAGTGAAGAATATCTACGTCAGGCGCATTTAGCCTAGTCGCGAAGTTTCCGCGTAAGGCAAGAAAAAGGTCGATTTTTGATAACGACTTCTCTATAATCTTGCGACCCCACGTTACAACGAAGTTTTTTTTCCCAAAAACTTTAATAGTGCCGGCAATGGCTATTCGAAGGGGTAGGTTTGCTGGACTTGATAGTCGTGTGAGCCTCAACTGTTTTTCAACGTTTGTGTGTTCACCAACGTGTAACTAATTATTGGGTAAGCTTTTAATGAAAACTTTTACAGCTAAACCAGAAACCGTAAAACGCGACTGGTACGTTGTTGACGCGAGCGGTAAGACCTTGGGTCGCCTCGCAACTGAACTGGCTAGTCGCCTGCGCGGCAAGCATAAAGCGGAATACACTCCGCACGTTGATACCGGTGATTACATCATCGTTCTGAACGCAGATAAAGTTGCTGTAACCGGTAACAAGCGTTCCGACAAAATGTATTATCACCACACTGGTCACATCGGTGGTATCAAACAAGCGACCTTTGAAGAGATGATTGCCCGCCGTCCTGAGCGTGTGATTGAAATCGCGGTTAAAGGCATGCTGCCGAAGGGCCCGCTGGGTCGTGCAATGTTCCGTAAACTGAAAGTTTACGCGGGTACTGAGCACAATCACGCGGCACAGCAACCGCAAGTTCTGGACATTTAATCGGGATTATAGGCAATGGCTGAAAATCAATACTACGGCACTGGTCGCCGCAAAAGCTCCGCCGCTCGCGTATTTATCAAACCGGGCAGTGGTAACATCGTTATCAACCAGCGTAGTCTGGAACAGTACTTTGGTCGTGAAACTGCCCGTATGGTAGTTCGTCAGCCTCTGGAACTGGTCGACATGGTTGAGAAACTGGATCTGTACATCACCGTTAAGGGTGGTGGTATCTCTGGTCAGGCTGGTGCGATCCGTCACGGTATCACCCGCGCTCTGATGGAGTACGATGAGTCTCTGCGTGGCGAACTGCGTAAAGCAGGTTTCGTTACCCGTGATGCTCGTCAGGTTGAACGTAAGAAAGTCGGCCTGCGTAAAGCACGTCGTCGTCCTCAGTTCTCCAAGCGTTAATTTCCTGCTGTTTTTACAGCGGAATCAATGCGAAAAACCCGGTGCTCGTCACCGGGTTTTTTATGGCGGGTTGTTCTCCGCTATCTTTCGGATCGTCGTTTTGCGACGTTGAAAGTTTCTCCCGGAAAAATCTTCCGTCTGAAAGACTATCTTCATCGAAAAAAATAGTCTCTGTTTTCTGTGTGTTAACGATGAAATTACGTTAGTGTCCCCACAGAACGCACAAAATCTGATAAACTATCCGCCGATTTTATGCCTGTTTGCCAGCAAGTTGTTTTTTCTAAGATGACTAATTTTGCCAAGTGGTTTTTTACCCCGAATGACAAAATAAAGATATGGGTTCGCAGGATAATAGCAGATCGGCTATCCGCCGTATTTTCTCGATAAACTTGGAGGTTTTCATGGCTGTCGCTGCCAACAAACGTTCGGTAATGACGCTGTTTTCTGGTCCGTCCGACATTTTTAGTCATCAGGTCCGCATTGTACTGGCGGAGAAAGGTGTGAGTGTCGAGATTGAGCTGGTAGACATGGATAATCTGCCGCAGGATCTTATTGACCTCAATCCTTATGGTTCAGTTCCGACTCTCGTTGATCGTGAACTGACGCTCTATGAATCACGTATTATCATGGAGTATCTGGATGAACGCTTCCCTCATCCGCCGTTGATGCCGGTGTACCCGGTCGCGCGCGGCAATAGCCGTCTGATGATGCATCGTATTGAAAATGACTGGTATTCTCTGTTGAAGAATATCATGCAGGGTACTACGCAGGAAGCCGATGCCGCTCGCAAACAGTTGCGCGAAGAGCTGCTGGCGATTGCGCCGGTCTTCAATGAAGCGCCTTACTTCATGAGTGAAGAGTTCAGCCTGGTCGATTGCTATCTGGCTCCGCTGTTGTGGCGTTTGCCGGAATTAGGGATTGAGCTAAGCGGTTCTGGCGCGAAAGAACTGAAAGGTTACATGACTCGCGTATTCGAGCGTGATGCGTTCCTGGCCTCCTTAACGGAAGCTGAACGTGAAATGCGTTTGCAAACCAGAGGTTAAACGACATGGCGTTGTCTCAACTGTCTCCGCGTCGTCCGTATTTGTTGCGGGCTTTCTATGACTGGTTATTGGATAACCAGTTGACGCCTCATCTGGTGGTCGACGTGACGATGCCGGATGTTATGGTGCCGATGGAATTTGCCCGTGACGGGCAGATTGTGCTGAATATTGCACCTCGTGCTGTTGGTGGCCTTGAGTTAGCTGATGATAGCGTTCGTTTTAACGCCCGATTTGGTGGAGTGCCGCGTCAGGTTTATGTCCCTATGGCGGCGGTGCTGGCCATTTACGCCCGTGAGAATGGGGCTGGCACCATGTTTGAATCAGAACCCGCTTATGAGCTGGCGGGAGAGCTTGATAATTTTCAGGATGAAACAGCCACATCCGGCACGGTGATGTCGATCGTTGATAATAATCCACCAGTCGTGACGGACGAAGATGAACATCCTGATGATGAGCCTCCCCACCCGCCCAAAGGGGGAAGACCCTCGTTGCGGGTCGTTAAATAGCGCACCAGGCTGACATAAGGGCACATTGATTGTGCCTTTTTTATATCCTGAATCCGCACATGCTTGTGCGCCAAGTCATCGTAGAGCCTGTAACGGGGGACGGCATGAGATATCAGGGGCGGCGGCGTGACGATGTCGACCGCGAAAGCGATTGAGGCGGTGACTTTACGTTTTAGCTGTTGTTAGCCAGGAAACAACCGGGCACAGAGGCCCGGCTACGCATCGGATATGCGGTTCAACGATTAACTAAATACCATGCCGCCATCGATCAGCAGAGATTGTCCTGTCATATAGTCGGAATCCGGGCCGGCAAGGTAAGCCACGCAGGCGGCCACATCTTCCGGTTCGGAAAGGCGGCCCAGCGTGATTTGCTTGGCGAATTCGGCTGTCGCGTAGCCTGCCGGTTTGCCCGCTTCTTCTGAAACGATGCGATCCCTTTCGCGCCACATCGGCGTATTCACTACCCCAGGGCAGTAGCCGTTGACGGTAATGCCATATTTTGCCACTTCGCGAGCGACGCTCTGAGTCAGACCGCGAACGGCGAATTTGCTGGCGCTGTAAACCGCCAGATCGGGGTTGCCCAGATGACCGGCCTGTGAGCAGGCGTTAACGATTTTTCCGCCATGCTTGAGGGATTTAAATGCTTCGATCGCGGCCTGCATCCCCCAGATAACGCCGTTGACGTTGATTTTGTAAACACGTTCAATGACATCCGGCGGTGTATCTTCAAACTGCATATTGGGCGCGATACCCGCATTGTTGACGATAACGTTAAAGTCGCCGAGCTGTTTCTTCGTTTCTTCTACTGCGGCAAACACCGCATCACGATCGGATACGTCAGCCTGAATAGCGATCGCTTTCCCGCCGGCCTGATTGATTTTTTCAGCCACTTTCTTCGCGGTATCGGCATTGTAATCTACGGCGGAAACGGCAAAGCCGTCTTTGGCCAGTCTCAGGGCAATAGCCTCACCAATCCCCTGACCCGCACCGGTTACAAGCGCTACTTTAACTGTCATATAATCTCCTTAAGATAAACTAAACTTATAGTTAATATTAATGTAAAGCCATAAAACCATACTAGGTACTATGATAACAAATGACAACTAGTTGATTATGCTGATTAATGGCTATTAAGTGAGATAATGCAGCAGGATATTACCTGAGCCGGAGGGCCGGCTCAGGTAAGACGGGGTTATACTTCCAGGTAGTTCATGATGCCTTCAGCGGCCTTACGACCTTCGGCAATGGCGGTCACCACCAGATCGGAACCTCTTACGGCGTCGCCGCCGGCAAAGATTTTGGCGTTACTGGTCTGAAAAGCATTTTCGATGTTTTCCCGAGCAATAATGCGGCCTTGCCCATCCAGTTCCACCCCGTATTGCGCCAGCCAGTCCATTTTATGCGGACGGAACCCGAATGCCATAACCACGGCGTCCGCTTCCAGCACGTGCTCTGAACCTTCAACGATTTCGGGACGACGGCGGCCATTGACATCGGGCGCGCCCAGCGCGGTGCGCGCCATCCTGACGCCGCAAACCTGGCCTGCGCCGTTGATTTCGATGCTCAGGGGTTGCAGGTTGAATTTGAACTCCACCCCTTCTTCACGCGCGTTTTTCACTTCACGTTTAGAACCCGGCATATTTACTTCATCACGGCGATAGGCGCAGGTCACGTGCGTGGCGCCCTGACGAATCGACGTGCGCACGCAGTCCATCGCGGTATCACCGCCGCCCAGCACCACCACGCGTTTACCCTGCATGGTGATATAGGGTTCTGCGCTTGAGGCTTCAAACCCCATCAATTGCTTGGTGTTGGCGATCAGGAAGGGCAGTGCGTCATAAACGCCCGACGCGTCCTCGTTTTCCAGCCCGCCGCGCATGGATTGATAGGTGCCGACGCCGAGGAATACGGAATCATATTCATCCAGCAGCTCTTGCATCTGAACGTCTTTACCCACCTCGGTGTTCAGGCGGAACTCAATGCCCATGCCGCTGAAAATTTCCCGGCGCTTGACCATGACTTCTTTGCCCAGCTTGAATGCCGGAATACCGAAGGTCAGCAGGCCGCCGATCTCAGGATGACGATCGAACACCACCGCCTGTACGCCGTTACGCGCCAGTACGTCGGCACAGGCTAGCCCTGCCGGCCCGGCTCCAACAATCGCCACGCGTTTGCCGGTTGGCTGTACGTTGGAAACATCGGGCTTCCAGCCCATCTCCAGCGCCTTGTCATTGATGTAGCGCTCAATGTTGCCGATGGTGACGGCGCCGAATTCGCTGTTCAGCGTGCAGGAACCTTCACACAGGCGATCCTGCGGGCAAACGCGGCCGCAGACTTCCGGCAGACTATTGGTTTGATGCGATAGCTCTGCGGCTTCAATGATGCGGCCTTCATTGGCTAGCTTCAGCCAGTTGGGAATATAGTTATGAACCGGACATTTCCACTCGCAATAGGGGTTGCCGCATGACAGGCAGCGGTCCGCCTGCGCTTTGGACTGACTTTCCGAGAACGGCTCGTAAATTTCTATAAATTCAATCTTACGAATTTTCAGCGGTTTTTTAGGCGGATCAACGCGCTGCAGGTCGATAAATTGATAAACATTCTGACTCATGATGACCTCTTACTGCGCCAAAACCCGCAGCTCGGCTGCGGAACGACTACGGTGACCCAACAATGCCTTCACATCACTTGACTTCGGTTTCACCAGAGCGAATTTCGATGCCCATGCCGGCCAGTTAGCGAGGATCTCTTCTGCGCGTTGCGACCCGGTATGCTGCACATGCTCGGTAATCAATCCGCGCAAATGTTCTTCATGGATAGCCAGCTGTTCTACATCCAGCACTTCCACCAGTTCAGGATTGACGCGTTTGCGGAATTCACCGTCCTCGTCCAGAACGTAAGCGAAGCCACCCGTCATGCCCGCGCCAAAGTTGACGCCGGTGCGGCCCAGCACACAAACGATGCCGCCGGTCATGTATTCGCAGCCGTTATCGCCGATACCTTCCACCACGGTGATGGCGCCGGAGTTACGTACGGCAAAACGTTCGCCCGCGCGACCCGCGGCGAAAAGCTTGCCGCCCGTCGCGCCATACAGACAGGTGTTGCCGATAATGCTGGCTTCATGGCTGCGGAAGGCCGAGCCAACCGGTGGACGAACGGCGATACTGCCGCCCGCCATGCCTTTGCCGACGTAGTCATTGGCGTCGCCGGTCAGCGTCAGCTCAACGCCGCCCGCATTCCAGACGCCAAAGCTCTGTCCGGCCGTACCGGAGAGGTAAACCTTGATGGGATCGCTCGCCAGACCTTGGTCGCCATGCTGTGCGGCAATTTCGCCTGACAAGGTTGCGCCGACCGATCGATCCGTGTTACGGATATCAAAGTAGAGCGCCTTGCTCTGTTTGGCTTCAACATGCGGCAGCGCTTGCGTCAGCAGTTCTTTGTTCAGCAGCCCCTTATCGAAGGCGGGGTTGCTTTCGGTGCAGAACAACGCTTTACCGGGTTGAGGCTGCGCGGTGTGAAGCAGCGGCGAGAGGTCCAGTTTGTTCTGTTTGGCGGTAAAACCATCCAGTTCGACCAGCAGGTCGGTGCGGCCAATCAAATCCACCAACCGGCTTACGCCCAGTTCCGCCATTAAGGTACGGGTTTCGTGGGCGATGAATTTAAAATAGTTGGTTACGCGCTCCGGCAAACCGTGGTAGTGCTCGCGACGCAGTTTTTCATCCTGCGTGGCGACGCCGGTCGCGCAGTTGTTCAGGTGGCAAATACGCAGGTATTTGCAGCCAAGGGCGACCATCGGGCCGGTACCGAAGCCGAAGCTTTCCGCGCCCAGGATCGCCGCCTTGACGATGTCCAGACCGGTCTTCAGGCCGCCATCCACCTGTAGGCGGATTTTATGACGCAGGCCATTGGCCACCAGCGCCTGCTGGGTTTCCACCAGACCCAATTCCCACGGGCAGCCTGCATATTTCACCGACGTGAGCGGGCTGGCGCCGGTACCGCCATCGTAACCGGCGATAGTGATCAGGTCGGCATAGGCTTTCGCCACCCCGGTGGCGATGGTGCCGACGCCCGGTTCGGAAACCAGCTTCACTGAAATCATGGCTTTCGGGTTAATCTGTTTCAGGTCGAAAATCAGCTGCGCCAAATCTTCGATTGAGTAGATATCGTGGTGCGGCGGCGGTGAAATCAGCGTCACGCCAGGCACGGAATAACGCAGTCTGGCAATGTAAGGCGTGACTTTATCGCCCGGCAGCTGTCCGCCTTCGCCGGGTTTGGCGCCCTGGGCCACTTTAATCTGAATGACATCGGCATTGACCAGATAAGCTGGCGTGACGCCGAAGCGGCCGGAGGCCACCTGTTTAATGCGGGAAACCTTGTTGGTGCGATAACGCGCCGGATCTTCGCCGCCTTCGCCGGAGTTTGAAAAGCCGCCAAGACCGTTCATGGCCTCGGCCAGCGACTCGTGTGCTTCCGGGCTGAGGGCGCCGATTGACATCGCGGCGGTGTCAAAGCGTTTGAACATTTCCGTCGCGGGTTCGACATCATCAATCGAAATCGCCGCGCCTTCCTGGGGTTTTAGCGCCAGAAGGTCGCGCAGGGTGGCTGCCGGGCGTTGGTTAACCAGCTTGGAATATTGCTCGTAATCACTGTACTCGCCGCTTTTAACCGCAGCCTGCAATGTGGTGACCACATCCGGGTTATAGGCATGGTATTCGCCGCCGTGCACGAATTTCAGCAGTCCGCCCTGATCCAGGGTTTTTCGTTTTAGCCAGGCTCGCTTGGACAGGTTCAATAAGTCCTGCTCGAAGTCGCTGAAGTTAGCTCCGCCAATGCGGCTGACCACGCCCTGGAAGCACTGAGTCGAAACGTCCCGGTGCAGACCGACGGCTTCGAACAGTTGGGAGCAACGATAGGACGCGACGGTGGATATGCCCATTTTGGACATGATCTTGTACAGCCCTTTGTTGATGCCGTTACGGTAGTTCAGCATCACCGTACGATAGGGTTTATCAATCGTCTGGTTGTCCACCTGACGCGCCAGCGTTTCGTAGGCGAGGTAAGGATAAATCGCGGTGGCGCCAAAGCCGAGCAGAACGGCGAAGTGGTGCGGGTCGCGCGCGCTGGCGGTTTCAACAATGATGTTGGCGTCGCAGCGCAGGCTTTTCTCTACCAGACGGCGCTGAATGGCGCCGACAGCCATCGGCGCCGGCACCGGCAGGCGTTTTTCGGCAATTCCGCGGTCAGAAAGCACCAGCAGAACCGCGCCGTCGCGTACCTTATGCTCGGCGGCGTCGCACAGTTTTTCGATGCTCTGCTGCAGCGTTTGCTTTTCTGGCTCGAACGTCAGATCCAGCACATCGGCGCGGTAGTGCTGCTGATCCTGAGAGATCAGCTGTTTGAAATCGGAGTAAAGCAGGATCGGCGACTTAAAGCTCAAACGGTGAGCCTGGCCTTCCGCTTCGCAGAAGACATTCATCTCACGACCGATACAGGTCGCCAGCGACATCACATGCGCTTCACGCAGCGGATCGATCGGTGGGTTGGTCACCTGAGCGAACTGTTGACGGAAATAGTCATAAATAATGCGCGGACGACTGGACAGCACGGCAAAGGGCGTATCGTCCCCCATCGACCCGGTCGCTTCCTGACCATTCTCACCCAGTACGCGCAGAATCTGGTCGAGCTCTTCGGCACTGTAGCCGAACTGCTTCTGGTAGGTTTCCAGCAGGGCATCGTCGAATTCGCGGCTGCCGACCCGATCGTCCGGCAACTCTTCAAACGGCACCAGACGCTGAACGTTTTTCTCCATCCATTCTTTGTACGGGTGACGACTCTTGAGATCGTCATCAGTTTCGGCTGAATGCAGAATGCGTCCGTGGCGGGTATCGATAACCATCAGTTCGCCCGGTCCGACGCGGCCTTTTTCAACCACTTCATCCGGCTGATAATCCCAGATCCCCACTTCAGAAGCGCAGGTGATCAGCTTGTCTTTGGTGATGACATAGCGCGCCGGACGCAGGCCGTTACGGTCCAGGTTGCAGGCGGCGTAGCGGCCGTCGGACATCACGATGCCGGCCGGACCGTCCCACGGCTCCATGTGCATGGAGTTGAAGTCAAAGAAGGCGCGCAGCTCCGGATCCATATCCGGGTTGTTCTGCCAGGCTGGCGGCACCAGCAGACGCATGGCGCGGATAATGTCCATCCCGCCGCTGAGGAACAGTTCCAGCATATTATCCAGCGAACTGGAGTCAGAGCCCGTTTCGTTGACGAATGGGGAGGCATCTTGCAGATCGGGGATCAGCGGCGTCTTGAATTTGTAAGCACGGGCGCGCGCCCATTGGCGGTTGCCGGCAATGGTGTTGATCTCGCCGTTATGCGCCAGGTAGCGAAACGGTTGCGCCAGCGGCCAGCGCGGCACGGTGTTGGTCGAAAAACGCTGGTGGAACAGACAAATCGCCGACTCCAGACGCAAATCAGCTAAATCGAGGTAAAAACGCGGCAGATCCGCAGGCATGCAGAGGCCTTTGTAGATCGTAACCAGATTGGAGAAACTGCAAACATAGAACTCTTTGTCCGCAATCCGTTTTTCGATGCGGCGACGCGCCATGAACAACCGGCGTTCCATATCGCTTTGCAGCCAGCCGGCCGGGGCGTTAACAAAAATTTGCTCTATACGCGGCAACGAGGAAAGCGCGATTTCGCCCAATACGTCAGGGTTGGTCGGCACCTCGCGCCAGCCAAGAACGGAAAGCGTTTCGTTTTGCAGCTCTTCTTCTACAATTCGGCGAGCGGCCTGGGCCAACTCTTCATCCTGATTGAGAAACATCATGCCGACAGAGTAATTTTTGGCGAGCCGCCAGCCACGCTCTTCCGCAACCATACGGAAGAAACGATCGGGTTTTTGAAGTAATAAGCCGCAACCGTCGCCGGTCTTGCCGTCAGCAAGAATCGCGCCACGGTGTTGCATACGGGCAAGTGCGTGAATGGCGGTACGCACTACCTTATGGCTCGGCTCGCCTTCTATATGGGCGATTAATCCAAAACCACAGTTATCTCTCTCTTGAGATGCATCGTACAACATAATAGTGAACCTCCCCGGGCTCTGTATGACTCTCGTAACCTACCGCAAGAAGGCGTTTTGGTGTTGAGCTGCGTATGCCTGCCGCTCTCTTTCTTTGGCCTCTCGTGACGGTCTCACAAGTGATGAAGGACTTGTTTTTAGAGGGAGTCTTCATTTACTGCATAAATATGACGAGTCGATAACTCATCAGGAAAGCTTCCAGCGGATTCCCAAATTAGCGAGAAAGCCTGTTCAGGTCAAATACCTGTGCAAAATAGGTTATTAAGGAATAATTTTTAGTTATATCTATGAAAGTTAATGATTTTTGTAGTTAAAGTTTGTCGGCGAGGGATGCCTGGATTTGATTGAACTGTGAGCTGTATCACTATACATATATCAATTTATCTCCGCGACATGCTGCCATGTTTCTTCTTTTTGGCATCTTATACTGCTTTAATTGAATATTATAACTTATGTCACTGTTTTTCATTTTAGCATCATCTTCTAATGAATCGGGGTCAGCGGATAAGAAAAATTAATTAAGAGAGATGTGCGTTTATTTGCATTAAAAGCGAATAATAATTCATTTTAATCAACGGGAGGGGATTGATCGGCGTCATCGCAACAAAAGGGCTGACGGAGTAGGCTACTCTTCCTCAAGAGGGCTAATTAGAATATGCAATTACAGAAATTAATCAATATGTTTGGTGGAAATCTTCAACGCCGCTATGGGCAGAAGATTCACAAACTCACGCTGCATGGCGGCTTTAGCTGTCCGAATCGGGATGGGACGCTGGGACGGGGTGGCTGCACGTTTTGTAATGTCGCTTCGTTTGCCGATGAACAGATGCAGCAGCGCAGCATCGCCCAGCAGTTGGCCGCGCAGGCAGGGAAGGTAAACCGGGCAAGCCGCTATCTGGCCTATTTCCAGGCCTATACCAGTACCTATGCCGAAGTGAATGTCTTGAAAAGCATGTATCAGGCGGCGCTTGAGCAGGCGGATATGGTGGGACTGTGCGTCGGCACCCGGCCTGATTGCGTGCCGGACGCGGTACTGGATTTATTGTCTGACTATCACGACCGGGGTTATGAGGTTTGGCTGGAGTTGGGGTTGCAGAGCGCCAGCGATAAAACGCTGCGCCGGATTAACCGCGGTCATGATTTTGCCTGTTATCAACAGACGGTGCGGCGGGCTCGTGAACGAGGCCTGAAAGTTTGCAGCCATCTTATCGTCGGTTTGCCGGGAGAAGACGCGCAGTGCTGCTTCTCTACGCTTGATCGGGTGGTTGACACCGGCGTGGAGGGCATCAAGCTTCATCCGCTGCATATCGTCGATGGCAGCATTATGGCGAAAGCCTGGCGTGCGGGCCGCTTGTCCGCGCTGCCGCTGGCGGAGTATGTTTCGACCGCCGGCGAGATGATCCGCCGCACGCCCCCGGAAATTATCTATCATCGCGTTTCCGCCAGCGCCCGACGCCCGACGCTGCTGGCTCCTCTCTGGTGTGAAAATCGCTGGACCGGCATGGTGGAGCTGGACCGTTATCTACAGCGGTTCGGCGTGCAGGGTTCGGCGTTGGGCACGCCTTATCAGTACCATCCTATTTAGCGCCGCCGGGCGCGCAGGATAAAACGCAAATTTACGCTGCGGCGGGCAAATTATATGTTGTGCCGGTACCGCACGCGTTGCCGTTTTACGATATGATTCGGTGGTTCGCGATTAAGGAAACCACTATGAAGCAAATTCGCCTGTTAGCTCAGTACTACGTTGATTTAATGGTAAAACTTGGGCTTGTCCGTTTTTCACTTCTGCTGGCCTCGGTGCTGGTGCTGCTGGCGATGGTGGTGCAGATGGCCGTCACCCTGCTGCTAAGCGGGAAAGTGGAGAATATCGATGTCGTCCGCTCGGTCTTTTTCGGCCTGTTGATTACCCCATGGGCGGTTTATTTCCTGTCCGTTGTTGTCGAACAGCTTGAAGAGTCGCGTCAGCGTTTGTCAAAGCTGGTGGCGAAGCTGGAAGAGATGCGTCACCGCGATCTTGAATTGAACGAACAGCTCCAGGAAAACATCGCTCAGCTCAATCAGGAAATTGCCGATCGCATCAAGTCCGAAGAGGCGCGCCTGCGGGTAGTGAGCAAGCTGAAAGATGAAATGTCCCGCCGTGAGCAGGCGCAGATTGAGCTGGAGCAACAGTCCGCGCTATTGCGATCCTTCCTCGACGCCTCCCCGGATCTGGTTTATTACCGCAATGAAGAAAAAGAGTTTTCCGGCTGCAACCGCGCCATGGAGCTGCTGGTGGGAAAAAGTCAGAGACAACTGATTGGTCTGACGCCGCAGGACGTTTATCAACCGGATATCGCTGAAAAAGTGATGGAAACGGATGAGAAAGTTTTCCGTCACAACGTTTCTCTGACGTACGAACAATGGCTGGTTTATCCGGATGGGCGCAAAGCCTGTTTTGAGCTGCGCAAGGTGCCTTTTTACGATCGAATGGGTAAACGACACGGACTGATGGGCTTTGGACGCGATATAACGGAGCGTAAGCGTTACCAGGACGCGTTAGAGAACGCCAGTAGGGATAAGACCACTTTCATCTCAACGATCAGTCACGAGCTTCGTACGCCGCTTAACGGCATTGTCGGCTTAAGTCGCATTTTGCTGGATACGCATCTCGATGAGGATCAGCAAAAGTATCTGAAAACCATTCACGTCAGCGCCATTACGCTGGGCAATATCTTTAACGACGTGATTGAAATGGACAAGCAGGAGCGCCGCAAGGTGCAACTGGATAACCAGCCGATAGATTTCACCGGATTTCTGGTCGATCTGGAGAACCTGGGCGGTTTGCTGGCTGAGCCGAAAGGGCTGAAGTTGATTATGGAGCTGCATCAGCCCCTGCCGCAGAAAGTCATTACCGACGGCACTCGTCTGCGACAGATTTTGTGGAATCTGCTCAGTAACGCCGTGAAGTTCACGCCGCAGGGAAAAATCGTGGTGCGCGTATGGCATGAGGCGGGAGACTGCCTGCGATTTGAAGTCGAAGATTCCGGCATGGGGATCCCGGCCGATGAATTGGAGAAAATCTTTGCCATGTACTATCAGGTAAAAGATCAGAACGGCGGCAAGCCGGCGACCGGCTCCGGCATCGGTCTGTCGGTGTCAAAACGCCTGGCGCAGAACATGGGCGGAGATATCAACGTTGCCAGCGTTCAGGGGAAGGGCTCCTGCTTTACCCTGACGGTTACCGCGCCAGGCGTCGAAGAGACGCTCAGTCATCCGGATGAGGATGAGATGCCGTTGCCGGCGCTGCATGTACTGCTGGTGGAGGACATTGAGCTGAATGTGGTGGTAGCGCGCTCGGTGCTGGAAAAACTGGGCAACAGCGTGGAAGTGGCGATGACCGGGCAGGAAGCGCTGGACATGTTCGATCCCGACGAATTCGACTTGGTGTTGCTGGATATTCAGTTGCCGGATATGACCGGGCTGGATGTCGCCCGGCAGATCCGCAAACGCTACGCCAGCGAGCCGTTGCCGCCTCTGGTCGCGCTAACGGCCAACGTGTTGAAGGATAAAAAAGAGTATCTGAACGCCGGCATGGATGACGTGCTCAGTAAGCCGCTGTCCGTTCCGGCGTTAACGGCGGTGATTAAACAATATTGGGATCATCAGGTCGTGCATGACGATGAGCTCGTCGCAGAAAAAAGCCACCTGGCGGTGAATGAATCGCTGCTGGATATAGCGATGCTGGAACAATATCTGGAGCTGGTGGGGCCAAGTTTGATACACCAAAGCCTCGAGATGTTTGAACAAATGATGCCGGGGTATCTGGCCATTCTTGATTCCAACATGACCGCGCGCGACCAGAAAGGGATTACCGAAGAAGGGCACAAGATTAAGGGCGCCGCAGGATCGGTCGGACTTCGCCATTTACAGCAGGTTGCGCAACAGATTCAAACGGACTCGCTGCCGGCCTGGTGGGATAACGTCCAGGAATGGATTGATGAGCTTAAGCACGACTGGCGTCACGATGTTCAGGTACTGCGGGATTGGGTGGCGAGTAAAAAGTAGCGGTAAAAGTTTAACTGTAGGAAGCCTTGGGCTGAACGTGGGGACAGGGATGGTTGCCATAAAAAAAATGACCCCGACCGAAGCCGGGGTGCGCGAATTATGCGCCAACACCAGGGAAAACGGGCACCTGCGTTTAGATATCAGGGTTCGTGAGTTCGCAAGTGCGGATATTCATACCTTAATTATTTTACATCTTCATCAAGCAACAAAATAGCAAAAGCAGAAACGTTAGTTACAAGAATCATTAAAATGTGTGATGTAGATTAGTGTTTGTCAATTAAAAAATCAATTAGTTGATGTAATGAAATGAGGGAAAAGATGATGAAAAGAGTCGGCATTGTCCTGAGCGGGTGTGGTGTTTATGATGGTTCAGAGATTCATGAAGCCGTGCTGACGCTGCTTGCGCTGGATAGAGCTGGAGCTGAAGCGGTTTGCTTTGCGCCGGATAAGCGGCAGTCTGATGTGGTAAATCACCTGACGGGTGATGTAACCAATGAGAATCGCAACGTTTTAGTTGAGTCGGCGCGGATAGTCAGGGGCAAAATCCAGCCGCTTTCCAATGCTGATGCGCAACAGCTTGATGCGCTAATTGTTCCCGGCGGTTTCGGTTCAGCTAAAAATTTAAGCGACTTCGCCGCTCAGGGCGCAGCCTGTTGCGTAGATGAAAATCTAAAAATACTTACACAGGAAATTTATAAGCAAAGCAAACCAATTGGTTTTATTTGCATCAGCCCTGCGCTGTTGCCGAAGTTATTGGGAGAACCCATTAGAATTACAATTGGTAATGATATTGATACTGCTGAAATCATTGAAGAAATGGGCGGTATACATGTGGTTTGTCCGGTCGACGACATTGTCGTGGATGCGGAGCATAAAATTGTTACCACGCCCGCCTATATGTTGGCTAACTCAATCAGTGAAACGGCAAAAGGTATTGATAAGCTGGTCGCTCGCGTACTGGATTTTATTGAATGAGATCGAATCGCCGCAGCAACGGCCTTCTGATGCGTATTAAACGTTTGGTTGTTCGATGCCTGCTGGTGGTATCGGGATTCTGGCTGGCCGGCATACTGCTGTTTTCTTTTTTGCCGGTGCCGTTTTCGGCGGTGATGGCTGATCGCCAGATAACTGCTTGGTTTTCTGGCGATTTTTCCTATGCGGCGCACTCATCCTGGGTTGCCATGGATGAGATTGCCCCATCCATGGCGCTGGCGGTCATCGCCGCTGAGGACCAGAAATTTCCCCAGCATTGGGGCTTTGATTTTGATGCCATTAATTCGGCCCTGAGACATAACGAGCGTAATACGCAACGTATCCGTGGCGCATCGACGCTGTCTCAGCAAATGGTGAAAAATTTATTTCTGTGGGATGGCCGCAGTTGGTTGCGTAAAGGACTCGAAGCCGGGATTACTTCCGGCGTGGAATTGGTATGGACTAAACGGCGAATCCTGACGGTCTATTTGAATATTGTGGAGTTTGGTCCCGGAACTTTTGGCGTAGAGGCCGCGGCAAGGCGTTATTTCAATAAATCAGCCAGTAGGTTGACCGCCAGTGAAGCGGCTTTGCTGGCGGCCGTATTGCCAAATCCGATTCGTTTTCGCGTAAATGCGCCATCTGG
The DNA here is from genome assembly GCF_022378355.1 of Brenneria bubanii. GTDB lineage: Bacteria > Pseudomonadota > Gammaproteobacteria > Enterobacterales > Enterobacteriaceae > Brenneria > Brenneria bubanii. The sequence continues at coordinate 89,690 of NZ_JAKMAJ010000016.1, forward strand.
GTATGTGATTCAGCGCCAGCAATGGATTTTACACCAGATGCGCCAGGTCGGCGGCGAGGCGTTTTTGCATGCCAATGGATTAAACTAATCGTGACTCGTACTGAATCGGCAGCGCCCTTCAAGGGGCGGTGCCGATGATTTTTCTGGGATCGGCGTGTCCGACGGGTCAAATTGCCAGCAGGGAGCAACAAACCAAAGGCGCGCGGCGCCGACGCGGTTTTAGGATATGGTTTTGATATCAGTAAGATATCTGTCTGAGCGGGAATAGCGGATTTGGGTGCAACGAAGGTCAGCCCGACCGCTGGCGTTTCCGTTCGCGGTCAGGCTGACTGCTAACTATTGCAGGTAAGTAAATGCGGTGGTGACGTGTTTCACCCCACTGACTTTACTGGCGATGTCAGCCGCCGATGCGCCTTCACGCTGGGTAACCAGACCTAGCAGAAACACTTCGCCATTTTCAGTTGTCACTTTGACGTTCGAAGACTTAACCGTATCGCTCGCCAGGATCTGTGAGCGAACCTTGGTGGTGACCCAGGTATCCATTGAAGCCGTTCCCAGAGAAACCGGACTGCCCTGACGGATTTCGTTATACACTTCGGCGGCGCCTTCTACGCCGAGTGCAATCTGTTTAGCGCGTTCAGCTAATTCGGTTGTCGGCGCCTGCCCCGTCAGCAGAACCTTCCCCTGATAAGCGGTGGCAACGATGCGGGCCTCTTTTTTCAATTGATCATCCTTACTGATGGCATTGGTCACCCGCAGTTCCAGCGTCCCGTCATCAACCTGGGTTCCCACTGTTCTGGGGTCGGTGGCGCTTTTAGTCGCCACAGCGGCGCTGCCAACAACTACCGCGCCAACACAGCCTTGTAACAAGAGGGCGATAGATAGCACGGCAAATGCAGAACTTATCCTCATGTAGTGCTCCTTAATCGTTCTGGTGTGGGAAAAGTGTGTTATCAATTAAATCGCACAGGCAGTTAACCGTCAGCATGTGCATTTCCTGAATACGGGCGCTACGGTGCGAAGGAATGCGAATTTCCACATCCTGCGGGCCCAGTAGACCGGCTAATTCACCGCCATCGTAACCGGTCAGGGCGACGATGCTCATGTCTCTGGTCACCGCCGCTTCCACTGCTTTTACGATGTCCCTGCTATTTCCTCGGGTGGATATCGCCAGTAATACATCGCCGGTTTGTCCTAATGCCCGAACCTGCTTGGCGTAAATCTCTTCATGCAGGCGATCGTTGGCAATCGCAGTTAAGACCACGTTATCCGCATTAAGTGCGATAGCGGGCAAACTGGGGCGTTCCGCTTCAAAACGATTAATCATGCTGGCCGCAAAATGCTGAGAATTGGCCGCTGATGTCCCGTTGCCGCAGCACAGGATTTTATTGCCGTTCAGCAGAGACTGCACCAGCACGATAGCCGCACGGGAGATAGCATCCGGCAAGGCTTCCGCCGCCGCAATCTGCGTTTGGATACTCTCAGTAAAACAAACTTTTATTCTATCCAGCACGTTAAATTAACCTACTTTAATTAGAGTCCGTGAATAAAACGCCTCCACGGCCGGACAATATCGATCGCCAGACCGGGCCGGCGGATTCACCATGGGCATATCCGTTGTCCGTCTATATCCCGTCTCCCGCATCTGTCGGGATTATGGGGGGGAATGTATCATCCCTGCGCGTTGAAGGCGTTAGGAAGCCAGGTAACCTGGTCGCCTGTAATCGCCACCACATCGAAACGGCAGTCCACCGTATCAAAACTGGCGCCATGTTGCGCCAGCCAGACAGCGGCGGCATGCAGCAACCGCTGCTGTTTTCGCCGGGTGATGCTGGCGGCGGCATCGCCAAAATTGGCGTCGCGCCGGTAGCGCACTTCCACGAAGACCCAGGTTTGCCGCTCGCGCATGATTAAATCCAGCTCACCGCCGCGCAAAGTGACGTTGGCCGCGGTGAAGATCAAGCCGGCGCGTTCGAGATGGCGCCGGGCAAGCCGTTCATAATCCGCGCCTGTCGTCCTGGTATTCAGGATGCCGGCACCAACTGGCCTTGGCGATATTGCAGCCAGGTCATTTGTCGGTTAATTACACAGTCGGCCGTCGCGCTCAGCATACCGGTCGCGCCCGCAACCTGATGACCGGGCATCAGGCGCATGTCGGCAAAGCGGCTGGACAGCGTCCAGGCGTCCATACCCATGGCATAGAGACGCACCAGTGAGTAATCATTTTTGAACTGGTTGCTTACCTGCTGCATCAATGTCGGGTTTGCGCCCGTCAGCAACGGAATATCGCTGAATTGCAACCCTTCCATTTCCAGCCGGAAATCAGGGCCGCTGCCCGCCTGGAAGCTGCGCGAACTGGCATACAGCGCAGGGCGCGAACGCGATGTGGTACGCATATCGATCATGGGTTTAATCAACGACAGCTCATCCGGTGTGGCAATGATGTAAACGGCGTCAATATTGCCGCTCATCGATGAGTTGACCACGGGTTCCACCTGCGACGGGATGGTTAAACCACCTACCGTGGTGCCAGGCGTGGGCGTCTGAGTCGCCAGGCCAACAGGCTGGCCGGCGAGTTTCAGACCCGCGCCGCTGTTGATGGCCTGTTTCAGCTCCGCGGCACCGCCCAGTCGTTGTTGCAAGGGGATGGCGCCGCCTTGCTGACTCCAGGCCTGGGTAAACGCATTGACGATTCTATCGCCCAGATTGCCGCGTGGAACCAGCAATAACGGCTGCTGTTTACCCTGTTGATGAATAAACTTGGCGGCGTCTCGGGCTTCATCTTCAGGAGATAAGGCAAAGTAGCAGACGTTAGGGCTATTTTGCACGTGTTCAGGTTGATTGAGCGCCAGAATGTTCAAAGGCGACGGGCTGGCGGCCAATTGTTCCACTTCATTTTTCAATAGCGGTCCGATGATGAGAGACGCGCCGTCTTTCTGTGCCTGACTCAGTACGTTGGCTAAAGGCTGCGCTGATGTGTCATACACTCGTACCGGCAGTGAGCTGGAAAGAGCGGGCGATAGCTGTGCGGCCGGTGGATTTACCTCACTGCTGTATGCCGCGGAAGACGGGGCCGTTTGCCCGTTTTGTTGTCCCTGGAGCGGTTGTTCGCTCTGATTATTGGCGGCACCGGCGTTTTGATCCGCGGGCGTGATGGCTTGGGAGCCATTGGCAGATGCGCTTTCCGCCGCCGGGAGTGAGCTGACTATCGTGGCTTGACCGTTTTTAGCCGCGTTAAATCCTTGCTGGATAGCGTTGGCAAACACCTGCGCCTGGCCGTTTAATGGCAGCAGCAGCGCGATGCCGCTGACTTGTGACGGGTGAAAATCGGTAAACTGCATCAATTGCGTCGGCAGCGTTTGGGCGGCCGGGTGGTGCGGATAACGGGTCTGCCAATCCTGAATCGCCGATTTTAGCTGCTCGGGAGACTGGCGGTTGTTCTGGTAGGTATTGAGCAGATCGACCCAGCCCTGAAGAACATTCTCATCGGCATTAATCAGCAGCGATCCTAATGCCTGCGGCGACATTTGCACCAATGCTTGCCAGGTTTGATCGAGATTCGATTGTCGGGCTGCGTTATCTTGCAGCAAGGGTTCCTGCGCAATATAGGCGCGCAGCAATGCTGCCGACGGGTAACTCTGATTCGCCAAAATCAGCGCATCATAGTAGCGAAGCTGTCGTTGTGCGGAGAGCGCGTTAACGTCCAACTGGCTTAACGCCTGATTGGCGGCATCCCTGTTTTTCTGCGCCACGGACAGCTCCGCGCTCAGTAATTGTTGCTCCTGCTTTTGCCCGGCGCTTAAATTGGCCGGTAATGCGCTAAACTGCTGACTTGCCTGCGGCACTTTGCCTTCCCGCAATAAGGCACGAATAGCGAGTAATTGCCAGTCAGCCTTGTTATTATCGCCGCTTTGCTGCATCTGTTGCAGATAATAATCAGCAGAAGCATCGGCCTTGCCTTGAACCTCTGGCGGCGGGCTTTGCGGCGCCTGACTTGGACAACCTGCAAGAAACAGTGCCGTTAACAAAACAGGGATGATACGCCCTGCTTGAGTACGGACGGAGTGAAAGGAAAGCATACTGTATCCAATGATTTTTTTTAAAGATGCTCAATATTAAATCGGCAACCCGGATGAAACAATGAATCAAGACCAACAAGCAGACATTTCTGCATCAACCCTTTACATCGTCCCTACACCGATTGGCAATCTGGGGGACATAACCCAGCGTGCTTTGGACGTGCTACGGCGTGTCGATCTGATTGCCGCAGAGGATACCCGTCATACCGGCTTGTTGTTACAACATTTTGCAATAAATGCACGATTGTTCGCATTACACGATCACAATGAACAGCAAAAAGCGGACTCGGTATTGGCAAAATTGCAGGCGGGGCAGAGTATCGCCCTGGTTTCTGACGCGGGCACGCCATTGATTAACGATCCCGGCTATCATCTGGTGCGTCGCTGTCGTGAAGCGGGGATCCGCGTTGTCCCACTGCCTGGCGCTTGCGCGGCCATCACCGCGCTTTCCGCCGCCGGGCTGGCCTCCGACCGTTTTTGTTACGAGGGCTTTTTGCCGGCAAAAACCAAGGCGCGTAAAGATAAGCTGCGTGAATTATTGGAAGAGCCGAGAACCCTGATTTTTTATGAGTCGACCCACCGGCTTTTGGAGAGCCTGCAGGATCTGGAGGATGTTCTGGGGCCGCAGCGTTATGTGGTGCTGGCGCGTGAAATCACCAAAACCTGGGAATCGATTTATGGCGCGCCGGTTGGCGAGCTGCTGGCGTGGGTGGCGGCGGACGATAATCGCCGCAAGGGCGAAATGGTCTTGATTGTTGAAGGGCATAAGGCTGATGCCGAAGCGTTGCCGGCCGAAGCGCTACGAACCTTGTCACTGCTGCAGCAGGAATTGCCCTTGAAAAAGGCCGCCGCCTTAGCGGCGGAAATACATGGCGTAAAGAAAAATGCGTTGTATAAGTACGCGCTTGACCAGCAGGAAGGATGACACGTCCCCTAAAACACTATACAATCCGCGCCGGAGTTGACCAGACAGTCGCCGCTTCGCTGCCGTCCTTTTCGAGGGAGACAGGCGGAGGGGAGGAAAGTCCGGGCTCCATAGGGCAGGGTGCCAGGTAACGCCTGGGAGGCGCAAGCCTACGACAAGTGCAACAGAGAGCAAACCGCCGATGGCCCGCGCAAGTGGGATCAGGTAAGGGTGAAAGGGTGCGGTAAGAGCGCACCGCGCGGCTGGCAACAGTTCGTGGCAGGGTAAACTCCACCCGGAGCAAGGCCAAATAGGGGTTCACATGGTACGGCCCGTACTGAACCCGGGTAGGCTGCTTGAGCCAGTGAGCGATTGCTGGCCTAGATGAATGACTGTCCACGACAGAACCCGGCTTAACGGTCAACTCCAACTCATTGATTAAAGCCCGCTTTAGCGGGCTTTTTCCCTGTGTGAACAGGACAGGCAAGAATGAATGGCCGTCCGCTATGCTTTTCATGAAAGACAGCGGTGGCGTCAACTTCATTACTTTTTTATGCGGTCAATCTGTGTTTCACCACGCAGATTGACCGTTTTTTTATCTCTGCGTCTATTCCTTTCAAATTTATTGATGTTCTTCATCATGGTTATCCGAGTTTTTCTGATGCGCGAAACGCGTACAGTACTTGTCATAACGTGCCGTTGCGCACCACTGACCCTTTACCAAGGATACTGCTATGAACAACGTTTCCCGTATGCCCGCACTGTTTCTCGGTCATGGCAGCCCGATGAACGTGTTGGAGAACAACCCGTATACTCAGGCATGGCAGACGCTGGGGGAGACATTACCGCGTCCGAAAGCCATTGTCGCCGTTTCCGCCCACTGGTATACCCGCGGTACGGCGGTGACGGCCATGGAAAAACCGCGCACCATCCATGATTTTGGCGGTTTTCCACAAGCGCTGTTCGATACGCAGTATCCCGCTCCGGGATCGCCCGAATTAGCCGAGAGAATTCAACATCTTCTGGCGCCGGTGCCCGTAATGGCGGATCGCGGCGAATGGGGGCTGGATCACGGTTCCTGGGGCGTGCTGATAAAAATGTATCCACAGGCGGATATTCCGGTCGTACAGCTGAGCGTGGATGGCACACAGCCTGCGGCCTATCATTATCAGTTAGGCAAGCAACTGAGCGCTCTGCGTGATGAGGGCATCATGATTATCGCCAGCGGCAACGTAGTGCACAACCTGCGCATGGCTAAATGGGACGGTGATGCGGAGCCTTATCCCTGGGCGATTTCGTTCGATCGGTTTGTGCGCGACAACCTGGCGTATCGCGGGGACGCGCATCCGCTGGTCAATTTTATGCAGCATGAAGGCGCGGCATTATCCAATCCTACGCCCGACCACTACCTGCCGCTGCTTTACGTTTTAGCCTGCTGGGACGGTAAGGAAGCGATGAGCATCCCGGTGGATGGGATTGAAATGGGCTCGCTGAGCATGCTGTCGGTTCAGGTCGGATAACGAGAGCAAAGGCACGGTATGGCGCCGTGCCTTATTTCGGCCTAGTCAAGAATGATATGCGGATAAAAGCGCGATAAATCCTGAGTAATCAATTCATTGTCTTCACGCATGCCGATACCGCAAGGCTGGTCGTTGACCAACCAACTGCCAATCAGCGTATAGCTGTCGCCAAATTTGGGCAATGGGTGATACTGCTGAATAATTTTGCCCTCTTCTCCATAGGGACCGTCCACGGCGGCGATTTCCTTGCCGTTTTCCACGATTTGAATGTTGGCGCCTTCACGGGAGAACAGCGGCTTGAGCACGTAATTGTCCAGCGCCGGGTGCTCATCTTCCGCGAAGTAGGCAGGCAGCAGATTCGGGTGGTCAGGAAACATGCTCCACAACATCGGCAGCAAAGCCTTATTGGAAATAATGCTTTTCCAGGCCGGTTCCAGCCAGCGCACGCCCGCATCTTCAAGCTTGGTGGAAAACATCTCTCTTAGCATGAACTCCCAGGGATACAGCTTGAACAAATTGCTGATGACCTGATTTTCCACATCGGTAAACTGGCCCTTTTCGCCAAGGCCGATTTCTTCGATGTAAAGAAACTCGCTCGGTAAACCCGCTTCCAGCCCACAATCCTGCAGGTACTGCACCGTGCCGCGATCTTCTTGCGTGTCTTTGCAGCAGGCGAAATGCAACAGGCTAAAACCATGATTCAATTTGAGGTCTTCAAATCGCGCGATCAGCTTTTCCTGAATGCTGTTGTACTGATCGGCCGTTTGCGGCAGTCGCCCCGCCTTGATTTGATCTTCCAACCACAGCCATTGGAAGAATGCCGCCTCGTACAGCGACGTTGGCGTATCGGCATTGTTTTCCAATAATTTAGCCGGCGTCTGGCCGTCATAGGCCAGATCGAGGCGAGAATAGAGCGACGGCTGATTTGTGCGCCATGACTGCCGCACGAATTCCCATGTATGTTTGGGAATGCGGAACTTGCTCATCAATTCATCGCTATCGACCACTTTCTGCACGACCTGCAAGCACATCTGGTGTAGCTCCGCGGTGGTGTCTTCCAGCTCTTCAATTTGCGCCAGCGTGAACTGATAATACGCCTCTTCACACCAGTAGCGTTGTCCGTACATGGTATGAAACTGGAACCCGAATTCATCGGCTTTTGCACGCCAGTCAGGGCGCTCAGTGATTTCAATCCGTTTCATTAATATGTCCTCAGCCCCCCATGCTACGGGAAGAACTGGCGCTACTGCGCTGCATGGTGGCGTGTTTGGCTATCGTTTCGCCGAATCCGCCGCGGGTGATGGTCGTGGTGGTGGCTGGCTTCGGCGCCAGCGCGGTTTTCGGTACGTTGATGGTGCGGCCCGTTGTCGCGTTACCGTAGCTTTTACCAGTGGAATCAACAAACTGACCGTTGGCCGGGCTGGCGGGGGATTTCGAGGTAAACAGCGGCTGCTGCGCGTAACCTGTTCCGCCGCTCATCATTCTGCTCATCATATAACCCGCCATCAGCGGCATCCAGAAACTGCCGCTTTGCTGTGGTTGGGCGGCGGTGCCGGGCTGCGCGGGCGCCTGAGTACATTGCGCTTCGCCAAACTCGGCCACACAGTCTTCACGGGTTGCGTATTTAGGCGCGGTTTTTTCCGCTTCTTTCAGTGCGTTATTGTAGGCCGTCGTGCACTGTTCGCTCATGGATGGATTGGCGCGGGAACAGTCATCGGCGTTCTGATATAGCGACACCGTTTCATCAGCCTGTTCGCAGCCGGCTAATACAAATACCGTACTGACTGCTAACGCAATGGGCGCCAGCCGATACATCCGCCATTCCTTTCGGAACGTATCCTGATTGATATTTTTAGTGCGTTTCATCATCTTATCCCAGAGAGAGTATTCCGAATATTAAAGCCTATCGGATACAGGCATTAAGCCCAATTGTTAACAATTGGGCTTAAGAATAGGGTAAGGCTACCTGAATTTAAAGCGGCAATGCGGGTGACTCAGGGACTCTTTACGCTGCTATACATTCGGTTGTGCAGTGCGTCGCCTTATGGACGGGATAACCATAATGAAAAGGGGAACGCTGCGTTCCCCTGGTGCTATATGCGTAACGATTAACGATGCGTCGCCGCCGAGGTGGTATGGACCAGCGAGGCGCCGTCGCCGCTGTCTGTGGCAGGCGGCGTGGTTGAAACCGGTTGACCTAACGCGGCATTCAGCGTTTGCAGGTCGCTTTCATTCAGCGTACCCAGTGCGGATTTAATGTTTAGCTGATTAATCAGGTAATCATAACGGGCGCTGGAAAGCTGCTGTTTAGCGTTATAGAGCGTCGTGGTGGCTTCCAGCACGTCGACAATGGTGCGGGTGCCGACCTGATAGCCTGCTTCCATCGCGTCCAGAGAGCTTTGGGCGGAAACTTCGGCCTGCTTATAGGCGTTGATGCTGCTGATTGACGCCGAGATATTGTTAAACGAAGAGCGTACGGTCTGGACAACGGAACGGTGGGCGCTTTCCAACAGTTCACTGGCGCTGACAAAACTGTGCTGCGCCTGCTTCACCTGTGAGCTGGTTGCGCCGCCGCTGTACAGCGGCAGGTTAAAGCTGACGCCGACCTTATTCTGGCCCACATTGCTGTCGTTATAGGAACTGCCGCGGGTATTCGAGCCGGAATAGCTGGTGTCGCTTACGCTGCTGGAGGCCGTCAGATCCAGCGTCGGCATGTGGCCGGTCTGAGCATAGCGGATTTGTTCCCGCGCCAGGTCCTGGCTCAAACGCGCGGACAACAGGCTCAGGTTGCGGTTTTCCGCCTCTTTCAACAGATCGTTGACTCCGCCGGTTTTTTGCGTTGAAAACCGTTTGATGTCCAGACTGGCCAACTGCGGATAAAAATTACCGCTGACCTGGCGCAGCACCTCCAGGTAGTTATCCAGCGTATTGCGGGCCAGTACTTCGCTGGCAAGGACGCTATCGTACTCGGCGCGGGCGTTTTGCACGTCGGTAATGGCAACCAGTCCGACGTTAAACCGTTGAGTAGTCTGATCCAACTGACGATAAATAGCCTGTTTCTGAGCATTGATGTAAGACAGGGAATCAATGGCGCGCAGTACGTTGAAGTAGGCGGTCGCGGTGTTCAGAATAAGCGATTGTTGAGCCGTCTGGAAGGTAACGTCTTCAATACCTGCCTGCTTTTCCTGTAAGGTCAGCGCGCGCCATTTAGACATATCAAACAGCGTCTGGGTTAACTGCAACGAGGCGCTTTTAACATCATTGTTCACGCCGCTGTTGTCTCGAAAACCATCGGTATAGGTATAATCTGCGCCCAAGCCCAATTGCGGCAACAGTGGGCTTCGCGCTTCATTGATTTTTTCAAACGCGGCATCACGAGTGGCGGCTGAGCTGCGTAAGTCGGGATTGGTGTTTTTAGCTTGTTGGTATACCTGTAACAGGTTTTCCGCCTGACTCATTACACTAAAACCGCCCAGGCTCAAACCAATAAGAAGAGGGAGCAATTTCTTCATTTGCGTTCCTTGTTGTACAGCAATGTCGCTATGATAGCGCTGTCAAATAGACGAATAGTTTTCGATTCTATCAGAATCTGCCAATAGGATGAGGTAACTGAATGTGCCATATCTCCTGGAAATTTCCCGTTCAGGCGAGCGCCTGCGGCATAGCGTAGCGCCTTAATGCCTATACAGTTCGCCCTCGCCGCGTTAAAACGGTTCAGACTCAATATTCCCGTTGGGAAAAATTCCACGTTTATGTAAATCTACCACAAACAGCTGCGAGTATGATGACAGGGATTTTCGCCCTACAATGATGGATTACATCGATACCCGTTACAGGAGTTTAATCATGGCGTCTTCAGTATCCGGTCCGGCTACCTTTAGTAAAGATGATGTAGAAATTATTGCACGTGAAGAATTATACAAAGGTTTTTTTTCACTGGTGCGCTATCGTTTCCGCCACCGCCTGTTTAATGGTGAAATGAGCGGCGAGGTGAGCCGCGAGATCTTTGAACGCGGGCATGCGGTTGTTCTGTTGCCCTATGATCCGGTGAGGGATGAGGTCGTATTGGTTGAACAAATACGTATTGCGGCGTACGACAGCAGCGCGTCCCCCTGGTTGCTGGAACTGGTGGCGGGCATGATTGAACCAGGGGAAAGTCTGGAAGATGTCGCTCGACGCGAAGCGCAGGAAGAAGCGGGTCTGGCCGTCGGTCGTTGTCAGCCGATCGTCAACTATCTTGCCAGCCCGGGTGGCACCAGCGAGCGTCTGGCTGTTATGGTAGGGGAAGTGGATTCCCGGACGGCGGCGGGTATACATGGGCTGGCGGAAGAAAATGAAGATATCCGGGTGCATGTAGTCAGACGTGAACAGAGTTATCAATGGGTTGAGGAAGGGATTATCGATAACGCCGCGTCTGTCATTGCCCTGCAATGGTTGGCGTTGCACCATGAAAAACTGAGAAACGAGTGGGTGGATTGAATTTATGAAGCGTTATACCCCGGATTTCCCGGCAATGATGAGGCTATGCGAAACCAATTTCATGCAATTACGGCGTTTGCTGCCCCGTATAGACGAAGTCGGTGCAACCGCGGTGTATCACGTTCATAATGCCGTCTATCGCGTCACGATTCTTGAATCAACCCGTTACACTTCTTTGGTCAAGATTCAACAGACCGCCCCTGCGGTGAGCTACTGGAGTCTGCCAATGATGACCGTCAGGCTGTATCATGACGCGCTGGTTGCGGAAGTGTGTGCCAGTCAGCAGATCTTCCGCTTCAAGGCACGTTATGATTATCCGAATAATAAGTTACATCAACGTGACGAAAAGCATCAAATTAATCAGTTTCTTGCTGATTGGCTAAAATATTGTTTGGCGTATGGTTCGATGTCGATCCCAGTTTTTGATACCCAATAGGTTTCAAGGCGTAGCAAGCCAACGCCACTGCGACTTGAAAGATGACGGGTATAGACAGATTTAAGTAACCAAGGACACCATCATTTGGAAAGCCTGTTGACACTTCCTGTGGCGAGTGGGGCCAGAGTCAGGATTTTACAGATAACAGATACCCACCTTTTTGCCGGTGAGCATGAAACACTGCTCGGCGTTAATACATACAGCAGTTATCACGCCGTGCTGGATGCTATACAGGCACAGCAATATAGTTTCGATTTAATCGTCGCGACGGGCGATTTGGCTCAGGACCATTCGCTGGAGGCGTATCGCCATTTTTGTCGAGGGATCCGACAATTATCCGCGCCCTGCGTGTGGCTTCCGGGCAACCATGATTTTCAACCGGCGATGTTCGATACGCTGGCTAAAGAGGGCGTTGAACCATCCAAACATGTGCTGCTAGGCGATAAATGGCAGATTATCCTGCTGGATAGCCAGGTGTTCGGCGTGCCCCACGGCGAACTGAGCGACTATCAGCTCGAATGGCTTGAACGTAGCCTGCAAAGCCAGCCGGGCCGCTTCACCCTGCTATTGCTGCACCATCATCCTCATCCTTCCGGCTGTACCTGGCTCGATCAGCACAGCTTGCGCAATGCGCACAATCTGGCGGCGGTGCTGGCCCGTTATCCGCTGGTGAATACCGTGTTGTGCGGACACATTCATCAGGAGCTCGATCTTGACTGGCACGGTAAACGTCTGCTGGCCACGCCGTCCACGTGCGTTCAGTTTAAACCGCACTGCACGAATTTCGCCATCGACGATGTTGCGCCAGGCTGGCGTTATCTCGACTTAATGCCGGATGGCCGACTGGAAACCGAGGTGTTCCGTCTGAAAAAAGGTGAATTCCTGCCGGATATGGATTCGGACGGTTACTGATGCCGGTTTTACTTTATCTGCATGGCTTCAACAGTACGCCCAACTCGACGAAAGCCGTGGCGCTAAAAGCGTGGCTGGCTCGCCATCATCCTGAAATTGAAATGCTGGTGCCGCAGCTACCGCCTTATCCGGCCGATGCCGCCGAATTGCTGGAATCGCTGGTGATGGAACGCGCCGGCAGGCCGTTGGGCATTGTTGGCTCTTCTCTCGGTGGTTATTACGCCACCTGGTTATCCCAGTGTTTTACCCTGCCTGCCGTGGTGGTGAATCCGGCGGTGAAGCCGTTCGAGCTATTGCTTGATTATTTAGGCGAATATCGGAACCCCTACACCGGCGAACAATATGTGCTAGAGTCACGGCACGTTTACGATCTGAAGGTTATGCAGGTTGAACCCTTGGCGTCGCCTGATTTGCTGTGGCTATTGCTTCAAACCGGGGATGAAGTTCTGGATTATCGGCAGGCGGTGGCTTATTACCGGGACTGCCGCCAAACAGTGGAATCAGGGGGCAATCATGCCTTTGTCGGATTTGAGCACTTTTTCTCACCCATAGTGAATTTCTTGGGGCTCACGACGAACTGAGCATCAGGGTGCCAGCGGCGATGATGGCGACAGCGTGAAAATGAAAGCTGTCGGTCTTTGCTTGTGAATAACACTCATCGGTATCGTTCAAAAATTTTCATTTAAAAACAACGAACTAAATCAAACCATGACGCAATCAAGTTATAACGCTGATGCGATTGAAGTACTCAGCGGTCTGGAGCCGGTGCGCCGCCGTCCGGGAATGTACACCGATACTTCACGTCCTAACCACCTGGGGCAAGAGGTTATAGACAATAGCGTCGATGAGGCATTGGCGGGGCATGCGCGCCGTATCGATGTGATTTTGCACGCCGATCAGTCATTGGAAGTGATTGATGACGGCCGCGGGATGCCGGTGGATATCCATCCTGAAGAAGGCGTCCCGGCCGTAGAGTTGATTCTGTGTCGGCTGCATGCCGGTGGCAAATTTTCCAATAAAAATTATCAGTTTTCGGGTGGTTTGCACGGCGTGGGGATCTCGGTGGTCAATGCGCTGTCTTCCCGGGTTGAAGTCACGGTACGGCGCGATGGCCAGGTGTACGACATGGCGTTCGAAAATGGCGATAAAGTGCAGGATCTTACCGTTAGCGGCACCTGCGGTCGTCGCAATACCGGGACTCGCGTGCATTTCTGGCCGGATGAGAAATTTTTCGATAGCCCGCGTTTTTCCGTTTCGCGGTTGACGCATCTATTGAAAGCCAAAGCCGTATTGTGCCCCGGCGTCGAGATTGTGTTTAAAGATAAGCTCAATCATACCGAGCAACGCTGGTGCTATCAGGACGGTCTGAAAGACTATCTGTGCGAAGCGGTCAACGGGTTAATCACTCTGCCGGAAACCCCCTTTCTGGGGGCGATCGCCGGCGATACCGAAGCGGTGGACTGGGCGCTGCTGTGGCTGCCGGAGGGCGGCGAGCTGCTCACCGAAAGCTATGTCAACCTGATACCCACCCCGATGGGCGGCACGCATGTCAACGGCTTGCGCCAGGGGCTGCTGGACGCCATGCGCGAATTCTGCGAATTCCGCAATATTCTGCCGCGCGGCGTGAAGCTGAGCGCCGACGATATCTGGGAGCGCTGCGCCTATGTGTTATCGGTGAAAATGCAGGATCCGCAGTTTGCCGGACAGACCAAAGAACGGCTTTCCTCTCGCCAGTGCGCGGCATTTGTGTCCGGCGTGGTGAAAGATGCGTTTAGTCTGTGGCTGAACCAAAACATTCAAACCGCCGAGCAGTTGGCGGAACTGGCTATCGCCAGCGCTCAGCGTCGCATGAGAGCGGCTAAAAAGGTCGTGCGTAAAAAGCTGACCAGCGGTCCGGCGCTGCCCGGCAAGCTGGCGGATTGCACTTCGCAGGATCTGAATCGTACCGAGCTGTTTCTGGTGGAAGGGGACTCGGCGGGCGGATCGGCCAAGCAGGCTCGGGAACGCGAGTTTCAGGCGATTATGCCGCTCAAGGGCAAGATCCTGAATACCTGGGAAGTCTCTTCCGATGAAGTTTTAGCCTCACAGGAAGTTCACGATATTTCCGTGGCCATCGGTATCGATCCCGATAGCGACGACCTGAGCCAGTTGCGCTACGGCAAGATCTGTATCCTGGCGGATGCCGACTCCGATGGCTTGCACATCGCTACTCTCCTCTGTGCGTTGTTTGTCCGCCATTTTCGTGCGGTGGTGAAGGGCGGACACGTTTATGTGGCGATGCCGCCGCTGTACCGTATCGACCTCGGCAAGGAAGTGTATTACGCCCTGGATGAAGAGGAAAAAGCGGGCGTGCTGGAACAGCTCAAGCGCAAAAGAGGCAAACCCAACGTCCAGCGTTTTAAAGGGTTGGGCGAAATGAATCCGCTGCAATTACGGGAAACCACGCTGGATCCCAATACCCGCCGTCTGGTGCAGTTGACGATTAACGACGACGATATAGACCAGACGATGGCTATCATGGATATGTTGCTGGCGAAGAAGCGGGCCGAAGATCGCCGCAACTGGCTGCAGGAGAAAGGCGACAGGGCGGAAATCGAAGTCTAACGCCGGCGCCGGCCAGGAAAGCCGCGCGCGGCTCTGGCGTATTTGTCGCTATCACTGGGTAAAAATTGATGAAAGTGACGCTTGAGGAACTGCAGGCTTTCGTGGTGGTGATCGATACCGGATCGATTACCGCGGCCGCGGATCGGCTTGGCCAGACGACGTCCGGCATTAGCCGCGCGTTGCGGCGTCTTGAAGGTAAACTGGGCACCACGCTGCTGCATCGCACCACCCGGCGGCTGGCGCTGACGGAAGAGGGCGTCATGTTCCTTCAGCATGCGCGAGATGTGATCCGCGCGGTGGAACATGCCGAAGAGCAGGTCGCGCTGCGTCACGATCAGCCCTGCGGCCGGTTACGCATCAACGCGGCATCTCCCTTCATGCAGCACGTTATTCTTCCCCTCATTCCCGAATTTCGCCGTCGTTACCCACAGATCATGCTGGAACTGAACAGCGATGATTTCATCATTGATTTACTGGAACAGCAGACGGACGTCGCCATTCGTATCGGCATCTTAAAGGATTCCAGTATTCATGCCCGCGCGTTGGGTACGACCCGTCTGCGGGTGTTGGCCAGCCCGGACTATTTGCGCCGCCACGGTACGCCGATGAGCGTTGAGGATCTGTCGCAGCATAGCTGTCTGGGATTTACGCAGTTGGAATGGCTCAATCACTGGCCGCTGCGGGATGGCAACCGGGACTATTATCCTATTTCGCCGGCGTTGTCCGCCTCTAATGGCGAAATGCTGCGTCAGTTGGCGCTGCGCGGCGAAGGCATTGTCCGCCTGTCGGATTTTATGACCCATGAAGATCAGGCCGCCGGTCGTCTGGTTCAGGTTCTGGAACATGACACGCTGGATGTGCGTACGCCAATTAATGCGGTTTATTATCGGCATACGGCGTTGGCGGCGCGCATAAGCTGCTTTTTGGACTTTCTCAGTGAGAAAATCGCGCAACAGCCGCTTTGATGAGGCGAGTGTCGCGCCGTTGGAGGATGGCGTCAGGCGAAAACGTTCGCCAGATGCTGACGATAGCGGGCGATGTCGTTTTCCACATCCGGGGATTTGATCACATCATTACAGATGAAGGTCGGCAGCGGCGACAGACCGATAAACTCATTGGCCTTATGAAACGGCAGGTATACCCCGTCCACGCCGACGCCGTGGAAAAACTGCTGCGGATCGGTGAAGGCTTCCAGCGGGGCGTTCCAGGTCAGAGAGAGCATGTATTTCTTACCCTGCAACAAGCCCCCGGAGCCATACTTTTTACTGCTATCGGCACGGGTGCGGCCGTCGCTGGCATACAGCGAGCCATGGCCGGCGGTGAAAACCTCGTCGACGTATTTTTTCAGTATCCACGGCACATCCATCCACCAGCCGGGCATCTGATAGATGATGGCGTCTGCCCACAGGTAATTCCGGATTTCCCGTTCGATGTCATAGCCTTCATCGACCCAGGTCACCCGTACATCATGCCCCCGACCCTGTAATGTGCTAACCGCCGTGTCGGTCAGGGTTTTGTTGAGTTTGCCGGCGGAGTGGCCAAACGCTTTTCCTGCATGGATAATCAATATGTTATGCATAATAGACTCGCTTATAGACTGGTCTCGCCAGAGGTTGGGTTACCGATAACTGGCATTCAGTGTTGCAGATTTTTATCGGTAGAAATAGGCGGGATACATCACAACACTGTTGACCGTAGCGCAATAATCTTGTTCTCCCGTTGGGGAACCGACAAAAAAGAAAAGGGATAAGCACGGTGGCGCGGCTTATCCCGTAGGGTTAACTGAGGCTTAGTTAGAAATCAACATTGACGCCTACCTGGAAAGTCCGGCCCGGCGCGACTGACAGCGCCTGATCGTATAAATCCTGGTTGTTGGCGTTTTCCAGACTATGGCTACTCAGGTAGTCCCAGTATTTGCGATCGGTAATGTTGTAGATGCCGCCGCTCAGCTTCACGTTTTTGGCGACACGGTAATAAGCGGTCAGATCGACGACGCCGTAACCGGGCACCCGCATGTATTGGCTGCTAGCGTCGGTGATGGGCGTACCGCTGTTGTTATAGCTCTGACGGTTGGTGTATGAGGCCTGTTTACCTTTGTTGAACGTCGCGGTCAGTGCGGCGCCATAGCGCTTGTCCGGATCGTCGTAGGCAACGCCGACGATGGCTTTCATTGGCGCTACGCTAGCCAGATCGACATATTTGTCGCCCAGATAGCTGGATTTGGATGCCCCTTCGGAGTAACCGAACGCCAGGCGCGCGCTCAGACCGTTAACCTGTTCAAACCAGGTGCCAAAGTTGAATTTGGTACTGATTTCGCCGCCGTAAATATAAGCTTTATCACGATTTTCCGCCTGATAGACGATGTTGATATTGCTCGGTACGTTGGTGAATTTTTCCGGATTGGTTGTCCGGGCGTAGCGGGTATAGTCAATGAAGTTTTTATAGTCATTGTAGAACGCGGCGGCGCTGACCGTAATCCCTTCCACCGCTTCCCCTTTCAGGCCCAGCTCGAAGTTATTGCTGGTCTCGGTTTCCAGATCGGGGCTGCCCAGCAGCGCATATTGCGCGCCATAAGCCGACGCATAGTTTGCCGTCAGGTTAAAAGAACCGTACAGCTGGCTGGCGTTGGGGAACTGTGCGCCGCGTTTGTATTGCAGATAGCTGGTCAGCTTTGGCGTAATGTCATACAGGAGGCTCAGAGAAGGCAGCACCTGTGAATCGCTGAATCCCGCGCCGTAGAGTTTTTGCACATCCGACTCGGATATGCCGGCATCGCCACCGGCCATATTGGACAAATGGGTGGCTTTGCTGTTCTGATAGGCCATACGTACCGCCGGCACCACCGAGAAGTCATGGCCGGAGAGATCCCAGGTCATCTTATCCTGCGCGAAGCCGCCCAGAATATAAGTGCGGCTATCCGCTTCCGGTTTGGAAATGTCATTGTACGAGGTCAATACGGGATCGAGACGGTATGGACGTTCCGTTTTTGATTCGCTGGCGTTCAGACCCCAACTCACAATATGAATACCCCATTCTTTGGACATTTGCGTTTCCAAACCATAGGTCTTCACGTTGTAATCGGAATAGATGCGGTGAGCCTCGGCCGCCGTGGCGCCCGTGGTCGCCGGCGCCCAGGTATTATCGTGCGCTTCAGTCTGCTGGTAATACACGCGGGTTTCCGCCAGATCGATCAGCGGGTTATCGGTAGGCGTCCAGCGATCCTTCAGGCTGGTGCTCCAACGCCGGGTCTGGCTGCTTTGCTGCGCTCTGCCGTAGATGGTGCCGGTGCCGGTACCCCAATAGTCAAAATTGGTATGGTTGGTTTTGTGGTAGTAATCCAGCGTCCCGGTCAACTGATGCGTATCCGTGACCTGCCAGATACCGGATGCCAATATCGAGTCGGAATGCCAGTTGGCTGGATAGGCGTCGATCGTGCCGCTGTTATTTTCGGTTTCCTGGCCGTCGCGGCGGCTAAGCACGATCACGCCGCGCAGATAGTCATCGCCGGCGGCGGCGGTGATGCCGTTGTGCCAACTGCGATTGGATGAGTCATAGTCGCTCTGGTAGCCGAAATAGTCGGACTTATTGGCAGAGAGATAATCGTCGGCGGATTTGGGATGAAACGACACCGAGCCGCCGAGCGCATTGTTGGCGTGAGATACCGCGGTGGCGCCGGATTCAATCCCCACGGAACCATACATGTAAGGGTCGATATAGTCGCGGCCGATGCCGAAGGTGTTGGAGCCGACGCGACTCACGGAGGGTCGGCCAGTGGCGTTGGGCTGCGCGATGCCGTCCACGTCTATCGCGATGCGGTTGGCTTCCAGCCCGCGGATGTTATAGCCGGTGTAGCCGCCGCGATCCCCGGTATAACCGCTCTTGCCGGTATTGGCGCCGCCGCTGGCGCCGGTTGCGCTAATCAACGGCTGGTAGCGCATGAGGGTGCCGAAATCATTGCCCCCTTCTTTTTGCATATCGCTGGCGGTGATGGTTGTCTTGGTGCCGGCTTCTTTCTCGATTTTGGGCGAGTAAACCGTCATCGTCTCGCCAGTGGATTCAGATTCGCTGGCCACATTGGTTTTCGCTGACGTTTGGTTATCGGCGGCGGCGCCGTTGAACGCCGTACCAGCCAACATTCCCGTAAGCATGATTTTTCTGATATTCTTATTAATTAACATAGTGATACTCTATTGATAGACACTCCAGCGACCAGGCACGGTAACGCGGGCAATAGACTTCAGCAGGATTGAAGCCAAGGTTTGGTTACAACTCAGAAGAATAGTAATGATAACTATTAGCAAACATTAAGAGTTATCATTCGCCTTTTCAATTGCGATTTTATTAAAAACTCTTAATAAAAATGTCTTGTTATCGACGTTTTTCGACGCAACCCCGAGCGGCCCGCTGTTCAGGCATTCAGGCCGACGCGCCGCATCCCCGACGGCCTTTACCGTCGCCGTCCCTTGTTCTCTGTGACAGAAGCCCGCCGGATAAGGTACTATTCCCGCCAAACATACCGCTGTGTAGCGTGTCGGAAAGCGTAATAATCGCGCTGCGATGTGAGGAAATGAGATAAATGAGTGAGATGACGCATGATGGCGCAGAAAGCCTGGCGCTGCACACGTTTACTGAAAATGCGTACCTGAACTATTCCATGTACGTCATCATGGATCGGGCATTGCCGTTTATCGGGGATGGCTTAAAGCCGGTACAGCGCCGTATTATTTATGCCATGTCGGAATTGGGTCTCAATTCCAGCGCCAAATTCAAAAAATCAGCCCGTACCGTCGGTGACGTACTGGGTAAATACCATCCGCACGGCGACAGCGCCTGTTACGAAGCGATGGTATTGATGGCTCAGCCGTTCTCTTACCGCTATCCGCTGGTGGATGGTCAGGGAAACTGGGGGGCGCCGGACGACCCGAAGTCATTCGCCGCGATGCGTTATACCGAATCCCGGTTGTCCAAATATGCGGAAACCCTGCTCTCTGAGCTCGGTCAGGGAACGGTTGATTACGTGCCGAACTTCGACGGTACGATGCAGGAGCCGAGAATGCTGCCTGCCCGTCTGCCGAACATACTGCTTAACGGCACCACCGGGATCGCCGTTGGCATGGCCACGGATATTCCGCCGCATAATGTGCGTGAAATCGCGGCGGCGGCCGTGGCTTTGATTGATAAACCCGGTGCTTCTCTGGACGATTTATTACAGTTGGTGCATGGTCCGGATTTCCCGACGGAAGCGGAAATTATTACTCCGCGTAACGAAATTCGCAAGATTTACCAGAACGGACGGGGCTCGGTGCGTATGCGCGCCATCTGGAAGAAAGAGGACGGCGAAGCGGTGATTACCGCGCTGCCTCATCAGGTTTCCGGCGCCAAGGTATTGGAACAGATCGCCAGCCAGATGCGCGCTAAAAAGCTGCCGATGATTGAAGATCTGCGCGATGAATCGGATCACGAGAATCCGACGCGTTTAGTGCTGGTGCCGCGTTCCAACCGCATCGATCTGGATCAGGTCATGAACCATTTGTTCGCCACCACCGATCTGGAAAAAAGCTATCGTATCAATATGAATATGATCGGTCTGGATGGCCGCCCCGGCGTGAAAGGGCTGGTTGAGATCCTGACCGAATGGCTGGCCTTCCGCCGTGATACCGTGCGCCGCCGGTTAAGTTACCGCCTGGAGAAGGTGCTTAAGCGTCTGCATATTCTGGAAGGGTTGTTGATTGCATTCCTGAATATTGATGAAGTGATTCACATCATCCGCACCGAAGATGAGCCAAAACCGGTATTGATGCGCCAGTTCAGCCTGAGCGAAACACAGGCTGAAGCGATCCTGGAACTGAAGTTGCGCCATTTGGCCAAGCTGGAAGAGATGAAAATTCGCGGCGAACAGGACGATCTGGCGAAAGAGCGCGACCATCTGCAGGCCTTGCTGGCATCCGAACGTAAGCTGAGCAATCTGCTGAAAAAAGAAATTCAGTCGGATGCTCAAACATACGGCGATGACCGCCGCTCGCCGCTGAAGGAGCGCGCGGAAGCGAAAGCCATGAGCGAACACGATTTTGTGCCGTCGGAGCCGGTCACCATCGTGTTGTCTGAAATGGGTTGGGTGCGCAGCGCCAAAGGTCATGACATCGATCCCGCCGGGTTAAGTTATAAAGCGGGCGACAGCTTCCGCTCCGCCGCCCGGGGAAAAACCAACCAGCCGGTGGTATTCATCGACTCGACAGGCCGCAGCTATGCGCTGGATCCGCTTACGCTGCCGTCCGCGCGTGGTCAGGGCGAACCGTTAACCGGCAAGCTGACGCCGCCGCCCGGCGCGACCATTGAACAGGTGCTGATGGCCGCCGAGGATCAGCGGTTGCTGATGGCTTCTGACGCCGGTTACGGCTTTGTCTGCACCTTCAACGATCTGGTGGCGCGTAATCGCGCGGGTAAGGCGATTATTACATTGCCGGACAACGCCAAGGCGCTGACGCCGATTGAGATCCACGGCGAGGATAATACCCTGCTGGCGATCACCGCTTCCGGCCGGATGCTGCTGTTCCCGGTTTCCGATCTACCGCAGTTGTCGAAAGGGAAAGGTAATAAGATTGTCTCTATTTCGTCAGCGGATTTCGCCAGCGGCAAGGATCGTCTGAGCTGGCTGTTGCTGTTGCCGCCGCAGGCGTCGGTTACGCTGTACTTTGGTAAGCGAAAACTGATTCTGCGCCAGAACGAGCTACAGAAGTACCAGTCTGAGCGCGGCCGCAAAGGCACGCAGCTGCGCGGCCTGCAGCGTATCGATCGCATTGACGTCGATGCGCCGAAGCGAGCCGGCGACGGCAGCGAAGCATAACCCTGCGCGCGCAAGGTTCGGGCGGCTATCTCCATACCGCCGCCCGGCTTTTCGGCGCGTCACTGATCCCTTCATGCTCCCATAGATATCCGCCTTCCCTGTAACACAGTGGTAAAACTGATTATTGCCTGCAAGGAATCACCGTGTGTTTTATAGCAGAATAGCTATACTAGCGGCGGCAGTTGGCTAATTGAGGTTGTTATGTTATTCATTCTTCGTTTTATTGTGGTGATTGTTTTTTCGATTCTGATTTGTGTTTTTGGATCTATTTACTGTCTTTTCAGCCCTAAAAACCCACGTCACGTTGCGACATTCGGCCACCTGTTCGGTCGCTTGTCGGTGATTTTCGGCCTAAAAGTGGAACTGCGGATCCCGCCGGAAGCCGCGCATTACGGCAACTGTATTTATATCGCCAATCACCAGAATAATTACGATATGGTTACCGCCGCAAATGCGGTACAGCCGCGCACCATTACCGTAGGGAAGAAAAGCCTGCTGTGGATACCTTTCTTTGGTCCATTATATTGGCTGGCGGGGAACCTGTTGATCGACCGTGACAATCGGGCCAAAGCGCACGGCACCATTGCTCAGGTGGTTAAACATATCAAAGAGGAAAATATTTCCATCTGGATGTTCCCTGAAGGCACGCGCAGCAGAGGGCGTGGATTACTGCCGTTTAAAACCGGGGCATTTCATGCCGCCATCAGCGCGGAAGTGCCGGTCGTGCCAATCTGCGTTTCCACGACCAGTAATAAAATAAAGCTTAACCGCTGGAATAATGGTCATGTCATCGTGGAAATGCTGCCGCCGATCGATACCCGTTCTTATACCAAAGAGCAGGTTCGTGAATTAACGACGCACTGTCATGATATTATGGCCGCCAAGCTGGCGCAGCTAGATGCGGAAGTTGCGGAACGCGAAGCCGCGGAAAAAAAATAATTTAAAAACGTCATACCCCTTTGCTTTTCTGTCGAGGGTGATTTCTTCAGGCTCAATCGTGAGTCTGATAACACAGTATAATAAAAATAAGTCATTCCTGAGCAGGCGATTCTCGTTATTCCCGCGGCCGTCGGCGGCGTCTGCTCTCGTCGACGGTTCGGAGTACAGGCCATTTTCGCGTATGCAGACATCGTGCTCGCGGATATCAGCCCCGTGCCTGCGGCTATTGTGGCGCCGCAGTCGTGTTTGACAATACTCCCGCTATCGTTGCAGGAACGACAAAGGCAATTTGGACGAAAAGCCGACGGCATCTGAAGCGTTTGCCGGTCGTCTGAATATTGGTTTTTCTTCCCGATGACCCATCGGAAGTTAACGTCGTTATACGGTTTAATTGATTCACGGAGTCACTATGTCACTCAGCCGGCGTCAGTTTATTCAGGCATCGGGTTTTGCGTTATATTGTGCGGGGAGTTCGCCATTATTGGCTGGCGTAGGCGGCGTGCCGACCGTGCTGCCGATCCCTCCTTTACTGGAGTCGCGCAGGGGGCAGCCCTTGTTCCTGACGATGCAACGTGCGCACTGGGCATTTACCGATGGCCGTAAAACGTCGGTCTGGGGTATTAACGGACGTTACCTGGGACCGACCATCAGGGTATTTGACGGCGATGACGTTAAGCTGATTTATAATAATCGGCTTAATGAACCGGTATCGATGACGGTCGGCGGATTACAGGTTTCCGGCTCGTTGATGGGCGGCGCGGCGCGCATGATACCGCCGGGTATGGACTGGTCGCCGGTATTGCCGATCCGACAGCCTTCAGCCACCTGCTGGTATCATGCCAATACGCCAAACCGCATGGCTCCCCATATCTATAACGGGCTGGTCGGACTCTGGCTGGTGGAAGACAGTACCGCAAAATCATTACCTATCCCCAATCATTATGGCGTGGATGATTTCCCGCTGATTATTCAGGATAAACGCCTGGATAGTTTCGGCGTACCGATTTATAGCCCGTCGGGCAACGACGGCTTTGTCGGCGATACGCTGCTGGTTAACGGCGTGCAGAACCCTTACGTGGAAGTCTCTCGCGGTTGGGTGCGGTTACGGCTTCTGAATGCATCGAACGCCCGTCGTTACATTATGCGAATGAGTGATGGGCGGCCGATTCATGCGATCGCCAGCGATCAGGGATTGCTGCCGGCGCCAATGGCGGTTAATCAGATTTCGCTGGCTCCCGGCGAGCGGCGGGAAATTTTGATCGATATGTCGCAGGGAGAAGAGGTTACGCTGACGGCGGGCGAATCGGCAGGAATAATGGACCGGTTGCGCGGGCTGTTTGAACCGTCCAGTATTCTGATTTCAACGCAGGTCTTGACGCTTAAGCCGACCGGGTTATTGCCTCTGGTGACGAGTAATCTGCCGATGCGTTTACTGGCCGACAATATTATCGAAGGCAGTATCAGCCGTACGCGTGAATTCCGCCTGAACGACAGTCCGCCAAGCATCAACGGCGCCATGTGGGAGATGACCCGTACCGACGTTCAGACTCAACTGGGCCGCTGCGAGCGTTGGATTATCCATGCCGATACCCCGCAACCATTTCATATTCAGGGCGTGAAGTTTTTGGTGCGTAGCGTCAACGGGGGCGTGGTGCCGGTAGAGGATCGCGGCTGGAAGGATACGGTGTGGGTGGCGAGCGATGTCGAACTGCTGGTTTATTTTACCCAAGCGTCATCGCAGGCTTTTCCCTTCCTGTATTACAGCCAGACGCTGGAACTGGCCGATCGCGGCCTGGCCGGACAGTTAGTGGTTCAGCCTTCAGCCTGACAGGCCGAAGGCTTTGGGCAGAACCGGCGACGCGCGTTATCGCCGGTCGGCATTCGGGAAGCGCCGGTGCAGCGTGCGCCAGTCCGGCGCGCCGGCCGCGCCTCGGCTGGCGACGACGCATGCCGCAACCTGATTGGCCAGATCCACGGCATCAGGCAACGGCCAGTTTGCGGCTAACCCCGCCAGCAGACCGCCGCTGTGCGCGTCGCCGGCGCCCACGGTGTCCACCACCCGCACGGGATAGGCCGCGACGGCCGTTGGCTTGCCGTGCGGCGGACAAATCCAGGCGCCTTCTTTATCCAGTCGGCAAATCAGCGTTAATCCGCTGTGCTGTGCGTAATACACCGCCTGTAAAACCAAGTCGCCTTCTCCGCATAGCAAGCGGGTTTCATCGCGGTTCAGGGTCAGGATGGTATTGCTGCCGGCCAGGGCGTGAATAAATTCGCCTGGAATCGAGGGGAAACGCGGGCCGAAATCGATAAGCTTCTGCTGCGTCTGTTCCAGCGTCCATTGGCGCAGGTCCCGCCCGCCTTCGCCAAACAGTTCATACCCGTTAACGTACAGCAACGCATTATCAGGTAGGATCAATCGTTGCAGCATTTCCCGGCGACAGTGCGCTTCGCAACCGGTAATGCCGATGAACGTCCGTTCGCCGTCAGGCTCCGTCAGCGCCAGACACCAGCCGTTATCCATTTCGTTATTACGCAATAAAACCGGCAGATTCATTGCCGCCATCGCCGCTTCGACGGCTTTTCCCCAGGGGCCGTTGCCGACTGGCATGCCATTGATAATGGGGACGTTGAGGCGATATAACGCGCGCGCGACGTTGAACGCGCAGCCGCCAATCTGATGGCCGAGGTCTTTACCTTCAATATCTTCGCCGCTCACCGGCAAGCGCGGCAGCGCCAGCAGCATATCGCCGCAGGCGCCGCCGACCACGACGACCGGGCGTTCCGGCGTAAATGTTTTCATATCCACGCCGCCTGCGGTTTAACCAGCAGGTAAAGCCAGTAGGCGATCAGGCTGATAATGAATGAGATAAACAGCCCTAAGCTGGAGTTGGCGAAAATACCCACCGCCAGCGGCCCGTCGATAAAGCCGGTTTTCGTCACCATCAGACCGGCGAGGGCGCCCAGCAGCCAGCAGAACAGCGGCACCCAGCGTACGCCGGAATTTCTGCCGTTCAGGCCAAATATCAGCGCATCGTTGTAGCCGTGGCGGCGGCGAATAAGCAGGTAATCAAGGATGAATACCGCAGACCAGGGACCGAGAAACAGGCCGCAAAAAATCAGGAAGGAAATAAAGGGCGTCAGGAAATCACCGGAAACAAACAGGACATAGATGGCGACGCCCACGACCAGCACGGCGTCAACGGCCACCGCGACCGATTGATGGATCTTCACGCCGATGGTCAGCAGGTTAAGGCTGGCGGAATACAGGCTTAGTACGGCAATCGTGATGATGCCCGCCGCGGCGGTTAATAAATAAGGGATGGACATCCAGGCCGGCAGCACCGTGCCTATCAGCCCGATGGGATTAGCCGAGCTGGAGAGATCGGGCAACAGGGAGGACAGCAGAATACCGGTCAGCATCAGCGGTATCAGCGGTAGGGCTGAGCCGCCCACCACAGCGGCGAATACGCTGCCGCCGCGGGATGCGGGGCTTTGATAACGGCTGTAATCCGCGCCGGCGATGGTCCAGCCTACGCCGGTGCCGGCGGCGATGACCGATACCGCCGGGAGAAATCCGGTTAGCCAGTCGCCGGACGGCAGCGACAACACCTTATGCCACGGCGTATTGAACAGAATATAAATCACCACTATCAGCGTCATGGTGCCGAAAATTCGCGTGATCCAGCTTTGCAGCAGGATTAGCGTGTTTTGTCCCAGAATGCTGACGGCGATGGTCAGACCGCCGAAAAGCAGCAAACAAATTGCGGTCAGCGCGGCGCTGCTGCCTACTCCTATGGTTTCAAACAGGGCAGAGAGCGTCAGCGTACCGGTTATGAGGTTAACGGCCTCCCATCCCATCAGCGTAAACCAACTGAATGCGGTCGGGGCGATATTGCCTTTCAGACCGAAAATCGTGCGGGAGAGCGTCAGGGTCGCGGTGCGGCCGAGTTGGCCGGCGAACGAGGTAACACCAACCAGCGCGAAGCTGCCGATGCCAAGAATGGCGGCAAGTATCGATTGTATAAAAGAGAGGCCGAACGACACGATAATGGCGCCATAGACAATGCCGAGAATACCTATGTTTGCCGCACACCAGATCCAGAAGAGTTCCAGCGGCTTACCGGTTTGCTCCGCTCTTGGAATTCGAACAATACCGGCGCTTTCGACTTTCCATGTCGTGTTCTGTGGTTGCGTTTCCATTTCCATATTTTTATTGTGCTGCGCTTCACCCATATTGGCATGCTCCTTTTAGCCTTGGTTGACAACGAATGACGGCAACCAGGCAAACCAATCGGGTTGCCCTGATTGATGGCGGTGAATCATTACGTTGGGAAAACACCAGCACACATTGCATGTGTCACATGGCGTGGTGGCGATGGTTATTAGGGTATCCGTACCCCGCAAGGGTAGCAGATACGCGATATCATGTCGGCAATTCAGGGGCGAGTTGGCTCGAATGCGTCATCAGATTCATTAATATATTTATTATTAAAACGGCGAGCTGATTTGTATCATGGGTAGGCTGGGTGATGGTCAATACGGATTGCCGCGTGATGGTTACCGGCGTCGGCAGGGGGTATCCGCCGCGGTATAAAAAGTCGGCGAACCTGCTTCTGCATTGACAAATCCGGATAAAATATTCGTCGCGCCACTTGCTATTCCGCTTGGTGGCGGGTGGAAAGCAGGCTGTGGATAGCGTTGGCGTTGGTTGGTCGATGGATGCCCTGGTGTCGGCATTGCGCGTTTGGGTTTACGAAATTCAATTCGCCATCGCAAGTCCAATTTAATGCCTATGCAATGCCAATATCAGGCCGATGAATTTTGTTCTATAAAATGATCGACTCAACATTTTTGTTTAACAATTACGTATGCTGTACACAGTGTAAGACAATAAAAAGGCTGCGATATGCAGGATTTACTACTTTGGGTTAAAGGCCGGTTGGCCGAACCGTCTTCGGCTCCCCGCTATATGCAGCTTGCCTCGCTTCTTGAGGCGGAAATTAAGCGGCGAAAAGCGTTATCCGGCCAGTTTTTACCTGCCGAAAGGCTGATTGCCCAGCAGACCGGGCTGTCCCGCGTGACCGTTTCTCGATCGTTGGCGCTATTGGAAGAGAAAGGGTTGATCGTTCGTAAGCAGGGGATTGGCACGCGGGTAAGCCAGCGTTTGGATTATTCTCTGGATAAAGACGAGTCAGGGTTTACCTCAATGGTGCGGAGAAGCGGCGCAGAGGCGGGCAATCTCTGGCTGGAAAGATGCAGGAAACGGCTCCCGGCGCCGATCGCCGAGGAAATGGCTTTGCCCAGCGGCACGCTGGCGACGAATCTGCGCAGAGTGCGTTTGATTAATGGCGAACCGGCATCGCTGGAAACCATCTGGATCCCGCTGGCGCTACTGCCGGAGCCGGAACAGCTGGAGCATTCGCTGTACCAATACTGGGCTGCGCGCAATATTTACCCGGATAAAAAATGCTATCGATTAACCGCGGTGGCATCGCCGGCGGACGTGGCCGGTCATCTCGGGGTTTCATCGGGATCGCCGTTACTGTTATCCCGTCAGCATACCTATGACCCGCAGGGCGATCTGCTGGAGTACTGCGAAATCTATTGCCGCAGCGACGTCTACGAGTTTCAGGTTACGGATTGATTCGTATTGCCGGCAGACAGCAAACTTGCCGGTGAAAGAGGGCGCGTCAGCGGTTTTCCATATTGTCGGGATCGGCGCCGAGTCTGGCGTCGCTATCCAGCTTGGCGATTTCGCTCAGTTCGTCTTTATCCAGCCGAAAATCAAATACGGCGAAATTTTCCCTGATGCGGGAAGGGGTGACGGACTTCGGGATGACCACTAATCCGCTATCCAGGTGCCAGCGAATTACGATTTGCGCCGGGGTTCTATTATATTTGGCCGCCAGTCTGCGGATGATCGGCGCGTCGAATACGCCCTTGCCGCCCTGCGCCAGCGGACTCCATGATTCGGTCTGAATCCGATGGGTGGCGTTCCAGGCATGAAGCTGACGCTGCTGCAACAGCGGATGCAACTCAATCTGATTGATGACCGGAAAGACGCCGGTTTCATCTTTTAGTCGTTGTAAATGATGCGGATTGAAGTTGCTGACGCCAATGCTTTTCACCAGCCCCTGTTCCCGTAACTGAATCAATTCCCGCCAGGCATCCGCATAGGTGTTCTGTCGCGGCATCGGCCAGTGAATCAGATACAGATCCACATAGCTTAATTGCAGCTTTTTCAGGCTTTTTTCCAACGCCTTCCGCGGCGCTTTCTGATCGCTGTTCCACAGCTTGGTGGTAATGAACAGCTCTTCACGCTGGATGCCGGAGGCGCGCAATGCCCGGCCGACGCCCTCTTCGTTTTTGTAAACGGCGGCGGTATCAATGGCCCGATAACCGGTACTCAAGGCTTCGGTTACCGCGTTCATGGCTTCTTCGTGACTTGTCTGCCAGACGCCGAGGCCCAACTGAGGCATGATATTGCCGTCAGCCAGTTTAAGTTTTGGTTGCGTCATATCATTCTCCTTGTTCCACCGTTAATCATTGTGATAACGGAGGTGAATGGCCCAACAGCTGCGTAGCCGACGGCTTCAGGTCTGTTGGGCATATCAATTGATTATAGTAGAGAATGGAATGGCTACTTTATGCGCCAGAGATCCCGCCTGATGGCGCTAGAATCAACCGTATCGCGCAGAGACGTCGATGCGCTCAGGCGGCGGCGTGTTTCTTGCGCCATACCATAATGACGATGCCGATTAATCCACTGACCAGCAGAATGACGGGCAACAGGATCAGCGCGGTCATGACCTGGTCTTCATAGCGTTTTACCAAAGGGATGTGGCTCATGGCGTAACCCAGCGTCACGATACCGCCGACCCAAAGGAAACCGCTGAGCCAGTTAAATATCTGGAAACGCGTATTATTGAGGCCTGAAATACCGGCGATGGTTGGCAACAGCGTACGAACAAACGCCAGGAAACGGCCAATCAGCAACGCCACCAGTCCGTGGCGGTGGAACAGGTGATAGGCTCGCTGATGGTAGTGGGCGGGCAGTTGCAACAGCCAGCCTTTAACTAATCGGGTATCTCCCAGCCAGCGTCCCTGAAGGTAACTGAACCAGCATCCGAGGCTGGCGGCGACGGTCAATAGAAGCATGGTGGGAATAAAACTCATGACGCCTTTGGCAATCATGGCGCCGGTCAGCAGCAGCAAACTATCGCCGGGAAGAAAAGAGGCCGGCAGCAAGCCATTCTCTAAAAACAGGGTTGTAAACAAAATGCCGTAAACCACCCAAATGACATGGGGATTTGCCAGCGCGCTAAAATCCTGATGCCATAGCGCCTGAATAATTTCGTGAACCACACTCATATTACTTCCTGTCAGGTGACTGAAGCCCTAAAAATAAAAACGGGGCGAAACTGCCCGACCATGTTGTACTTATCGGTGCTAAAACCAGCACGGGGCTAAATACTTATACTGTTAAGATTAATGCCGATTAGGATAAGCGTTAAGTTAGGGTAAAGCGGTTTTTAGTTAAGATTATCCCGTCATGATACACGCTTTACCCTCTTCGATGCAGCTAAATCAGGGGGGAGGGGCCAGACGCCGTCACACTTCCTGAATTCTGTCAAAGCCGCGCGCCAGATCGTCAATCAGATCGTCGCTGTCTTCAAGCCCAATATGTAACCGAATGAGAGTGCCGGTAAAATCAACGCCGGCCACCGGGCGAATCGCTGCCAGCTGTTCCGGCTGATTAGCCAAAATCAGCGATTCAAAACCGCCCCAGGAATAGGCCATGCTGAAATGTTCAAAATTATCCAGATAGTGCGCCAACTGCGTATTGTTCAGTTTTTTTGTCAAGACAAAGGAAAATAACCCGCTGCATCCTTTAAAATCACGCATATAGAATTCATGTCCTTTGCATTCCGGCAGCGCAGGATGATTGACGACGGCCACTTCCAGACGCTCGGCAAGCCATTTGGCGATGCGGATACTGCTTTCCTGATGCTGTTTAAGCCGGACGCCCAGCGTACGCAGACCACGGCTGGCGACATAGGCGGTATCGGCGTCAACCATTTGCCCCATCAGATAGGAGTGTTCGCGCAGTTGCTTCCAGCAGCGTTCATTCGCCACGGCGGTTCCCAGCATTGCGTCAGAGTGGCCGACCATGTATTTGGTGCCGGACTGCACCGAGATATCGATGCCGAACTCCAGCGCCTTAAACAGCACGCCAGCCGCCCAGGTATTATCCATAATGATAACGATTTCAGGATTGATGCGGCGAACGGCCTGCACAATGGCGGGAACGTCGTGGACTTCCATGGTGATGGAGTTGGGGGATTCAAGAAATACCACTTTGGTATTTTCCTGGATTAATTCGCTGATGCCGGCGCCGACCAGCGGATCAAAATAGGTCGTGTCGATATTCAGCTTGCTGAGAACTTTATTACAGAAATCCTGAGTCGGTTCATAGGCGGCGCCGGTAACCAGAACATGATCGCCAGCCGATACGAAAGAAAAGACCGCGTTGGCAATCGCCGCTGCGCCGCAGGGGTATAATGCGCAGCCGGCGCCGCCTTCCAGTTCGACCATCGCTTCCTGCAAAGAGAAATGGGTCAGTGTGCCGCGACGGCCATAAAATAGTGCGCCGTTGGCCCGGTTAGCGGTGGCGTCGCTTTTATCCGCAACCGTATCAAATACCAGGGAAGACGCTCGTTGAATCACCGGATTGACCGAACCGTGCGTGAACTTTTTGCTGCGCCCCGCCGCGACCAGGGTTGTTGCTGTTTTTTTGCTTGTCATAACGGATATCACCTCTCCTCTTTTTGCCGTACCGGGCTTTTAATTCGCCGGGCTCACGCGCTTACCTATTCCATATCTATGCTGCGGTTTAACGCATGCTAATCGTTGGGACTGCAACCATTGAGGCTTTCTACGTTACCACGGCTTAAACGGACTGTGGGCAGGCTTTTCCGATTGCAACGAAAAACGGTAAGAGTTGCTGTTTTTACGGGGAGGGGAGGGCTTCCTGCTGGGGGATAACCCTCCGATATCGCTTATTTGAGCGAGGAGTGTTCCGACGAAGGTTGGGGCATACCGCGGTTATTGCTCAGCAGGTGTGAAATTAAGGCGCCAGCCGCCGCCAGCGCGGCAACCGGCCCCAGCGCGCGGGCGTCCCAGGTTTGCAGAATGACGCCGCCCAGCCCCCCGGCCGCTCCGATGCCCAGATACATCGCTGACGCGTTCAGAGAGATCAATATTTGTCCGGCTTGCGGCGCGGTACTCAGCAAATAGTGCTGCTGCGCGGGCAGCAATAGCCAGGCGGCGATATTCCAGATACACACGCCAATCAGCGCGCCACAGAGTGAGGTTGCCATCAGGGGAAAGACAATCAATATGCAGGCGACGACCGAAAGGCTCAAGGTTATCGTATGTTTAACGCCCCAGTTGTCCACCAGCCAGCTGCTTGCCGCGTTCCCCAGCGTGCCGGCGATACCGAATACCATCAGCACGATGCTTAAATCATGCTGACTGGCCTGCATGGTCGCCGTCAATAGCGGTCCAATATAGATATAGACGGTAAATCCCGCGGTTATCGCTAAGGCGGTGACCAGCAATGCGGCCGGTACGCCGGGGAGTACCGCGGCCCCTAGTCGGGTTCGTAATGCGATGGCGGGGGGATTCGGCGAATCGGGCAGCCAGCGCGCCAGGCCGCAGAAAGCAATGACGCCAAGGGCGGCTATCAGCCAGAATGCGACACGAAAGCCGCCGAATCCGCCCATCCAGGTGCCGAGCGGCACGCCGACGATGGTCGATACGGTGATGCCGGCCATCACCAGCGACAACGCTCGGCCACGCTGATTCGGCGTGACCAACATGGCGGCAACCACCGAGGCGCAGGGGGTGTAAGCCGCCGATGATACCGCCGTGATGATACGCGCGGTAAACAGCATGGCGTAACTGGTCGCCAGCGCCGCCATCCCGTTGCCGACGATGAAAATCGCCATCGCGCCCAGCAGCAGCTTCCTGCGCGGCAGGTTCGCGGCGACAGACGCCACCAGCGGACTACTTAATGCATATATCGCGGCAAAGCCGGTAACCAATTGACCCGCAAGGGTAACGCTGACGTTGAGCTGAGCGGCGATATCCTGTAATACGCCGGCTACGATAAAGCCATCGGTACCGATGGCGAAGGTGCCTAATGTCAGCAAAGCAATTCTGGACCACATGATAGCTGCTCCCGCAGGACTGGAATTTCCCGTAGCCTAAACCCTGACATCGCTGTTAGAGTCAATGGATGTAAAAGTCTGGAGGTGCGGGATGAAGATTGGAGAACTGGCCAAACGCGCCGGCGTGAGCGTGAGGATGTTGCGCTATTACGAACAGGCCGGTTTACTGACGCCTTACCGTCGGGCATCGGGTTATCGCGAGTTCAGCGCGGCCGATGAAAAAACCGTCGAACGTATCCGCACGCTGAGCGAGGCGGGACTGACGCTGGCGACCATTCGCCGGGTGATGCCCTGCATGGACGAACAGGGCTCGACGTTTAAACCCTGCCCGCAGGTGCGCCCGGCGCTGTTGGCGGAATTAGAGAAAATCGGCCGCAAGCTGGATGCCCTGACGCAAAGCCGGGATATTCTGGCCGGCTACTTACAACCACTGGATTAAGCGGTGGCGCGCGGGATGAAAGGCGTTTGCATCAGGCGACGACGCGGTTCAAGCCGCTGCGGCCGGAACCGATAATGAACGGATCCAGACTGGCGATATTAACCAACTTCATGGCCAGCGCCGAAGGCGTGCGGTGAATCCGTGCCGCGTAGTCAATAATGTCTGGGTTGCGCGCGTGCAGCTTACCGAAGGGTAATTGGCTATAGAGCGAGAAGGCGACTAGCAGTTGATCCCGCGTCCAGTGGTTGGTGGCGGCCATGCGTGTTTCCGTCGGGTGGTTGGCATAGTTAGTGATATCACTAACTATGCCAGGTAAGTCGGTAAAATGCATGCGTGCTTCCCGCTGGATCATCTTCTCCAACTAGGCTAACGTTTCGGCAGCCCTATGCGACCAAGCCGAGATCACATGCCTAATCACCGTCTTTCCCCGTTTCGCCCGCTGCTTGTCATCGTTTTATGCCTGCTGGCGGGCTGCGTCAGCAAAACGCCGCCAACGCCGGAGGCACGCCCCGCGGATGTCCGCGCGCAGTTGCTGAAGCTGTTGCCTGCCAATGTCAGCGATCGTCAGGGCTGGGCGACCGATATCGCCGCGGCGTTTTCCGCACAGGGTCTGGAACCCAGTAATGAAAATTTGTGCTCGGTGCTGGCGGTCACCGAGCAGGAGTCGACGTTTAATGCCGATCCGCAGGTGCCGGGGTTATCGAAAATCGCCTGGCAGGAGATAGAACGCCGCGCCGAGAAAGTGCACGTTCCGGCTTTTCTGGTGCGCACCGCGCTGCTCATCAAATCCCCTGACGGCAAGAGCTACAGTGAACGGCTGGACAAGGTACGCAGCGAGAAAGCGCTGAGCGCCATCTTTGACGATTTTATTGACATGGTGCCGATGGGGCAAAAGTTGTTCGGCCGTTTGAATCCGGTACATACCGGCGGGCCGATGCAGGTGAGCATCGCGTTTGCCGAAGCAAACGCCAAAGGCTATCCCTACGCGGTGGACGGCACCGTGCGTCGGGAAGTGTTCAGCCGCCGCGGCGGGATGTATTTCGGCATCATGCATTTGCTGGGTTATCCGGCCGATTATTCGCGGGCGATTTACCGCTTTGCGGATTTTAATGCCGGATGGTATGCCAGCCGTAATGCGGCGTTTCAGCAGGCGGTTAGCCGCCTGAGCGGCATCACGCTGGCGCTGGACGGCGATTTAATCGATTATGCAACGGACAAACCGAGCGCCACCGAGCTGGCGGTGCGTTCATTAGCAAAACGGTTGGATATGAGCGACAGCGCAATCCGTCGGGCTTTGGCGCAGGGCGATACGCCGGCGTTTGACAAGAGCGGATTATATGAACGCGTTTATGCGCTGGCGGATCGAGCCGCCGGAGGGAAAGCGCCGCGTGAAGTACTGCCGGGCATCCAGCTGGAAAGCCCGAAGATCACGCGTAAACTGACGACGGCCTGGTTCGCCAAACGGGTCGATGAGCGTCGCCAGCGCTGTTTGACCAGGGCGCAATAAAACCGACGTTGCGCCTCAATGAGTTCGTCGTGGTTAATGAGGCACCTGTAATCCGTTCTGAAGCCCGCGCGTAAAGACGATTTGCCATAACTGAATGTCCCTGGCCCGGAATGCGCCGGCGCAGGCATTAAGGTAATAAACAAACATTCTTTTGAAACGTTCGGAATAGTTATCCGCCAGCAGCGGCCATGCCTCGAGGAAACGCTCATGCCAGGCCATCAGCGTTTTATCGTAATCCGGGCCGAAATTGTGCCAATCTTCCATGACGAAATACTTTTCACTCATGCCGGCGATTTGTTTTATGGAGGGGAGACATCCGTTAGGAAAAATATATTTATTGATCCACGGGTCTACATTATGCGCCGTTTTATTCGAACCGATGGAATGAAGCAGAAAAATGCCGTTCGGTTTCAGACAGCGATCAACCACCTTGAAATACTCGGCGTAATTTTTCGGACCGACGTGTTCAAACATGCCTACGGATACGATGCGGTCATACTGCTGGCGTAGATCGCGGTAATCCTGCAGCAAAATATGGATGTCCAGATCTTTGTGACGCGCCTCCGAAAAGGCCTTCTGCTCGGCGGAAATGGTTACCCCATGCACGGTTACGCCGTAATGCCGCGTGGCGTAGGCCGCCAGTCCGCCCCAGCCGCAGCCGATATCCAACAGCATCATGCCTGGTTTGAGCTGCAGCTTTTTACAGATCATGTCGAGCTTATTGCGCTGGGCATCGTACAGATTATCGGCCTGCTTCCAATAGCCGCAGGAATACTGCATGTAGGGGTCAAGCATGCGGCAGAAAAGGTCATTGCCTAAATCATAGTGCTCTTTGCCTACAACCCAGGCGCGTTTTTTTGATTGAAGGTTGGTTAGTCGCGCAAGGGCAATACGCAAGACATCATGAATACGGGAGGGCATTTTTTCATCGAGGTGGGCGCATAAAATGCGGTGAAAGAACATATCCAGTCTGGCGCAGTCCCACCAGCCGTCCATGTAGCTTTCGCCCAGCCCAATCGACCCCTGTTGCAATACGCGTTTGAAAAATTGCGGATTGTTAACCTGAATATCCCAGGGTTCAGCGCCATTAATGGTGATACCGGCCTGAGTGAGCATATCATCCGCAATACGTAGCCATTCGCTCTTATCGCTACAGCCGTCGGCCGCACAAACATTACTCATAATATCGTCCAATCCCTGTTCTGTCTTCGAGCCTCAAGTAAGGCGACTTATTATCAGGCAAACCAGACCGACCGCTGTTATCATAAAAGGACAACTTATGTTGATTAACGGCCACTTTATGTCGCGCATGTCCCGATTAACCCTTAATGAAGACGCGGTGAGCCAGCTTGTCGCGGTGCCTGAACGGCAGGCGTTGCCCCGTTCAGTCTATTTTCGTACCTGCCTGCTGGAAAAGGGCGTTCTTGTCAGGCGCCATCAGCACCCGTTTATCGAGTTTCTGTACGCCTATGAAGGCGGGATGTGGGTAGAAATTGAGGGGAAAACGCTGATTGTGCCGACGCTCTACGGCATCTGGATACCGGCGAATGTACCGCATCGAATTCTCACCACCAGCGATGTGCTGCTGGAAAGCCTGTATATCGAACAGGACTCCGTGACCATCAATCACAACAGTTGCCGAGTGGTGCTAATCAGCAGCTTTATCAGGGAGTTCATCCACTACGCGACGGAACATGTGCCTGAGCAGTATGACAGCGCGGGGGATGACGGCATGCTGGTCAATGTTCTGATTGCGCAACTGCAAAAATTGCCGGATGCGGGGTTTTCGGTGCCGTGGCCGACATCGCCGACCTTGATGCGGGTATGCCGGGAATTTCAGGAAACGCCGGACGAGGACCACAGTATCGATAAATGGGCGGCCAAAACCGGGATGTCGATACGAACCTTTTCACGTCATTTCAAAAAGGAAACCGGGCTGGCCTTCAGCGAGTGGAAAAAACGCATGCGGCTGTTGGAATCGGTGATCATGCTGAAAAATAACCGCAGCGTCACCCAGGTGGCGCTGGATCTCGGCTACTCCGGCACCTCCTCTTTCTCCAATGCGTTCAGGAATATGTTCGGCGTACCGCCGACCCGTTATTAAACGCGATTGCCGATGGCGGTGATGCAATGCATCCGCCGCCATTGCGTAGATCAATACATGGCTATCAGCAACGGGAAGAGGAAAGGGGTAATCAACGAGGTAATGATGCCGCAAATGACCAACGCAAGCGAACTGAACGCCCCTTCTTCGTAATCCAGCTCGGCGCAGCGGGCGGTTCCCAATGCGTGAGAAGCGGACCCCATCGCCAGACCGCGCGATGCTTTGGTATGGATGTGCATGGCATTCAGGATGATATGACCGAAGACCGCGCCCAGAATCCCGACAAAAATCACGCAAACCGCGCAGACCGCGGGAATACCGCCGATGCTGCCGCCGACCGCCATGGCGATGGGCGTGGTAACGGATTTCGGCATAATGGACGCCGCGATAGCCGGGGTGGCGCCCAGTTGCAATGCAATCAGCGTACCGGAGACCATCGCCACCAGGCTGCCGATGAAGCAGATGCTAATAATGGATTTCCAACGCATTCTGATTTGATGCAGTTGCTCGTACAGAGGATAGGCCAGCGCCACCACGGCGGGTTGCAGCAGACTGTTGAGAATCTGGCTTCCCTGGAAATAACGCGGGTAAGGCATCTTGGTGACGCTCAATAAGACAATCAGGATGACCATCGAAATCAGCAGCGGATTGAATAACGGGTTGTTGAGTCGGATCGCCAGCCGGCGCACCAGAAAGAACACAATCAGCGTGGCCGGCAGCGACCACCAGATATCATTAAGCATGCTTGATTCCTTCTTTTTCCTCTTCCGCATTGTCGGGCGATATCTTCTCTCTGTGTACTGCGTGTGAACACCAACTCACCGTTATGAGCACAATCAGGGTACTGGCGGCGCATGAAACCACCACCGGAGCGAACTGGGCGCGCAATAAATCAAAATATTGCATCACGCCGACGCCGATTGGCACAAACAGCAGCGCCATATATCGGATCAATAAATGGCACCCCGGTTTTACCCACATCGGGGGAATAATCTGTAAAGACAGCAGCGTAAACAGGATGAGCATGCCGACAATGCTGCCCGGTAAGGTTATCGGCAGCAGCGCCGCAATACCGATGCCAAGATATAGGCAGGCATAAATCAATAAAAACGCCCGAGCCTGGTGCCAAATATTGGTGATGAAAGGGGGCATAGCGTTCTTCTATCAAAAGGTCTTGTGTTATGGGGCAACAAATGGGCGAGAATAATGCCGATAGTTCTCCTGCCGCTGCGCTGCCTCGGATCAATTCTCAGATCTCGTCATTACGCGCCGAACGATGATGAATCCTGTCGTGGGAGCACCGCCATCCTTGAATCTGCATTCATTATCAACCAATCAATATGGCTCTTTTTATTAAATGGAGACATTCTCTGTTTA
This sequence comes from Brenneria bubanii, assembly GCF_022378355.1. GTDB lineage: Bacteria > Pseudomonadota > Gammaproteobacteria > Enterobacterales > Enterobacteriaceae > Brenneria > Brenneria bubanii. The sequence continues at coordinate 128,066 of NZ_JAKMAJ010000016.1, forward strand.
TTTAAGGACAAGTTGATTTATCACTGGGGGTATCTGTGGCGCGGCCTCAGCCGCGGCAAGCGCTGGTCGCGATTTCATGCAGTGATATTTTTATTTCATTCGGCGATTCCCAATTTACTCAATTCTGGGGGAGTCGACCCAAGCCGCCGCGTTCGGCGGACAAATTATGAGGGTTGGAACAATGGCCGGCGCAGGAAAAATAGATAATGCCGCTTTCTCTGCGGGTATCGTCACTATTCATCGCGCATCGTCGGGTAATCGCGAAGACCAGGATGCAATGATCCGGTCAGTAGCCTATCATCACCTGACGCCGGTTATTGACGCCACTTTCGGCTTCTGTGATGCAAAGGCCGCTTGCCGTTATTTCTCAGGGCAATCGCGCTTTGGAAACGTCATCGTCGTGCACGAATAGCGCCAGCGAATGCGCCTTCTGGCTTCATATGGCCAATTTCACCTTGACGATGCAGGCCGGCGGCCAGGGTTTTTACCTTGGCGGATTTTAAACGAAAGATCATGATTTATTTTCCCGGACGCAATGAAATGACCATAACTCATGCTGAACTTAATGTCTTGAAAGTGATGGCGGAAAAAGACATCGATTGGACCTGGATGATACTGGATCGTACCCTTGCCGTGAGCAATATACCCGGATTTGGCAACGTTGCTAACATTGTAACCAACCTGGCTAGCGCCGGGATGGTCGATACTGTTTATAGCGAGGAGACGTCAAAACCGCGCTATCGCGTATCAGCACAAGGGCGCCAGTTGCTGAGTAAAATAGACAGACAACATCTGGCCGATTTGCCCTAGCCTTGCACTGTTCTATCATCAGAATTCGCTGGGGCAGGGGAATTCGCTTGAATGCGCAAAGTTAGAAAGTTAGATTATGTTCCCCTCTGCAAGCAGCGAGTGAATCGTCTGGGCCAGATGTTCAGCTCAGATCATGCCGTGTTTTATCCATCGCCGGGGTCAGCGTGATATCAAGGACGTTTACCGATAAGTGACAACTAATTAGCCAAGAGAAACCTGGTTCAGGTGTTTATCAACCGGCTGGAAGCGGTTGGATTAGGTGAAAAAATATTGGGAGCAATAATATGAATGTAGACTGGCCCCATAGATCACCAGACACTTCGACTCTCTTAAAATAAGAGGTAGTCTTGGAACTATGTTTAATACCA
>NZ_JAKMAJ010000017.1 GCF_022378355.1 Brenneria bubanii
TCCACGGAGAGAGGTTCAACACGCGGGAGGAGATGAAATCGGCGGTATTCGAGTATATCGAGATAGACTACAATCGGCACCGACGGCATAGTGCCAACGGCGGGCTAAGCCCGGTGCAATTTGAGGAAAGAAACCTCGCTTAAGGCAGTGTCCACCGTCGCTGGGCAAGATCAGCCAGCGTGATGACAACGACAGGTAAGACCGTGACTCACTAAACCTGAATGGTTTTTTGGGCTTAAAGCCCGCCGGAGAAATAAGGCGTGAGTCAGCGAATTACATAGGGGCTCGCAGCTGTCAGGCTGCAATAAAGCCGGATATAAAGCTGCAACCTACCGTCAATGTCAGAACAATGGATGCCTGTGCAAACGGGATGCGTTCATATAAAAACCATGACGATTTCCCTGCATACCCAGACTAGCGCCCCTAATACCGCAGCGGCGACCAGCGTATCCCCGCTGGACCCGTCAGGCTCCTCAAAAACGAAATTTTTCCAAACCAAAACTGATATTTATCAGACCGTCACTGACAGCATCATTTCTGCGCTAGAAGCAGGCGTTAAGCCGTGGTCCTGCCCGTGGCAATGTGTACCGGGCATGTCAGGATTACCTTCAAATTACGCGACTGCTGCTGCTTACAGTGGAGTGAATATCATGTTGTTGTGGAGCAGTGCGTCCGAGCAGGGATTCAGTGATTCACGTTGGATGACTTACAAACAGGCGCAAGCGGAAGGCGGGCAGGTGCATAAAGGGGAACACGGCACTACCGCCATTTTCTATACCACACTGGAAAAGGAAAAAGACGACGGAGAAACTGACTATATCCCAATGCTGAAGACGTTCACCGTGTTTAATGTTGAGCAAATTGATGGTTTGCCTCTGAGTGACGAAGCCGTTTTTCCGGCAGAGTCCTTTGAGCCGTTGCCGCGTGCGGAAGCGCTTTTCCGTAACAGTGGTGCAACCATTATTGAGAAGGGACAATACGCCTTTTTCGCACCATCAACCGATGAAATTCGATTACCAGAACGTTGTCTTTTTACCGATGCTGCCAATTTTTACGCCACCGGTCTGCATGAACTGGTGCACTGGAGTGGTGGAAAAAGCCGCCTGAATCGTGAGATGAAAGGGAAATTTGGCAGTGAGGATTATGCTTTCGAGGAGTTGATCGCCGAGCTAGGAAGCGCGTTCCTGATGGCGGATCTAGGTATCGCTGGAGAGGTTCAGCATGAAAGTTATATCGATTCCTCGCTGAAAGCACTGAAGAACGACAAGCGCTATATTTTCAAGGCCGCCAGTGCGGCATCAAAAGCGCATCGTTATTTGATGGATAAAATCTGAACAGGATGGGGCCGCAATGGAATGCGGCTTTGCTTGCAGAGATAGGTTGTAGTGACACACTGAATTTGGCCACCTGAACAGAGGAGATATGCTCAACTCTGAAAATACAGATGCTCAATAAAAAAAACTTCAGCGCGGAGTTCACACGCGAACACGCCCAACTGGTTGTTGCTCAAGCCGTCAGTGCTAAGGATGTGAGTCTCTCCACAATGACTCCTTGGGTAAAACAACTGTGTGATGAACGACAGGGAAAAACGCCAAAAACCTCTAGCATTACCCCGGAATAAATTGAAATACACGTATTAAAAAAGAAACTTCAACGTATTGAAATGGTAACGACATATTATAAAAGACTACCGCGCTGTTAATGTTGGACTCCCTGAACAGTTCTCGTACATGTTCTGCTGTACCAAATATCAAGCGAATAGCGTTGCGTAGCCAGAGTTGCATAGCATCAGCTATAGCTCTGTCGATGCAAAGAGCACTGCCATAATGGTATCGCATAAAGGCTTTCTGATGGGGTGCCGGCTCGCGGGCAAACTCATGAAAGAGCTGGGGTTGGAAAACTGCCAACAGCCGAAACACAGGTATAAACATGGCAGGCAGGAGCACAGAGTCATACAGTATTGTCTTGATCGCCAGTTCGCGGTCCTGCAGGCTTCGTTGGGTTTATTGCGATATAACAGCATTATAAATTATCAAGGTGATGAAATGGACGACATTGATACCAGTCTCGACGAACTTAACGCTATCGATTTCTCCCCCTTAATCCAGAGCAACCAGTCAGTTACCTGTTTTGAAATCGCCGACCATCTTTCTAGACTGGCGGGGAGTCCTGGGGTGAGATTGCTAATCCATATTTGCGGCTTTCACTTTCGGCCAGACAATCCACAGGTGCCATTTGGTCCGGGATTTCAAAGCAGCCAAGGTAGATGGGCAATTCCAGAGGACTTTAATGAGTTGTCGCTGGAGGTGCTTTCTCAGTTTTGCCCGACGGTGGCGTTACCCGAGCTTCAAGCCCGAATTGCTGACACGCTTTGGATCCGTAAAGTTGGTGGGATCCGTTTTCCCTTGCTGGCGGTTCGCGCTTATTACGTGTCCTGTCAGGCAATTATGGCTTCGCAAGGGGCGTGGGTTAGCGCTATGGAACGTCTGGAACGGGCACTTCGACTTTGCTGTTTTTTCCGCAAACATGCTGATTTTAGGGCAGAATTGGATCAACTTTCGACATATCTGCTGGCAGAGTATGGCCGTTCCAGAGGACAAGCGGACTCACCTTACCCGTTGCGCCTTATGCAACTCGCTTTTGAATGTAAAGTGAGTGAGTCTCCTTATATTGTCCAGGAACTCCTGTATCTGGCAAAAAACTATCTGGCTCAACACCTTTTTTCATTTGCCGTTGACGCCTGTAAAACAGCAATCCCGATTGCAAATAGCTGTTGTGACAGGGATGTACAGTCTGAGTTCTGGCGCCTTCTTGCCGATACCTATCTGAAAGAATCACAATTCCAAGATGGCGGTATGATTTCGGCTGCCTGCATGCAGAATGCTATTGAAGCACTGGCTAACATTCCAGGAACCAGAGCAGAACGTCTTGCGCTGTATGAAGAGATGCGCGATTACCAGATCGAGTCCCGTCACCAGATGGGCATCCTTCAGTCCCCGTCTCAGGACATCAGTCAGATTGTTCATCAGGCCAGAAGTCGGGTAGTTGGAAGAGATTTGTTTGATATGGTTTTCAGACTGACAATGTTGGTCAGTCGGCCAACTGGCATTGATAGGCTTAAGGAGCAGGCTATCGAACAAAAGGCCAAAAGCATAGCCTGGATGTTTGGAGCCACACATATTGATCATGAGGGAATGACCGTTGCCCGTATACCCGCAGGACTGGGGATTGATGATGCAGATGGAGCAGTTATCTGGCCCATCATGATGAAGGGAATGCGCATCGATCATGAGCTAGCCGTCGTCGGGCAAATTATTCCGGCTACGGATGAGATAACAATGACGTATCCAATTCCCGAAGCGTTTTTCCGCGATTTATTCATCGATCATCCCTTTATACCGTTTGGGCATGAAGAATTTTTCATCAAGGGTGTGGTTTGCGGTTTCAATGGAGACTTTTTGACGGCCTGTCATGTGCTGATACCCCAGATCGAAAACAGTCTGCGATATGTGGCGAAAATCAAAGGTGAAGAGCCCTCTCAGCTTCACGGCGACGGCTCACAGGAGAGAAATGGTCTCAAGGGGTTGCTAGATAATCCATTGATTATTGAAACTTTCGGAGTGGACATGATTGGCAATCTTCAGGCCCTGTTGGTGGACAAAATCTATGGTGATTTACGAAATCAACTGGCCCACGGTTATGTGCCTGCCAGTTATTACAGCCAACCTGCCTGCATTTTTACCTGGTGGCTTGTACTGCGTATTCTCATGATCCCTACGGTCAAGTACTGGCAAGCCACTTACGGCAAAGGGAGCGAGGTTCAAGCTCACAGTGAGCAGGTTGATGAAGTTAACCCGTCCGGTGACGTATCCTTATGACTGCGGATGTACCATTGTTGAATAGTTCTCTACCCTGAAGTACTTTGAATATAGGACGCCTCTCGCGAGGCGTTTTAGTATTTATAGACCAGCATGATGCATTCGATAAGATTTGAATTTGTGACTGGTGTGGATCGGATTTTGATCAAGGCTGGTAAGGAGGTCATGTAAACGAGATTGGCATTTACATTTGTTAAACCGCCCTTAACCCTGAATCCGAGCGAATGGGTAAAGAAAGGCTCGTTCTGCTGCAATGCCTCTACTGAAACTATTCAAAAGTCAGCTTTTGGCACCCTGCAGCCCCTCGAAGCCTGCAGCTTTGAGCGAAGTGCGGAAGTTGGTAAGACATTTTAACACCGCGGGTGTATTAATCTACGGAGTAGGGTGAAACGCTCGAAGCAACGATCTTTTACACCTTCTATAACTGGATGACCACTCGGATAGGCTTGCTCTGGAACTTTCTATGAACATCTACGAGACTATCGCCTTGCTAATGTTGTATTAGTTCAGTAAAAGAGAGAACTATGGATAATAAGGGATTACTTCACACAGATGTTGTTAGGCAGCATACAGTCCCAAGATTTCTGCTTGAAAATTTCGCCATCGGTTCGGAAAAAAAGAAACGGGCCAAACAGGTATTCGCACTGAATAAACAGACCCGTAACGTACTAAAAATGAGTGTAAATGACGCTACGGTACACAGTCGTTTTTACAATCTTCATGACCAGCCCAGCGTCGTCAGTCTGGAATCGTTACTTTGCCTCTACGAGGGTAGCGGCGCAACAGTTATACGTAAGCTGATTTCCACTAAGAACATACGGGGATTGTCCGAAGAAGAAAGGAATGCGCTCGCCCGGTTCGTCACCGTGCAACACCTACGTGCTCGTGGCGAATATGAGAACCAGAGGCACACGGCGCAGAGACTGTACCACGCGATCAAGTTCAGGGGTATTATCAGTGAAGAAGTCGAGAACTATTTTAGCGATGAGAACTTTGAGCAGAATACCAAAGGCAACTTTCTGAATCAGATTGCCGACAGCGACTTTGAAATGTCAATTATATTGGGCAAAGAATGGCTATTGTTCGAGACAACACTGGATAGACCATTTTATATTTCGGACAACCCCGTCACTATGTATAACGAAACTGACTTTGCTGGCAGGAGCAATACAGGAATTGCATTACCAGGTATCCAAATTTACCTCCCTTTATCAGCAACACTGATGCTTGCCATGGTATGTCCTTCTCTGCATGACAAACTCAAAGAAGAAAGAGACTTGATCTACAAATTGATCGTGAATCATATAGGTAGAGAGCAGTTAAACGTTTTTGAAAGGCTCGACTTCCTTAAAGACATGCTGGATAGACGATTGGTCAATATCGAAGACTGGAGGTTGAACCACCTAAATAATCTGCAGGTCTGGCGAGCAGAGCACTTTATATTTAGCTCGCTGGATGATTTTGATCGGGTAAAAAATCTCATTGATGATTGTCCTGAGTTAGTCGGTGGCCCCCGTTCTGTTGTCTCATAGCATCCTCAATAGTTACTGGGCGCTGGAGAAAGTATGAGGGATAAATACAATTAATTATCAATAGATTGAGTGCATTTAACATATTGATATCATTTATTAAGCAATAACATAGAGGTGAGGAGTTTATGTCAGAAAACAATGATTTAGAAAGGAGTCTTTCCACTGCCTTTAGCAATCTGGTTAGTTTTATCTTTAATACGGATCGCAACGGCGCTTGCCACGATACATCAGCAATTTTTTATATACTGTCATCAGAATTAGGATTTGACCCAAAACTCTACATTGGTGAAGTTCGTTATCCGCTTAGTGGGGCTTACTTTGATCATTCATGGGTTGAGATTGACGGTAATATTTATGATGCAGCTATTGCATATCCATTGCCTGGTGGAGTTAAAGTTTCAGGTTCGATTTTTAAATCAATTGATCAGGATACTGGAGAAAAGACCGACCTTGAGTTCGGTTTTAATAGTGAATCAGGATTAGACTTTATAGCCTATCAAGTTTCACAGCAGACACTGGATCAATACGAAACGGCTACGAATTCAGGCATATGGAACATATCTTCATCTCAGGGTAAAAAATTAGGTCTTGACCTAGATGAATTCTTACTGAGTTTGAAATACGGGAACGTAATGCGAGAGATTATCTAATCTATCCATTAAGGTCGCTGGAGCGACCTTAATACTGCTCTTTCCATAATTCCGCTGTACATCCATTTAAACAAAGTCCGCTTTGGCACAAAGCTGCCTGTCAGATTAGGTTTGGCCCTATGTCGTAGTTGTGCCAGGTCAAGTCTGAGCTAATACAAATTATCAGTATCTTTCTGAAGCATCTTAAGGCGCTGTTCCAAGCTATTCAGTCTTTCTTCGAGGTCATGGCTCTGCTGCTCAATATCTTCCATCGTTTCTGACAAAATATCACGCAGCAGCACAAAATTTGCTTGTAGGGCATAGACAAAATCGTGGCCGCGAACCAGTAATGCTTCGAGCGGTATGTCCTGTAATGCGAAATGCGTCATCCATGTCACCAGCGCTTTTGCGCTCATTTCAGTCAGTACGTCCGAAAGTCGGTCAGTTTCTCTGTTCATTCTGGTGTCCTGTCTGTTCTGATGTTGGGTGAGTATTTCGGGAGGGCATGATTTCAGTTCGTTGCGCTGCTGGTGGGCGGGTTGGGACAGTAAGTGATACAGAACAACTATATGCCGTGGTCTAAATCGAGCCGTTGCAGCTCGTCGAGCGTGTAGATGCGGAAGACATTTCGGTGGCGGGTTTCCAGCGGGATGTGCTGATGGTTAACGATGACGTGCCTGATGCTGTCAAACAGCCGTTCAAGGCCGCGCTTTTTCTGCGGATCCGGCACAATATAAAAAACGTAAATCCAGTCTTTACGGGTCCGGGCCAATAAATGGCTGGCGATGATTGACCGGTATCGGGCTTTGGTTTTCAGACGACGCTCGGTCTCAATGGCGATCACCGTGCCGCCGGGCAGGGTGATCAGCCCGTCCGGGCGATGACCGACCTGATACCGGCTGAGGAAGGTTGTGCGGTCGCCGTTGACCCACCCTGACGCGCCTTTTTGCTCAAGGATGATCCGGGCTGCCTGATTATCAAGGTGATGCTCCAGTGTCCAGCCGGTGATTTTTGAAGGCTCAAACCGCGCCGGGAAAAGCTTATCGTCGGGGGTCAATACAACGGCCAGTCCGTCACTGGTAATGCCCCACAATGAAATCGTCATCGTGCGTGATACCAGGACATGCTTGTGTATTAACCCCATTCCCTCGACTTTTGAAAGCAGGGAATACAGCGATTTATGATCCCTGAAGCCGAACAGCAGCATCAGTGTTTTAAAGTCACTGTACGTTTCTTCATTCAGAAAATTCAGCAGTCGTTGTATTTTTTCGCGATGTCGAGTCTGGCGTTCGCTGTATGCGGTGATCAGCATCATTCCCCCCTACTAAAAATCCAGTAATGACGGGTTTTCCTCTTTATAGGCATTCGGTGTTGTCGTGTCTTTTTTGTCCGCCTCATCAAAAAAAAGATCGGGCCGCGTTGTGGTGATATCCGGTGTTGATGCGGGTTCAGGGGAAGTTTCCTCCTCATTAAAATCCAGAGTGATGTTTACCGTTGCGGCGTTGGCGGCAATCGCAGGCGACACGGCGCAGATCTCCAGCTCGCGTTTTTTCACCCTGATGGGCGAAATCAGCGAAGCAGACGGGAGTGTTTTTGTCGTGAAGATGAAGCTGACAAAATCGGGTAAGTTCAGGATCATATTGCTGTCGGTAAAGAAACGCTCGGCCTGCCTGATGGTGCGTTCATCGTCGATAGTCTCTGTCAGCACGGCGTCGGTTTTCGCTTTACGGACCTCATCATCGACTAATATGGTGCCGGACATCCTTGCCACCCATTCAGCGGTATCCGGGTCCATGACGCGATAAACCAGTTTGAATTTGGCGTTTTCAACGACCGCGCCGACAACGGCGTCCCCTTTCAAATCTGCCGGACAGTCTTTTAAATCGGCAATCGACTGATGGTCCATAATAATATGTACGCCTTTATCCCGCGCCGCGCCTAAACCTTCGAGCGCTGGCCTGGATAAATGGTATTTCAGTTCGGAAAGATAAATAGCAATGGGGCGGGGGACGTCTTTCACCCGCTCGCGCCTTTCTGCCAGCTGGTACAGGCGAACCAGCAGCATGCGCTGAGCGGTAATGATTTTGCTGTTGCGCATTGAGCCAATCACATAACAGCAACCCCCTTCATCAAATATCCTATTAAGCGAAAATCCTGTCGGCGCATTGATGGCATTGAGTAGGGCCAGCTCTTCAATTTTCCCGAAGAAGGCTTTTATCTTATCTGCAATACCCTGAACGTAGTCTCCGTTATACACATCCCGAATGGTTGAGGCAGTATTACGGGTGACAAATTGTGCGGCTATCCGGGCAGCTTTCCGGTCGTCAATGCGATAAAAATCTGACTCCTGACCTTTCTCAGCCAGACTGAAACCGGCAACAAAAAGCTCTTCCAGCTCATCGGCGGTGATTTCTTCAATCAGATTTAACTGGTATGCCTGTTTCCTCAGGTCAATTAAGGCAAAGGGCTTCCCGGCATCTTTACAGGCTTTTCGGTAAAGGTGCGGAGCCCATTCATCATCCTTGGGGTCCATAACAAATACGCCTTCACCGGCCAGAATACTTTGATAAAGTAATATCCCGGAGGCAACCCCTTTGCCGGCCCCGGTGGTGCCGATAATATCCGCGTGTTGTTTTTGCCAGTCTTTTAACGGCAAATACATCGGATGAATATCGCGGTCAATGCCGATAAATAACCCTTTGTTCAGGTCGATATAATCCAGCGGGTCATAATGCAGCGTTTCCGGCAGCAGTGATTTTACCGTGCGGACATCGGTGCGCAATTCCCGTTCAAGCGTTGTCTTTCTGACGAGGCGTTTCTTTATTTTGTCTAATTCAGGGGTTAATACCCTGCGCAGCAGAATATGCAAAATAAAACCCGTTACGGTAAAGGCAATCAGCACCGGCAATGCCAGAACGGGAATGCTGGCGACTACACGGCCTTTATAAAGCCACTGGAAAATCCAGATAACAACCGGGGCCATGGTACCGGAAAGAAAACACAGCAGGGAAAAAGCGATAATCAGCTTTTGCCACAACGGGGCTTTTTGCCGTTCATCGCTTTTCATCGACGCGAAAAACGGCATCGTCAGCCCCGATAACAGCGCCAGCATCAGCTGATGCTGTTGCATAAAAGCAATGAAGCTCAGCGCGCCATTCACTATCGGCGACAGTGAAACGGCCAGCTTATTCAAAATCACGATGCCTCCTTTGTCAGCAGTTCACCCCATGACATCGCCCCACCTTTTCGCCCCACGGTGTCGGGCGAAAAGGTGGGGCGAGCGTCAGGGACGAAGAAGGTGGCCGCGTTGCGGCCATGTGCAGGAAAGCATGCTTCCCTGCACCAAGCGGCGTGCGCCAGTTCATGCGGGCTGGACGCCCTTATGTAATGTCACATGGGGGTAATGTCGCGGCTGGACGCCGCACCAAAACCCCCAACGTCAACGGCGGCACACCGTCGCACGCTACGCGCGACTACCCCCTTTGAGACGCCGTTTTTCGCCTATTTTTTCTTTTGTCCGTTCCGGCCAAGCGAAAAAATGGGAAAACGCCTTCAAAGAGGGTAGTCGCGCCACGCTACCGGCTTTTGGCCGGAGACTTAGCCGCGACGGTGTGCGGGGCTTTGCCCCCCAAATAAACCGCTATCGTGGGCGATAGCTTTTCGCTCGCTGGGGCGGCGAAATTTATTCGGCTCCCCCCCCCCAGCTCGGTTCACCTGGGGGTGAACGCTCGCTGGTGGGTTCGGCGACGCAGATTAGCAATTTCTGTGAAATTGAATTTACTCGCCTCACGCCACGTTTAAATTTCTGCTGACGCATAAATTTAAAAGCCCAAAAATCGCTGCCTGTTCGTACCGTACGCTCTAATTAGATAACGCACATTTTGGCAGTTAAATCTTGCTTCTTACGGAGCGTTTGGGTGGCTGAGTATTTGCCGATTATTGTGGGTATACGATTTTTGTATTCCTGCTTTGACAGATGATCATTTGACTACACTTGCTGAGTGACTGAACTTCCACTTTCAGTGAATGTGACTGTCGCAATTGCGCCGTTAATGAGTGAAATTTGTGGTGGTATATGACCGATATCCACGTCATAAAGCACGGGAACGTCAAGATCGCCAAGGGAGGCTCGAAGGGCATCCAGATAATTGTGTTGAGTGTGATCGCTGACGTCTGGCACAGCACTTCTACCTATTAGAATACCGGTTAAATTATTAAACCAACCGTGTAAGCGTAAGCTGAATAATGCTCGCGTTAACTCACAGGGGGCCATCTCCACATTTTCAAAATACAGAACAGTGCCTTCATCGCTGTTTTGATCTTGAAACAAAGGCAGATTACCGAATGACGTGCCTGCTAACCTCGATATGATTTCAAGGCATCCACCGATCAGACGTCCATGGAAGCTGGCAGAGGAAGTAACGCCATCAAGGTGTTTCCACTTTGTTTTTTGTGTCAGATTAAAACCAGCGCCTGTGGCTGTACCCCATTGGTTTTCGTCAGTTTGGAATGCTGTTGAAGAGTGCTGTTTAATCACAGACCCCCGTTCAGCCTCTAGAATGTTCCATATAGCTTTTGTGGTCGTGTCTAACTCCTGAGCGCCAAGATCCATAAGGTTAGGCCCATGAAGTGTTGCCCAGCCAGAAAGCGTGGTCAGCGGAACATGAAAAGTACTCAAATCTGAAAAGCCGACAAACCATTTTGGTTCAGTCTGAGCTAGCAGATTAAAATCAAGTAACTCAAGTAGCTCTATTGCCAGATCGCCTCCCCATGGCGGCATAACGGCTTTCACTTCCGGATCGGTGAGATAAGACATCAGTTCTTCCGCACGTGAAGTTTTGTATGCGCTTTTATTTTTATACTGTGAACGCAAGCACATCCCTTCACGGACTCTGAAACCTTTTTTCTTAAGGTTGCTAATGGCAAGTTCCAGCCGGGGATGTAGATGTTGAGGGACGCCAGATGATGGAGCCGTGACGGCAATCAAATCTCCGGGAATCAGTTTGGGCGGAAAGCGGATACTCATGTCGTAAATCCTTTTCTGAAGTTTAAACTCATAGTCCCTAAACTAGGCTCCTATGCCAAGCCTTGTTGGCAGTTTTATGACTACTTTTATCCGTTCGTGGCATGCGGTTAGCCGCGCATACGGCCAAAGCGCGATAATATTTGACTGACGGCGGCCGGATCGGCGCTGGCGCACTGCGCGAGAAAATCCCGGCGCATAGTAAACGTCTTGTCCGGGTTGAAGCGATGGTGTTTTTTGAAGGCGTTGATGCTGAAAAAGGCGTGCTCCGCCTGGCTGCACTCATTGCCGCCGCCGTTGCCGGTTGCCTTTCCATACATGCACAACACCACTTCGCAGGGATCTGCCGCAAACGACGGTGTGGGAAAGCCGACGGCAAGGCACAGGAGCATCGCCGAGAGAACGGTTTTTTTCATGGTGGTATCCTTTTATTGCAGAAGATAAATGTCGGGTGAATTGCGAACGTGGATGACAGTCGGGGTCAACGGTAAAAATAAATCTCGGTGGAATGACTGGCTAGGCGGTCAATTGCTTTAGGTTGATAAGTCACGACGGCTTGATAACCGTGTTTTCTCAGCCAGAATTTTGCCCTGAAATAACTCGCCCCATCGGGCGCATTGACGACAACCAGCTCTGAATGCGCGACGGCATACCAGACACCGGCCGGATATATGGCTTCAGGGCTGAAAACGATGGACGTTGACCAGCGGCCATCGACGTCGGGGGACGGCACGACAATACGATTTTCCGACCACTGCGGGAGCGTGGCGTTAACGGCCGCGCCGGGTGTATCCCATGCGGGCTGAACGGGCTCTGGCGGCGATGCGCAGCCGGCGAGCATCACCAGCGCCGCACCGGCATACAGTATTTCAACGATTTGCCTCATTAAAGACCTCCTTCATGTTGTTCAGATGAAGATGTTTAAAATAAATCGCGCCCATCCGGCGAATATCGCCGTGAATATCGACGCTGACGATAACGTCCACGCTGTTAAGCACCTTGCGCAGCAGTACCGCAAACGGGATATTCTGGCAGTCAGGATGTTCGTAGCAGCGGTCGATGATCCCTTCAATACAGGCCTCAGGGCTGCCCGCGTGCATCGAGGTGATGAGTCCCTTATGGCCGGAGCCGACGATTTTCAGTGCGTCCCAGGCCTCTTTTCCGCGGATTTCCGCCAGTAGGATCCGATCCGGATTCATGCGGTAATTAGCCCGGATCAGCCTGCCGGGGGTGACGATGGCATCCTCCCCGGCATCCGCCGGGTAAAACAGATGGACATAATTGGCGTGGCGGTAAAAGCGGATTTCGGGGTTGTCTTCGATGGTGGTCAGTCTGAGATGCGGCGGAATATAATGCAGCAATGTCTTCATATAGGTGGTTTTACCTGACCCGGTTTCGCCGACGATAAATAGCGTCTTGCCGTATTCAACCGCCTTTTCGATAAAGCGGGGGATCTCCCCACGCTTATAGTATCCGGCCAGTTCATCCTCTTTACTTTCCGTTCGCTCCTTGCCGGTCACCCGGTGATAAAAACCGGCGTCTACCCAGGACCGATGCGTTTTTTGCTCGAATGAGGGCTTGCGCAGCGTGATGGATACGGTGTCGCGCTCGCAGGCCGGGGGCATAATGGTCTGGATGCGTTCGCCCGATCCCAGCGTGGCGGACAGGATCGGCGAGGTATCATCCACGTTGTCCTCATTCCAGGCGGCCAGCGCTTTGGCGAACGCGTAACACTGACGCAGCGTAACCGGGGCGTCGTGCCTTTGCCATTTTCCCCGTATTTTGGTGTGGATCTCGCCGGGACGGTTAATGGCGATTTCGGTCAGGCCCGCCAGCGGCAGAAAATCGCCGAACAGCCGGTTTTTCATGAACTCAAGAGACAGGTTGTCAGCGCGCATACCACCTCGTTTTCAGCCGCAGTTGATAGACAGAAGAGAAGTCGATATCCGTACCGGTCATGATGCCGATCACATCGCCCTGGTTCAGGTACATCGTGGGCGGGATATTGATGCTGTTTTCCAGCGTCGTTTTCGCCATTTCCGCCGTGGCCGCGCGGGTGTTTTCGGTGTAGTCGGTATTGCGGTCTTTGCCCGGCGCCGAATCCGACGCCGCAGCGGCCACGTCCTGCACGGTACTCAGCATCAGGGCATTGCCGAACCGTTCCCAGAAACGGGTATCGATCCAGCCGGCAATACCGGCTTCACCTAACTGGCCGCTGGCCTGCGTATCGATCAAGGGAATTTGTAGCTGGCCGGGCGTGCGCAATTCCGTCCAGATGACAAACATCCGGCTGCGGCCGTGTTGCAGCGCGCCGGTGCGATAAACGCCCCTGGCGATGGTGCCCGCCGGGATCAGCTTCACATGATTGCTGGCGCTGTAAACGTCCTCGCTGATAAGGCAGGAAAGCGTGCCGCCCACATCGGACACGAAGCGCCGCATCATTGAGCAGGGAATATAGCGGTCAACCGGAATATAGAGATCCGGATCGAGGGTCAGACGCCGAACGCCAGTGACTTTCGCCACGCCCGGATTGCCGTCGTCGGTTGCCGGTGTGTCGGCATCTTGGCAGCGTAACTGGCCGTCGCTGCCTTTGACCATCACCGATTGACACGGCGTATAAGCGTCTGACGTTGCCGGATGGCTGGGCGTGCCTGCATCACTTTGACTCGGGCTTGTATTGCTGTGCTGAGTCGTCGCCAGCGCGTTGTTCATCCCGTCCGCCAGTGCGGCGGCCTTGTTTAAAACGGGCGGTTCAGGCGGTAACGGCGGTGCTTCGTCCTGAGCCTGACGGCTGTCGGCGGGCGTTTCCGATTTGCCCTGTTCGAACAGGCCGAACGGATTGCTGTCCAGCCCGAGGTTTTTGCGTTCATTGCGTGCCGTGCCGGATGAGGGCGGTGGTGCGCTCTCCGCCGTTTTATCCTCGTCCTTCTTCAGCATGCCAAGAAAATGGTCGCCGCCGAGCGCCAGCGCCATCAGTAGGGCCAGGCTCAGCAGGCTGACCAGCAGCGTCCGTCGGCCGGCGGGTTTTCGAAAACGCGTGACGTCGGGCTGACCGGGGGGCGTTTTCTGCTCCGGTTCTTGGCTCGCCATTGCCGCGCGGGCGCGTTCGCGCGCCTCGGCTTCCAGCTCCGCCGTGGTTTTTGGCGCGTCTTCCGGGGGAGATTTATCGGTCATTTGGCCTCCAGCGTGACGTCGGGGGAGACGGTATCGCCGTTAGCCACGGTCGCGTTGCCAAATGCCGTGTTTTCAATCCCGACTACCGCATTGCCGTAGCGCAGCACCAGGCGCGGCGACAGAGAACGCACCACCATTACGGTGTAGTTACCCTGGCTGACAACTCGGGGCGTCACCGCCTGCTCCCGGCCGTTAACGACCGTAAAGGCGGAAGGCAGGATTTTCACGGGCGAAAAGCCGAGGTAGGTAAATCGGCCGTCATCATAGGCGAAGTCCGGCGCAATGGACGCCGAGCCCGTCGCCACCCGTTTGGTGTAACGCCAGTTGCGCGCCGTGGCGGCCTGCCGAAATGCCGCCGCTATCTGTTGTTTTTCCTGCATTTCCTGAAGCTGTTTCTGGCGGGCGGCGCTGGCTACGACGGATTGACGGCGGGCTTCAGCCGGATAGCGATAGCGGATAACGAAGGCCTGAGCGGGTGAGTCGTGCTCCAGCACATTCAACTCCAGACTGTAATCGCGTTTTGACGTCACGACGAAAAGGTTGGTTTTCCAGTCCTTCGCGGTCGGCAGAAACACCTGGCTGACATTGTTGCCGTTGGTATCCGTTACCGGCTGGGTTATGGGATTGGGGCTGACGCCCACCCGGTTATCGCTCTTGGTTACCGTCCAGCCTTTGGGAAAACCCGCTTGCGCGTCGATAACGGTTTCATCGTCGTCAAACAGCAGAGCAGTGACGTAGCCGGGGCGGGTGTTGACGACGGTGGCGTTCTGACTGTTATACGAAACGTTCTGCATCCGGCTGTCATACGTGCTGCCGCGCGGCGTCGCCGCGCCCCAGGCAGCGCATGCCGTCAGGAAAAAAACACCGGTCAGCATTTTTTTCAGCATCATTCGCTCCTTAGCTCTTTATCACGCTGGTAGCTGGTGACGATGAACCCCAGCGGGTTCACTTCACGCTGGCTGTCCGTCAGTTGTTTGCGGGGGAGGTAGCGGTAGGTCAGGCGGATATTCCAGACATCGGTTTTCACCGAATTATCCGCAATGCGGCGAATGGTTCGCTTAATGCGTAACGTCGCCAGATGGTCGGGGGCGGTGGCCTCGGCATGAACGTTGGAAATAATGTCGATAGCGACGACATATTCCGCTTTGTTGAAAACAACGTCCGGCGCCTGGTCGCCGTTAAACCCGTCAAGATAATCCTTGTTTACGCCGTCGCTATTGAATAACTGCACGTCGTCATAATCGCGCTGAAGGGAAAAATAGTTATAGCCTTCGCGGCGTTTGACATAATTTGCGGCCAATGCGTGCGCTAGCGATGCTTCAGTGGAAATATCCCGCTCTTTAATGCGGGTCATATAGTCATAACGCCCGGTTTGTTTATCTACCGACCAGAGTTCTATTTCGGTGGTTTTCAGCGGCAGCAGAATAATAATGGCCGCAATCGCCATTGCGGCCAGAACAAATCCGACCGCCGCCATCAACCAGGCCACTTTTTTCTCGCGGGCGTCTTTTTCCAGAATGACCGATTCAAAGCTTCTGGATGCATCAATGACGTTGTTAACCTCGGACATGGTTTGTCATCTCCTGGATAATGGCGGGGGAATTCACCTGCTGTGGGGCGCCGGATACCGGCGGCAGGCTGTCGTTATGCTGCGCGCAGCCCGTGAGTGCGCATAGCATCAGCAGGAAGAGGCTAGATTTCATATCGATTCCTCTGTTTAAGGGGACAGGGATGTCGCACCGGCAGCGATCGCTACGATGCCATATGGATATGTGGATTAGGGAAGGATCAGCGGTTACGCTGCTGGTTGAAGCGCTTCATGCTCGCTATTGCGGCGGTGCGTTTTTGCCAGGCGGTGACGGTCTTGTTCACGCCGGCGCCAATAAACTGGCCCGCCATAACGCCGCTTTTGGCCGCCAGTCGGGCACCGGCAGCACCGGCTTTCAGCGTCGGTTTGGCCGCGCCGGAGGACTTTTTCACCAGCCCGCTTAAGCCGCTCATAGCCGCCCCTTGTAATACCGCCTGAACGGCGGCGCCGCTCAGTGCGCCGGCGATCTTTGCGGCGAACCAGACCACGACGCCCGCTGCGATCCCGGCCAGCAGGCATTGCGCCGCCAGCGTCACCATGTTGCTTTCGCTGGAGGCGTTGATGGCGGCATCCAGTATTTTATTCAGATAGTTGATGGCGATCCGGATGGATAAGGCGGAAAACATGATCGTCAATACGGCGGTGAAAATCGTTTTTAGCCAGTTATCAAACATCGGCTTAAGAAAACCGTACAGCAGGCAGAAAATAAATATCGGGGCGGTCGTCGTCATTAACAGAATGGTGATTTCGGCGAGCAGGTTGACGAATGTTGCCGCCAGTAAAAGCACGATTGCGCCGCTCCAGACCAGCACCTCGGCAAAGCCGCCGTTCAGTTTGACGTAGGATGCGGTATCCAGATTAAACAGCGTTTGCCCAAGCGTTTGCGCTTTCTCCCAGACGGTATCGAGCAACGCCCAGACGTTATCGTCGCCGCTGATCCCGTCCTTAAGTCCTTCGATGGCGGCAATGGCGGCATCCAGCCAGCCGTCGCGGTTTAAAACAAAGGTGGTGATCAGCAGCATCCGGCCCACATCCCAGACAACATCCTCAACCGGGGTCTGAAGTTTGCCGCCCAGCGTCTGATAACCGCGATACAGAATAAATAGCGTGAAGGAACTGACGATAATCACGCTGATCATGGTGCCGTAGGTAGACGTTTGACCTTCCAACACGGCATTAAGTCCATCCATGATGTTTTTGTTCATACCGACAAAAATCCCACTGGACATAGCGCCTCACATACCAATAAAGAGGTGGGAATAAAACAGGGGAAGCCCCTGTTTTTATCGAGGGAATATTACTCGGTAACGGATTTTCTTTTCTCGGCTTCCTGCTGAAACAAGGTTTCAAATTTTTCCTTGATGCCGGGTTTCCCTATTTGCGCGAACATCAGGGCCGCTCGATGAGCAAACTCGCAGTTATCGCTCGCCTCGCCATCCTTGATGCATTGCGTATAGACCTCATAGGTCTCATCAGGATGTTGTTTATACCAGGCTTCGGATTTTGTCTCTTTACAGCCGGATAATGCGATAGCGCATGATACGGCGCATAATATGAATAAGGGTTTAACCATATCTGACTCCTTATATATTATTGAGATCGGCAACCGGGGCGGTTAATTGCTGTTGCTCAAAGGCTTGCTGTTTTTGCCGCTCCAGCAGTTGTGTCCGCTGTTCCGCCCGCCTGACGGATATTTCCCACTGGCTGGTCAACGCGTTCAATTGTACGCTTCTGGCCGCCACGGCGTTAGCCAGGTCCTGCGACTCTTTCGAATCCTGCGCATTCGATATGCGGTCAGATAACGCGGCGATATCGTTGAGCGTGCCGGCGATCTTGTTTTCAACGTCGGACGTATTTTCTATCGCCACCGCCTGATTCAGGATGATCTGTTTGCAACTCTCCAGATAACGCGGCGAGGAACTGGACTGATTACAGGTATCGAAAGATTGATATTTTCCATACAAGCGCTGAAGCTCGGAAGAATAGGCGCCGCCCTGATTGGTCAGCAGATCATCCAGTGAAACGCCGTTCTTGCGCAGAGCATCAATATCGCTTTTGAGGTTTTTCGCCTCGTTAAGGAATCCCTGAATATCTCGCACGCCCGTCGCCGTGGCTAATTGCCGCTTGTAGGCGTCAAGCTCGCTTTTATAGTGGGTGACGGTTTCCTGCCACTGCTGGAGTTTTTGCACCCACTGGTTAATGGATTCGGTATTCTGCACGCCGTCGAAAACCGGGATCCCGGCGCTGAACGCCGGAGTGGGGAGAAAGAGTGCTAATGCCAGCACGGTGTTTCGGGTACGCATTGTTATCACCTCTCAGATAGCCATTTCAAGAAACTGCGCTTTCCATGCTTCAGGCTTCATGCCTTCCTGATAAAGGGCATCGAAGATTTTCAGGTTGTCTTCGCTCCCACTCAGCAGTTTGCTGACTTTCCCCAGTCCTGATAGGTCCATTTTCGCCATCGCCACGAACGGCCGGGTTTCACCGGCACGCAACGGCGTTTTCAGGATCACCATATAGCGCTCGCCCGGATCCAGATTTTTGACGATGTCATACACGCTTTCCGGTACTTTCATTTTCTCCACGTAGTCCGCATGGCTGGCCTTTGGGTTGGCGAGAAAAATCTGTGTGCCGCACTGTTCGATGATTGCCGGGGCGATGGGATGCCTGACGATCTCGTCAGGCGATTGGGTGGCGGGAATGAAGATGCCGTTCAGCTTGCGAATGACCTTGAGCATATTGAGCGAGAACCGGGAGAATTCCACATCAGCCAGCCACTTCCAAAACTCGTCCATAAACATCACCAGCCGGCGGCCGTCCAGCAGGCTGGTGACGCGGTACAGCAGGTAAAAGGTAATCGGCCCTCGGATATCGTCGTCATCCAGAAATTCCGTGCCGTCGATGCCGAAGTTATCGATATCGCTGATATCGAACGTATCCGCCTCGTTATCAAATACCCAGCCGAACTCGCCGCCCTGCGCCCACTGTTTCAGCCGGATGCGCAGCCCATTGACGCGGGCCTCCTGGGTCGGCGGCTCCGGCAGCACCTCCAGCAGCCGCGTGATGCCGTAACGGCGGTATTCCGGCGGATAGTCCAGCATGATGGTGTCCACGGCGGCGCTGATGCGCGCTTCGTCGCGCGGGTCGAGCGGTTTGCCGTTGCGGCGGCACAGCATTCGCACCAGACGCTTGATAAAGTTGATGTTCCGCCGGGTCGGCGCCAGCGAAAACGGGTTGAACCCGGTGGGCTCGCCGGTACGGAGTCGAAAATAACGCCCGCCCATCTGGCGTATCGCCATCTCCGCCGCCCGGTCTTTGTCGAAATAAACGGTGGTCAACCGCTTGATGGTGGCCGAAGCGGCAAACGTCGCCGGGTTGCGGTATTTCTGCATCAGTTGTTGCATCACGGTCATCAGCATCGTTTTCCCCGAGCCGGTTTTCCCGATAATCGCCGTATTGCCCGGCGTTTTCTCGTTAAAGTCATCGCGTCCGGCCTGGCTGTCGTGCAGGTTCAGGTAATAACCGCCGCCGCCCGGCGATGTGAGGATAGCAATGGCTTCGCCCCAGGGATTGCCGCCGCGCTTGTGGGGATGGAAGTTGTGCAGGCTCGCCATATCCGCATAGTTCTGGCTGCTGACGGCCACCAGCCGCGGCCGCAAGGTATAGACGCCCGGCAGTTGCGCCAGATAGGCGGCGGGTAACGACAGGGTGGACAGGGTGGTCATAATGCCGAGGTCGGCGAAGGGCTGTGCCAGCGTTGTGGCGTCCTTCACCACCTGGTCGGCGCTGGCGGATGAAACCAGCAGGGAGAAGTGGTATTTGCCGCACGACACATGCCCGGACTGGAGCAGGTCGCGCAGCACAATCAGCTCTTCGCGTTGCGACAGGGCGTCGTCATCGGCCGAGTTCAGCCGTTTTTCAGCCAACCGGATATGGTTCTGCGCTTCATCGCGCGCCATGCAGGTAAAGGACTGCGTCAGCACATACTCGCTTTCGGCGTACAGCAGTGCATCCAGTAAACCCGTGGTGGTTTCGGGCGAGTAGTCCTTGATTTCCAGACTGCGGAAGAAGCGGGAGCCGCCCACCGTCTGGCATTCGGCGGTATCGGTGGTAAAAAACACGTCCGCCGTGCCGAGTTGGTGGTAAAACGGCGCGCGCGTGACCGCCACGTTCTGCCATTGGCCGGTGAGCAGCCGGTGATAGAACGAAAGCTGCGAGGAGTACACCCGCCCGTTTGCTTCATAAACGCCCAGCGGCGTCGCCGTATAGCGGGATAAGGCGGCGTTCAATGACGCCCAGTGCTCAAGCATGGCCTTCAGGGCGATATCCAGCGCCGTCTGCCTTTTGCCGACCGGCTGCCTGCTCAGCGCCTTTTTCTCCAGCAGCGAGAACGGCGCAAAACAGATGGTGAAAAACAACCGGTGCCGCCAGAGCGGTTTGTCTTTGAGGGGCCGGTAGTACAGATCTGCGACCTCATCGGCAAAGGGAATGCTCGATTGCGCCGCAAAGGCATCCTGGTAGGGTTCCCGGATACGGTGAATATAGAAAGTGACCGGCTGCCCTTCATACGACCGGATCAGGTTATTCAGGTGGGTCGCCAGAAAAGTGAGATGATGTTCATCCTCGCATTCGAAAACGGTGCCGCCCAGCTCCCAGGTCGCCACCAAATCCCGGTGCCGGTTGCTGATGATGTGAGGGTGAATATGGGAGGAATACGGAATGTATTTATCCAGCGTGATGCGCGCGTTTAATTTCATCTTGTCGGTAAACTCCGCAATATCGACGGCGTCATAGCGGTTCGCCAGGATGGCGTTGGCGCCAAAATAGCGGTTGGCGACCCATTGGCCGCGCGTTTTAAACGCCAGCCACAGCAGCCCGAAATAGTGGATGTCCTTACGGGCCCTGGCCTTCATCTCCATCCAGGCAGGAATAAGCAGCAAGACCAGGTAATAGCTGAGGTAAACCGCCAGCAGGACGATAGCCCCGCTGACGATCACGAACGGTACGAGGGGAATGCCCATGATGGCGGCGGGGCGCGTCAGCGCCTTGTTCAGCGTGGTCATCGGTTCCTCCTACGCGGCCCAGTAGGCGCCGAAGCCCGACGCGCCGACAATCAGGATGGCGCCGATAATGACGTTGCGCATGTCATGCAGACTCTTGCCGTCGAACAGTACCTTGTAGCCGATCCACATGGTCGCCAGCGTGATGGTGACGGCGGCCAGTCCCAGCAGGCCGGTGGAGGTGTTGCTCAGCGTCTCATTGGCTTTATTGAATCCGCCGTCGGCCGCCAGCGCTGGGGCGGACATTAATATGGAAGAGATGGCGGGCCAGAAATTACGTTTGCGCATCATTAATTCTCCTCATTAGTCTCAGGGACGGGTAAAGCGCCGCGCATAACGGCGTTCGGGTAGCGCACGGACGGTGACGCTGGCGTGGCGTTATCGGCCATGTCGCCGCGCAGGATGACGGCGGGGTAATGGATTGCGGGTGTGGATTTTCCGGACGAAAGGTGTTGTTTATCTTCCCGCGTCGACGGGACGGCATAGCCGATACGCTGGACATAACTGGTGCGGTTAAAGGCGGCTTCCGGCCGCTGGCCGCTATCGAAATTGCCGGCGTAGTAGCAACTGAGCGCGCGTTGCAGGGAGCCGCCGCGCCGGTAGCAGTCGGTGAGGATGCGCTCGAAGACCGACAGATTGATGCAGGGATCAAATAGCTCACGGGCGGTGACGCCATAGTGGCGGAAATTGCTGCTGGTGATTTGCATCAGGCCGACCGAATAGCGGCGGCCCTGCGCGGCCAACCGCCTGACGATGCCGATGGCGTCCGCCTTGCTGGCGGGATAATGAGAAATCACCCCATGGCTGCCGGGCGCGCGCTGATGCTTCGGCACTATCTCCGCGATGGCGTAAGGGTGAAAACCGGATTCAACCCGCGCGACGTCGAGCGCGGTGGTCGGGTGAACGCTGGCGGCGCATTGTATGGCCGCCGCCAGAAAGGCGGTGGTGGAAAGCATGGCGGCCTCGGAAAGGTAAAATGCAGGAGGGTAGCGACAGAAAGAAACGGGAAACGTATTAACTGGCGGGAACGTCCTGCGCAGCGTTGTTATCTTCTCTGGGTTCGAGCAGCACCAGCTTGCCGGAGACGGCGATGCCAGGGGTCAGCACTACATTCAGACCGGATTTGCCGTGATGGGCGAAGGCGGCGCCGACTTTGGTCCAGTAGGTGCTTTTTTCGCCCTGTGCATCGGGCTGACTTTCCTGGGTGACAAAGACGTGATAAAGGGGTTTTCGCGTAATTTTCCCTCTCATTAAAAGAGCGTTGAACATTGGTCACATCCCGATCCTGCATTCCGGTTTTAACGGGTCAGCGAGAACATTCAGCGGCACCCTGAATTGTGGTTGTGTGACAGCCCGATCCCGATTGTTAAAGAGCGTATTCAGGCCATCCCGGCCCGGTGAAATAAACGTCCTGAACATCGCCGGCAAATATCGGCGTGGTCAGGGTGCGCTATCTGATTCAGACGGGTAACAAGAAACTCAAACTGGAAAATAAAAGAAAAAGGAGGGGAAATTATCTTGATGTGATTTTGAGTTTTATCTGGCAGGGAAGTGTTTTTTTGAAAGTCTGTGCGGTTTTTATTTTTTTTCGACACGCTTTCCAATAGTCAAAGTCAGGATATTTTTGCTGAAAGAAAATAAAAAACGTGCGGAACATCCTTGTTCTCCGTTCGTTTTTATCGCCTGCGGCGTTCAATTTTTGCCTGGCATTGTGTGCAGGTCGTCACGCCCGGCAACGTCTGCCGCCGTTTCTCGGGAATCGGCTTGCCGCAGAAACGACAATGCAAGAGTGATGGCGTGGGCGCCGGTTTGAAACGGCTCTGTTCGATCATCTCTTCCAGCCGCTGCTCGTTAAATTCCTGGTCGCGATCAATCTCATCCGGCATGCGACGCCCTCCAGTTCGACGCTTCCCGTTCGCAAAGCGAGATACGGTTCCAGACGCTGGTAAGCGAGGGCCCTGCCGTCGGCACGGACAGCGCCTCGGTAACCTGCATCATCGCCGTCAATGCCTCGGGCGATTCAAGGTTCTCTACGCGGCGTTTTTGCCATTGCCGCCAGATCTCGGCGTCGGTTTGTTCATCCGGGATGGGCGTCCGGCCTTGCGGAATAGCGACGCTCAGCAAGCGGCGGCGCACGCAGATTTCATTGGAGGTAAGGCCGAAATAGCGGTTAAGCAACGCAATCGAGCCGCCCAGTTGGATGGCCCGGTTAATCTGCTGCTGGCGCTGAACTTCCTGTCGCGACAGCGCCAACAGTTGGCGTAGCGCATCATGGCGAACGCTGACGGTCATAAACTGCGCCGACGCCCGGCTAAGGATAAACAGTTCGTCAAGGGACAGCTGATTAAGGGCATTCATTTCATCAAACGTAAACCCCAGCGCTTCGCAGTGACGGATATTGCCGTCCTTCAGCGCGTGCAGGGCATCGGTTAATACGGCGTAATTCAGTGACGGGATCATGATTCGGCTTCTCCCTTCAACGTGTTAAGCGGTTGGCTAATTTGAGGCTGATCCATTCGTCCACTTCAGCTTCCAGCCAGGCCACGCTGGCCGGGCCAATCTTGATGGAACGGGGAAAGCGGCCGCTTTTCATATAGAGGTAGATTTGCGAGCGTTTCAGGCCGGTTTTTTCTTCAACCTGTTTCAGACGTAATAATTGATGAGATGTCACGGTGTTCTCCTGTAGCAAAGAGGGGGTTTGCCCGGAGATGACACGACAACACAAAGCCGCTGCGGGGATAAAGTCGATGAGCCCGTATTTCGGGTGGTAGAGTCCTTAATACGGACTTTCAGGTTTAAAAATGTAATTTTATCTCCTTGATGACGACGAAGTTGATGTGGGCGAGCCGCGTTCAAGCGCTGCTTTCAGCGTGTCGCCGCTGAATCGGTCGGTGATGCCTTCGTCAGAGGCCCATTGCTCGAAAATGGACAGGAGTTTATAGGGTTGCCGGATTAACGGACTGATAGCCTCGTTGTGCTTACAGGCAAGCCAGAACAGACGGGACAGTGGCGTGGATATGCGTGTTTGAGTCGGTGAAAGGATTTTGTATTTAACAGGCATATTAATTAGTTTTTCAAGTTCTGAATACCGTATGACTAAACAGGCATCCTTAGGTAAGGTATAGACTGGAAAGTATCCGTATCGACCTACCTTCTGCGATAAAATATGTTCATGGATACTCAATTCGATACTTTCAGGTAACCTCTTGATTTGCTGTTCCATTCTTATCTTCCATGTGACTTTTTCGAATAACTGAAATATTTCTCCGGATAGGAAAACTGATATACCATAGTTAATGTCATTAGCCCCTGTTAGGGGTAAGGGAATATTAAGAGATTGGGCCAGTAATGACTGAACTATAACATATTCGTACCCAATTAATGTTGTATCAATAATTCTTTGTCTAGGGGTGAAGTGTTTCCCACTGGTGCTGATAATTAAGTTTACACCGTTAATGAAATTTTTTCCTTCAAGCAAGCAAAGTTGAGTTAAAAAGGAGCCTTCTGCTGATCGTAGCTTAACCTTATTATTCATTGTTTGAACCTTTCTTAAAACAATGGGGGGCTGGAAATAAATGGATAAATAGATGTTTCCACACAAGGCATGACGGTAAAGATTACTAATTGTTAAATTTTCATTCGTAATTCTACTGGCTATTACAGCTGCTTCTTTTATAGTTACCCAGTCCGACATTTTGTTTTGGTTATTTAAAATAGTACTATTTAATGACATGGTATAGCTCCTTTTATATAACAATATCTTTTATTTAATAAAAGAGGATAGAGTTATCTGATAGGGCCTTGAATATATGACTGTGACGAAATAAATAAATGCTGAGTGAATTATTTATGTGTTTTTTTAGTGGTTATTCAGTATGGCGATTTAATTTCTCTAATTCAATCTGAGCAATTCCAATTGCTGCGGTACGGTGAATTAGTACTGGTGGTTGAGGGATTCACTATATTAGTTAGGGCCGTCAAGGTCCTGCATAGGGATAGGGAAATTACCTTACTCCTTGAGTCGAATGAAATATTTTAATATTCAACCTGATGGTCAGTTTTTGATTATAAACCGGCCTTATGGCCGGTTTCTTTTATGTATAGTATTTTGTTATTACTGATTAATATGATATGAAGAGCGTTATGTATAAAATCAATAGAGTAATTCCATCAAGTTAATATTAGAAAATAGTGGGGTGTTTTCTAATTTTTACAAACTGTATGATAGCGCCCACAGCTGCAATAACTCCTGCTGTAGTGGCAAGTACCCAGGGGGAGAAGTCCTGCAAGAGAAGAATTCCACCCATTGCTGCGCCAATTGCACTACCAAGATAGAGCGCTGACTCATTAAGGGCTACTGCTAAATTCCCATCCCCCTGTTGCTCACGAGCCTTAATTAGTTCGTTATTTTGCGGAACTTGTAGTGCCCATCCTACAGCTCCCCAAACGGCGATCGGAATCATAACGAGCCATGTGCCGGAGGATGCAGTTGGAGGTAAAAGGAGTAACGAAATAGCTAAAATAATCATAATAACAAGGCTGAGTACTGGTCCTTGAAAGTGATCAACCAAGGGGCCAATCAAAAAGCTACCTACTACACCTCCAATCCCCCAAACCC
Source organism: Brenneria bubanii (assembly GCF_022378355.1). Classification (GTDB taxonomy): domain Bacteria; phylum Pseudomonadota; class Gammaproteobacteria; order Enterobacterales; family Enterobacteriaceae; genus Brenneria; species Brenneria bubanii. The sequence goes on from NZ_JAKMAJ010000017.1 coordinate 25,503, forward strand.
ATAGATAGGGAGTAACGGAATGTATAGCGCCATACTCTGGATCTGAGAGCAATGGTGAAATGAAAGTGTACATACCAAGGCTGGCAACCGCGGCTAATAAAGATACCAAAAGAATTATGACAACATGTATATCGGTAAGCAGCATCAGTTTATGCTTAAGTGATGTTATTTGAGCTTTAGGCAGCGCTGGAAGTTTCGTAATAAGCCCAAACAATGCAATTGCACCTAATAATGTCACTAACCATAAAGCTGCTGCCCATCCAAAGCGTTCTGCCAATAGGAGACTGAGAGGAACGCCAAGTACTGTTCCACTTGCCATGCCACCCATAATAACAGAAATAGCCTTTCCTCTTTGGTCTGGAGCTGAGAGTGCAACAGCTCCGGCAATACCCATAGCAAGATAGATACCAGCCCCTATTCCCGCAATTGCACGGAATATAAGCAATACAGTGAAATCAGTAGATAATGCACTGGCAGCATTGGCTACTACGAACAGACCTAGGGCAAATAGTAGGCCACTGCGTTGCCGATGAGCTGGCAATAATGCAACAAAGACCGGTGAGCCGAGACCATAAGCAAGAGTGAAAGCTGTGACTAGTTGGGCTGCAATCGCGGCTGAAACCGAAAATGATGTTTGTATCATCGGTATTAGCCCGGCAGTAACATATGAAGCCATACCCAGAGCGAACGCCCCTAAGCCTATAAGATATACTGAGAATCGAGTATTTAAAGCCATAAAATTTCCTAATCTCGAATTTAAAACAGGGGGGTAAATAATTCCCCCCTGATGGAAATCAAAAAGAGAGCGAAACGTTGTAATCCTTAAGCCATGCATTTAAACCTATGGCTAATTCTATGCCCATACGGTCATACATGGGAGATAGGTCGCCAAGCGGCTTATCTAATGTCTGTTGAATTCGCTTACGATCTAATAAGGGTGTAACAGGTGAATTAGAGTCCTCTAAAATAGTGGTTAACGACTGACGTAAAGCCCTTTCGTATGCAGGGTGTTGGGTTGAGGGATATGGACTCTTAACTCGATTTGAAATACTTTCAGGCAGGATATCTTTAGTTGCAGCTCTTAGGATGCTTTTTTCACGGCCATCAAACGCTTTCATTTCCCAGGGAATATTAAAAGCATATTCAACTAGCCGATGATCGCAAAACGGTACTCTAACTTCAAGACCAACAGCCATACTCATTCTGTCCTTACGATCAAGCAATGTTTGAACAAATCTTGTCAGATTGACATAGCTCATTTGCCTCATGCGATGGTTGGTTTCATCCTCCCCAGGTAGCACAGGCGATTCTGCCAAGGCCTGGCTGTAGCTATCTTGCAAAAACTCATCCATTTTAAGTTTGTTCAATAAGCTCTGTGAAAAAAGAGTCTTTCCGTCGAAATATTTTCCAGTGACGGAGGTTAGCCATGGATAGGTCTTGGCCGCTATGGCCTCAGGATCATGGAACCAACGATATCCACCAAATACCTCATCTGCTGATTCGCCTGAAAGTGCTACAGTTGAATGCTGTCTAATATTCTGAAAAAGCTGATAAAGAGAGGGCCACATATCTCCCCAAAAAGCGGGCGGCATATCTAAAGCATGCACTATTTTGGAACGTAATTCTGGATCAGCCATTGAGCTACTATCAATTATTATTTCCCCATGCTTAGAATTAATTAGCTCTACCAAATCTCGCACAAAAGGAGCATCTGGTGTACCGCGGACCCCGTCGTCAGTGAATTCTGTACCATGATTGGCAAAATCAACAGAGAACGAACGAATATTCTCTTTTCCTGAGGCAAGAAGCTTTTTAGAAGCCAATGCCGTAATGATGGAGGAGTCCAGACCACCTGATAGAAGGCTGCATAACGGCACATCAGCAACTATATGACGATCGACGATGTCCTCAAGCAGATCACGGGTATGTTGTATTGTCTGCTCAAGTGTGTCTTGATGTTCATGAGCTTCAAGTTTCCAATAACGACTTTTAAAAAGTCCATCATGTGAAATTTTTATACATTCTCCAGGCAAAACCTCTCTCATACCTGAAAATATTGCCTGGGCGGGAGTTTTTACCATCTCTAATATTTCCCTCATGCCATCCGCGGTCACTTTACGAGGTACAAGAGGGTTAGCTAGAAGGGCTTTTGGCTCAGAGCCAAAAATTATGCCATCTTTTGTTTCAAAATAATAAAGAGGTTTTACACCCATCCTGTCGCGTACAAGCAACAGTTCTTGTTTTAGCCGATCCCATATAGCGAATGCGTACATACCATTGAGTTTTTCAGGGAAATCTTTACCCCACTGAAGGTATGAATGTAATACTACCTCAGTATCGCTCCGCGTTTCGAAACGGTGGCCTAAGCTTTGAAGTTCTGTCCTTATCTCTTGAAAGTTATAAACTTCACCAGTATATGTGATTACTGCCGCAGCACGATATCCATCGTGATTGGCTATCATAGGCTGACGTCCTCCCTCAAGATCAATAACAGACAGCCTGCGATGCCCTAAGCCAACTGGCCCATCTATCCAAAGACCTTCAGCATCAGGACCACGCAAGGCCATAGTATCAGTCATTCGTTGCAACGTTTCCCGTTGCGATTCCAAATTTTGGCTATAAGAAAGCCATCCAGTCATTCCACACATAATTTGACTCCAGGAATTAATTGTTTATCCGAGGCTTTCTAAGTCGGCATTATGAGGTAGCAGGGCTCGTGCTTGACCTCGTATATAACGTGCTGGCAATGGTGCCAAAACTTTTTGACTGATTTCATCCAGCAATCTTTGCAGGTTGAATGTTGCATTGAGATCTGCAAATGGTCGAATAGGAGGAGCGTTAGTTGAAACATATAAAATTACGTCTTTGCAGAACAGAGATAATTTTTCAATGGTCTCTAAACCGGGTTTTCTTGGCTCAGTTTTTAAATCCAACACAGTGATATTCTTACCATTTATATCCCGAGTCCAAATCTTGAGATGGTCACTGTCCCATTCAGGAGTGTCGTAAACAATTCGGGAGTGATATAATTTTCCAGATTGATTAATAAAGGTAAAATCTACGTTTCGTTGGCGTTTAATATTGACAAAGCTGCTATAACCAGCAATTGGTGAATCACCCAGTTTCGCGGTGATTAAAACAGTATCAAGGATATATTCACCTGAAATTGAGAAATCAGATTTAATACCCAATGCTGCTTCTAGCTTTAATGGCATATCTTCTTCACAAATCCAATATATCAAATCCAATGCATGGATAATTTCACTGGTAACGCCACATGTAGGTCGATAATCATTAATACGGTCCTTTCCCCAATAAAACGTCGCTCTGATTAGGGTCCATTGCTGTTTCTTGACTTCATTCCGTAGTGTTTGGGTCGTCTCTGAATAGCGCTCAACTAGATTAAGTGCAAACCCTTTAATATTTTTAAGTGATTTATTCAAGTCGCTCCAGTCTTCACCAGGTACAGCTAATGGTTTTTCGCAAATAACAAAGCCTTTAAAAGAAGACAATTCTTTTAAAATTAAAATATGGCTATGATCATTCACGCTCACAACAACGATATCTGGGCAGAATTTTTTAATTGCTTCAGACACTGTATCAAAATACGGTAACTCTTCACTGCGCTTACGCCTTCCAACATAAGAAAATAACATAGGGATACCTAATTCTTTTCCTAAATTAACGAAAGAACGATGATAACGCTGGCCTGCATAGCCCAACCCAATAATAAGTATTTTCATAACCTATTTCCTTCATAGATGAAAAATTTCTCAGGGCTAATAATGAACCCTAATTTTTCATAAAGGCTTTCAGCTTCTTTAGTTGACTCCAGAACAACTTTAGAAACTGCTCTCTCCTCAAACCAACTTAGTAGATCTTGCATAATGCGAAATGCGACTCCACGTCTTCGCCATTGAGGAAGAACAACCACAGACTGGACCCAACCGCACAATCCTGTGATGCAATCTGGAGAGGGGGGACGACTATCAACGATACCTGTGGCACATCCTGCAAGTTGCCCTTCACATTCTGCGACAACTATTCTGATGTTTTCGTTGCTACCATGAAGATCATTTATCCAGTTGTTATAAGCCGTTTTCCAAAGATTACTTTCTTGGGCATTACGACTCGTATATATTGTGCTATGATTGCCATCCAGTAAAATAGCACGTAGCTTTATAAGACTTTGAATGTCCTCTATTCTAGCCACACGAATATTAATTTGATTATCAAATTTAATCATCATTATGCAGCCTGCCCTGTAGATGATTTATGTTTTAGAGGGATATCGAAATGCTGAAATACTTCCAAAAGTGATTTAGCAAGATGGATAATTTGTTCTTCGCTGTGATTAGGTGTAGCGTTGACCCTAAATCGCTCAGTTCCTACAGCTACTGAAGGATAATTAATAGGTTGCAAGTAAACCCCGTGTTCCTTCAATAAACGCTCTGCTGCGGCCTTGCATTTTACCGCGTCGCCCACAAGAACAGGTAATATATGAGTTGTAGAGCAAGGCATCACCGGAATGTTCAGTCGATCAAGTTCTGAACGCAAAAGCTTGGTGCGCTCATGAAGCATTTCTCGCTCTTGAGAGTGTTTTTTGAGATACTCAACGCTAGCTAAGCAACCAGCTGTGATTGCAGGAGGTAAGGATGTAGTGAAAATGAAACCAGTTGCGAATGAGCGTATAGCATCTATCATCCATTTTGATCCGGTAATATATCCCCCAATTACACCAATGGCTTTGGCCATTGTCCCCTGAATAATATCAATTTTATTTGCCACACCAACTTGTGCGGCAATTCCTTCCCCATTGGGGCCATACATACCAATAGCATGTACTTCATCAAGGTAAGTTAAAGCATTATGTTTTTTAGCCACTTCAACAATGGATTCAATAGGGGATATATCGCCATCCATTGAATAAATCGATTCAAAAATAACTATTTTTGGTCGCGTTAGTGGGTATTTAGAAAGAATTTTATCCAGATTATCTACGTCATTATGTTTAAAAATCTGCCGTTCTGTTTGAGTTGAACGTATGCCATTAATTATTGAAGCGTGATTATTTTCGTCACTAATTACCACGCAATCTGGTATTTGCCGCAATAGGCATTGCAGTGTTGCGTCATTGGAGCTAAAACCAGTTGGGAAAACTAAAGCTGCTTCCTTGCTATGCCATTCGGCAAGGCTGCTTTCTAATTTCCCATATAATCCATGTGTACCGCCAATATTCCGAGATCCTCCTGAGCCTGCACCGTAGGAATCGATAGCCTCATGCATGGCTTGTCGAACAACGGGATGTTGAGATATTCCTAGATAATCATTACTGCACCACACTACAACAGGTCTGGACTCGTCTCCTTCCAGATGAGCTAGGGGATAGCTACCACATATACGATTTAGTGTAATAAAAGTACGATACTGACCTAAAGATTTAAGGCCGTTCAGCTTTTCATTCAATAAATTCTGGTACATTTTGTCACCCCTGTAATTTTTACAAACACCGTGGATGCAAAGGTCGCTACGCTCTTAATAATTAGGGGCGTAGCGGCATTGAATTGCATTGTGTCTTGGTTTTTTTACCATTACAATCTAACTGTTTATGCTATTACTATGAGTGATGTGATGAGAACAGTTCGCAATATGCAGAGGACACGTAAAGAGCTATCTGAATTTTTGCGTAGCCGCCGAGAACGTTTGGAGCCTGCTGATGTGGGGCTGACATCAACGGGGAGAAGACGCACTCCAGGCCTTCGCAGAGAGGAAGTGGCTGCGCTTGCAGGGGTGGGGCTGACATGGTACACCTGGTTAGAACAAGGCAGAGATATTGGCGTTTCAGCAGCATTTCTTGATAGTCTTTCACGTGTCTTAAAACTTGATGCCACCGAACGCCGTCATCTCTACCTTTTGACACAACAACGACCTCCCGTAGAGCCAGGTAAAACATGGTGCATTGTGCCTCCCCTTATCCATCGCCTTATGGGGAATTTAAAAGCCAGTCCGGCCTATGTGATAAATTTAAGATGGGATGTCATTGCATGGAATATGGCTGCTGATCGTGTCTTTCATTTCTCAGAATATGCGCCAGAACGCAGGAATCTTCTCTGGATGATCTTTACTGACCAGCCTACACGTATGTTGTTCGACCCTTGGGAAGAGCAAGCTCATCAGTTAATTTCACATTTCCGTAGAGACTTTGTTAGAGCAACGCAAGCTGCTGATATATCTGAATTAATTAAAGATCTTGAAAATATTGATCCAGATTTCAAAACATGGTGGCATGAGCAGGATATTCATGGCCCTTACTATGAAAAACGACAGTTAAATGTTGAAGGAGTAGGTTATGTTTCTTTCGAACATACCATGCTGACAATCGATCAGGACAGACATTTAAGGCTAGTATATTACGCTGCCATAGAGGGGAGTGATACTGGCTTGAAGTTTGAAAAATGGGTGACCTCAGATCCCGAGAAAACCGTTAGAAATTAATTTTCTTAACATAGTTAAATAATGTATAAAGAAATTCTGCCAACAGGAATAACTATTAAAAATGCAGTCTTTTCTGGTTTGTTTCTGTATTGTTTCCTGCTGTGTTTTTTTTCGATAACTTGGAACATATCTCCGGAAAGAAGAACTGAAATTCCATGGTTTATTTCTCTAGATCCTTTTACGAGTAACGCATTCTGCGACCACTGGCAGGATTCCATCAAAGCGCTACAAGCCATCGCCCGGAATCCGTGACCGTAGACATCCGTTTTGGTGTCATAGCTCATTAGTCGTAATGCTTTGTTGACTGTGTTTTAGCACATTGGTTTATACGGGTTATGGTCGCCGGGAAACACCAGTTCCAGATGGCCTGAAATCGCTCGAATCTGCTTCAGAATGTCGATGGCTTGTCGGGAGAGCGGGACAATATGCGGCATGCGCATTTTCGCGCCACGTCCGGAGTAGCGAACGCCGGCAATCGCATCGCGGGTGGCGGGTATGGTCCAGATCCTGTTTCTGAAATCTATCTCGTCTGGGAGGACTTTGCTTTGCCAATGTACCGGGGCTGCATTTGTATGTTGTTCAACTGGCGCAAAAGCATCGACCGAAAGGTGTCGATGTTGCGTCGGCATTGAACATTGCTGCCGCCAATTTGGGGGTCGCATTGGCATCTTTTATCGGTGCGCGTGTGGTTGCCTCGCCTATGGGCTTACAGGCGACGCCCTGGGTTACCGCGTTGTTGGTTGTTGTGGCATTACTGCTCACGGTATGGAGTGGTTTCCTGGACCGCAAGGCTTTGGCAGAAAATAACGGGTGGAAACATGATGCAGATTAAAACGATCATCCCCTCGGCCATAGACCTGATACGAGTTCCCGGCCAATTAACAATAGATTAGCCATTTATTTTGATGGTCGACTGAATAATGCGATGACGCAATAATGATTTTATCGTGACACAGAATTCAGAGCTCTCTTTTGAAATATAAATCAGAGCCCATCCACCGGGCCCTGTTCTGTAACCATTTTGTACTTTAATATCAGCCTATTATCACCCGCTTATCTAATATATATGGGGGGACGTACTCTTTCCGGCATACATCCAGATAATCCGACCACCACTGCATCATCGCTTTGCGGGCTTCAAGATGGGCGGCTTTGTGGATATAGGCCGCCCGTACGCTGTTGCGCTCCTGATGACTCATCTGGCGTTCAACCGCATCCTGCGACCACTGGCCGGATTCCATCAAGGCGCTACAGGCCATCGCCCGGAATCCGTGGCCGCAGACATCCGTTTTGGTATCATACCCCATCAGACGAAGCGCCTTGTTGACGGTGTTTTCGCACATGGGTTTATACGGATTATGGTTGCCAGGGAATACCAGTTCCAGATGGCCTGAAATCGCTTTGATTTGCTTCAGAATGTCGATGGCTTGCCGGGACAGCGGCACGATATGCGGCGTGCGCATTTTCGCGCCGCGCCCGGAGTAGCGAACGCCGGCAATCGCGTCGCGGGTGGCGGGAATGGTCCAGATTCTATTTTTGAAATCTATCTCGCGCCAGCGAGCGAAGCGCAGTTCGCTGGAACGGATAAACAGGTGCAGGGTGAGCAGTACCGCAAGCCGGGTCAGTTCCCGACCTTGCTGATAGTTTTCAATGCGTTCCAGCAGCTCAGGCAGACGCTCCAGCGGCAGAGCCGGATAGTGGCGTCTAACCGGCGGAGCCGTTACGCCAACTAAGTTCAGCGCCGGGTTGTTTTCAATCCATCCTTGCTGAACCGCGTAACGCATAATATTGCACAGATGCTGCCGTGCGCGGGAGGCCACCTCTAGCAAACCTTTTTCCTCAATACCTTTCAGAAGGGCAGTGAAGTGTCGGGTTTTCAGTTCCGTTATCGGCTGATTACCGATCGCCGGAAAAACATGATTGTTCAGGCTGGCAAGCAAGCGAGCGGCATGGTTCTCCGACCAGGTTCTGTTGCTTTTATGCCAGCTCAGCGCAACGGTCTTGAAACTCTTTGCTGGTGAACGCGCTGCCTTTTCAGCGGCTCGTTGCTGCGCCGGGTTGATATTCTGCACCAGTAGTTTGCGGAGTACATCACGTTTCTGTCGTGCTTCCGACAAACTGATTAACGGATAGGCACCCAGCGCTATGCGGGTTTCTTTGCCAGCGAAATAGTACCTGAAGTACCAGAGACGTGAACCAGTAGGTTTAACGTGGAGATATAGACCGTGAGAATCGGATAGTTTTATGGGGGTAACGGGAAGTTTTAAGTTGCGGATTTTCGTGTCGTTTAGGGACATATGCGGGTCACTCCGTTATCGAACTGGAAAGACCCCAAATCTGACCACCATTTTTTCCCGATGCGGAGGGAAAACTAGAAACGCATCGGGAAGGGTTTTCACGCTAACCTGTTGAATCAATGTACAAATAGGGATTCGCAAGAATGCATGAAAACAAGTAAATGGCTCCCCTGACTGGACTCGAACCAGTGACATACGGATTAACAGTCCGCCGTTCTACCGACTGAACTACAGAGGAATCGTGTGAACGGGGCGCATGATATCTAGGGCCTGATCGACTGTCAATGGCAATATTCGAAGTAAATGACTGATTGTTTAGACAGTGTACAGTTCTTGCTTCTCATCGGTTAATAAATGACAGGTACAGGCTAATCCGTGCTGTTATGCCATGCCTTGAGGCGGGTTAACGGATCCTGACGATAGAATCCAGTGAAGCATCGATATAACTCAGGAAACCGTTCTTCCAATAATTCCGGAGCGCTGAAGAAATATTCGGAAAGTACAGCAAAGCATTCGACGGGATCCTGAGCCGCATAGGGATCCATGCTGGCTGCGTCTTCGCCGACTAAATCGATCTCTTCCTGCAACGATTCCATTGCGCTATGTAGCCGCTGTTCCCACTGGGCGATATCCCGCAGTGCAATTAGCGGAACGCCGGTAGCCATGCCGCCGCCACGCAGATCCAGCTTATGAGCGACTTCATGAATAACAAGATTGAATCCGGATAAATCGAACGAGTCCTGTATCTCCTGCCAGTTCAGTATAATCGGACCCTGATCCCAACTTTGTCCGGACTGTACCACTTTGCCGGTGTGAACCAGTCCGAACTCGTCCTGCCATTCATCATCTACCATAAACGGAGCGGGGTAAATCAGCACTTCGTGGAAGCCATCCAGACACTCGATACCCAATTCCAGAATTGGTAAGGTAAACAGCAGAGCGATACGCTGCTGCATGCTCTCGCTCAACGTCAATCCCTGTAAGGGGATCAGGCGTTTTAGCTTCAGGAACTGACTCGCAATATTCATCAGTCGCGACCGTTCCTTATCATTTAGAGGCGCGAGTAAGGGGATTGCCATTGCAGATTGCCAGCTATCCAACGCATCAACCTGAAGCTCATTTGTTTTCCATGGCCACTTTATCATCACTGTTGCTCGCTAAGTCATCACTTGAATCTAAAGACGATAGCTAAGGCTGTTAAAATGCCATAAAAGAAGGCATTATAGCAGCCGCTTGAACGGAGAGATGCCGGAGCGGCTGAACGGACCGGTCTCGAAAACCGGAGTGGGGGTAACTCCACCGGGGGTTCAAATCCCCCTCTCTCCGCCAACTTACCAATAGAATCAATAAGTTAGTTTTTGATTTTGTCCTGCATAAAGTAATACATAAAATCGCGCGTTGAAAATGACTTTTTCTAACGCACCTATTTTTATCATGTTGTATTTTCGCTGGCATTCACTTTTACCCCCTCCAGGTCACACTCTCAAAACAAATTATCTCTAGGCTGTTGCTGATGCGCGAACATCGGACTAGCGGATGGATTGATCTTCCTATGAGAAAAATAGATGTTGAAAATATACGCAGGCCGTTGATCTAAAAGTTAAAGCAAGCGTAGCCCGGTGAATTGGGCGAGATAGCGGCAACGCAGGCTGAAATTGGCATTAATATTTTGTGCCAATACAGCGATCATTCAAACCCACTGATCCTAATGACAGATAATGATATCCTTGCCGGCAGAGTGATGGATAAATGGACGACGTTGCCAGAGTAAAATATAAAAATACGCCGGCTTGATTGATATTATTGAGCCTTTAAGCGCAACCGTGCGGCTGCGATATCCGAACCTTTATCAAACACTGAAAAACGCTCTTCTAGAGAACAACCCATCAGGAACGATTTTAAAATGAAGAAAGAGTATACAATTCTGGGGGCGAAATTTGAGCTTGAACTCGTTAGCATATTCGATACTTTATCGGCTATTGATTTTTCGAGAGAAATAGATGAGCAAATATTGGTTTTAGATGAGGATTTATTACAATTATCATTCAAATCCGGGGTTATCGTTGATGTTGGCTGGTATCCGGCTCTTGAAAAAGAGGGTAAGTTTATTATTTATCGAATAACTGATGGCTGCTGGGAAGATCCCGAATGTAAATACAGCGTGGGGTGGGATAAAAAAGAACTGATATCTAAAATTAGAGAGTCGATAAGGTAACAAGACGCTGTCGCGAAAATCACTCATTTTGTGCAACGGTGACCCAATTGTAATAAATGCGAAGTTTTGGAAATTGGTAGTTATGAAATCTGTCCTGTTTGTAATTGGGAAGAGGCTTCCACGCAAGATAAAGATCCAACCCATGATGATGGGTTAATGTAATGAGTGCAGTCAAAGCTCCTAAAGCCTATACAGATGAGGTAAAGGAAAATAGCCGTCAGCAAGGCTGACCGGCATTTTTTCATAGTAAAGGCCGTCGCCATTGGCGTTAAGCACCTCACGCTGCATTGCGTCGTCGCACGAAATGACGGCATATAAAGTTGTCGGATTGCATGGGATGTACTAATTTCATAGTTAATCATTACGTTACGGAGATAGATATGGGATTTTGGCGCATCGTATTTACGATCATTTTACCGCCGCTGGGCGTCGTGCTCGGCAAAGGGATTGGCTGGGCGTTTATTCTGAATATCATCCTGACTTTGCTCGGATATTTCCCCGGACTGATCCACGCTTTTTGGGTGCAGACCAAAAACGACGGTGTTTGAGTCGGATGATGGCGATATCGTCCTTTTAACGCAAGACGACATTGCGTTGTTTCATCGTACGGGTGATGCCTGCGGCATTATCCGTACGTTCCCGCCCGAGAGCAAACCCTCAATGCGTTGTTTCTCCTGCATGCGCTTCGCGCAAACGCTGTAACGCGTTTGGCTCAAACGTTAGCATTGCGTTCCGCCAGGCAAATGGTTCAAGGTAGATCACTTTCCTCTTGCTGCCCGATATCACACGTTTGACACTGTTCACTATGCAATCAGAAATGCTATTCTGATCACGCACTTTTGCGGTATTCGATGTCGTTAAACTGCTTAAAACTGCCTGTTGTATCAGTGATTTTTATCTTTGCCGCTGGTGGTAGCCGACATTTGCTCTTTCATACGTTAAACAATATAACCGCACGCTATGGCGGACATCCGTGTCTTGCCGCTTGTCATTAAAGTGCGGAAGTCGCAGTTATCTTTTGTCGTATCGGGGAATCAAGATGGTTGATGTGCTTATCAAAGCCTTCTCGTTTGTTTTTGTCATTATTATTGGGTATCTGCTGAAGCAGTATGGCGTATTACAACGATCGGACAGCCAGGCGCTGTCGAAGATCATGATGAACATCACCTTGCCAGCGGCCGTGATCACCGGCTTCGCCAGTTTTAAAGTCGATCACTCGCTATTGATCCTGGTGCTGCTGGGATTGGGGTGTAACCTGTTATTGATGGGCGCCGGTTATTTGATTGCCAGGAAAGGGCCGGAGGGGATGAAAGCCTTTTATATCATCAATTCGCCAGGTTATAACATCGGCTGTTTTACCTTGCCCTATGTGCAGAGTTTTCTCGGGCCGGCCGGTATTGTTGCAACCTGTCTGTTTGATGCCGGCAACTCGATTATTTGTACCGGCGGCAGCTATGTCGCCGCATCGCAGGCCACCGGACGCAGCGCCGGTCTGAAAAGTTCGATCCAGCGGTTGTTCTCCTCCGTCCCGTTTGATGTTTACATGCTGTTGCTGATTGCGGCGCTTTGCGGCCTGCATCTTCCCTCTCAGATAACCCTGGTTACGTCGACCATTGGCAACGCCAACCCCTTTCTGGCCATGATGATTATCGGCATGATGCTGGAAATTAATATTAACCGGGCGGCGCTGGCGAATGTTTTTAAAGTATTGGCGCTTCGTTACACCGTGGCTTCCGCATTCGCCATCTTATTTTATTACTACACGCCGTTGCCGCTGGAAATTCGTCAGGTTCTGTCGGTGGTGGTGTTCTCACCGGTTTCATCGCTGGCGCCTTTATTCACCTCCAGATTCAGCGGGATGTTCGCCTCGGTTTCCAGTTTTACCAATTCACTATCGGTCATCATCAGTATTACTATCATCACCACGTTGTTAACACTGATGCAGTCATAAGGGTTCAAGATCATCGTCGAGGCGTATGAATTAATCGCTATTGGCTCAGACTTGATACGGCGGGGGTTTGTGTTGGAACACAACGAAACCCGCTCATCGGCAACGAGCCGCGCATTGCACGCCAAATAGACAATAAAGAGGAAATCAGTGGCCAGTTTTTTAAACAAGCTTTTTGGCGCTACAGAGAAGGGAGCCGGTGACGATACCGTCGAGCTCCGGGAGCCAGACCTCACGATTAGGCGCGCAAAAAACGAGATGCAGCTGCGCACGCAAGCAGCAATAGATTTGTGGGGCCTCGATACGGCTTCATGGGCGGCTGATCTTGATTCAGGTACCATCACTTTCGTCAGTGACGAAAAAGAGATGGTTATAACCGCACCAGTACAAGTCGTCGGCACCTACAATACGGAAGACGGTACTTGGTTATGGGGTTGGGATCATCCATCAGTAAGTGAATCACTTGGCGCGTTCGCCCGGCAAGTGCGAAACTTTGGAGAGCAATACGGGAGGGAGAAACTCACCACGCCCAAATTCGCTGCGTCGATGGATGATGCGTGGACGTTTACTGCTCTTGCCTGTTATCTCAGCGGTGGTGAGGGCGGTTATTGTGGCTCGTCAGGTTCAACCCGAGTGCTGATGGTCTATGGCTCGGTGTCGTTAAGTAAGAAGGCATAATCGGTGAGCAAAGTATTGCCGATCGATATAGCCCATGGCTGCAACAATGTCATATCGCTCTCAATCTAATATAATTAATTTTATTAATCATGTTCTTATGGAGTAATACATGAGTGATGCCAATTTTGCGCACCTGCCTGAGCCGCCGTATTTTGCCGTTGTTTTTTCATCGCAGCGTACGCCCGGTGATGGTGGATACAACCAGATGGCTTCCCGAATGGCTGAACTGGCCATGGTCCAGCCCGGATATCTCGGCGTGGAAAGCGCGCGTGACCAGCAGGGATTCGGCATCACGGTTTCATACTGGGATTCGCTGGACGCTATCACGCAGTGGAAGCGTCATGCCGAACATCGTATCGCTCAGGAGTTTGGTATTTCCGAGTGGTATCAGCACTATGAGCTGCGGATTGCGGAAGTGAAGCGCGCCTACGGTAAAAGAAAGGATTAGGGCAGCCGGCAGCCTCGTCAAAACGGCGCTGCCGACATGCTACTGGTCTGATTTGACCACCCGATTTCGACCTTGCTGCTTGGCCTGATACAAGGCGATATCGGCCCGGTTGATTAACGTATCCAGCATTTCTTTTTCCTGATACTGCGCCGCGCCGCAGCTGATGGTCACATGAATCATGCCATTTTTGTACGGTACCGCCATTGCTTCAACGTCATGCCGTAGCGTTTCAGCCCGCGGTAGCGCATGTTCAATATCACAGTTATCCAGCAAAACCACAAATTCCTCCCCGCCCCAGCGGCAAACCCGATCGCTATTGCGAATGGACTGCTGCAGCATCTTCGCGATCTGTTGCAAGACCAAATCCCCTACACCATGCCCGTAGCGGTCATTGATCGCTTTAAAATGGTCGATATCCAGTAGCAGGATGGAAAGGGGACGGTGTTGCGCCTGGCGTTTACCGCTTAGGTGAGTGAAATAATAATCGAAAGCCTGACGATTCATCATGCCCGTCAGCTTATCGGTTGTGGCCATTTGTTCCAGGCGGCGTTGATAGCTGCCGATGGTCAGCCATAGCAGGAGCAGAAACAGCGTGCTGACGGTAATGCTTACGCTCAGGTTTCTCACCAGGGTATCGAACAGGCGGCGCTCGCTCGGATGATTACTTTGCTCGACCATTAAATACCAGTCAAATTCAGGAATGAGCCGGGTATTGAGAAATATCGGCCTGTTGTTTAAAGCGTATTGATAGGCGCCGCCAGGCACCGTAAGAATTGAGGTGGCGAGGGGCGCCAGCCCGGGCTGTTGTTGAATCGTCATTGCGCGCTCATAGGTTTTACCGTGCAGCATCACATTGCCGGCCTTATCAATGAAATAAATCGTGCGGTTATAGCGTTGTTCATATTTTTCAATCAGTTGACTAACGCGCGCTATGGGAATACCGATGCCGGTGACGCCGATGACGTTGCTTTGATAGTCCATAACCTTGTGGTTAATGAAAATATCCATATGCGTGCGATCTTCGGGATCGAGCTGGATATCGATAAAGTAGGGGGTAGCGTCCGGCAGATTGCGGGCTTGAAAAAACCACTGATCTTCAGCGGCATTTGGCGAGATGGTGCGCTGAATATTCTCGGAATCGTAAAAACGCTTCGTTTTGTCTGAGGCAAAAAAGGAAAACAGGGTATCAAAACGGCGGTCAATCTCTTTCAGATAGCGAATCATCGCCTGGCTATCGTGTTCGTCATGCAGCACCCAGTCACGAACAAAGGTGTCGTGCGCCATCAGCGATGAGATAAATATGGGCTTCAGTAAGTCTTGCTGAATTTCGGAGTACACGTTGTCGCTGGTCAGCGGAAGCGTGTTTTCTTTTATCTCTTCCTCTAACGATCTTTTGGCGACCTCATAGCTGGTCCAGCTAATGATCAGGAAGGCGGTAAGCAGCATAATCGCAAATAACACCACTGCGCGTGTCTTATTCAGCCAGAGTGAGTTTGTTATTAATCCTATCTGCAAAACAGTGCTCCTGATGCGATCAACTAATGATAGGCAGATAAAAAGCCTCTTCAACTTGATGACTGCCGGTAACTTCCTTGATTGAAGTTAAGCAGGCATATCAGGAAACATCAATAAAAGCCGGTCAGAACGTGCTTGATGTAACATATTGACGAAGGAGAAGAAAAAACGGAGAACAAAAGATAAAAACGCCTGGGTTTGATCGGTTTATCGTTCATTCGCGAAAATCCACAAATGGATCACCAGATGATATTTTAAGGCATTAGCCCCAGCGTCCGACAGGTTCAGACGTAGTGTAATGATTTGTATTTTATTGTTGGCTTGCTCAATGTAACTTGTTAAGGACGAGGGAATGGTGGTATCAATCAACATTGGTTTTGGCGATTAATTTGGCTTGGCAATGACAGCAGAAAGACGAGAGGATAAGCGGGATTGCCCAACTGCGCTTTTATTTATTAACCAATATGCGAGAAGCGGCGATTCATCAAAATCGTATGTCGCTCAATTATTGCAATCGCATAATATTGCGGTTATTGAGCCCGGCAGACAGAAGGCTGCTTCCTGCGGCGATATTATTCGCGCTCACGCCCATGAGGTTGATTTCGTTATTATCGGCGGCGGCGACGGCACGTTGAACGCCGCGGCTCAGGCTCTGGTTGATACCGGGCTGCCGCTTGGCGTACTGCCGCTGGGCACGGCAAATGATTTTGCCCGTACGCTGGAGATCCCTAAAGATTTACGGCTGGCGGTACAGGTTATCGCTGCGGGAAACTTAAGGACCATCGATCTGGGGGTAGTGAACGGCCATCTGTTTTTTAACGTTTCCAGCATCGGTTTTTCGGCGGCGCTGGCGCGCGGATTATCGGCAAAGTCTAAAAAACGGTGGGGAACGCTGGGATACGCGCTCGCCGCATTTAAATTGCTGAAGCAGAGTCGTCCTTTCAGCGTTGAAATTGAGTGCGACGGCGTCAGGGAAAAGGTTAGAACCGTGCAGATTTCCGTCGGCAACGGACGTTTTTACGGTGGCGGAATGACGGTGGAACAGACCGCCGCGCCTGACGATGGGCGACTTGATATTTATAGTCTGGAAATCTCCCACTGGTGGGAAATGCTGGCGCTTGTCCCCTTTCTGCGCAGAGGAACGCACGGTCGATGGCGTAAAGTGCGTACTTTTTCCGCCACACGTTTAACACTACATACGTCAAAAGCGCACGATATCAATGCCGACGGCGAACTGATCGGGAAAACGCCCGCGACATTTACTATCCGGGAAAAAACGATTCAAGTATTCTCGCCTAAAATCGTGGAGTAATTAAATTTATATAAGTGATGAGCATGCAAACCATTATTTCTGCAATACTGGCTTTCTTTTTATTTGAGCCATTAGATAATGAACTTAATCGCTATGCGGAATCGATCAATATGCCAAAAGAAACCGCTCAGCAGGTGTTTTCATGTTTAAAATCAGAGACGCCGAAAATTATTGATAAGGCTCAGTCAGATCTCTGGTGGACAACGACAACCATTCTTTCAATATGGACGGGCGTGGCGGATGTAAAACAGGTTATTAGCGAAGCGGCAGCCAAGCTGCGTGGCGCCATTTAATAAAGTTAATGAATCAACCTGAGCATCTTCAATGCGGTGATTAGACATAATGAAAATTCAGACCGGCATTAAACCCGCTGGCCTGAATTTATCCATTCAAATACGTGCGTTATTTAAAAATACGAAAACGTTCTTCGTCAGGAATATAGGTTTTTTCGCCAGCCGGTTGTTCAATGGAGCCGAATGGCAGTTGCGCGCGCAATTTCCAGCTAGCCGGCAATTGCCATTGCGTCTTCACGTCGTCATCAATCAATGGATTGTAATGTTGCAATGAGGCGCCGACCTTTTCCTGCGCCAATGCCGACCACACGGCAAATTGCGCGATCCCGGTAGAATGTTCGGACCAAACCGGGAAGTTATCCGCATACAGGGCGAATTTCTGTTGCAGCTCTTCAATGACTTGGGTGTCTTCAAAGAACAGCACCGTTCCGGCGCCCGCGGCGAACGACGCCAGCTTGTTCTCTGTTGCGGCGAAAGCCTCTGCAGGCACCCGTTGTTTTAGCTGTTGCTTAACGATATCCCACAGTTTCTCGTGCTGTGCGCCAAACAAAATAACGACGCGGGAACTTTGCGAATTAAAGGCGGAGGGGCTTTGCTTGACGGTTTCGCTAACGAGCGAAGTAATCTGGTCTTCCGATATAGGCAATGTTTTGCCGATGGCGTAGATAGAACGACGATTCTTGATGGACTGCAAAAAAGCATTACTCATGGTCTGTTCCTCTTTACATGATTGCTTATTTTGATCATATGACGCCTGATGGGCCGCATTGAGTATATTAGCTGCCGCAGACTTCGCAGTTTGGATTTTTAAGCAATTTTATTTCACGAAACCGCATAATCAGGGCGTCGAACATCAGCAGGCGACCCGTTATAACCCTACCGTAGCCCGTGATCAGTTTGATGGCTTCCATCGCCTGCATACTGCCGATGATGCCCACCAGCGGAGCCATGACGCCGGCTTCCACGCAGCTCAGGGCGTTTTCGCCGAACAGACGGCTGAGGCAGCGGTAGCAGGGCTCATCCTGTTGGTAGGTGAAGACGCTGAGTTGACCCTCCATACGAATGGCGGCGCCGGAAATCAGCGGTTTTTTCAAATGAAAGCCAATGCGGTTGAGGCGATCGCGGATAGACTGGTTATCGGTGCAGTCGAGCACCACGTCGTGCTCAGCAACCAGCTTGGTCAATGCCTCGTCATCCAGGCCGGCATTGATTGTCGTGAGGGAGAGATGAGGATTGACTTGGGCTAGCGCGAGTCGCGCGGATTCGACCTTGGCCATACCGATGTCGGCATCGTGGTGCAGTATCTGCCGCTGGAGATTGGAAAGAGATACCGTATCGAAATCCAACAGCGTCAGGTGTCCGACGCCAGCCGCCGCCAGATATTGCGACGACGCGCAGCCCAGCCCGCCAAGTCCGACGACCAGCAGGCGCGCGGCTTTCAGTTTTTCCTGACCGTCAAAGTCAAAGCCGCGCAGCACAATCTGACGATTGTAGCGCAGCGTCTCCTGGTCGCTGAGTTCCGGCAGCATGATCAGTTGCCCAGCAGCGCATTGAAGGGTTCAATTTCAACCCATTCGCCGGCGGCGACAGAACCGCGATCGATTTCGAGCACGATAAAACAGTTTGCCTGACTAAAGGAGCTGAACACGTGGGAGCCCTGATGGCCGGTGCTCTTGACTTCCCATTCGCCCTGCGCGTTACGACTAAAATACCCGCGTTGAAAATCGGCGCGCCCCGGCGTTTTTTTCAGCGCGCTGGTGGTTTTCACCCGCAGACGGCTCGGCGACCGCCACTGTGAATGTCCGGACAGCCGGGCCAGAAGCGGTTGCACCAATTGATAAAAGGTGGCGACGGAGGAAACCGGGTTTCCCGGCAGTCCGCAGAACCAGGCGTTTTGCAGTTTACCGAAGGCGAAGGGTTTCCCCGGCTTGATGGCCAATTTCCAAAAGCTGATATTGCCGAGTTCTTCCAGCATCTGTTTCGTGTAATCCGCTTCGCCGACGGATACGCCGCCGCTGCTGATGACCAGGTCAGCGCCGCAGTCCGCCCGACGGAACACCTCGCGCAGCGCGGCCGGATCGTCACGCACGATGCCCAAATCGCTGACCAGACAGCCAAGCTGTTCCAGCATTAAGCGCACGGCGAAACGGTTGGTGTCATAAATTTGTCCGGCTTGCAGCGGCTGGCCGACGGGCTGGAGTTCATCGCCGGTAGAAAAAATAGCGACCTTCAGGCGACGGAACACCTCAACCTGCGCAATGCCCAGCGATGCCAGCAAAGGTAATTCCGCCACGCTCAGTTTGGTTCCCGCCGGCAGGACCGCCGCGCCTTGACGGATATCTTCTCCCGGCAGACGAATATTTTGTCCGGCTTTCACCTGGTTGAGAAAACGAATGCCTGTCGATTCGACCTCAGTCTGCTCCTGCATCACCACCGCATCGGCGCCAGCGGGAATCGGCGCGCCGGTCATAATCCGGACGCAGGTGCCGGTCGGCCAGTCGCCGTCGAAGGGCGCGCCGGCGAAAGCCTTGCCGGCGATCGGCAGCGTAACGGCGGCGGTCAGATCGGCACAGCGAATGGCGTAACCATCCATCGCGGCATTGGCGAACGGCGGAACATTTATGGGCGAAGTTATCGCGCTGGCGGTAATGCGGCCCGTGGCGTCATACAGTGAGACGGTCTCCGTTTCCGCTATCGTCTCAAGCCGGGAAAACATCTTCTCCTGCGCTTGTTCGAGAGTTAATAAACCTGGGCTTAGGCTTTCCATCAGCACTCCATCATCTTATTCATTGCGTCATTGTCGGGGCCGGCAGGCAAAAATACGCATCCTATGCCAATATTATGTCAGAGAACTTCGCCACCTTCACCTGTCATGCGCACGGCGGCGGGGGCTTTTTTATCTACTTATATCCTTTGTTTATGTTAATTAACCTAATGTTATAAAAGATATTTTTTCAGGCTTATACTACATTTTCTGCTTTACATCCTACATTACGCTAAATATAGTCAAAAAAACGAGTTTGATGACAAACGGTTATTCGCCAGCCGGTTTGCTCTAATATTCCAGCATCCCGTTTTATATGGAGACTCACTAGTAATGACACAAACACGGCATCCTCATGCGCCGCTTTCCGCTCCTGAGTCGGGTTTTATTCTGCCGGATGAACGGGTGCTATCAGTACGCGATCTGAGCGTTTATTTTCAACAGCAGGGGCGGCGGACTGATGCGGTGCGTGATTTAACCTTTTCGGTGGACCGAGGGGAGACGCTGGCGATTGTGGGTGAGTCGGGCTCGGGGAAATCGGTCACGTCATTGGCGCTGATGCGGCTTGTCGAGCATGCCGGCGGCGTGATTCATCAGGGCGAAATGCTGTTTCGCAAGCGTGACGGCCAGATTCTGGATTTAACCACCGCCGGGCAGCCGCGGATGCGTAAACTGCGCGGCGCCGATTTGGCGATGATTTTTCAGGAACCGATGACATCCTTGAACCCGGTATTTTCCGTCGGCGAGCAGATAGCCGAGTCCATCCGTCTGCATCAGGGGATGGATCACCGCGCCGCTAAGCGTGAAGCGCTGCATATGCTGGATCTGGTGCGTATCCCGGAAGCGCGTAATGTGCTGGAGCGTTATCCGCATCAGCTGTCCGGCGGCATGCGTCAGCGGGTCATGATCGCCATGGCGCTTTCCTGTAAGCCGTCGCTCTTGATTGCCGATGAGCCGACGACGGCGCTGGACGTCACCATTCAGGCGCAAATCCTGCAGCTTATCCGCGTATTGCAACGGGAAATGGACATGGCGGTGATCTTTATCACCCATGACATGGGCGTTGTGGCGGAGGTCGCCGACAGGGTGCTGGTGATGTATCACGGTGAAAGCGTTGAGTCCGCCGCCGCCAGCGAGATTTTCAACGCGCCCCGCCACCGTTATACCCAGGCGCTGCTGGCGGCGGTGCCCAAGCTTGGCTCGATGCGCGGGCAGCCTTATCCGGCAAAATTCCCTTTGCTGAATCAAGCATCGTCAGCCGACAATGCGCCGCAGAACACCATTCCTTTGCAAGCTGAACCGATTTTGCAGGTAAAAGATCTGGTGACCCGCTTCCCGATTCGCAGCGGCATTCTGAACCGGGTAACGCGCCAGGTTCATGCGGTGGAAAAAGTCAGTTTTGATCTCTATCCGGGGGAGACGCTGGCGCTGGTGGGGGAATCGGGCTGCGGTAAGTCCACCACCGGGCGTTCGCTGCTGCGATTGGTGGAAAGCCAAAGCGGGACGATTATCTTTAACGGCCGACAAATTGACCGCATGGCGGGCGCGGCATTACAGCATCTGCGTCGCGATATTCAGTTTATTTTTCAGGATCCGTACGCCTCGCTAGATCCGCGCCTGACGATCGGTTTTTCCATTATGGAACCGTTGCTGGTGCACGGCGTAACGAAAAATCGTCAGGAAGCGGAAGCGCGGGTGGCCTGGCTGTTGGCGCGAGTGGGGCTGGATCCGGAGCATGCACGTCGCTATCCTCATGAGTTTTCCGGCGGTCAGCGTCAGCGTATCTGTATCGCCAGGGCGCTGGCGCTGAATCCCAAAGTGGTGATTGCCGATGAATCGGTCTCCGCGCTTGATGTCTCCATCCAGGCGCAAATCGTCAATCTGATGTTGGAGTTGCAGCGCGAATTCGGCGTCTCATTTTTGTTTATCTCCCATGACATGGCGGTGGTTGAACGGATTAGCCATCGGGTGGCGGTGATGTATATGGGACAGATCGTGGAGATCGGCCCGCGTAGCGCGGTGTTTGAACATCCTCAACATCCCTACACCCGTAAACTGATGGCGGCGGTTCCCGTTGCTGATCCTGCGCGTCGCCATCGTGAACAGGTTTTACTGGTTGATGAAGTACCCAGCCCGATCAGGGCAATAGGCGATGAACCTACCACCGCGCCCTTAGTTCAGGTTGGCGAACGACATTTTGTCGCTCATCACCCGATTGCTGGCGCTTATTGACAGGGCATTACAAGGAGAGCGTAACACGATGAATGTTATTACTTTGAAGCGCAATTGGCTACTGGCTGCCGGTGTTGCCGCGGCGATGGCCGCCGTACCTGCCTGGGCGGCCAAAGATGCGGTTATCGCTGTGGCATCCAACTTCACTACTCTGGATCCCTACGACGCCAATGACTCATTGTCGCAAAGCGTGGCTAAATCGTTCTATCAGGGGCTATTCGGCTTCGACAAAGATATGAAACTGGTCAATGTGCTGGCGGAAAGCTACACCACCAGTTCGGATGGCCTGGTTTATACCATCAAGCTGCATCCGGGCGTGAAGTTTCATGACGGTACCGACTTCAATGCCGACGCCGTGAAGGTGAATCTGGATCGCGCCAGCAATCCGGAAAACCGTTTGAAGCGTTATAACCTGTTCAAAATGATCGATAAAACGGAAGTGGTTGACGCGCAGACGGTAAAAATTACGCTGAAAACGCCGTTCTCCGCCTTTGTCAATAACCTGGCGCATCCGGCGGCGGTGATTATTTCGCCCGCGGCGCTCAAGCAATATGGTAAAGAGATCGGTTTCCATCCTGTCGGCACCGGTCCGTATCGTTTTGTGCTGTGGAACCAGACCGACTACGTTAAGGTAGAGAAGTTTGCCGGCTACTGGAAATCCGGCCTGCCCAAGCTGGACAGCATCACCTGGCGTCCGGTGGTGGATAATAATACCCGCGCCGCACTGCTGCAAACCGGCGAAGCGCAGTTCGCGTACCCGATTCCGTTCGAACAGGCCGGCGTGCTGGCGAAAAACGATCGGCTGGCGCTGGTCTCTTCGCCATCCATTTTGCACCGTTATATCAGCCTCAACGTGACTCAAAAACCGTTCGATAATATCAAGGTGCGGCAGGCGCTCAATTACGCCATCAACAAAGAGGCATTGATTAAAGTGGCGTTTTCCGGTTATGCCACGCCGGCGGAAGGACCGCTTCCGCCAAGCATCGATTATGCGGTGAAGTATCAGCCGTGGCCTTACGATCCGGCGAAGGCCAAAGAACTGCTGAAGGAAGCCGGTTATCCGAACGGGTTCACCACCACGCTCTGGTCGTCGCACAACCACAGTACGGCGCAGAAAGTGTTGCAGTTTACCCAGCAGCAATTGGCGCAGGTTGGCGTTAAGGTTCAGGTAACCGCCATGGATGCGGGTCAGCGCGCCGCCGAAGTCGAAGGCAAGGGCGTGAAGGATACGGGCGTACGGATGTTTTATACCGGCTGGTCCGCCTCAACCGGTGAAGCCGACTGGGCGCTATCGCCGCTGTTCGCCACCGCCTCCTGGCCGCCGGCGCTGTTTAATACCGCGTTTTACAGTAATCCGCAGGTTGATGCCGATCTGACTGGCGCGTTAAAAATTACCGATCGGACAGAAAAACAGAAACTGTATAAAGACGCGCAGGACAAAATCTGGGCCGACGCGCCATGGATTTTCCTGGCTACCGAAAAGCTGGTATCCGCCAATAACAAGAAATTGACCGGATTTTACGTCATGCCTGATACCGCGTTCAGTTTTGACGACGCGGACCTGAAAGAGTAATTCAGTCGTCAGTGAGGGTGGGGCGGTGATGATAAGCCGCCTCGCGTTTTCAGCAATTCCACTCACCGGAGAATGTGTCGCATGTTCGTGGAAACTTATCCATGCTGAATTATTTTATTAAACGGTTACTGGGATTGATTCCCACTTTATTGATTGTCATGGTGCTGGTTTTTTTGTTCGTACACCTGTTGCCGGGCGATCCGGCGCGATTGGTCGCCGGACGGGAGGCCGACGCCGCGGTAATCGAGCTGGTTCGTCAGGATTTAGGCCTGGACAAGCCGTTGCCGCAGCAGTTCTGGCATTTTTTCACTCATGTTCTTCAGGGCGATTTGGGCAACTCAATGGTTTCCAAAAGACCGGTAACGGACGAGATCGCCACCCGTTTTATGCCTACGCTGTGGCTGACCGTCGCCAGCATGGCGTGGTCGGTTATTTTCGGTATGACGATCGGCGTGGTCTCCGCCGTATGGCGTAATGGCTGGCCCGATCGCATCGGTATGACGCTGGCGGTTTCCGGCATCTCTTTTCCTGCCTTTGCGCTTGGCATGCTGTTGATGCAGGTCTTTTCCGTTGAGCTGGGCTGGCTGCCCACCGTTGGCGCGGACAGCTGGCGACACTATATTTTACCCTCGATCACCCTGGGAGCCGCCGTCGCCGCAGTGATGGCGCGCTTTACCCGCGCCTCTTTCGTCGAGGTCATGCAGGAAGATTACATGCGTACCGCGCGGGCAAAAGGCGTGCGGGAGTCGCTGGTGGTGGTGAAGCATGGTTTACGTAATGCGTTGATCCCGGTGATTACCATGATGGGGCTGCAGTTTGGCTTTTTACTCGGCGGATCGATTGTGGTTGAAAAGGTTTTTAACTGGCCGGGATTGGGACGCTTGCTGGTCGACTCGGTGGAGATGCGTGATTACCCAGTGATTCAGGCGGAAGTTTTGTTATTTTCTCTGGAGTTCATTCTGATCAATTTGTTGGTCGATATGCTGTACGCCGCGGTTAACCCAGCGATTCGTTACAAATAAGGAAAAGAAATGAGAAACTGGCGACGTAAATCGGTGTTGTCGGCTATGCCGCTGATCAAGGAGAATCAAATTCGCACGCCGTGGCATGAATTTTGGCGACGTTTTCGGCATCAACATGTCGCGATGCTGGCGGGCCTGTTTGTGCTGCTATTGCTGGCGGTTGCCGTGCTGGCGCCTTATCTGGCTCCCTTCGATGCGGAAAATTACTTTGATTATGACCGCCTTAACGAAGGTCCGACGATGATGCACTGGCTCGGGGTCGATTCTCTTGGTCGGGACATTTTCAGCCGTATCATGCTGGGGGCGAGAATTTCGCTTGCCGCTGGAATTTTCTCCGTATTGGTCGGTATGTTGCTCGGTACGGCGCTTGGCCTGTTGGCCGGCTACTATGAGGGATGGTGGGATCGCGTGATCATGCGCGTTTGCGATGTGTTGTTCGCTTTCCCCGGTATTTTGCTGGCGATTGCCGTGGTGGCGATCATGGGCAGCGGCATGGCGAATGTGATTGTCGCGGTGGCGATCTTCAGCGTGCCGGCGTTTGCCCGGCTGGTGAGAGGCAATACCCTGGTCTTGAAGCAGCAGACCTTCATCGAATCGGCTCGCAGCATCGGCGCGTCCGACTGGACCATCGTATTCCGGCATATCCTGCCCGGCACGGTATCCTCAATTGTGGTGTACTTCTCCATGCGTATCGGCATGTCGATCATTACCGCCGCCAGCCTTTCCTTTCTCGGGCTCGGCGCTCAGCCGCCAACGCCGGAGTGGGGCGCCATGCTCAATGAGGCCCGCTCGGATATGGTGATTGCGCCGCATGTGGCCATTTTTCCCAGTTTGGCGATTTTCCTGACGGTGCTGGCATTCAATCTGCTGGGGGACGGCTTGCGTGACGCGCTGGACCCGAAACTGAAAGACTAAAAGCCGGTTTTGCCGACGGCCCGCTCGACGATTCGAACTGGCCGTTTTTCAGCTTATACCGCCTTGCGCATCAGAATTGCTGGTTTTAGACGCGCGATTAAAATCAATGACCTGCTGACGAAACAGTAAAAATGCCAGACGATGTCGACAGGCCGGACAATAAAGATCCTCCGCAATGCGCGGACGTTCGACTTTTCGCACCCATTGCAGCGGATAGCTGGCGATCCGCTTGCTGGACAGCCCCCAATAATCGGGGAAGTAGGAGTCAAAATCCGCATCGCAAAAATCGCATAACACCAGTTCCTGTCCCCATAATCGCCACACGTTATATTCATGTTCGCCGCGCTTGCACTCTTTCAGTTCCCCCTTGGCGTGGCCGCAGTCGAAACAGGGGGCGACGGGTATGCTGTGCAGTTCACCGGCACAGATCGGACACCGGGACGGCGGCGTAGAATTGATCATCAAAGTATTCCATTATTCCAGGTGGTTTGGTTTGCGAACTGATATTTGTAGCTATCGATTCGCCATTGTTGCTGACGTTGCACAATCACGAACATTATTTTGCGCGGCAGAATGGCGGCGCTGATATCCCAAGTCACTTCAATGCGATTTTTATTTTTTTGCAGGCACTGACTCGGCGTTTCCGCGTTGAGGCCGTCATAAATCGTCGGCATCCCTGCGCTCATCGGGCCGTCTGGCCCGCCATATTTGCGCACCTTATCGGTACAGTAACGCACGAATATTTCGCGATACCGTTCGCGATACTGGCGCTGGATCGATTCATCTTGTTCCCTGTATTGTGCCATCACCGCTTCTGGCGCGCCATGAACATAGGTCTCGCTGTGTGCTCGCCATGCCGTGCAGAATGCCGCTTCCCACTCGTTCATCAGGGTCGCGAATTGCAGGGTAAATGCCCGGGCGTCAAATGGCGCCGTCGGTTGAATCGTAGGCTTTTCGGTCATTGGGTGCTAATCCTTCAGTGTTTCTGGCTTGATGTTCGAGCATCCAGAGCCTTTAATCATCATCCAAGCCAACGCCATAGACGTTGAACTCCCAGCGGATAAATTCATCGGCGCTGCCGGTAAATTCCACCCGTGGAAAATTGGCGAATTCCGTGCGTTGCGCCCAGGTAAGATGAACCACGGAAACGCGGTCCGCTTCCTGCGTGTGCCGCAACAGAATGTCGTCGTTCCCTTCCCGATAGGCGATAACGGCAACATCAGTACCATGCAGAGCATGCTGCGGCGGCAGTTCTGTTTCATACTCATTCTGAAGCGCCTGCTGTTTCAGTCCTGCGGCATATTCCCAGCCGCAGGGTAGGCGATGGGCTATAGACATCGATGAGTCCTCTATTTTCAATCACAAAGTCGGTGGCGTCGGAGTAGGTTTTCACCAACCGGAAGAGGGCTTCATGGGCATCCTCCTTCCTGGCTCAGAATAGCGTATGGATGAGAAAAGTTAACGTTATTAAGTGGATAATATTATCTTATCACTCAATCCGGGGGGGCAACCAGTACCTTTAGCGGGCGATGTCTTCGCCTCTGGCGCGTCATCGAGTATAGGGTAGATGAATGGCAAGACAGCGGGCTGGTCTATGCGATAAGAGCGCGGCTATTGCCGCGCTCTTTGATCGAAATAAAGAGAGGGTTAGAACGAGGTGCGTTTGTAGCTGCGGTATTGCGGCTGCCAGAAGTTATTGGCGATCGCTTTCGCCAGCGCGTCACCAGAGGTCACTACGGCAACGCCCTGCAGCTGAGCGGCTTTACCCACCTCCAGCGCAATACGTTTCGATACGTCCTGAATATCGGCGATATCCGGCAGTAGCGCGCCGTCTCCATCGTTGGCCATCGGTGAGCACTCAGCCAACGCGCGGCTTGCCGCCATCAGCATGCCGTCGGTAATGCGTTTCGCGCCGGACGCCAGTACGCCTAAACCAATGCCTGGGAAGATAAAGGAGTTATTACACTGGGCAATGGGGTAAACCTTACCTTGGTAGTTGACCGGATCAAACGGACTGCCGGTCGCCACCAGCGCGGTACCGTCCGTCCAGCGGATGATATCTTCCGGGCGAGCCTCTACGCGAGAGGTGGGATTGGATAACGGCATGACGATTGGGCGAGCGCAGTGCCGGTGCATTTCACGGATGATCTCTTCCGTAAACAGGCCCGGCTGGCCGGAAACGCCGATCATGATGGTAGGTTTGGCGTTACGCACTACCTCCAGCAAGGAAATCGCGTCGCTGGCGATGTCCCAGTGCGCCAATAGCTCGCTTTTCTGCACCAGCTTACTCTGGAAGTCGAGCAGGTTCGGCAGCTTGTCGGTCAGCAGGCCGAAACGATCAACCATGAATACGCGGGCGCGGGCTTCTTCTTCGCTGAGACCTTCGGATTTCATCTGGGCGATAATTTGTTCCGCGATGCCGCATCCAGCGGAACCCGCGCCGAGGAACACCACTGTCTGGTCGCGCAACTGGCTGCCGGCGGCGCGGCTGGCGGCAATCAGACTCCCCAGCGTGACGGCGGCGGTTCCCTGAATATCATCATTGAAGCTACAGATTTCATCACGATAGCGATTCAGCAGCGGGGTGGCGTTTTTCTGAGCAAAATCTTCAAACTGCAACAGCACATTCGGCCAGCGGCGCTTCACCGCCTGAATAAACTCATCGACGAATTCATAATATTCGTCATCGGTGATGCGCTGATGGCGCCAGCCCATATACAGCGGATCGTTCAGGCGCTGCGGGTTATTGGTGCCGACATCCAGCACGACGGGCAGGGTATACGCCGGGCTGATGCCGCCGCAGGCAGTGTACAGCGAGAGTTTACCGATGGGGATGCCCATGCCGCCGATGCCCTGATCGCCCAGACCCAGAATGCGTTCGCCATCGGTAACCACGATGACTTTGACATTCTGCTTGGTGGCGTTTTGCAGCATGTCGTCGATATTGGCGCGATTAGGGTAAGCGATAAACAGGCCGCGCGCCCGGCGGTAGATATCGGAGAAATGCTCGCAGGCTTCACCGACGGTCGGGGTGTAGATGATCGGCATTAATTCGCTGAGGTGGGCGTCCAGCAGACGGTAGAACAGGGTTTCATTGGTATCTTGTATATTGCGCAGGTAGACGTGCTTTTCGATGTCGTTTTTGAACTCCCGACATTGTCGCCAGGCACGTTCAGCCTGTTCTTCAATGGTTTCTACGGCTTCCGGTAATAATCCGTGCAGATTGAAGTTGGCGCGTTCTTCTTCTGTAAATGCGCTACCTTTATTCAGCAAGGGAAATTCAAGAAGTATGGGACCAGCGTAAGGGATGTAAAGGGGACGTGTACTTTCGTATTCTAATTCCATGACTTTATATACTCTTTGGGTAACAGAAACGAATTGAGTGACATACCCGCTATACCTGTCATTTTACAAGCTGCGCGCGTGTCGGCTTCCCTGGCTCATCCCGGCGAATTATTGCTTCTGGTTTCCGAGAATTCGTTCAGTTGCCGCCATCCCGTACCTTGAAATTTATTGGGTATATATACTTCAAGCGGCTGGTAAATTGGCTCTGTTGCTCGGCCTTCCGGCAGCTTGAATTATTTTGGGTATCAGACGAAACCTAATGTACTGCCGATCTTAAATTACCCACAAAATATGTACAGAAAATGTTAATTAAAATAGTTACATATAACTTGCAATAAAAAATTAAAAAAGCTGTATCGATTCAACCTCTTCCGCTGACTCTCTAATTCAGAAAATTACGCATTGCTGAAACCTAATGTGACATGTTTACAGCCGAGTTCAGCCAGAATAAGCCGCGAGGTTTCCCATTGTCTGATGGCGGCGTTACGTCGTTCGACCACCACCGCCCGGCGGATTGTCTGATGCCGCTCGCCGGCCAGATTCATCAGATTCAGCGCCACCTGCAAGGGAGGCAGGCCAGGATTAAACGCCGCATTTTCCGCATAGCGGCCGGCATAAATGTCGCCGCCGGCAGTTTCTAATGCGACGCCGCTGATTGCCTGACTGTAGGGCGCGTGGCTGCGGTTGGCGGCGTCCAGTGCCGCAACGGATAAGGGATCGCTATCCGACAGCGTATCGGCGTGGTCGATTTCATCCATCAACCGCGTGCTGATGTTCAGGTCGCGGGGGCCGAACGAGTCGGGTAAATAATGACTGAGCAGCGCGGGCCGGCGTCCCGGTAACTGAATACGCAACGCGGGAGCGGTGTTAAGTTCATTCATAAATTGCCGACAATGGCCGCACGGCGTGTAGTTGACCGTCACCGCGCTCAATCCGGGTTCGTTACGCATCCAGGCGTGGCTGATGGCGCTTTGCTCCGCATGTACCGTTTGCTGTAGCTGCGCGCCGGCGAACTCCATATTGGCGCCGAAATAAAAATTACCGCTGACGCCCTGCGCGACGGCGCCTACATGAAAATGAGAGATAGGCGTTAGCGCGCAGGCGGCAGCCAGCGGCAATAGCGCAAAAGCCAGCGCGTTGGCGTCAAGCTGGCATGCATGACTTAACATCTCCACTTCGTCAGCGGTCAGCATGCCGGCAAAGTTTCGTCGGTCCAATATGG
The DNA here is from genome assembly GCF_022378355.1 of Brenneria bubanii. Lineage (GTDB taxonomy): Bacteria > Pseudomonadota > Gammaproteobacteria > Enterobacterales > Enterobacteriaceae > Brenneria > Brenneria bubanii. Next base: position 55,777 of record NZ_JAKMAJ010000017.1, read on the forward strand.
GGGGCAGCGCGGATTGCAATTGAACCGGCAACGATTGAATCGCATCATTAAATCGTGGGTGCATGGCGGCTTACCTTTTGGTACCAGTCAGTGAACAGCATAATAGGAAGTTAATCAGTAATAAATAGTGATATATATCTCGTTATTTATGCAATATATGAAACTCATATTCTTAACATGCGACTTTTATCAAAAATAAAACCGCTTTAGATCGGCGTTCGTTATTTTTCGTATTTGGATAATGGCTGTAAGAAACCGATTTCAATAATTGCCGAACCAAAAGACAATGTCCTTTGATTCGGCCTGTAAGTGGCGGGCCTATTTAAAAAACGCGAGAAGAAGCGGGAAAATAAACGGCGCCAGCAGCGAGGTGATAATGCCGCAGATAACCAGCGCCAGCGAGCTGAACGCCCCTTCCTGAAAATCCGCCTCGGCGCAGCGAGCGGTGCCTAAAGCATGTGACGCGGTACCCATAGACAGACCGCGCGCGGCTTTGGTTTTGATGCCAACACGATCAAACAGGCCATGGCCGACGACGGCGCCCACAATGCCGACAAAAATCACGCATACCGCACTGATGGCGGGAATACCGCCTATCGAACTGGCAACCGCCATGGCAATTGGCGTGGTGACGGATTTCGGCAAAACCGAGGCGGCGATTTCATTCGAGGCGCCCAGCCACAAGGCGACCAGCGTGCCTGAGACGATGGCGGCGACGCTGCCGATAAAGCAGACGCTGATAATGGATTTCCAGCGCGCCCGAATCTGGTGCAGCTGTTCGTACAGCGGAAAAGCCAGTGCGACGACGGCCGGTTGCAGCAGATTGTTGAGCACTTCGCTGCCTTTGAAATAGTGCTCATAAGGAATATGTAGCAGCAGCAACAGCGGAATAATTATCGCCATTGAAACCAGCAGCGGATTCAGCAGCGAAATTTTTGTCCAGACGGCCAGCCTGCGGGCGGCAAAAAAAACCAGCAGGGTAAGTGGCAATGACCACCAGATATACGCGAGCATTATTCTTTATCCTCAGGCCGTTCGTTTTCGCCGCCGATGGCGTGTTCGCGCTGCATAAGCTGGGTGCTGAAGCCGACGACGAGCATGACAAAAAAGGTGCTGACCAGACAAGAGATGACGATCGGACCAAACTGTTGGCTAAGCAGATCGTAATAATTCATCACGCCTACGCCGATCGGTACAAACAGCATCGCCATATGGCGAATAAACAGATGACAGCCGGGTTTAACCCAGTCTGACGGCAAGATTTGCGAAGCGAGGAGAGCAAATAAAATAAGCATGCCAATGATGCTGCCCGGGATAACAATCGGCAGTAACGCGGATATCGCATTGCCTGCGTACAGACAGAGATAAATCAATGCGAAAGCACGTAAATACCGCCAGCAAAGGGTGATCGTATTACGCATGGGAAAGTCCTGATTAACTGATGGGACAATCATAACCCTAATGGAATTAGTGTGCCACCGATCACAAGTTTTCCTGATTCGCCAACTTAACGGCGGCGCGAATACGCGATGTCCGGATCAGTCGTTAAATAAACGGCGATCGCAGACCGCTTCCCCGACTGCATCGGTTAGCCGTTGCAACTGCGCTGGCTGAATTATATAAGGCGGCATCAGATAAATGAGTTTGCCGAATGGGCGAATCCACACCCCGCGCTCAACGAAAAAGTGTTGTAAGCGCGCCATATTGACCGAATGCCTCATTTCCACGACGCCAATCGCCCCCAGTACCCGCACATCCGCTACTGTTGGCGCCGCGCTTAACGGCGTCAGCGCCTGTCGTAATTGCCGCTCGATAGACGCGACCTGCTGCGGCCAGCGATTCTCCGCCAGCAGCGACAGACTGGCGTTGGCTGCCGCGCAGGCCAGCGGATTGCCCATAAAGGTCGGGCCGTGCATAAAACAGCCAGCCGCGCCGTTGCTGATGGTTTCCGCCACTTGCCGGGTGGTGAGCGTGGCGGAGAGGGTCAGGTATCCGCCGGTCAGCGCTTTGCCCAGGCACATAATGTCCGGCGTGATGCCCGCGTGTTCGCAGGCAAACAGCTTGCCGGTACGGCCGAAACCGGTGGCGATCTCGTCGGCAATCAGCAGAAGGTTGTACTGGTCGCAAAGTTCCCGTACCCGCTGCAGATAGCGCGGGTGATAAAAGCGCATGCCGCCGGCGCCCTGTACGATGGGTTCCAGCACAATCGCCGCTATCTGTGCTGCCTGCTCCGCCAGCAGGCTATGCAGCGGCGCGATATCCTTTTCGTCCCAATCGCCATCGAATCGGCAGTTGGGCGCGTCAACGAACAGATGTTCGGGCAGATAGCCCTGATACAAACTGTGCATCGAATTTTGCGGGTCGCACACCGACATTGCGCCAAAGGTATCGCCATGATAGCCGTGGCGCAGCGTCAGAAAGCGTTGTCGATATTGGCCGCGGGCCTGCCAGTACTGCAACGCCATTTTCAACGCCACCTCGACGGCGACGGAGCCGGAATCCGCCAGAAACACGCATTCCAGCGCCTCGGGCGCGATCGTCACCAGTTGTCGACAAAGCGCCACCGCCTGTGGATGCGTGATGCCGCCGAACATCACGTGCGACATCTGCGCCATCTGCCGCTGAAGCGCCTGATTGATGACCGGATGGTTATAACCGTGGATCGCCGCCCACCAGGAGGACATGCCATCGATCAAGCGGCGTCCGTCGTCAAGCTGAAGCTCGGCGCCCTGCGCCGATACCACCGGATAGCAGGGGAGCGGTTGGGTCATTGAGGTATAGGGATGCCAGATGTGGCGCTGGTCGAAAGCGAGGTCTTCAGGGGTCATCATGATGTTCGTAAACTAAAATGGTGTTGAGTTGGTTGACAGTATAGAGGGTTAATTTAAACTGACGAAGTGTTTTTATTTTGGAGATGCCGCCATGGCTGACCGCATTCACTGGACGCTTGAGCAAGCGCAAACCCTTTTTGATAAGCCTTTTCTGGAACTGATGTTTGAAGCCCAGCAGGTTCACCGCCGGCACTTTGATCCGCGACAGGTACAGGTCAGTACGCTGCTGTCGATCAAGACCGGCGCCTGTCCCGAGGACTGTAAATACTGTCCGCAGAGCTCCCGCTACCATACGGGAATTGAAACCGAGCGGCTGATGCAGGTGGAGCAGGTTCTGGCGTCGGCGCGTCAGGCGAAGGCCGCCGGTTCGACCCGTTTTTGCATGGGCGCCGCCTGGAAAAATCCGCATGAGCGCGATATGCCCTATCTGGAAAAAATGGTGCAGGGCGTCAAAGCGCTGGGGATGGAAACCTGTATGACGCTGGGAACCCTGAATGACGATCAGGCCGACCGTTTAGCATCGGCGGGGCTGGATTTTTATAATCATAACCTGGATACCTCGCCGGAGTTTTACGGCAACATCATTACCACCCGTAGCTACCAGGAACGGCTGGATACCTTGGATAAGGTGCGCACCGCCGGTATTAAAGTGTGCTCCGGCGGCATTGTCGGTCTGGGGGAAACGGTGAGCGATCGGGCGGGATTGCTGGTGCAGTTGGCGAATTTGCCCAAACCGCCTGAAAGCGTGCCGATTAATATGCTGGTCAAGGTAAAAGGCACGCCGCTGGCGGATAACGATGATGTCGATCCCTTTGATTTTATCCGCACCATCGCTGTTGCGCGCATCATGATGCCGACGTCATATGTGCGCTTATCGGCCGGGCGCGAGCAGATGAACGAGCAGACGCAGGCGATGTGTTTTATGGCCGGCGCCAATTCCATTTTCTATGGCTGCAAGCTCCTGACTACCCCTAATCCGAAAGAAGATAAAGACCTGATGCTGTTTAGCAAGCTGGGGCTGAATCCGCAGCAGACCGCCACAGAATACGGAGATAATCAGCAACAGCAGCGGTTAACGCAGCAGCTAACCACGCATGCCGATACGGAGCAGTTCTACAATGCCGCCGTATAAGAACCGCCGTGCGGAGAAGGCGCGCAAACATCGACGGGCCGACTTGTGAGTTGGCAGCGGCGTATTGCTCAGGCGCTGGAAAAACGGCGCGCGGAGGATGCCTACCGCACCCGCCAGGCGAATCAGGGCGGCAATGGACGCTGGCTGGAACTGGACGGGCGGCGTTACCTTAACTTCGCCAGCAATGACTATCTGGGACTGAGTCGTCATCCCGATATTATTCAGGCCTGGCGGCAGGGAGCCGAGCGCTACGGCGTGGGCAGCGGCGGTTCCGGACACGTCACCGGCTATACCGACGCCCACGAGCGACTGGAGCGACAGCTGGCCGATTGGCTGGGCTACCCGCGGGCGCTGCTGTTTATCTCCGGCTATGCGGCGAATCAGGCGGTGGTGGCGGCCTTGACGCAGCCGGGCGATCGCATTCTGGCCGATAAACTGAGCCATGCCTCGCTGCTGGAGGCCGCCGCGCACTCGCCGGCCACCTTGCGCCGCTTTTCGCACAATGATGATAACGCCTTGAGACAACTGCTGGAAAAGCCCGCGCAGGGACAGACGCTGGCGGTAACCGAAGGGGTGTTCAGCATGGATGGCGATACCGCGCCGCTGCCGCGCCTGCAGGCGTTGTGCCGCGATCGCGGCGCCTGGCTGATGGTGGATGACGCCCATGGCATCGGTGTACTGGGAGAGGAAGGCCGGGGAAGCTGTTGGCTGCAGGGCGTGAGGCCCGAGCTGTTGATCGTCACCTTCGGCAAGGCCTTTGGCGTCAGCGGCGCCGCCGTACTCTGCGATCAGCCGCTGGCGGAGTACCTGTTACAATTCGCCCGCCATTTGATTTACAGCACCGCCATGCCCGCGGCGCAGGCCTGCGCGTTGAGCGCCGCGCACGGCTGTATTCGCCGGGGCGAGGAACGGCGTGCGGCGTTACGGCGCAATATCGATCTGTTTCGCGCCGGGTGCGACGGCACATCCTTTCAACTGATGAATTCGCATTGCGCCATTCAACCGCTGCTGGTCGGCGACAACGCGCGTGCGCTGTCGTTAATGACGCGTATTCGCGAGCAGGGCGTGTGGGTTAGCGCCATGCGTCCGCCGACGGTTCCCCCCGGCAGCGCCCGTCTGCGAATCACGCTGACGGCGGCGCACCGGCCGGACGATATCGAACGACTGCTGACGGTGCTGCGCCATGCTGACTGATGTACACGACAAGCGGGCGATAGCCCGCGCTTTTGGCCGGGCCGCCGGCAGTTATGACCAATTTGCCGCGCTGCAGCGCGCCAGCGGCGAACGATTACTCAACATGATCGCCGCTCACCAGGGGGCGCGGGTGCTGGATGCCGGCTGCGGCACCGGATATTTCAGCCGACGCTGGCAGCAATTGGGTAAGACGGTGACGGCGCTGGATTTGTCTGCCGACATGCTGGCCCATGCGTCTGAACGGCAGTCCGCCGCGCGTTATCTGCTGGGGGATATCGAAAATCTGCCGCTGGCGGACAGCAGCGTGGATATCAGCTACAGCAATCTGGCGGTTCAGTGGTGTGATTCGCTGCCCGCGGCGCTGGCGGAGCTGCATCGGGTGACTCGCGCCGGCGGCGCGATCGCCTTTTCGACGCTGGCCGAGGGATCCTTGATCGAGCTGGCGCAGGCCTGGCGCCGTCTTGATGGTTCTCGCCGGGTTAATCGCTTTCTGCCCGTCGATGCGATTGATGGCGCCTGCCGGCCTTATCGTTACCGGCTTCATCAGGAACGGCTGACCTGTCGCTTTCCCGATGTACTGGCCGTCCTGAAGTCGCTAAAAGGCATTGGCGCCACCTGGCTGCATCAGCCGCGCGCGCCGGGGTTGCTCAGCCGCGCGCGCCTGAATGCGCTGTCGTCGGCGTATCCGCAGCAGGATGGATATCCGCTGAGCTATCAACTGGTTTATGGAGTCATTTATCGTGATTAAACGCTGGTTTGTAACGGGAACGGATACCGAGGTCGGTAAAACCATCGCCAGCAGCGCGCTGTTGCAGGCGGCGAATCGCGCTGGATACCGTACCGCGGGGTACAAGCCGGTAGCTTCCGGTTGTGAAGTCACCCCGTTAGGGATACGTAACGGCGATGCGCTGTCGCTGCAGGCCAATAGCGGCGTACGGCTGGACTATCAGAGCGTCAACCCGCTGGCGTTCGTCGAGCCGACGTCGCCTCACATCGTCAGCGCGGCCGAGCAGCGGCCTATCCGGCTGTCTGCGCTTTCCGCCGGACTGCGGGCGTTGGAGGAACAGGCTGACTGGCTGTTGGTGGAGGGCGCCGGCGGTTGGCTGACGCCGTTGTCCGAACAAGACACTTTCGCTGACTGGGTGGCGCAAGAACAGCTGCCCGTTATTCTGGTGGTCGGCATTAAGCTCGGCTGCATTAACCATGCGTTGCTGACCGCCAATGCCATCAGACAGTCGGGACTGATGCTCAGCGGTTGGATCGCCAACGATATTATGCCGCCGGGGAGACGGCATCAGGAGTATCTGAGCAGCCTGCAGCAGCGTCTGCCGGCGCCAATGCTGGGGGAAATTCCCCATCTGCCCGATCCGCTGACGCGGAATTTAGGCCAGTATATCGATCTGACGCGGCTGGTGGCGTAACGAAACGCCGCGATATCCCCATGGACGAAAAAGGAGAGGGCGATAATGGCATATATTGATTGTCATCTCCTATTGATAATTAGCTTCGTATTTATTACATTTCGGGAGAAAAAATTAGCCTAAAAAACCTATTTAGCCCTTGACAGCACTGACTTCTCGCTAATTTCACCCTTCCCGCCTTTATCATTTTCAGCCGCATATTTATCAGATAAATTGCAGAAAAAAAATGAAGAAAATACCTATACGTGTTGCCGTTAGATGACGGTAGTATTTCGGCAGCGCAGAGCGGATGCGGGGTTGTGGGAGTTATCCACTATTTCTGTGGATAACTGTGTGCATTAGAGATAGAAAAACCTAGCCAGGCTAGAGCTGACGCGGCTCGCCGCCAGGTTGGCGTTATTCTCTGCTTTTTGCTTAACTCTTTCCAAATCATCGTGTTATTTAAAAGCAAGCCCCCGCAACGCCGATGCGGCGTCATTGGATAAATTAACGACAAAAAATACACAGATATAGTTAGCGAAATAATTTATCTGGGGATAAATAATGACGGACATTAACGATGATTAAAAAATCGTCGAGCGCGATGTCAAACCCAGCCTGGCTGGCGGCTGACCATAAAAAGAGAACCCGAGGAGGATGAATCACCCCTTTAGATGATAATTCTCTTGATGCTGTTTTTATACCCAGTATCATGGAGGTGGCAAAGTCGGTGATTGATTCCCATAATACCTTGTGTGTCAATGTTTGCCGTCCGGTTCCATTCATTTGCCATCCGGCAGCCATCCAAGAGAAACGTATTCAACTATGAGTAAAGTATTCAAACTGAATTCCGAATTTAAACCAGCGGGCGATCAGCCGGAAGCCATTCGTCGTTTAAAGGAAGGGTTAGAGGATGGGTTGGCGCATCAGACGCTGCTGGGGGTAACCGGCTCCGGGAAAACATTCACCATTGCTAATGTGATCGCCGATCTTAATCGGCCAACGATGGTGCTGGCGCCCAACAAGACGCTGGCCGCCCAGCTTTATGGCGAAATGAAGGCGTTCTTCCCCGATAACGCGGTGGAATATTTTGTCTCCTACTACGACTACTATCAACCGGAAGCCTATGTGCCGAGCTCCGATACCTTTATCGAAAAGGACGCGTCGGTTAACGAACATATCGAACAGATGCGGCTTTCGGCGACAAAGGCGATGCTGGAGCGGCGCGACGTGGTGGTGGTCGCCTCGGTTTCCGCCATTTACGGTCTGGGCGATCCCGATCTGTATCTGAAGATGATGCTGCACCTGACGCAAGGGATGATTATCGATCAACGCGCGATTTTACGCCGGCTGTCTGAGCTGCAATATACCCGTAACGATCAGGCTTTTCAGCGCGGGACCTTTCGTGTTCGCGGTGAAGTGATTGATATTTTTCCGGCCGAATCGGACGATGTGGCGTTGCGCGTCGAACTGTTTGATGAAGAGGTTGAACGCCTGTCGCTGTTTGATCCTTTAACCGGGCAGGTTATGCAGACCTTGCCGCGTTATACCATCTACCCTAAAACGCACTACGTCACGCCGCGCGAGCGTATTCTACAGGCGATGGAAGATATCAAGGTGGAACTGGCCGATCGCCGCAAGGTGCTGCTGGCGAACAACAAGCTGGTGGAGGAACAGCGTATCAGCCAGCGAACGCAGTTTGACCTGGAAATGATGAACGAGCTGGGTTATTGCTCGGGCATCGAAAACTACTCTCGCTATCTGTCCGGACGCGGTCCCGGCGAGCCGCCTCCGACGCTGTTTGACTACCTGCCGGCCGACGGATTGTTGGTGGTTGATGAATCCCACGTCACCATTCCGCAGATTGGCGGCATGTACCGAGGCGACCGGGCGCGCAAGGAGACGCTGGTTGAGTATGGTTTTCGCCTGCCGTCGGCGCTGGATAACCGGCCGATGAAGTTTGAAGAGTTTGAAGCGCTGGCGCCGCAGACCATCTACGTGTCGGCGACGCCGGGCAAATATGAGCTGGAAAAGTCCGGCGGCGATGTGATCGATCAGGTGGTTCGCCCCACCGGGCTGCTGGATCCGGTGTTGGAAGTCCGGCCGGTGGCCACCCAGGTGGACGATCTGTTGTCGGAAATCCGCCTGCGCGCCGCGGTGAACGAGCGGGTGCTGGTCACGACGTTGACCAAACGTATGGCGGAGGATTTGACGGAATATCTGGAAGAGCACGGCGAACGGGTGCGTTACCTGCATTCCGATATCGATACCGTGGAGCGCGTCGAAATTATCCGCGATCTGCGGCTGGGCGAGTTTGATGTCCTGGTGGGCATCAACCTGCTGCGAGAAGGTCTGGATATGCCGGAAGTGTCGCTGGTGGCGATTCTGGATGCCGATAAAGAAGGCTTCCTGCGTTCCGAACGTTCGCTGATTCAGACCATCGGGCGCGCGGCGCGTAACCTGAACGGTAAAGCCATTCTGTATGGCGATAGAATTACGCCCTCAATGGAGCGGGCGATCAGCGAAACGGAACGGCGTCGAGAGAAACAGCAGGCTTACAACCAGGAACATGGCATTGTACCGCAAGGGTTGAACAAGAAAATCGCCGATATTCTGCAACTGGGTCAGCCGACGCACAAAGGCAAAGGCCGCAGTAAAAAAGCCGCCGAGCCGGCCGCCGGTTATCAACTGCTGTCGCCGAAAGCGCTGGAACAAAAAATTCGCGAGCTGGAAAGTAAAATGATGACGCATGCGCAAAACCTGGAGTTTGAAGAGGCCGCTGAGCTGCGCGACCAGGTTCAGGCTCTGCGCGTGCAGTTTATCGCCGCGTCCTGACGATTTCATGGCGGCGGATTGACGAGCCGGAAGTCCGCCGCGCAATCTCATCCACCGCCTTATCCCTTATCCCTCATCCGTTAATGGATGAGGGCATTTCCGTTCGCAGATAGAAACCCTTTGGTTAGATGTCGGGCTGTTATATGCCAGGCATGCTTAATTATTGCGCGCGAAAAAAGACATTATCCCGCTGTTTTTATATTTATGCTTAATCTGTTATACGAATAATCCGAGCTGCATTATTGTTTCATCCCAATAAAGGACATAGTTGGTGAAATAAACCTAATGATTAGCATCGCGCTTGCTCACCCCCTATTATATGTTGCGTCGTACCAAGCATTATTCACAAGGCGAAATCCGCGTTAGCCCATGCCGCCAGCCCAGTACTTTGAGGAGATGGCGCGGTGCCGCAATAGGCATCCGTCTGATGCGCGTCACCGTTTAAACGACAGCCGTCGTCCTGTTCTTTGGATTATTCCGACAACGATGTTGTTAATTTATCGCCATAAGTTGATAAATATAAATTGCATATTAATTCTGTGACCAAATTAACAATCGGCGGCAAGAGTGAGGTAAATTCAAATAATAATTGAAAAAAATCATTAATAGCGACGTTTATTCCTCTCCGTGAATATTATCAGCGTATAAATAGTTGGCATATATCGAGATTTTTAGCCTCGATCGGATTCTATATTAGCGAGAGGAAAATACGATGACGTTTGAGAAAAAGATAACCCGACGTGAGGCCATCGCCGGGGGGATAGCCACCGCCGGGGTAGGCGCGCTTTCGCTGATGGGCGCGGCCGGCGTCGCGCAGGCGGCGCAGCCCGGCAATGCGGCAGCGTCGTCAGGCGACGAACCGATGTTCGATACCGTCATTCTCGGCGCCGGTTGTGCCGGCATGGTCTGCGCCATTCATGCCGCTGAGCTGGGTTTAAAACCGCTGGTGATTGAAAAAATGTCACGGCCGGCGGGCAACACCATGTACGCTGGCGGGCATTTTCTGGGATTGAAAACACGCTTTCAACAGGCGCAAGGCGTCAATGCCGAGGACAGCGAGCAGCTTTTCTATGATGACATGATCAAGATGTCGCAGGGAAAAGGCGACCCGGTATTGACGCGCTATTTTGTCCGGCATTGCGACGCTGCGCTGGAATGGCTGACGGATGTCGTCGGTATCAAATGGGCGAAAATTGAAACCGAGGCCTATCCGGCGAGAGGCCGTAGCCACGTGGTGGACGGCCCTTCCAAACCCGGCGGCTCGCAGTTGGTGATACAGCTCTTTGATCAGCTCAAGGCCCGACATATACCGGTTTTAACCGGCACCAAGGCGCTTGAGCTGCTGACGGATGATAAATTTGCCGTCACGGGCGTCAAGGTGGTCGATAATGACGGAATAAAAAATATCAGGGCGAAATACGGCGTGGTGCTTGCGACCGGCGGCTTCCATGCCTCAGAAGATCTGGTTACCGCCTATATGGGGGGCTGGGCGGCGCAAATGCCGATTCGTGGTTCAAGAATCATCACCGGCGAAAACCTGAATCTCACGCGGCCGCTGTACGCCAAAATGGTCAATATCGATCAGTTCCATGCCGGCCCGATCTTCGGCAGCGCGAACCCCTCCATTCTGGTGAACTATGGTCCTTTGGTGACCAGGGAAGGAACGCGCTATATCGATGAAGTGAACACCTACGTTCGCGTTGCCAAAGAAACCGCCAGACTGATCAAAGAAAACCTGGCTTTCATTATTGTCGATGAGGCGTCCAGAGAATCCTCGGCGATGGTGAAGGAACGCTTCGCCCGCTATGAGAGAAATAAAGCGCCGGTGTATCAGGCCGACACCATCGAAGGGCTGGCCAAGGCCGCCGGTATTCATCCTCAGACGCTGGTGGCCACCATCGACGCCTATAATGACGCCATCAGTAATCAGCGTACCGGCGAGCTTAATCCCCCGCTGACGCTGGAACATCCGCGGCTTATCGCCAAAGCGCCGTTTTATGCGTTTCCGTTCCAGGGCGGGATGACCGCGACCTTTGGCGGACCGCTGGTGAATGTCAGAACCGAAGTGCTGAATGGCGAAAGGAAAGCGATTCGCGGACTATACGCCATCGGCAACTCGATCGGCGGACTGTTTTACGATGACTATATCGTGGGCGCCCAGCTTACCGCTGCGACGTTATATGGTATTACCTGCGCCGATGAAATAAACAAAAAACGACAATCCGGCGTTAAAACGGCATAAGGTCTCGCTCCCGCTGTCAACCGGGCGGGATGGCATGACGGGGCGGCAAAAGATGGTTCAGTCGGTCTCGCCGCCCTTGTTCGTGATGGGTCTATTCTGATAAAAGAAATGAATTAAATTTATTGCGGGGCATTCACATGGATATGTCTATACCTGGTTTGCAGGTGCTGTCCGTCGCCGGTTTCGGCCCTGTCGTCCCATGCCTTGCCGACAGCCATAAGCTCTATATCGAGACGCTGCGTCTGCCGTTGAAGCCGATGGCAGGAAATAGTGACTACCTGCTCACCGACAACATTGACGGGGTGAAGCATTTCGCGCTGTGGCCGTTAACGCAGGCCAGCGAATCCTGTTTCGGCCAGCCGCAGTGGCCGTCCGATCTTCCCGTCCCCCAGAGCTGGCTGGAATTTGACGTCGCGGATATGGACACCGCGACTCAGGCGCTCAAAAAGCACGGCTGCCGGTTATTGGTGGATAATCGGCTGGAGCCTTGGGGCCAGCGGGTTACACATTTTCTCAGCCCGGAAGGGATGCTGGTCGGCGTAACCTATACCCCCTGGCTGCGTACCGACGAGGTTGGCTGATACCGGCCGGCCTGAATCCGGATGTGCTCCTCCGGGCGTGCTACGGCGTCAGGAGCAGCGCCGCTCAGCGCATGCCGGCGGCATTGTCATGACCATTATGGCGGTGCGTTAATGCGCAGAGGCTGTTTTCAATCGCGTCGTAGAGTAATGTCCTGTCGTGGCGATAGGCGATATCCGCCGCTTCCAACGGTTGCTGGATCAACACGCAGCCTTCGGGCGCGACCGCCGCGCCGGGCGGCAGAATCACCACATCGATACGTCTTTCGCCCAGGTGCTTCTCCATCATCGCCAGCTTTTGCGCCAGCGTCATGTTGGCCGCGCTCGGGCTAAGTTCGCGTCCCAGATTATCAATGTAGATGATTGGCGCAGCGGTGTCGCACAGGGCTCGGCTGAGATCGTCGAGCAGCAGCGGCGGCATCAGGCTGGTCAGAAAACTGCCGGGGCCGATCAGAATCAGGTCCGCGCTGGAGATGGCTTCCAATGCTTCTTGCGTGGCGCTTACGGCGGGAAACAGCATCAAGTCCTGCGGCAAACCGGGAAGCTGGTCGACTTCGACTTCGCCATATACCGGCTTGCCCAAATCGTCAATCGCCATTAAATCAACCGGCTGCTCGGACATCGGAATTAAAAAGGCTTCCACTTTCAGCAGATCGCGCAGCAGGTTAATCGCCTCCAGCGGGCGAACGCTGAGATTATCGAGCGCTTTCAGCATCAGGTTGCCCAGATTGTGTCCCGCCAGCTCGCCGCTGCCGCTAAAGCGATATTCAAACATGGCGGAGGCGGCGCTCGGGGTGGTAATCATCTGATTCAGACAGTTACGGGTATCGCCCCAGGCAATGCCGCCTTCAGCGCGGCGAATTCTTCCGGTCGAACCGCCGTTGTCGGTAGTGGTGACAATACCGGTCAGACGGGGGCCAAGCGCGGACAGCGAAGACATTACCCGACCTAAGCCGTGTCCGCCCCCGAGGGCGACAACCCGATCAAGATCGGCCAACGTGCGTGTGAACATAATAACCCTTATAACTGAACTGAGAAGACGACAGCCGCCGGTAAGGTAGCTGATTTCGATAGAAAAGGCGAAACATCATCACGCCGATGTGACCTGCGGCAATTTCTCTCCATTATTTTTCCGTATGCTATACGACAGTAGTAAATAAAAACGTTATATATCAAAGTATATACCGTATTTTTAAGTGACTATGTGTCATGTTTAAGGCTAGACTTATAGCCGAAACTTATGATTTGCGTCGGTATGATTTGGCGATCATCGTCAAATAAACGACATGGATCAAACTCCTAGCCTTGGCGCCTAAGTGATGCGTGGATAACGCATGATAAGGCGCTCTGGCCGTGACCGTTAGCGTCGCCAGGGTGCGAGGTAGAAATGCCTGCATCTCCCGTATTTGGAAAGGTGTTTATGGTGAGTCAACTGACCGATGCGTTTGCGCGCAAGTTTTACTATTTGCGCCTGTCGATAACGGATGTCTGTAACTTTCGCTGTACCTATTGTCTGCCTGACGGCTATAAGCCGAGCGGCGCCAATACCCACCGTTTTTTGTCTCTCGACGAAATTCGCCGCGTTAGCCGTGCATTTGCGGAATTGGGCACGGAAAAGGTACGACTCAGCGGCGGCGAGCCCTCGCTGCGTCGTGATTTTGTCGATATCATCGCGGCGGTGCGTGAAAATCCGGCAATTCGTACCCTGGCCGTTACCACCAATGGCTATCGTCTTGCCCGTGACGTCGCGCAGTGGCGCGAAGCCGGGCTGACCGCGCTGAATGTCAGCCTGGATAGTCTGGATGCGCGTCAGTTTCATGCCATAACCGGACAGGATAAGTTCCGCCAGGTTATGGACGGCATCGACGCGGCTTTTGCCTGCGGCTTCAGCAAGGTGAAGGTGAATACCGTGTTGATGCGTGATGTTAACGACACCAGCCTGCATACCTTTCTTCAATGGATCAAAGACCGGCCGATTCAGCTACGTTTTATCGAACTGATGGAAACCGGAGAAGGGCATAAAATCTTTCAGCAGCATCACATTTCCGGCGAGGTCATTCTCCAGAAATTGTTGCGGCAGGGATGGTGCGAACAGGCGCGCGGGCGTAGCGATGGCCCGGCTCGCGTATTCCGCCACCCGGATTACCTGGGAGAGATCGGGCTGATCATGCCTTATGCGAAAGATTTCTGTCTGAGCTGCAACCGTCTGCGGGTCTCATCCATTGGTCATCTCCACCTCTGCCTGTTCGGTGAGCAGGGGATCCCGCTGCGTGATTTGATGGCTGACGATAGTCAGCTCGACGCGTTGAAAGCGCGTATCGCCGGCGGATTATCATCCAAGAAGCAGAGCCACTTCCTGCATCAGGGCGATAGCGGCATCACGCAGAATCTGTCGTTTATTGGCGGTTGAATTCGGCGGTACAAGGTATTTCTAAGGAGTCAGGTATGAGCAAAGTCAGCAGCGAATTTATTTCCCTCAATATCGCGGTGCTTACCGTGTCGGAAAAGCGGACGTCGGCCGACGATACGTCCGGCGATTATCTGCGCGAAGCAGCGCAATCTGCCGGCCATCATATTGTCGCCGGCGCTATCGTCAAAGAGAACCGCTATCAGATCAGAGCGCAGGTATCGGCCTGGATCGCCAGCGACGATGTGCAGGCGATCCTGATCAATGGCGGAACCGGTTTTACCCCCGGCGACGTGGTGCCCGAAGCGATTGGCGTATTGTTCGACCGTGAAATTGAAGGTTTTGGCGAACTGTTCCGCATGGTGTCGTATGAAGATATCGGCACGGCGACCATTCAGTCGCGCGCGATCGCCGGATTAGCCAATCAGACGGTGATTTTCGCCATGCCGGGTTCTACCCGCGCCTGCCGGACGGCCTGGGAACGCATCATTCAGGAACAGCTGGATGCGCGCCAGAAACCCTGTAACTTTTATCCTCATCTGAAAAAGTAAGATAACGATGTCACAACTGACGCATATCAATGCAGACGGCGAAGCCATGATGGTGGATGTCTCCGCTAAGGCGGAGACCGTCCGCGAAGCACGGGCAGAAGCCTTTGTCGAGATGGCCGCGCAAACGCTGGCGATGATTATTGAAGGCAGCCACCATAAAGGCGATGTATTCGCCACCGCGCGTATCGCCGGCATTCAGGCGGCGAAACGCACCTGGGAGCTGATTCCGCTTTGTCACCCTTTATTGCTGAGTAAGGTGGCCGTTGAGCTTGAGGCCCAGCCCGAGCATAACCGGGTGCGGATTGAGTCGGTATGCCGTCTGACCGGTAAGACCGGCGTGGAGATGGAGGCGCTGACGGCGGCTTCGGTCGCGGCATTGACGATTTACGATATGTGCAAGGCCGTGCAGAAAGATATGGTGATTGGTCCGGTGCGCCTGCTGGCGAAAAGCGGCGGCAAATCGGGCGATTTCAAGGCGGAAGCCTCATGATTAACGTGCTGTTTTTTGCTCAGGTGCGGGAATTGACCGCGACGGACAGCCTGACGCTCCCGCCGCAATACGCTACGGTGGACGAATTGCGGCAGGCGTTGTGCCTGCGGGGAACACACTGGGCGCTGGCGTTAGCGTCCGGCAAGTTGCTGGCGGCGGTAAACCAGTCGCTGGTGGACATGCAGCACCCGTTGCGGGATGGCGATGAAGTGGCTTTTTTCCCACCGGTAACCGGAGGATGATTATGGCCGCAACGCGAATTCGCGTAGGCGAAGAAAATTTCAATGTCGGCGACGAATATCAATGGCTGGCGCAGTGCGATGAAGATGGCGCGGTCGTGACCTTCACCGGCAAAGTGCGCAATCATAACCTGGCGCAAAACGTGAGCGCGCTGACGCTGGAGCATTATCCGGGGATGACGGAGAAGGCGCTGGGGGAAATCGTCGAGCTGGCGCGCGCGCGTTGGTCGCTGCCGCGGGTTTGCATTATTCATCGGGTCGGGGCGCTCTATCCCGGCGATGAAATCGTGTTTGTCGGCGTCAGCGCCGCGCATCGCAGCGTCGCGTTTGATGCGGCGCAGTTTATGATGGATTATCTGAAAACGCGCGCGCCGTTCTGGAAACGCGAAGCCACGCCGGAAGGCGAACACTGGGTCGAATCCCGCGACAGCGACAAGCTGGCGGCGCGGCGCTGGTCAGGCGCCGACATCAACTGAACCGCGTTTATGTGTTAGGATAAAAGAAGGTGAGGCGTCCCGTCTCTTACGTATAACTTCTCGCAAACAAAGGTAACGTCATGGATAGATATCCACGCTCGGGTGATTCGATTGTCGAACGCGCGCAAACCGGCCTTCAGGCCTACATGGCGCAGGTCTATGGCTGGATGACCTGCGGATTATTGCTCACGGCGTTTGTCTCGTGGTATGCCGCCCGCACGCCCGCAGTACTGAATTTTGTTTTCTCCAGCCAGATTACCTTCTTTGGGCTGATCATCGCCCAGTTGGGGCTGGTATTTGTGATTTCCGGCATGGTGCGGCGCTTGAGCGGCGGGGTGGCGACCAGCCTGTTTATGCTCTATTCGGCGTTGACCGGCCTGACGCTTTCCAGCATCTTCATCCTCTATTCCGGCGAGTCGATCGCCAGCACCTTTGTGATCACCGCCGGCATGTTCGGCGCCATGAGTCTGTATGGCTATACCACCAAACGCGACTTAAGCGGCTTCGGCAGCCTGTTGTTCATGGCGTTGATTGGGATCGTACTGGCGTCGCTGGTGAATTTCTGGCTGAAGAGCGAGGCGCTGATGTGGGCGGTGACCTATATCGGCGTCGTGGTCTTTGTCGGCCTGACGGCGTACGACACGCAGAAACTGAAAGGCATCGGCGCGCAGTTGGCCGTTGATGACAAAGATAACTTTCGTAAATATTCAATCGTCGGCGCGCTGACGCTGTATCTGGACTTTATCAACCTGTTCCTGATGCTGCTGCGTATTTTCGGCAACCGCCGTTAAGGCCGCCAATCGCACGTTATCACTGATAAAAACCCCGCACTGGCGGGGTTTTTTGTTTGGATGCCAGGCAAGCGCCGCAACCTGAGTCCTCATTCCCGCTGATGCCGGCGCTGATAGAAGCTATTCGCCTAGTCTAAGCCGCCTGGCTTAGCACCCGTTGCGACCGCACCTGTTCAATCTCTTCACGGCCCCCGCCAGCAACCACGTCAGTTGGGCCCTGGCGCTGGCGACGTTTGCCTGCGCCTGACGCCGCGCGTTCTGATACGGGGCGCCGCCGTCGCCCTACGCCAGAGCCTATCCGGATTCACTTTTCTTATGCATGAAAGCGTTAGTTAAATATATTTTTTATGTAAATATTGTAAGTTTTCATATTAAATGATAATAGTTACTATTCCTAACTATAGGTTAAACCATGCAAAATCAGCGGGATAGTGCCTGGTCTAATCGCAAGGAAAGCGGGAATCCAACCCATACAGGCTGGCCGCGCTTTTATCAATAACGGCAGGGGTTATCCGGTGCTCTGTGGCTAACCGCAAACCTGTTCATTTATCCGTTGAGTGTCAGAGGAAGGGGAAAAGCATTGAACCAGGTGCGTGCTTTATTTGTCGTGATGCCATGCGTGCTGCTGTCTCAGGCTTACGCGCAGCAAGCAGACGGCAGTGATGATGAAATGGTGATTTCGGCCTCGCGCTCGAATATCGAGCAAAAAAAATCACCGCAGGTGGTCACCGTGATCGGCAAAGAGGAAATTGAGCGGCAGATGCTGATTTCCAGCGATAGTTCACAGATTCTCAGCAATCTTTTACCTTCGTTCTCTCCCAGTCGGCAGAAAATGAGCGGGAGTGGGGAGACGTTCCGCGGGCGGGCGCCGCTGGTAATGATTGACGGCATTCCCCAATCCAACCCGCTACGTCCTACCGGCCGGGAAATGCACACCATCGATTTTTCCATGGTGGAACGCATTGAGGTGATCCACGGCGCCAACGCCACCAATGGGCTGGGCGCCACCGGCGGCGTGATTAATATCATCACCCGCCGCCCGGAAAATGGTTCGTTCAATCAGCATGTCAACGTACAGACCACCGTTCCCACGGAAAAGATCCGCGGCGAAACCGCCAGTTATAAAACCACTTATCGCGTGGACGGACGGCAGGATTATCTGGACTATCTGTTCGCCGTCGGCTACGAGGATCAGGGGCTGTATCTGGATGGTAAGGGGCGTCCTGTCGGTGTGGATAATACCCAGGGCGATCTGATGGATTCACGCGCTTATGACCTGCTGGCGAAGGTGGGATACTGGCTGGACGACTATCAGCGAATCCAGCTCAGCGTCAACCGCTACCGCCTGAAAGGCGAGAATAACTACCTCAGCGTGGATGGCGATCGGGCGCAGGGGATCCCCACCACGTCGATGCGAGGAACACCGGAGGGCATGGCGCCGCACAATAGCGTCTGGTCAAGCGGTTTAACCTACGAAAATCACGATCTGGCGGGAATGAAACTCTCCGCGCTGCTGTTCAACCAGCGCTATGAAGCGTTGTTCGGCGCCGATAATTCCGCAACGTTTCAGGACAGCACTCTCGCTCCGGCCGGTTCGCTTTACGATCAGTCGAGAGCGGTTTCCTCCAAATATGGCGTCAAGCTGGCGCTGACCAAAGACGATCTGCTGGATGACAGTCTGAAAGTCACCGTCGGCTTCGATACCCTGCTGGATAAAAGCAAGCAAGATCTCTATCTGACCAAGCGGACCTATGTGCCGGAAGTGGAATATACCAACTACTCTCCCTTCATGCAGGCCGAATATCAACTGTTGGATCAGGTGGTGCTGCACGCCGGCGTGCGCCATGAAATCGCCAAGCTGAAGGTCGATAGCTACCAGACGCTGGCGGCCAATAATGGCGTAGTGGTAGACGGCGGCAGCCCGAAATTCAATGAGACGCTGTACAACGTCGGTCTGGTCTACTCGCCGCTGGATTCGTTAAATCTGTTCGCCAACTATTCCCAAGGCTTCGGTATGCCGGACGTGGGGCGCGCGCTGCGATCCATCAGAACGTCAGGGCAGGACGTGGATAACTTCCGTAATTTGAAACCCATCGTGACGGATAACATCGAAACCGGGTTTCGTTTCGCCAAAGATCGTTTTGAGCTGGAAGCCAGCTACTACCAGTCCAACTCGAAGCTGGGCAGTCGCGTAGAGCCGAATGCCGATGGCATTTTCATAGCGCAGCGGGAGAAAACGCGCATTCAGGGCGTAGAGATGAGCGCCGGCTACCAGATCAACGCACAGCATAAGGTCAAGGCGACTTACGCGCACAGTCAGGGGAAATACGACAGCGACGACAACGGCAGTCTTGATGCCAAACTGGACGGGTTGAACGTGGCGCCCGACCGGCTGATCACCAGTTGGTCGGCCAGTTGGAATGATAAGCTGAGTTCATTTGTGCAGCTGAACTACGCTTTCGATCGCAATTTTGACGGCAATGATAAGGACTTTGACGGCTATATGCTGCTGGACGCGGCCGTGGGGTACAATCTGCCCTATGGGCGAGTCAATGTGGCGGTCGCCAATCTGCTGAACAAGGATTACATCACCTACTATTCGCAGAGCGCGCTGGTTAACGACACCCGTTATTTTTCCGGCCGCGGACGTACATTGACCCTGGGTTATTCTCTTGATTTCTAGTCGGGAAACGGAATATCGCCGTAAGAACTTCGCCGGGGCCAGGCTGGCCCGGCGGCTCGCCGTGCTGCTGTTGTTGCTGACGGGCGGCGCGCTGGCGTCCTCGCCCCCGCGCCTGATTCATCATGCCCTGGGCAACACGACGATCGCCGGCACCCCTCAGCGGGTGGTGACGCTATTCCAGGGCGCGACCGATACCGCCGTCGCGCTGGGGATTCAGCCTGTCGGCGTGGTGGATTCCTGGACGGAAAAACCGACCTACAAATATCTTCGTTCGGCGCTGAATGGCGTGACGCACGTCGGTTTGGAAACTCAGCCCAGTCTGGAAGATATCGCGTTGCTAAAGCCTGATCTGATCATTGCATCGCGCTTTCGCAATGAAAAAATCTATGGACTGCTCTCGCAGATTGCGCCTACGGTGGCGTTGGATGAAGTTTTTGAGTTCAAAAAAACCGTTCAGCTGATGGGCATGGCGCTAAATCGGCAGGCGCAGGCCAATCGGCTGCTGTCGGACTGGCGGCAGAGGGTGGATGAACTCCGTATCCGGCTGAGGGCGCGCGCCGGCGCTAACTGGCCGCCGAGCGTCTCGGTGATGGAGTTTCGCGGCGATCATGTACGTAATTATTTATCCGGCAGCTTTGCCGGCTCCATTCTCTCGGAGCTCGGCTTCGTCTGGCCGCAACACGGCTCGCCGTCGCGGCAAATTCTGCAAAAACTGACCAACAAGGAAAGCATTCCGGTGTTGGATGCCGATCTGTTTTTCCTGTTTATTCGTCCTGAAAACCCCGCCGTACAGCAAAACTACCGCGACTGGGTATCCCATCCGCTATGGCGACGAATGAGCGCCCCCCGGCGCGAACAGGTTTATCGGGTAGACAGCGTAGTCTGGATCCTGTCGGGCGGCATTATGGGGGCGAACAAGGTGCTGGACGACATTGAACGCCATCTTCTCGGCGCAGGGGACGCGGCGTAATGGCGAAAGTGGCGATTCTGGCCTCAGGAATAGCGTTGTTGGGCGCGGCGGTGCTGGTCAGCCTGATGTCCGGTCCGACGGCGATCCCTCTGGCCGTGGTGTGGCAGGCGCTGTTTCATCACGATCCCCTGCAAATCGATCATATCCTGGTCACCACTACCCGTCTGGCGCGCACTGTGATTGCGCTGGTGGTCGGCGCCAGTCTGGCCGTCGCCGGCGCGCTGATGCAGGCGATGACGCGTAACCCGCTGGCCTCTCCCGGCCTGTTCGGCATTAACGCCGGCGCGATGTTTTTTATCGTCAGCCTTTCCATGCTGTTGCCACTTGCCGGTCAGAGCGCATTAGCGTGGATGGCCTATGCCGGGGCGGCGGTAGCCGGCGGTACGGTCTATTTTCTCGGCACCCTGGGTAATGGCCGAACCAGTCAACTGCGTATTGTGTTGGCCGGCGCGGCCATCACCGCGCTGTTCATTTCCTTTACGCAGGCGCTGCTGGTGATCAATCAGGAAGGGCTGGACAGCATTCTGTTCTGGCTGGCCGGTTCGGTGGCCGGGCGCGATCTGAGCATGGTCTGGCCCTTGTCGCCCTATTTTGCGCTGGCCATGCTGGGCGCGTTGCTGCTGGCGCCGCATATCAATATTCTGGTGGCAGGCGATGAGATCGCCAGAGGACTGGGGCAGCGTACGCTATTGATTCGCAGTCTGATGGCGCTGTGCGTCATTGCGCTGGCCGGCGGCGCCGTCGCCATTGCCGGCAACATCGGATTTATCGGTCTGATCGTGCCGCATATGGCGCGCGGCCTGTTCTCCGCCGATCACCGCTGGCTGATCCCCGGCAGCGCGCTGCTGGGCGCGACGCTGCTGGTGCTGGCTGACGTGGCCGCCAGGCTGCTGATTGTGCCGCAGGAAATTCCGGTCGGCGCGATGACCGCGCTGCTGGGCGCGCCGTTCTTTATCTATCTCGCCAGAAAGGGGCTCCGTCATGGCTAACCTGTACGCCGTGCGCGTCGGCCGTTTTTCACGCCAGTTTGCCGGCCGCACGACGGCGGTCGCCAGCCTGATGCTGCTGATTACGCTGACGGTGATGCTGTTCTCGCTGTCGCAAGGCAAGGTACGGATTTCTGCGCCGGAGGTGATGCAGGCGCTGTTCGCCCCGTCGGATAGCGGTACTGATTTTATCGTCAATCAGCTGCGGCTGGCGCGTATTGTGCTGGCGATGCTGGTGGGCGGCGCGCTGGCCGTATCCGGATTGCTGTTGCAAAGCCTGGTGCGTAACCCGCTGGCTTCGCCCGATATTCTCGGCATCACCAGCGGCGCATCGGCGGCGGCGGTCGGCTTTTTATCTTTTTTTTCCACCCTGGTCAGCCAGCAGTGGATGCCGCTGGCGGCTATCGGCGGGGCATGGCTGATGGCGGGACTGATTACGTTATTGGCCTGGAGGCGGGACGCCTCGCCGATCCGGTTGGTGCTGGTGGGGGTGGGGCTGTCAGCGCTGACCGGCGCGGCCACTACCATGATGCTGGTATTCAGTCCGCTGACGACCACGCTGTCGGCCTATGTCTGGCTGACCGGCAGCGTTTACGGCGCGCAGTGGCGGGATGTACGCTCGCTGGCGGCATGGCTGGCCGCTATATTGCCGTTTATGGTGTTACTGGCCCGGCACGTCAATATTCACGAGCTGGACGACGATCTGGCGCGGGGCGTGGGATTGCCGATCAAACCGATCCGACTGGCGCTGCTGTCCGTCAGCGTCGCGCTGGCCGGCGCCGCCATCGCCTATGCGGGCGCGATGGCGTTTGTCGGGCTGGCGGCGCCGCATATCGCCAAAAAACTGGTGGGGCGCTCGTTTCCCGGGCTGGCCTTCGTCGCCGCATTGGTGGGCGCGAATCTGGTGATGCTCGGCGATCTGGTCGGCCGCACGCTGTTTTTGCCGCTCGATTTGCCCGCCGGCGTCTTTGTTTCGGCGCTGGGCGCCCCCTTTTTCATCTATCTATTGATTCGGCAATGCCGCTGAGAAAACCGATTTATGTGTGCAACTGAACGCTTTTCTACCCCGCCGCCTGCAATTGAAAGCCGGGGACTGACGCTGGGTTATGACAGGCAACCCATTATCGACGCGCTGGATATGACGCTGCCCGCCAACAAGATTTCGGTGCTGGTCGGCAGCAACGGCTGCGGTAAAAGCACCTTGCTGAAATCGTTCGCGCGGCTGCTGAAGCCACGGCGCGGGACGGTGCTGGTCGGCGGCGTTGACATTCATCGGCAATCCACCGCCTGCGTGGCGAGAAAGTTGGCGATCCTGCCGCAAACGCCGGTGGCGCCGGAAGGGGTGACGGTTTATCAACTGGTCAAAATGGGGCGCTATCCGCACCAGTCGTGGCTCCAGCAATGGTCGCCGCAGGATGAGGAAAAAGTCGCACAGGCTTTGCAGCGTACCGGCGTGGCGGATCTGCGGCATCGCCCGGTGGACTCGCTCTCCGGCGGGCAACGCCAGCGGGTATGGATCGCCATGACGCTGGCGCAGGATACGGATATCCTGCTGTTGGATGAGCCTACCACCTATCTGGATCTGGCCCACCAGATTGAGGTATTGGATTTGCTGCGGGAGCTGAATGCGCGCCAGCACAAAACCATCGTCATGGTATTGCACGATCTGAACCTGGCCTGTCGCTATGCGCATCATATGGTGGCGGTACATAACCGGACGGTGTATGCGAAGGGGAAACCCGGCGATATTCTGAGTGAATCGATGGTGAAAACGGTATTCAGCCTGAACAGCCGGATTATTACCGACCCGTTTTTTGGCACCCCGCTGTGCATCCCTTTTGGCCGTCAGGCTGTTGACCAGGATATCGACGATCGTGCCGCGTCATCCCTTTAACCAGCAAGAGTGGGCGATGCTGTCGGGCAGCCTGGGGCTGGCCGCTGCCGCTGGACGCGGCGGCGCGGATGCCAGTGATGGTCAGGCGTTGCTTAACCCGCGACACTGCCTGAAGGTGCTGACGCATTTAATGCCGGTGCTTAATGCGCCGTCGCTGCAAATCACCGCCTCTTTACTGAGTAAGCGCATCGCTTTTCTGACGACCGCCTCCAGCCTGTATGCCATGTCGATGTATAACAAGGGGCTGGATATGTCGTTGACCAACTGTCTGCTGGAATATGGCCACGATGGCCGACGCTGGACCTCGGGCATGCCGCTCTATGATTTGTCGATCGCCGTACCGCAAGGCGCAATGCGCGAGGATTGGCGGCAGTCTCTGCTTCAGCGGCTGTTTGCCGGACATCTGACGCCGCTGTGGCGCGCCTTTTCGCAGGCGACGGGGCTCTCTCCGCGCATTTTATGGGAAAACACCGCGGTGCGGGTTTTTTCCCTGTATGAGCGGCGCATGCTGGCGACGGTTGGTGAGTCTACGGCGTTGTCGCTGCGTATTCAGCAGGATTTTGATTATCTGATCCACCAGGCGCCGGGCGCGGTTTTTGGCTGCGAAGACAATCCGCTGACGGCGTATTTCCGTGAGAAAACCTGGGTGCCGGCGCTGGCAACAGCGCTACGTTTTCGCCGGACCTGCTGCTTTTACTATAAAGCGTCGCAGCCGCGCGAATATTGCGCCGCCTGTCCGCTGCTGCGGCCGAAACGGACAGACGATGATGCCAAGGAGGGTAAAGAGTAAAATTATGCGCTGTTAATAAAAATCGCTTAACCTTTAGAATCTCTGGTACAATCACCGCCAGTTACGCACCGTAGTTGTGCCCGTTCATCGTGGTTGTTGCTTATGTCGTTATTGTTGAGTTGATGGTGGCCCGGCAAACCCGTCTTATTATCCCTCTGAAAACTACACCGGTTTTTCTCCGGTCAGGGCGGATCTGGAGTTGTTCTCTATATGTCATTTGATTCTCTCGGCCTGAGTGCCGACATTCTGCGTGCTGTTGAAGAACAGGGCTATCGTGAACCCACGCCCGTACAGCGTCAGGCAATCCCTGTGGTGCTGGCCGGTCGTGATTTAATGGCCTGTGCGCAAACCGGTACCGGCAAAACCGCTGGTTTTACCTTACCCCTGCTGCAATTGTTGAGCAGCGCGCCAGCGGCGAAAGGCCGCCGCCCGGTTCGCGCGCTGATTCTGACGCCTACCCGTGAGCTGGCGGCGCAGATTGGTGAAAATGTGCAGGCTTACAGCAAATACCTGCGTCTGCGTTCAATGGTGGTATTCGGCGGCGTCAGCATCAACCCGCAGATGATGAAGCTGCGCGGCGGCGTTGATATTCTGGTCGCCACACCGGGACGTTTGCTCGATCTGGAACACCAGAACGCCGTCGATCTGTCGCAGATTGAAGTCCTGGTGCTGGATGAAGCCGACCGTATGCTGGATATGGGCTTTATTCACGATATTCGCCGCGTGCTGGCTAAACTGCCGGCCAAGCGCCAGAACCTGCTTTTCTCCGCCACCTTCTCTGATGAAATCAAATCGATGGCGAGTAAGCTGCTGACCAATCCGGCATCGGTTGAAGTGGTGCGCCGCAACACGCCGTCGGAACTGGTGACTCAGCATGTTCACTTCGTGGATAAACGTCGTAAGCGGGAATTGCTGTCGCAACTGATTGGTGAAAATAACTGGCGGCAGGTGCTGGTGTTTACCCGCACTAAACACGGCGCCAATCACCTGGCCGAACTGCTGGAAAAAGACGGCATCACCGCCGCCGCGATTCACGGCAACAAAAGTCAGGGCGCGCGTACCCGGGCGTTGGCTAATTTCAAAGACGGCACCATTCGCGTACTGGTGGCGACCGATATCGCCGCCCGTGGTCTGGATATCGACCAGCTGCCGCACGTAGTTAACTATGAACTGCCGAACGTGCCGGAAGACTATGTCCACCGTATAGGCCGCACCGGCCGCGCGGAATCCACCGGGGAAGCGCTGTCGCTGGTATGCGTGGATGAGCATAAGCTGCTGCGCGATATTGAACGCTTGCTTAAGCGCGAGATTCCGCGTATCGCCGTACCGGGCTATGAGCCGGATCCGTCCATCAAGGCCGAACCTATCATTAACGGGCGTCAGGGCAATCGCGGCGGCGGTTCCCGTAACGGCGGCGCACCACGCGCCCAGGGCGAACGCAAGAGTAGCGATGGCGCGCGTCAGCCGCGGCGCACCGGCGGCAACGGCGCCAGCCCGTGGAGCAATAGCGAAGGGCAACGCCGCTCGCCACGTTCGCAAAACCGCGGCAAACCGGCGGGTAAATAATAAAGCGAAGGAGCCTTAGGGCTCCTTGGTTGACAGAAGAATGCTTTGCATGCCGCAGGGATAGTTTGCTGCTTATCACGCACCAAACATCCACTTCTCTTACATACTCGGCGTGGCGTTCCGTGAGGTTTCATTTCACTGGCGCCATGCGCCGCGGTCGGTAAAACATCACCGCGTTGCCCGCCAGAATCAGCAATAGCCCGATAACGGCATTGGGCTGCCAATGATAGTCTTCGTATATTGTGGAAACAGACAGCGCGATCAGCGGGAACAGAAGCGTCGCGTAGGCGGCCTGACTCGCGCCGATGCGCCCCACCAGACTGAAATAAGCGCCAAAACCAATCACCGAACCGCATATCGCCAGATAAAATAGTGAACCTAGATAACGGGTGGTGATTTCCGGTGTGAAGTCATATCCCTGAATCAGGCTGAATATTCCCATCCACAGCGCGCCGTAGCACATGCCCCAGCCGTTGGTGGTCATCACATCGCGCCCCTGCCGTTGATGCTGGGAACTGATCATGTTGCCCAGAGAAAAACCGTAAGTGCCCAGTAGACAGAGCCCGGCGCCCCAGAGCAGATGCGGCTGTGTCTCCATGTTCATCAGGTCATGCCAAAACAGCGCCACCATGCCGATAAAGCCCAGCGGCGCGGCGATTACCACGCTGCGCGTCAGGCGCTGACCGAAGAACAGCCGGCTGTTGAAAGCATTAAACAATACCGCCATGGAGAAAATGACCGATTCCAAGCCACTCGAAATCCAGGCGATGGCGTGATAAAAACAGATAAAGTTAATGCCGAATACGCATAATCCCTGCAGCATGCACAGCTGATTCGCCCGGCGCGAAAGTGGACGAAGCCGCTGCGTGAATGCCAAAAAAGAGAGAAGAATCAAGGATGAGAGCAAGAATCGCCAAAAGATGGAAACTTCTGCGGCAACGCCGCCCTGTTGCATGCTGATGGCAATCCAGGTGGTTCCCCAGATCAGCACCACGGAAATGTAGAGCAAAATATTCATTAGCAGACCTCAATGTTCATCATGGCGGCCAGTATGCGGTTTTATGCCGGGTTCGGCTTTCAGCGGTTTGCGGTTAGTAGCATAATCTTGCGGTTTATGGATAAGGAGGGGAGATGCACCAGTACAACGCGTTCAATTCGCTGCAACAGTATAAAACGCAGCTGCGGGATACCGTCGAACTGGGTTCCGGCGTGCGGCTGGCGTCATGGTTTAACCGCGACGATCTCGTCACCATAGAGAACAGCGGTCATCACACTCTTAGCCTGTATACCGCCGGTGGCTATGAAAGTTATCACAAAACGCCGGATGGCTGGCGTAACGGCGGGGGGCCGGATCGTTTTTGTCTGATGCCGAAACAGAGCGTCTCTACCTGGGATATTCGCGGCGATCTCTCTTTTGTTCATCTTTACTGCGACGACGGCCATTTTCGCCGGTTGGCGGAGCAGACCTGGGATCGCAGCCCGGCGTCGATCTGTACGCAGGAGCGAATTTTCGGCGAAGATGCGCAAATCGCCACGCTGTATCGCCAGTTTTTGCTCAACTACAGCTGGGCGGATCCGGCGAATCAGCTGGTGCTGAGCAGCACGGCAACCTTGTTGATGATTCATACGCTGAGACAATATACCCAACTGCAGTGGGCGCTGCCGGAGGTACGCGGCGGCCTGGCGCCCGCGGTGCTGCGCCGGGTGAAGGAGATGATGGAAAGCCGGCTGGGCGCCCCGCTGACGCTGGCCGAACTGGCGACGGAAGCCGGGCTGAGCGAGTTTCATTTCGCCCGCATGTTCCGCCAGAGCGAGGGGATGGCGCCGCATCAGTATGTACTGATGCGGCGGTTGGCGCGGGCGGAAGAGATGCTGCGTCAGAATGCGCTGTCGATAACCGAAATTGCGCTGGTGTGCGGGTTCAGTTCCGCCAGCCATTTCAGCCACCGTTTTAAAAACGCGCGCGGAATGACCCCGTCCGCGCTGCGCCGGACGCTAGTGCGCTGAAGCGCTGTCGGCCGCCAGCAGGCACAGATTCAACGCCACTTGATACGATTTCACAAATGACGGAACCGGCAGAAATTCAAAGCGCGAATGGAAGTTATGCGCGCCGGTGAAGAAATTCGGCGTGAGTAATCCTTTCGCGGACAGCGCCGCCCCGTCGGTGCCGCCGCGCATCGGGGTGACTTTCGGCTGAATCGCCAGCTTATCCAGCGCAGCGAAAAGCAAATCGATGGCGCGACGATCGTCGGTAATGGCGTTACTGATATTGCTGTAGGTATCGTTAATGCTGAAAGTAACGTTGCCGGCGGGGTAGTGGCTGCCGATTTTCGCCGCGACATCGGCGATTTGCCGTTTGCGCTGCTCGAACGAGGCCAGGTCGAAATCGCGAATGGAAGCCTTGAGAATAGCCTCGTTGGCGTTGGCCGTCAGATCGTTAAACCAGACGTAGCCCTGACGTCCTTCGGTGTGTTCCGGCGTCTGCTGGCGGTCAAAGTGGCTGATAAAGTCATAAGCCATCAGCAGCGGGTTAACCAATACGCCTTTCGCCGACATCGGGTGCGCGGTCACGCCGGTAAAACGGATTTCGGCGGCGGCGGCGTTAAAGTTCTCATACACCACCTCGCCCAGTTCACAGCAGTCGATGGTATAGGCGAAGTCCACATCAAAGCGTTTGAGGTCCAGCGCTTTTGCGCCGCGCAGGCCGATCTCTTCATCCGGCACAAACGCCACCAGAATATCGCCGTGCGGCGCCTCATCGCCGAGGTTTTCCATCAGCGTCATGACCACCGTCACGGCGGCTTTATTGTCGGCGCCGAGTACGCTGGTGCCGTCGCTGAAAATAATATCCTGGCCGACGTACGGCATGATTTCCGGGTGTTCCGCCGTGCGCAGCCAGATATCCTGCTCAGGGTTTAGACAGATGTCCTCGCCGGTAAAACGCAGGGTCTGCGGATGAATATCCGGAGACAGACCGACGTCGACGGTATCAATATGGGTAATAAAGCCGATGCGCGGGGCGCTGGGGCAGTTGCCCGGCTTGAGCGCGGTGACGGTGGCGTGCTGGTCGATAACGATATTTTTCAGACCGAGTTCACGCAGCTCTTCGGCCAGCATTTTCGCCATATCGTGTTGCCCCGGCGTGCTGGGCAGATCGGCGGAGGCGGCGTTGCTTTGGCTGGTCACGGCGAGATAGCGATAAAAACGCTTGCTGAGTTGACTGGCCGGATCGTGAGTCATAAGGCATCCTTATTCTTAATTTATTCATTTTACGAGTATTTTATATCGTAGCCTAATTATGTTATTTGTTAACTACCTATATCCATGTGTTGATGCTGATGAGCCCGTTGAATCAGAGAATATTTTCATTGCCTGGACGCTGTGGCGTCAACGGCATCGGGTAGGGTTGCTGTATGTCATGTTTAATTATCAGGGGTTGTCGAATCGACAAAGAGAGGACTGGGATGAAAAGTTTGGTGACGCGATTAACGCTGTCAGCATTAACGTTAGCGATGGCTTCGGCCGCTTCGGCTAACACATTGGTATTTTGTTCGGAAGGTTCGCCGGAAAATTTTAACCCGCAGCTGTATACGTCGGGCACCAGCGTAGACGCCAGCGCCGTACCGGTTTATAACCGACTGGTCGATTTCACCGTGGGCACCACCGATTTGATTCCTAGCCTGGCGGAAAGCTGGGATATCAGCGAAGACGGCACGGTTTATACCTTTCATCTGCGCAAGGGCGTGAAGTTTCAAAGTAATAAATATTTTAAACCCACGCGTGATTTCAGCGCCGATGACGTTATCTTCTCGTTCATGCGGCAGAAAGATGCGCAGCACCCGTATCACAATGTCTCCAAGGGCACCTACTCCAATTTTGAAAGTCTGGAATTCGGTTCGCTGATTAAAAACATTGAAAAAATCGATGACCACAGTGTGCGCTTTACGCTGGCTCACGCCGAAGCGCCTTTCCTGGCGGATTTGGGCTGGTATTTTGCCTCGATGCTGTCGGCGGAATATGCGGACGCGATGTTGAAAGCGGGAACGCCGGAACGCGTCGATATGGATCCGATCGGCACCGGACCGTTCGAGCTGGCGCAGTACCAGAAAGATTCGCGCATTCTGTATAAAGCGTTCCCTGAATACTGGCAGGGCAAGGCTAAGCTGGATCGTCTGATTTTCTCCATCACGCCGGACGCGTCCGTCCGCTATGCCAAACTGGAGAAGAACGAGTGTCAGGTGATGCCGTTCCCGAATCCGGCCGATTTGCCGCGCATGAAGGAAAATAAAGATATTACTCTGATGCATAAAGCCGGTTTGAATACCGGTTTTCTAGCCTTCAATACCAAAAAAGCGCCGTTGGATAATGTGAAGGTGCGTCAGGCGCTGACCATGGCGATCAATAAGCCGGCCATCATTGAAGCCGTATTCCAGGGAACCGGAACGGCGGCCAAAAACCTGCTGCCGCCGGGCGTATGGAGCGCCGATGCGGATCTGAAAGACTATGACTACGATCCGCAGAAGGCGAAAGCCTTGCTGAAAGAGGCCGGCTTGCCTGAAGGCTCGACCATCGATCTGTGGGCGATGCCGGTGCAGCGCCCGTATAATCCCAACGCGCGGCGTATGGCTGAAATGATTCAGGCTGACTGGGCGAAAATCGGCGTACAGGCCAAAATCGTCAGCTTCGAATGGGGCGAATACCTGAAACGCGTGAAGGACGGCGAGCATCAGGCTGCGCTGATGGGCTGGACCACGGCCACCGGCGATCCGGATAACTTCTTCGGGCCGTTGTTTAGCTGTACGTCCGCCAATGGCGGTTCCAACTCATCGAAATGGTGCTATGCGCCGTTCGATAAGGTAATTACCGAGGCGCGTACTTCTCAGGATCACAATAAGCGTATTGCGCTGTACCAACAGGCGCAGCAGATTATGCACGATCAGGCGCCGGCGGTGATGATTGCCCATTCGACGATTTTTGAACCGGTGCGCAAAGAGGTCACGGGGTATGAAATCGATCCTTTCGGCAAACACATTTTCTATCAGGTTGATGTGAAAAAATAAGGCGGCCGTTATTCCTGCTTTATTGAGAAACCGGCAGTAACAGGTTACGCGGGGACGGGGATTAACGCCGTCCCCGCGCTTTTTACATTGCGCATTTTCGACGATGAACAGTATTATTGCCGGTTTTTCTACGGGTCCGTTTTTGTAATCGAGTAACGTTATGCGTGTTCTGCTTGCCCCGATGGAAGGGGTTCTCGACTCACTGGTGCGGGAACTTCTGACTGAGGTTAATGATTATGATCTGTGCATCACCGAATTTTTGCGGGTGGTGGATAGGTGTCTGCCGGTCAAATCTTTCTATCGTTTATGCCCGGAATTGCATCATGCCAGCCGCACGCCTGCCGGCACCCTGGTGCGGGTCCAGCTGTTGGGACAATATCCGCAGTGGCTGGCGGAAAACGCCTGTCGGGCGGTCGAACTGGGCTCTTACGGCGTTGATTTAAACTGCGGCTGCCCGTCCAAACTGGTCAACGGCAGCGGCGGCGGGGCGACGTTGCTAAAAGATCCCGAACTGATTTACCAGGGCGT
This sequence comes from Brenneria bubanii, assembly GCF_022378355.1. Classification (GTDB taxonomy): domain Bacteria; phylum Pseudomonadota; class Gammaproteobacteria; order Enterobacterales; family Enterobacteriaceae; genus Brenneria; species Brenneria bubanii. The sequence goes on from NZ_JAKMAJ010000017.1 coordinate 87,420, forward strand.
TAAAGCGATGCGCGCCGCGGTGCCGTCGCATCTGCCGGTAACGGTGAAGGTGCGTCTCGGCTGGGATTCGTCGGCTCGCCAGTTTGAGATCGCCGATGCGGCGCAGCAGGCGGGCGCGACGGAATTGACCGTGCACGGGCGCACCAAAGAGGATGGCTACAGGGCGGAGTGCATTAACTGGCAGGCTATCGGCGACATTCGCCGGCGGCTGACCATTCCGGTGATCGCCAACGGCGAAATCTGGGACTGGCAAAGCGCGCAGGCGTGTATGGCCGCCACCGGCTGCGACGCCATCATGATTGGCCGCGGGGCGCTTAACGTACCGAACCTCAGCCGGGTGATAAAGCACAACGCGCCGCGTATGCCCTGGGCAGAGGTGGTCACGCTGCTGCGAAAATATGTCCAGTTGGAAAAGCAGGGCGATACCGGCCTGTATCATGTGGCGCGAATCAAACAGTGGCTAGGCTATCTGCGCAAGGAGTACGATGAGGCTTCGTCGTTGTTCAGTGAGGTCCGCGCGCTGAAAACCTCGGCCGATATCGCCCGTGCAATCGGGAGTATTAAGGATTAACCGGCTTTCTCCGCTCGTGCCGCGGTACTTTTCGTCGTCGTCACGCTATTTCACTATACTGATTCAGAACCCCGGGTTCTCTAAGGAAGCGAAAGATGTTGCGTCATAATCCTGTGGCTGAGATGCTGGCGACGACGTCGACTATTGTACTGGATGGGGCATTGGCGACGGAACTGGAAGCGCGCGGTTGCGATCTGGCCGATCCGCTTTGGTCGGCAAAAATATTAATTGAACAACCCTCGCTGATCTATCAGGTTCATCTTGACTATTTTAACGCCGGGGCGCAGTGCGCCACGACCGCCAGCTATCAGGCGACGCCGCAGGGGCTGATGGCCCGTGGACTCGACCAGCGGCAGGCGCTGGCGTTGATTGGCGAAAGCGTGCGGCTTGCCGCTCAGGCGCGTGACGCGTATCGCCGCACCCATCCTGAGAGCGGACCGCTGCTGATAGCCGGGTCGGTCGGTCCCTACGGCGCTTATCTGGCGGACGGCTCTGAGTACCGAGGCGATTACGCCTTGCCGCCATCGGCTATGATGGCGTTTCACCGCCCGCGCATCGCGGCGTTGCTCGATGCCGGCGTGGATATTCTCGCCTGTGAAACCCTGCCGTCGTTTGGCGAAATCAAGGCGCTGGTCGCATTGCTGGCGGCGTTCCCACGGGCGCTAGCCTGGTTCTCCTTTACGCTGCGCGATAGCAGGCATCTGAGCGACGGCACCCCGCTGCAGGATGTTTTGTCAGTGCTGAACCGCTGTCCGCAGGTCGTTGCCGTCGGTATCAACTGCATTGCGCCGCAGAAGGTGACCGCCGCATTAGCACAGCTCGCCGCCGCGACTTCGCTGCCGCTGGTGGTATACCCGAACGCGGGCGGGCACTACGATGCGCTCGGCAAAACCTGGATCCATCATGATGACGGCGCCGGTTTTCTGGCTGCGCATTTACCGGCGTGGCGGGCGGCAGGCGCAAAACTGATCGGCGGCTGCTGCCGCACGACCCCGGCGGATATCGCGGATATCGTGCGATACTGTCGGACGACGTAAAGGGAAAGTGATGATGAATATCGAAGCCGACGTTCGCCGGCAATATGAAAAAATAAGCGCCTGTACCGGACAAACCACGCCTGTGACGCTGCTGTCCATCGGCGAGCGGCAAACAACGGTCGTTTGCGGCCTCGGTTCGGCGCCGGAGTCGGTTCTGCGGCTGGCGCTGGGGAGTAAAAAAACCGCGGAACGCTTTTTTAAACATCTCCCGCCCACGCCGGATGAAATGGAACTGGCGATTATGACCGTTGAGGATGAGGTGATGGCGATTCGGCGCCATCTTCCGCCCGGCTCATGGTTATTTTCCTTCGATCCGGCGCTGGCGCTGATCGCCCGGCTGTCCGGCGGGAAGCAAGAGACCGATGGCTGGCAACTGCCGCTGGATAATGTGGAACAGACCTTTAAACGTCTGGAGCGGGTGATGATGGGGACCCCCGCCGCCTGGGAAGGCATCCCCCTGGAAGCGGATTTCTGCGCCACTTTGCTGATTTTGCGTGAGTTTATGCATCATCATGGCTTCGAACGCGTGCGGATATTCGCGTCGGCGCCCGTCGAGCCTTAAGGCCTGGGCCTGCGCTTAATTCGAATGCCGCGCACCGAACCGTTCCTGATACTGGCCGGGGGTGCAGTCCGCATATTTTCTGAAGATGGCGATAAAATATTTGTAGTCCTTAAAACCGACGTCGGAAGCGATAAGGTATATTTTACGGTCGCCGCGCTTCAGCAGATCCATTGCCCGCCCGATGCGGTAGCGGTTGAGGAAATCGTTGAACGTGTAGGAGGTTTCGCTTTTGAATTTGCGGTTCAGGTAGGCTGCGCTGATGCTGAGCCGCGTCACCAGATCGTTAATGGATATTTTTGACGCGTAGTTTTCCTGCACGTATGCAATGGCATTCGCGACATAATGCGAGGTGTGGTGCGGCAGCTTCATTAATGAGGTTTGGCGATCTTCATCGCCGGCCGATGCGGCGTTAAGCATGGCGGTATAGCGCTGTTTGATTTCCACCTGCCGTTTTGCCCGCTCCAACGCGTCGGTCAACTGCGTCTGGTCGAGCGGTTTGAGCAAATACTCGGTGACGCCGAGCCGGATCGCCTGTTTCGCAAGGCCGAATTCGTCATAGCCGGATAGGATGATATAGCTACAGACGGCGGATTCACGCGCGCTGAGTTCAATCATCGAAATACCGTTCATCACCGGCATGTTGATATCCACTACCACGATATCCGGCTTCAGCGTGCGGATATAATGCAGTCCGGCCTCGCCGTTTTCCGCTTCTCCCACGACGATGCAGTCTGCCGCCAACCAGTCGAAGGTATAGCGGAGCCCTTTGCGGATCATCTCCTCATCTTCAATCAGCAGCACTTTAAACATCGGCTGTCTCCTTTCCGCAGGGGATGATGATTCTGACGGTCGTGCTTTCTCCGCTGCGGCTGTTGATGCTGAGCCCGTAGCGGTCGCCATAGATCAGCGTCAGGCGGCGATGGAGGTTGTGCAGCCCGATATGCGGGGTGTGATTATCGGCTTCCGCCAGCATGTTCTGTACTTCACGCAGCCGTTCTTCGCTCATGCCGCCGCCATTATCGGTGACCTCGATCAGTACCTCCGTGCCGACCACACAACCGTTAACGGTAATGGCGAGCGTCTCTTTTTGCAGATAACCGTACTTGATTGAATTCTCGATAACCGCCTGTAGCATCAGGCGGGGAACGCGGGCGTCCATCGCGTCTTTACTGACGTCGATCGCGTAGCCTAGCCGATCCCGGAAGCGCATATGCTGCAGTCTTAAATAATCTTCGACGTAATTCAGATCGTCTTTCAGAATAACGGTGTCGCTTTCGGTACTGATGCTGTAGCGCAGCAGCCTGGACATCAGCAACACCATCTGCTGAGCCAGTTCGCGATCGATCACGATGGCGTAGCGCAGCATTTCCAGCACGTTGAAGATAAAGTGCGGATGGAATTGAGACTGCAGATGCTTCACTTCCGTTATTCTGCGCAGCCTGGATAGCTCGTCGTTTCGCGTCAGCAGGTCATTGAGTCGGGTGAGCATGGTGTTGTACTGGTCGGCCAGCATTTCAAACTCGTCGCCGGTATCAAGATGCACATAAGACTGCATATTGCCCGCCTGTAATTCGCCGACGGCGTATATGAGCTTATCAATAGCCTGAGTATGGCGCGAGGCAATCGCTCGCGCCAGGAATTGAATCAACAACAGCAGCAGCAGACTGGCGACGAGAAAAAAGAGGATCAACGACAGATAGGTGGAATTCATCAACTGGATCGAATTCAGCGTATAAATATGCCAGTCCGCCGACGGGACGACCGTTTCGCTGCTGCGGTAGCGTCCGTTGTTGATGATGATATCGCCGTTTTCCCGCTCCAGCATCAGCTTATTCAGCGCGCCTCTGACGATGTTGTTGGTGGTGGCGATAATGGTTTGATGCTGATCCGCGACGATGGCGATTTCATTGTTACGGACGAAAATCTGTTTCTGTATATCCGCCTCATACAGTTGGTAGAGTAAATAACCGATGACCCGTCCATCTTCACGGATGTCGTGGGCGAAGGTATACACCGTGTAGCGGTCATGAGAAAAGCGGATATGGTTGGTCTCGGTGAGCGTCGATTGCCCGTTTCGGTACATGCGCCGAGCAATGGCCTTCAGCGTGTCGTCCGCCGATTCAGGGCTGAGATTGGCGGACGAGGCGAGAATTTCGCCCTGGGCGTTCAGCAGATGCATCACGCTTCTGACCGCCTGGCGATTATTGAAGTTATAGAACTGTTCAAACACGCGCGGCCCGCTGCGCCGCGTGCGGGTAAATTCGATGACTTCCGGAAGGGCGCTCATGCGCGTCATTTCCCATTCATAAGCCTGGTATGTTTGATAAAGCGTTGCGCGGATCGATCTGGCGGCTTCCCGCGTTTGCTGGCTTAGCGTGACGTGCGCATTAACCACGGTAAAAACTAAAAAGAGTATGAACAGCAGTAGGATAGGCACAAAAGCGTACAGCAGGAACATCCGCCGTATCGAGTCTTTGAAATTATGCCTTGGGGATATCGCCACGGCTTGTGTCTCCTTGTTACGCCCGTCATTATACACCATGACGGCGCGCCGGTTTGTCCGAGCCGAGACAAACCGGCGCGCGCGGTGCGGTCATCTACATCGTGATCTCTTTTTTGCCCGTTAGCCGGAAAAAGAGCAGCAGCGATATGACCGTGGTCACCGTCAGCAGCGTCGATAGCGCGGCCGCAACCCCGTAATTGCCGCGCACCACTTCGGTGTAGATTGCCACCGTCATGGTTTTCGTCTGACCGGTATAGAGAATGATTGAGGTACTCAACTCGGTAATGATGCTGATCCAGCTTAAAATGGCGCCCGCGATAACGCCCGACATCATCATCGGCACCGTAATGCGAAAGAACGTCTTCATGGGGGACGCGCCAAGGCTGATCGCCGCCTCTTCGATGCTGTCGTTAACCTGATGCAGCACGGCCGCGCTGGAGCGGATGGTATAAGGCAGGCGCCGAATCACAAATGCCGCGATCATGATGGCGGCGGTGCCGCTGAGTAACAGCGGAGGGTGGTTGAACGTCGAAAGCAGGGCGATGCCCAGAATAGAACCCGGCACGATATAGGGCATCATGGTAAAGGTATCCAGCAGGCTCGCCACCATGCCTTTGCGTTTTACCGTGGCATAGGCGATCAAAACAGCGATAAGCGTAATCAGGATAATGGTAACGATCGCCAGTAAAAACGTATTGGCGATCGCATCGCCTACCCGGCTAAAGGCGAGACGGTAGCTCTCCAGCGAGTAGCCGTCGACAAAAATCTTGCCCGAGGTTTTCAGAAACGAGGTGTAGGCGACATAGAGTTGCGGCATCATCGCCACCGCGGTAAATAAATAAACATAGGCATGCGCGGCGATATTGCCCAAGCCGCGCCTATCCTGCGGCTCTATGGGGTTGAGCGCGCTCATGCTATACGATTTGCGATTGGCGATATATTTTTGCAACAGAAATACCGCCATGGTGAACAGCACCACCACGACGCTGATTGCCGCGGCAAAGCCATCATCGCCGCCGACTTCACTGATAAACTCGTTAAAGATCAGAACAGGCACCGTGCGGTAACCTTCGCCGATCAACATCGGCGTGCCGAAATCGGCAAAGGCGCGCATAAATACCAGCAGGCCGCCCGCCAGCAGCGTCGGCGTTATCAGCGGCATCAGCACCAGCCACATTTTACGCAATCCCGTACAGTTCATGCCTTCAGCCGCTTCCAGCAGGGAGTGGTCGACGTTCTTTAACGCGCCTGCGGCGTACATGAAAATCAGCGGCGATAATTGCAGCGTCAGCACCAGCAGAATGCCGGAAAAACCGTAGATATCCGGCAGCTCGATGCCGAGATGCTGCTGAACGAAGCGGGTGATGACGCCGCTGCGGCCCAGCAACAGAATCCAGGCATAGGCGCCGATGAATGGAGCGGACATGGAGGAGATTAAAATCAGCACCTGAATCGCGCCGCGGCCTTTGATGTTGATCGTCGACATGATCCAGGCCAGCGGACCGGCCACCAGTACCGAGAGCAGCGTTACGCAGACCGTCACCTTCAGGCTGTTCCATACGGCATTCATATAATAGGCTTTGCCGAAAAACTTGGTGAAGTAGGCCAGCGAAAATTCACCGCTATCGCCGTCAAAAAAGCTTTTCACCAGGATGGTAAACAGCGGCAGCGCCAGAAAAATCATATAGCCGAGAAAAATGAACAGGGTGATATAGGTCCAGATATCCCGGCGCGGCTTATAGGCGCTCATACGCAAGTTCCTCTGCTGTAGTTCACTTCCCCCGCGGCGTCATAGACATTCATCGCTGCGGTATTGACCCTCAGGCGAACCTTTTCTCCCGGCGCCATATCGCCATTTCCGGCGGATTGCTGAATCACCTCCACCTGCTGGCCGTTTTCCAGTTCGATATTCAGATGGGTGTTCAAGCCGAGAAACATAACGCTTGCCACCTTGCCGTTCAGCCCTTGGTCATCAGCAGAGAACATAAACTCTTCCGGCCGTAGGGACAGTTTGACGTCGATGCTGTTGCCCCGCGGGATATCCAAATCAAGGCGCGGAAGGTTTTCAACATAATCGCCGATGTGCAGCCGTGCGTCGCCATTTTCCGTGGCGCTGAGTTTCGCCTCGACGATGTTGGTGCGCCCGATAAAGGTGGCGACAAACAAATTCGCCGGACATCGATAAATCTCACGCGGCGTCCCCACCTGTTGAATTACGCCGGATTTCATCACCGCGATACGGTCGGAAACCGCCATCGCTTCTTCCTGGTCGTGGGTGACATAGACCGTAGTGATGCCGACTTCGTGCTGGATGGCTTTGATGGCGTTGCGCATATCGACGCGCAGTTGCGCATCCAGATTGGATAAAGGTTCATCCATCAGCAATACGTCGGGACGGATAACGATGGCGCGCGCCAGCGCCACGCGCTGCTGCTGGCCACCGGAGAGGTTTTTAGGCATGCGGCTGCTGAAGGATTCGATTTGCACAACCCGCAGGATTTCCTGCACCCGCTGGTGTCTTTCCGTCTTATCGATTTGTCGATTGCGTAATCCGAATTCCACGTTTTGCGCAACATTCAGATGAGGGAATATGGCGTAATTCTGAAATACCATGCCGATATTACGTTTACCTGGCGCGACCTGGTTCATTATGCGTTCATTAAAGACGAGCTGGCCGTCTTCAATACTATTAAATCCGGCAATCATGCGCAGTAGCGTGGTTTTCCCACAGCCGGACGGCCCCAATAGCGTAAAGAATTCGCCCTGTTTAATATCGAGAGATAATTTTGGAATAATGGTGGTATCGCCATATTTTTTGACGATGTCACGAAAAGTGATTGCAACGCTCATATTAATACCCGTTTTATAGATTCTGTCTATTTAACTATCAGGAGATTGGCTCCAGCCAACCCACCGAAAAAATAATGATAAATTTATTTTTATCGGCAGGTTGACCGAGTTATTTCGTTAATAACGTCTGATTACCGGGTAATACTGGTGAACAGTTCGGTATATTTTTCGATAATATCTTTCTTATGTTCGCTGACGTAAGATACATCTTCTTCGATGGTCTTGATTTGCGTCATCGGCGTCATATATTTTTCGGGCTGTGCGTCCGTTCTCAGCGGTCGGTTGGTTGTCTGAGAACCAAGCGCTTCCTGGGCTTCCCGGGAAATGATGAAGTCGATGAACTTTTTGGCATTTTCCAGATGCTGGGCGTCTTTGACGATACCCGCCACGCCATCAAGGAAGACCGCGCCTTCTGTTGGATAAACTACGCGAACCGGCGCGCCGTCCTTCACATAGCTGGCCGCCGGGTCTTCATAGGTCAGCGCGACGATATATTCACCGTCGGCCACGCTTTTGTGCGCCTTGCTGGAACTGCCGGCGATTTTACCGTCCAGGTTTTTGATCAATTCGCCCACATAGCGCCAGCCGGCTTCAGCGGTGTAATCATTTCCCATTGCTTTCAACATGTTGGTCAACTGATGGAAGGCGGAGCTGGAGTTGGTTGGATCCGCCATCGCAATTTTACCCTTGAGTTTCGGGTTGAGCAGATCCTGATAACTGTCGATTTTAATATCGCCGGCCAGATTGGTATTTACCAGCATGACGCTGCCATCAGAGACGTAGGCGGTCATGATGCCGCGGGTATTGTGGTGACCGTCGAATAAGTATTGGTCATTGGGCGAGATATATTTCTCGAACAGATCGGCATTGGCGGTGAATAGTTCAAAAGCGCCGCCGAACATGACGTCGGCATAGGTTTTGCCTTTTTCTGAACGGATGCGTTTAATCAGTTCGCCGCTGCCGGCCGAAACCAGTTCAACCGTAATTCCCGTTTGTTTTTCAAATAGCGGAACCAGCGCGTTAATCATTGGTTCGCTGTTTGGAGTATAGACAACAAGTTTATTAGAACCTTTAGTTTCATTTTTTTCGGTTCCTACGTCTCCGCAGGCCACCAGCATGCCAGCCAATAACGAGATAATCACCGGCCATTTTAACCATTTCATCATTTAATACCCCCGCTTATTTGGATTATAATTCGATTCTATCAGCCAAGCGTTCTTTTAATATCCTAAAATCCGATAACATCATCCAAAATACGCAACCTGCTTTGTCATTAATCATAACATCCACTTATATTACTGCTTTATGCTTCTTTCCCGTAATGCATGCAGGTTGATGTTCTTTCTGTCGGATGAATACCGGCTGTTTATTTGTATGTTGATATAATAAATTCTTATTGATACGGGCATGCGTAATTGATTAAATAACGCGATCTCATTATCACCGGCGGTTTCAACATTTATTTATAGGCATGCTGAATTAATATCGGCATCGTCTGCTGAGGGGGTTTGGCCGTTTTTGTCGTATCGGTTACTATTACTCCCGGTATGAAACGCCGCGTGCTGAAGGGCTTGGCCGGGACGTCGCTGTCGGTTTGTGCCGGTAGGGCGGCGTGTGTTTTATCTTCTCGCCTTACAGGACGGTCTGGTCGGTCCGCGGCGGCTGCCGTCGGTATGGTGCGGTTTCATACAGTGAAGTGCCGCAGACGAAGCGGCGGCAATCCAGCCTCCCGTCCGGCATTTTAGACAAAGTGTGTTGATATGTTGAGCTGAGCGTTCCATAGTGCTTACAGATAGCCTTGTAAGGAGAAAAGAACATGGTTGAACATTTCATAGGGAAATATGAAGTTGAACTAAAATTTCGTATCCAGGATATCGCAATATTTCGCGATACGCTTTTTAGCCACCATCCCGAGGCCTTCATTTTCGAAAATAAAGAGCATGACGTTTATTACGATATTGCGAATGATGGTCTGAAAAAACAAGATATTAGCATGGTATTGAGACGTATGGAGCCGTCGGGCATCAAGCTTTGGATCGTCAAGGGGCCCGGAGCGGATCGCTGCGAGGCGGTGAATATCGAATCGTTTGAGAAAACCGATAGCATGTTGCAAACGCTGGGATATAAGCCGATTTATGAAGTGGCTAAAACGCGTAGCGTCTATTTCCATGATATTTTCCACATTACACTGGATTATATCGAATCCCTCGGTCACTTCGTGGAAATATCCATCATGACCAATGATGAAACGCAATTGAATCCGTTAAGAGAAAAATGTGTCGAATGTGCGCTTCGTCTGGGGTTATCAATGGATAATATTGAAAATCATTCATACCGCCAATTACTGGGTTTTTAATCGCCAGACTTATCAATTATCTTTCAAGTGCGGGCATGCCGTCTTACCGCGTTCCCGCCGTTTGAATGTTATTTAGCAAAAATATGTCTCCCTTGTCTTTTTTATGTTATTTCAATGTTAATTTTAAGGCTTAAATAACTATATTCCGCTTGTCTTATAGCGCGCGTTTATCCCCTTTATGCCGTCGGCATCATCGCGCAATGGGAAAATGATTTACGTCATTTATCCGGTAGATAAAATAGATTGGAAAGATAATTCAAATAATTTCTAAATATATGATCAAGTTAAAATTTCTGAATAAAAATAAGAGTAGGATTTAAACCAACACCGTTTGTGCATGATCGCTGATGATTAATCTTCGGCATGTGTCAAACCGTGCCTGATAAAAATTGAATCGGTTAATAGAAATAATCGTTTGGAACTCCATAGGGATAAGCATGATTTTTGTCAATGAAAAACCTGTCGTTACATTGCATAAGGGAACCTCTGCGGTATTTTCTGCGGTAAAAAAAGCCTGATGGTGCTTGTTTCAGTAAGTGGCGTTCCTGATTGGTAATAACAAAATATAGGTTCATATATCATGAAGAAAAAAGTCCTGCTATTAAGCGCGCTGGCATTAGTTTTATCCTCGGCAGTTCGCAGTGAAACAACAGATTTGGTTATTATCGGCGCGGGTGGCGCCGGCATGTCGGCGGCCATTGAGGCGCATAATCAGGGCGCCAAAGTGATATTGCTGGAGAAGATGGCGTTCGCCGGCGGCAATACCGCTCGCGCGGAAGCTGGATTAAATGCGGCTGGTACGGATCTGCAAAAATCCAGAGGCATCAAGGATAGCCCGGCGCTGTTCTATGAAGACACCATGAAAGGGGGGCGAAATATTAATAACCCTGAAGTGGTTAAGACGCTGACGGAACATGCCAGAGACTCCGTTATCTTTCTGAAAGAGAATGGCGCCGATCTGGCGGATTTGACGCGTACCGGCGGTTCCCGCGTTGACCGGACCCACCGCCCGGCCGGCGGGGAACCGGCCGGCAGCTTTATCGCGACCGCGCTGATCAAAAAAGTGAAGGCGTTGGACATCGATCTGCGCACCAGCACTTCCGCCACCGAGATCGTTCAGAATGAAAAGGGCGCGGTCACGGGCGTGAAGGCCACAGGGAAGGATGGGAAGGCGTTCACCATCGACGCCAAAAAAGTGATGATTACGTCAGGCGGCTTTGGGGCTAATTTCGACATGATCAAACAATATGATCCGAAACTGGTTGGCTTTAAAACCACCAATGCGCCCGGCAGTCAGGGCGATGGTATCAAAATGGCGACCAGGCTGAATGCCAAGCTGGTGGACATGGAATATATCCAGATTCATCCGTCTACCGTTCCGGGTAAGGGTATTTTGATCACCGAAGCGGTGCGCGGCGACGGCGCCATCATGGTCAATGAAGGCGGCAAGCGTTTTGTCAACGAACTGCTGACCCGCGACGTGGTTTCACAAAGTATCCTCAAACAGCCCGGCGCGCATGCCTATCTGATTTTCAATGATGATCTGGTTAAACAAAATCAGGCGACGCAGTCTTACTTCAAACAAAAACTGGTTGCCGAAGGCAATACGCTAGACGAACTGGGCAAAGCCATTAACATCGATGGCAAGCAGTTGACGCAGACCGTCAATACCTATAGCGGCTATGCCAAAGCGGCTAAGGATGACGAGTTTGCCCGTGAAAGCATGAAGCTGACGCTGGATAGCGGTAAGTATTACGCCATCGAAATCACGCCCGGCATCCATCACACCATGGGCGGAATTGCGATTAACAACAAAGCGCAGGTGCTGGATGCGAACGGCAAGGTGATCCCGAATCTGTTTGCCGCCGGAGAAGCGGCTGGCGGGGTACACGGCGCCAATCGTCTGGGCGGCAACTCGCTGGCGGATATCGTCACCTACGGTCGTATCGGTGCGGATGAGGCAGTCAAAGAGATAAAAGCGGGCCAGTAGCATCAGCGACGCCGATCTCAACATCCATCCTGGCGCAATGCCCAGGATGGATGCGTGGCGATATGGTTCCAGCAACGGATTTACTGCTTATCGTGCTTTTTTGATGGGCGTGTTATGGGTAATTAACTAATGGGAAAGTTATGAAAAAATTAATTCCGGCCGTACTGGCCACCCTGGCGTTATCGTTCTCTTTTGCCGCGGCCGCCGAGTATAAAGATGGCACCTATACCGGCAAGGCGCCGGGTAAAGAAGGGGAAGTCGAAGTTTCCGTCACGGTGGAAGGCGGGAAAATCACCAATGCGGAAGTCGTCAAGCATGAAGACACCGAAGCGCTGATGATGGGCGTTATTGATAATGTCGTGCCTGAGCTGATCGAAACTCAGGATCCTGACCAGGTGGATGCGGTAACGGGAGCCACAATGTCAAGTCATGGGGTGATAAACGCCGTAAAACAGGCGCTGGATCAGGCAAAATAATTCATTGTTTATCGTCGTCAGTCTGTGATGACGAGCGATGACAGACTGGTTGTCCACAACGTCATTGCCGGGCAATGGTCATTGTTTGGCAATGGCGATCAGCCAGTGACGAAACGCCGCAATGTGCGGCTGTTCAAGCGAGATCGCCGGATAGACAAGATAATAAGCCGGCGCACTCTTCATTCCCTGCTCAAAGGGAATCATCAACCAGCTCTCTTCAATCGCCGACGCAACAAAGGATCGCCTGATCAGCGCGCCGCCCATTCCGACTTTCGCCGGGCGTGATTACCGGCCGAGCGAAAAACGGCGCGCGACGGTCGCCATCTCTGTGCTCAACCAGTGACAGAATGCCTGGTAGCGACTGTCGCTTTCGATGGCGCGAGCCGATAACAGAACATACTGGCTCCCATCCGCTTGAAAGGGCGCGAGTCTCTCCAGACGGCCATCCGTCAGTTCCTGCTCAACCATAAATACCGAAGCGATAGCGACGCCCAGTCCGCTTTCCGCCGCCTGCAACGTCAGATAAAAATGCTCAAAATAGCGGCTTCGCGCCGCCGGCGCCTGATTCTGCCAGATATGCCAGGCACCAGGACGTGATGCGGTGTGTAAACGGGCGTTTTGCCGATCCTGGTGCTCCTGGCGTGCCGAACAGACTGGTGCGGTGTATTCGGAAATGATCCGCTGTGAGAAATAGTTTTTATCAAAGACGAAATCATCCCGCCGTAAGGCGAGGTCAATGCGACTTTGCTGCAAATCGATATCGCCGCCGGCTGCCAGCAGATGAAGCTCAATGTCCGGGTGCGCCTGCTTAAAGGCCGGGAGTCGGGGAATAAGAAAACGCATGCACAGCGTCGGTTCGCAGGAAACGGTCAACGGCGCATGGGCTTGCGATGACAGTTTGCCGATAGCCTCAGCGACCAACGCGACGGCGGCGTTGCATACGCGATGCAGCTCGCGGCCTTTCGCCGTCAGGCGTATCCCTAGTCTGGCGGTAATCAGTCCCGGGGCCGATTTTGCAATGGTGACGCGCAATAGCTTAACCGGGCGGAGAAGGGCGGGGATACTAACCGCTTCAGGTATCGCGGCGGGCGTGTTGCTGCACGTAACCTATACCATGTTAGGCGTCGCGGCGGTCATGAGCCGGACGCCGCAGCTTTATGCCGTCATTAAATACCTCGGCGCGATGTATCTGCTTTATCTGGGTTATAAAACCTTTACCAATACCAGGCCGCCGATAAACGCAGCCGGGCTAATGAATAGCCGGATCAGCGGCTGGCGTTATTTTCGGCAGGGACTTTTCACCAACGCGTTAAACCCGAAAACCACGCTATTTGTATTAAGTACGTTCATACAGGCGGTTAATTCGCAAACGCCGCTGCTGCTCCAGCTGAGTTATGGCGCATTTATGTCGCTAGCGCATTTTGTCTGGTTCAGCCTGGTGGCGCTATTCTTTACCGCGCCATTGCTTCAGGAGAAAATTCATCGCGGCTATGCCTGGATTAACCGTATTGTCGGCTGCGGTTTGATGGTGTTGGCTGGTTTGATGGCGTGGTCTTGATTGTAGGGCCGGACCGTCGGGCGTATTATCTCCGCCGTTATTTCAACACTGAGTTAATGAATTTTATGGAAAACTATCTGATTATCCTACGCCATACGCCCTCCTGGGTATGGGTGTTGCTAGCCTATCTGATCTATGCCGGCATAAAGGCCCGTCAACCAAGGCGACAATCGCTGCCGCGTCTGCTGCTGCTGCCGATCGTTTTTCTGTACTGGGGCGCGTCCTCAATTTTACATACGCTGGCGATACGTGAAGTCGCCGTTGCCGGTTTTGTGCTGGCGCTGAGCGTTGGCGCGTGCCTGGGCTGGATGCTGGGCAAAACCGCGGGTGTTTACCGGCCTGACTCCCGCGATTTCGAACGTCGCGGCTCGTCTGTTCCCCTGGTGTTGATGCTGTTGACCTTTTGTCTGCGCTTTTATTTTTCCGTTCAACTGACTTGGTTTCCCGAGCTGGCCGACAGCGTTATTTTCTGCGCGCTCTCTGGCGCCGTTGGCGGCATCACCGGCGGGATATTCAGCGGTATTACGCTTCGGCTGTTAAACCAGATGCGCCGAACGCAAACCAGCGTTCTCTGAACGTATTTCCTCACGATTTTTTGTTTGCGAAACGGCGGGACGGCGTATGCGTTAAATTTTGTCACAAAGCTTTTTCTGTCAGGCGAGTGCGCCGCGATTGCCGGTAAATTATAATGCGTCTGCCCATCTCTCTTTATTTAACAGAGTGCTGTTTAAGTCATCGAATAATGAATAAAAAATACAGAAAAGCTTTGTTTGGCATGCTGTTGCTGTCAACCCCGCTATTAGCCGCGCCGTTGGTCATGGCGAAAACGCCCGTTAAATCAATAGCCGCCGCCCATCAGGACATTGCTTCCGGCAGTGCGATGGTGGTGGATTTACGCGATGACCACATCCTTTATTCCAGTAACCCGGACGTTGTGGTGCCTATCGCCTCCGTGACCAAGCTGATGACGGCGCTGGTGGTGCTGGATGCCAACCTGCCGTTGGATGAAGTCATCGCCGTAGACATCAGTCAGACGGAAGAAATGAAAGGCGTTTATTCGCGCGTGCGGCTGAATAGCGAAACCAGCCGTCGCGATATGTTGTTACTGGCGCTGATGTCATCGGAGAACCGCGCCGCCGCCAGTCTGGCCCATCACTACCCCGGCGGTTATAAGGCGTTTATCGCCGCCATGAACGCCAAGGCTCGCGCATTGGGCATGATGCATACGCGCTACGTCGAGCCGACCGGGCTGTCTATTCATAACGTCTCCACCGCGCGCGATCTCACAAAGTTGCTTATCGCCAGCAAACAGTATCCTTTGCTCAGCCAACTGAGCACCACGCAGGAAAAAACGGTGATGTTTACTCATCCCGCCTACAGTTTGCCGTTTCGTAACACCAACCATTTGGTCGGCAAGTCCGACTGGAATATTCAGTTAACGAAAACGGGTTTTACCGATGAAGCCGGTCACTGTCTGGTGATGCGTACGGTGATCAATCAACGCCCGGTGGCCCTGGTGGTGCTGGACGCGTTTGGCAAATATACGCACTTCGCCGATGCCAACCGCCTGAGAAAATGGCTTGAAACCGGTAAAGTCAGTGATGTGCCTGCCGTGGCGTTGAACTATAAAAAACAAAAGGCGCTCTCCTCACGTCAGCCATCGACGTTGGCGAGCGCGGATACGGAATAGCGCGGGGAACGGAACTATCATGAAATTCGGCCGCTCTCGCATCGCTGGTGTGCTAAGCACGAATGCGTAAATCCTCAATCACCTCCCCGGCCTTGAGCATGTCCTCTTCGTGTTCCTGGTCAATCCAGGGCTCCGCCAGCGCCTGGTGCAGCCAGTTTTGCATCGGCGGCTGAGAGAGCATATGTCGGCAATAGGCCGTGACCCGCGGCGTGACGGGCAACTGATAGCTTTGGATACGGAACACCACCGGCGCAAAGAACGCATCGGCTGCTGAAAAGGCGCTGCCGGTCAGAAACGGGCCGTCGAAACGCGTCAACCCTTCCTGCAACAGTTCGTTGAGACGCGTTAAATCGTTGCTCAACGCCGGGGGGATCGCGTTCATTTTGACCTTTACGCCGCAGTTCATGGGGCAATTGTTGCGCAGGGCGTTAAAACCGGAATGCATCTCGGCCGCCGCGCAGCGCGCCCAGGCGCGGGCTTGGGTATCCGCGGGCCACACGGTTTTATGCTGTTCGGCAAGGTATTCGGTTATCGCCAGCGAGTCCCAGACGGTGGTGTCGCCGTCAATCAGGCAGGGCACTTTCGCTGAAGGCGAGAATGCCTTGAACGCAGAATTGGCTCCCGAGGAGGTGAACACCCTCTGCTTTTCCTCGAACGGAATAGACAGCGCTTTTAACAAAATCCATGGACGCAGCGACCAGGATGAATAGTTTTTATTGGCGATGTACAGTTGATACATATCTTATGCTCCATGTTCTAACCGGATAGTATAATTAGCATGGAAAACGCCATAGATCATCCTGAACGATCGCGTGGTCAGAGGCGCCTGGTATCGGCGCCGCGCAAGATGGGATCAGGCGAGGATGATTTGCCGACATTGCGCCTGAAGCGCTGTCAGTTCGGGGTTATCCGCGGCGGCGGCATCGGTGATAATGAGGTCAATCTCCGGCATTGTGGCGTAAATGACCCGGCTGGTTAGCCCGACCTTGCTGTGATCCGCCAGAATAATCCGTGTATTGGCGTGCTGCGCCATTGATTTTGCCACCGCGGCTTCATGATGTGAAAAGCTGCTGGCGCCGGACTGGCTGGCGATACCCACCGGGGAGAGCAGAGCGACATCGGCACGATAGCGTTGAAGCTCGTCGAGGGTGATATCGCCACAGGTCGACTGCGCCGCCGGTTCCATTCTTCCGCCCAGTAAAATCACGTCATGATGCAGCGTGGTTGCGGCGGACGTCAGCTTAAGCGCGACGCTCAGGCTATTGGTGATGATGGTCATTCCCGGCATCGACAAGAGTTCGTCGGCCAGCAGCGAAGTGGTAGTGCCCGCATCGATAAATAGCGTCTGGCCCGCGGTTAATTGCCGCACGGCCGTGCGGGCAATGGCCCGCTTCTCCCTTTCCCGCATCGTGGCGCTGCGTACTGTTGATGGCGCGTCGGTCTCCAGAGCGGTCGCCACGATCCCGCCGTGTACGCGCCGTAATGCGCCCATCGCTTCCAACTTCAGAACGTCGCGCCGTACCGTCTCTCTTGATACGCCAAGATGTTGAATAATGTTCTCGGTGCTGACCCGGTTGAGTGTGGACAAAAGGGCGCGAATGCGGTGTAAGCGAGTTTCTTCTAACATGAATATCGGTTCTCAAGCGTAAAAGGACCAGACAAAGATGCATCCCGCTTTCCTGTCAGGGTATTAACGTCAGATTATTGCGCCAGTATAGACCTAATCGTCGGGATCTCAGTAGAGAAGGGCGCCGCATTCTTTTGCGCGCGAAGGTTCACCCTTGATGCCTGTCGCGGCCGGCTGTTTATATCATGCCGTTGGCGCTTTGCGTCATTATTGTGTTTGTGTATTTCGTCAACCGACCGCCCCGTTTTAACATGCCGGCGTTTCTGCCTGCCTTTTTACTCAATAACCGCGGGCATGGACCTGAATAAATTCATTAAATTCATCAGATTGCAGTACGGCGTCGCCGTGAGGATCGTCAGATATCAAGGGGGGAATATTTATTCTGCGCGGCGTATCGCATTATTCTTGCAGTTTTTATTAAATGAATCCTAAACAAATACACTATTATTACGCGCTGTGTGTTCGAGCGTGTTGGCGCTGTCGGTGAATGGGTTCTTCACCATGCCAGTTTTCATGGCGCATTGGCTGACTTAATTTTCAAACCTGTCTTGTGCCTCAGTGACTGATCCTGATGCCTGGATTGATAGGGTCTGTATAAAGAATGAAATGGCTTACTTCACTGACTATTGCGATTGGACTTGTCTGTAACCCGGTATTTGCCCAGGAGAACGCGTCCGTCCCGGTTTCCGTTACGGCGTCACATCAACAGCGAGATGCGTTTATCTCTGATTTAATGAGAAAAATGACGCTGAATGAAAAAATCGGCCAGCTAAGATTGATCAGCGTCGGAACAGACAATCCGAAAGCGGCTATCCGGGAAATGATTCGAAATGGCCAGGTCGGCGCGATCTTCAATACGGTCACGCGGCATGACATCCGAGCGATGCAGGATCAGGTTATGCAGCTTAGCCGCCTGAAAATCCCCCTGTTCTTTGCTTATGATGTCGTACACGGCCAGCGCACCATTTTCCCTATCGCGCTTGGGTTGGCGTCCAGCTGGGATATGGACGCCATTGCGCTGAGCGGGCGCATCGCCGCCTATGAAGCCACCGAAGACGGTTTAAATATGACCTGGGCGCCGATGGTCGATATTACCCGCGATCCCCGCTGGGGCAGGGTATCGGAAGGATTCGGGGAAGATACCTGGTTAACCAGTAAAATAGCCGGAGTGATGGTCAAATCCTTTCAGGGGGATGACGTAACCGCTCGCCACGCGTTGATGACCAGCGTGAAGCACTATGCGCTTTATGGTGCGGTTGAGGGCGGACGGGATTACAACACCGTGGATATGAGTCCGCAGCGCATGTTTCAGGACTATTTGCCGCCATATAAAGCCGCTATCGATGCGGGCAGCGGCGGCGTGATGGTGGCGTTGAACGCCATCAATGGCACGCCGGCCACGGCCAATAGCTGGCTGCTGAAAGATATTTTGCGCGACCAGTGGAAATTTACCGGGATCACCATCACTGATCACGGCGCGATCAAAGAGTTGATTAAGCATGGCGTGGCCAGCGATCCGCGTGATGCTTCGCGGCTGGCGTTGAAATCCGGTATCGGCATGAGCATGAGCGATGAATATTTCATGCGTTATTTGCCGGATTTGGTCAAAAGCGGCGCGGTCAGCGAGCAGGACGTTGACGAAGCCTGCCGTCAGGTGCTGAACGTCAAATACGAGATGGGGCTGTTTGAGGATCCCTACCGTCATCTGGGGGCGGCGGGATCCGATCCCGTCGATACCAACGCGGAGAGCCGCCTGCATCGTTTGGAAGCGCGTGACGTTGCGCGTAAAAGTCTGGTTCTGCTGAAAAATCGCTTGCAGACGCTGCCGCTGAAAAAACAGGGAACGATCGCCGTCGTCGGGCCATTGGCTGA
Source organism: Brenneria bubanii (assembly GCF_022378355.1). Classification (GTDB taxonomy): domain Bacteria; phylum Pseudomonadota; class Gammaproteobacteria; order Enterobacterales; family Enterobacteriaceae; genus Brenneria; species Brenneria bubanii. The sequence goes on from NZ_JAKMAJ010000017.1 coordinate 106,512, forward strand.
CAGCAAACGCGATACGATGGGCAGTTGGTCCGCGGCCGGCGTCGTCGGACAGACGATTACGGTTTACCAGGGCATCAAAAACGCCGCGGGCGACAAGGCCGATATTTTGTACGCCAAAGGCGCCAACGTCAGTAATCATCAGGGAATTATTGATTTCCTGAATCTGTATGAAGATGCGGTGCAGGTTGATAAACGCTCGCCGCAGACGATGATTGACGAGGCGGTGCAGGCGGCGAAACGGTCTGATATCGTCGTCGCGGTGGTGGGCGAAGCGGCGGGAATGGCGCATGAGGCCTCCAGCCGTTCCGATATCGATCTGCCGCAAAGTCAGAAGGATCTGATCGCCGCCCTGAAAGCGACCGGAAAACCGCTGGTGCTGGTGTTGATGAATGGGCGCCCTCTGGCGCTGGTGCGGGAAGATCAACAGGCGGATGCGCTGTTGGAAACCTGGTTCAGCGGCACAGAGGGCGGCAATGCGATTGCCGATGTTTTGTTCGGCGACTATAACCCTTCAGGCCGGCTGCCGATGTCCTTCCCGCGTTCCGTGGGGCAAATCCCGATCTATTACAACCACCTGCCTACCGGCCGGCCGTATACGCCGGAAAACCCCGGCAAGTACACCTCCCATTATTACGATGAGGCCAACGGCCCGCTCTATCCGTTTGGTTACGGCCTGAGCTATACCACCTTTAGCCTGTCGGATGTTCACATGTCCAGTACGACGATGAAGCGCGACGGAACCGTGACCGCCAGCGTCACGGTTAAAAATACCGGCGATCGGGCCGGCGAAACCGTCGTACAGCTCTATCTGCATGACGTTGTTGCGTCCATCAGTCGTCCGGTTAAGGAACTGCGTGGTTTCGAGAAGGTGATGTTGCAGCCGGGCGAATCGCGAACCGTCAGCTTTCTTATCGAGCCGGACGCGCTGAAGTTCTACAATGCCCGAATGCAGCAGGTGGTGGAACCTGGACAATATGAGGTGTTTATCGGTGTGGATTCGCAACGCGTGAAAAGGCAAAGTTTCACTTTGTTATAATATCGCCGTCACACTTTAGGTTGCCGGTATGTTAACGTCCTTCAAAGTTCGGCCCTTCGGGGCCGTTTCCAATGACGCCAGGCGCGATTTTAGTGGCTTTATCATAATGAACGCCGGTTTACCTGCGCAGATGCCGCATGCGGTGCGGGTTGCCTTGTCGATTGCACGCGCGGCGAATCCGTCATGATCCGCGAGCGGCGTGAGACGATTGCCCTACAGCAACAAGAGAGGATATGCCATGACGGAAGTGATTCTGGTTGATGAAAACGACAAACCGACGGGCATAATGGAGAAGCAGGAAGCGCATGAGAAAGGCGTATTGCACCGCGCCATTACCGTTTATATCTTCAACTCTCGGCGCCAGCTGTTGCTGCAACAGCGAGCCAGCGGCAAGTACCACAGCGGGGGTCTATGGAGCAATACCTGCTGCAGCCATCCGGCTCCCGGAGAGGACGCGCTCCAGGCGGCGCATCGTCGTTTATATCAGGAAATGGGACTTCGCTGCGCGCTGACGCCGATGTTTACGTTGACCTATTGTCTGCCGTTGGCAAATGGCTTGACCGAGCATGAGTTAGGGCATGTCTATTTTGGCGTTTCCGACGCCATCCCCCTGGCGAATCCCGATGAAGTAGAGGGGGTTAGCTATCTGTCGCTGGCGCAGATTAGCCAGCAGATAGCGGCCAGTCCGGAAGCCTTTACCTCCTGGTTCAGACTGACTTTTTCACGTATTCCGGCCTACTGGGCGCAATTTCAGGCTCAGCATGATGGCTTGCCCGCTGCGGCGGTGAAAAATTAACCGCCGTGTACAATGATAATATAACCAACCAGCATGACGCCGCCGATTCCGCCGATGGCGCACAGGGCAAATAGCCCGATAATCCCCGCTTTACTTAAGTTCATTCGGTTATCCTTTTGTTAATTGCCGCAAATTATAAAGCCTTCAGCGGTGAAACAGGAGTATTAAACCAAAGAATATCAGAATGGCGCCGGCGACGCGTTCGATTGGGTTCAGATAGCGCTGAAGCCGCTGCTGGACGCGCGGCAGCGTAATCAGCATGGCCATCAGCAGATCCCAACCGAGTACGATGGCAAACATCCAGATACCGCTGACCGCTTGCTGAAGCGGGGTGACGCGCGGACCAAGAATACTGGTCATCAGACTGATGTAAAACAGTATATTTTTGGGATTAAGCAGCGCGGAACCCAATCCCAGCAGAATTTGCCGGGCAAAACCGGGGCAGTCATCGGTGTGTTGGGCCGGCGTCAGTGCATGCGAGGCATGACTTTTTAGCAACTGATAACCAATCCATAATAGATAACCGGCGCCGCTGAGTTCAATCAGGGTAAAAAGCCGCGGCGAGTGCTGGATACCCGCCCAGCCGATGGTCGCCAGAAAAATATAAACACCGTTGCCCAGAGCGATCCCCAGACAAATTCCGGCGCTGCCCGCTAAACGGTAGCGAATGGCATAGGCGGTGAGGAGGAAAAAATCCGGGCCGGGGCTCAGCAAGGCAACAAAATGAGCCAACGCCAGCGCGGGAAAATTATCGGGAAAGAGTGTATTGATCTGCATAATGCCGATGGCCTCGAAGAATAGTCGAAGTCAGTCTAGGCATTGGGCGTCGCTATTTATTGTCAAATATTGATCGTGCCTGCCGATACTGGCCCGGCGTCGCCGCCGTATATTGCACGAAGATTTTATGAAAATGGCTCTGATCGCAAAAACCGCTCTGGTAGCCGGCGTCGGCTAACGGCGCGCCCTGCTTCAGCAAGGTTTTAGCGTATTCCACCCGGGCATTATTGAGAAACGCCATTGGGGTAATGCCGGTATGACGGCGAAAATGCCGCACGACGGTTTCGCGCCGCAAACCGAGCTCTTCGGCCAGCGTTTCCAGCGACGGCGCATCCTGTAAGCTGGCAAGCAGGCGGTGGCGAACATGGCGCGTCGTCAGTTGCTCAAGGGGCGGGGACGCTGTATGCCGCCGTTCCTCCGGCTGAAGCGGCGCGCAGTATTGCCGCAGTATCGGCGTTACCAGTTCGCTTAGCGTTTGCCGGGCGGCGGCGATCGTCTCTTGATGCAGTTGGCCAATCAGAAGCCGATAAGCGGCAAACAGCGTCGGATTGCTTAACCTGATACAGCGGCAGTGCAGTGAGGTAACGGGAGCGCCATGCAGCTCGGACAGTTTTTTCAAACACCATTCGGCGTCCAGATACAGCATATGATAGCTGCGGGTCTGACCGGGAAACGGATTACAGCTGTGAGGCTGCTGCGGATCAATAACGATTAGATCGCCGGTCTGCAGCAGATGGTTTTCTCCACGATAATGACAAATCGTTGAGCCTTGTTCGATAGCGCCGATTGAGAGCTGCGCATGGCTATGCGTTTTATAGCCCTGAGCGCTGCCCCAGGTTGAGCGGCTCTCAATCTGGGGCAGCCGCGAGGAAAACCAGTAAGATTGTTTGACCCTGTGAACGGATGACATATGCCCTTTATCTCTCCGGTGACGAACGTCGTGATAGCCCTGATCCCTGGACTGCGGCTAAAAACCGACTCACCCTAACCGGCGATCCGGTTTTTGTCGAGTAGGGAATTGCGGTGATATCGGCTGACGTTGCCCGCCGTCTGTGGGACAATAGGCGTCAGATTGACTGAATACAGAGAATGCATGGCGCTGTCCCCCGCAATAAAACAGCAGATTGGCCAATGGTATAAGGCCCTGCAACAACAGATCCCGGATTTTATTCCTCGCATACCTCAACGACAGATGATAGCCGAAGTGGCGAAAACGTTGGCGGGCGATTACCCGCGTCATCTGGCTATCGAAGCGCCAACCGGCGTGGGAAAAACGCTTTCCTATTTGATCCCCGGCATTGCGGTTGGGCGCGCGGAGGAGAAAACGCTGGTGGTCAGTACGGCGAATGTGGCCCTGCAGGACCAGATTTTCAGCAAAGATTTACCCTTGTTGCAGAAGTTTGTTCCCGAATTGAAATTCACCGCGGCATTTGGCCGCGGGCGCTATGTCTGTCCGCGTAATCTGGCGATGCTGGCGACGGATGCCGATGCTCAGGGAGATCTGACCCTGTTTCTGGGGGATGATCTGGTCCCCTCCAGCCGAGAGGAGCAGGGGCAATGCGCGCGTATCGAAAAGGCCTTGCAAAGCTATGCCTGGGATGGCCTGCGCGATCACTATCCGGAGTCTATCGACGATAGCCTGTGGCGGAAACTGAATACCGATAAAGCCAATTGCCTGGGACACAATTGCCACTATTTTCGCGAGTGTCCGTTTTTTATTGCCCGGCGTGAAATTGAAAATGCCGATGTCGTGGTCACCAATCACGCCTTGGTCATGGCGGCGATGGAAAGCGAATCCGTGTTGCCGAACCCCAAAGATTTGCTGCTGGTGCTGGACGAAGGCCACCATATCCCCGACGTGGCCCGCGATACCCTGGAAATGTCCGGCGATATCACCCCCGATGCGATTACGCAGCAGCTGGAACAGGTGGTGCAGCAAGTCGGGCTGTGCATGTCGCAGTTTGCGCCGAAATCGCCGCCGCGCCTGGCGCACGGTGAACGCCTGACCCGTCATTGCGAAGCGCTGAGAGAACTGGCGGTGTCGTTTTCGCAGACATGCGGACTCTTTTTACCGCCGGACGGCGGCGAGGCCGAATATCGTTTCCCCATGGGAAAACTACCCGATGAAATGCGCGAAAGCTGCACTCAGCTATTCAAGCTGACCGATAGCTTGCGAGCTCTGACGGAGTTTATGCTCAACGACCTCAGTGAGAAAACGGGTAAACACGATGTGGTGCGTTTGCACCAGGCGCTGTTGAAAATGAGCCGCCTGTTGGGTTATCTGGAGGCACTAAGCAAACTGTGGCGCCTGGCGGCGATGGAAAAGTCCTCCAATGCGCCGGTATCCAAATGGCTCACCCGCAGTGTGCGCGATGGACAGTCGCACCTGTCTCTTCACTGTGCCGGTATCCGCGTATGCGATCAGTTGGAAAAACTCCTGTGGAATAATGTGCCGCATGTGGTGGTGACGTCGGCGACGCTGAGGTCGTTGAACAGTTTTTCTCGTCTACAGGAGCTATCCGGCCTGAATGAGCGCGACGGCGATCGTTTTCTGGCGCTGAGTTCGCCGTTTAATCATCGTGAGCAAGGGCGGCTGGTGATCCCGAAAATGCGCTATGAACCGCTGATGGCGAATGAGACGCAGCACATTGCCGAAATGGCGCGGTTCTTCCGCTCGGCGCTGCAGCAGGGCGATCATCGTGGGTTGTTGATGCTATTCGCCAGCCAGCGCGCGATGCAGCTTTTTCTGACGCACGTCGCCGATCTGCGGTTGATGCTGCTGGTGCAGGGGGATAAGCCGCGCTATCGGCTGGTGGAACTGCACCGCGAGCGTGTGCAACAAGGGCAGACCAGCGTGCTGGTCGGTTTGCAATCCTTTGCCGAAGGGCTGGATTTGAAAGGAGACTTACTGTCTCAGGTTCATATTCATAAAATCGCCTTCCCGCCGATAGATAGCCCGGTGATCCTGACGGAAAGCGAGTGGCTGAAGAGCCTGAAGCGCCATCCGTTCGTGGTGCAAAGTTTACCCAGCGCGTCATTTAATCTCATTCAGCAGGTCGGTCGTCTGATCCGCAGTCACGACTGTTTCGGTGAAATTATTATTTACGACCGCCGCCTGTTAACCAAAGGCTATGGCGCGCAGTTGCTTGCCGCCTTGCCGGTATTCCCGATCGAAGAACGGTCGATGCCGTCGGTCGATTAAACATCATCGTCATCGACGATCTTTGGCCGATGGGTTCATCAGGGGCATTTTCGCGCGCTCCGACCGCCGCCGTCAGGTGGCGGATTCTGAAACGGTAATGGTTCACCGCCGTTGACCGGCATCGCGGCCTGGCCCTCGCCGTCGCCTTTTTATGTTATCGAATCGCGAGAAAAACATGCTATTTTCGCAGACCAGGCTATCGATGATATTGCGTAAAATTCAACGTACAGGCGGATAATTCGCCTGTATTATTGGGAGCGACGAGAATATCGCGGCTTAATGAGGGCCCGCATGGATTACACCAAGGTAATTAAAGAAGTTGGACGCGGTAAAAATCATGCTCGTGATTTGGATCAGGAAACCGCGTATCAGTTGTATCGTCTGATGTTGAATGGCGAGGTGCCGGATCTTGAACTGGGGGGACTGCTGCTCGCTTTTCGCATCAAGGGTGAGTCCGAATCGGAAATGCGCGGTTTTTATCAGGCGATGAGTGAACAGGTGCTTCATCTGCGGCCGCCGGTTCAACGTCCAATGCCTATCGTGATACCCAGCTATAACGGCGCGAGGCGACAGGCTAATTTAACGCCGTTATTAGCGCTTCTGCTGGCCAAGCTGGGCTTTCCGGTGGTGATTCACGGCGTGATGGAAGATCCGACCCGGGTCACCAGCGCTGAAATCTTCGAACTGCTTGGCATCGCCGCGGCGCAGAACGCCGTGCAGGCGCAGGCGTCGCTTGATGCCTGCGAGCCGGTTTTTATCCCGGTTTCGCTATTGTGCCCGGCTATCGATCGGCAATTGCAGCTACGCTGGCGTATGGGCGTGCGTAACAGCAGCCATACGTTGGCGAAAGTCGCCACGCCGTTTATGGAAGACGACGCCCTGAGGATCGCCAGCGTATCTCATCCGGAGTACATTTCCCGCGTCGGCACCTTTTTCAAAGACATTGAGGGGCGGGCATTGCTGATGCACGGCACTGAAGGCGAAGCCTATGCCAATCCCCAACGCTGCCCGGAAATTCACTTTATTCACCGGCAGCAAACGCAGGTTTTGCAACTGCGTCAGGATATCAGGGTCGCGCCGGACGCTTTGCCGATTGCCAAAGACGCGCTAACAACGGCGCGCTGGACGGCGCAATGTCTGGTGGGTGAGGCGGCCTTACCGCAGGCGATTCGCCTACAGCTGGCATGTTGTCTGGCGGCGACGGGCGAAGCGCCGACGATGGAGCAGGCCGCGGCGACGATTAAAAAACGCCTGGGCTGAGTCCCGCCGCAAAGGGCTATCGGTTAGGGAAACAAAACGCCTGCAACCATCGGGGCATAAAGGGTAGAGAAGGAATATGATGCAACAGAGTATCGATTATTTTAATGCACTGAACCGTGACTATCTTGCCATCCATCAAGCCAAAGAAGAGCTGTTCTGGCAACTTTATATGGGAACCGGCAGCGATGACGTGTCGCCGCGGTTTTCCCATGCGGAAAATGCTTATAAACGTTTTATATCCCAGCCGCAGCGGCTGGTTGAATTGCGTCAGCACATTGCGGCGCTGGAAAACGGCCCGGTAGATGAGCGTCAGCAGGCGCTGCTGCATGGCTTAAAAGGGTGGTATCGTTTTTTTGACTGCAATGTGGTTGAAGATCCTCAGGCACAGGCGTTGATGGAGGCGATCATCGCCGCGGAAAGCGCGCTGTTTGAAAAGCGTAAAGCCTATGAAATGACGCATCTGGATGCGAAAGGTCAACGAGTCGGCGCATCCTTGGGCGAACTGCTGACCAATCAGGCGACGAATGACGTGGAGGCCTATCGGCAGAGTTCGCAGCAGGCATTGCGCGACCTGGAGCAGTGGCTGCTGCATAATGGTTTCCCCGAGCTGGTCGCCCTGCGTAACCGCTTTGCCCGTCAGATGGGATATCGCAACTATTTTGATTATAAGGTCAATAAAACCGAGCGGATGACGCCGGAGCAGCTTTTCGCCATTCTTGATCCCTTTGAAGAGCAAACCCGGGAGGCCAACGCGCGCAGCCTGAGGGAGTTGGCCGCGGCCAAAGGGCAACAGGCGTTGGAGCCGTGGAATATTCGTTACGCCAGCACTGGCGATGTCACGCGTCAGCTTGATCCCTACTTTCCTTTCGCCGCCTCGCTCGAGCGCTGGATAAACAGCTTCAAACGCCTGCATATCGGCTTTAACGGCGCCGAGATGCAGCTCGATCTGCTGGTGCGCAAAGGCAAGTACGAGAATGGTTTTATGCACGGCCCGGTTCCGCCTTTCGCTGATGAGGGCAAATGGATTCCGGCCCGCATCAATTTTACCAGCCTGGCGAAACCGGATCAGGTCGGTAGCGGAGCCTCGGGGATTAACACGCTGTTTCATGAAGGCGGACATGCCGCGCACTTTGCCAATATTCGCCAGAATGCGCCGTGTTTTTCCCAGGAATTTCCGCCGACGTCGATGGCGTATGCGGAAACGCAATCCATGTTCTGCGACAGTTTGCTGTCGGATGCCGACTGGCGTAAACGTTATGCGAAAAACGCGCAGGGCGAGTCTATCCCAGATTCGCTGATCCAGGCCGATATCCGCGTGCGTCAGCCGATGCAGGCGTTTAACGACCGGCATATTCTGCTGGTGCCTTACTTTGAATGGCAACTGTATTCATGGCCTGACGATAAATGTACGCCGGAATCGATAACCAGGCTGGCGCGTGACACCGAACAACGTATTCTTGGCATCAGCGGCAGTCCGCGGCCAACGATGGCAATCCCGCATTTATTGTCCATGGAGTCCGCCTGTTCTTATCAGGGCTATCTGCTGGCGTTGATGGCGGTGGAACAAACCAGGCGCTTCTTTCTGCAACGTGACGGCTATCTGACGGATAATGCGGCGATTGGCCCGGATCTGGCGCGGCATTACTGGTCGCCGGGCAATAGCGTCAGCCATGATGACACGCTGCGCAGCCTGACTGGGGAGGGATTTAACCCCGCCTATCTGGCTCAGGCCTGTAATCTGACGGTGGAGGAAGCCTGGCAGCAGGCCAGCGATTCGATCGCGCAGGCGTTACGGCGTCCGCAGCCCGCGGCCGATTTTGATTTGTCCGCCCGGATTCGCGTGGTCGATGGCAGTCGCGTACTGGCAGATAATGCGCTGGGAGATGATGCCATGTGCCGGGACTTCGCCGCGTTCATCGAACGTGAATATCCGCGCTGATGGGGTAATAAAAGGGGGTTTTCACCCCCTTTGACGTTACAGCGTCAGGAAACGTGTTGCAGGAACTCACGCAAGCGATCGCTTGGCGGGTTAGTGATCAGCGTTTCCGGATCGCCATCTTCGGCGATACGGCCTTTATCAATGAAAATCAGCCGCGACGCCACCTGACGCGCAAAGCCGACTTCGTGAGTCACAATGACCATGGTCATTCCCTCTTCGGCCAAATCTTTCATTACCGTCAGTACTTCGTGACGTAATTCGGGATCCAGCGCCGAAGTCGGTTCGTCAAACAACATCAGCTTAGGTTTGACCGCCAGGGCGCGCGCAATGGCGACGCGCTGCTGCTGGCCGCCGGAAAGCTCGGAAGGGTAGTGGTGCCCCCGTTCGGACAAGCCGACCTTGCTTAACAGGTCTTTCGCCAGTTTTTCCGCTTCAGCCTTGCTGGCGCCGCGAACCCGGATAGGACCGAAGGCCACGTTTTCCAGTGCGGTCAGGTGCGGGAACAGATAAAACTGCTGAAATACCATCCCGGCTTCCTGGCGGATCAGGCGCTCATCCACACGCCGATCGTTAACCTTCAGGCCATCGACAATCAGCTCGCCGCTGGTGATTTCTTCCAGTTTGTTAATGCAGCGCAATAGCGTGGATTTACCGGATCCCGATGGACCGATGATCACCACCACTTCACCCTGATTAATCTTCAGATCGATGTCATGTAAAACTTTCGTCTGACCAAAGTGTTTGGAAACGTTTTTGAATTCAATCATATAATCTTAAGTCTTCTTTCCAGACGACGTAGGATAAAGCTGAGCACCAGTGTGATGCACAGATAAATCACGGCTACCGCACTCCAGATCTCCAACGCGCGGAAGTTACCGGCAATGATTTCCTGACCGGATCGGGTCAGCTCCGCCACCCCAATAACAATAAACAAGGAGGTGTCTTTGATGCTGATGATCCACTGATTACCCAGGGGCGGCAGCATACGGCGCAAGGCCAGCGGCGCAATGACATAACGCAGCGTATCCCAGCGTGATAACCCGAGCGCCAGCCCGGCTTCACGGAAGCCGTTATGGATGGAAAGCACCGAGCCGCGGGTAATTTCCGCGATGTAAGCGCCGGAGTTGATCATGATGGTGACAACCGCCGCGGTGAAAGGGTCGATGCGTACCGAGGTAAATATCATCGGTAGGGCGAAGTAAATAAACATCACCTGCACCACAATGGGCGTACCACGAATTATTTCAATAAATACCAGCGCGATACGGCTGGAAAACCAGCCGCCGTAAGCGCGGGCGAAGCCCGCGAGCACACCGATAACCAAGCCACCGAGCAGACCCAATACCGAGATCAGCAGGGTCATTTTCGCCCCTTCTAACAACAGGGGCAGAGAAGGCCAGATGGCGCTCCAGTCAAACTGCATGGAATATCTCCAGATAAAATCGGCAATTACTTAGGTTCTACACCAAACCACTTTTTGTAGATCTCTGCATAGGTGCCGTTTTCTTGCAGTGTTTTCAGCGCGCCATTTACTTTATCGCGCAGGTCGCTGCCTTTCGGGAAGGCAATACCGTATTGCTGGGCTTTGATCGAATCGCCTACCGCCTTGAACTTACCGCTGCCGGCGGTTTTAATGAAGTAAAGGATGTTCGGCGTATCGTGCAGCACGGCATCGGCACGGTTGGTGCCTAATTCCATGTAGGCATTATCGATGTTCGGGAACTGACGCAGGTCTTTGGTTTTAATATTGGCTTTTGCGTAATCAACGGAACCGGTGCCGCTTTTCACCGCGACCACTTTCCCATTCAAATCTTTCTCGCCCTTGATATCGTTATTATCGGCCTTCACCATAACCAGCAGGCCGCTGTTGTAATAACCGTCGGAGAACTCGATGGCTTTTTTACGCTCTTCAGTGATGGTAATGCCTGCCAACGCGACGTCGACATTGCGGGTTTGCAGAGCAGGAATGATGCCGCCGAAATCCATCGGCTTCAGGCTGTAGCTCACATTGAGTTGTTTGGCGATGGCATCCCAAAGGTCGATGTCAAAACCAACATACTTATCGCCCTGTTTAAATTCAAAGGGGACAAACGCGGTGTCGGTTGCAACAATGAGCTCTTTTTCGGCTGCATGGCTGGAAACGCTCATGGCAAGCGTCAATGCGGCCAAAGAAGCTGTCAATAGTGATTTCATTTAATCCTTCCTAGTTTTACCGGTTGTGAGACGTTTTTTGCTTTGCGGACGATACTCAGATCAGAACAAAACATAAACTTCTTAAAAACAATGTGTTATTTGCAATTAATTAAACCTTGCCTCGCGTTATTATTAGTCGTCCTATCAATAATATGGCCTTTCTGCCAATGTTATTGAACAAGACGATAGCTATGATTAACGAATTTGTTCGGGGGAAACAACCATTGATTCTCGTTATGGCGGATTATTGAGTACAATCGCTAATTTTTTGAGCGTTACGGCTGACAACATTGAAGGTTTGCTCGTTGGCCGGGCGGCGACGCGGGATAATAAAAAAGGGCTGCCAAAGCAGCCCTGATGGCGTTATTATTGTCGTTTCCGAACGGAGCCCGGTAAATAGCCGTCTGCCCGGCTTAATTCGGGACGCTCATATGACGTCGGTGCCGCTATCGATGATAGCTGGCATCATTATTCAATATTAGATTCGATGAACCACAGGAATTTATCCAGGTCGCGCGAGGCGGCGGTCAGGATATCGGCAGTGTCTTCATCTTCTACGGTGGTGATGCCTTTGCGGGTTTCATTAGCTACGGTAGCATAACGATCCGCCAGTGCCTTCAGGTGATCCTGCACATTGTGGATATCAAGCGGATAACTTTTCAGCGACGTCGCTTCATTGACGACCTGCACCGTGCCCAGCGCCACGCCGCCCAGCTGAACAACGCGTTCCGCGATGGTATCCTGATGATCGTTGATTGCGGTACGGAAACCATCCAGCATTTCATGCACGCCAATAAAGTTGGCGCCACGCATATTCCAGTGAGCCTGCTTGGTGAGCAGGGATAAGTCGATGAAATCAGCTACCAGCTGGTTTAACAATTTGATGGTAGAGGTTTTTACTTCATCCTCAACATCGTTACGAGTATAGATTAGCTCGGAAGACGCGGTTTTCACCAATTTAGCGGTACGCATAGTAATGTCCTCTTTATTTAATTTCATAGTCGTACTGATCAACGGGATTAATTATAGCAGTAATGAATAAAGATATCGGAAAGAATCACCTATCGAATGTATAGGTATAACTGGTGTGAAAGTAACTTCTTATAATTTATCGCTTTTATAATATTTTGCTTTTATAGGATTAATTCGGTTTTGTCGCAAAGAATATTGCCGACAATATTATGCGGTTGATTGAATATCATTTCCATTTGAGTGCAAATCCACCGGATCTTCGTTCATGACAAAAACAATGTGAATGATAATTATTCTATATGAAAGGGTGCGGTTTGCCCTATTCCTTAATGGCGCGATTAAAAAATAACATTATTGTAACAGTAGCGAGATCGACATGAAAATTAACGTGGTGGGCACCAGCGGTAGTGGTAAATCGACTATAGCCAGCGAGCTGGCGCGCCGGCTCGGTATTCCATATATTGAAATGGATGCTTTATTCTGGCGGGAAAACTGGCAGGAAACGCCTGATAGCGAGTTTTTCCCGCGTCTCGAAAGCGCGTTGGCGCCGGCATGCTGGGTGCTGGACGGCAACTACAACCGAACCCGCGCTATTAAATGGCGCAACATTGATGTTGTGGTTTGGGTCGATTACGGTTTTGCCCGTACTTTTTACCAGGCCCTCAGCCGCGCCTGGCGACGTTCATGGCGTAAAGAAGAGCTTTGGGCAGGAACCGGCAACCGAGAGCAGTTTTCCCGTAGTTTTTTTAGCCGCAGTTCAATTATCGTCTGGACAATAAAAACGTATTCATCGAATCGCAGACGCTATCTGGCCGACTTATCGGATCCGCGTTACCGGCATATACGGTTCATCCGGTTAGGCTCTCCACGGGAAAGCGAAACCTTTCTGCGCCGCATTGCAGAAGACAGCGGTTATCATGCCGCCGAGTGATTATTTCCCTGGTTGGCTGATTCTGTCGGTTTTATGGTAATGGTTGCCCCGGTGGAGGCGGTGATAATAAGTATGAGCGCAATCCACTGGGTAAAAGTTAAATGCTCATTGAGAAATAAAATGCCGGAAATGGCGGCGATGGCAGGTTCCAGACTCATTAATGTGCTGAACGTTCTGGCCGGCAGCCGGGTTAATGCGATCATTTCAAGAGAATAAGGCAGCGCGGTGGAAAAAATAGCCACGGCAATACCAATTGGTAATATTTCGGACGAAAATAATGTCCTGTCGGAATAAATCAACCCGATAGGACAAAATACTAATGCGGCGATGAAAGAACCAACGGCTACCGTTTCGGGACCGTGATTCGCGCCGGCCTTGCGGCCAAAAAGAATATATAATGCCCAGCAGGCACCGGAGCTGAGGGCGCAAATTGCGCCGGATAGATCGATATTGCCGAGATTGTGCCCGAGCGGTAATAAAAACCATAACCCAAGTATCGCCAGAATAACCCATAAAAAATCGATCACTCGGCGTGATGATAACATCGCGACAGCAAGCGGTCCGGTAAATTCCAGCGCTACGGCAATACCCAGCGGAATAGTTCGCAACGAAAGATAAAATAAAAAATTCATTCCCCCCAGCATGGCGCCATAAATGAGTAGCGGCAATCGGTTTCCACTAAAGCGCGTACGCCACGGTTTGAAAATGGCGCATAGGATCAGCGTGCCGATGCTCAGTCGCAGAGCCGTCACGCCTGAAGCGCCAATCAGTGGGAACAGCGTCTTGGCCAGAGCGGCGCCGCTCTGGATCGACACCATGGAAACGATAAGCAGAAAGACAGGCAATAGCGCTGACAAACGCGGGGAGGATAAGGTCATTCTCTTGGCCTTAATGAAAAGTAAAAAAGCGCCTGATATCAAAATCAGTGCCGCCAGAATGACCAATTGTAAATGATTTATCCGGGCATTGCTTACGTTTTTTGACGATTACTTACGCTATATTTAATTGATTTATTCTCGAGGATTAATTAGCTTGAAAATCAAGCAAAAACTTAGGAATTATCTGTTTTGAGTGTTTCTTTTTAATTAAATTTCATTCTTGCTGTCGCTGAATAAAATTCAATATAATTAATGCGATAGGGTTTCTTGAAAATATTGGTTACATCTAAATCATAATTGAAAAATATTTATCAGGCGGTAAGTTTATCCTTTCTTTGTTATATTTAAGGCGTTAGGTGTTCTCTCATTAAGTAGAATTCGAGGCTTTATAATGAAGAAAATAGTGTGTCTTTCAGCATTGGCTTGTTTATTCGGTATTAGCGCAGGCTCAGCATTTGCTGGCCAAAGTACTGTATCTGCTGGTTATGCTCAGGGCGATGCTCAGGGCGTAGTCAACAAGGCCAAAGGTTTTAACCTTAAATATCGTTACGATTGGGATAATAACCCGTTGGGCGTTATTGGATCTTTCACTTACCTGGAAGATAGCAGCCGTACGAGTGCTAATTACTACAACAAAGGCCAATATGTCGGTATTACCGCCGGTCCTGCTTACCGCCTGAATGATTGGGCTAGCATTTACGGGGTTGTTGGTTTCGGCCACGGCAAATATACCCACAATGCGAGCAACGGGACTGACAACAACCATAACGACGACTATGGCTTCAGCTATGGCGCCGGCCTGCAATTCAACCCAATCCAGGAAGTGGCGCTGGATGTCGGCTATGAACAAAGCCGTATCCGCAGCGTTGATGTCGGTATCTGGGCTGTTGGCGTAGGTTACCGCTTCTAATTAAAATTGAAGGTATTTCCCTTCGATTTTAATGGTTGTCATATTGCTAAATCCGCCCTGATGGGCGGATTTTTTATGCCTGTCGGTTGCGCAAGCCGGTGGCGAGCTTTACCAACAAAGCATCCAACTGCCGCTGCTCAGCGCTGGAAAGCGCGGATAACAGCTGACGTTCGTTGTCGACATGCCGCACAATCAGCGTTTCGATCAGCGCCAAACCCGCTTTTGTCATAGCCACCAGCGTGCCGCGCCGATCGGCTGGGTTGCTGCGTCGCTGCACCAAACCTGCCGATTCCAACCGATCAATACGGTTTGTCATCCCGCCAGAGGAGGTCATCAGCGCGTCGTAAAGCTGAGTTGGCGTTAGTGCGTAAGGCGCTCCCGCGCGTCTCAATGTCGCCAGTACATCAAATTCGCCCGGGCGTAATCCATGATTTGAGAACCAAGGGTTAAGGTAATCGCGTTCAACCCTGTGCACTACCTCGCCCAGATGACCAATTAACTTCATTGGAAATGGGTCGATATCGGGGCGCTCTTTTTTCCACTGTTCAAAGCATTGCTGCGCACGGTCAATCATAAGATTTTATCTTGACGTTAAGATTCTTTATGTGAAGATATTGTAGTCTATCATTAATTACTGCTCAAGTTATTGAGGTTCTGCATGGTTGTGGTATCAACGCTCCGAGCTCGTGTCTTTATATTCGTTACCGTCATCTTATTGGGGCTTAATCTCCGGCCGATATTGGCGGCAATTGGACCGTTATTGGGGCAAATCCAGTCTGTTACCGGGTTGAGTGACACGGCAGGCGGGTTATTGACGATGTTGCCGATATTCGCCATGGGATGGTGTGCGCTATACGGCGGTCAGATCCAGGCGCGTTTGGGCGAATATCGAGGGATTGCGCTGGGTATAGCGACTATTGCCGTCGCGTGTTGCGCTCGCTGGTGGATTAATAGCAGTGCATCGTTACTGCTTACCGCTGCGTTGGCAGGGATCGGCATCGCGCTGATTCAGGCATTGGTGCCTTCATTTATCAAGCGTCATTTCAATAAACACAGCAGCTTGCTTATGGGGCTGTATACCACTGCCATCATGGGCGGCGCCGCAATTGCCGCCTCTTCCGTTTCGCCGCTCGCACATCGACTGGGGTGGGAGGGCGCATTGGCATTCTGGGGCTTGATGGCCATCATTGCCGCCGTAGCCTGGAAGACGATCCCCGCCGCTTATAAGGTGAAGCGCGAAATCGTCTCGCGGTCCACGCCACGCCGGACATCAATGGACTGGCTGTTGATGGTCTTCTTCGGTATTGGCACCGCCGCTTATACGCTGGTACTGGCTTGGTTGCCGCCTTACTATATTCAACTTGGCTGGAGTCCGACGCAAAGTGGCTTCATGATGGGCGGCCTGACGCTGACAGAGGTTTCATCCGGCTTATTGGTCTCCGCCTTCATCAATTATTTCCCCGATCGCCGCTGGCTGTTGCTGCCAGTCCTGATGATTCTGCTGGCTGGAATGGTTGGGTTGATCGTCGCGCCGTTGACGTTGCCATATTCCATCACGGTAATGTTGGGCATCGGTATCGGAGCTCTGTTTCCGCTGTCATTGATCGTGACCTTGGATCAGGCGACGGATTCTCAAAAGGTCGGGGCGCTGATGGGCTTCGTGCAGGGCGGGGGATATATCCTTGCCAGCCTGATGCCGCTGCTGGCCGGGTTCATTCGCCAACATACCGCCGGATTGCAGCAGGCCTGGTTGATTATGACCGGGGGCGTGGTGGTGCTGATTATCATGGCGACGCGTTTTGCGCCGAAAAAAACAGCCGTATCCCCATAGTGGGCGACGCGTAAAACCTTAACGCCGAATGCCTGGCAAAGAGAGCGGGAAGCCCGCTCATTTTGCCGGCGTCCCCTGAGGTTTGTAGCGCCACAGCCAGCGGCCGCTGGTCATCCGGCGGTAAAAAAGCGCTCCACGCACAATCCAATCGAAGAACATGCCCATCCACACGCCAATCACGCCAAACCCAAGCATCACGCCAAGAATGTATCCGGCAATGATTCGACATCCCCACATGCCGGCCACCGCCACCCACATGGTATAGCCGGCGTCTTTTGCGCCTTTCAACCCCGAAGGCAGTACCCATGAAGCGGCCCAGAACGGGGTGAACAAGGCATTAAGCCATATGAGCTGTTTCGCCACTTCAATCACTTCCGGTTCATCGGTATAAAAGGATGACATGAATTTCGCACTGGGAATGGAGAGGAGGGCAAGGAAACAGAGTCCGATATTGGCAAGCCAGAAAATGTAGTTCAGCTGCCGGGTGGCCTGCATGATTTGCCCTTTTCCCAATCGCGTACCGACAATAATGGTAGAGGCCGAGGCCAGGGAATTACCGGGAAGGTTAATCAATGCGACGATAGAAAATGCGATAAAGTTACCGGCAATGACTTCAGTTCCCATGCCGGCAACGAAACGCTGCGTGATCAGCTTGCCTGCGTTGAACATGACGGACTCAACGCTGGCCGGGATGCCAATGCTGAGGACTTCGTACAGAATGGTGGTGGTAAAGGGGGCGAAGTAGGATTTGAAAGGGATGCGCAGCGCGCCTTTGAAACCATGCATCAGCGTCAGGACCACGAACAAGGCGCCGATATAACGGGATACGGTGATCCCGATGCCGGCGCCGATAAAACCGAATCCATCCCAGAGATAAACGCCATAAATCAGCAGGCTGCTGATGATGATATTCAGGATATTCATCCCTATATTAATCACCATCGGCAGTTTGGTATTTCCGGCGCCGCGCAGCGCCCCGCACCCGACAAGGGTGACCGCCAGCGCGGGATAACCCCATACCGTCCATCGTAAGAAGGTCAACGCCAGGCTCTTGACCTGGGCATCCGCCTGACCGGCAATCAGGTCAATAATCGCGGGACCGGCGAATTCAACTAGTATCACCAGCAGGAATGAAACCAGCAGCAGCAGGGATATTGATTGACGAGAGGCGGCTCTGGCCAGTTTTCTGTTTCGCTGACCCAAACTGAATGCCACGACGACGGCGGTGCCCAGCGCAACGGCGGTAAAAAATGCAATGATAAGCATGTTGAAGCTGTCAGCCAGGCCCACCGCCGCCATTGCTTCTTTCCCCAGCCAGCTCACCAGAAAGGTACTGAAGACCCCCATCAGAACAACACACAAACCCTCGATGAAGATGGGGAATGCCAGTGGTGAAATTTCTCGCCAAAACAGAACGCGGTTTGAATATCGTTTCTTATACCAGTCCGTAGCTTTTAACTTGTTTATTAAGCGATCATGGTTATATACCAAAGTTTCCCCGCTAATACATTATGATGGCAACGAAACAGTGCCGACGCTCCAGAAATGGTGTCATTTATGCCGTGGGTAATTTTGCAGAGCCGGCTGCCAAAGGACGTCTGAATCTAACACAGCCTAATGTGCATATAACCCAATGCGCAGCCTTGCAGTTGGATACATGCAGCGAGTTTTTTGGAAGAGACGCTATTAATTTTTTGAAAAAATTCACTCTTTGTTCAACAGAGTAGCAGCAGCCGAATTGATGCTCCAGCATAGATTTGACCATCAGCGATGAAAATATTCATCCTGACGATTGAGCTATTTTATCCATATGAAAAAGGCGTCACGCGCGCCGTGCGCCTGCTTTTGCTCATCCTGCTTTGCCTGTCTGAAGGGCGCTTCAGTGCTCAGAAGATAAATTATTCACTGGTACAGCAATATGTTACTGTGATTTGTATTGAAAAATGAGAAAAGCGGAGAGTGGTGTATGAATATAGCAAACATTCCTTTTGGTACCACAGACTGGTCTGCGATTGCCCCCGAGGAGCATAAAGGTGATACGGGTAGCGCTTATTGGCGCACCCAGAATTTCGATAATATTCGGGTTCGGATTGTTGAATATACGCCTGGGTATATGGCGGATCACTGGTGTTCTAAAGGTCACATTCTTTTTTGTCTGGAGGGGGAATTGCATACTGAACTGGATGATGGCCGTACCTTCACCCTCAAGCCGGGGATGAGCTATCAGGTTGCCGATAATGCAGAAGCGCATCGTTCCCATACCGAAATCGGTGCGCGGCTTTTTGTCGTCGACTAAATTATTGCCGGCAGGCAAGTAAGCATCACGACAACCGTAAACGCAAAGAGAAGTGGAGCCGAGATTTAACTTGTCATCTTCAGTTTCTAAACGATTGCGCGTGCGGTTTTTTGATTTCCAGTCATCAAGTTAGTATCAAAGTGGCTGCCATTCCAGCGGTAGTCACTTGTCATAATCCACGTTGCCTTTTCCTGTGCGGTGCTCGCTCTCGCCATATGGCGATGTCAGTCACGCTTGACTACCTCAGCGACGAGATGCTCAAATCGCGTTTTAACGGGGAAATGCTTCGGTGAAGCATAAGGCTCGCTGTTATTAAATTTCTTCATTGAATTTTTCAAAAGGAACCTAAAATGCCGTTACCTGAACGCATGAAACAAGCCAAAGTCAGTCGTCAGAAAATAAAAGCGCTGGCAGAAAAAGCCGAAGATATACTGGCGACAATAGATGGCGGAGCAGGTGAGGAAGATGAAAAGTTAATCAAGATGATGGCTGAATGGAACAGCCAGGTGGTGAATGCGTATGAATTTTCAGATTTCCGGGATTACTCATCGTGGACCAGCGCACAAGAGTTCACCATGATGGCCTTCAACCAGGAAAGCTATTTCGAGGATCTCACCTGGGATGAACTTGTACAAATATTCAATTTCATATGCGCCGCGGAAGGCAGCGAGTCGGAACAACACCACGCTTTGAGTTTGCTTGAAAAAAACTTTGATATCAATCCAAGCAATCTTATCTATTGGCCGGACGCGTGGTTTGAGGATGAAGACATGTTTCATGTTGAACTGACCGCAGAGGAAATGGCCGGATATTTGATGGCTAGATCAGGCCGCTACCTTGCTGATGCGCCTGAAATCGAACTGAAATACCCAATGCCAGCCACCGCTGCCGAATAAGTTATTTCACCCGCTATGCCGCCGTCTGTAGTTTTGCCATCATTTTACCATCGGCAAATCGAAGACGAAAAAAAAACCAACCGTAATAGGTTGGTTTTTTTGGGGATATTTGCACGAGAGAAATTGAATTTGTTTTCCAATATTATGATTTTTAAATATTTTGTTATTTTGGTTTTTACATAATAGTCCCAATCGTAGTCCCATAGAGAAAAGTCAGTTTAAAAATGGCTATATCTCGCCCGTTGTATACGCTGGCTGTGCTGTAAATTTAGTTTTGCTTTACGACGCTCCAACACCATCATTTTTTTAGTGTGTTGCCACAGAATCCCATCGAGCAACATAAACTCACGCCATTCTGCTGTACCCAAAGAAAGAGATCTGTGCATCAATTCGCCCACACGTTCGGCAAGTAGCAGGTTTCTTACTCGTAGTAATTGCAACGGCGTGAATCGCCCATTATCACCAACCACCAAAGGAAAGAATGCCTGTCGGCTGCGCTCTCCATGTTTTACCGCATTGGTGTTACCAACGGGAGCGCCTGCACCGGTACGTTTCCCGCCCCAGCCGGACGATCTTGATTGTTGGTTATGTTTTTTGTTGTCTTTCATGGCTGCGTGGCGGTTAGTCGTTGAATGTACGTTCGTTAAAATTCATGAAAGCGGTTGTTCACCATTTTGATGGTAAACGCCTGTGCGTATGAAAGATGCGCAGAATCTGTAGCATATTATCTTTCACGCGGTAGGGGATGATGTAGGGATAGTGTGTTAACACTAACTCACGTGTTCCAGGTACACGGCCTGGCCTTCCCATTGCTGGCTGTTGCGGTAGTAATTCCGTTAACCTTTGGACCTCATCTACGAACTGGCTGGCAGCTAGTGGATCATCTTGCGCGATATAGCGGTACTCGGCTTCCAAATTGGCTGCGGCTTTACGCAGCCATTTAATTTCCATGTCTTGCCGTTCCTAGCTTTTTAAACAGGTTGTTCATCTCATCTGATGAGACAAAATCATCCGCATCGGCTTCTTTTATGGCTTGCTCGATCTCTGCTATCTGCCAGGCTTCCCGCGCAAGATAGTCTTCAATGGCTTGTCCGGCCAGAAAAGAGCGAGTACGTCCTGTGGCTTTAGCCAACGCATCAAGCTGCGCGGTTGTTTCATCATTTAATCGAACGGACATGACCCCCATACCACTACCTCACTACATTGTGTGTTTTGTATACATTGTAGTTATGTGAGAAGAGAGAGGCAAGTGGCTACTCAATGGTAGGTGGAATGTCGTTCTCTGGGCTGGTGTGAATTAATCGCTGACTGTTTGTTAAGAGCGGGAAGCGGGAGTTATGCTGGAGCAAGTTAGACTGGCCCCATAGATCACCAGACACTTCGACTCTCTTAAAATAAGAGGTAGTCTTGGAACTATGTTTAATACCA
>NZ_JAKMAJ010000018.1 GCF_022378355.1 Brenneria bubanii
AGAAAGCGGTCAGCAAAAATGATCAAATAGCGGGCATTAAAAATGGCGAAAAACGGTCATAAAGCTTGGCGTTGACATCGCTGAGTATCTCCAGCCATTTTATCGGCACAAAATATCCTGATTTCTCCGGGTTATCTGGATTCTGGCGATAAAGTTCACCGTGCTGGGGTACGTCCATTGCCAGCTTCTCTCCTTCAGGCGTGTCGCTTTTAAAGCTGCTGGCGGGCTGCGCGGCTGAAAGCACTTTACCGATACCCACATAGCCTGTGCTGGGGATTTTTACCCTGTCGCAATTATCCGACTGCAGTTGTTTTGACGTCTGGCTGTACCAGTTACCGCCCTCCGCGTTGATAAACCCATAACGCCGGGCATTTTGCCAGCTACGGCTTAGCGGGTCGCCAAAGGAGATATAGAACTCGCCATTCCACGGTTCGCGCTCTTCAGCGCTGATGCCGTCGCAAATAATCACAAATTTTTCTAACTGAGTAAGTATTGCAACTTAATTCACTGAGATAGAGAAATGGCGTTTAAAAGCAGCCGGGCGAGATACCCTCTTATCTTCATTAATGAAGGGAACTCTCAGTTTCGGCGCATGATGAACCGCCACTTTCCATAAATTATCTCCCATAAAATTAAAATCAACCGAATCAGAGGATGCTACTCTTATATTTTTGAAAATCCCTGTGTTATACATTGCGCCAATAGTGGCTGAATCGATAACCGCGCTATTAGAACCCAAGCGGATAAGAAATATGTTCAGTGATTCCTCAAAAATAACATCATCAGTCAAAAACAGAAGATAAAGCGCATCATCCACCTTAACCGCCGCTTCCAGCACTTTACCTGACACCATAACGCCGGTGGCTTTACCACTCAGCAGCACTTCACATGCTGATTCCTTAAATTGTGTAGCCTCATGGATAATCTGTAATGAGATTGCGTTAGTTACTTCCATTTTTACCTCCACACATTACCCATTTGCCACGCAGCAAGCGCACCGCCAACAAAAGCGCCCAACACCACGCACGCTGGGGCCGCAGGAGCACATATCAAACCGGCAACAGCGCCACCAGCCCAGCCACCGGCAATTCCTGCTCCACCAATTGATAACTGTCGCCCAGTTTCGTTCAGTTTATCATCTGCATTCATTACTTCATAAACCGCCACCGCAACGGCAAACACGACAAGTCCTTTCCCTGCCTGCGAAAACCTGAGCATACTTAAATCTACTTTGGGATTTGATCGACCGGCAGATTCCACTATGGCACCGAATACATTGTTCCTTTGTATATCTGATAAGGTATTGAAATTGGCTTTAGCGCCATAGAGTTGGAGGGTTTTTCTGGCAACAAGATCATTGAAGGTTTTCCCTGTCAGCTTCATTTTTTGCGCTAACGCCCTCCCCACAGGGGTAGACTTCGCTCGAATCATTTCCATAGTCATGTTGCGCGTATCCATCGCTTCTTTTGCTGCTTGTTCCCATGTCAGGATCCCTCGGTTGGCACGCTCCCGAAGCTCATCTGACATAGCTTTTATCAGCCTTGAATATTCAAGTCGTAATCGGGGATCTATAGAAAGTTGCGCAGCAATGGCAGCCATTTCTCCCTGAAAAGCAGAAATAACCTGCTCAAACTGCTCTTTTCCTCTTTTATCTAAAGGACTCAAAAGTGCCGTATCCATACAACTTCCGTTGAAATATGATTATTTTCGCCCAAATCAGAAACTATGACCTGACTATATACCGAATATCAAAACACTATGCTATTCCGTCAGAAATATACATATCAGAAATGCCCTCATGCATAAAGATTTTCATATAGGGGAATAGATTACCTTGCAAGGATATAGTTATGTGTTTAATAATTTTCATGCTATGTGTGCTTTATTAACTATCAGTATAGAAAAAGCGTTCTTGAAGGGGGGATAATATATGCACGCAGCTTTCTATGGTGCGTTAAGTTTATTTTTAAATTTAATAATTTAAATAATGTTGATAACTTTATCACCAAGGCCGGAATATTGAATGCTCTGCGGTATTCCGCAATATGGAGACGATAGAAACAATTACTCGGTCGTCGAGCAGAAAAGATTTAATGGTGACGGATATTCTGTTTTCGTCGATTGTGAGGAAAAAATATAAGGGTTACTCTACATCAATATTGCGGAATTAATTAGCCAAACAATAATTTTATTGCCGTTAACATCAGAAGGCGGTCTCCATCGCGCGGGGTTTTTCTGGAATAGCTTCTAGCAAATCCGCTGGGGGAAGTTGAATTTATTGCCTATAATATTGATTATATGGTTTATTACTGATTTCATTTTTGTGTCATGGGCCCAAGTGTGGGCCTAAAAATTTTGTTTGCCTGATTAAAGTGGAGGCTGTGGGATCTTTTTGCGAAATGGGTAGCAAAAATATTTTTAGCCGAGGAATCGAATTGTGTGTTTTATAGCCATAGGATTCAGGTCCAATACAGCTTCGACTGTGAATAGTAAGAAAAATATATATGCGTAGAACCTAATTTATGCAGGTGGCAGAATTGCGCGTAACGATGTTTACTAAGATAATTATCTAAACACAGATAATGAAAATAACATTTTTTAATAGAAAGATACTGGCCATAAATAATAAATTTAAAATAGTAGAAATGCTTAGTAAGGTGTTTTTATTTGTCAGAAAAGCAATGGCGGTTGTCTTTTTTTTAGTAGGAAGTCTAATAATAAAAGCCTTCTGATATATAATATATTCAACTGAAGGCCTTTGGGGCTCTAATGAACTAACGTTGCATTTCTGTCTCTATGAAATTTTCGTCTGTAATTGAATTCATAATTAAGAAATACATTTCTTGAGGTTGAATAAATGCCAGTTCCTTGCAGAGACTAATAACTGTATCGCTATAGGAAATACCCATGCGGGGATTAAATAGTTAAAAATTTCTAATCTCTCTCTTTTCTTTAGAGTAAAAATTCAAAGTAAGATATATGATTAGTTGTCTTAAGTCATATACGCTAAATTTTCTATCTCCAGATTTTATTTCAACAAGATTGTTGGGATGGTATATATCTCCATATGAGTTATTTATTACCCCACAACCGCTAAATAATGGGGATACTTCAACATATTTAATTCCTTTATATCTTTGGTAAATACTTCTTGATATCTCTCTAATTGTATTATATTCAAGCATATCTAATGGGAGTTGAAAGTTTGAACCATAGCTAAATCTTTTTAAATATTCTTTTGTATTTTCAAATATATGTTGAAATTCTGGACTATGAAAAATATCTGAGGAAAAAAGGATATTTTCATCTAATAAGCCATTTTGAGTAGCAGCATAGATGTTAAAAGCACATTCATTAACGAAAACATTATTTGCTCTATTTGTGCTATTAGTTAAAGGTGGATATATATCTTCAACGAGACTACCGTTTACAATACGTATAAAGTTATTTGCATTTGGCAGCAACTGATTCCAGAATGACGTAAATTTTCTGGAAAATGTAAGTTCAGATATCATAGCGCATCCTCAAGGTTTCTTGCTGTCTGCCTTTGTCCTGCCCAATCTCTATATAATATTTCTATATAGTTGAATGAATCTTTATTATGATCTCTCCAATGTTTCCCTTCATCACCCAAAAAATAGCTTGAGATTATTAATAGCCTACGTTGCAATGGGTGCATTCCTGCAAAGTTCTTTTTAATATCGGAAAGCCAAGGATGAAATTTAAGTTTAGTCATGGATTGGGTTACGATATTTTTTACTAATATGCTTTCTGGGTTTTTATTGTAAATTTCGCTTAAAATAAGTATGGATTTTTGACTGTTTTCTTTAGATAGCATTCTGGCTACATATGCCAAATTTAACTCGGTACTTAAAATGTAGGATTCTTCTTTTATAAGTTCGTTTATTTTATCTAAAATAATATTTTTTGTATCTAAATCAATTTTTTTCCAGTTTGAAGTTGCGACCTGAGTGATTGTTGTGAAAATTGGATAAAGCTCATGAAGATTATTAAACATGACCTTAAAAGCACTGCTAGTTGTTTCAGCAGAAGTTGCAGAAAAGGCTTTAATCAAATGTTTGCTAAATGATTGATTAATCTTAGATTTTTGTAATTCACTGCTCAACATCGCTAATAAATCAAAGTCTTTTAAAGCTTCTTTTATTTCTTCGTATTCCTCGACTGCATTAGCAGAGTATGGGTCAAACCTTATAGGTAAACTCATAAACTTGGCTTTCATTGGAGACTCTTCGTCTTCATCAGTACCATGCAGTTTTGCTTTAGTTACGGAGAGAAACTCTTCTTTAGTAACAATATTAGTTTTGTGTTTTTGTAATGTGAGCCCCTCATTTTCCATTAGTTTTTTACTAACAAGGGTCAGGGTTTTATGTGCATCTTCCCGTGAATTGCAGAAAATAATGAAATCATCTACATATCTTTTATAGTTGATTTGATTCATAGATAACAGTTTATCGATAGAATCTAACGCAAGCTCAGCAAGTATTCTTGATGCTGGACAACCTACAGGGACACCATAGGACTTAGTTTCGCTAAATGTTTGTAGTAATTTTTTTATTTTATTTGAGTAATGCTTCTGTGGATCAATTCGATCTAAGGCATTTTCTAAACGATGGTGATAGATACGTGGATAAAAATCTGCAATATCACAAGTGAGAACATATTTAACTTCTTCCATGGAGCATTCAGTTATGCTGTCTTCTTGATATTTTCTCCATGATATATTTTTATTAAAAAGACTCCCATCATCGAGATTTGGTTTAAAGCGATAAGAGTAAACACTAGTATTAGGGGAGCGTATATCTTCAATGTCTTGTGATAATTTTATTACTAAACCTAGAAAAAAAGCATTCCAGAAAGGATCTATTTGTGTAGCCCATCTATAGCCGTAATACCCAATTGTTGAGAAACTATTAATCAAATTAGGTGGTAGTTCTATTCTTTTTTTTTCAAATTTATTATAAGTTTCCATTAACGCATCAGTTACTTTTTGTTTGTTATCCTCAAATAATCGGCTTTCAAATGGATAGGGGAAAATATCCGTATCACCATATTTTATTATGTTTTCAAGGGCTAGGCTAAAACAATCCTCTAATTTATTACTATCAAAAACGTTACTCACCTCTATCTCCTTAAATATGTCACCCAATATTTAGATGGATGACCTCGTTATTTTAAATACAAAAAAGCATCGTTGTAGGCTATTTTAACCTCATTAGTATCTGAATTCTTAAGTACACTTCGATAACTGCTGAGTTAAAACGAACTTCATTTAGTGTAGCATTCGAAATCATTCTGAGGGGCATTTCACACATATTTTGACCCACTCACTCTCCCATAAACCCGCTGCACATACCGCCCACGTCCATCCCCGTGCCCTAAATCCATCGACACCAGCGAGCGGGCTTCCCGGTTGCTGAAACCTTGTTGCCGGTAATAATGCATCGCATCTTGCGCCCATGCGTAACGCAGGCTGTGCGGGGAATATTGCCCCTTTAGTCCTGCCAGAGCGGTTTGCGTGCGCCAACGGTTCATGGCGCTTTTCAGATCCGGTTTATCAATCAGCCGACCATTGTGGCTAGCGGCAATCGCAATCGCCTGATTCACTGTCTGCGTTAACGTTTCCCGATCCAGCACCCGCGTTTGCCGGGGCCGTCCGCCCTTGGTGCCGAATACCACCGTTAATTGCTCGTCGCCTCGCTCCAGCGCCGTGGCCCATGTCTTGAGCGACTGCGAACACTGCACCGCTTCCTGCGAGCGCAACCCCATCATTCGAGCCAGTTGCAGCGTGAGTGCTAACCCTGCATCTTTCTGTTGCAGGATTGCCAGCGCTGCCTGATAGCGCTCCGGCGTAATCGCCTTTCGCGTACCGTCCCGGCTGGCGCCGCTCAGCCCTAACGCCTTGTTGCTCAGCCGCTCCGCATCCGCCAGCTTAGTCCGCCCGGCGGTGCGTAGTATCACTCGCACTGCCGCCATTTCATTATGCAGCGTGCGCAGTGTAATTCCCTGTTCTAACCGTTCGGTGATATAGCATTCGATATGTTTTGCTTTCAGATGCTGCACCGTGCGGATCTGAATATTCAAAGATAGCAGATGACTAGCAAGCCGCTCTGCAATTTTTAGTCGGTCATGTACCGTCTTATGGCTGCCGCCAGCCTGTCGGGCCAGCGTCTGCATCTCCCGGCTTAATCGTGACATATGTTATCCCCCCATCCTCAATAACCTCTGTTCTCCGGCGCACGGCGATTTACGACACGGGGAAACCGTGCCGCACTGAGCAATACCTGCGCGCCGGAGCGGCAGCGGTTGAGGTATGACGGAGATATCGGTTATGCACTCGGTGCAGCCGCCTGCATCAGCAGGGTAATCCCCTCAGGCTGAAAGCCTGCCTCAGGTATCGGTTCAGTCCTCCTCTGATAAGTGGGTTGATGAGAATTGACGCAGAAAATGTGCGTCAGATGACAGGGCACGCCGGAAAGCGTTGTGGCGTAAGGGCTGGCGCAGAGATCGTTCGCGGCGTCACTTGCAACGGCTTTGCGCCGTATGAAGTGACGCCGCTGCCTCATGGATGCATTCGCTGAGGCAGCAAAAGGCCGCAGACGGTTGCGCCAGCTATAAAGGGTGTTGTACGCATCAATGCGTATGCAAAAAGCAGTTGCTTCACGAAGAACAAGCAGGATATGGCACTAAGGCGCTGAAATAAGGTAGCTACCATCGCCGCAGCGATCACCCGCAAACTGGTAGCGGAGCGGGTTGGGCGTCGACCACACAGGTTGGTCCTGCGCGTTGCCTTGAAGGTCGTGGCAACATGGGAGTGCTGCTTGCAGCAGCGGTGTGACACGGACAATCTACAGCGCCAAAATCCGTATATCAAGTGGCTAACGCGCTGCGCTTGTTGGCTCCTTACTGGATTTCTATTCCATAGAAATCCAGTAAGGAGCGTCTAAATCCACTGACAGGATGAAAAAAATTTTGTAAATTTTTAGTGGCTAATCCGAGGTTCCATCTCGGTATTGTTGATGCTGTCCGCTGTTATAACGCGAAGGCCAGATCTCTTCGGGGCGTTTATGCAAGGCTTCGGCGATTAAGCGTTCTCCTTTAGGCCAATGGCGCGTCAGTGTATTTGCCAAAGTGGAAGAGGCGAGTCCCGCTTCTCTGGAAACCGCAGCCAGCGTTGTGCCTTTCTTTCTTAAACCAGCAATGATATCTGCCGGATGCCAGTCTTGTTCGGTCATCGGAAGTTACCCTCGTTAGTAGTCATAAGACAGAGTCAGCGAAGTTGCCTTCTTCCGACTCAGGCATGTTCTATGTTTCTTCTTTAGGAAGTCTAAAGATAATGAATCTTAAGGAATGCTAAAGATTCTGTCAATACAGTTATTGATGGCAGATCCTTATGATCCCTGAACGTCTTAAAAATGCGAGGTTACGGGCTAATCTGACGCAAGAGCAGCTTGGCGTATTGGCCGGGATTGGCGAAGAGACGGCCTATTCTCGTCTCTCGCAGTATGAGAGCGGAACGCATACGCCCTCGTTCAAAACGGTTTGCGCCTTTGCACACGCATTGAACGTGCCAGAGAGCTATTTCTACACCGTGGACGATAGCTTTGCAGAAGCGATCCTGACACTGTATGCCGGTGAAACCGTACGGTGGCAACGCACACCAGAGGGCAAATAAGGGCAGGGTGCACACTAAGCGCGTCGCCATCTTTATAAACTCTAAAGAAAATTCATATTGAGGAATGCTAAAGATTACCGCAATACATTAACTGCCGGTAATAACTGAATGATTCCTAAGCGTTTGAAAACGGCCAGATTAAGAGCGAATCTTACGCAGGAGAGGCTCGGCGTACTGGCTGGTATCGAAGAGGCTACCGCCTATTCGCGTCTGTCTCATTATGAAAATGGTACGCATAAACCTACGTTTGAATTGGCCTGCGAATTTGCCCGCGTACTCAATGTGCCGGAGTGCTACTTTTACATTGTTGACGATGAATTCGCAGAAGATGTGCTGAATTTGTACCTTGAGCGTTCCCGACGCAAAGAAAAATAACGCGTCTCCCGCCTCACACCATCACTTGCTTATGGTGTGAGGCGGGAGAGAAAACACGGCTTCATACAATCACCCAATTGCCTTAAGTCCCCGGACCCCGCCTTCCAGTACGCTGCCGTTGTCCGCTGCTTTCACAAAGTCGGCCCACCATTGCATCATGGGGCGACGTTGTTCCAGATAATCGCTGCGGTTATAGGCCCGGCGTACTTCATTTTTATCTACGTGGGCGAGGGCGGCTTCGATGACATCGGGTGGAAAGCCTTGTTCATTAAGCGCGGTGCTGGCAATGGAGCGCATGCCGTGTGATACCAGAATGCCGCCTAATCCGGCGCGTTTGAGCGCGGCGTTGACCGTCTGGCTATTCATTGGCTGTAACGGCTTAATGCGGCTGGGGAAAACATACTCCCGGTGGCTGCTTAAGGGTTTCATTAGCGCCAGAATCGCCAACGCCTGTTCTGACAGCGGAACGATATGTACCCGCTTCATTTTCATGCGTTCGGCCGGAATGCGCCATTCTTTAGCCTCCAGATCGATCTCTTGCCAGCGCGTCTCAGCGGCTTCGACTGGGCGGGTGAGGGTGAGAAGCTGCCACATAAACAGACAGCGGGTCGGTAACTCGATATTTGCTAGCCGCATCGTTTGCATCAGTTGCGGTAGTTGATCCGGGCGGATACTGGGCATGTGCTTTTTCTGCGGTTTCTCGAACGCCTTGCTGATATTGACGCTGGGAGCCGCATCGATCAGGCCAACGTTCATGGCATAGATCATCACCTCGTTAATCCGCTGGCATAACCGCCTTACCGTTTCCAGCGCGCCTCTGGCCTGTACCGGCTGAATAGCCTGCACCAGCGTGCGCGCTTTAATGTCCGTAATGCTGATATCGCCGATGGCGGGGAAGATGTCCTTTTCGAGGGAGCGCTGGATATCGGAGGCATAGTCGGCGGTGACGCTGCTCTTTTTTAACTGTAGCCAGCGCTCGGCAACGACCTTAAAGGTGTTGGATTGGGTTTCCAGCGCTTGCTTGCGCAATGAAAGCTGGTGTTCATAAGGGTCAATATCTTTTACCAGCAAGGCGCGGGCCGCTGTACGGCGTTGCCGGGCGTCGGCCAGAGTGACTTCGGGATAAGGGCCAAAAGTCAGTTTTGCGCGCTTTTTGGTTAAAGGCCGGTAGTAGCGCATTTGCCAAACTTTCCTGCCGCTGCTTTTGATCAGCAGTTGCAGACCGTCGCCGTCATGCAGTGTGTAATCCGCTTCCTGTGGTTTGGCGGCTTTGATCTCCGTATCGGTGAGGGGTTTTGTTAACCGTGCCATAGGTACCTCCATCATTTAGGTACCCGCTAAATGGGTACCTGCCTTTCGGGTACCTAAGAAGGTACCTAAAAGTTGTGGAAGCCACAAGATCGCCACAGCGCCCAGAAGACGTAAAAAAGCCCGCAGGGCTTGTGCCATGCGGGCTTAGTGGACTTCTTTGACGTTCTATAGAACAAAATTTGGTGGAGCTGGGGGGATTTGAACCCCCGTCCGGAATTACTCTACCGTTGGTACTACATGCTTAGTCTAATCTTTACATTCGCCTGCCAGCTGCGGATTGACACGCCACTGACAAACTAGCCTGATTGAATTTAACGCTTCAGCCCCAGGCAGGACATCCACGCGATCTCTTTTGGGTTTGACCTCTCTTGATCCCCGTCCTAAGAGCGGAGGCTAGGGAGAGAGGGCTCTTAGCAGGTTATTAAGCTGCTAGGGCGTAGTTTTCGTCGTTTGCGACTATTTTTTTGCGGCTTTTTACGAGGCCAACCGCCCCTCGGCATGCACCTAGGGCTTTGCAAATCCCGTCGAATCCAGAATCAGCCCCAAGAAACTTTCGTTAGTATATCAGAACTTACTACTGCAGTGCCAGCGGCTTAGCGGTGTGCGTTCTTCATGATTCGCGCTTTGTCTAATTTCCATTCGCGTTCTTTAATATCATCACGCTTGTCGTGATCTTTTTTACCTTTCGCTACGCCGATTTTGACTTTGCTCCAGGCGTTCTTCCAGTACATGGATAAGGCAACCACCGTGTAGCCGTCACGGCTGGTGCGGCCCAGCAGAGAATCGAGTTCCCGTTTGTTAAGCAACAGTTTGCGCGTGCGTGTCGGATCACAAACAACATGTGAAGAGGCGACGTTGAGCGGTGTGATGGTGGCGCCGAACAGATACGCTTCGCCGTCTCGAAAGGTCACATAGCTGTCGCTGATGTTGGCTTTGCCCGCACGCAGTGATTTTACTTCCCAACCTTGCAACGAAAGACCGGCCTCAAATTCCTCTTCAATGAAGTATTCGTGGCGGGCACGCTTGTTTTGCGCAATGGTCGCGGAACCGGGTTTGTACGCTTTTTTCTTTGTCATAGTGCCGTCATTATACTGGATGTAAAAGGGAATGAAATCCCCGCCGAGTGTCTGAGCCATTGTTGATGATATTGTGCGATAGTGCGCGCAGAATTTTCATCTGTCGGCTTATCAGTGCTATTATTTTGCGCGTTTATGAATCACGGAAAATGCTATGCCGCAGATAAGTCGTTCTGCTCTGGTGCCATTCAGTGCAGAGCAAATGTATCAATTAGTGAATGATGTTTCTTCTTACCCCGCTTTTTTACCGGGTTGCACTGGCAGCAGGGTGCTTTCTGCCTCGCCGGATGAAATGACCGCCGCGGTTGATGTTTCCAAAGCGGGAATTCGCAAGACGTTTACCACACGCAACACGCTGACCAATAACCATAATATCAATATGCAACTGGTTGATGGTCCTTTTCGTCAATTAAGCGGCGACTGGCGCTTTACGCCATTAAGCAATGATGCCTGCAAGGTTGAGCTGCACCTTGATTTTGAATTCACCAATGCGTTGATTGAACTCGCTTTCGGTAAAGTTTTCAAGGAGCTGGCGGGAAATATGGTGCAGGCGTTCACGCAACGGGCCAAAGAGGTTTATCGTGCCTGATATTCGGGTGGGGGTGGTTTACGCATTATCGGCGCGTCAATACCTGCGGTCGGTAACGCTGACGGAAGGGAGTACCGTCGAGCAGGCGATAGTGGCCTCGGGGTTGCTGGAACTACGTCGCGATATCGATCTACGGAGCAACAAGGTCGGCATCTACAGTAAAGCGGTGAAACTGACCGATACGCTTAATGATGGCGACCGCGTTGAGATTTACCGTCCGCTGATCGCCGACCCGAAAGAGCTGCGCCGTCAGCGCGCCGAGCGCGCAAAAAAATAAGGCGTCCGGCGCCTTACTCCCTGCCGTTTGCCCGCACAGCGGAAACCTCTGTCGATAAAACAGGGTGGTTTCGCTGTGCCAGCGCGCTATTCAACGGGGCATCGCCAGGTTAATTCAGCGTCGGTTTGTTATCGATGTTGGTCAACACGCCTTCAGCGCCGAAGGTCAGCGTCAACGTTTGTTGTTTTACGGCTTCATGACCCGGCTGTTGGCGGAATACGTAAAACCAGGTATTGCTGCCGAAGGGATCCTGCATCATTGGCGTACCCAGCGTATAAGCAACCTGCTGTTTGGTCATGCCGGTATGAATTTTCGCGACGTCACCCGGCGCCAGGTAGTTTCCCTGATTGATGTCCGGCCGATAAACCACTTTCTCTAACGTGGAACAACCGGCAGTTAGCATAACAACCACCGCAGCGACGACAGTCAGCGTTTTACAGCGCATAGTGATTACATTCCTTAAGGGCATAGGTTGCCGATGATAATAGACCTTGCCTGAATTGAAAACCGGCAAGACCCCTGTATGACCCCGGTAAGCCAAAAAAGTTGGGATTTTTTATGGCGGGCTGTCCGTGCCCGCCCCCCTTCGGTCCGCCGCAAGCGGCGTTTAAAATCGCTCTCGGCGCTTTTTTATGGCGGCATATTATTCGTTGCTGTCCATGACGGACTTCCGGCGTTTTAGGTTACGCGCCGCGATCGAATCAGACCGGAGACTTCACATCTGATTTTCCGCGCGCTGGAGGAGGCCGAATTATCCGTGTCTGATGGCCGGATGCCCTTTGCTGTTTTTCTGCAAAAATAACGCATAATCAATACCATTTTTGTTCTTTGTGGTTTCTGTTTGCCTGTGGCAGCATCGCTGTGGACTTAGGTTCTCTTGTCTTTTGTGCCGTCATTGCGTCCGTCGGCGCTCATCGTTTTTTAAATATGAATACATCATGACTCTATGACTATCCGTTGGCGTCATATCGGCGGGTGACTGCGTTTAAAATGAGATCGCTATGCTATTTTCAACTCTGCTTCACTTTTTCTCCGGCGGTAAACTAAAGCAATATGCCGCTACGGCCATGATGGGAACGCTATTTTTGCTCACCGCCTGTGATGACGCCGGCAGGGAAACTCAAACCTCATCGCCTTCAACGATTCGTTATGCGCTATGGTCATCCCCCAGCGGAAATTTTCATCCCGAACTTTATTTTACCGATTACGATCGCGCGGTAATTTTCGTCACCTTTGACCGGCTGGTGGAACTGAGTCCGCAGCAGGAATTTACGCCTTCGCTGGCGACCGGTTATGAATACGCCAACCAGGGGAAAACGCTGATTTTCCATCTGCGCGCCGATGTAAAATGGCATGACGGCAAACCCTTTACCGCCCAGGATGTGGCCTTTACCTATCAGGCCACGGCGGATGCCAACTGGCCGGCGGATACGCCGGAATTCACCACTCAGCTTGAGGGCTTCGATGCCTATCACAGCGGCAAGGCGCAGCAGGTGAGCGGCATTAATGTCATTGACGATCATACGGTGAGCTTTACTTTCAAAGCGCCTTACGCTTCGGCGCTAGCTTATTTTGCCGATCGTCCGGTGCTGGCGAAACACATATGGCAGAGTACGCCGGTCGCCGAGTGGAGCAATGCGACCGCGTTGTTGAATAATCCGGTGGGTACCGGCCAGTATAAAGTGGTGCGCTTCGTACCCGACCAATATGTGGAACTGGCGCGCAATGGTGATTATTTCAAAGGACAGCCGAAAACAGAGCGATTGATTTTTAAAGTCAGCAACCGCGATACCGCCCAGTCGGAACTGCTGAATGGCGAACTGGATATTGTGGAGCTGTCCTCATTTAACCCTGCGGATTTAAAGCAGTATAAAGATGCGGGCGTTAATCTGGTGATTCAGAACGGCACCAGCGGCCAGTACATGACGATCAACCATCAGGATCCGATTCTGTCTGACGTGCGCGTGCGTCAGGCGCTGATATATGGCATCAACCGGCAGGGGATTATCGATCATTTGCTGTTTGGCCACGGGCAGTTATTCAACGCCAAGGTTCATCCGCAGGATCCGGCGTATTCACCGGAGATCAATCACTATAGCTATTCGGTTGAGAAGGCCGGCCAACTGCTGGAACAGGCGGGCTGGCAGAAGGGCGGCGATGGCGTTCGCGTCAAGGATGGCCGACGTTTGACGCTGACGCTGCATGTCCCCACCGGCAATCGCACTCGCGAACAGTCGGCGGCGATTATTCAGCAGGATCTGAAAAAGCTGGGTATTGACGTCAATATCATCATCGGCGATTTCAATTCTACGTTGTCGATCCTGCAAAAGCCATCCACGCCTTACCAACTGCTATTGATGGGCGGCACATTCCGGCCTGGTCAGTACAGCAATAACTACTGGTGGGAGCGCTTCAGCGACGATCAACTGACTCGACTGGGCGATGAAGCCAACCGTACGGTGGATAACGCCGCGCGCAATCAGATTCTTCATCGTTGGGTCGCGCGGCAGAACGAACTGGCGATTCTCGGCTGGCTGTATATACCCAGCATCGGTTATGCGGTGAATTCCCATATCCATCACTATCAGCCCTATCCCTATGAACCTTTCCGACAGGCCTATCAGTGGGAGATCGAGCAGACAAGGCCGTAGCGTCATGCCCGATAAAAGGAGAGCCAGATTATTATGCTGATGGTCTATTTTTTACGCCGACTGCTATTGGTGCTGCCGATTGCCTTGGGGATTTCGCTTCTGGTGTTCTTGTTAATCAATCTGCAGCCGGGCGATCCCTATGCATTGATGATCGACCCCAACGCGCCGCCGGCGGTGAAAGAGGCGTTGTTGCAGAAAGTGGGTTACTACGACCCGATTTATACCAAATATTTCAAATGGTTATTTCGAGTATCGCGGGGGGATTTCGGTTTTTCGCTTCACTACCGCATGCCGGTCTCCGAGGTGATTGCGGGCCGGTTCGGCAATACGCTGCTGCTGGCCTGCGCGGCGCTGGCGATTTCGTTTCTGGTATCAATACCCTTAGGTACGCTGGCGGCGCTACATCGTCAGACGTCGCTGGATTATCTGACGGTCTCCTTCAGTTTTATTTTTTTCTCTATCCCGGCATTTTTCCTCGGCCTGGTACTGATCAAACTGTTCGCGGTGGATCTGCGCTGGTTGCCGGTATCAGGCAAGGTCACGCTGGGTAAAACGCTGAGCGGCGTCGATTACGCGCTGGACGTGCTGCGTCATTTGGCGTTGCC
Source organism: Brenneria bubanii (assembly GCF_022378355.1). Classification (GTDB taxonomy): domain Bacteria; phylum Pseudomonadota; class Gammaproteobacteria; order Enterobacterales; family Enterobacteriaceae; genus Brenneria; species Brenneria bubanii. Next base: position 14,578 of record NZ_JAKMAJ010000018.1, read on the forward strand.
GGCGTTGGTGCTTGGGTTGATGAACAGCGCGGTGTTTATCAAATACTTACGCAGCAGTCTGATCGGCATCCTGGATCAGGATTTTATGCGTGCCTTACGCGCCAAAGGGCTGTCGAGGAACAATATCATCTGGCGGCATGCGCTTAAAAACGCGGCCAGACCGATGATTACCGTACTGTCGCTGGAAATCCCGGTACTGTTTTCCGGCGCGTTGATGACAGAAACGGTATTTTCCTGGCCGGGCATCGGCCGACTGAATTATGAAGCGGTACTAAACCGTGATTACAACCTGCTGATGGGGATCATCATGCTGTTGGCGCTGCTGACGCTGGTGGCCAATCTGTTGGCTGATGTGCTGTATGCGATAGTTGATCCGCGCGTGAGGTACACATCATGAGTATGGCTTTGCCGCCGGCGCAGGATACGGCGCCGATGCCCGGCGATAGGGCATGGCGGCGTTTCCGTCATCATGTGCCGGGCGTGGTCGGGCTGGCGGTGTTGGCGCTGATCGTCAGCGTGGTGTTGATTGCGCCCTGGTTTATGTCGCTTAATCCGGATGATATCGACCTGACGCGCATTGAGTCGTCTCCCTCGATGGAGCACTGGCTGGGAACGGACGAATTGGGACGCGACGTGCTTACCCGGCTGGTCTATGGCGGGCAGATTTCCGTACTGGTGGCGTTCAGCGCCACGCTGTTGCAGGTAACCATCGGCATTACGCTCGGTGGTCTGGCCGGTTATTTTGGCAAAGGCGTTGACGCCGTGGTGATGCGTTTCACCGACATCATTATGTGCTTCCCGTTCTACGCCATCGCCATCTCTATGGCCGGCCTGCTCGGCGCCAGTACCTGGAACGTGGTGATTATTATTGGCGTGCTGAACTGGACCGGCATAGCAAGGCTAATCCGCGCCGAATTTCTTTCCTTGTCCAGCCAGGAATATGTGGAAGTCGCTCGCGCGATGAATATCGGGCACTGGCGCATTATTTCCCGCCATTTGCTGCCGAATGCGCTTGGCCCGGTCATTGTGTACGCCACGCTGGCGATTGCCACCGGCATCCTGGCCGAGGCCGCACTGAGCTTTCTTGGATTGGGGGTGAAACAACCGACGGCGAGCTGGGGCAACATGCTGTCGGCGGCGCAAAACATGCGCATTTTAGGCAATGCCTGGTGGCTATGGCTGCCGCCGGGCGTGATGGTGTTTGTCATGGTGCTGGCGATTAACTTTGTCGGTGATGCGCTGCGATATGCGTTTGATCCCACCTCATCGCGGGCGTAAGGCCATATCGGCAGTCATACAGTGTTGGAGGCAGCATGAGCACATCTTTGAATGAACAGGAACGACAATGGTTGGCGGGTATTGACGCATGGGTTGAGCGGCATCGTGAGGAGCTAGTCGCCGATCTTACCGAGTGGGTGCGTATTCCCAGCGTCAGCATCAGCCAGGATGGCGCCGCGGCGCCTTTCGGCGAGAACTGCGCCCGGGTGCTGGATCTGGCGCTCAATCGCGCCCGCGAACTCGGCTTTCGTACCGAAACGCATCAGGGATATGCCGGTTCGATTATCTATGGCAATCATGCCCAGGATATCGGTCTGGCGAGCCACCTTGATGTCGTGCCGCAGGGTGAAAACTGGGTTTATCCGCCGTTTGACGTCACCCGCAAAGGCGACTTTCTGATTGGGCGCGGCGTGGCGGACAACAAAGGGCCGGCAGTGCTGGATTTGTATTTGTTGCGCTTGTTCCGCGAGCTGGGTATTCCGCTGTCGCACAATTTGCGCCTGATTTATGGTCTGGCGGAGGAGACGGGCATGGAGGATCTGGTCTGGTATGCGCGTAATGCCCCGGTGCCGGCGGTGTCCATCGTGACCGACGGCCGTTTCCCGGTCAATTATGCCCAGAAAGGGCAGATTACCCTGACGCTGAGCGTCCCTGTGGGCGAGTTATTACAGCGTTTCTCCGCCGGGGTTGCCGGCAATAGCGTGCCGGAGCGGGCGGGCGTTTTGCTGGAAAATGCCGATTTGGCAAGGCTGCAAACGGCGCTGGCGGGGCTGTCCGGACTGGCGCGAGGGCGGGTGCAGGTTGCGGCGCGTGAACAAGGCGTATGGCTGGAGGCGCAGGGCGTCGCGGGGCATGCCGCGTTTCCTGAGGGCACCTTGAGCGCCGTGCGCGTGCTGTTCTCCGCGTTACTGGAAATGCAACTGGCGACGGGGCGCGATCGGGATGTGGCGTTGTTTTTCGAGCAAGCGCTGACGTCACCCTACGGCGAATATGCCGGTATCGCGTTTGACGATCGGCCGTCCGGCAAGCTGACGTTCAATGCCGGCGTCTGGCGGCCTGACGAACCGCATGATGCGCTGCGGGTGACGCTGGATATCCGTTATCCGGTCACGGTGAAAGCGGAAGAGGTTATCGCCGGGCTGGAGAAAACGCTGGCGCCTCAGGGGATTCGGTTGTCGTCATGGAAAGATATGCCGCCGTTTTATCTCGAAGAGAGCGATCCGCGCGTGCAGATCCTACAGCAAAGCTATCAGGCCATACGCGGAACTGACGAACCGCCCTACGCGATGGGCGGCATTACCCACTCTAAAGTTCTGCCGCGGGGGATCACTTTCGGGCCGGGCTATGCGCGTACCGAAGGCCGGATCCCCGATTTTCTGCCGCCGGGGCACGGTTTCCCGCATGGCGCGGATGAATCCTTGCATTTGCCGTCATTGCTGTCGGTGTTTCCGATTTATGTGTTATCGATTATTCGGCTGGATAATTGGTTGCGCCATAATCGGCAATAGTCGGCGTCTTGCGAACGAGGTGTATTGATGACGCTTTCCCCAGCAGCGCTGTTGTTGTCCGTACGCGCGCTGAATGTGAGCTTTAGGCAGGCATCGGCAGAGCAATCGGTGCTGACGGATATTCATTTTGATCTTTACCGTGGAGAAGTGCTGGCGCTGGTTGGCGAGTCCGGCTCCGGTAAGAGCCTGACGGCGCTATCGATACTCGGTTTGTTGCCTGCCAATGCCCGCGTCAGCGGCGAAATCCTCTACGCCGGGCAGTCGCTGCTCGCGGCGTCGGAACATCAATTAAGGCTGATTCGCGGCAAACGTATCGCCATGATTTTTCAGGATCCGCGTCTGGCATTAGATCCGGTGTTCCGTATCGGCGAACAAATTATCGAAGCGCTGCGGACGCATAACACAACGCTCAGTCGCACCGCCGCCCGATCGCGCGCCCGTGAGCTGCTGGAATTGGTGGATATTCCCGATGCCGTCAGGCGGATTGATGCTTACCCGCACGAACTGTCCGGCGGCCAGTGTCAGCGGGTGATGATCGCCATGGCGCTGGCGTGCGATCCGGAAATTCTGATTGCCGACGAGCCCACCACGGCGCTGGATGCCACGGTGCAGAAAGAGATCCTTCAGGTATTGCGCCGCCTGCGTCAGCGTATCTCCATCGGCGTATTGCTAATCACCCATGATATGGGGGTGGTGGCGGAAAGCGCCGATAGGGTGATTGTGCTACGTCGTGGACGCATTGAGGAAATTGCGGATGTCGCGGCCTTGTTTCATCAGCCGCAAGCGGCGTATACCCGGGAACTGCTGGCGGCGATCCCAGGTTATAGCCGCCATGCGTCAGACTCGCCGTCTCCCATGTCGGCGCTGGTCAGGGTGGAAGGACTGTGTGTGGAATATCGCCGCCATCGTCAGCATGTTCGTGCGCTGGACGATATTTCATTGACCTTGTCGGAAGGTTGCTTTACCGGCGTCGTGGGAGAGTCCGGTTCCGGTAAATCAACATTGGGGCGAGTGCTGGGCGGCCTGAGCGCGCCCGGCATCGGCAACGTGATTATCGACGGCGTCAATATGGCGACCGGTCGGCGGCAGGATATTCGCCGCGTGCGCCAGCAGATTGGCGTTGTCTTTCAGAGCCCGCGCAGCTCGCTTAACCCGCGGTATACCGTGGCTCAGTCGATAGCTGAGCCGTTATCGGTACACAGCGGCCTTGCCAGGCCGGACATCGACGCACGGGTGGACCATTTGCTGGCGCAGGTAGGATTGGGGCGTGCGTGGCGCAATCGTTACCCGCATGAATTATCCGGCGGGCAGTGCCAGCGTGTGGCCATCGCCCGTGCGCTGGCGCTGAAGCCGACGCTGCTGATCGCCGATGAACCAACATCGGCGTTGGATGTGTCGGTACAGGCGCATATTCTAGCGCTGTTGAAAAATCTGCAACGGGAATATCGCTTTAGCTGTTTGTTCATTAGTCACGACCTGGCGGTGGTCGGCGAATTGTGCCGTGACGTGCTGGTGCTAAAGGCGGGTCGTCTGGTTGAATCGGGCGATGTCGATAAGGTGTTGCATCATCCCGAACATCCCTATACCCGGAAACTGCTCGCCAGCGTACTTCATCCGCTGGCGGGTCGAGGGGGCGGGTCGGTCGATGACGGGTTCCATCCGTGAGGCCAGCCTTACGCGGCCAGCAGCTCTTTGGCGTTCGCCAGCGTATTTTTCGTGACGGCGCTGCCGCCCAGCAAGCGCGCCAGCTCCTGCAAACGGGCGCGTTTATCAAGCGGCTGCATCAAGGTTTCCGTTTCCGCGCCGTCCGTCTGCTTGCTGACAAAAAAGTGATGATGGCCACAACCGGCGACCTGAGGCAAGTGGGTGACGCACATCACCTGCGTGGATTCGCCAAGCTGACGCAGCATTTTTCCGACAATAGCCGCCGTCGGGCCGCTGATCCCGACATCGACTTCATCAAAAATCAGCGCCGGCGTATCCATTTTACGTGCGGTGATCACCTGAATAATCAACGCGATACGCGACAACTCCCCGCCGGAGGCTACTTTAGCCAATGACTGGTGCGGTTGACCGGGATTGGTGGTGACGCGAAATTCGATGCTGTCCGCGCCGTTGGCCGTCAGGTTGTCAGGCGTAAACTTCACATCGATAGTGAAATGCCCGTGCGGCATGGCCAGATCGTGCATATTTCCGGTGATCAGCTGCGCCAGCTCTTTGGCGTGGTGCTGACGACGGGCGTGCAACTGCTCGGCAACGTGCAGCGCCTGCTGACGGTACTCACTGACGGCGAGACTCAGGGCGTCATGATCGCTGACCTGCTGCACCAGCGACTGCTGTTCTTCCAGTAGCTGCTGATGAAACAGCGGCAACGCCTCCGGCTGGATATGGTGTTTACGCGCCAGCGCCAACTGGCGCGATAGCCGTTGTTCAAGTTCATAGAGCCGGATCGGATCGAGATCCATCCGTTCACTGTAATGGCGCAGCTCATCGCTGGCCTCCGTGAGCTGGATGCCGGCTTCTTCCAGCATGGTCAGCACGCCGGACAGCTTCTCATCCATGCCGACCAGTTCGCCGAGCCGCTGTTTTACGCTATGCAACATGCCGAGCATGTTTTGTTCTTCGTCTTCGCTGAGCAGCTGTAATGCCTGCTGGCTAAGCGCCAGCAACTGTCCGCTGTTCGACAGACGTTTATACTCGGCGTCGACCTGTTCGTATTCGCCGACCTGCGGGGCAAATTCATTCAGTTCCTTCAATTGGTACTGCAGCAGCTCGCGGCGCGCTTCCCGTTCTATGGCGGCCTGTTGCAACTGCGCCAGCGAACGGCAGCTCTGGTGCCACTGTTGCCAGACTTGCTGCATGGCGCCAAGCAACGGTGCCTCATCGGCGTAGGCATCCAACAGATGTTTCTGATGCTCTGGTTTGAGCAGTAGCTGATGGGCGTGCTGGCCATGCAGTTGAATCAGCAACTGGCCGAGTTCGCGCAGTTGCGAAAGCGGCACCGCCGTCCCGTTGATAAAACCGCGCGAGCGGCCGTCTGCGCCAATCACCCGGCGCAGCAGGCATTCGTTGCTGTCATCCAGTTGATTCTGTTCCAGCCACCGGCGCGCGCTGGGCGTGTCCGCGAGCGAGAAGCGGGCGCAGATGTCCGCGCGGGACGCGCCGGGTCTTACCATGCTGGCGTCAGAACGATTGCCCAGGCACAGGCCGAGGGCATCAATAGCGATGGATTTACCGGCACCGGTTTCCCCGGTGATCACGCTCATTCCCGCCTGAAAATCGATTTCTAACTCACGCACAATGGCGAAGTTACTGATAGTGAGTTGCGCCAGCATGATAGTTTTCCTGTATGTAATAACAAGGTGTGAATGCATACAGTATAAACTGGTTTTATATACAGTAAAGCGGTGAGCGGCAATTTTAGAATAATTTTTTAGACCAGCCTAGTTTTGTGCTTAGTGTATTGAAATAATTATAATTTTTGGGGTGGATAAGATTAAGGGCATATTCGCTGCGGCGAACTAAGACCTCTTCCTTTTCCTGTACAGGAAGCGAAATTTGGCTGTCGCAGCTGATTTCCAAATCGCTGGTGATGTGGGAAAACTTTAGCCGGATAGTGCTGCTGCTGTTGATGACCAGCGGTCGCGCTGAAAGCGTATGGGGAAACATGGGCACCAGCGTAATGGCATCCAGCGAAGGGGTCAGGATCGGGCCGCCGGCGGATAAAGAGTAGGCGGTCGAACCGGTCGGCGTGGAAATGATCAGGCCGTCAGAACGTTGGGAAAATGCAAAACTGTCGTCAATATAGACTTCAAACTCAATCATATGCGCCACTTTGCCCGGGTGGAGCACCACTTCATTTATGGCGGTGCTGCTGCTGCTGGGCCGATCGGCGCGGCAGATACGCGCTTCCAGCATAAAGCGTCGCTCGCTCAGATATTGGCCGTTTAACACATCGGAAAGTTGCTGTTGGGCGTGGTCGGGGTCCAGATCGGTCAGAAAGCCGAGATTGCCGCGGTTTACGCCGATGACCTGAATATCATAGCGCGATAGAACCCGGGCCGCGCCGAGCATATTGCCGTCGCCGCCCACCACTACCGCCAGATCGGCCTTTTGTCCAATTTCGGCCAGGCTGCCGGTCTGGGCGTTTTTCAGATTCAGTTCGAGGGCGATTTGCTGCTCAATCAGCACCGAATAACCGATACCGGTCAGCCAATGATAGAGCATTTCGTGGGTCGCCAGCGCGGAAGGATGGCGCGGATGGCCTACTATGCCAATACAATTAAACGGTTTATTCATTGCTGTCGTTATCCTCGGCGTGATGAAGCCCTGGGGCGGGGAAAATCAATATGTGACTGGTTCCCTTGAATCCCCGGTTTTGATCCCCATAATAAGCAACTAGCGAGATTAATGCTAAAACGCGGAGAATTTCATGAGTAGTAAAGAACAGAACACGCCTGACGAGCAAGTATTGGATCAAACGGATACGGCAAAAGGGCAGCAAGCGGAAGATGCGGCGTCAGCCGACCCACGCGATGCGCGTATTGCCGAGCTGGAAGCGCAATTGAGCGAGTTGCAGCAGCGTGAGCGCGACAATGTACTGCGTGCCCGGGCTGAAGCCGATAATATTCGCCGTCGTGCGGAAATGGACGTTGAGAAGGCGCATAAATTCGCGGTGGAAAAATTTGCCAGCGAAATGTTGCCGGTAATCGATAACCTTGAACGCGCGCTGGATTTGGCTGATAAATCCAATGAAACCCTGGCGCCGATGGTTGAAGGTATCGAATTGACGTTGAAATCACTGTTGGATGCCGTACATAAGTTCGGTATCGAAGTGATTGGGGAGGTGAATGTGCCCTTCAACCCAGAAGTTCATCAGGCCATGACCATGCTGGAATCCGCCGATCACGAACCTAATCACGTCATGATGGTGATGCAAAAAGGCTACACGCTCAACGGCCGTTTGCTGCGTCCTGCAATGGTGGCGGTATCTAAAGCGAAGGCCTGATACTCTTCATCTTTCAAGCTGCGGGTGTGGATTTCTCAGGCCCGCGGCCGTGAGCAGAAGTCTGTTTTCGCCCTTTGTTTTTTAGGGAGAACGGCGTTATCAGTAGTCTGACCCCACGCTTCGACGTGGGGTTTTTTGTTTATATTTTGTTAATATTTTTTTATTAAAAGGGTGTTTTTTATCTTCTCGATAGACCATCATCTTTATCTATTAGAGGAATTGGTATTACCATTCTAGATGCACTTGATAATCATTATCAATTCTGTGAAAGTATTAAAACAACAGAGTCAGAAGGGTCATACTATGCCGAGCAGTCGAGTCGCCGAGTCAGCAAGCCGTACATCGCGAAAGGTTAAACTTTCTTTGATGGGACCGGCGTTTATCGCGGCTATCGGTTACATCGACCCCGGTAACTTCGCGACCAATATCCAGTCCGGCGCGGCCTATGGCTACACCCTGCTGTGGGTGGTGGTGTGGGCCAACGTGATGGCGATGTTGATCCAACTGCTGTCGGCCAAACTGGGTATCGCCACCGGGAGAAATCTGGCTGAACTGATCCGCGATCGTTTTCCGCGTCCCGCCGTCTGGGCTTACTGGGTACAGGCCGAGATTATCGCCATGGCGACCGATCTGGCTGAATTCATCGGCGCCGCCATCGGTTTCAAGCTGCTGTTGGGCGTTTCGTTGCTCGAGGGCGCCGTTCTCACCGGTATCGCCACTTTCCTGATTTTAATGCTGCAACAGCGCGGACAGAAGCCGATGGAAATGGTGATTGGCGGGCTGTTGCTGTTTGTCGCCGCGGCTTACATTGTTGAGCTGGTGTTCTCGCAACCGGAACTGGCGGCGCTGACTCGCGGCATCGTCATTCCCAGTCTGCCGACCTCGGACGCGGTTTTTCTGGCGGCGGGCGTGCTGGGGGCCACGATTATGCCTCATGTCATCTACCTGCACTCATCCCTGACGCAGCATGAAGGGGGACATACCAAAGCCGAACGTTATTCCGCCACCAAAGTCGACGTCGCTATCGCCATGACCGTCGCCGGGTTTGTGAACCTGGCGATGATGGCGACCGCGGCGGCGGCTTTTCACTTTAGCGGCAATCAGAATATCGTCGATTTGGATCGCGCCTATCTGACGCTCGAACCCTTGCTGGGCAAAGCGGCGGCGACGATTTTCGGCCTGAGCCTGGTCGCGGCGGGACTATCTTCAACCGTGGTCGGCACGCTGGCCGGGCAAGTAGTGATGCAGGGGTTCGTTCGTTTCCACATCCCGCTGTGGGTGCGTCGAGCCGTCACCATGCTGCCATCATTTATCATTATCCTGTGGGGGCTGGATCCGACCCGGGTGCTGGTGTTCAGCCAGGTTATCTTGAGTTTTGGTATTGCGCTGGCGCTGATCCCGCTGCTGGCATTCACCGGAAATCGGCAATTAATGGGGGAAATGGTCAACAGCCGGTTGATACAAAATATCGGGAAAGTGATTGTTTTTGTTGTAATATCGCTTAATGCATATCTGCTTGTCAGTATGGCTTTGGGATTGTGACGATACGTGCATTCCGCCGTGCCCCGCCTTATCATCAGACCGTGATTTTTTGTGGCGGGTTATCTCGCCGGTCATCTTTTTAGGCCATCAAAGGCAGGTTGAAAATCGCTTTCGGCGATTGTTTACTGAGGGGCAGTCATGTCGTCACCGATCAATATTATTGAAAAAAAGCTGTTGTCCGATCGCTGGTTTATTCTGCATAAGTATGTTTTTGATTTAAAAAGAAAGCAGGGCGGCGTGGTGCGCCAAATCCGCGAGGTTTACGATCGGGGCGACGGCGCGACAATCCTGCTGTATAACCGGCGCAAGGGAACCGTTATCCTGACCCGGCAATTTCGTATCCCGACCTATCTGAATGGCAATGAGAGCGGCATGTTGCTGGAAGCCTGTGCCGGCATGCTGGACAGCCATTCGCCGGAGGCCTGCGTTCGCAACGAGGCGATGGAAGAAACCGGTTATGCGGTCGGAGAGGTTGAAAAATTGTTTGATGCCTACATGTCGCCCGGCGGGGTGACGGAGCGGATCTATTTTTTCGCGGCGGAATATGATGAATCCGATCATGATAACTCGGGCGGCGGCGTCGAGGATGAAGATATCGAAGTGCTGGAGCTGCCTTTCACACAGGCGATGGAGATGGTGAAGGATGGCCGCATTAAAGACGCGAAGACCATTATGTTGCTGCAACACGCCTATATTCAGGGATGGTTTGCCTAGTCGCTTCGCGTCATGCGGAAAATTGAATAAACCTCAGGAAATCCGCTTTCAAGCGTCGTGAGACGGCAGAACTCACTGGCGCTTATCCCATGATTCGCTGGTAAATTAATTATAGTAACTATATTAAGAGAAATTAACTCCCGGTTTTTGCATCTCTTCAAAGTTTAACAAACCACACACATTATACTGGCCGTCTGTAACCTCATTCCCTCCCTATAACGAAAATAGACAAAGGATGTAACAATGGACGATCAATTAAAACAGAGTGCATTGGATTTCCATCAATTTCCGGTACCTGGGAAAATTCAGGTATCGCCGACCAAGCCGCTGGCTACTCAGCGCGATCTGGCTTTGGCCTATTCTCCCGGCGTCGCCGCGCCTTGTCTGGAGATCGCCGAGGATCCGCTGGCCGCATACAAGTACACCGCGCGTGGCAATCTGGTGGCGGTGATCTCGAACGGCACCGCCGTGCTGGGTCTTGGCAATATCGGCGCGCTGGCCGGCAAGCCTGTTATGGAGGGAAAGGGCGTTCTGTTCAAAAAATTCTCCGGCATTGATGTATTCGATATCGAAGTGGATGAACTGGACCCGGACAAATTGATCGATGTTGTCGCCGCGCTGGAACCGACGTTCGGTGGCATCAATCTGGAGGATATTAAGGCGCCGGAGTGTTTTTACATTGAGAAGAAACTACGCGAGCGCATGAAGATCCCGGTATTTCACGACGATCAGCACGGTACCGCCATTATCTGTACCGCTGCGGTGCTTAACGGACTGCGGGTGGTGGAAAAGAATATCGCCGATGTCCGCCTGGTGGTTTCCGGCGCCGGAGCGGCCTCTATCGCCTGCCTGAATCTGCTGGTGGCGCTGGGGCTGCAACGGCGCAATATTGTGGTTTGTGATTCACGCGGCGTGATTTATCAGGGCCGCGACGAAAACATGGAAGAGACCAAAGCCGCATACGCCGTTGAGGATAACGGCGCCCGCAAACTGGCGGACGTGATTCCCGATGCGGATATCTTCCTAGGCTGCTCCGGCCCCGGCGTATTGAAGCCGGAGATGGTCAAAACCATGGCGCCGCGTCCGCTGATCCTGGCGCTGGCGAATCCGGAACCGGAAATCCTGCCGCCGCTGGCGAAAGCCGTGCGCCCGGACGCCATCATCTGTACCGGCCGTTCCGACTATCCCAATCAGGTGAACAACGTACTGTGCTTCCCGTTCATCTTCCGTGGCGCGCTGGATGTCGGCGCCACCACCATCAACGAAGAGATGAAGCTGGCGTGCGTTCACGCCATCGCCAATCTGGCGCTGGCGGAACAGAGTGAAGTGGTGGCTTCCGCCTATGGCGATCAGGAACTGTCGTTCGGCGCGGAGTATTTGATTCCCAAACCTTTCGATCCGCGGCTGATTATCAAAATAGCGCCGGCGGTGGCGAAGGCGGCGATGGATTCGGGCGTGGCGACGCGGCCGATTGAAGATTTCGATGCCTATATCGAGAAATTGACTCAGTTCGTTTATAAAACCAATCTGTTTATGAAGCCAGTTTTCTCTCAGGCGCGTCAGCAGCCGCGTCGCGTGGTGCTGGCCGAAGGGGAAGATCCCCGCGTGTTGCACGCCACCCAGGAACTGGTGACGTTAGGGCTGGCTTTCCCGATATTGATCGGGCGTCCGAATGTGATCGAAATGCGTTTGCAAAAGCTGGGCTTGCAGTTGACCATCGGAAAAGACTTTGAGGTGGTCAACAACGAGTCCGACCCGCGTTTCAAAGCGTACTGGAGCGAGTATTTCGATATCATGAAGCGCCGCGGCGTGTCGCAGGAGAAGGCCCAGCGCGAGGTGATCGGCAATCCGACGTTGATTGGCTCCATCATGGTATTGCGCGGCGAGGCCGACGCGCTGATTTGCGGCACCATCGGAACGTATGAAGAGCACTTTGACGTGGTGGCTCGCGTCTTCGGCTACCGCGACGGCGTGCATGTGGCCGGCGCCATGAATGCGCTGCTGTTGCCAAGCGGAAATACCTTCATCGCCGATACTTACGTCAATGCCGATCCCACGCCGGAACAACTGGCTGAAATTGCTCTGATGGCGGCGAATACCGTGCGTCGTTTCGGTATCGAACCGAAAGTGGCGCTATTGTCGCATTCCAGTTTCGGCACCTCGGATTCGCCGAGCGCGCAGAAAATGCGTGCGGCGCTGGCGCTGATTAACAAACTGGCGCCGGAGCTGGAGGTCGACGGCGAAATGCACGGCGATGCCGCGTTGGTGGAGGCGATTCGCCGCGAGCAGATGCCGGACAGTCCGCTGAAAGGATCGGCCAATATTCTGATTATGCCCAATATGGAAGCGGCGCGAATCAGCTATAACCTGCTGCGGGTTTCCTCCTCGGAAGGCGTTACCGTCGGACCGGTACTGATGGGGATTGCCAAGCCGGTGCATATTCTGACGCCGATCGCGTCGGTGCGCCGGATTGTTAACATGGTGGCGCTGGCGGTGGTTGAGGCGCAAACCCAACCGCTGTAAGTCAGGTTGCGTTAAAAAGGCCTGCCGACGCATACTGCGCCGGCAGGCCTTTTTTTATCCGATAATGTTACATGGATTGCCGCAGCCACTTATCCAGCTCGCCGGCAAACTGCTGTCGATCACGCTGGTTCAAGGTCGCCGGCCCCCCGGTCTGAATGCCGCTGGCGCGCATGGTATCCATGAAATCGCGCATATTCAGTCGTTCGCGGATAGTGTCCGGCGTATAGCGCTCGCCTCGTGGATTAAGCGCCACCGCGCCTTTTTCTATCACTTCGGCGGCCAGCGGGATATCGCTGGTGACCACCAGATCGCCGCTTTCAACCCGGCGCACAATCTCGTTATCCGCGACGTCAAAACCGGCGGCGACGCGCAGGGTACGGATAAAGCGCGACGGCGGCACTTTCAATGACTGATTGGCGACCAGCGTAGTCAGGGTTGCGGTGCGATCCGCCGCACGAAACAACACTTCTTTAATGACGTTAGGACAGGCGTCGGCGTCGACCCAAATCTGCATTACTTGATTACTCCGTGGTTATCATCATCCAGCCAGTCTCTGACGGGTAAAAAATCCCGGTATAGCGCGGCTTCCGGGCTATCGGGTTCGGGTTGATGGCGGTATTCCCAGCGCGCCAGAGGCGGCATAGACATCAGGATGGATTCGGTGCGCCCGCCGCTTTGCAACCCAAACAGCGTACCGCGATCCCACACCAGGTTAAACTCCACATAGCGTCCGCGGCGGTAGAGCTGAAATTCGCGTTCGCGTTCGCCCCACGGCAAGGCCTTGCGCTTTTCGACGATCGGCAGATAGGCGCGTAAAAAACCTTCGCCGACCGCGCGGGTAAAATCAAAGCAGGTGGTAAAATTCGGCGTATTCAAGTCGTCAAAAAACAGCCCGCCGATGCCGCGCGCCTCGTTGCGATGTTTCAGGAAAAAATAGTCATCGCACCATTTTTTATAACGAGGATAAACGTCCTCGCCGAAAGGACGGCACAAATCGCTGGCGGTTTGATGCCAGTGAATCGCGTCTTCCTCGAAGCCGTAAAACGGCGTCAGATCGAAGCCGCCGCCGAACCACCACACCGGTTCTTCCCCCGGTTTTTCGGCAATAAAAAAACGTACGTTGGCGTGGCTGGTGGGAACGTATGGGTTTTGCGGATGAATAACCAGCGAAACCCCCATCGCCTGATAGCTGCGTCCAGCCAGTTCGGGCCGATGGGCGCTGGCGGAGGGCGGCAGCGAGCGGCCATAAACATGGGAAAAGTTGACGCCGGCGCGTTCGAATACGTCGCCGCCGGACAGGACGCGGCTGCATCCGCCGCCGCCTTCGTCACGCCGCCAGGTATCTTCAGCAAAATCGGCGGCGCCATCTGCGGCGGCGAGCTGTCGGCAGATATCATCCTGCAATCTACGCAGAAAGGTGGTTACAGCACGGATGTGAGGCATACGCCGGATTCCTTCAAACCTGTCAATAAGGCCGACAGTATAACGGTTATCCCCCCGCAATAAAAAATCGCCGGGAGCGATTTTCAACGTCGCCTGCGACGGCCCGATGGGCGAGTCTCAGGGATGAGACGAGTAAAAAATCGCCGGGAGCGATTTTCAACGTCGCCTGCGACGGCCCGATGGGCGAGTCTCAGGGATGAGACGAGTAAAAAATCGCCGGGAGCGATTTTCAACGTCGCCTGCGACGGCCCGATGGGGGATATTTCCAGCGGCTGGCTGCGATTTGATATTGCGTCTGACAAAAATCACGCGATAATCAAGACTTACCTAACTGCAACCTGGTAAATGTGATGGAAATCCGCATATTCCGGCAAGATGATTTTGAAGAAGTGATCACGCTGTGGGAACGCTGCGATCTGCTGCGCCCGTGGAACGATCCTGAAATGGATATTGAGCGTAAGCTGAATCACGATCCCGATCTATTTCTGATCGCTGAAGTCGGCGGCGAAGTGGTGGGTTCGGTTATGGGCGGCTATGACGGCCACCGAGGCTCGGCCTATTATCTCGGCGTTCACCCGGATTTCCGTGGCCGAGGCATCGCCAATGCGCTGATCAACCGCCTGGAGAAAAAGCTCATCGCCCGCGGCTGCCCTAAAATCCATCTGATGGTGCGCGAAGATAACGACGCGGTGATCGGCATGTATGAAAAGCTGGAGTATGAGATGGTTGACAGCGTGACATTGGGAAAACGCTTGATTGAGGATCAGGAGTACTAGGCTGTGTTCCACAAGTATTTGCGGGACACCGCCTAGATAACCGCATATTCATCGTCCACGCTTTCCTCAGATTTCCTCCTCTTAAAGTAAAATGGGATGCGCCGCCGATAGCGCGTCTCTTTTTATAACTAATTCATATCGTTACTTTCTGTTTTCGTGCTCTCTTATAAATTCTTTTAACATGATAATTATTTTTATTTGTAAAATAATTATCATTTATATTATTATTCGTAAGTATTGTTTACTCAGTATTTATCTTGTTACACGCCGTATGTAACAAGCAATTCTCTGTTAGCCGGAACCCTGTTAGCCGGAACAACCTAAGCATTTTTATCGCCTGGAAGATTGTAACAACGCTGTGACCCCAGGAAGTTGATGTGAGAGAGATGGAGTTGGCTAGTGCGTAGTGACAATCTTCAGGTATCGGAGACTAAAACCGCCTCCTTTACGCATCCATATCCGGCTACAGAACCGTTGAGGTCTCTGTCTAGCTGGCGTTCCATGAAGTTTTTTACCTTATCGCTGCTTGCTCACGCGGTGTTGGCGATGCTATTTCTCTGGCGCTATTCCGCACCGGAGGAAAACGTGGAGAAAATGGCGGGTAGCGAAGGTGGAAGCATGCAAGTCATGATGGTGCCATCCGCTATCGCTTTGCCGGAGACGTCTGCCGAGCTTTCAGAACAACCCATCCCCGTCGTACAGACCAGCATACCCGAACCCTCAGTGACCTTACCCAGCCAGCCAACCGCTGTCATTAAACTGCCTGTCGCCGAACCTAAGCCTGTCACTGTCGCGGTCGAAAAAAAGCCGTTGGCGCGCGAGAAAAAACCGCCTGAAAAGACACGTCAGGAAACGCGAGTTTTCCAACAATCGCAGGTAAAACCGGTAGAAAAACAACCCCCTTCTCAAACTGCCGCGCGTGAGGTCAGCGATACCCCTTCGCTTAATTCGTCAGCGACTTCCTCTATGTCCTCTGGCGCTGTGACCGCGAAGACGGGAGAAAGTGACAGCGGCCAGGCGAAACAGGGCGCGGGCAGCGCGAATACCCAAAGGTTGAAGGCGCTGCATCGCCGCGTGAACTACCCCGCCCGGGCGAAATCCATGGGCGTTGAGGGCAAAGTTCGCGTCAAATTCGATATCACCGGCAGCGGTACGGTGACCAATATCCGGGTTCTGTCGGAAAACCCTGATGGTGTCTTTGGCGATGACGTGATGAAAGACATGGCGCGTTGGCGTTATCAAACGCAGATGTCTGTTGAAAATCAGGTTGTTTCCATTGTTTTCAAACTGGATGGTCGTATTCAGTTCGATAATTAGCATTAAACGCGTTAATTAAAACAATAAGTTTATTTTTCAAATAATAAAGTTCACTGGGGATTTTGAATAAATGGAAAAAAACGTCTATTTAGTGATGCTGTTGGCATTATTAACCGGGCCGGCGCTCGCACAGCAGAATGATACGTCAACCAATAACAATCAGCAGAAAACGGATGTTGAAACAGAGGATGATTCTCTGGATGACGCATCCGATGATGAGGGTGAAGACACAATTTTAGTCCGTTCCACGCCGACCAGTCAGTCGATGGGGACGCAGATTATCAATGCCGAGCAAATCAGACGTACGCCGACTCGTAACGGTTCGATCACCGAATTATTAAAAGGTAACCCCAATGTCCAGTTCGCCAATTCGGCGGATAACGGGAATACGCCGGGAGAAATTTCACCAGAGAATGTTTCGTTCCATGGAGAGAAGTTTTACCAGAATAATTATATGATCGATGGGCTGTCCAATAACAATACCATTAATCCCGGTGCTAACGGTGGGGAGCTAAGTGCTAGCCCTGATGGTTATAGCCCTACGGATTTACCGGCAGGTGGTACGCAATCTTTCTGGATTAATTCAGAATTAATTGAACAACTGGAGGTGTTCGACAGCAATGTCTCCGCCAAATACGGTGATTTCAGCGGCGGCGTGGTGGATGCCAAGCTGATGGATCCCAAGTTGGACAAGGCGTCAGGCAAGGTCTCCTACCGCACCACGCGTGACAGCTGGACTCGCTACCATGTGGACGAGGATATTCGGGAAGATTTTGACACCCCCGCCAATCTGTATTATCAGCCCAAGTTTACCAAAAACTTCTACTCCGTTTCGGTCAATCAGCCGCTGAGCGATAAGGCGGGCTTTATTTTCGCCTACAATCGCCAGGAGTCGACCATTCCCTATTATCACGCCAACCTCGCGGAATGGACCGATCAGAAGCGTATCGCCGAAACCTATCTGCTAAAGGGCACCTATCTGGCGGACAACGGCGATATCTTCCGGCTGACCGGCATGTATGCGCCCCATGAGTCCAAGTATTACAAGAAAGATATCAAGGACGGCGCCTTTACCAATACCGGCGGCGGTTACCGTTTCAATATGGAATGGGAACATAACGCTGATTGGGGGAAGGTGAGCAGTCTGGCAGGTTATCAGCACGAGCAAAACAAGATCGATCATGGAACCGACAGCTACGCGCAGTGGTATAGCTATTACCGCGGAGAAACGTCCAATGTTATCTACTGGACGACCAGTTCGGCATCCGCGAATGCGCATACAGCCCAATTGGGGGGATATGGTGAGTTCGCCACTCGGAAGGACACCATCACCCTGAAGCGGGATTATGAGCTGAATCCGCTGGCTCTGTATGGCACCCAGCATCAGTTCGATCTGGGATGGCAGGTGGATTTCTACAGCGCGCAGTATCGGCGCTATCGTGATGCATACGCCAGCCGGGGCGCCATCACCTGGGATACCAGTGTGGTCTGCCAGTCCGGGGATGATTACTGTATCGACGGCGAACAGTATTACAAAAACCGTACCGTATATCCGGCACGCACCGTCGAGGGCGATTACACCAACTATGCCGTCTATCTGCAGGACAGCATAACTTTCGATCGGCTGGAAGTAACGCCGGGCGTACGCCTGTCCTACGATGACTATCTGGGCAACCTGAACGTCGCGCCGCGCTTCGCCACTTCCTATGACGTATTTGGCGATCGCTCCACCCGCGTGTTCGGCGGCGCCAACCGCTACTATGCGCAGAATATGCTGGCCTATATGCTGCGCAACGGCATCAGTTCGTACTATACGCAGACCCGTACTGACGCCAGCTCCGCGTGGACGAACAGCGATCTCAGGACCGCCACGTACGACTACGATATCTCGGACCTGAAGACGCCGTTCAGCGACGAACTGAGCTTGGGGTTATCGCAGCGTATGTGGGATACCGTCTGGACGGCTAAATGGGTGCATCGCAAGGGCCGCGACCAGTTCGGACGTTCCAACTACACGGACGAATCGGGCAAAAGATACTATGTGCTGAGCAACGATGCCCATACCGAAGGCAACACCTTCTCCCTGACGGTGGAGCCGATCAGCCCCTACCACTTCGCCTGGGCTGACGTGAACTGGAGGTTGGGTGCCAATATCTCCAATAATAAATCCAGCTCCCAAAGTTACTACGACGTGAGCGACACCAACAGCAGTATGGTCGTCTTCGACGGCAAGCTGATGGAAAGGGGGGATATGGATGCGCTGGACTATAACACGCCGTGGCGCGCGTTCCTCAACGTGGATACCTATTTCCCCGCCATGCGCCTGACCTGGGGCCAGACTCTGGGCTATACCTCCGGTTACAAGGGCTATACCACCTCGTCGGTTCTCTGCCCGAGCGGCAATGGAGCCTGCGGCGATTACGAGGGCAGCGCCACGCTGTATACGGAGAAGCAGTACAAGAACTACATCTCCTATGACTGGCGTTTCGCATACTCTCAGCCGGTCTATAGGGATCAAACGCTGGATATCACGCTGGACGTGTTGAACGTGTTCGACAACGTGATCGAAACGTCGTCTTCGGGAACCACGGCAAGCAGCACCATTACCTACAAAACCGGCCGCCAGTTCTGGCTGGGCGTCGCCTACACCTGGTAACACCCCACACCCGATACGCCGATTGTCCGGCATATCGGGATAAGGCTTTTCGGCATGCGCGGACAGCCTCAGCGTGAAAATAACAAAAATGAAAGGTCGTTATGAATTGGAAGACATTTTATCGGCTGGCGATGACCGTCAGTCTGTTAATCGCCAGCGCTATCAGCCAGGCTGAAGCAATAAAGAGTCCGCTGCCGGTAATAAAAGAAGGCGTATTGGCGAATGGATTTAACTACACCCTGGTGCCGCTGGAAGGGCAGAAAAAACGGGTAGATATCCGTCTGAGCGTCGAAGTGGGTTCGGTTGATGAGCAGGATAATGAGTCCGGCGTGGCGCATATGGTGGAACATATGGTTTTCCGCGCCAGCGAGGCTTTCCCGCAGGGCGTGAGCACCGCCCTGCATCAGCAGGGGTGGGTGAGGGCGCAGCACTATAATGCCATGACCAACTACGAGCGGACGACGTACATGATGAGTCCGCCGGCGGGCGGTCGCGATCTCGCGTTCACGCTGCAGGCGCTGAACCAAATGGTCGGCCACGCCAGCCTGCTACCGCGCGATCTGGACGATGAGCGTAAAATTATTCTCGAAGAGTGGCGTGGCAAACTGGGCGTGGCGGAGCGGATGAACCAGCAGCGTGTACAGGCTATTCGCCATGGCTCTCGTTACCCTTCCCGCCCGGTGATGGGCTCGGAGCAATCGATTAAAGAAACGCCGGCCAGCGTGTTGCAAACGTTTTATCAACGCTGGTATCGCCCGGCGAATATGCGTCTGTTGCTGATTGGCGATGTGCGGATAGAAGAAGCGGAGCGCGAGATTAAGCGCGTTTTTTCGGCTTTGCCGTACGTTTCCGTCCCGCAGCGGGACTATTATGAACCGCGTTTACAACCACAGTTGAACGTGATGCGGTTGCAGGATAGCCAGAGCGGCAGCAGTCAGGTGTCATTTGTCTATCGCTTTGAGGATAACGGCGCTAACGGCCGGTCAAACCTTCGTCATCGTCTGCTTAATCAGATTACGCTTTCTGCCTTGACCCGCCAGGTGCGCCGCCAGAAAGCGGATCTGCCGCCGGAAGTCGGTAGTCTGGTGGTGCGTAAATCGGATATTGGTAAGACCACGGTGGCGCTGGGACTTTTCGCGGATGTCATGCCGGGAGGGCATGATGTCGCGCTGTCCGTATTGTTGAAAGAGCTGGAAAGAGTAAAACGTTATCCGCTGCGCGAGCGCGACATTATTGACATCAAATCCGAGATACGTGAGGCCGCTCAGCAGATGGTTAACCAACCTGAGGCGCGCTATTTTGCCGATTGGGTGCAGCAACTGGCGACGGTCTGGCTGCAAGGACGCCCATATGTCGGAAGCCGGCAGCGTGGTCGGGAAGTGATGGGTATTTTGGCCTCCATTACGCCGCAAGACGTCAATAAACACCTGCAAAACTGGTTGTCTGCAACCGATACGCTGGTCCAGTTCAGCGTGCCTGGCGCTGCCCCTTTCACATTGCCTCAGCCCGATGCTATCCGCGCGCAGCAACAACAGTGGACGATGGCGGCGCTGGCGCCGCCGCGCGTTCCGGAGGCGAAAGTTATCCCTGAACTACCTTTCGTCACGCAAAGCGGGAAACGTACGGCGGTAAAAATCTTTGCTGAACAAAACGTGACGCAGTGGCAGCTCAGTAACGGCGATCGCGTGGTATGGCTGCGTACGCCAGAGGTTGACAAAAAGATCTATCTGACCGCGATGAGTCAGGCAGGATACATGGCCTGTTCGCTGAATCCATGGCAATCACAGTTGGCAAGCCAACTGGTTTCCCAGAGTGGCCCGGCTGACTGGCGTGCGGAAGATCTGAGAAACTGGAAACAGGAAAAATCACTGTCGCTGAGTATCAATCAGGACGCGGATCGGTTAACGATGAGCGGTCAGGCATCGGTCGAGCAGTTGGCCGATCTGCTGGGCTTCTATCGTGCGTTGAATGTTTCCCCGGGGATTGATCCTGATGTGATGAAAGAGAGCATGATGCGGCTGGTGCGCCAGCGGATAAACAGCGAACAATCGGTGATGGATATGCGTTCGCGCGAGATAGCCACGCTGCGTTTTGGTCATCCCGCCTGGCAGGAGCCGGAAATTGCGCAGTTAAAGCAGCTCACGGCCTCCACGCTGCTGGCGCAGTGGCATCAGGCTTCAGCCGCACCCGTAACTTATTATCTGCTGGCCGATATGGACGGCGAACAGCTGTTACCGCAGGTTGAACGTTATCTGGCGTCGATTCCGCGCCGTCCGAACGGAGAGATCCGATCTCATCTGGCGCGGGAAGGCAGACACGAAGCCTCGTCAGCAATCAGCATTGAGCCCCGCGCCGATATTCGTACCTGGAGCTTCACGCCTTATACCTGGACGCCGCAGGCGGCGGTTCAGGTGAGTATCGCCCGTAATCTGGCGGATAAATATCTCAAAGCCAGCCTGCGTGACGATGCGCTCGGCATTTATCGCATGCGATTGGACAGCGGGTTGGAGGACAACAGGCAACGCATTGAAACCGAAGTCAGTTTCACCAGCGCGCCTGAACGGGCGCAGGAACTGTGGCAACTGGCGGAGCGGGGGTTCGCGGAATTGCCGGCGAAGATTACCCGGCAGGATGTGGATGAGCAAAAGCAGCAGTTTATCCGCGCTGAACAAGGGCGCCGGCACGATCTTCCGACCATACAGCGCCGTCTGATCCTGAGCTATCGTCACTATGACGATCCCCGTTATTTGACCGATGCCGCCCAACTGGCGGACAGCATTACGCTGGAAGGCGTGCGCGCCATGTCGGCACGGTTGTTCAATCCGCGGAATAGCGTTCTGTATATCTCATTGCCACGCGAGGCGCAGGAATGAAAAAAATTATGGCGCAGCTTGGCGATCTCTGCCGTTCTTTCTGGTGGGGCGCGGGAAGCTGGAAAGCATGGCTGTTACTGCTGGTGGCGGTATCGATGGGCGGGATGATCGTCTATCTCAATGTGCTCATTAATGAATGGAGCAAAGCGTTTTACGATGCGCTGGGGGCATTCAACAGCGGCCTGCTGTTCTCTCTGATGAAAGATTATGGCATTTACATCCTGATTTATATCGTAGTGTTCGTCCATCAGGAATGGTTCACCAAGCTGCTGATTATCCGCTGGCGCAGCGTATTAACCGCCGAGCTGGTCGATAGCTGGATGGCGAAGCGGGCGTTCTATCGCATGTCGCTGAACGGCAAAATCGATAACCCGGACCAGCGTATCGCCGAGGATATCAATCTGTTCGTGGACAAGGTGGTCAGCCTATCGGTCTCATTTTTGATCGTGTCGGCGCAGCTTTTCTCTTTCCTGTTTATTCTGTGGGAACTCTCGGGCGTTCAGCGTTTTACCCTATTCGGGCAGGAATGGGTGATCAAAGGGTATCTGGTCTGGGTGGTGCTGCTTTACACGCTGTTTGGCAGCGTGATGACCCATGTTATTGGTAAGAAACTGCACGGCATTAATTATGAAAAGCAGCGTGCCGAAGCGGATTTCCGCGCCGCGCTGCTGCGCAAGCATGATAACGCCGAACAAATCGCGCTGTATGGCGGCGAGCAACAGGAGAAATTGTACCTTAAACGCCATTTCTCCTTTATCGTGTCCAACTGGCGGCGCTTTATGAACGCCGAACGTAATCTGGGCTTTTTCACCACCGGTTATATGCGCGTCAGCCAGATTGTACCGGTGTTCGCCGCGCTGCCGGCGTTTCTCAGTAAAACGGTGACGCTGGGCGGGTTGATGCAGATCCGCGGCGCGTTTAATCAGGTGCATATCGCGCTGAGCTGGTTTATCCGCATGTATCTTGAGATGGTGACGCTATCCGCCAGTATGGAGCGTCTCAGCCAGTTCAAACAGGAGATTCGGCGTTGTCAGTCCGAAGCAGGGGACGTCCCGGTCGGTGAACGGCTACAGGTGGACAAACTCTCTTTTGCGACGCCGCAGGGAACCCCGTTGCTGCAAAATGTGATGTTTAGCTGTGAAGCGGGGAGCTGGAGCAAACTTTCCGGGCATAGCGGATTAGGAAAATCGACGCTGCTGCGTACCCTGAACGGACTCTGGCCTTATTACGACGGTCAGTGGCAGGCGCTTGAGGGACGCAGTTTACTGTTGCCTCAGCAAAGCTATCTGGGCCATGGCTCGCTGGCGGAAATTCTGTGCTACCCGCAGCCCGCGCTGGCTGATAGCGAATATCTGAGTCAGGTACTGGATAAAGTCGGATTGAGCGTTTGGCGCGACAAGCTAAACGAGCAACGGAACTGGGATCGGATTTTTTCCGGCGGCGAGCGGCAGCGGCTGGCGTTCGCCCGCGCGCTGATCGCCAAACCGGACACACTCTATCTGGATGAGGCCACCAGCAACCTTGACCATGCGTCGGCGAGGAAGCTGCTGTTGCTGATCAAACAGGAATTGCCGATGTGTACGGTGGTGGCGATCGCGCATCAGAATGAGCTGGACGATCTATTCCCTCATCATTATGACCTGACGGCGTTTCAACACGCCTGATCGCGTTCATTTTGTCCGCCGGTTTCCCTGATAGCCGGGAAACCGGCGGACGAGTGGGTTTCTCGTCGCATTGTCCCTATAATCCTAACCAGGATTATCCTGTTTTTTACGGCACTTTCCGTCAACTCTATACTCAAACTCGAATCGGGTGATGACGGCCAATTGTTGGGCTGTTCAATATTGAGGAGTAAATGTAATGAGATTTCGCCCACTATTACTAGGTTTACCGCTGGTATTGAGCGGGTGCGGCACCCTGTCCAACTTTTCCTGGTCCAGCCTGTCGCCGTTTAACTGGTTCGGCGGTTCGCTTCAGGTAACGGATACCGGCGTCGGCGCGATTAATGCCGGTACGCCGTTATCTGAATCCGTTTTGCGTCAGGCGTTGGATAATAACTATCGCCTGCGTAGCGGCATGGGAGCGAACAACGGTCAACTGGTCGCCTTCTATCAGGCCCTGGATGGTAATGACGTTAAGCTGGTTATCAGCGGCGAGCCAAAAAGCCATGTGCGGAAAATTGAAGTGATGGATGCGGCAATTGATAGCGAATGGGGCGTAAAGATCGGCGATACGTTCGGCTCGGCTTACAGTAAGGCATTTGGCGCCTGCCAGCCGGGACAAGGGGATGATGCGCAAAGCGTTGAGTGCGTGGCGCCGCAGAGCAAACGCGTCAGCTATTTATTCTCTGGCGAGTGGAGCGGGCCAGAGGGGCTGATGCCGTCCGATGATATTCTCAAGAGCTGGCGGGTCAGCAAGATTGTCTGGCATGCGCAGGCGCGCGATTGATTGAGTGGTCTGACTCTATATTTTGCAGGCAGGAAAGGATTCAGTCATGGGGCGGATAAACGCGACGTCGGTTTTTTATTTCTGGGGGATGATGGATCTCTTTTATGTCGCGCGTTACCTATGGCTGAGTTTTTCGCATAACCGCATACCAATCTACGATGAGATCCTTACCTTTTGGCAACTACGCCCTTTTCATGGCGATTACGTTGATATTCTTTTTGCTCTGTCGCTGGGTTTACTGCTTTCCATCCCGGTATCCGCCGTGCTTTTTTTATGGCCTGCCATCCATGGCGCCACCTTCCGGCCGTCGCCAGCGCCGTTTAACATTTCTCCCGAAAATTTTTTACGCCAGCGCCGGTTTGCCGTCACGCTGGCGTATCTCCAAACGCCAATTCGATTATTAACGGCGGCGCCTTCTCTGTCGTTTATTCCCTGGATGGTCGGCGTCATCGGTTTTCACCACGCGCTGTTGAACCTCGGACTGCTGTTATTTTCTGAAGCCGCCAAGGTGCTGACTTTGCGCATTATCCGCATCAATCAGCGGAAAAACGCCGTTTCATAACAAATCTGCATTTTTCTTCTTATTGAGATTCAAATATTTTCTTATCAACGCCGTGCGTCCAATAGGCAAAAAATCCGGTGTTGGTGACGATTTTGCGTTGAAGCAAAGTAAAATCCTTATTTCTTCCGGTATGATAGTCCGGCTGCGCATATTGCATGGCAAAAAAAAATAAAGAAGCATGCTTAGATTGAGGAAGCGAAGATGACACAAATTCAGAGCGGTATTTTATTGGAACACCGCCGTTTTGCCATTTATATGGAAGCCATGATCCAGGGGGAATTTGATGCCATTCGGCAGGGATGCAAAAAGTTTTGCCAGGCGCTGTCCGAGCTGCAACAGCAGTTTCCCGATGCCGGCCTGGGCGCGGTGCTGGCTTTTGGTTATGACGTATGGCGCGATCTGGATTGCCAGCACTCCGCGCAGGAGCTCAAGCCATTTACCCCGTTGGGCAAAGGGTTGGCGTCGGCAACCCAGCGCGATCTGCTGATTCATATTCATTCATTGCGCCAGGATGTGAATTTCAGTCTGGCGCAGGCCGCACTGACTGCTTTTGGCAACGCCATTCACGTGGAAGAGGAAGTGCACGGCTTCCGCTGGATTGAAGAGCGCGATTTGAGCGGTTTTGTCGACGGGACGGAAAACCCGCAGGGCGACGCGCGTTACGACGTGGCGATCATCCCCGATGGTCAGCCGGATGCCGGCGGCAGCTATGTCTTGACCCAGCGTTGGGAGCATAATCTGAAGCAATTTCAGCGCTTTAGCGTTGAGCAGCAAGAGCAGATGATTGGCCGCACCAGGCAGACTAGCGAAGAGCTACCGTCCGACCAGCGTCCGGTGACGTCGCATGTCAGCCGCGTTGATTTAAAAGAAGACGGCAAAGGATTGAAAATCGTGCGTCAAAGTCTGCCATATGGCACGGCCAGCGGTAAGCACGGGCTTTACTTTATTGCATACTGCGCTCGTCTGCATAACATCGAACAGCAACTGCTGAGCATGTTCGGCGATCTGGATGGCAAACGTGACGAAATGCTGCGCTTCACCCGCGCGGTGAGCGGCAGTTACTTCTTCGCGCCTTCGCTGGATCGCCTGCTGGCGCTGTAATCCCCCGTTTCCTGCCGCCGTTTTCCGCCATGGTCGTCGCCGTGGCGGAGCGGCTTATTCCGTCAGCTTTTTCGCCCCCTGTCGTATTCGCTGTTATCAGCGTTTTTCCCCGGCGATAGTCCGAATGGCGCGGAACGGAGTATGATAGCGCGGGTATTCCGCGAGCCGGTGAACGTCAGTGAAAGACGTCTGATATAACATTTACGGGGACAGATTTTGACGACACTTGAGCATTGTATTGGTCATACACCGCTGGTGAAGTTACAGCGTTTGACGCGGGGAATGGACAGCGAAGTCTGGTTAAAACTTGAGGGAAACAATCCCGCAGGTTCGGTAAAAGATCGGGCGGCGCGATCCATGGTTGAACAGGCCGAGAAACGTGGCGATATTGCGCCGGGCGATCGATTAATTGAAGCGACCAGCGGCAATACCGGCATTGCGTTAGCGATGATCGCGGCGGTTAAAGGCTACCGTCTACGGCTGCTGATGCCGGAGAATATGAGCCGTGAGCGGCAGTCCGCGATGCGCGCTTATGGCGCCGAGTTGATTTTAGTCAGCCGGAAATCGGGGATGGAGGGCGCGCGTGATTTGGCTCGTCAGATGGCGCTGGCGGGCGAGGGGAAAGTCCTCGACCAGTTTAATAACCCGGATAACGCGCTTGCCCACTATTTGACCACCGGGCCGGAAATCTGGCGGCAAACGGCCGGAAAACTGACGCATTTTGTTTCCAGTATGGGCACTACCGGCACCATTTCCGGCGTCGGGCGCTATCTGAAAGCGCAGCGCGACGATATCGTTACCGTTGGTTTGCAGCCTGAAGAAGGAAGCCATATTCCCGGTATCCGCCGTTGGTCTGCGGGATATATGCCCGGCATTTTCAGTGCCGATCTTGTCGATTGCATCATGGATATTTCACAACAGGAAGCGGAAAACACGCTGCGTCGTTTGGCGCAGCAGGAAGGTATTTTCTGCGGCGTCAGTTCGGGCGGCGCGGTGGCCGGCGCGTTGCGAATCGCCGCGCAAAACCCCGGCAGTCTTGTCGTGACGATTGCCTGTGATCGGGGCGATCGCTATTTATCCACGGGCGTATTTGATTAGCCGCAGGGGCGCTACGAGTGTAATGGTTCCTCATCTTCATGTGACCGCCATCATGCCGACGATTGTTGGTATGGGGGGAAGAGGCGAAGAGGATTGATTTACGCTTTGTGTGGCGCTGCATCGGTAATCTTTAGTTAATGAAGAGTAATAATTCTGTAAATCTGGCTGCTACGATTGATGC
Organism: Brenneria bubanii; assembly: GCF_022378355.1. Classification (GTDB taxonomy): domain Bacteria; phylum Pseudomonadota; class Gammaproteobacteria; order Enterobacterales; family Enterobacteriaceae; genus Brenneria; species Brenneria bubanii. Next base: position 41,606 of record NZ_JAKMAJ010000018.1, read on the forward strand.
AAGGCCTGAGAATGCACGATACATCCGCGAATAGGGACAGGACATGAAAATTTTACTGGTCGATGATGACGTAGAACTGGGGAATATGCTTAGCGAATACCTGAATGCTGAAGGATTTGCTACATCAAGGGTATTGACCGGCAAAGAAGGTATAGACGGGGCAATGTCGGGAGAATATACCGCGATTATCCTGGATATCATGTTGCCCGACATGAGCGGTATCGACGTGTTGCGTCAGATCAGAAAGAGCCAACAGTTGCCGGTGATTATGCTGACGGCGAAAGGTGACAATATCGACCGCGTTATCGGTCTGGAAATGGGCGCCGATGACTACATGCCGAAGCCCTGTTATCCGCGCGAGCTGGTGGCCCGTCTCAGAGCGGTTTTGCGCCGTTACGACGATCAGCCGAGCAAAAAACAGGATGACAGCGTCGCTTCATACGGCGATCTGGTGCTTAATCCGGCAACGCGCAGCAGCGAATGGAAGGGACAGGCTTTTGATCTCACCGCATCCGAGTTTAACTTGCTGGAATTACTGTTGCGGGCCCCGGAACGCGTGGTTTCAAAAGACGAACTGTCGGAAAAATGCTTGGGGCGTCGGCGCGAGGCCTACGATCGCAGCGTAGATGTGCACATCAGCAATATCCGTCAAAAACTCAGCGCGCTGGATGACAACACGATGACCATTGAGACCGTGCGTAGCGTCGGATACCGGATTCGTTAATGATGATACGCGGACGGCTTTTCTGGAAGATTCTGTTGGGGTTTTGGTTCACGTTTATCGTTATTTCACAGCTGTTGTGGCTGGCGTTTTCGTTGTACGGCGAACCGCATAAAACCATTGAAGAGATGGCGCTGACGCGCGTCGCCACCATGCAGTCAAACATCGCGCTGGCCGTGTTGAAGCAAGGCGGGGTAGACGAGTGGAACGCCGTAATGGCCCAATGGCCGGAAAAAGAGCGCAGCTATATTTCGGTAACCACATCATCGCAACCAGTATCCGAGCAGAAAATGGGCTATCAGCCTGAGCCTCGACCTGATTCAGTCGAGCGTCCGAAACTCAAACCGGACGTCGCCCCTCCGCCAGCGCCTGTTTCTGATTCGGAACCGCCGCTTAATATGCTAAGGCAGGTGCAGGGGCCTCAGGGCGAGTGGTACCAAGTCCGTTATGATACTACCCCGTTGCGCGGCGATTTTCGCCCGCGAACCAGGCCGCGGGAGATTCTCAATATCCCTACGCCCTTGTTCTTGATTGGCGGCATTTGTGGGTTGCTGTTCAGCTGGCTGTTGGCCTGGAATCTGGCCCGGCCGCTTGATCAGCTTCGTGCGGGGTTTGGCCGCGTGGCTCAAGGCGATCTTACCGTACGTCTGTTACCCTTGATGCGCAAGCGTCATGATGAAATCAGCGAGGTCGCTCGTGACTTTGACTCGATGGTTGAACGGCTGGATATCCTCGTCAGCACCCGTGAGCAATTGCTGCACGATGTATCTCATGAACTGCGCTCTCCTCTGGCGCGGCTACAGCTGGCGATAGGATTAGCGCACCAGAATACCGATAATACAGAGAGTTCGCTGCTGCGCATCGAGCGTGAAGCGGCGCGTATGGATAAGATGATTGGCGAACTGTTGGCGTTATCGCGGACCCAAACCGTCGTTGTGGATGAAGAGTATTTCGATTTGCTGGGTCTGGTAAGGGCGGTAGTCAACGATGCGCGTTATGAAGCGCAGGTTCCCGGTGTGGATATTCTCTTCAACGCGGATGAGGGGCTGGATCATACGGTTAAAGGGAATGCGGAATTGATGCGTAGAGCCATCGATAATATTGTCCGTAATGCGCTACGCTTTTCCTCCCGGGCGCAGCAGGTTCATGTCTCGCTCAACGGCGATGAAAACGAATGGACGATAAGAGTCGCCGACCAGGGGCCTGGGGTGGAGAAAAGCAAATTATCCAGTATTTTTGATCCCTTTGTTCGCATCGAATCACCTGTTTCTGGTAAAGGATACGGCCTGGGGTTGGCGATTGCGCGCAAGGTTGTGCTGGCGCATGGCGGGCACATCGATGCTGAGAATGGCGCTCAGGGCGGACTGATTATCTGTCTGCGCATCCCCCGCTGGCAGTGAAATAACGCTCGCGCAGGCGGTCACTTTGTGAAACCTGGCCACGCTGGTGACAAGAAGGTTTACGATAAAATAAAAAAGGCGCCTCACAGGCGCCTTTTTTGCATCATCAATGACGATGTGATTTATTTCTTGATACGGATAACCGGGGTTTCACCGACGACAACGGTGCCGCTCAGCTTAACCATGTCTTTGATTTCATCCATATTGGAGATAACCACTGGGGTCAACGTAGACTTGGCTTTTTCTTCCAACAGCGCCAGGTCAAACTCAATGATGAGATCGCCTTTCTTCACGCGCTGGCCTTCTTCAGCGATACGTTTGAAACCTTCACCCTTCAGCTCGACTGTGTCGATGCCGAAGTGAACGAACAATTCAATACCACTATCGGATTCGATAGAAAAAGCATGGTTAGTTTCAAAAATTTTGCCGATAGTGCCATCTACCGGAGCGACGATTTTGTTGCCCGTAGGTTTAATGGCGATACCGTCACCTACGATCTTTTCAGCAAACACGACATCAGGAACATCTTCAATATTGACGATTTCGCCAGACAGCGGCGCAATGATTTCGATGCTGCCAGTGTCTTTCTTATCATCAGAAACCAGAGATTTCAATTTATCGAACAAACCCATGATCTTCTCCTAAGCGTTAATATTGGGCCAGCGTCAGTATTACCCGTCATCCTTCAAGCTGCATGCTCGTTGGCTTCACATACTTACTTACCCCAGTCGCTTACTTGAGTAAGCTTCTGGGGTTTCGTTACGTCGCCGCTTTCCTGCAACTTGAATGATTTGGGGCAGAGCGAACTCAGCAGAGCGTTTTTTCTTTGATGAAGCGGCTCACTAAGTTGCTCAACTCTTGTGCCGTCGGTTGGGACAAAGCCTGTTCCGCCAGCGCCTTCGCATCTTCGTAATTTGCATTACGGATAATTTTCTTGATGCGTGGGATAGAGATGGCACTCATACTGAATTCGTCCAGACCCATTCCCAATAACAGTAGTGTAGCACGTTCGTCACCAGCGAGCTCGCCACACATTCCTGTCCACTTACCTTCGGCATGGGATGCGTCAATCACCTGTTTAATCAGGGTCAATACTGCTGGGGACATCGGGTTATAGAGATGAGAAATCAGCTCATTCCCCCGATCGACTGCCAGAGTATACTGGGTTAAGTCGTTTGTCCCAATACTAAAGAAGTCAACTTCCTTCGCTAAATGATGGGCAATGGCCGCCGCCGCCGGTGTTTCGACCATTACGCCTACTTCGATTGACTCGTCGAATGCTTTGCCTTCTTCTCTCAGTTGCGCTTTCAGCATTTCCAGCTCAGCTTTAAGCGTTTGCACTTCTTCAACAGAGATGATCATTGGGAACATGATGCGCAGCTTGCCGAACACGGACGCCCGCAGGATCGCACGCAACTGGGCATGCAGAATTTCTTTGCGGTCCAGACAGATGCGAATCGCACGCCAGCCGAGGAACGGGTTTTCTTCCTTCGGCAGATTCATGTACGGCAGGTCTTTGTCGCCGCCGATGTCCATGGTACGCACGATAACGGCCTGTGAGCCCACGGCTTCGGCCACGGCTTTATAGGCCTGGAACTGTTCTTCTTCGGTCGGCAGCGCGTCGCGATCCATAAACAGGAATTCGGTGCGATACAGGCCGACGCCTTCCGCGCCGTTGCGCTCAGCGCCCGCGACATCACGTACGGTACCGATGTTGGCGCAAACTTCCACCTGATGGCCGTCCAGCGATACTGCCGGTAGGTCTTTCAGTTTCGCAAGTTCATGCTTTTCAGAATTATACTGCTGTTGTACGGCTTTTAATTCGTCGATAACTTCTGATGACGGATTCTGATAAATTTTATTGTTAACCGCGTCCAGAATCAGGAAGTCGCCGTTATTCACTTGTTTGGTGGCGTCAGTCGTGCCGACAATCGCCGGTAATTCCAGCGAGCGAGCCATGATAGAGGTGTGGGACGTGCGGCCACCGAAATCGGTGATGAAGCCCAGAACTTTATCCAGATTCAGCTGTGCGGTTTCAGACGGCGTGAGGTCAGCGGCGACCAGAATCACTTCTTCCTGAATCTCGCCCAGATCGACAATCGTCATATTAAGAATGTTTTTTAGCAGACGTTTACCGATATCACGCATGTCCGCCGCACGTTCTTTCAAATATTCATCATCAAGTTCTTCAAGCGCTTTAGCCTGATTTTCAATAACGGAAAACGCGGCTGCGTCGGCAGAAGCATGCTCATCTTTAATCAGGGCTATGATTTCCTGCTCGAACTCTTCATCTTCCAGCAACATGATGTGGCCTTCGAAGATGGCTTCTTTCTCTGCGCCAAGCGTTTCACCCGCTTTGATCTTGATGGCTTCCAGCTGTTTAGAGGCTTTGGCCCTGCCAGTTAGAAAACGTTCAACTTCGCTCTCTACCTGATCCGCAGAGATTTTTTTCCGGTTGATGATTATCTCATCTTCTTTCAGCAAAAGTGCCTTACCAAAAGCGATGCCCGGTGATACTAGTATGCCTGAAATCATAACCCTACCTTACTCGATTCTGATGTCCACTAAAAAGGCTTGTCTGTAAGGCTTGTCTATTACTCTAGCTCAGCCATTAGTTTAACCAGATGCTCTACAGCTTTCTGTTCGTCTTCACCTTCTGCGGCGATGGTAACCACAGTACCCTGAGTCAAACCGAGAGTCTGCAACTTGAACAGACTTTTTGCGCTGGCGCTTTTACCGTTGGATGTAACGGTAATTTCTGAAGTAAAGCCTTTGGCTTCTTTGACAAACTGAGCAGCAGGACGAGTGTGCAGGCCGTTCGGTGCGGTAATAGTCACTTCTTGCTGGAACATTCTGTTTTTCCCCAACTTATGGATTAGATTGATGTTGTGGAACTAAAGTCTAGCGCATGCGCTGAACTTTAGCCTGTGTGGTTAGCACCTGATTATGTTACAGGGGCAGGCCGGGATGCGGCAAGGAAACGCAAAAGTATTTCCTGAATAAAATACCACCAAACATCACCCGATTCTTGAATCATTATTTAAACCGGACAAACAAAGCGATGATACAACCATCGTTGCGTCAGTTAAATCGATTCAGTAAAGAGTGATTTGCTGGCGGCCATTAATTTCACGCATCGAAATAATTGTTCGGTTAAATACTAGACCTAAGCCAGAAAAGCAATCCACATATGATGGAAAATTTGAACTACGCCACAAAAATGGACATAAAAAAGCACCTGGATAGGTGCTTCCGTAACATCTTATTCACTTTCTGGCGTGTTGCGCGCGATGGATTTATTGCTGTAATTCTTGCTCGGTAAACAGGTCTGCGAAGAGCGCGGTGCTCAGATAACGTTCACCGGAAGACGGCAGAATAACCACGATGGTTTTATCTTCAAACGCTTTCTCTTTTAACAGGTTCAGTGCGGCGGCAACCGCTGCGCCTGAAGAGATTCCCGCCAGAATACCTTCTTCTTCCATTAAGCGGCGAGCGGTGCTGATGGCTTCTTCGTTAGTAATTTTTTCTACGCGGTCAATCAGTTTGAGATCGAGATTATCGGGTATGAAACCGGCACCGATCCCCTGGATTTTATGCGGCCCGGGTTTTATCTCTTCACCGGCCAATGCCTGGGTGATGACCGGAGAGTCTGACGGCTCTACCGCTACGCTGGTGATGGCTTTGCCTTTGGTGTTCTTGATGTAGCGGCTTACCCCAGTCAGCGTGCCGCCGGTACCTACGCCGGCAATAAAGACATCGACGGCGCCGTCGGTGTCTTCCCAAATTTCAGGCCCGGTAGTTTTTTCATGGATTTCGGGGTTGGCTGGGTTACTGAACTGCTGTAGCAGCAGGTAACGTTCAGGATCGCTGGCGACAATCTCTTCGGCTTTGGCGATAGCGCCCTTCATGCCTTTAGCGCCTTCGGTAAGAACCAGTTTGGCGCCCAGCGCTTTAAGCAGCTTGCGGCGTTCGATGCTCATGGTTTCGGGCATGGTCAGCGTTAGTTTATAACCACGAGCGGCAGCCACGTAGGCTAACGCGATACCGGTATTACCGCTGGTAGGCTCGACCAGCTCGACGCCTTTTTTCAGTACTCCGCGCTTTTCCGCATCCCAGATAAGGTTGGAGCCGATGCGGCATTTAACACTGAAACTGGGATTGCGTGATTCGACCTTAGCCAGAATGCGTCCGTTGCCGATACGGTTCAGGCGAACCAGCGGCGTATGGCCGATTGTAAAAGAATTGTCTTCGTAGATCTTGCTCATAGCCCGTCCTTATAACTGTATGAAATTTTTGCGAACATAGAGAGAATACTCGTTCATTCCCGCCAGTGAAGTAAAGAATTGCTATATCGTTATGTTCTTAAGAAATATGTTTTCATTACAAGGTAAAGCATTCATCTATGTGCGCCGGCTCTCACCGCTGTTTGGGCTGAACGGCCGAAAGACTGCGGTAACACTCGGCCCACAGCGCCGTTGCGCCGCATACCGCCACCGGCATAATGACCAGGTTCAGAAACGGAATCAGCGTAAACAGGCTAATCAACGCGCCAAACTGCATGTTGGTCACTTTGTGCTGGCGTAATGCCTGACGCATGGTGGGAAAACTGACTTTATGGTTATCGAAAGGGTAATCACAGTATTGAATGGCCAGCATCCAGGCGCTGAACAGGAACCACAGCACGGGCGCGATGGTCTGCCCGACCCCCGGAATAAAATAAAGCAACAGCAGAACCACCGCTCGCGGCAGGTAATAAGCGAGTTTTTGCACCTCGCGTTTCATTATTCGCGGAACATCTTTGGCGATGTCCAGAATGCCGCTGTCAGGCAAGGGCTGGCCGGTCAGGCGCGCTTCCAGCTGTTCTGACAATAGGCCATTGAACGGCGCGGCGATGAAATTGGCGATGGTGCTGAACAGATAGCCGAAAACCAATAAAATCGATAGTACGGCTACCGGCCAGATGAGGTAGCTAAGCCACTGGAGCCACGTCGGAATATGGCTCATGATCTGCGGGATCCAATCGCCAAGACGCGTGAAGAGCCACCAGAACGCGCCGCCCATCAGTAAAATATTCACCAGTAAAGGCAAAATGACGAAGCGGCGGATGCCGGGCAGCGAAATCAAGCGCCAACCTTCGAAAAAATAGTGGATACCGCTGCGTGGTTTATCAACCGGATCTAAATAAGGCATGAAGTCATCGCTCTCTGTTGTCTGTGCGGGGCTGCATCATAACGGGATGATTTTATACTGACCAGTCTGCGTTTGGGTGAAAAAACAGCAAAAAAATGCGTTGTATCTATCTTTATTGTCATAATGTAGCGTGCAGACTTGCACTTGTGTACGCAGGCAAATAGAGTTAGTGATATATAACTCTTTGCCGCGGTGGCAATGTATTGGAACAATTGGGATAGCAATGATGCAGGACTTGCGTCTGATATTAATCGTCGTTGGCGCGATCGCTATAATAGCGCTGTTACTGCACGGCTTGTGGACGAGTCGTAAAGAGCGTTCGTCCCTTTTTCGCGATCGCCCTGTCAAACGTTTGAAAAAAGAACGTGATGAAACTCCGCTTGAGGAACTTGACGAAGGCGTCGGTGAAGTTCGCGTGAAAAGTGGTCGACCGCAGAATGAACCCTCGCTGGGAAGCTACGGTGCGAACGACGAGACGCGCTCTGAAACCAAGTCGCCCTTTGGACCCTCCTCTTCTCAATCTGAGCCGTCATACGATCCGTTGTTGGGTGAGAACGCGTCGGTTGATTCCACGCACTCCCAGCCTCAAGGCGATGAGCGTGCCAAAAGCGTCGAACCCAAGCTGGATATGCCGTCACGGGGTGCGGACATGCTTTCCGGTGACCCGCACTCCGCGGAGGATGTCCCTCAGCACGAGCGCCAGGAAAAGGCATCCTCGCCTGCGGCGTCTTCGTCTGAACCCGCTCAGGATGAGCAGCCTAAAGAAGCGGTGTTGGTGCTACATGTCGCCGCGCATCAAGGCGGCGTAATCGGCGGTGAAGTGCTGCTGCAAAGCGTACTGCAATCAGGTTTCCAGTTCGGGGAAATGGGGATCTTCCATCGCCACGTTAATCCCGCTGGCGCCGGACCGGTGCTGTTTAGCCTGGCTAATATGGTGAAGCCCGGCTCATTTAATCCGGATGGAATGTCTGAGTTTTCCACCCCCGGCGTATCCATGTTCATGATGGTGCCCTCTTACGGCGACGCCAGTCAGAATTTCAAGCTGATGCTTCAATCGGCGCAGCGTATTGCTGATGATGTCGGCGGCGTTGTGCTTGATGATGAACGCCGTATGATGACGCCGCAGAAAGTCGAATCTTACAAGGCGCGAATTCGAGATGTGCTGAAGGCCAATACCTGACGCGGAACGAATCGTGGTATTGAAAGCCTCCGTTTACGGGGGCTTTTTTGTTGGCACCTTAAGATTGCCGGTGATGGCTGCGGCAATCGTTTCATGAATTATCGGTGCCGGGCGGCGGGGCAACATTGAACCATAAGGCTAATGACTGTGAGTGAAGCAAAAGGACTAAAACAGGATCTGGGCATGATTCAAGGCGTTGGGTTGCTTTCAACCTCTCTGCTGGGCACCGGGGTTTTTGCCGTACCGGCGTTGGTCGCTCAAATAGGCCAGCAGGATAGCTTGTGGGCCTGACCGCTGTTGATTCTTTTGGTTTTTCCCATAGCGATTGGGTTTGCGGCGTTGGGGCAGCATTTTCCTAACGCCGGCGGCACCGCCCATTTTGTCAGCATGGCGTTCGGCCCGCGTCTGGCACGTGTCAGCGGCTGGTTATTTTTATCGGTTATACCGCTTGGCTTGCCAGCCGCTTTACAGATCGCCGCCGGTTTCTGGCAGGCGGCGTTTGGCTTTAGCGCGCATCAGCTGTTGCTGGTTCAGTTGCTGACGCTAGGCGGAATATGGTTGCTGGGGATGCGTAGCGCGGGGTCGAGCGGTAATATTCAGATCGTGATTGCCCTGCTGGTGGTTGGTCTGGTCGCGGCTATCTGGTGGCGGGGGGACATTACCCCGGCCCATATCGACTGGCCGGCCATCAGTTCACTTTCCTGGCCGAATACCTTTAGCTCGCTGGCGGTAATGTTTTGGTGTTTTGTCGGGCTGGAAGCTTTCGCGCACATGGCGACGGAGTTTCGCTCGCCTGAACGTGATTTTCCGCGGGCGCTGCTGATAGGAATGCTGGTGGCCGGCGCGGTTTATTGGGGATGCACCGTCGCTGTGCTTCACTTCCATGCTTATGGCGAAGGCTGGGGAGCAACTTCGTCGCTGCCGCGTATCGTGGTGCAACTGTTTGGCGATCAGGGATTATGGATTGCCTGTATCGTCGGGTATCTGGCCTGTTTTGCCTCAATGAATATTTATACCCAGGGTTTTGCCCGGCTGGTATGGTCGCAAGCGCCGGCAGGCAGCTCATTGGGCAAGCTTTCCTCCGGGCTGACGCCAGTCAATGCGCTGTCTGTGGTGGTGGCGTGCTGTGTAGCGAGTTGCCTGCTGATTTACTGGCTGAGACTGCCGCTTGAGCAGCTTATCGTGTATGCAAACGGTATTTTTGTTTTGATCTACCTGCTGTGTATGTTGTCGGGATGGCGCTTGCTGCACGGGCGGGCCAAAATCATGGCGATGATAGGCAGCATGCTGTGCTGCGCGCTGTTATTGATGATCGGTTGGAAGTCGCTTTATGCGCTGACCATGCTGGCGCTGCTTTGGCTTTTCCTGCCGCATAAACTAGCGAAGCTGGCGCTTCATTGAAGCAACGCCTCCGCCGTATGGATGGCGGCGAAGGCGTCGATGATAGGGCTTACTCGCTGTCTGGCGTGGTGACCGGCGGTTTTTCCGCGTCAGATAATTTCGCTTCCAGCTCCATCAAACGTTGTTCCAGCCTGGTGATTTTCTCACGCGTGCGCAGCAGCACCTGAGTCTGCACGTCAAACTCTTCGCGATTGACTAAATCAAGCCGGCTGAATTGCGCCTGTAATACCTGGCGGATTTTCTTCTCAACATCGTCGCCCAATTCCCGGATGCCTTTTGGCATGGACTCATGCACCTGACGGGCGATCTGTTCAATCTTTTTCGGGTCAATCATGGCGCTTTCCTGATTCTGTTATTTGGGATAGTCATCGCTTAAGTGTAATGCGAGTTAAGGGATGTATAAACTAAAACTCGTATTTACCCCCGTTAGCTTTCGAGCATTCGCATGAAAGTGGTTCGATACGCAGGGGAATTATTCCGTCGAGCAGCGTCACATTTCTTGTTGCTAATCAATTGCCCTGCTAGTTCATTGGCGCTATAGTTAATCCGCTTATTCTCAGGGCGGGGTGTAATTCCCCACCGGCGGTAAACCAGTCGTATGTACATCGTTATATACGCGTTGGAAGCCCGCGAGCGCTCACAGTCCGGTTTACCGATGAATCTTTCGGGTCGCCGGCGTGAGGTCAGCAGATCCGGTGTAATTCCGGGGCCGACGGTTAGAGTCCGGACGGGAGAGAGTAACGGTACCTGTCGGGTAGTGATATGATCAAGTCGTTATATTATTAACCCACTCGCGTTATTTTTTAACCATTGCAATGCAATCTGTTGTGATGGTAACTCCTTAGTCTCGCCCTGATTCTGGTAATCCATAATAACATTGAGGTTTTTTTACCATGAATCAGACATTACTTTCTGAATTTGGCACTCCGCTTGAACGTGTGGAACATGCTCTTGATGCCCTGCGTCAAGGCCGTGGCGTGCTGGTGTTGGACGACGAAGATCGTGAAAACGAAGGGGATATGGTTTTTGCCGCTGAAAGCATGACCGTGGAGCAAATGGCGCTGACCATTCGTCACGGTAGCGGCATTGTGTGCCTGTGCCTGACGGAAGCGCGTCGTCAGCAGTTGGAACTGCCGATGATGGTGGAGCATAACTCCAGCCACTATCAAACCGCATTCACCATTACGATCGAAGCCGCCGAAGGGGTCACCACCGGGGTTTCCGCCGCTGACCGCATCACCACCATCCGCGCTGCCATCGCCGATGGCGCCAAGCCGAGCGATCTGAGCCATCCTGGACACGTTTTTCCGCTGCGGGCCCAGCCGGGCGGCGTATTAACTCGCGGCGGACACACTGAAGCATCCGTCGATTTGGCGACGCTGGCGGGATTAAAACCGGCTGGCGTACTGTGCGAATTAACCAATGACGACGGTTCCATGGCGCGAGCGCCGCAAGTCATCGCCTTTGCCAAACAGCATAATATGCCGGTATTAACCATTGAAGATATCGTGGCGTACCGTCAGGCCGCGGAACGCAAGGCCAGCTGATTGACGCTTTTGAGGCCGATGACGACATCGGCCTCTCTGCTATCTGACAGGCTTCAATTTCCCCCGCCGTTAAATTTTCTTGGCCAGCAGCGTGGCGAAGCGCAACTTTATTCTGTTGCCGCTCTCGTCAGTTTTATGCAGTTCGCCGATGTTCTCGTTATATTCGACGATCTGCCAATCGGCATAATAGTGCTTTAGTTCGCCTTCTTTGAATGTGAAGGAAAACGGAATCGGGCAGGGATAATCATCGGTCGACATGGCGGCGACGATCAGGTTGTATCCGCCCGGTGCGGTGTTTTCCTGCATATTGCGAATAATGTAGGGAACACGATGGCGATCCAGAAACATGAACACCACGGTTGAAAGAATAAAGTCGTACCGTTCTTTGATTTCCTCTTGATTGATATTGTACACGCGGGTCTGAATATGCTTCAGCGCTTCGCTTTTGATGATGTCATTCAATGCGTTGATGCTGTGCTCGTTCTTATCGCAGGCGGTGACCTCAAAGCCGCGTAGATTCAAATACAGCGCATTGCGTCCGCCGCCGCAGCCTAAATCCAGCGTTTTGCCGGGGCGGATATATTGCATGGCGTTAATGACGTCGGAATGCGTACGTGAAAGCCCATATTTCTTGGCGTAGAAATCTTCCGGCGTGCAGAAAAAATTCAGCTGACATTCGAAGTCGTCAGAAATGGAAGCGATACGGTGCCATACCTGCGGTTGAATAAAAGGCGGTTGGTTTTGTTCAGAAAAATGAAATGTTTCCTGAACATCGCCGTTCTCGCATAGCAAAGAGAAGGTCATTTCTCCTTGCAGGATGATAAGCCTGGCCCAGGTGCCTTCCTGCGTATTGTGTTTTTCCTGGAAAGCCGCCGGCAGCGTATGGCTGTTCCACTGCGGCATTTTTTTATAGCAGATAAGATTTTGCATCATGGTCTCTGTATGTCGTTGATTGTCATATTTTATAAATACGCGCGCAGGCTGACCAGAAATATGCATTTAAAATACATCATTTATTTTTCCGCCTGGGAATTTAAGCCAAAGGGAGCTTGTTGCGACGACTGCCGGGCATGATTTAGTCGGTGGCTGGAGATCGGCGTTAAAATAAAACACCCCGGCACGTCGCCAGGGTATTCCCTACTCGTGATGGCGTTTAGCTACACTTGGCGCACTGAGATGACTGAATCAACTGGTAGAAGTCGTTGCCCTTGTCATCAACCAAGATAAAGGCCGGGAAGTCTTCCACTTCGATCTTCCAAATGGCTTCCATACCCAGCTCCGGGTATTCGACACAGGTTAGACTCTTGATGCTGTTCTGCGCCAGAATGGCGGCCGGACCGCCGATACTGCCGAGATAGAAACCGCCATGCTTGTGGCAGGCATCGGTTACCTGCTGGCTGCGGTTGCCTTTTGCCAGCATGATCATGCTGCCGCCGTTGGCCTGCAGCAGATCGACATAGGAGTCCATTCGTCCGGCTGTGGTCGGGCCTAATGAACCGGATGCGTAACCTGCGGGCGTTTTCGCCGGACCGGCGTAGTAAATCGGGTGGTCTTTTATGTACTGCGGCAAGCCTTCGCCATTATCCAGACGCTCCTTCAGTTTGGCGTGGGCTATATCTCGGCCGACGATGATGGTGCCGCTCAGAGAGAGGCGGGTAGACACCGGATATTTCGACAACGCCTGCAGGATTTCCGGCATTGGGCGGTTAAGGTCGATTTTTACCGCTTCGCCTTCACCCGCTTTACGTAGCGATTCAGGAATGTATTGGCCCGGATTGTGTTCAAGCTGCTCCAGCCATATCCCTTTACGGTTGATTTTACCCTTGATATTACGGTCAGCCGAACAGGAAACGCCCATCCCGACCGGGCAGGACGCACCGTGGCGCGGTAGACGGATAATGCGAACATCGTGAGCGAAATATTTACCGCCGAACTGCGCGCCCAGACCGAGATCGCGCGCTGCCTGCAGCAGTTCCTGCTCCAGCATGAGATCCCGAAATGCCTGACCGTGTTCATTACCTTCGGTCGGCAGTTCATCATAATATTTGGTTGACGCCAGCTTCACTGTTTTTAGCGTGGTTTCGGCGGAGGTGCCGCCGATGACAAAAGCGATATGGTATGGCGGACAGGCGGCCGTACCCAGCGTGCGCATTTTTTCCAGCAGAAAAGACTTCAGTGTCTGCGGATTCAACAGCGCCTTGGTTTCCTGATACAGATAGGTTTTATTGGCGGAACCGCCGCCTTTGCTGACAAACAGGAATTTATATTCTTCGCCCTCGGTGCTGTAGAGGTCGATCTGCGCCGGCAGGTTGGTGCCGGTATTGACCTCTTTGTACATATCCAGCGGCGCGTTTTGCGAATAGCGCAGATTATCTTCGATGAAGGTGTTGTACACGCCATGGGACAGCGCTTCGGCATCATCGACGCCGGTCCAGACCTGCTGACCTTTCTTGCCGACGATAATCGCGGTGCCGGTATCCTGGCAGGTCGGCAAAATGCCTTTAGCCGCAATGTCAGAGTTGCGCAGAAATTGCAGGGCAACATATTTGTCGTTTTCGCTGGCTTCGGGGTCGTGAAGAATGCTGGCGACCTGCTGTTGGTGAACGGGGCGTAGGAAAAAGGCGGCGTCATGGAAGGCCTGCTGGGCGAGAAGGGTAAGCGCTTCCGGTTCGATTTTTAAAATATCCTGTCCTTCAAATTGCGTAACGGAAACAAAGTCGTTGCTGAGAAGGCGGTATTCGGTGTCATCCTTTTTTAATGGAAAAGGATTTTGGTAATGAAAGGGTTTATTCGACATTTTTTTCTCACTTGCGTTCGCATTATTAGTAGGATTACATCTTGTATGATTCAGTTATTAACGACCTTTGTATCCCTTCATCCTTCAAGCTGCAGACGCGTTGGCTTCTCTCACTCACCCCAGTCGCTTATTTGCGTAAGCGCTTGGGGATGACTTGGTTGCCGCCTTCCTGCCATTCGAAATCTATCGGGTATATCAGGCGTTATCATCGCTACATATTCATTTGGTACGAATACAAAAGTAATAAACCCTATAATAGTATGGTTTTGTGTCGGTGAGCACCACTTTGCCACATCACATAATCGGCAAGAAAATCATGCAAACATCCTTTTATTTTTCGCCAAATGAAAAGTAAAAGGATTGTAATAAATCGCGCAAATGACGCCCCTTTTTTGTTATTTTAATTAATTAAGTTACTTTAATTGGAGTAATTACAGGAATAATCGTTTTATCAGCGCCGTTATTTTTTAGATTTATTACCTAAGGATCTAAATAATATCAGTAATACACCTCACAAGCTTTTACCGACCAAGCATTGAGGTTATATCGCCGGGGAAATAACGGCATTTTCCTGTTGAGCCAGCAGATTATCAATCATCCACAGGCCTGCCGGGCCCGGCGGATAGGGTTTGGACCAAACGATATCCACATCTATAAGCTGCGGCCAGCCTGCGACGGTCAACTCGACCAAATTTTGGTGGCCGAACTGTGACACCAGCCAGCGCGGTAGGATGCTCCAGCCAAAGCCCTGTTCCGCCATCTCCAGCAATATAAGGTAAGACGGCGCAGACCAGACTACGCCCTCGACTTGCAGCCTATCGCTACGTTTATAGGTGTTCAGATAAAGTTGGCGCACGGTGGCTAACCGAGTACGGGTCACTTTTTTCTCGGCGGCCAGCGGGTGATCCGCGGCGACGAATATCGCCATTTCCGTTTTTATCTGCGAACGGGAAATGGCGATGTCCGGCGGGTAGACGGGCTGTGCTCGCATCAGCCCTACGTGTGCGCGCTGAGACTGCAGCAAATCAATCACATCATCGTCTTCGGCCATCAGACATTCAAATTCAATATCGGGAAAACGTTGTGCGAAGCGATGCAGCACCGGTTCGTAATGCGTGGTTTTCCAGGTGTCGGACAACACGAACGTCAGCCGGGGCTCGATATTGTCGGCTAGCCTGATCGCCGCTTCATCCAGCATTTCGCTGGCGGAAAGGATTGCCTGGGCATAAGTCTGTATCTTTTTCCCCGCCGGCGTCAAACGCGGCTGATGACCAGAGCGATCGAATAAAACCAAGCTCAAATCCGCTTCCAGATTAGCGATAGCGGTGCTGACGGTGGACTGGCTTTTATGTAAATGTCTGGCCGCGGCCGAAAACGAACCGGTATTGATGGTGGCAATAAACGCCAGTAAGGATTCCGGGGAGTAACGCATATCTCTATCTATCGCTTTTATCGATGGTTTCTAATTTTATTCTATCAGTTATTACGATGAAAATAGGTCCGAAGCGGCTAAATATCGTCGCCATAATCATGAACCCTTATAAATAATCGAAATAAAAAGTGAATGTGCTATGCAAAAGAAAACAGTCGTTGAACGTATTATTCATGCGCTGGGTTTTGAACTTATCGCGTTGTTGATTTGTGCGCCAGCGGGGGCCTGGATACTGAATAAACCGCTGTTTGATATGGGGGCGCTGGCGGTCATGCTATCCAGTATTGCCATGCTGTGGAACATTATTTATAACACGGTATTTGACCGGATCTGGCCCGCCGATCGCGTGACCAGGCGCCTGTCGGTGCGGATTGGCCATGGCCTGGGATTTGAAGGCGGATTTATGTTAATCGGTCTACCGCTGGCGGCCTGGATGCTGAACATGACGCTGTGGCAGGCGTTGACGGTAGAGATCGGGTTTTTCCTGTTCTTTCTACCTTATACCATCGTCTACAACTGGCTTTACGATAGCCTGCGCACGCGCATTATTCTGCGGCAAAACAAGAATACGCGCGGTGCGCCCGTACGCTAACCGCGATGCCTTTGCGCAGCGCGTCGTCAGCGAGGTTGCCGCAGCGCGCCTTTAAATTGCTGGAATTCGGGGAGTGATGGCGCCCGCCACAAATACCAGGACGCTATAGTGCGATAAGGTCGACAGGCCTGGCTTAGCGCAAGCAGAGTACGGCGTGTCGGCATAAGCGGTAGATCGTAAACGTAGCGCAGCCCTTGCTTAATGCCCAGATCATCCAGCGGCATAATGTCCGTTCGCTCAAGGGAATAAATCAGAAACATTTCCACCGTCCAGCGGCCAATACCTTTTAACGAGCTGAGCTGTGCGATAAGCGTTTCGTCGTCCATGGCTTGCGCCTGTCGAAGGGAAGGCACCAGTCCGTTGAGCGCGCCTTGCGCAATGGCATGCAGCGTTTCCACCTTACGGACGGAAAAGCCGCATTGTCGCAGCGTATCGGCGGAGCAAGACGCGACTTGTTCCGCGCTGGGAAATGCTTGACCGCCTTCATCATGCACGCGCAGCAGTTTCGCCACCATCGCGTCGCCTGCCCGGGTGGTTAGCTGCTGGTGCGCGACCGCGCGTATCAATGCCTCATAGGGCTCTCTGTGCGGCGCGGTTTGATGACGGCAGTCGCCGATGCGGGATATCAGTCGCGCCCAGCGATCGTTTATCGTACTCAGGTGCCTGTTGGCCTGCTGGTGGAAACGTTGTTGGCGATGGCCTGTCATCAATGGGTTTTCCTGCCTGGTGATAGTTTTCGGCGTCGGGACGCCGCGCGCAGGCGAGAGTATAATTCGACGGCATGCTCAGTGCAGCGTTATGCGAATTAAAAAGCAAGAGTTGGACGTGTTCGGGTTTCATATTCATCTTATGGTTTGACATCAGACCTGAGAAACCTATCACGCGGGAGAATAAGCATGAAATCTGTCGATAAACCCCATCAGAATGACGAATCACGCTGGCTGGCGGTGCTGGCGCGTAATAAGGCGGCGGACGGCAACTTTATTTATGCGGTAAAAACCACTGGCGTATACTGCTCGCCCTCCTGTGCATCGCGCCAGCCCAAACGCGAAAATGTGGTGTTCTTCGCCACGGCTGAAGAAGCGCAAGCCGCTGGATTCCGTCCCTGCAAGCGTTGCCGTCAGGGGTTGATCTCGCGGGAAGATCAGCAGGCGCAGCAGATTGCGCAAGCCTGCCGGATTATCGAGCAGGCCGACAGGGCGCCCGCGTTGAAAGCGCTGGCGAAAGAGGTGGGATTAAGTCCTTTCCATTTTCACCGGTTGTTTAAAGCCATCACCGGCGTTACGCCGAAGCAATATGCCAAAGCCCGACGACGACGGCAACTTCGTAAACAGCTGATGAGCGCGCGACCGGTAACCAATGTGATACTGGATGCCGGTTACCGTTCGAGCGGCCGTTTTTATGAGCAGTCTGATGCGCAATTGGGGATGACGCCGAAAACCTTTCAAAATAAAGGACAGGGCATGACGATCCACTTTGCCGTCGGCGCCTGTTCTGTCGGGGATATTCTGGTGGCCGAAAGCGAACGAGGGATTTGCGCCATTCTGCTGGGGAGTGAGGCGCAATCATTGGTGCATGAACTACAGGATATGTTCGTCAATGCGCAATTGGTCGGCGGCGATGCCGCCTTCGAGCAACGGATGGCGCAGGTGGTTGGGTTTGTTGATGCTCCGCAAATCGGGTTGGCGCTGCCGCTTGATATTCGCGGCACGCTATTCCAGCAACGGGTATGGCAGGCGCTGCGGGATATTCCCGCTGGCGAAACAGCCAGCTACAGCGATATTGCCGCCAGGATAGGTTCGCCGGCCGCGGTTCGCGCCGTCGCGGGAGCATGCGCCGCGAATCGACTGGCGGTAGCCATTCCATGCCATCGGGTAGTGCGTCAGGATGGTTCCCTGTCAGGCTATCGCTGGGGCGTGGAGCGTAAAAGAAGGTTATTGGCCAAAGAAACGGAGGGCGTGATCGACCATGAATCTTGATTTATTTGAGCAGGAAGAGCCGCAACGCCGGACGGAATCGCTGGCAGCGGGCGCGGTCATTCTACGCGGGTTCGTTCATCAGCAGGCGCCGGCGCTGATGGCGGCGATTAATACCGTTGCCGCGCAGGCGCCATTTCGCCATATGATAACGCCGGGCGGCCATACCATGTCGGTTGCGATGAGCAACTGTGGGCCGCTTGGCTGGGTAACGGATGAAATGGGCTATCGCTATTCTCCGTTCGACCCGTTCAGCGGGCAACGCTGGCCGGCGATGCCTGATGTTTTTTCCCGACTGGCGAAAGCGGCGGCCGGCGAGGCCGGTTTTGCCGATTTCGAACCGGACGCCTGTCTGATTAACCGCTATGAGGTCGGCGCACGACTATCCTTGCATCAGGACAAGGATGAATATCATTATCGGCAGCCGATCGTCTCTTTCTCTCTGGGACTCAGCGCCATGTTCCTATTCGGCGGCATGGCGCGCAGCGATCGGACGCTGCGTGTGCCGCTGGCTCATGGCGATGTGGTGGTCTGGGGCGGAGAATCCCGCTTGCGTTATCATGGCATTTTACCGTTGAAGGCGGGATCGGCGCCTTCTTTCTTGCCGGGGATGTATCGTTTTAACCTGACGTTTCGTCACGCGGGCGCCTGAGCTACCGGCCGTGAATAAAATGATGTCCGTCCTCTTCGTTAAGCTGTTTGAAGACCAGGCAGCACATCGGCAATCCCATTCCCAGTAATAAAAACAGCAGACTGAAACTATTCAAATTCAAGGCGATTTCATACCGCGAGAGCACGCGCAACACCGGAAAAGTTAACGCCATGCTGACCATGACCGAGATTAACTGCGTGATGGTCAGTACATTATTGCCGCTGTTATAGGTGGCATTGTCCAGATTGCTGAACGCCAAGGTGTTCTCCGCCGAGTGCAGGGTCGAGATTAATATCCCGAGCACCGCGGCGATGGCGCCGATCTGCATCGTGGATTTTCCCTGCACCGCGAACCCCAGGGTCAGAATGAAAAACGAGGTAAACCCGGTGGTGAACATCAGTAGTTTACGATAGCCGGCGCGCTTAATCATCGGCTCGAAAATGACTTTCGACAGCAGCGCGCCGATGGAAAAAAGCAGCAGAATCATACTGGTTTCCATTCGGTTGCAGTCCAGGGTGGTCTGCAGCATTAAGGAGAGCACGACAGGCGTGGACGACAGCAGCACCCGGGTGAGAATACCGCCGAGGATGCCGATGGAAAATGTCCTTATCTCAAAAAGCGCCGTGGGAAATAACGTCTCTCTGTTGGCGACGTCGCGCCGGAAATATAGGTAGGCCAAGCCCGCGCCGGACAAACCAAGCAGCAGGGCGAGCGGCGTGGGAATGATATTCTTAGGCATGGCGGTGAGAATGAATGCGGCCGTCAACAGCATTAATACCATTAATACCAGTCCGTAGGAATCGGCGTTTCGCCTCATGCGGAGGGTTTCGTTAGGAACATGCTTATTAGCCAGAAACAGGCAGATGAAGGCGAGGGGAATATTGGCGATAAAGATGATGCGCCACGAAAACAGATCAACCAGCATGCTTCCCAATACCGGTCCGATCATCGTTCCCAGTAAACCGAGCAGGGTAATCCGGTTAAGAAATATCAGCTTCATTGACTGCGGCGTGGTTCGCAATATCACGGTTCTGATAATCGGCAGCATCAGCGCGCCGCCGATCCCCTGAATAAAACGGAACCCGCTCAGACTGATGACGGAGTTCGCCGTGAGGCACAGCAACGAACCCAGCATAAATATGGCGATTGCCAGCAGATAGGTTTTCTTTTCCCCGAAACGTTCGGCCAGCCAGCCATTGACGGGCGTAAACGCGACCACGGTGATGACGTAGGAAATCACGATCATTTCCATACGCAGCACCGGCTGGTGCAATGCGTCTGCAATGGCTGGAATGGCGATGTACAGCATGGTGGTATCCAGGGACTGCATGAAAAATGTGATGGATGCAATCCAGAATAAAACCCATGACGTATTCATCGGTTCAGGCCGCCGTCATTTGTCCGGCGTAGAGCACGAATAACCGTAATAGGAAGACCCCGAACAGACTTAATGCCGCCATAGCGATGAGCCTGCCCCTGCCGGGCTGACGATGCTGGTCGCGGATAAAGCTGGCGATTAACGGTATGGCGATCCCCATGCCGATGATACCGATCCAGAATATGCCGCCCCAGAAACCGCTGAGCGCGGTGCGCGCCGCCACCGTTTTTTGTCCGCCGCCGAGGAAAAGGCCGACAAAGAAGGCAAGCAGCAGGAACAGCTCGGCGTAAACCACCGGATTCTCTATTTTATGAATAAAATGGAGGGTCGCGCTATTCGCGGCGCGATTAATGCTCATGGCGCTGACCAGTATCGCCACCGCAATACCCGAGGTGGTGCCCGACGCCAGGAACAGCACGGGCAACACCGGGTTATTCAATAGCGGGAAAGACTTCAGCGCGGACAGCAGGAAGCCGGTATAACAGCCAAGCAGTATGGCCAGCACCAGCAATACTTTCTCAATCCAGCTTGCTTTATTGGCGATAATGGCGGTGGCCCTTTGCGCCAGCGCCGTCAGACGCGGACGACGAATTCGGGTTTCTATCAGGCGCAGCAGCCCCTCACGGTAGAGATTGATAACCCATAAGGCGATTGCCACAAAATAGATCTGAAATAACATCACCCCGAGCGACATAATTGACGTGGGGTTGTAGAAAATCATCAGATGCCAGAACGTCATCGGGCGGGTGAGGTGGAATATCAGGATCACCAGCCCGACGATAACCGCCAGCGGAGCCACGATCGCCGTCGACTTTATAATATTGTTGCCGCCGCCGTATTCGGTTGGCACATAGTATTTAATCAAAATGGACAGCGACACCATGCCGGCGGAAATTCCCACCAGCAACAGATAAATGGCGATGGGCCAATCCCATACCAGGGAGTCAAAGTGAAAGGCGTTATGCATTGTCGATTTCTCCCCGTCTGCCCGGCACGCGATAGAGTTGCGGCTCGGTGCCAAGATAAACTTTTGACCGGTAGGTTGAATTGCTCTGAATCATTTTCGAAATATCGCTTTCAGGATCGTTCAGATCGCCAAAGACCAGCGCTTTGGTCGGACATATTTCAACACAGGCAGGTTGTTTACCTGCCGCCAGATTGGTTTCCCGGCAAAAATTACATTTGTCCGCCGTTTTACTCACCGGGTTAATGAAGCGGACATGATAAGGGCAGGCGGCGATGCAGTAACGGCAGCCGACGCAATGTTTATCATTGACGTCGACGATGCCGGTTAATGCATCTTTAAATGAAGCGCCCGTCGGGCAGACGGAAACACAGGGGGGATTTTCACAGTGCTGACAGGATTTACGAAAATACTGCCTGAATGCCCGGGTCTTCCCTTGCGCGGGAATATCGACCGTCTTCAGTATTTCCAGCCGGGTGACGCCATCGGGCACATGGTTGGTGGTTTTACAGGCGCCTACGCAGGCATTACAGCCAATGCAGCGTTGCTCATTGTGCAGCAGACCGTATTTGACGCCTTTGGGGTTCGTGGTCCTGGCGGGTTCTTCCGCGGTTTGTGCGAGCGCGAGGCTGGAATTACCGGTAACGACAATGGCGCTTCCCAGGTAAGCCATAAAACGACGACGAGAAAATTCTTCCATAACATAACCTTCACATTGAAACTACAGCCATGCTGAAACGTGGTGTCGATATCAGCAGATCATCGTGATATCCCGCTATCCTTCATGCCGCAGCCGTCATGGTCCCCACGGCCGACTTCCGCTATTCATCTTCTGGAACGCGTAGGGGGGCGCCGGGCTGCATCTTGAAAGCTATTGGGCGCAGGTTTTTGTTGGCTTCCGCTCATTCTGACGATAAATGAAATTATTCCTGAGCTGTGCAACAAAAAAACTAATCGGGAAAAGGGCGCCAATCTGGCATCAGAGGTAATTTTTATGACTTAAAATATTCCGGGTCAGACGGCTAACTTACCCATAATCCATATTCTTGTTATTCGTTTTTATTTGACCATAGGGACAACGGGATGATTGTGCTCTTAGTCACATTTATTTCTTTGTGTATCTATATGAAAGAAACATTAATCTACTATAACCGTTTTTTATTTGGCTAACTCGCGCCAATATTTCAGTTCGATGAAAACTGAATTATCTGCGACATAATGAATGGCGGTTTTGCAAATAATTTGCATTTGCGTTAGTGATATTTATTTAAATATTGTTAACGTAGTGGTAATTAAAATAGTGAATTTGTGACGGATAATATGAATAGATGCTGCCGACGTCGCTTTGGCTGATTGATATAAAATGAAGATCCGCTGCTCCTCCCTTCCTCTGGCTCTTGCTGCGAACTGCTTATCGCTTGCCTGAAAATATGCCATCAAGACCAGTTTTCCCTGCCGCCGGATCCGGAATGCATAAATGTGAGGTGATTCAAATTACCCATCTTAATGTACTTGTATGGTAGTAGTCATTGAGGTGCGATAGTGATAAATCGAGCGAGAAGGATACGTAAAGTGAAAATTGTCAGCGCAGAAGTATTTGTTACCTGTCCGGGGCGTAATTTCGTCACCTTGAAAATCACGACGGACAGCGGAGTGACGGGGATCGGTGACGCCACGCTTAATGGTCGTGAACTGTCGGTTGCGTCTTACCTTAAGGATCACCTTTGCCCGCAGTTGATCGGGCGTGATGCGCAGCGGATTGAGGATATCTGGCAATTTTTTTATAAGGGGGCCTATTGGCGTCGCGGCCCGGTAACGATGTCGGCTATATCCGCCGTGGATATGGCGCTGTGGGATATCAAAGGTAAAGTCGCCGACCTGCCGCTTTATCAGCTACTGGGCGGCGCATCGCGCACCGGGGTGATGGTTTATTGTCATACTACCGGCCATACCATCGATGAAGTGCTGGATGATTACGCCAAACATCGCGACATGGGGTTCAAAGCCATTCGCGTACAGTGCGGCGTACCCGGAATGAAAACCACCTATGGAATGGCGAAAGGCAAAGGGGAGGCTTATGAG
Organism: Brenneria bubanii; assembly: GCF_022378355.1. Lineage (GTDB taxonomy): Bacteria > Pseudomonadota > Gammaproteobacteria > Enterobacterales > Enterobacteriaceae > Brenneria > Brenneria bubanii. The sequence goes on from NZ_JAKMAJ010000018.1 coordinate 64,918, forward strand.
CCGGCGACCAAAGGCGACTGGCCCGAAGAGCAACTGTGGTCTACGGAGAAGTATCTTGATTTTACGCCGAAATTGTTTGCGGCCGTGCGTGAAAAATTCGGATTTTCGGAACATCTGCTGCATGACATGCACCACCGGCTGACGCCGATCGAAGCCGCGCGCTTTGGTAAGAGCATTGAGGATTACCGGCTGTTCTGGATGGAGGATCCAACCCCTGCCGAAAATCAGGCGTGCTTCCGTTTAATCCGTCAACACACCGTAACGCCGATTGCCGTCGGCGAGGTATTTAACAGCATTTGGGATTGCAAACAGCTGATCGAAGAGCAACTGATCGACTATATCCGCACCACCATCACTCATGCCGGCGGCATTACCGGGATGAGGCGTATTGCCGATTTCGCGTCGTTATATCAGGTGCGCACCGGTTCTCATGGTCCTTCCGATCTGTCGCCTGTCTGTATGGCGGCGGCGCTGCATTTCGATCTCTGGGTGCCTAATTTCGGCGTACAGGAATACATGGGCTACTCCGAAAAAATGTTGGAAGTGTTTCCGCATAACTGGGTGTTTGACGACGGTTATATGCACCCCGGCGATAAGCCTGGGCTGGGCATCGAGTTTGATGAAAAGCTGGCGGCTAAATATCCCTATGAACCCGCTTATTTGCCGGTGGCGCGTCTGGAAGACGGCACCTTATGGAATTGGTGATAAAGGTGACAATATGAAAAGTATCGTTATAAAACAGCCGAATGATTTATCGATCGAGGAAAGAGCGCTACCTCAGCCGGCCAGCGGAGAAGTCAGGGTCAAGGTAAAACTAGCCGGAATTTGTGGTTCTGATAGCCATATTTATCGCGGGCATAATCCTTTCGCCAAGTATCCCAGGGTCATTGGCCACGAATTCTTCGGTATTATCGATGCCGTCGGCGAGGACGTGGATGCTTCGCGCATTGGTGAAAGGGTATCTGTTGATCCCGTCGTCAGTTGCGGACACTGCTATCCCTGTTCCATTGGCCGGCCGAACGTATGTAGCTCTTTGGTGGTATTAGGCGTGCATCGTGATGGCGGATTCAGCGATTATGCCGCGGTGCCGGCTAAAAACGCTTATACCATTCCGGATGAGATCCCTGATGAGTTCGCGGTAATGGTGGAGCCTTTTACCATTTCGGCCAATGTGACGGCGCAAATCAAACCCACAGAACAAGATGTCGCCCTGATTTATGGCGCCGGACCGATGGGATTGACATCCGTTCAGGTTTTAAAAGGGGTGTATCAGGTTAAAGAGGTGATTGTCGTTGATCGCATCCCTGAACGTTTAACGCTGGCGCAGCGCTGTGGCGCCACTAAAGTGATTAATAACGCGTTACTGTCATTAAAGGATGAGTTGGACAAGCTGAATATTAAGCCTACGCTGATTATCGACGCAGCCTGTCATCCGGCAATTTTGCCGGAAGCGATCGCCATTGCCTCGCCGGCTGCCCGTATCGCGATTATGGGTTTTTCCAACGAACCTTGTCAGGTAAGCCAACAGGGAATTACCAGTAAAGAACTTTCTATTTTCTCCTCAAGACTCAATGCGAATAAATTTCCAATTGTTATTGAATGGCTGCAAAAGAAGAAAATCAATCCGGAAAAATTAATTACTCATCAGTTTGATTATCAACAGGTGGTTAATGCGATTGAGATATTTGAGAAAGATCAAAAAAGCTGCTGCAAGATATTATTGAAGTTTGATGCATAATTTTTTAATAAATAATTTTAAATATATAGGTGTGATTTATTTAACGGAGGGTAACAACTGATTTATACAACACCGGGCGTTTATTTATAACAACAATCTTCTTCTGTATTCATCCGGGTCTTATTTTTAAGACCTGGATAAAGGTATAGCGCATCTAATAATCGGTTATCTGGTATGGTGCTATACGCTACCTACACATCGTAGAGAGTATAAATATGAACAATAAAAAAGTAGAGTCCAGGCCGAATAAACCTGAACGGAGCACCACTGATTTAGTAAAGGCGGCGGTATCCGGATGGTTAGGCACCGCTTTGGAATTTATGGATTTTCAGTTGTACTCGCTAGGAGCAGCATTAGTTTTTCATCAAATCTTTTTCCCGGAGCAATCCGCGGCCATGGCCTTGATTCTGGCAATGGGAACCTATGGCGCAGGATATATCGCGCGTATTGTCGGCGCATTTATCTTCGGGAGAATGGGGGATAGGATAGGCAGAAAGAAAGTTCTTTTTATTACAATCACGATGATGGGGATCTGTACGACGCTCATCGGCGTTTTGCCTACTTACGCCCAGATTGGCATTTTTGCTCCCATTTTACTGGTGACGTTACGCATCGTTCAGGGATTGGGCGCAGGGGCTGAAATATCCGGCGCGGGCACCATGTTGGCGGAATATTCGCCAGCAGGAAAACGCGGGATTATTTCCTCTCTGGTTGCGATGGGCACGAACTGCGGAACGCTTAGTGCGACGGCGATCTGGGCGATCATGTTTTTCCTGCTCGACAAAGAACAATTACTGGCATGGGGTTGGCGCGTACCTTTCCTGTGTAGCGTTGTCGTCATGTTCTTTGCCATATGGCTAAGGATGAACCTTAAAGAAAGCCCTGTTTTTGAAAAAGTGAATGAAACCGGTGATGACGCATCGCCGACTAAAGCGCCGCTTATTGCCAGTAAATCAATCGTCGAGATGTTCAAGGGCAAGTCTTTCTGGCTGGCTACCGGGTTACGGTTTGGTCAGGCAGGCAATTCAGGTCTTATTCAAACATTTCTGGCCGGCTATTTAGTTCAGACATTATTGTTTGAAAAAGCGATTCCAACTGATGCGCTAATGATAAGTTCCGCTATCGGATTTATTTCCATACCGTTACTGGGGTGGCTTTCTGATAAAATTGGGCGTCGGACGCCTTATATTATTATCAACATTTCCGCGATAATTTTAGCTTACCCAATGCTATCGATTATTGTGGATAAGAATGTCGCGGTCAGCACGATAATCCTCTGCATTATTGTTATTCATAACGTTGCCGTATTAGGTTTGTTTGCGCTCGAAAATATCACCATGGCGGAAATCTTCGGCGCGCGGGATCGTTTCACGCAAATGGCTATCGCCAAAGAGGCCGGCGGCTTGGTTGCCGTCGGGTTCGGTCCGGTGTTGGCCGGTATCTTCTGTAATATGACCGGATCCTGGTGGCCTATCGCGGTTATGTTAATCGTTTATTCACTGGTCGGTTTATTCTCAGCCATCTGCATGCCGGAAGTAAAAGATCGCGACCTGGGCGATCTGGAGGATGCCGCATAATAAATCTCTCTGGTTTTATTTGATAGCGGATCATTACCTCAATAGCTTTAAAATCAAGGTCGGTAAAAAATGAAAATTACTGAATTTAGCCTGCTGAAACCACAGGTCATCGTGCCGCAATATCATCGCCGTGCCCTGAAAACGCGTATCGCCCATATCGGTTTCGGCGCGTTTCATCGGGCGCATCAGGCGGTTTGCGCCGATAAGCTGGCATCTGAACACGGCAGCGACTGGGGATACTGTGAGATCAATCTGGTTGGCGGCGAGCAGCAAATCAACGATATTCGCCAGCAGGATTTTCTCTGGTCGGTATCGGAAATGGCCGATGCCGGATGGCAAAGCCGGATTGTCGGCGTGGCGACCTCAGCGTTGCATGCTGAAGTTGAAGGTATTGATGCGGTGCTGGCCGTGCTGAGCGCCCCGGATATTGCCATTGTGTCGATTACCGTGACTGAAAAGGGTTATTGTCATCACCCGGCCACCGGCCGGTTAAATACCGAACACCCGTTGATTCGCCATGACCTGGCGTCGCCCGACCGGCCACGCTCCCTGCCCGGCGTGATTCTGGCCGCCATTAAGCGCCGTCGGGAACGGAATTTGCCTCCATTCAGCGTCATGTCCTGCGACAATATGCCGGAAAATGGTCATGTTACCCGCCGCGTGATTATGCAATTGGCCGAGCTGCGGGATAGCGAGCTGGCGCGATGGATTGAGCGGAACATCACGTTCCCCTCGACGATGGTTGATAGGATCGTGCCGGCGATCACGCCTGAGACGCTGGAAACTATTCATAACCAGTTAGGCGTGGCCGATCCGGCCGGGGTTGCCTGTGAGCCATTTTTTCAATGGGTGATCGAAGACAACTTTGTGAACGGCCGTCCTGAGTGGGAAAAAGCCGGGGCGGAGCTGGTACAGAATGTGCTGCCGTTTGAAGAGATGAAACTGAGAATGCTCAATGGCAGCCACTCATTGTTGGCCTATCTGGGCTACCTCTCAGGCTATCAATACATTAGCGAGTGCATGCAGGATGACGATCTTGTGGCGGCGGCGCGCCGCTTAATGCTGGATGAGCAGGCGCCCACGCTGCATGTTCAGGGCGTTGATCTCGTCGCCTATGCGGATGCATTGCTGTCGCGCTACCGTAATCGGGCCTTAAAGCACCGAACCTGGCAGATAGCGATGGACGGTTCGCAGAAGTTGCCGCAGCGCATGTTGGATTCCATTCGCTGGCACCTGGCTCATGATAGCCGTTTTGACATGTTGGCGTTGGGCGTGGCTGGCTGGATGCGTTATGTCGGCGGCGTGGATGAACAAGGGCGACCCATTGAAATCAGCGATCCGCTGCAGGCGGCGATAGCCGAAACGGTGCGACGAAGCGATGAGGGGGAGGACCGCGTGACGGCATTACTCTCTTTAAATGCCATTTTTGGTCAGGATCTACCCGATAATCAAACCTTCGTTCAAACGGTGACGCAGTTTTATCTGGCGCTGCTGGACACGGGCACCAGCGCGACGTTAAAAGCGATGGCTGACTGATTCGCAAAGCAACGCTGGCACAGCGCGGGTTATTAATTTACCGCGCTTTTTCTATGCTGTTTCCCTCAGCCTGCTGCATCCGAGCATGGTTTTTATGCAACAATTACACCTAGAGCGATAAGCGTGATGCATGTATGATAATCGATCAGTAAATAAATACCTTGGGTTAAAAGCAGCGGCATGGACACCACTTTTCACATCAATAACACTGAGCCAGTAAATCAACAGATTTATCGCGTGCTGCGTAAAGACATTGTGGAATGCAATATTCCGCCGGGTAAATTGTTGTCTGAGAAAGAAATATCAACGCGTTTCGAGGTGTCGCGCCAGCCGGTCAGGGAAGCGTTCATCAAATTGGCCGAATCCGGGCTGGTGCAGATATTGCCGCAGCGCGGCACCTTTGTGATGAAAATTTCCGAGCAGCGGGTGGCCGATGCCCGCTTTATCCGTCAGGCGCTGGAATGCGCGATTGCGCGCCGCGCCGCCGAGATGGTCACCGATGAGCAACTCTTGATGCTGGAGCATAATTTACGTCGCCAGGCGCTGGCCGCGCAGAATGAGCAGATTCGCGAGTTTCTCAGTCTCGACGACAGCTTTCATCAATCGCTGACCCAGATAGCGAATTGTCCGCTGGCATGGGAAACCATCGAGTCAATTAAAGCGACTATGGATAGGGTGCGTTTTCTCAGCTTGAGCCAGGTTTCCCCTCCGACTAGTCTGATTCAGCAGCATTATCTTATTCTTGACGGGCTGAAAAACCGCGATCCTGATGCGGCGGAAAAAGCCATTCGTGAGCATTTACAGGAGATGATTTATTCGATCACGCCCATTGCGGAGCAAAACAGCGATTGGTTTGAGCAAACCTGAGTGCGGGGGACGTTAGGCATGGCCGAACAATATCGGGCGACAGAGCGACGCCCGAAACAACAAAACTGATGCGTGAGTAACACCGTAAATCATAAAAAGGCGCGATAAAGCCGCCGCCTGTTAAAAATCAGGCACGGCTAAGGCACATCAGTTCCTGCGGGGCGAAATACTCTTTAACGCCCTTTAGCTCAACGCATTTTGCACGACGAATTTCATCACGTTTCAGGTTTTCTGCGTGAATAGCCGCAATGGTTCCCACCAGGCGAGAATCGTTTTGCATCACGCGGTAACCGGCATCAAGCGGATTTCTATATCTGTCATACGCCTTATACATATTAACCTCCTTCGTTGACGATAAAAAATCGTAACGATCCTACTGCTGGCGCAAGAGCATCACCAGCGGATTGAGGTTTTTATAGAAAGTCCGTCTATAAACCGGGTCGTTATTAACCGCGATTGCTAAAAAATGCTGGTTAGATCACTATTTTAGCCGATCAACAATATTGTGTTAACAGCGGCTGGCAGGATTGAAACTGGCCAGTCGGATGTTATCTGGTATAGAAACGTTTTATATTTTAAGTGGTTACTGTATCGGTTGCGCCAGTTTGATCAGCCACAGCTCATTGTCGGACTCCGGTTTTTGCAACGGTACGATTTCCAGCGTGGTGCCGGCGGCTTCGCCATCGCGAGTCAGTTTACCGTCCGCGCCGAGCTGATAATCGTCCGCTTTGTCTTTGGCTTTCACCGGGGATTTCAGCTCAGTTCGCAGGCCGAAATCGTTATCGTTGATCACGGCCAGCGTCTGTTTATCAACAATCGCCAGTCCTTCGACCTTTTCCTGCTGCCAGCCTAGCTTGCGCAAATCCACCAGTTCCTGTTTTTGCGCCAGACGAATACCGCGTTTTTCCAACTCGTGGCGATCGTCGAATTCCGGCGATTTGCCGTCGGCGTCAAACGGCGTCAGATCGGTCGCTTTGCTCAGGTCCACCAGGTAGATGCGGTTTTGCATTTGATGGTCTTTGTCGGCGCCTTGTTCCACCAGCAAAATCCGTTGATTGTCTAACGCCGCAATATCGCCGATCTTGGCGTCTTTGGCCTTTTTGTAACTGTCGACATTGATGGGGTAGCCCACCATGCGGCTGGCGCCGGTTTGCGGATTAAATATCACCAGACGCGTGAAGCGTGCTTTATTCTTGCTTTTATTATCAATATCCAAGGTGCTCTGTACCGCCATCACCAGAGTGCCGTTCGGCAGTCGGGTTAACCCCTCGAAGCCGCGGTTAGGCTGCCGCCATTTGATGATATTGGGCAAGCCGGTGGCGACAGACTGTTCCGCGCCGACAGGCGTCGGGCCGAATTTTTGCAGGATCTTTCCCTGCGCATCGATGTGGATAAGAAACGGCCCGTACTCATCACACAGCCAGAAGCCGCCTGTGCCGTCCGGCGTGATCCCTTCGGTATCCAGGCCGCGTTTACTGGCTTTTAACGGCTGTAATGCATCATTTAGCGCCACTTCATTGGTGGAGCCTATCAAGTCGTCGGGCAGCGGCAGGCCATTGATCGGCCCTTGTTCGTCATGCAAGGCGCGCGGATTGGTGGCCTGCGCTTTTTCGGCGCTCACCTTGATATCCATCACCAGCGGCGTGAAGTCGGGATTGGCGAAGATTTTAGCCTCTTTATCGCCCGCCAGCGGCGCGTCGGCATTAGGGCCGCGATCGGTCAGCGTGGTAAACAGCAGGTCATCGCCCTGTTTACCGTTAAAATAGAGGCCGGAGCCAATGCCCACGGGTAAACCATGGGGAAAATTAGCGGCGAATTTTCCCTGATAAATCACGTGGTCGCCTTCGGGAAAGGTGACCACGTAGCGGGTGACTTTTTCGCCCTCGGCAAGGGCATTGAAGGGGATAAGTCCGGCTAGCAATAGCGGAAAGATATTATGTTTCATCTGATTCACTCTTGTGGGCATCCGTTATCTTGAATGCGATGACTGATTTGATTATCAAAATCACAGAAGCTTAAATAACGGATGTGTCATTTACGTGACTGCCATGACGCCGTGGCGCGATCGGGAATGAAGCGGGTATTGATGACAATCCGACGCTACGGACGGCGGCCTTGTCTATTCAGGTTTTTTGGCTAACCGGCGAAAGCTTAATGCAATTTGTACCGTGTTGCACAGCACCAGAAACGCCGTCGTCAGAAAGACCCAGCGGAACCCCGCCATGGCTGAAACGCCGGAGCCAACCAGCGGGCCGACAACATTGCCTAAATACATAAATGACTGATTATAGCCAAAGATGCGGCCGGTGACCTGCTGGCTGCTGTATTTTACCAGCAGCGCCTGCACCGCGGGCATCAGCGCGCCATCGGCAAAGCCGAGCATAAACCGCAGTATGCCAAGCTGGGTCGGCGTTTTAATCACCGACATGATGCAGAATAACAGTACGCTTAGCCCCAGCGCGGCGATCAGAATACGATGCGCGCCGATGCGATCGCCCAAACGGCCGAGCCGGGGCGCGGCCATCAGTGCCGACACGCCGGGTACGGCGGCAATTACTCCGCTGATAAAGGCGATATTATTGCTATCTGGCGCAAGGTCGCGGATGAACAACGTCAGAATGGGATTAATGGAGGCGTTCGCCAGTTGGATCATCATGGTGGTCACAAACAGGCTGACGATCAGCATCGGATAAGGCAGAGAAGTGAACACCGCTTTACCACTCAGCCGATTGGCCTTGCTGACTTTGATTACGTTTTCTTTTATCGCAAAAAGCGTAATCAAAAAGCTGATGAACAACATGCCGGCGGTAATGAAAAATACGATCCGCAGGCCGATATAGTCGGCCATAAATCCGCCGAACAGCGGGCCGAGAATGACGCCGGAAATTTGCCCGGTGGAGAGGGTTCCCAACGCCCAACCGCTCTTTTCCCGCGGCACCTGCGAGGCGATCAACGCCATTGCGTTGGGGATAAAGCCTGACGTCAGCCCCATCAAAGAGCGTAAAATAAACAGCTGCCATACGTTGGTGGCGAGGCCCTGCAGCGCCATGACGATGGACATGCCCAGGGCCGCACGCAGCAGCATCAGCTTGCGCCCTTTTCTGTCCGCCAGACTGCCCCATAAGGGCGCGACAACGGCGGAAACCAGAAAGGAAGAGCTGAAAATAACGCCGGACCAGAGACTCAATGACTCGTGTGAATGTACGCCGAGCTGTTCTATGTACAGCGGTAGGAAGGGCAATATCTGGCTCATGGCCAGGCCGGTGAAAAAACATCCCAGCCATGCGGCGAATAAGTTGAGTTTCCAGGTTTCCATGGTGTGCAGGACGCGCCTTTGTAAGCCGGTTGCTAAGGGTGAAATTAAGCGTCAGAACGTGATTTGCCAGGATCCATCAAGCAAGAATATCTACAAACAACGTACGGTTACGGGTAATTCATCTGTTGTGATGAGCATAACATAGAGTGCTATGTTGTTGTTCATCCGTCCGGTAACTATTCGCAACAAAAGCATTCAGAGGATATTCATCGCAAGGCGGCGATATTCACGTCGTCTGCACCTGCTGGCGCACCATGTGCAGAAATTTCTGCACTAAAGGCGGCGTGGCGTAGGGATCGTATATCACATACAAATCCGCCGACGGCGGGTTAAGCAGCGGACAGAACTGCACCCCCGGCCAGGCGATTCTACCGTAGCTGGCGGGCAGCAGGGTGATGCCGTATCCTTCGGCGACCAGCGCCAGCGCGGTTTGCGGTTCATTGACCTGATGGGCGATCGCCGGTGAAAAGCCATACTTCAGGCATAAATTGCGGACCTGGAGCCCCAGATTCCTTTCCTGCGACGGCAAAACGATGAAAGACTCGCGTTTTAACACGTCAAAAGGGATTGAGCGGCCATTGGCGAGTGGATGGCTGCGCGGCAGCGCGACCATAAAGTCTTCACGCGCCAGTAGCTGACATGCCATGCCCGGCAGAGACTGACTTGCCGCTTCCCGCCAGACGGCAATATCGATATGGCGTTGCCGCAGGGCGGAAAGTTGTTCAACCGGCGTCAGCTCATTCAGCGACCAGGTGGCGTATTGAAAGCGCTGGGTAAACTGTTGCAGGGTTTGCATCAACGCACCCCAAACCGCGGTGCCGACGGCGCCCACCACCATGTGTCCTGCCTCTCCGCGCCCTAACTGCTGAACCTCGCGCAGCGAAATGTGCGCCTGATCCACCAGATTTTTTACACAACTCAGCAGCTTGCTGCCCGCCGGTGTCAGGGACATGGTGCGGGTGGTACGCAGAAACAGCGTTACCCCTAACTGGTCTTCCAGTTCTTTAATATGCTTGCTTAACGGTGGCTGCGACATATTGAGTCGGTGTGCGGCCTGAGTGAAATTCATCTCTTCGGCGACGATGCGGAAATAGTGCAGCAGACGGAAATTAATCGGTCCAAGGTCAAATTTGATCGTTTGTGGTCTTTTCATCGTTATTTTCCTGGGCCGTGGTAGGGCTATTTAGGTAAACTCAGCCTTCGCGCCGCAGGAAAGCGACGCCGCCGCGGCAAATCTGGCCAGGCGCCGATTTGAACGCACATGCAGGGTATGGCTATTTATACCAGCAGGTAATAAATAGGCTCGCTATATTGTATTAGTACCTGTTATTTATTGCCCATAAGATAAAATACCTGATTTTTTTACCGGAAATAACCATGTTTAATCAAAATGATGCTTTCATATCGGCGGATATTATCCGCGGTAAAATCGACGATCTGCAACCTCGCGCCGCGCTAATTCTTGGATCCGGCCTGGGAGAATTGGCCGACGCCATGACGGATACCGTTGTTATCGATTACGATGAGCTTCCTGGTTTCCCGGTCAGCGGCGTGGTCGGCCATGCCGGACAGCTGGTCGCCGGATACCTTGAAGGCGTGCCGGTTCTGGTGATGAAAGGCCGCGGACACTTTTATGAAGGGCGGGGCATGAAGATCATGACGACCCCGATTTACACCTTTAAGCTGCTCGGCTGCGAGTTTCTGTTCGCCACCAATGCCGCGGGATCGCTGCGATCGAACGTCGGTCCCGGCCGTCTGGTCGCGCTCAGCGATCATATCAACTTCATGCCGGAATCACCGCTGGTGGGCGAAAACGATGAACGCTTCGGCCCGCGTTTTTTCAGCCTGGCGAATGCTTACGACGCTGAATTACGCAATCGTTTGGCTGGTGTGGCGCGGCAGTCTGGCATTGAACTGGCGGAAGGCGTTTTCGCCGCGTATACCGGCCCCAATTTCGAAACGCCGGCGGAAATCCGCATGATGCAGATCCTGGGCTGCGATGTGGTGGGGATGTCGATAGTGCCTGAAGTGCTGTCGGCTCGCCATTGCGGTTTGAAGGTGCTGGCCGTAGCGGCAATCACCAACTATGCCGAAGGGCTGTCCGATACGCCGCTCTCGCACGAGCAAACCCTGCGCTGCGCGGCCATGGCGGCGGAAGATTTTACCCGGTTGATTCGGCAATTCTTTGCCGCCTTGCCGGCAGCGTAATTCTCCAACGGTCAGGGACGACCGGCATATCCGTATCGTCCCCGCATGATCCGGCAAGCGGCATTTCCCTTGCCATTGGTACAGCCGGCTCGCCGACTCTGATTTTTTTATTACTACGGTAAATGTCATGTCTATAACATTGCGTTTGAAAGTTTTTGTTTTTATGCAGTTTTTTATTTGGGGTTGCTGGTTGACGACGCTGGGTTCCTACATGATCAACACGCTGCATTTCAGCGGACTGGAGGTCGGGCTGGTTTACAGCGCCAAAGGCATCGCCTCACTGTTCATGCCCAGTCTGGCGGGGATTGTGGCCGACCGCTGGGTCAAGGCCAACTGGCTGTACGGTTTTTGCCACCTGCTGGGCGCGCTAGCGCTGCTGGTGGCGGCGCAGGTGTCCACCTCGGCGGCGATGTTCTGGGTCATACTGGTTTACGCCATGCTCTATATGCCGACGCTGGCGCTCACCAACGCTATCTCCTATTTCTGCCTGGAAAAACATGGTCTTGATTCGACGAAGGATTACCCGCCGGTGCGAGTCTATGGCACGGTCGGCTTTATCTGCGCGATGTGGATCATCAGCTTCAGCAAACTGGAGCTCAGCAGCGTCCAACTGTATCTGGCCGCGGCGGTGTCTCTGGTTCTGGGACTTTATTCACTGACGCTGCCGGCCTGTCCTACTTCGCAGGCAAAGAAAGATTCGAGCTGGTTCAGTATGCTGGGTCTGGACGCGCTGGTGCTTTTCCGTCAGCGCCGTATGGCGCTGTTTCTGCTGTTTGCCATGCTGCTGGGCGCGGCGTTACAGATCACCAACACCTTTGGTAACCCTTACCTGCACGATTTCGCCAGAAACGTGCTGTATCAAGACAGTTTCGCCGTGAAATATCCGTCTGTGCTGCTGTCTCTTTCACAAATCTCGGAAGTCTTTTTCATCCTCACCATCCCGTTCTTTCTGCAACGTTATGGTATTAAGCGAGTGATGCTGATCAGCATGATCGCCTGGACGCTGCGTTTTGCCTTCTTTGCCTGGGGTAGCCCGTCGGGGCTGGGGTTCCTGTTGCTGGTGCTGTCGATGATCGTTTATGGCTGCGCCTTTGACTTCTTTAATATCTCCGGCTCTATTTTCGTCGAGAAAGAGACCAGTCCGCACATCCGCGCCAGCGCCCAGGGGCTGTTCATGACGATGGTGAACGGATTGGGGGCTTATGCCGGCGCCATCGGCAGCGGCATGGTGGTGGATTACTTTACGCAGGATGGAGTGAAAGACTGGCATGGCATCTGGCTGGTATTCGCCGGCTACACTCTGGTGCTGGCTATCATCTTTGCCTTTTCGTTCCATTATCCCGCCGATGAGAAAAAACGGGTGGCGGCAAGCTGAGTTTCATCGACGGACCGCTGCCTCCGGCGCGCAGAGGCGGCGGCCTCATCAGTGATGATCAGGCCGTCCGGCCTCCGAGATAGAGCTCGCGCATGCGCGGGTCGTCCAGCAGTTCGCCGGCCTTACCGCTCAACGCCATTTTGCCCAACGCCAGCACGTAAGCGCGGTCTGAAATGTGCAGCGCTTCCATGGCGTTCTGTTCCACCATCAGGATCGCCACTTTTTCCTGCTGGCGGATAGCCTGAATCGCAGCGAATACATCCGACAGCATTTTAGGCGATAGCCCGGCGGAAGGCTCATCCAGCAGCAGCGTCGCCGGTTTGGGCATCAGGGCGCGCGTCAGCGCCAATATCTGCCGTTCTCCGCCGGAAAGCGCCGAGGCGATGGCGCGCCATTTTTTACGCAGAAGCGGGTAGCGTTCACACAGTTCCTCCATCCGCTGACGGCGTTGATTATCAGGCAGAAACTGTCCGCCAATCTGTAAGTTTTCTTTGATGGTCAAGTTATTGAAAACGTTATCGGTTTGCGGCACAAACCCCAGCGAGCACTCACGTACTTTTCGATGAATGGGGATCTGACCGACGTCCCGGTTATCCAGTACGATCTGCCCGCTGCGCGGACGCAGGTAACCGGCAATGCATTTAAGCAAGGTCGATTTCCCGCAGCCGTTCGGGCCGAGCAGCGTAACGATTTCCGCATTATCAACCTGAAGGGAAATTCCTTGCAGAATATCGATGCCGGGGGTGTAGCCGGCAATCACATCATGCAGTCTGATCATACCGCCTCCGCTGACATTGGCGTGCTGCGGCCAAGATAGGCTTCCAGCACCTGTTGATTATCGGCCAGTTCGTGAGGATGGCAGTTGGCGACAATATTGCCCCGGTTCAACACAATGCAGCGCTGGCAGATTTCGCGAATAAAGTGCATATCGTGCTCGATAATCATCAGCGACAGGCCCTCCCGTTGCAAACGCAACAGGGTGTCGACAATGTCGCGCCGCAGGTTGGGATGAACGCCGGCCATCGGTTCGTCCAGCATCAGAATTTGAGGCTCGCCCATCAATGCGCAGGCGATGCCCAGCAGCTTTTTCTGCCCGCCGGACAGCGCGGCGGCGGGCAGATCGCGAACGCTGGTTAACAGCAGCTCATCAATCAGCGCCTGAGCTTTCTCTCTGTCTTCCCGTTCGGCCTGTCGGGCGGCAGGAAGAGACAACAGGCTGCTCCAAAAGCCGTGATGCCGGGTTCCGGCCGCCATCACCACTTCCATCACGGTCATTTTTTCAGGCATGGACGGAAGCTGAAAGGTGCGCGCCACGCCGGCCTTGATGATGCGGTGGGTAGGCAGCCTGTCGATGCGCTGCCCATCGACCAGAATGATTCCGCCGTCGATCGGGGTAAAACCGGAGATCGCGTTAAGCAGCGTACTTTTACCCGAACCGTTGGGGCCCAGTAATCCGAGGATCTCTCCCTGACGCAGCGTGAAGGTTACGCTTTCCAGTACCCGGTTGCCGCCGAAAGCTTTACTGACGGCGTCGACCTGCATCAGTGATGTCATGAGGGTATTCTCCTTAGTCTTTCAGGCAGCAGACCGCCGGCTCGTCCCAGCAGGCAGCCCAGCAGAATGACGCCGACGGCGCCCAGACGCAGGGCGCCGGTAATGTCGGAACTGATATTGAAGATGTCCTTGGCGAAGGGGATAAAGGTATAGAGGCATTCCACCAGCAGCACGCCCAGCAAGACGCCGGCCACGTTGCCGATGCCGCCGATCATCACCATGCTCCAGATCAAAAAGGTTTCCGAGGACAGCAGATAGTCGGGGCTAACGTAGCTGGTGTAATACGCCAGCATGATGCCCGCGCCGGTAGCAATCGCGGCGCTGCACATCAAGGTGCGGCATTTCAGCCATTGCAGGTGATAACCCATGCAGGTCGCCAACTGCGGCTGTTCCCGCATCAGCCGCAGCGCCCGGCCAAAACGGCTTTTGCCCAAGCGCAGGGAAAGCAGGGTAACAAGCGCCAGCGCCAGTAGGATGGCGCCGGCAAAAATAACGCTGTCCTGCTGTTGATCGCCGGTGGTCCAGGTCGGGACAATATTGCCCAATCCCTGAGCGCCGCCGGTCAGCGCATCTTCATTGATGGCGATGGTGCGGATAATTTCGGCTACCGCCAGCGTGGCGATCCCCCAGTAGTCGGCGGCCAGTTGACGGCCGAGCATCGCCATTCCGACGCCGATCAGCATTGATACCACCATGCCGATAGCGGAGGCTTCGACGAAGGACAGGCCACACTGGGCGCCGATGCCGGCCGAGTAGGCGCCGATACCGACAAAGGCGATATGACCGAAGTTCAGCAGCCCGGCGTAGCCGGCCTGAATATTCAGCGCCAGCGCGATCAGGGCATAGATACCGGTAATACTCATGAGATGAAGCAGAAAGTCAGACACGGCGTACCTCCCGGTTAAACAGGCCGTAAGGACGCAGCAGCAGCGCCAGCAATAGAATGATGAATGAAGCGGCGTTAATGTAGGTCACCGGAATAAAAACGAATTCGCCGCCGAACAGCCAGCCAAAATCGAGGTTGGTGACCAGCGTTTCGGTGACGGCGATCAGCAGGGCGCCTAGCACCGCGCCCATCGGGTTGCCCAGCCCGCCCAGAATGGCGGCGGCCAGCACCGGCAACAGTAAATCGTTGCCCTGATTGAAGTAGGCGCTGGCGTTCATCGCCAGCATGGAACCGCCCAGTCCGGCCAGCGTACCGGCGATGAAGTTGACGGTATGCACCAGCGCATCGGCGTTCAGACCGGACGCGGCGGCTAGATCACGGTTGCTGGCCAGCGCCCGAATCGAACGCCCCAGCGAAGAGCGGAACAGCAGGGCGCAAAAGCCGATCAGCAGCAGGCACGTCACCGCGACGGACCAGAGCTGGTTGCGGGAGATATGGCTGCCGGCCAGCGACAGCATCGGACTGAGCGGCAGGTTATAGCTCTGCGGCGACGATCCGGCGACGCCGAGAACCAGGGCGATCAGGATCATCGACAGCGCCAGCGATCCGATCATGGCATTCGCCGGACCGGCCTGAGCCAGCCGGCGGAAGATCCAATGGTGCAATAACGCCGCCATCACCCCGCATAGCACGCTGGCCGCCAGGATCGCCAACAAAAACGGGCAGCCGAGCTGTAACAGAGCGAAGGTCATAAACGACCCCACCATGGCGTACTGCACATGCGCCACGTTGGCGAACCGCACCAGACCATAGACCAGACTCAGGCCGACGGCGATCAGCGACAGATCGGCGGTGCGGAGCAATGTATCAAGGATGAACTGAAACATAGTGCCTTCCTGCAAGGAAACGAACCTGTTGCGAGTGAATCACTCATGGATTAACGAAGTACCTGAGCGCCGTCGATCACTTTGACCTTTTTATAAGGCTGCGTTTGGCGCAGGTTGTCGGCATCCAGATTCAGCGGACCGGTGACGCCGTCGAAGCGCGGGGCGACGATCTGCATCGCCGCTTGCAGCGCGGCGGGATCGGCCGATCCGGCTTTATTGATCGCCGCGGCGGCCAGCGTCACGCTGTCGTAGGCATAGCTGCTGTAAGCTGACTGCGGATCGGCGCCGTAGCGTTTGTGGAACATCTCGATATAGCCCTGGCCTTCATCGCCGGTGCCGGCGACTTCCATTCCCATTTTCCCTTCGATGTACTGCGCCGGCGTATTGGCCGTAGACATGGTCAGATACATGCCGTACCAGGGGGTCTGATTCAGCCCCATTTCATAGGATTCGCGGTTGAGCACCACCGCATCCTGCCCGTAGGTGGTGTAAACATAGGCATCCGGTTTGATGCGCGAAAGCTGTCCCAGTTCGCGGCGGTAGGAGGACTGACCGCCGGTGTACAGCATTTTGGCCGCGACTTTGCCGCCCAGTCCCTGAAAGTCTTTGCTGAACTGATCCAGCATGCTCTGGCCGTAGGCGCCGTTAGGCGCGATAAACGCCACCTTGCGGTAACCCATGTCATAGACGTCCTGCGCGGAGAAGCGGGTTGCCAGATCGGCCAGTCCAATCACGCTGTAGGAGTATTTGCCGACCTTACGCATATCGGTGCTGGAGGACGTGACGTTGATGTGCACCAGCTGATTTTTCACCAGATATTGTCCGACGGGAATGGTGACGCTGGATGAGAACTCGCCGATCACCAGGGGGACGCGGTTAACCTGAGTGAGCTTGCGCACCGCATCCAGTGCGGTCACCGGGCTGCCGGCGGAATCTTCAATCATTACCGCCAGCTTTTGTCCGTTAACGCCGCCATGTTCATTGACCTGTTCCACGGCCAGGGCGATGCCGCGGCGCATGTCCTCGCCAATGGTGGCGCTGACGCCGGTTAGCGGCAGAATCGCCCCTACCGTGATATCGGCTTTCGCCGGTAGGGTTGCGCCTAACAGTGTGCTGCCTAACAATGCCGAAGCCAAAAAAACATGACGAATACGTAAGGCCATACTGAGTCTCCTGATCAGAATAAATGCGGGCGGAGTTTTACGCTGAAGCGGTGTATCCCCGTCGGCATTGCTGCGTAACTGTCTGTGATCGGCAGGACGTGAAGTCTTGCTGTTCCTGCTCACTAGCAAAGTGAATAACCTAGTGAATGATAAAGTGAATACACTTTGCCGAAAGTATTCAGCAATTGCTATGCCAGCCGGAGAGAAAAGCGTTGCATAGTGGGGAGGAAATATCGCCTTATTGCTGATGAAATTGATTAATTAATATAAATAACAATGAGTTAAGTGATTTTGGCGATGTGAGAAATATGGCTTGTAGATTTATACGGAAAAAGAATATCTAATAAATGGACGGAATAAATTATACAAGCACCCGATGATTTTGCTTTTTTTTGGTGCGAAAGGATTATTTTAGTGCAATGAATTTTTTATTATAAATATATAAGAAAATGATATGTGCCATAAGTGTGGATATGCAGGTTTTATATTTGATTCCGCAGATAAATATGTGTAGATAGAAGTGTATGCACATTGTGGTTATGTTATCTTTTCGCTCTCAGCTTAATTAATCTGTTTTGCGGGAATGAACCCGCCAGTTAATCAGTCAACGCAGTCATCAAGAGGAAATAACGTGCCGGTGAGTCAGAAAACAGTGCGTAGCGCAGACAGTGTGGAAAAAGTGTATGAAGCGGTGAAAACACTCGCGATAGATTATCACTTCAAACCTGGCGAGCGCATTAACGAGGTTGAACTGGCCAGTCGGCTGGGCGTCTCCCGCACGCCGGTTCGTGAGGCGCTGAATCGTCTGGCTCAGGATGGCTTTATGAGCTTCGTTCCCAATCGCGGGTTTTATTCCAGGGACATCACGCCCGAAGGCGTGCGCGAGCTTTATGAGATGCGCGCGGTGATCGAGCAGGCGGCGTTCCGCTTTGCCTGCCAGCGCGCCAGCGATGAAGATATCAATCAGACGGCGGAAATCTGGGAGCGGAGCTGCCGCGATTTTCCCGATCCGGCCTCCGTGACGGACTGGACCAGGATTGCGGAAGATGATGAAGCCTTCCATATGTCGATCGCCCGTATCGCCCGCAACGGGCGCCTGTACGACACGCTTGATGGCCTGAATTCGCTGATCCGTTTTTTCCGCCGCATCGATTTGGAAACGCCCAGTCGGCGTAATAATGCCTATGACGAACACGTCGGCATCATTGAGGCATTGCGCCGGCGTGACGTGGAAAGCGGAGTCCCGTTAATGGAAAAACACGTTTCGCTGAGTGCGGAACATGCGATAGCGGTGACCAAAGAAGGTTTGGCGCGTATTTATTTCGGCAAGCTGACGTAAGAAAAATAAGCGGTGAGTGCGGCGGCGAAAATAAGCTTATCGTCAAAAAAGGATCGCCGTAAAAAATAACGTTTATCGCCTCAGCTTATATATTAGGAATGTCGTATCGCCGATGCCATTCTATTTTCGCCGGCTTGCTTTAGGTTACACCCCTGATTTTTTCAGGAGAAGGAATAAGGAAATGAATATAAATCAGAAAGCGACATTAAGTCTCGATCATGTGTTGGTCACGGTCAATCATTATGAGCAGTCCTTAGAAAATTACCGCCGAATGGGGTTTTCCCCATCGCCCGTCAGCTATCATCCGTGGGGAACCGTCACCTGCTTTATGATGTTTGAGGATAATTTCATTGAGCTTATCGGGGTCAACGACGCCAGTAAATTCGGCGCCGGCGCGGTTAACGGTTTCTGCTTCGGCCGTCAGATGGGATCATTTCTGGAACGTGGCGAGGACGGCATCTCCCTGATTGCGCTGCACAGTAAAGATGCCCGCGGTGATTACGCGCAGCTGATTCAACGCTTTGAACAGCATCAGGGCGTGATTGATTTCCGCCGTGAAATCATGATGGATAACGGCCAACTGGATGAAGTGGTGGTGTCTATCGGGTTATTGATCGACCCTTGCTACCCGGAAGCGTCCGGTTTTATCTGCCAGCAGTTCCGTCCTGACCTGATTTGGGTGGACGCCTGGCGCCATCATCCGAATGGCGCGACCGGCATTGAAGCGGTGACCTACCTGGCGCAGGAAGGCGACATGAAGGTGCTGGAGTCCCGTTGGCGCCATACCTACGGCGAACGCGTGAGTCGGCAGGACGGCGTACTGACGGCGGAAACCGGTTCCGGCGCGCTGCGCGCCTTGACGCCGAATCAGGCCGAAGAACACTTTGCCGGCGTGGCGCTGCCGGTTTCGGTGAATGGCAAACCCCATGCCATCGCCCTTACGCTGGGTACGCGGGATAGCCGCGCGCTGCGCGACATTTTGACAACCAATCAGGTGAGTCACCACCAAGCCGACGGACGCGTATGCGTGGCGCCTGAAACCGCGGGTAATATCATTCTTGAGTTTGTTGACGTCGATCGCTGAATATCTGGAGACGAGACCATGAGTCAGATTCATTTTATTGGGGCAGGGCAGATGGCGGAAGCCATTATTCGGGCTGGGCTGAACGGCGGTAAACTGTCGCGCGACGCGGTTACCCTGGATGACATCGATACGGCAAGAATCGCCACGCTGGAACAGCGTTACCAGTTGACGTCCGGCCTGCACGGCGAGGATGCGCTGGCGGCGGCCGATTATATCGTGATGGGGGTGAGGCCGCAGGACGACATCGCGTCGGTATCCGCCCGCATCCGCCAGCATGCGTCGCCGCAGGCGACGGTGATTTCCATCATCGCCGGCGTGACGATCGCCACGCTGACCGAACAGCTGGGCGACACGCGCCCGATTGCCCGGGTGATCCCGAATACGCTGACCGATACCGGCTATGGCTATAGCGGCGCGGTACTGAACGCCTATGTTGAAGAAGCGCCGCTGCTGGCGTTTCTGGAAAGCTTCGGCAAAGTGATGCTGGTGGAAGAGCGGCTGCTGGATATTTTCACCGGCTACGGCGTGGCGGGTCCGAATTATGTCTACTACTTCCTCGAATCGCTGATTGACGCCGGCGTGCTGGCCGGCATGCCCCGTCCGCAGGCCACGCAGATCGCCTATGAAAACCTGATGGGCGCGGTGGCGATGCTCAATATCAGCGGCAAGCATCCGCGCCAGTTGATGGATATCAATAACTCTCCGGCCGGGGTAGGCATGAACGGGCTGTATGCGCTGAACGGCAGCGATTTTGCCGCCGGGCTACAGCGCAGCGTGCTGGCGGCGGTGAAACGCACCACCGAGCTGGCGGGTAAATAAATATTTCAGCCGGGTAATCACGCCGTCTCTTTGCATGGCGCGGCGTATCCCGGCCGATTCTGAAATAACGCGCGCTGATACCGCCGTCGGCGCGCGTTGAGCTCTACCCTTGGCATGGATCACGCCCGCAGCTCGTCATAGGAAACCATCACATGCTGTTCAAAGGCTGGGCGTTGCGTCAGTCGTTGGTAGTAGCTCCTGACGGCGGGAAGCGCCGGGCGTTCAATCGCGATATCGTAATAACGGTAAAGCACATGGCCGAACTGGATATCCGCCAGGGTGAACTGAGGGCCGGCCAGATAATCATGCGCCGACAGCCTCTCTTCGGCGATTTTTAGCTTGAGCGTCAATGCCGCCAGCGCTTTTTCGATCGCCGCATCATCGCGTTCGTTTGCCGGCGTACGCACTACGCGCCAGAAAATCGGCGCGGTAAACATCAGCGCGATATTAAGCTTGGACCATTCGGCCCATTTATCGACCTGAGTGCGTGCCGACAACGCTTGCGGCCAGAAGGCCTCCGAACCATAGCGACTGGCCAGATAGCGGAGAATCGCGCCGGTTTCCCATAATGCTTCCCCATCCTCATCTTTCAGTACCGGAACCGTTCCATTTGGATTCATCGCCAGAAACGCCGGGGTATCGGTGCCGCCGTAGAGATGGCCGGCATCATGGCGATGGTACGGCAGACCCAGCTCGCCGATACACCACATTAGCGCCTGAACATTGGATGAAGACCGTCTTCCCCAAACTGTTAACATACTGCTCTCCTGTGAATGTGTTGGTTCGTACCGTGGGATTGTATTCTAATTACGACATTGTTATCAGACGAAGTGCGGGAATAGTGGACAGAATGAAAATCGTTACCAGAAATGATGTTTTGAAGATCGACTGGCAAGCGCTGGCCGCCATGCTTAACCGTGCCGGATTGGGCGACAGAGACAGGGTGAAATTAGCGCAGGCCTTTCAAAACAGCCAGTTTTACTGGATCGGCCATGTTGATAACCAAATCATCGCCTGCGCGCGCGCCATCAGCGATTTAACCTACGCCACCTATCTGGCTGACGTGGCGATATCGCCTGAGTATCAGGGCCGCGGGTATGGCAATCGATTGATGAACGAGGTTATGGCGACGTTATCGCCGTATGGGAAAACCTTTATCTATTCGGTGCCGGATAAAGTCGGCTTCTATAAAAAATATGGCTATCATGTGCTGGCGACCGGTATGGTCTATGCCAATCCGCCTGAGATAACACGACTCAGCGGCGCTGGCTACATTGCTGATTAAGGACCCGCCTTGGGGAGCGCTTAGCGCCCGATCGAATGACTGGCGAATTGATTGATCAGCCGCTGCGATGTCGTCATAAAGCGCCAAGGGCGGGATAAGTTCCTTTCATAAAGCCGCGTCCGCGGCTGAAAATTCTGAACATTCTTAACGAAACGATTACGGTTAAAACGTGGAAGTCGTCGTCATAGTTGACGATAATGGATATCAAATACTCTCCTTTCCCGCATATGGGCGAGGTATCCGCCCTTAACTACGATTAAGATTTTCATGACAAAATCATCGCGTTCCCGACTGTTGAAGTTTCTGTTGCTTGTCGTATTGGTATTGATCATTGCCGGCGTGGTCTGGCGTTTGTGGCCCAGCGGGCAGAACGGGCAAGCCAGAATGGGCGGGCCGGGCGGACGCGGTATGATGAGCGGCGCCACCACGCTGGTTCACGCCGGAAGCGCAACGCAGGCCGATGTGCCGGTGTACCTCAATGCGCTGGGTACGGTAACGCCGAACGCCACGGTAACGGTGACCAGCCGCGTTGATGGCCAGTTAATGAAAGTCTTTTTTACCGAAGGGCAAAAGGTTGAGGCCGGCCAACAGCTGGCGCAAATCGATCCGCGCAGCTACCAGGCGACGCTGGCTCAGTATCAGGCTGAACTGAGCGAAAATCAGGCGCTGTTGAAAAGCGCGCAGTTAACCCTGGACCGCTACAAAAAACTCTTCGCGCAGGATTCGCTTTCCCGTCAGGATCTGGATACCCAGGTAGCCACCGTCGGGCAGTACAGCGGAGCAATCAAAGCCGACGAGGCGCAAATCGCCGCCGCCAAGCTGAATATCGAATATGCGCGCATCACCTCGCCGATTAGCGGCCGAGTGGGTCTGCGGCTGGTGGATGCGGGCAATATGGTGACCAGCAGCGATACTACCGGCATCGTCACCATCACGCAGACCCAGCCCGTCGCCGTCACCTTTAGCGTGCCGCAAGGCAACATTCCGGTATTGTTGAAGGCGCTGCATAATGGACAGAGCATGCCGGTGACCGCTTTTGATCAGGATAACAAAACGACGCTGGCCGAAGGCAAAGCGCAATTCATCAGCAACAGCATCGATACCAGCACCGGCACCGTGCAGTTAAAAGCCCTGTTCGACAATGAGGATGAGGCGCTGTACGCCAACCAGTTCGTCAATGTCCGCCTGCAAACCGGCCTGCTGTCGCAGGCAACGGTAATTCCTTCTCAGGCGTTGCAGCTCAGCAGCGACGGCAGTTTTGTCTTTGTGATTAATAAAGACGATACCGTGACGCGTAAAGTCGTAAAAACCGGGCCGAGCTTCGGCGAAGACCAGCGGGCTATTCTTGACGGCGTGGCGCCGGGAGATCGCGTGGTGACGGAGGGGATCGACCGGCTGGCCAACGGCAGTAAAGTCAGCGTGGTGACGGCGGAGCGGCAGACCGGCGCGGCCAGTGGGAGCGTCAAGGCGCAATGAATCCGTCAAGACTGTTTATTGAGCGTCCGGTCGCCACCGTCTTACTGATGGTGGGCGTGCTGATCTCCGGGATTTTTGCCTATCGCTCACTGTCGACTTCCGCGCTGCCGCAGGTTGACTATCCCACCATTCAGGTGACGACGCTTTACCCTGGCGCCAGCCCCGATGTGATGGCCTCATCCGTAACCGGACCGCTGGAGCGTCAGCTCGGGCAAATGGCCGGGCTGAGTCAGATGACGTCCAACAGCAGCAGCGGTTCTTCGTTGATTACCCTGAAGTTTTCACTCGATCTGTCGCTGGACGTCGCCGAGCAGGAAGTGCAGGCGGCGATCAACGCCGCCGACAGCCTGTTACCCACCGATTTGCCTAATCCGCCGACCTATAAAAAGGTCAATCCGGCGGACAGCGCGGTCATCACCCTGGCCGCCAGTTCGGATACGCTGCCGTTGATCAAAGTGCAGGATCTGGTGAACACGCGCATCGCGCTCAAGCTGTCGCAGATCTCCGGCGTCGGCATGGTGACGTTGGCGGGCGGTCATCAGCCGGCGATCCGCGTGCAGGTGGATCCCAACGCGCTGGCGGCGCGGGGATTGACGTTGGAAGACGTCAATACCTTGATTAGCAACAGCAACGTGAATGGTTCCAAGGGCGGCTTTGACGGCAAATATCATTCGGTCACCATCGACGCCAACGATCAGCTGCGTACCGCCGAAGAGTACGGCAATCTGATTCTGACCTATCAGAACGGCGCGGCGCTGCGCCTGCATGATATCGCCCATATTGAGGAAGCGTCGGAAAACAGCTATCAGTCGGCGTGGGCCAACCGCAGTCCGGCGATTGTCATCAGCGTGCAGCGCCAGCCCGGCGCCAACGTGATCTCGGTGGTCGACAATATCAAAGCCCAACTGCCGACGCTGCAGGCGGCGCTGCCGGATGGCGTGAAAATGACTATCTTGTCCGATCGCACGCAAACCATCCGCGCCTCCATCAGCGATGTGCAGTTCGAGCTGATGCTGTCGATTGCGCTGGTCATCATGGTCACCTTCCTGTTCCTGCGCAATATCGCCGCCACGCTGATCCCAAGCGTCGCCGTTCCTTTGTCTCTGGTGGGCACCTTCGGCGTGATGTACCTGGCCGATTTCAGCCTCAACAACCTGTCGCTGATGGCGCTGACCATCGCCACCGGCTTTGTTATCGATGACGCCATTGTGGTGGTGGAAAATATCTCCCGTCGGCTGGAAGAGGGCGAAACGCCGATGCAGGCGGCGTTAAAAGGCTCGCAGCAGATTGGCTTTACCATTATCTCGCTGACTTTCTCGCTGATTGCGGTGTTGATCCCGCTGCTGTTTATGGGCGACGTGGTCGGACGCCTGTTCCGCGAATTCGCCATTACGCTGGCGGTGTCGATATTGGTGTCGATGGTGGTGTCGTTGACTCTGACGCCGATGCTTTGCGCCTATTTGCTACGCCATATTCCGCCGGAAAAACAGTCGCGTTTTTCGCGCAAGGGCGGCGAGTTCTTCGACAAACTGGTGCACGGCTACGATCGTCTGCTGAAGGTGGTGCTTAACCATCAAAAATTAACGCTGCTGGTGGCGTTTGGCACTTTCGTGCTGACCGCGCTGCTGTATCTGGTTATCCCCAAGGGCTTCTTCCCGACGCAGGATACCGGGCTGATTCAGGGCATCAGCGTAGCGTCGCAGGATGTTTCTTTTGGCGAAATGAGCAAGCGGCAACAGGCGCTGGCGGACGTCATTTTACAGAACCCGGCGGTAGAGAGCGTCTCCTCCACCGTGGGTATCGACGGCAACAACACCAGCCTGAACAGCGGTCGTCTGCAAATTAATCTCAAATCGTTCGATGAGCGCGCCGATCGCGCCGACGTGGTGATCGCCGAGCTGAAACAGGCGGTGCGCAGCGTGCCGGGCATAGAACTCTACCTGCAATCGGCGCAGGATCTGACGGTGAACGATCAGGTCACGCCGAGCCAGTATCAATTCACGCTGGATGATTCGGACAGCGAAAATCTGGTGAAGTGGTCGCCCGCCCTGGTGTCGGCGTTGGCGAAACGACCCGAATTCAGCGATCTGGTCAGCAATCTGCAGGATCAGGGGCAGGTGTCCTACGTCGAGATGAACCGCGACAAGGCCGCGCGCTACGGCATTACCGCGTCCGACATCGATACCGCGCTGTACAATGCTTTCGGGCAACGCCTGGTGTCGACGATTTTCACCCAGTCGAATCAGTATCGCGTGGTGCTGGAAGTGGCGCCCGGCTATCAGCAATCTCCGGCGTCGTTCGACGATATCTGGCTGGTCAGCGCGACATCCGCCTCAGGCGATAGCAGTACCTCCTCTTCGTCGTCTTCAACCTCGTCGACGACATCGACCGCCGGCATGGTGAAACTGACCTCGATCGCCACCATTCACCAGCGTACCGGCTCGCTGATGCATATGCGGCTCAACCAGTTTCCGGCGGTGACGGTGTCGTTCAACCTGAATGACGGCTATTCGCTGGAAGACGCGCAGCAGGCGATCGCCGATGTCAGTAAGCAACTGGCGCTGCCGTCAAGCATTACGCTGCGTTATCAGGGGGAGACCTCCGCCTTCCAGAACGCCAGCAGCAACACGCTATGGCTGATTCTGGCGGCGCTGCTCACCATGTATGTGGTGCTGGGTATTCTGTACGAAAGCTTTATTCATCCGGTCACCATTCTGTCGACCTTGCCTTCGGCGGCGGTGGGGGCGCTGCTGATCCTGCTGCTGGCCGGAACCGAATTCAGCCTGATTGCGCTGATTGGCGTGATTTTGCTGATCGGCATCGTCAAGAAAAACGCCATTATGATGATCGACTTTGCGCTTGAGGCCGAGAATCACCAGCACCTCAGCCCGCGGGAGGCGATCCATCAGGCCTGTTTACTGCGTTTTCGACCGATTTTGATGACCACCATGGCGGCGTTGCTCGGCGCGCTGCCGCTGATGCTGGCGTCCGGTTCCGGCGCGGAACTGCGTCAGCCGCTGGGGCTGGTGATCGTCGGCGGCTTAATCGTCAGCCAGGTGCTGACGCTATTTTCCACGCCGGTCATTTACCTGTGGTTCGACGGTCTGGCGCAGCGCGGCAAACGCTATATGCGTAACGCGCAGCGGCAGTCTCAGGGCGAGGAATAAATATGGTGCGGTTGTTTATCTTCCGTCCGGTCGCCACGCTATTGCTGACGCTATCGATCATGCTGCTGGGCCTTCTGGGCTATCGGCTGCTGCCGGTGGCGCCGCTGCCGCAGGTGGATTTCCCTACCATCATGGTGACCGGCTCGTTGGCCGGCGCCAGCCCGGAAACCATGGCCGCCACGGTGGCGACGCCGCTGGAGCGGGCGCTGGGGCAAATCGCCGGTATCACCGAAATGACCTCCAGCAGCTCGTCCGGCAGCACCAATATCATTTTGCAGTTTGCTCTGAACCGCGATATCAACGGCGCGGCGCGCGACGTGCAGGCGGCGATCAACGCCGCCCGCAGCCTGCTGCCGAGCAGCATGTCCACGTTGCCCACCTACCGCAAGGCCAACCCGTCCGATGCGCCGATCGTGATGCTGGCGCTGACCTCGGCGACGCGCCCGGCCGGCGAGCTTTACGATCTGGCGGATAGCCAAATCGATCAGAAAATCGCCCAGGTGCAGGGCGTCGGAGAGGTATCCCTGATGGGCAGCGCCCTGCCGGCGGTGCGTATCGATCTGCAGCCGCAGATGCTGACCCACTTCGGCGTCTCGCTGGATAGCGTTCGCGCCGCCATCGCCGACAACACCACCAATCTGCCGAAAGGCATTCTCAACGGCGCCAGTCAGTCGTGGGTGGTGGATAGCAACGGCCAGTTGGATAAGGCGGCGCAGTACCGCAATCTGGTGGTCAGCTATCAGGAGGGCCGGGCGGTTCATCTTAGCGATGTGGCGACGGTGTATGACGCGATAGAGGATAAGTATAAGGCCGGTTACTACAACCAGCAGCCGGCGGTGATGATCGGCGTAACCCGTCAGGCGGGCGCCAACATGCTGCAGACCATCGATGCGGTCAAGGCGCTGCTGCCCGATCTCCAGCAGGATCTGCCGGCGGATACCCAGTTGAAGCTGGTGGTGGATCGCTCCTCCACCGTGCGCGCCTCGCTGTACGATACCGAAGAGACGCTGCTGATTGCGGTGCTGCTGGTAATCGGCGTGGTGTTCGTGTTCCTGCGCAATGTCCAGGCGGTGGTGATACCGGCGCTGGCGCTGCCGGTATCGCTGATCGGCACCTGCGCGGTGATGTACCTGCTGGATTACAGCCTGGATAATCTGTCGCTGATGGCGCTGATTATCGCCACCGGTTTTGTGGTGGATGACGCCATTGTGGTGCTGGAGAATATCACCCGTTATATCGAAGCGGGGCTCAGCCCGGTGCGAGCCTCGATAAAAGGGGCGCGCGAGGTCAGTTCCACCGTGCTGTCCATGACCCTGTCGCTGGTGGCGGTGTTTATTCCGATCCTGCTGATGGGCAGCGTGGTCGGACGGTTGTTCCGTGAATTTGCGGTGACGCTGACGGTGTCGCTGCTGATTTCGATGCTGGTATCGCTGACCTTGACGCCGATGCTCTGTTCGCGTCTGCTGAAACGCAAACCGGCGGTGACGCAGCGTCCGCATCCGCTGTACCAGTGGATTGAAAACCGGCTCAACGCCTTGTTGGCTGCCTACTCGCGCGGACTGGGCTGGGTAATGAAGCACCAGCGCCTGACGCTGTTCAGCCTGCTGCTCACGATGGTGCTCAATATCTTCCTCTACACCGTAGTGCAGAAAGGCTTCTTTCCCACCCAGGACACCGGGCTGCTGATGGGGATGGTGCGCGCCGACCAGAATATTTCGTTTCAGGCGATGAAGCCCAAGATGGAACAGGCCGCCAAACTGATCGCCGCCGATCCCGACGTGGACGGGGTGATGGCGTCGATGGGCAGCGGCGCGTTCGGCTCGCGCAATAGCGCCAACTTTTTCGTACATCTGAAAGATTTCAGCCAGCGTAGCGCCACGGCAAGCGAAATCGCCAACCGCCTGAGCGCCAAGGCGCAACATCTGGCCGGTATGCAGCTGTTTCTGATGGCGGCGCAGGATTTGCGCGTCGGCGGCCGCAGCGCCAACGCCAGCTATCAGTACACCCTGCAGGCGGACGATCTTAGTACCCTGCGTACCTGGACGCCGAAGGTGCAGGCGGCGCTGGCGCAGATCCCGCAACTGACCAGCGTGGATTCCGACTCGCAGAACGGCGGGCAGGAAGTGATGATCAATATCGATCGCGACAAGGCCTCGCGCATGGGGGTGGACGTCAATATGCTGGATACCCTG
Organism: Brenneria bubanii; assembly: GCF_022378355.1. GTDB lineage: Bacteria > Pseudomonadota > Gammaproteobacteria > Enterobacterales > Enterobacteriaceae > Brenneria > Brenneria bubanii. The sequence continues at coordinate 93,387 of NZ_JAKMAJ010000018.1, forward strand.
CTGAACAATGCCTTTAGCCAGCGCAAAATAGCCACTCTGTACCATACGCTCAATCAATATCATGTGGTGATGTCGGTGGAGGATAGCTTTACCAGCAATCCGGACACGCTGCAGGCGCTGTTCGTGATCAACGACAACGGCGAACGGGTACCGCTCTCCGCCTTCGTCAGTTTCAGCAGCGATACCGCGCCGCTGTCGGTGGCGCATCAGGGCCAGTCCGCCGCCAGTACCGTCGCTTTTAACCTGCAGGACGGCGTTTCGCTGGAGCAGGCGCAGGTACTGATTAAAGACGCCATGGCGCAGATCGGCCTGCCGAGCGACGTGCAGGCCGGCTACAGCGGCACCGCGCGCGAGTTCGGCGAACTGACCGCCACCATGCCCTGGCTGATTTTGGCGGCGCTGGCCGCGGTTTATATCGTGCTGGGCGTACTGTATGAGAGCTATATTCATCCGTTGACCATTTTGTCGACGCTGCCGTCCGCCGGCGTCGGCGCGCTGCTGCTGTTGCTGTTGACCAATACGCAACTGACGGTGATCGCGCTGATTGGCATTCTGTTGCTGATCGGCATCGTAAAAAAGAACGCCATTATGATGATCGATTTTGCGCTGATGGCCGAACGCCAGCAGGGCATGTCGCCGCAGCAGGCGATCACCCAGGCCTGCCTGATGCGCTTTCGTCCGATCATGATGACCACGCTGGCGGCCTTTTTCGGCGCGCTGCCGCTGGCGCTGGGCAGCGGCGGCGACGCCGACCTGCGCAGCCCGCTCGGCCTGGCGATTGCCGGCGGTCTGGCGCTCAGCCAATTACTTACGCTGTTCACCACGCCGGTGGTGTACCTTTATCTTGATCGCGCCAGCCGCGCCACTCGTCGTCAGTGGCAGCGTTTGCGCCACGCTGAATAACGCTTATGAAACTGAAAAATACCGCATTTAGCCCACTGTTTTTCGCTCTGTTGCTCGGCGGTTGCGCCGTGGGACCCGACTATCAGCGCCCGAGCGCCAGCGTGCCGCTGCAATATAAAGAGGCCAGGGGCTGGCAACCGGCTACGCCGCAGGATCAGGCCGGCAAAGGCGAATGGTGGTCGGTGTATAACGACGCCACGCTATCGTCGCTGCTGAGACAGGTCAGCATTTCAAACCAGAATGTCGCGCAGTATGAAGCGCAGTATCGGCAGGCCAAAGCATTGGCGGCGGAATCGCGTTCCGATCTGTTCCCCACCATCGGCGCCACCGGCTCCGGTACGCGCAGCGGCAGTCAGAGCAGCACCGCCGGCCAGCGCAGCGTCAGCAACAGTTTCTCGGCGCAGGCCAGCGCCAGTTGGGAGCTGGATCTGTGGGGAAAACTCAGACGCACGCTGGAAGAAAACCAGGCCGGCGCGCAGGCCAGCCTGGCGGAGCTGGCGAATATCACGTTGAGCGCTCAGTCGGAACTGGCGCAGGATTACTTCCAACTGCGTATTATGGATCAGCAGATCGCGCTGTATCAGCAGAGCGTTCAGGCGTACGAGCGTTATTTACAGGTAATCGACAACAAGTATCAGGCGGGGGCGGAATCGCGCAGTACGCTGGCGCAGGCGCAGTTACAACTGGAAAGCGCCAGAGCATCGGCGTTGGACTATGTCTGGCAGCGCGCGCAATTGGAACATGCGATCGCGCTGCTGATTGGCAAAACCCCGGCGGAATTCAGCCTGGCGGCGGCGCCGCTGACGGCGACAATGCCGGAGATTCCCCGAGCCTTACCGTCACAACTGCTCCAGCGCCGGCCGGATATCGCCTATGCCGAACGTAATGTCGCGGCGGCGAATGCGGCGGTGGGCGTGGCGATTGCCGGTTACTACCCGGATCTGACGTTAAGCGCCAGCGGCGGCTTCAGCAGCTCGGCGTTGCATAATCTGATCTCGCTGCCGAACCGCGTCTGGTCGCTCGGCCCGGCGCTGAGCGGCACGCTGCTGGATTTCGGCGCGACGTCGGCGCAGGTCGAACAGGCGCGCGCCGCTTATGACGCCAGCGTCGCCAGCTATCGCCAGGCCGTGCTGCAAGGCTTCACCGAAGTGGAGAATTATCTGGTGCAGTTGAATACCCTGCAGGCGGAGCTTGCCGCTCAGCAGCGCGCCGCCGCCGCCGCGGGGGATTCCGCCCGCGTGACCCGCAATCAGTACGAGGCGGGGATGATCGACTATCTCGATGTCGCCACCACGGAAAACGCCAATCTTAGTCAGCAGCAAAGTTTATTGTCGCTGCAAAGCACGCAATGGGTCACCAGCGTTGAGCTGATTGCCGCGCTGGGCGGCGGCTGGAACGCCCAAACCCTGGCGCCGTAGCGGATTGTTCCCCTGCGAGGCGCCGGCTTGTCTCTATACGCCAATGCCGGGGATCATGGCGGCGTTGGCCGCTTTTAACCGTTATATAATGGCCCTGCAAATATTAACGATTGCCTAGACAGATGGAGTTGAGCATGACATCGAAAGCGAACATCCCCGTAGAGATTGAAAGAAAGATAAAACAGCTGGGGCCGGTTATTGATGTGCCGGCGATGAACGCTTTATATGCGCCGCTGCTGGCGGTTCAGCCCAAGGAAGGCGTAAGTGTGCGCAAAGATATTGCCTACGGCGAGGATGAAAAGCAACGCGCTGATGTCTACCTGCCGACCCGCGGCGTGAGCAAAAAAAGCCCGGTTCTGATTTTCGTGCACGGCGGCGGTTTCATTGGCGGCGATAAAATCGCGCTCAGTAATCAGGGCTATTTTTACGCGCGTCAGGGGATGATCGTCGTCGTCCCAAATTACCGTCTGGCGCCCATGCATCAGTGGCCGACGGGCGCGCAAGATATCTCATCGGCGCTGACATGGGTACGCGCGAACATCGGCGAGTTCGGCGGCGATCCTGAGCAGATGGTGTTGGCGGGGGAATCAGCCGGCGCCGCGCATGTGGCTGCCGCCACCTTGATTCGCCGTTTCCATCCCGCCGAAGGGCTGAAACTGGCCGGGGTGGCGCTGATCTCCGGGGTTTATAACGCGCGGCTGGAATATGTGGCGCGTCAGCAACTGAGAATTCCCACGCCCGATCCTTTCGGCGATGCCTATTTTGGTTCAAATATCAACGATCGGGCCGGCATGTCGACCGTCGAGCTGATAGACGCCGCGCCGTTTCCGCTGTTTATCAGTTATGCCGAATTGGATCCGCTGCCGATGCAGGTTGAAGCGGGAGAGCTGTTCGCCCGGTTGATTACCCGGCATGGGTTTACGCCTGATCTGCAGGTGGTGTACGGACATAACCACCTCAGCCAGATGTATGCGGTCAATACCGGCGATACATCGCTCAGCGAGCCAATGATGGGATTTTTGAATCGGCAATTTAGGTTGGACGCCTAGTGTTTTCGGCGGGGGCGGATCATATAACGCCTTGAAGGATCCGGCGTTGGCGCGGGTCAAATTCGTTTTCGACGAGTTTGACATTTTCTGGCGTATGGCTGAGTCATGATGAATTGCCTCAGCCATACCGCGTCAATGCGTTGCGCTATTCAGCACGGCGACGTATTGCCCTGCTAATTCATTGGGTAAATGCCGTGGGTATACTTTATTTAACCCAGTTCAGACCGAAGTTGTGCAGATAGATATCCTCTTGTTCGCAATCGCTGCCCCGGGCAAATTCACACGTATCGACATACTGCATGGAGACCGATTTTACTTTTCCGCAGGCTTGCCCATTGGCGGTGCTGGCCAGCAGCGCGGCTTGGCCCGGCGCAATCGGATCTGAGAATGAAAATTTGACGGCGTCGCACATGAAGGTGCCCTTATCGTTGGTAACCTCAATATTGGCGACCAGCTTTTTGAGCGGGCTGCTTCGCAGGTTTTTAACGATATAAATACAGTTACATCCCATTCCGGTATCGACAAAGGTTCCGCCGTAAATGGCTAAAGATTTGTCTTTCAGCAGCGGAGCAATGCCTTCCCCGGTATCCGGCAATTGAGGAACGGCGATATCTTCTCCCTGAGCCTGACTCCATACCGTGGCGCAGAGTAATAAAGAAAGGCAGCATGATACTAGCGGCTTCATAACGTATCCTTGATTAAGTTGAAAATAAGCGAAATTTAGCCTGCGGCTAAAAAATAAATATGGTCTTTCGGGAGATTATTCGACAGACAGTTGCTTTTCGGCATGATTCTGACAATGGCGACTTTAAGGATTTATTCCTTATTATTACGCCGACTGATTGAAAAATAATCTTTCCACTAATTTAATTATCGGCGGAAGTATACCTTTAAAATTTGATGCGTCATAGCAATCACTTTGAAATATATTGTTTTTTTCATATTTTCATTAATTCGTTTCAATATTTATTGATCGCTGAGTTTGTCCTGGATGAATATTTTTTCTTAATAAATAAAAACAGGATGAAATTTTATCGATATCGAGTTGGCGATAAAATATCGTTGATCTCTTCAGTGAGACTAAACAATATGTTCCCAATGAGTGCTGAATCGCGGGATGTCGGCTTTAAGCGGTATCTTTTGAATATGGCTCATCAGGCGGTCAGCATTATTTAAAAAAACAGGGCAATCGTCGGCGTAATGAGAGGTGATATCGACAGGCTAATCACCGAGGGAGAAAAAAAGATTTTTCCTAATAAACACCGCTGGCGCAGAGCCGATTACTCACGCAGTATATAGCCTAAATAATTTGAGCCGCAGGAAGGCGGCGACGCAACCAATTTAGACGTTTGCACCGATAAGTAGCCGGGGAGTGGCGCCGGCGTGTGTCTACCTTGAGGTATGACGATTAGGGGGCGTTGTGGTTTCCTGTCGCGTTAGGTTAAAGAGAGTGCAAAGTTAATGAAATCAATCAAAATGCTCATCAGCGCCATGAGTCTGGCGGCCCTTGTGACGGCTAGCAGCGTGCATGCCGCCCATTTGCAGGATTCGCTGTCCGCGATGGCGTCGAAATTGAATCAAAAGGAGTCTTCGTCGACAGGTTTATCAGGGCCGACCAGCCAGCTTAATGGCGACGGTCAGACACTGATCGCCGGCAGTATGAGTAATGCCGCCGGTGTTTTGCAATATTGTGTGAAACAGAAGCTCATTTCGGCCACCAATATGGAAAATATCAAAAATCAGGTATTGGAAAAACTGGGCCTCGGTTCGCAGGAAACGCAGCAGCAGACCGACTATACGCAGGGCGTCGCCGGACTGCTGAAAACCAAAGATGGTAAGCAACTGAATCTGAACAATATCGGCAGCACGCCACTGGCGGAAAAAGTGAAAACCAAGGCCTGCGATCTGGTATTGAAGCAGGTCGTGAAGTTTATTGTTTAGCGGCGGGACTTCTCCATTTTCCGGTGACCGCGTTCTGCCGCGGCATGGGGCGTCAGCAAGGGCGATGGCGCCGGCTTAACAGGGCGAACCGGGCGAGAGGCGCCCGGTTGAACGACGGTCACGCCTGACGTTTATCTTCGGTGTTGGTATCGAAGTCGCTGGCGGCGTGGCGTTCATGCAACTGCTCATTGAGCGGGCCATATGGACGATTAACCATCGTTCCGCGTTTTACCGCCGGCCGATCGCCGATCTCCCGCGCCCAGCGCATCACGTTTTTATAGCTTTCCGCGTCAAGAAACTGCGCGGCGTTATAGACGTTTCCCAGAACCACATTCCCGTACCACGGCCAGATGGCCATATCCGCAATGGTATACGTTTCCCCGGCCACGTACCTGTCGCGCGCAAGTTGTTTATCCAGCACATCCAGTTGGCGCTTGGCCTCCATGGCGAAACGGTTGATGGCGTACTCGATTTTTACCGGCGCATAGTTATAAAAATGACCGAAACCACCGCCGAGGAAGGGCGCGGAACCCTGCAACCAAAATAGCCAGTTTAGCGTCTCAGTGCGGCCGGCAAAGTCTTGCGGTAAAAAATGACCAAACTTCTCCGCCAGATAGAGCAGAATATTGCCGGATTCGAAAACGCGCAGCGGCGGCGTGATGGAGTGGTCGCGCAGCGCCGGAATTTTAGAGTTGGGGTTAACGTCGACGAAACCGCTGGCGAACTGATCGCCTTCGCTAATGTTAATCAGCCAGGCATCATACTCCGCCGCGGTGACGCCGATCGCCAGCAGCTCTTCGAGCATGATCGTCACTTTCTGGCCGTTGGGCGTGCCGAGCGAATAGAGCTGGAGCGGGTGCTTGCCGACATGAAGCGTTTTCTCATGCGTGGCCCCGGATATCGGACGGTTGATGTTGGCAAACGCGCCGCCGCTGTTTGACTGCCATTCCCATACTTTCGGCGGTTGATAGCTATTCTCTGACATCGTTTCCTGCCTTGTTGGTTGCGGTTTTTAGTCATTTTAGCAGGTGATGACGCAGGTGTTTAATGTCTATGGGTATAATTAGCTCGTTAATTATCCTGGCCGTCGCGGCGAGTGGATCGGCCTGACACAGAAAGCCGGCGCGTGGTTAACCGGCGGCGGCAAGCTGGGTATACGCGCGCAGGTCGCGGTAATTTTCCGCGCCGCCATCCTGATCATATTGAATGAGTGCTATCATCAAACCACCTCTGTCGGGTATTGCCTGGACGGGATAAATAGAGGGTTTCTACAGCCAAAGGTCCGGGCAGCGTTAATTTGAGGTCAGGCAATGAGCAAGGGAACAACAGGTAATGAAGCCCCATTCGGCACGTTGTTGGGGTATGCGCCGGGTGGCGTGGCGATTTATTCATCGAATTACAGAAGTCTGGATCCGAAAAACATGCCGGGCGACGCCTCGTTTCGCAGCTATATCGACAACGAATACATGGGGCATAAATGGCAGTGCGTCGAGTTCGCTCGCCGTTTTCTGTTTTTGAACTACGGCTTTGTCTTTACCGATGTCGGTATGGCGTATGAAATCTTCTCGCTGCGCTTTTTGCGCCAGGTCGTTAATGACAATATCCTTCCTTTACAGGCATTCGCTAACGGCTCTCTGCGCGCGCCCGTGGCCGGTTCGCTGCTTATCTGGCAAAAAGGCGGCGAGTTTTACGAAACCGGCCATGTGGCGGTGATTACCCAGCTGGTGGGGAATAAGGTTCGCATCGCCGAGCAAAATGTGACTCACATGCTGTTGCCGCAAGGGCAGCAGTGGACCCGTGAGCTGACGCTGGAGGTGAACGACGGTCGTTACATCATTCACGATACCTTCGATGACACCACGATTCTCGGCTGGATGATCCAGACCGATGAAACGCAGCACAGTCTGCCGCAACCGACCATCTCCGCCGCGGCATTAGCCATTCAAGGCGCGCGTCTGGATAAACAGGGACAGTTCGACGGCAAATGGCTGGATGAGCAAGACCCCCTGCAAATGGCTTATGTGCAGGCCAATGGCGGGCATATTATCAATCAGGATCCCTATCAGTACTTCACCATTACCGAAAACGCCGAGCAGGAGTTGATCAAGGCGACCAACGAGCTTCATCTGATGTATCTGCACGCGACCGATAAGGTGATGAAAGATGATGACCTGCTGGCGCTGTTTGATATTCCTAAAATTCTCTGGCCGCGTTTACGGCTTTCCTGGCAGCAGCGCCGGCACGATATGATCACCGGACGTATGGATTTCTGCATGGACGAGCGCGGCCTGAAAGTCTATGAATACAACGCCGATTCCGCGTCCTGCCATACCGAAGGCGGATTGATTCTCGAACAGTGGGCCCGTCAGGGGTACCTTGGCAAGGGGCATAATCCGGCGGAAGAATTGCTTAGCGAGCTGACCGGGGCGTGGAAGCATAGTCTGGCGCGGCCTTTTGTCCACATCATGCAGGACAAGGATCTGGAAGAAAACTACCACGCCGGGTTTATGCAACGCGCCCTGACGCAGGCCGGTTTCGAAAGTAAAATTTTGTATGGGCTTGATGAACTGCGCTGGGATGCCGCCGGACGGCTTATCGACGGCGATGGTCGGCTGGTTAACTGCGTCTGGAAAACCTGGGCCTGGGAAACGGTGATTGAACAGGTGCGCGAGGTTAGCGCAACCGAGTTTGCGGCGGTGCCGATTCGCACTGGTCAGCCGGATAACGAGGTGCGCCTGATCGATGTGCTGATGCGCCCGGAAGTTATGGTGTTTGAGCCGTTGTGGACCGTGATCCCGGGCAATAAAGCGATTTTGCCGGTGCTTTGGTCGCTGTTCCCGCATCATCGTTATCTGCTGGATACCGATTTTGTGGTGAACGATGAGCTGACGAAAACCGGTTATGCGGTCAAACCGATTTCCGGACGCTGCGGCAACAACATAGACCTGGTCAGCCACCATGATGAAGTGCTCGATCAGACTTCCGGCCAGTTCGTCGACCGGAAAAATATCTACCAGCAGCTGTGGTGTCTGCCTAACGTCGCCGGGAAGTACATTCAGGTCTGTACCTTTACCGTCGGCGGCAACTATGGCGGCGCCTGCCTGCGCGGCGATGATTCGCTGGTCATCAAAAAAGAGAGCGATATCGAACCGTTGATTGTGCTGAAGGATAATCAGTAGAAGAGACGCGAATGGCCCCAGCGCGTTGCCGGCGATGGCGGGATATTGCCGCTATCGCCGGTTGGTCAAGCCGCTCGCTTTTGCTCCCGTTCGGGAAGATAAGGCGGCTTTATTGCGTAATATCAGCGCCGGTCTGGCTTGCGGTTAGCGGCCAGTAGTCGAGCGTGATCTCCGCGTTCCCGCTAAATGTTACCTCGGCCTGCTGCGCAGGGAAGTAGCGCGAGGACATGACGCCAACGCCGTCATTAATGAAGATCTCCAGACTGGAGCTGTCGCAAAGAATTTGCAGCTTCTCGACTTTGCCCTGCCAGTAACGCGTTTCCTCTTCGCCGTTACGCAGTCCCTTACGGCTTAAGGTGATGCCCTGTTCATCACAGGTTAACCACATGGTATCGCCGAAATTCGCCTGAAAGTTTCCGGCCACCTGCAGCGCGATCTCGGCGCTGCGGGTATCCAGCGTCGGCAGCGAGTCGGCGCGTCCGCTGGATTGCTGTTGCGCGCCGCGCAGCGCCTGCAGTTCTCGCGCCGGTTTCTGGCAAACCAGGCCGTCGCGCACGCTTAGCTCGCGCGGGCAGGTCATCATATGCACCCAGCCATGTTGCAGGGTAGGCTGCTCAAACTCGTCCTGGTCGGGCACGCCCATCCAGCCTATCAGCAGGCGACGGCCGTCGTCGGTCAGGGTGGTTTGCGGCGCATAAAATTCGTGGCCGCAGTCCAGTTCGTGGAATGCGCCGTGAGGATAGTCGCCGCTCGCGTAGTCCAGCTTTCCGAGCAGATAGCCGCACTGGTACTGGTTCAGATAACGACGCGCTTCGGCGGCGACGCCCTGCGGGCAGGTAATGAGTACATCGTGACCATCAAGGTTAAACAGATCCGGACATTCCCACATGTAGCCGAAGGTATCGCTGCCGCGTACCTGGCTGCCGGCAATCTCACCAATCAAGGTCCAGGTCGTCAGGTCGGGGGATTTCAGCAACAACACTTTACCTTGCAGCTGTGGATCCTGCGCCGCCAGCACCATGTACCAGTTATCTTCATGTCGCCAGACTTTCGGGTCGCGAATGTGGCCGGTGTAGCCCTCCGGCTGTCCCAGCACCGGCTGCTTCTCAAACTCGCCCTGTTCATTCTGCCGGGCGATGCACTGCCAGGCGGTACGATCGCCGGGAAGCATCACGTTGCCGGTGTAGATCAGCACCAGTTGCCCGTTGTCGTTTACCGCGGAGCCGGAGAAACAGCCGTCAATATCGAAGGCTTCACTCGGCAACAGCGCGACGGGTTCATGTTGCCAGTTCACCAGGTCGGCCGAGCTCCAGTGGCCCCAGAATTTATCGTCATGATTACAGGCCAGCGGGTTCCATTGATAGAACAGATGGTAACGTTGCTCGAACTGAATAAAGCCATTAGGGTCGTTCATTAATCCCACCACCGGGGACAGGTGCCATAGCGGCCGGTAGCGGTCGGATGGATTACGCCGATGGCCTTTCATCACCGCGAGTAGCGTTTGCTTCAGGAGGTGTCTTTCTCTCATTGGTCGCCCTTTTCGTTATAGCTGAACAGTAAAGTAATAATAAATGGCAGGCTGAACGCCATCGCCAGACCAATCAAGTGGTTGATTAACGAACTGGCCTGAATAATGGCCAGACCCGGCAGACCGGTCAGACCCACGCCGGTAGCATAAACTTTGTTGTAGACTACCCAGGCGCCGCCGAGCGCGCCGCCGGCCATTGCGGCAATAAAGGGTTTCACAAAACGCAGATTGACGCCGAATACCGCGGCCTCAACCGAACCGATCATAGCCGAGAACGCCGCCGGAATGGCGATCTTGCGTATTTTGCTGTCGCGGGTGCGGAACCACACGGCCAGACAGGCGCCGCCCTGGGCGACATTGGCCATTGACCAAATCGGCAGCAGGTAGTTGACGCCGATATTCGGGTTGATCAGCAGTCCGGCTTCGATGGCATGGAAGCTGTTCTGGATGCCGGTCATCGCCACAATCGAATAAAGACCGCCGAAAATAACCCCGGCAATCCAGCCCGTCTGAGCAATCAAGGTGGTCAGCACGTAAGCGATGCCGTCACCCAGCATACGGCCGGCCGGGCCGATAATCAGCAGCGCGACAAAGCCGGAAACGATCAACGTCAGGAATGGAACGAAAATGATCTCGACGATATCGGGGACGATGCGCCGCAGACGTTTCTCAACAAAACACATAAACCAAACGGTCAGCAGAACCGGAAACACCGTTCCCTGATAGCCAATCATGGCGATTTGCAGCCCGTAAAAATCCAACGTATGGTAGCTGCCTAATCCGCCCCAGATATTCGCCAGGGTCGGGTGCGTCAGAATCCCGCCGATGGTGGCGCCGAGAAACGGGTTCCCGCCGAATACGCGGGCGGCGGTAAAGCCAATCAGCACCGGCAGGATGATAAAGGCGGAGGAACTAAACATCTCCAACAAGACGTAGACCGCGTTTTTCGAATCCAGCCAGCCGTAGGTTTTGATCAGGCTCATTAGTCCCATCAAAAGGCCGGAGGCGATGATAGCAGGAATAATGGGGATAAAAACGTTGGACAGCGTGCTGGCTATGCGCTGGAAGTAGCTGAGATTTTTGGCGGCATTTTGTGAAGCTTCTTCTTTTTGCGTGGAGTCATCGATCATCGCCGCGTGAGCAAAAGCGTCGTAGATATCGTTAATCACGCTGCTATCGAATACAACCTGTACTTGCCCTGCCTTACGAAAACTTGCCTTTACTCCTTTGACCGCATCAATCGCGTTAAGATCCAGTTTTGATTCGTCTTCCAGTACTACTCTAAGTCGTGTGGCGCAGTGAATGGCCGACGCAATATTATCCTTACCGCCCATCAGCGGAACGAGCTGTCGGGCTACCTGCTTATAATCCATGAACTTCCTCGGAAACTTTAGCTTTGTAAATAGTGAACGTTAATCTGATAAAATAGTGAAATAGATCACAAATAACATCTGAAAGCGATGTATGTAAACACATAATCGCCTTCCGGTACAATTCGTTAAAGCGAGAATGGGCTATGCCGAAGCGCATATTGAAAGGCGTACATCGCGATTGTTGGTTGTCAGAGAGGTCGTCCGCCAGAATGAAAACGGTGGATGATGAGCGAGATAAAATGAGGCGCGGGTTGATTTCTCAGACCGAGAAAAATAGCTATTCCATGATATAAAACAGGTTGTTATTCATATCATGCCATGGCTTTTTAGTGACGGTGTTACTACACTTTAGCGCCAGCTTTTCGTTTTTTCGGCCGGCACTCCGCGCCATATATTGTATCCAATAACAATATCACCCACAGCGTTGACGAAACGGTCGCCGGATTTTGTCAGCAAATTTAATATTACCCTGCTTATCGAGCACTGAGACTAGGTGGACAGCGACAAATGGACTTACTCAAATTTTTACTCCGCCTGCCTTTTACATTGATAAAAGGTTTCTTTCACATGCTGGGTCTGGTTCTCGGTTTGCTTGGCCGCGTGATTAAACCCATCGTCGGCAATATCGACTGGCGCGCGCCGGGCTGGTGGACGGCGATGTCCGGTTGGTTGAAACGCGGTTTTCAGCGTCTGGAAAGCGGCGTGGATAAACACCCGCAAGCCGCCGGCGCGACGATCTTACTGTTGCTGTGCGCCGCCTGGGCAGGAGTTTATGGTTGGCACTGGTGGTTGAATCGGCCGCAGCCCATCGAGGCGGCGCCGATGGCCTATCAGGAAACCCGCATGTCGTCTATCGAAGCGGGCGTGGTGAACTACGCCGCTCAGAGAATTACGCCGGCGCAAGTGCGTTTTAATTTCAGCAACTCGGCCGCGCCGCTGACGGACGTGGGTAAAGTGGTTGAGAAAGGCATTTTGCTGAAGCCCGCCGCCGAAGGCCAGTGGCAATGGGCCAGCGGCGCCACCTTACTCTTCACGCCGAAAAATCCGCTGCCGTTGGGCGGCAAATACACCGTGGAATTCACGCCTGACGCGCTGCTTGCGCCGCAAATCAAACTGGCGACCACGCAATATTCATTCACTGTTCCCGCGTTCGATTCTCAGCTCGGCGAGTCTGAGTACTATCAGGATCCGCAGAATCCGCAAGCGCGCCACGCGGTGTTTAATATTCAATTCAACGCGCCGGTGGACGCCGCCAGTTTCGAAAAGCAGATCTCTCTCGGCCTGAGCGCGGCGCAAGCCAAATCAGAGACAAAACTCAATTATTCCGTGGTTTATGACCAGAAGAAACTCAACGCCTGGGTGCATTCCGAACCGTTGCAATCCCTTGAGCACGGCGGTTCGGTGCATCTCGCCATCGGCGAAGGGGTCAAAGCCTCCGTGCCGTCCAACGCCACCACCCAGCCCCGCAACGGCTGGGTCGCCGTGCCGACGCTCTATAGCCTGGCGGTGAGCGAGGCCAGCGCACAGGTGGTCGATGGCGGAAATGCGAAAGGCGAGCGCGCGTTGATCCTCGGTTTCAGCGACGCGGTAAAAGATAACGATATTCGCCGGGCGGTGAAGGTCTGGCTGCTGCCGCAGCACGATCCTAACGACCCGGAGGTCAGCGACGATCCGGACGATTTTTACCCCTGGGATGTGGATAGCGTGCAGAATAACGTGCTGGCGGAGTCAACGCCGCTGAATATCCATTTGAACGACGCCGAAAACGACTATCAGCCGCAGTTCAGTTTCCGTTTTGATGCGCCGGCGCATCGGTCGCTGCTGGTAAGGATCGACAATGTCCTGACATCGTCCGGCGGCTATAAAATGCCGGAAACCGTCTATCGCATCGTGCAGGTGCCGGACTACCCGAAACTGCTGCAATTTATGTCGCAGGGTTCGCTTCTGTCGGTTAACGGCGACAAGCAAATCAGCGTCGCCGCGCGCAACGTGCCGGGGCTGCGCCTTGACGTCAAGCGGGTGATCCCAAGCCAGTTGCAACATATCGTTTCGTTCAAGCGCGGCGAATATTCCTCGGCGGAGTTTAACCGGCTGAATGACGAATATTTTACCGAACGCTTTAACTATCAGACGGCGCTGAATAACGATAAGCCGGGTGAGGTGAATTATCGGGGCGTGGATCTTTCGCGTTACTTATCTACCGATCCGCGTTCGCATCGCGGCATATTCCTGCTGACGCTGTCGGAATGGAATCCGCAGAAGAAAGAAGCCGCCGCGGCCGCCGATGGCGATGGTTATCAGGATGAAGATGAAAGCGAAGACGCGCCGCGCATCGGCGATTCGCGCTTTGTGGTGGTCACGGATCTGGGGATTATCGCCAAGCGGTCGCAGGATAAGACCCGCGACCTGTTTGTGCAGTCCATCTACAGCGGCGCGCCGGTCGGCAACGCCAAAGTATCGGTTATCGCCAAAAACGGCGTCACGCTGCTGACGCGGTTCACCGATGCCGACGGCCATGCGCGTTTCCCGGCACTGGACGTTTACGCCAATGAACGTCAGCCGGTCATGTTTCTGGTGGAAAAAGAGGGCGATGTGTCCTTCCTGCCGACCGACCGGGATAACGATCGCGGCCTGGATTTTTCCCGCTTTGATATCGGCGGCGACGAAGCGCCGAACGATGCGCGTACGCTGAGCGGCTATCTGTTCTCCGATCGCGGCGTCTATCGTCCGGGCGATACCTTCAACATCGGTCTGATTACCCGCGCCGCCGACTGGGGCACCGGCCTGACCGGGGTACCGGTGCGCGCTGAAATTCATGATCCGCGCGCCAGGCCGATGAGCACCATTCCGCTGACGCTCAATGCCAGCGGTTTCAATGAACTGAGTTACACCACCGATGAGAATTCACCGACCGGCGAGTGGTCCGTTTATCTGTATCTGGTCGGCAAGGATAACGAATCGTCGGCATTGTTGGGCTATACCACGGTAAACGTCAAAGAGTTCGAGCCCGATCAGCTGAAGGTGAAACTGCAACTGACGCCGGAGCGCAAGCAGGGCTGGGTTAAACCTTCCGAACTACAGGCCAATATCGATGTGCAGAACCTGTTCGGCACGCCGGCGCAGGATCGCCGCGTGGCGTCCAAACTGACGTTGCATCCGACATATCCGCGATTTGACGCGTTTCCGGATTATGCTTTTTACGAGAACCGGCAGAATCGGGACAGTTTTGAAACCGAGCTGGAAGATCGCGTCACCGATGCTCAGGGCGCGGCGACAATTCCGTTGGATCTCAACGCCTACGCCGATGCGACTTACCAGCTGCAGCTCTTGTCGGAAGCCTTTGTCGCCGGCGGCGGGCGTTCCGTCGCCGCTAGCGCGCGCACGTTGGTATCGCCGAATGATTATCTGGTCGGCGTAAAGCCGGACGGCGATCTCGGCTACATCAACCGCGACGCCGCGCGTCATGTGAATATCATTGCCGTCGATCCCTCGCTGAAGCAGATTGCGCAGCCGGATTTGAACCTGAAGCTATTTGAGCAGAAATACTTTTCCGTGCTGACCAAACAGGATTCCGGCGTTTACAAATATCAATCGAAAATGAAGGAAGTTCAGCTGTCGCAACAGCCGCTGTCGCTGGCTGAGCAGGGTAGCGATCTGACGCTGGCGACGGATAAACCGGGCGATTTCGTGCTGGTGGTCGAAGATGCGCAGGGTAAAGCGCTGAATCGTATCGCTTACACCGTGGCCGGCAACGCCAATCTCAGCCGTGCGCTGGATCGTAACGCGGAGTTGAAGCTAAAGCTCAACCAGAGCGAATACCAGCCGGGCGATGAAATTGAAGTTTCGATCAATTCGCCCTATACCGGCAGCGGGCTGATCACCGTAGAGAAAGACAAGGTTTACGGCTGGCAATGGTTCCGCACCGATACCACCAGTTCGGTGCAGAAAATCCGTATTCCGGCCGGTATGGAAGGCAATGGCTATATCAATGTGCAGTTTGTGCGTGACGTGAACTCCGATGAAATCTTTATGAGCCCGCTGAGCTACGGCGTGATGCCGTTTAAAATCAGTACCGCAGCGCGGCAAAATAATCTGCGAATCGATGTGCCGCCGGTGATTAAGCCGGGGGACAATCTGCCTATTACCGTAACGACCGACGGCCCGCAGCAGGTGGCGCTGTTTGCCGTTGACGAGGGAATTTTGCAGGTCGCGCGCTATCGGCTGAAGGATCCGCTCGAATATTTCTTCCGCAAACGTGCGCTGGGCGTGGAAAGCGCGCAAATCCTCGATTTGATCCTGCCGGAATTCGGCAAGCTGATGCAATTGACCGCCGCGGCCGGCGGCGATGGCGGCGAGGGGCTGGATCTCAGCGTTAACCCGTTTAAACGTAAACGGGATAAGCCGGTGACTTACTGGGCCGGTATTAGCGAAGTGAATGGCGAGCGGCAGTTCAATTATCCGGTGCCGGACTATTTCAACGGTAAAATCCGCGTCATGGCGATTTCCGTTACCGCGGACAAAATCGGTAAAGCGCAAACGTCGGCTACCGTGCGCGATAACTTCATCATGACGCCCAACGTGCCGGCGATGGTCGCGCCGGGCGATGAGTTCGACGTCAGCGTCGGCGTCAGCAATAACCTGAGCGAGTTACATGGCCAAAGCATTGCGATTGCGTTGCGGCTGAACGCGCCGCCGCAACTGGAGGTCGTAGGCAACGCCGTGCAAAGCCTATCGCTGGCGGAAAAACGCGAAGGCGTGATTAATTTCCGTCTGCGCGCCAAAGCCATTCTGGGCGATGCGCCGCTGGCGTTCGAGGCTAAATACGGCGACAAAATCAGCCGTCGCACCATCAGCACCTCGGTGCGTCCGGCGATGCCGTTCCGCACTCAGTCGATTATGGGCCGTATGAACCGCAGCCACAACGTCGATAATCTGCGCCAGATGTTTGATGCCTATGCGGTGCGCAAGACCGCCGTGTCCAACTCGCCGCTGGTGCTGGCCGGCGGTCTGTCGCAGTATCTGGCGGATTATCCGTACTACTGCTCCGAGCAGATCGTCAGCCGTTCAGTGCCGCTGATGCTGGCGGCGGCGCACCCGGAAATGCGTGGCGATCAAAATCAAATGGAAAGCGCCAAGCAGTTGAATGCGATGCTGGCGGTGTTGCGTTCGCGGCAAAACGATCGCGGCGCGATCGGGCTGTGGCGTTCATCGCCGGAAGCCGATCCTTTCGTCACCCCCTACACGGTGCAATACCTGCTGGAAGCCAGAGCCGCGGGCTTTGCATTGCCAATCGGTATGCTGGAAGAAGCCAATGCGTCGCTACGTGAACTGGCGGCCAACCCGTCCGAGGATTTGTATATGCTGCGTTTGCGCGCATGGGCGGTGTATCTGCTGACCCGTCAGGGCGAAATCACCACCAGCGCGCTGGCCTCGGTGCAAAACGCCCTGCAGCAGTATCCGAATAGCTGGACAACCGACCTCGGCGCCCTGTATCTGGCCTCCTCATACCGCTTGCTGAGAATGGACGATGAAGCCAATGCGCTGTTGCAGCCGACCTGGAAGCAGATGAGTCAGGCGTATGACCAGGCCTGGTGGACGCAAAACTATTTCGACCCGCTGGCGCAGGATGCGACGCGTTTGTATCTGATTACGCGCCACTTCCCGGAAAAAGCGTCCTCAATTCCGCCGCAGGTGTTGGAAAATATGCTCAAGTCGCTGAAAGAGGAGCGTTACACCACCTATTCATCGGCAATGAGCATTTTGGCGCTGGAGAGCTATTCCACGCAGATTGCGGCGCAATCCGCAGCGGCGGACGGATTGAAAATCACGCAGGTCGCTAAAGCCGCCGATGTCGCTCCGCAGTTGATTTCCACCCTGCAGGGGCTATTCGCAAAGGGCAGTTTCACTGCGGATGCCACATCAATCCGTTTCGACAACGCCAATGATGCGCCGGCCTGGTATGTGGTGACGCAGGCCGGTTACGATCTGGCGCCGCCGAAGCAGGCCGTCTCGCGCGGATTGGAAATCACGCGCGATTACACCGATGAGCAGGGAAAACCGGTTATACAGGCGGTATTGGGGCAGAAGATTAACGTGCATTTGAACGTGCGGGCGAATTCCAGGGAAGGGCAGAGCAACCTGGCGATCGTCGACCTGCTGCCGGGCGGCTTCGAGGTAGTGCAGCAAACGCCGCCGGCGCCGGAGTCCGACGACGGCGACGAAAACGGCGATGGGCCTGCGTCCGGCGCGTGGCTGTCGCCGCTGGCGGCAACCGGTTCCACCTGGGCGCCGGATTACAGCGATATCCGTGAAGATCGAGTGATCATTTACGGCAGCGCCGGCACCGACGTACAGACGTTCGTGTACCAAATCAGGGCCACCAACACCGGCAGCTTCGCCATCCCGCCGGCGTACGGGGAAGCCATGTATGATCGCGAAGTTCAGGCGCTATCCGTCAGCGGGCAAAGACTGGTGGTCGTACCCGCCGATGAAGCGTCCAATGCGAAAAAATAATCACTCGCCGTCCGCGCTCCGCCGAAAACGGCGGGGCCTAACCGGCTAGGCGTCGTTAAATGCATAGCTCTCCGCCGTTTTTCAATCGTGCGAAACGTTTGTTGCAGAATAGCGCCATGGCGATCTTTTTACTGGCATTGATCGTGCTGGCCTGTCGCCTGTGGCCCCATCCGCCCCTCTCTCAGGGGCAGCCTTTTTCATCGGTTTATTACGATCGGCACGGCACGCTGATGCGTATCTCGCTGGCCAACGACGACCGCTACCGCCTGTGGACTCCGCTGGAGGCGATTTCGCCGCTGGCGATCAATGGACTGATGTTGCATGAAGACCGCTGGTTTTATTACCACGCCGGCTTCAATCCGCTCAGCCTGCTGCGCGGCTTCTGGCATAGCTATATCGCCAGAGAGAGAACGATGGGCGGCTCCACCATCACCATGCAGCTGGCGCGCATGTACTGGCATCTTAATACCCGCACGCCCCCGGGCAAGCTGATGCAGGTTATGCGGGCGATACAGCTGGAATTGAGCTACTCCAAACGCGATATTCTTGAAGCCTATCTGAACTACGCGCCCTATGGCCGTAATATTGAAAGTATCGGCGCGGCCAGCCTGATCTATTTCAACAAAGCGCCGCAGGATCTGACGCTGCCGGAAGCCTTGACGCTGGCGGTATTGCCGCAATCGCCGAGTTATCGTATCGACGGCGATATCGGCGTGTTGAGCCCGGCGCTGACGCAGGCGCGCAATCGCCTGTTCCTGCGCTGGCGGGCGCGCTATGGGGCGGACGACAGCCAGCTTGCGTTGTTCAAATTGCCGCTGGCGCTGCGTCAGCCGGAAGGGATGCCCTATATCGCGCCGCATTTTATTGAACAGTTGCGCCAGCAAAATCAACAGCTGACGCAGGCCGATACCCGCATCGACACCACGCTGGATGCCGGTTTACAGCGGCTTGTCGAGCGTCAGGTTAACGCTTTTATCACCCGCAATCACGGCCTCGGCATCCATAATGCGGCGGTATTACTGGTCGATAGCCGCGATATGGGCGTGCGGGCCTTGATGGGATCGGCCGACTATTACAACCGCGCTATTTCAGGTCAGGTGAACGGCACCAACGCCAAGCGTTCGCCGGGGTCGTCGCTGAAGCCCTTTATCTATGCGCTGGGCATGGAGCAAGGGGTACTGCACCCGATGACGGTCCTGCGCGACGTGCCTTCGGTGTTCGGCGCCTACGCGCCGGAGAACTTTGACCGCCGTTTTCTCGGACCGGTCACCGCGACGGACGCGCTGAACTACAGCCGCAATATCCCCGCCGTTTATATCGCCGCGCAGCTACGTCAGCCGACCTTCTATCAATTCCTGCGTCTGTCCGGCGTCGCCAACATGTTCAGTGAGAATCACTATGGCCTGTCGTTGGTGCTGGGCGGCGGCGAAGTAACGATGCAGGAACTGGCGAAGCTGTATGGACTGCTGGCGAATCGCGGTTTGCTGCAGCCGCTGCGCCTGCAAAGCAACGAGCCGATGCCGCAGCCGGTGCGTTTGCTCAGTGAAGAAGCAAGTTTTATGACGCTGGACATGTTGCGTCGGCATCGTCGTCCCGGCGATACGCTGGCGCAGACTCACTCCGCGCTGCCGGTATACTGGAAAACCGGCACGTCGTGGGGATTTCGCGATGCCTGGAGCGTCGGCATTTTCGGGCCTTATGTTCTGGTGGTTTGGGTGGGCAATTTCGACAGCAGCGGCAATAACGCGTTTGTCGGCGTAGATGCGGCCGCTCCGCTGTTTTTCAATATCATCGACAGCCTGCAGGCCAGTTATCCGACGCTACAGGCGCCGAAATATCCGTTCCCGAAACGACTCAAGCGGGTGGATATCTGCCTTGCCAGCGGCGATTTGCCGACGCCATGGTGTCAGCAACAGGGAAAAACCTGGTTTATTCCCGGCAAGTCGCCGATCAAGGTCGATACGGTTTATCGCCCGGTGCGGCTGGATAAACAAAGCGGGGAGGTGGCTTGTCCGCCTTACGATGACGATGAGATCCGTACCGAAGTGTTCGAGTTCTGGCCGTCTGATCTGGCGAACGTGTTTGCGCAGGCCGGTCTGCCGAAACGCAAGCCGCCGGTTAATCGCTGTAAAGACGGCGGCGTGGATATCAGCGGCAATCCGCCGCGCATCACGTCGCCGTTGAAAAATACCGTCTACACGCTGCGGCAGTCGCAGCAAGGGCGCGACCGGATTTCCTTCAACGCCGTGACGGATGCCGACAGCAAAACGGTGTACTGGTTTGTGGATGATATTTATCTCGGCAGCTCGGCCAGTAAAGCGACTATAGACTGGCGGCCGATCGATAACGGACAGTATCGGATCCGTGCCGTGGACGAGCGCGGACGCGCCGATAGCCGATTGATTCGCATAGAAATCGTGGACTAGCCGTCGGTTATCGGGCGCTTCTCTCCAAGAATTACTGTCGTCCGGTGTTAATCGCTATTTTGCTGAATCGCCACTCAGTCGGATAATATTGGCCGCCAGCAAATCTTTTTCCTGCCCGTTTATTCGCGCGGTTGCGGAATCAATATGGATAGTGAAGTCACTCTGGCAAAAAGCGGGGTTCTGTTCGGCAACCCGAGTGGATGAGCGAAAGGAACTATATTCCTGGCCATTAAGGCTCTCATTCATGGTATTCATGCCGAAAGGCGCGAACGTCAGCAGATATTTCCCCGTCACGCCCTCAGTATTGGTTAATTTGACGGCCACATGAAGATTGGTTATTTCGCCGATTTGATCCGTATCGACAATAAAATAGTTTTCACACTCCATCGCAGAATTGCTACCGCCTAAGAATCGATCGTCGGCTTTCAATGTCAATTTGGGTAACGTCTGGCGGTTTTGTTCACGCGCGCGATTATCGTTAATACAGTGCGCAATATAATCGGCTTTCTCGTCGCCCGTACCTGTCTGAGTACGATATTGCCAGGCTTTCTGACAATCGACCGGCATACCTTGCCCATTGAAATAGATCCATGCCAGGTATTTTGCCGCTCTTGATCTGGATAGGTCCATTTCATGGGCTTTGATGAATAGCGTCAGCGCTTTGCTGTAGTCAACGTCAACGCCTTCACCGGTGTAATACATCTCTGCCAGATTGATAATGGCATCGTCATTATCCTGATCCTGCTGTGCCGCGCGCTCAAACCAGGTGATGGCTTCTTGCGGCGCGGCGTTCACCCCCCAGCGACCTTCCCGATAGGCTAGACCAAGAATATTCTGTGATTTGGGCTCACCCCCTTCCGCTGCGCGGCGAAACCAGCGTAGCGCTGCAATGTTTTTATCTTTAAGCGAGGAGTAACCGAAATTGTAGAAATGCCCAACGTAGAAATTGATTTCAGGATCGCCCTGCAGCGCCCAACGCTTCGCCAATCGTAACGTTTCGCTTTTACTGAATCCGATACGGCTGAATATGCGGAGAGTCTCGGCATCTGCGCTGTTTAAAAAGCGGGAAGCGTATTTGAGAATCGATACACGCACCTTTGCATCGGTTTCGGCCTGTGCTTTGGCTTTATACAGGGTGTCGCCGATCTTTTTGGTGATGTTAATATCAATATCCGAGACGTTAATCTTGCCCAATAGTTGGCCGGCTCGCGCTTGATCCTCCGGTACGCCAATACCGTATTGATAAAAATATCCTGCGTTATAGCAGCCGTAGTCTCCGCCCAACGCGCAGGCTTGTTGATAATAACGTATTGCCTGTCGGGTATCTTTGGGAACGGAAACGCCAAACTCATAGACAAAACCCAACACTGAAAGCGCCTGAGAATTTGCGTGTTTTGCTAACTTGGTGAGTGTGGTGAGCGCGGACACATCCTGTTGTTCAAGGCGCTCATAGAGCCGGTCTACATCATTATTGTCCTCTGCAAAAGCAGAGCAGGATAGGCTCAACAGCAGCATTAATACCGGCATTTTCTTCATTGTTAACGGCTCTTTCGTCAGATTTTTTCTGTTCCCGGCGGGAATCGTTCCACCCCGGAAACGCGGTAGCGGCGCAGGGCAAAACGATGCGCGTTTTTGTCCCATAAAGGTTGTGGCCGGCAACTATATTAACGTGGTTTATATCCTTATGCGCAGTTACTTTACACATTATCAGGCAGAGCAGATAATAGCCGAAAGTAGCAGAGCATTAGCCGGGACATAGAACCCGCAACGCTGAAATAAGCTGGCTGGATGTTTGATTTTTTATAAAAACGTGGTGAAGTTTTGGGGACGCCTGGCAATACTGTTCTTGTAACGTCTGATCCTGAAAATAATGCCATGCAAAATATTATAAGGTTACCATTGTGATACGTAAACTAAAAAAAAATGATAGTCAATGGACCATGGAAAGTGTAAGCGATCCACTTTTTAAATATGAAGAGCATGGGTTGGAAATCTCCTTTATGATATTTATAGGCGATGATGAAAGGAAAAAACACATCAACGATTATATGAAAAAAAATAATATAAAGCATGAGGGTGACATTCCGGATGACGTTTACAATAATGCCGGTTATGCAGTTATCTACTTTAATTTCAATGGGTTTGATGAACTATTTTGCACTAGCACTAATGATTTTTTAAAGAAAATAAATCAGGCCGATAAGATAACACCCGGTGTCTATGAAGAGATAGACGACGACGATAAAATAAAGGGATATGTTTTCATCGGTCATGATATATCACTGTCAGTATACACAAAAAAAGCCCCTTTGGATCGTATAAAAAATATACTGAAGGCATAAGTCTTATTACCAAAGTAATTAGATGGCGATTGCTTCCCAAATGATAACTTGATTTCATTTGATATGAGAATGTTATTGGCTGAATTGAAAGTGAAATGTATCAGTGTGTCTGTTACGATTGGGTTATATAAAATCCGTCGAAAGTTTATTATTTATTTTATATTTTGAGTTGTTTATCTGTAGTGGATGAACCTGATCAATTTTTACTATGTCTACGGATGTTGAAAAGTGAGGGGTTAAATACATCAGATGAAAGATATTTAGATAAAATATACTATAAAAGATAGATAAGTTAAAAATTATAGATGATGTGCGCGAGCATTTATTTATTTGCAAGGCAATATCAAAGCCTGTACGTTCATCATTGTTTAAAAACAGGTTTGAATTGCTAAAATTATGTGGTGTGAAATTTTTAAAGATAGATGATAATTATAAATATGATGCCTGGAGTGGCTGGTGAATTTTGTCAAAGCAGAAAGTTAAACATTGCCTTAATAAATCTGAATTAGCACCTGACAGGTTAGGCGCAGCAGACGCCGAAAGCCATGCTATAGGACGATAAATGGTTGCGGAAAAGGAGATAGTTGACGCGGGACTCGGGGGGCTGGCAGATCCGAAATAGCAAAAGCGGCCTGTGCGATGACCGATTTCTGTACTACGAGCCGACCGGCGGAGGGGATTGCCTGACCCGTTAGTGTGGCTGGGTGAGGCTAACCCGGATGCGTAGGTATATAACCCACCGTGTAGTAAAGTTATGTTTTAGTCGCTTTATTTGCCGCATCGTCTGACTTGGAATGCTTCTTGTCCATAGTCAACTTTCTCTGCGGCGGGCGGTAGCGTGAGCAATTTCCTGCGCTATGACGACTGAATGAGGGGAGTTTACAGCCGAAACAAGCAGTACGAACCGAAAATCGGATAGACCATTGCGTAGGACCTGATAGGGCTGGCGGGTGGGATAAGGCCACAGGGGGATGTTTATAATCTGCTGACCCGTGTTGATCCGCCAGGATTAGCTGAATCTGCATGTGAATAGCTGCATAAGATATTTGATAATATTGAGGAAAGTCGGAGAACCTGGGAATCATCTAATTTCTTGGCTCATAATGAGTGGCCGCCAAATAGAGCCTCGAAACCGGGGTCAGATGGTAGACCCTATAATGTTTATGAAGTTACTAAGCCGATTACTGTTGGTACCGGTGATGTCACAGGCTGGTTCGGATGTGAAGGTGGCGGAACTCAGTATTAATTATCAGATAATATAATAAATTTATTGAATAATGTTTCGTTAAAGATATTGTAATTTTCATGAATAAAAAAGAGTTAAAAGAAAGGCTTGTAAAAGAAAAAATCTCGAGATCTTTATATTCCTTGGATGGCGGTTTACCAAATGAAAAATTATGTCTCGAGCACGAAAATGGTTTTTGGGTTGTTTATTATTCAGAAAGAGGTGTTAAAACCGGGATGATAAGTTTCCTGAGGGAATGTGAAGCCTGTAAATATATATATGATCAAATTAATGCGGTTTTTTCTGGTAATGTAAAATAGATAAACAGCCGTAAGTTATTACGCGATCCTTCCGTTTTTTATTTTATTAGCGATTAGTTGCTATAAATTAATCTGCGTCTCAATAATAATTCCCCCCTTTCTACCGTCAAGGTGACAGGTATGCCGGTGATAAAACCGGACTTTTCGAGCCAACGGCCTTTGAGGCTGATGACGGGCGGTAGCGTGAGCAATTTCCTGCACAATGACGACTGAATGAGGGAGTTTACAGCCGAAACAAGCAGTAAGAACCGAAAATCGGATAGACCATTGTACAGGACCCAATAGGGGTTGATGAATGTAATATAGTCCATCGGGTAGTGACTTCTGAATAAGCAGCAAATTTCCGGGCAGGCAATGGAATATCAAGGCCGACTCCATATCATAGAACGACACCGACTCAGCATATAGCCGGAGCACCGTACTCGCGTGATCCGTGGATATCAACAACTAGGCTGTGTCCCGCAATAGATTTTGATAGAATAACTCTCTGATTTTTCATGTAGATACCACCATGGCTCGTTACGA
>NZ_JAKMAJ010000019.1 GCF_022378355.1 Brenneria bubanii
TCAGCAGTGAAACGCCGTAGCGCCGATGGTAGTGTGGGGTCTCCCCATGTGAGAGTAGGGAACTGCCAGGCATCAAACACGGATCATCGGGGTGACGTCGATGATCAGGCACTGGAAAGCCGGCCCTGAGGGGCAGTATCGGGATGATACACGTAACAGAATCGGTGGAGCGGTAGTTCAGTTGGTTAGAATACCTGCCTGTCACGCAGGGGGTCGCGGGTTCGAGTCCCGTCCGTTCCGCCACTTATTGCATAAGCTCTGAGTTAATCCTCAGAGCTTTTTTGCATCATGAATATAGGTTTATAACCTACGGCATTCTCGACTATTAAGCATCCGTCACCCGGTTCACCAGAGCCCCCTCCGCAAGATTTTCGTCGCCTGAGCCGCTATAGATTTACCGATATCACCGAATAAACGATAAATTTGTATCCTGAAATTTCATGTCATTTTTCAGGTATACCTGCGTATGGCATGAGACACTGGTGTTAATCATTTGGCGGAACGGAACGAAACCGTCAACATGTTTGACGGTTTCTCGTTGATAATGGTCATTCCTCAGATCGTTTAATCTTTTGTGTAACCACTGCTATAGATTGAAAGTCTGCTATACAACCCCTATAACAGAAGTGTACCTTTGTTTTATAAAGATGAATCCACGTACTGAAATGTATTGCAAGGCGAGGCGTGCGAAAAAAAACATATGCAATGAGATACGTTGCGGGTCAACCGGCTGAGCGTATTTTTCCATCCGGAACAATGTATTATCCGGAGCAGGTGCTGGCGTCCGGTCCGCTACTGCTGGATGAGGATGTTTTACGCATCATGGTGTGGAATATCTTTAAGCAGCAAAGGGTGAACTGGCTTTCAGTTTTACAGGACTTTGGTAAAAATACGCAGTTGGTTTTACTTCAGGAAGCGCAAAGTTCGCCAGAGCTGATTAGCTTTGCAACCTCTAACTACCTTTCTGCCGATCAGGTGCCTGCCATCGTTTTGCCACAGCATCCTTCTGGCGTGATGACGTTGTCCGCGGCTCAGCCCATGTATTGCTGTCCCTTGAGGGAAAAAGAGCCGCTGCTGCGTTTATCGAAGTCTGCGTTGGTAACCGTTTATTCTTTGCCTGATGGCCGGCAGTTAATGGTCGTGAATATTCATGCGGTAAATTTCAGTTTTGGTGTGGACGTTTATATTAAACAGCTGGAATCTATTGGTGAGCAGTTGTTTAACCATCAAGGGCCGATAATCATGGCCGGGGATTTCAATGCCTGGAGTCAGCCTCGTATTAAAGCGCTCTATCGATTTGCCCTGAGGATGGATTTACAGGAGGTATGCTTTGCCGATGATCTCCGCCGTAAGGTGTTTGGCCGCCCGCTGGATTTTGTGTTTTACCGGCAGTTGGAAGTTAGTGCGTCTTCCATATTGGAAACTCAAGCATCGGATCATAATCCGCTATTGGTTGAATTTATGCTCAATGGACATAAAAAAACTGCCTTATAGGCAGTTTTTTATGTCTCTTAGTTATGATTCTGGTCGGGCGTTTTTACTGACGTAAAGCGTCAGTCGATCGCCCGGCTGGATGCTGGCCTCTTTAATGACCGAGTTCCAGCGCATAACATCAGTAATATTGACGCCATGACGTTTGGCAATACTGGAAAGCGAATCACCTTTACGAACCTGATAGGTGATTGACCTGCCTGCATCGCTGTTGTCAATATCAGACACTTTAGCCACTTGCAATGTCTGACCCACTTTTAGCGCATGCGCACTGTGCAGGTTATTCCAGCTTTGCAAATCTTTCGTGCTGATATTCAGTCGTGCGGCAATCGTCGATAAAGTATCGCCAGAGCGAACTCTATACTGCGACTTCTGCGTTGACTGCGCCAAACTGGTTGTTGGCTGGATGGCGGCAATGTCGCTATCTGCCAGCGAGTCCTTCAACTGATCGACGTGAGCTTTCGGTACCATAATGTAATGTGGCCCATTTGGTGCGGTTACATCACGTTTATAGCCCGGATTGTAGCTTTTCAGTTTATTCAGCGGCAGACCCGCCATCTCTGCGGCCTGGGTCAACTGCATCTGCTGTCCAATTTCAACTCTGGCCAATGCTCGGCTTTCATTGGGTTTGGGCAGGGAAAAACCGTATTTTCTGCTATTCTTAAGAATATCGCTCAGGGCTAGCATTTTGGGAACATAAATTGACGTTTCGCGAGGTAGCGCCAATGCCCAAAAGTTCGTTGATAGTCCTTTCGCTTTATTCGCCTTCATGGCTTTCATCACGCGCCCTTCACCACTGTTGTAGGCTGCGACAGTCAATAACCAGTCGCCGTCAAACATGGTGTTGAGGCGTTGCATCATATCCAGGGCGACGGTTGTCGATGCAACGACATCGCGGCGACCGTCATACCACTGGTTTTGCTTCAAACCATAATTACGCCCCGTGCCAGGAATTATCTGCCATAGCCCTGCGGCATTGGCGGATGATGTGGCGTGTGGGTCAAAAGCGCTCTCCACTATGGGTAGCAGTACCAGTTCCATCGGCATCTTGCGTTGCTTTATCTGCTCGACAATCCAGTACATGTACGGCTCTGCCCGTAATGTTACATCGTGGAGATAGCTCTTATTTTTTAAATAACGCATTTTTTGTTCGCGGATCCGGGCGTTATCCGGAACCTCCATCTTCAGCTCGTCGCCAATGAAGTTCCACAGATTTCGTTGCGCGACGCTGTCATCATCCAGCCATCGCGCCGAGGTCTCTCGACCCTCTGCGTACTTTACTGCTTCACTTTGACTTGCCGAAGACAAACTCTGTGCATGCTGCTTCGGTTGGGAGGTATCGTAAGGCGGTACCTGGCAACCCACCAGCAAGACCGAGGCGAGTATCATCGCTCTAGCCTTCATATGTGGTCAATAGTTGCTTAAAAGACGAGCAATAATACTTTGATTAGAGGATTAGCACAAGATAAACCTTCAGAAGCCGTCTTTCTTGCTGCGTAGCTGAGCAAAAACTTGCCAATTCGCTATGCTTTCTGGTTCATCTGATAGTTTCCTTTTCAAATCAATATCATGGCATCTGAGAAAAAGGTTGATTTTTCGCTCTAACCCCAGCGTTGTTGGGAGAGTTGACTGTGATTTTTCACGTATCTGACTGATTTTATGAAGATAGGCCTTAATAGTCGGCTCTTCCGGCCATATTGCATTAGAAAATTTTAAGTTCGAAAGGGTGTATTCATGGGCGCAGCAGATCAGCGTACTATCGGGTAGTTTTGAAATTTTTGTTATTGAATCAAACATTTGTTTCGGTGTTCCTTCAAAAATACGTCCACACCCTGCTGAGAAAAGCGTGTCTCCGCAGAACAAATAAGGATGTGAATGATAAGCCACATGCCCAGCGGTGTGACCTGGAACGGCCAACACAGAAAACTCTGAATTAAGCAGAGATAGGGTATTTCCCTCCTCAACAATCGTTGTCGCACCACATTTTTGGGTTTCTTGCGGACCAAAAACCGGTAGGTCGCCGTAGCGTTCGACCAGATCCGCAACGCCGCCGACATGATCATGATGATGATGCGTCAGTAAAATTGCTTCAGGTTTAAGTTGATGTTTGCTAAGTGCGTCCAATACCGGCAGGGCTTCTCCGGGATCAATGATGACGCAGTCGTTTTCTTTATTGTTCAGTAACCAAATGTAGTTGTCCTGAAGTGCTGCAATACTGATAAGATTCATGGATTACCTCGCTTTGCTATCCGCCCGGGGAAGATAATAGAACATGAAGCCAGCACAAACACCTCAAAAGGTCTTGGTCCCCGGTTCGTGGGATGATGTTTCCTATGGGGAATATTACCGCGAATCCCTTGAGCAGGCATTGTTACCCTGGTGGCCGAAGTTATTTGGTTTTCATTTGTTGAAGATCGGGTCGTTAAGCGCGGCATTAAATACCGAAGAGTGCGCCATTGCGCATCAGGTCAATGTCGCGCCGGACGGTGATGATGTACAGATTATCGCCGATCCGCATCATTTGCCATTTTCTGAAAAATCGGTGGATGCCTGTCTGTTGGCGCAAACGCTGTCTTATTCCGCCGATCCGCACCGGATCTTACGCGAGGTGGATCGCGTACTGATTGATGATGGCTGGCTGATATTGAGCAGTTTTAACCCGGTTAGTTTATTGGGGATCGCAAAGTTAGTTCCTGGGTTAAATAAACGGCAGCCTTATTGCAGCAGAATGTTTACCCAAATGCGGATTTTAGACTGGCTCAGTCTGCTGAATTATGAGGTGGTGCACCTCGCCAGTCTTCAGGTCACGCCCTGGCGCGAAAATAAGGGAAAACTAAATAAACATTTTCCCCTATTCGGCTGCCTGTCGCTGATTGTGGCGCGTAAGCGGACTATTCCATTGAGTCTTACGCCGATGCGCGCCCGGCGTTGTAAAGTGCCGTTACGCCGTACAGTTGGCGCAACGAAGCTTTTTCGTAACCGGTAGCCTGACTACTTCTCAGGGTTATAACCGGTATCATCAAGTGTAGGGGCGCCAGCGGCACTGCGGGCGAGTTCGTCACAACGTTCATTTTCAGGATGACCGGCATGACCTTTTACCCATTCCCAGCGCAGAGTATGGCGTTGAATCGCCTGATCTAAACGCTGCCAAAGATCGACATTTTTTACTGGTTTCTTCTCTGCGGTTTTCCAGCCGCGTTTTTTCCAGTTGTGGATCCAACTGGTGATTCCCTGACGCACATATTGGCTATCGGTGCTTAGGACCACTTCACAGGGCGAGGTCAGGCTTTCAAGTGCGGCGATAGCCGCCATCAATTCCATTCGATTATTGGTGGTGAGTCGATAGCCTGCGCTCAACGCTTTTTCATGGTTTTTATAGCGCAGCAATGCGCCGTAACCGCCAGGACCCGGATTGCCAAGGCAAGATCCGTCGGTGAAAATCTCTACCTGTTTAAGCATCTCTGGTAGACTCTTCCTTATGGTGAAAATGGCAAGTCTGACATAAACGAAAACGATGAGCACTGAAATTACGCGACAAATCGTCCTGGATACAGAAACCACCGGTATGAATAAGCTGGGGGTTCACTACGAAGGACACAAAATAATTGAAATTGGCGCTGTTGAGGTGATTAACCGTCGTCTGACCGGGAGGCACTTTCATGTGTATATCAAGCCCGATCGTTTGGTTGATCCGGAAGCCTATCATGTACACGGCATCAGCGATGAATTCCTGGCGGACAAGCCAACCTATGCGGATATCGCTGACGACTTCCTCGATTTTATCCGCGGTGCGGAATTAGTCATCCATAACGCAATGTTTGATATCGGCTTTATGGATTATGAGTTCCGCATGTTAAAGCGGGATATTCCCAAGACGGAAACCTTCTGCAAAATAACCGATAGCCTGTTAATGGCGCGAAAAATTTTTCCCGGCAAACGGAATAATTTGGATGCGTTATGCGATCGCTATCAGATAGATAATAGTAAACGTTCGCTGCACGGCGCCTTACTCGATGCCGAAATTTTGGCTGAAGTTTATTTGGCGATGACCGGCGGACAGACATCGCTGGCGTTTTCTATGGAAGGTGAGACAAGGCGGCAGGAAAACGAGAGCGAAGGCATTCAACGTATTACCCGTCCAGCATCGGCGTTAAAAGTGTTATACGCCAATGATGAGGAATTGCTGATGCATGAAAAACGCCTGGATTTGATTGCGAAAAAGGGCGGCAGTTGTTTATGGCGTAATGAATAGCGACGACGGCGATGGAATCGCTGATAAGATGAAATTATGAGCAAACAGAGTCGGTTAGTTATAAAAACCATTGACGTAATAGTACCATCATCTTAGTATTCAACCCGCTCGGTGAGCGCAGAGTGGAGCGGTAGTTCAGTTGGTTAGAATACCTGCCTGTCACGCAGGGGGTCGCGGGTTCGAGTCCCGTCCGTTCCGCCACTTATCTATTCCTCGATGTTCCAATACATCTCTGGATGAATAAAAACCGTATTGCTGTCATAGGCATACGGTTTTTTTTCGTCTTTACGCCACCCGACATAGCCGGGTAACCGGCGAAGAATGGCCTCCGCGGCGTTTGAATAATGAAGATGGTAATAAAATGTTGGGCGATTATGTGCCCGCGTTTTCCTTGATTGATGTAAGATTTATTCCCGTTATTTAACAGAGCATTGATATTGTGTTTTCCAAATACATGTCCCGATTATCCAGTATCCCCGTTATCGCCTGGCCGGTGATACTTTTTATCATGCTAGCTATCCTTGGCTGGTTGGGGGTGATGATTTTCGGTGATGATTTTCTCTCTTTTCTTGCCGGACCATTTGGTATTTTTGCCGTGGTGGCGCTATTTATACTATACATTTTCGCCTCTGGCCTGATGAGGCGCGGGGGCGGCAGGGGCCGGAATCGACCGGGGGATAAAACGTCGCTATGGAATACAGTGCTGAAAATATTGCTGCTGATGGTGTTTTTTTCGATCCCTTTTCTCGGTATATATGGGCTGCTCCCGTTTATTGCCATCATGATCGCCATGTTCATGTCATCCAATGATGAGCGCCGTTTCCTGAAGTATCAGGAAACGCTGCCAACCAGTAAAATACGCGCCATGACAACAGGACTGGTCGAACTTGAGGGGCAACTGCATGCTCAGAGTCTGGTGAAATCTCCGCTGAGCAGGCACCGCTGCATTGGTTATTATCATACGGTTCATGAAGAAGTGCGCTATTCAGACGGCGAACGGCGTTATCGACTGATACATCAGGAGAGCCACTGTCAGCCTTTCGTTTTGCAGGATGCGACAGGAAAAGTACAGGTTGACGGGGAAAATCTGCATTTTCATTTGCTTCCGCTAGCGAAAAAGCAACGTTCATCGAACAGGATTGCCCGCGAATATCTCCTGCTGTCTGGGGGAAGCTATTTATTGATTGGTCAGGCGGTACGCAGGGATGGTGAGATGGTGATCATTCGTGATCACTACCGTCGGGTCTTCGGCATCGCGCCGCTCGGCCATCTAAAGCGCAGGGGAAAACTTGACGGGCTGTTGCGTACTTTTACCTTTTATTCTGTAGCTATTGCATTCATGGTGGCATTGTTTATGACACTACCTGTCGAGATTAAAGGCCATCATTTACTGATAAATTATGCCAACTGGTCACCACTCTCGTTATTGTCATCCTCGTTATCGGGAATTACGCAATGAATTGGCTTTGCCATTTCTGATTGTTCTACTGTTGCCGATTAACTCAGGTAAAATGGATTATGATGGAATTTCCTTTTGATTTAACGCTGCTAGTTCGTCAGCCGGTTTACGTCGTTATATTCGCGGCTGGCGGGCCGGTCGCTGCACTCTTGGTGCTTGGGGCTTTGATGCGTATCCCGCCACTGAAGTGGATCGCGGCCCTATGTGCCGGCACGGTGGCCATCAGTTGGCCGATAGGCTTCGCCATGGCGATAATCATGCTGCTCAGTGGGGTTAACGGTGTCCATATTCTGCTGTGCTGGCTGATATTGCTTATGGGTTATTTCACCTTTGTGCTATTCAATCATCGGCGCCTTGCCGGAATAGTACAGGAGTACAATTCTGACGATGTAGACAGGTTGGTACTCCCGGCTGAGACGCGGTTAAACGGCAGACAGTGCGATGGCGTTAATGAATCAAGCGGAAGGCAATCTGGGAAACGCGGTTAAGTCGGCTTAAAGACCTTTTATCCTATTAAGAATAATAAGTATCTTATTCCATTGACCGCTGTAACGCCGGATGCGTAAACTTAATTATTTTCAATGAGTTATGTTCGGTAGTTGCATGTTGCCCGCTTCGCCACCTGCTTATTCCGGGGGGATACATCATTTGGATGAATAAGAACCGTATGCCAGTTATAAGCATACGGTTTTTTTTCGTCTTTACGTTTGCTGCGGCGTTTCGCTGAGTTCGATGGCGCGAAGTTAAAATAGTCTTTTATCCGAGTCAGTTATTTATGTAAACTTATCGGTAGTCCATTGTTTACTCTCGGGTTGCCGAGCGTTGTTTAAATGATTGAGGTCGGGGATGCTTAAGTTTTTTTATAAAGATACTTTCTATTTAATGCGAGGGGTTTTGGTGGTATCAGTATTTTTGATAGTAATCGATTTGCTGTGCACATTATCCCAAAAATACCTTCACCAAGATATATCCAGGGTATACACACTGTTCTTTTATATATTTCTTTCTATTCTGGCGATACCCGTCTTAAAGATAGGGACAAAAGCGCTTTTTATCATTACAACAAAAAAAGAGAACAATAAAATCATTCAGGGTATTAACAAAAATCCCAAATATCCATGCAGGGATGAAAAAGATGCTTTGTTGGTAAAAATTAGCGGACTATATTCCATTACCGCCACTGGGAACGGTAAAAACAAAAACCATCCAAATTTCGTTAATAGTATAGAAGAGTGCGACCTGGACAATCCCACCGCGGTTGATCTGATTAAAAACGCATTATCGGGTAGCTATGATATTGAAACTGATGAACAGTTGAAGTGTTTTGTTTATTCCCTGCTGGATGAGGACAACTACGGGAAAACGCACCATGCAAATTACCAGAAGCAGCTTGCGCATTTATATCGCCTGGCTGGTAAAACTGGTGCAGATATCACGCCGGTAAGCGATATGGCTAATGTTGATTCGGCCTTCAATCTTCAACGTGCGGCATTATTAATGAGATCGGGCGTCACCCTCGGCATGCTTACGCTGGATGAGTGGGACGCATTAAAAAATATTCTGGCGCAACGGCTAGAGGAAAATTTTTCCTCTCTCGACGAATTTATTCATGACTATATGCTGGCAGTTTACCTTTTCCATCACGAAGGCGCGATGGGCGCGGCAATGATCCTTGAAAGGCTTTATGGCCTGGCCACGCTTCAGGAAAATAATTATTTCGCCTGGAGCGCCGCTGAGTTAAGCCGCCCCCCGGCAACGCTGGTATAGTCCGAGTTGTCTGACGGATACTTTTGTGACCATTGATGGCTTAACAGCCGCCGGATGACTTTCAAATCGCGAGTCGGTCCAGGCGGCTGTAGGGAAAGGATAAGCCTGATTGTATGGGGGCCTGAAGGCCGACGATAAAATGAAATTAACTGTGCTTGTTGAGGATGATCATTGTGAGTATGGATGTGTTTCTGGCGGCGGTAGCACAGGGTGATGAAGGCTTCATTCCTTTAGCCGCGGTGGAGTCCGCTTTTCATCATGCCATTACTCTGCGGGAGGTCGCCGACAATAAATGTACGTTGTTATTGGAATATCCCAATCCTGACGCCGGAAAACAAATAGCCTGGCCTGATGGCTCGACGGCCACCGTTAGCGACGTCGATACCCTGGATATTACGATTAAGCTGGTGTCGAACGGCAAAGAACCGATGACCAATGGGTTTGGCATCAATCGTCCCCCTCACCACGCCCTTTTCTGGCAAAGCCTGTATCAAATACTGGAAACCACCCACACGGCCTTTTTTTGGCCCGGTAATGGCGATAATTTAATTGTCGGACAGCAAGAAACCATTCCACATCTA
This sequence comes from Brenneria bubanii, assembly GCF_022378355.1. Taxonomy (GTDB): domain Bacteria; phylum Pseudomonadota; class Gammaproteobacteria; order Enterobacterales; family Enterobacteriaceae; genus Brenneria; species Brenneria bubanii. Next base: position 9,551 of record NZ_JAKMAJ010000019.1, read on the forward strand.
CCTGAATCCATGATAAATGCCTTGGGCGCGCCTTACGTCGTATCAAACTATCAACAAATTACCGAGCGAATGCGCGGCTAAAATAGCTTGCCTGCGCCATTGCTGATTGAGCTGCCTCTCGCTTTCGTTGATTGATTTCTTGAAAGCGAGCAGGGCGCCGAATCAGCTGCCGATCATCGTTTACCGACATCAGTGCTTTGCTGCGGTTTTGGGCGTACTTGAGCCCTTACACGGTGCTCAGGTTAAAAATCCCAGTCTTGGTCTTCGGTATTCACCGCTTTACCGATCACATAGGATGAGCCGGAACCGGAAAAGAAGTCATGGTTTTCATCGGCGTTTGGCGAAAGCGCGGAGAGGATCGCCGGGTTGACGTCGGTCATGCCGGCTGGGAAGAGGGCCTCGTAACCCAGATTCATCAGCGCTTTGTTGGCGTTATAGTGCAGAAATTTTTTTACATCCTCCGTCCAGCCCACCCCGTCATATAATTCCTGGGTATATAGCACCTCATTGTCATACAGGTCCTGCAGCAGATCGTAGGCGAAGCGTTTCACATGCTGCTGGCGGGCGGCATCAGCCTTTGCCAGACCCTGTTGAAATTTATAGCCGATATAGTAACCATGCACGGCCTCATCACGGATGATCAGCCGTATCAAATCGGCGGTGTTGGTCAGCTTGGCTCGGCTTGACCAGTACATGGGAAGGTAAAATCCGGAATAGAACAGGAAGGATTCCAGAAATACGCTGGCGACTTTTTTCATTAATGGATCGTTACTGCGATAGTGATCCAGAATGATGGCCGCTTTTTTCTGCAGCGCCTGATTTTCCTCACTCCAGCGGTAGGCGTCATCCACTTCGCTGGTCAGGCAAAGCGTGGAAAAAATCGAGCTGTAGGAACGCGCATGCACCGCTTCCATAAAGCTGATGTTGGATAGCACCGCTTCTTCATGGGGCGTTAGCGCATCGGGCATCAGCGTTGGCGCGCCCAGCGTGTTCTGAATGGTATCCAGCAGCGTCAGTCCGGTAAACACCCGAATGGTTAACTGCCGCTCGTGAGCGTTCAATGTCCCCCAGGAGGGAATGTCGTTGGACAAGGGGACTTTTTCCGGCAGCCAGAAATTCGAGGTCAATCGGTTCCAGACCTCCAGATCCTTGTCGTCTTCAATTTTGTTCCAGTTAATAGCCTGAACGCGCGTCAGCGATGTCATAATCAAATTTCCTTCAGCGATAGCTTATAACGCACAGGACACGCAGCCCTGAACCTCGGTGCCTTCCAATGCCATCTGCCGTATACGAATGTAGTAAATGGTCTTGATGCCTTTTTTCCAGGCATAAATTTGCGCTTTGTTGATATCGCGCGTCGTGGCGGTATCACGGAAAAACAGCGTTAGCGATAATCCCTGGTCGACATGCTGGGTCGCCGCCGCATAGGTATCGATGATCTTCTGCGGCCCGACCTCGTAGGCATCCTGATAATATTCCAGGTTGTCGTTGGTCATGTAGGGGGCAGGGTAGTAGACCCGGCCGATTTTGCCCTCTTTGCGGATTTCAATCCGCGACACGATCGGGTGGATGCTCGATGTGGAGTGATTGATATAAGAAATTGAGCCGGTCGGCGGCACCGCCTGCAAATTCTGGTTATAGATGCCATGCGCCATCACTGAATCGCGCAATGCGGTCCAGTCCTGCTGCGTGGGGAGCGTTATTCCCGCCTGCGCAAACAGTTCTCGCGTCCGTTCCGTCGTCGGTTCCCACGAATGTTCAACGTATTTATCGAAGTACTCTCCCGACGCATATTTCGAGTTTTCGAATCCCTTAAAGGATTGAGCACGCTCAATGGCCAGTTGATTCGACGCCCGCAGCGCATGATAGGCAACGGCGTAGAAGTAGATATTGGTAAAATCGATCGCTTCTTCGGATCCGTAAAAGATTCTCTCGCGGGCCAAATAGCCGTGCAGATTCATCTGACCAAGGCCGATGGCGTGGGATTCATCATTGCCTTTTTCAATCGACGGCACGGAGCGGATGTGGCTCATATCGGAGACGGCGGTCAGCGCCCGGATCGCCATTTCCACGGTGAGGCCGAAATCCGGCGACGCCATCGCCTTGGCGATATTCAGCGAGCCAAGGTTGCAGGAAATATCTTTCCCGGTGCGGCGATAGCCTAAGTCCTCATCGTATTGACTGGCGTCGTTGACCTGCAGGATTTCAGAACACAGGTTGCTCATGTTGATGCGGCCCTGAATCGGGTTGGCGCGGTTGACCGTATCTTCAAACATCATATAGGGGTAACCGGACTCAAACTGGATCTCGGCCAGGATCTGGAAGAACTCACGAGCCTTGATCTGCGACTTGCGGATGCGCTTGTCGTCGACCATTTCCTGGTATTTTTCCGTGACGCTGATTTCCGACAGTGGTACGCCGTAAACCTGTTCGACATCGTAAGGCGAGAATAGGTACATCACCTGATTGTTTTTTGCCAGTTGAAAGGTGATATCCGGAATGACCACGCCGAGCGATAGCGTTTTTATACGGATTTTTTCATCGGCGTTTTCCCGTTTGGTATCCAGAAAACGCAGAATGTCGGGATGATGCGCGTTAAGGTACACGGCCCCCGCGCCTTGTCGCGCGCCTAATTGGTTGGCATAGGAGAATGCGTCCTCCAGCATCTTCATTACCGGTATGATGCCGGATGACTGATTTTCTATGCGTTTTATCGGCGCGCCGGTTTCGCGGATGTTGGTGAGCATGAAGGCGACGCCGCCGCCGCGTTTGGAGAGCTGTAGCGCCGAGTTAATGGCGCGGCCGATCGACTCCATATTGTCTTCAATACGCAGCAGAAAGCAGGATACCAGTTCGCCGCGCTGCTTTTTCCCGCAGTTGAGGAACGTGGGCGTGGCGGGTTGAAAACGGCCGCTGATGATCTCTTCGACCAGCGCGCCGGCGAGTTCGGCGTTGCCGGCCGCCAAGGTGAGCGCCACCATGCAGACGCGGTCTTCGTAACGCTCCAGATAACGTTTGCCGTCAAAGGTCTTGAGCGTGTAGCCGGTGTAATACTTGAACGCGCCAAGGAAGGTTTGAAAGCGGAACTTATGGCTGTAGGCCTGCTGAAAAAGGCGCTTGATAACGCTGAAGGCGTATTGGTCCAGGACGCCGACTTCGTAGTAGCCCTCTTCCACCAGATAGCGCAGTTTTTCTTCCAGATTATGAAAGAATACGGTGTTCTGATTGACGTGTTGTAAAAAATAGCGCCGCGCCGCCAGCTTATCCTGTTCGAACTGGATGTGCCCCTCTGCGTCGTAGAGATTCAGCATGGCGTTCAGCGCATGGTAATCCAGCTCCGTGCTGGCTGGTTTTGTGATCACGGATTCTGTCGTTGCCAAAATTCAATTACTCCCTTACGCACGTTTTCAACGTCTTCGGCCGTACCCAGTAACTCGAAGCGATACAAGTAGGGCACCTGGCACTTTTGCGCGATGATATCGCCGGCGATGCAGTACGCCATCCCAAAGTTCATGTTGCCCGCCGCGATTACGCCCCGCAGCCGGTCGCGGTTTTGCCGCTGGTTGAGAAAATGGATCACCTGTCGGGGAACGGCGCCTTTGGCGCCGCCTCCGCCATAGCTGGGGACCACCAGAATATAAGGTTGATCCATTTTCAGAACCGGCTGGTCAATCGCCAGCGGAATACGCAGGGCCGGCAGTCCGACCCTGGCGATGAAGCGATGGGTGTTTTCCGACTGGCTGGAGAAGTAGACCAGCGGGTTCATCTGGCCCCCTAAGACGCTTGTAATTGAGTAAGGGTGCTGATTTTGTCCGGACGAAAGCCGCTCCAGTGATCATTCGCGGTCATCACCACCGGCACTTGCTGATAGCCCAGCGCTCTTACCTGCCGCAATGCCTGCTCATCTTCTGTTAGGTCCACCAGTTGATAGTCGATACCCTGCTTATCCAGTGCGCGGCATGTCGCGTTGCATTGAACACAATCTGGCTTTGTGAAAATAGTAATACGCATGATTCGTATTTACCCTATAACTTGAAAGAAGTAGGTCGAAACGGTTATGTTGCCGGTTTTTTGCTTCTAACCGATCCCCGGAGTAGCCATTGCCTGTTGGTGGCTACCATCTAGATACTAGATGTAGGTATTTTAAATTTCAACCATACAATATATAGGAAATATGCGAAAATTTAGCTAACGGGGATTTAACCCAGACGCCGCAAGGGAAAAACGAAAATCAAGGAAAAAATTTTCTTTCGCCGATGAGAAAATATGCGTATTTTTCGGCTGATTTTATTCAATTCAGGTCGACGGCATGGATGAGGAAAAAGGGAGCTGGCGCTCCCTCAGACTGATGACGACATCGCTTCGCCGGTAAACGCTGTCTCTGTTGCTAAAAGCATCACAATATCGGCAGGTTTCTGCCGTAATAAATTTCCTGCATCTCGTGATACAGCAGATCGGTGATTCGCTTACGTTCCTCCGCGCTTAATTTGCTGGGATCAACGTTGAACAGATAATGTTTAAGATCGAAGTCTTTTAGTAACATCTTGGTATGAAACATATTTTCCTGGTAGACGTTCACGTCCATCAGGTGATACAGCGATTTCATGTCTTCCGACATAAAGTTCTGGATCGAGTTGATCTTGTGATCAATGAAATGTTTTACGCCGTTAATATCGCGGGTAAATCCGCGCACGCGATAATCAATGGTGACGATATCCGATTCCAACTGGTGAATTAAATAGTTCAGCGCCTTCAGCGGCGAGATGACGCCGCAGGTCGACACTTCGATGTCGGCGCGAAAGGTGCATAAGCCCACATCAGGATGGCTTTCCGGATAGGTATGTACGCAAATGTGGCTTTTATCCAGGTGGGCGACCACGGCGTTAGGCAATGGCCCCGGCAGCTCCGAGTTATCGACGTCGCGCGGATCCATCGGTTCTTCACTCACCAATATGGTCACGCTGGCGCCCTGCGGCTCGTAATCCTGACGGGCGATATTAAGAATATTGGCGCCGATGATTGAGCAGGTTTCGCTAAGAATTTCGGTCAAGCGATTGGCGTTATACTGTTCATCAATATAGGCGATGTAACCATCACGGTCATCGGCAGTTCTGGTGTAACAGATATCGTAGATACAAAAACTCAGGCTTTTGGTCAGATTATTAAAGCCGTGTAGTTTTAGCTTGTGCAATTTAAGTCACCCCCTTATGGATGCGGTAATCAACGTGTCGCTGATAGTGCATTCAGTAAATATTGCGGTAGTGCGAAGCTACCAATATGAACGGCCGGATTGTAGTAACGGCACTCAAGAGCGGACGCATTAACGCGTTGCTGCAATGTTTCTAAACTTATCTGGCGCAGTAATGGCTGGTTGCTGGCCCAGGCAAACGTCATGATGCCGCCGTAATAGGTGGGGATTGCCGCCTGATAAAACGTGACGTCGCTGAAATAGTTGCCCAGTTTGTTGTGGCTGTTAATGGCCTCGTCCTGCTGCAGGAAGCAAACGCCGTTCTGCGCAACGAAGATGCCGCCTTCATTCAGACTGCGGGCGCAGCCCTGATAAAAGTCGGACGTAAACAGACTTTCCCCCGGACCGATCGGGTCGGTGCAGTCGGAAATGATGACGTCGAATTTATCCGTACATTGGTTAACGAAGTTGACGCCATCGTCGATCACCAGACGAAAACGCGGATCGTCATAGGCGCCGGCGTTATGATTGGGGAGATATCGACGGCAGAATTCCACTACGCCGGCGTCGATTTCCACCATGGTGATTTGTTCAATACCGGGGTGGCGGCTGACTTCACGCAGTATACCGCCGTCGCCGCCGCCGATGATCAGCACGCGTTTGGCCTGACCGTGGGACAACAGGGGAATATGGGTCAGCATTTCGTGATAGATAAATTCATCACGCTCAGTGGTTTGCACCACGCCGTCCAGCGCCATAACACGGCCAAGCGCCGCGTTTTCAAAAATGATCAGATCCTGATGATCCGTCTTTTCGTGGTATAGCACCTGGTCGATGGCAAAATACTGACCAAAGCCGTCATGCAGGGTTTCATACCAAATTTCTTTCTGGGCCATGTTCGGGCTTCCTCCGCGATAGCAGCCATGAAAATTGGCGCGTCATGATAGCTAACTCTTGCCGTGCTTGCACGGTCAAATTTAAATCAGCGCGGAGGAAGAGGACGATTATTTGGCGAAGGCGAGTAAACCGACAGAGCCACGGGCCAGAGACTGACATTTTTTGGGCGTCGGGATAGCGATTTTACTGAGGTCGCGATAACTCTCCTCGCCAAGCTCAGTCATGTTATATGCCCCGTAATTAGTGAGATCCCAGCGATTTTGCTGGGCGAATGTCAGTAATGCCTGACGAATTTGCTCGTTGGGTAAATCCTGATAGCCGCAGTTGTTCTTCAGATAAACAAAAACCGCCGTCAGGTCGGCGAGATCTTCCGCTTCAAATTCGTTCAGTGCTTTACTGGCGGAGGAGAAGCTCATCAAACTCATCAAGAGCAGCACCAGCGCAGGGTTTTTCATGATTAAACTCACATCGGTTGTTGTCAGAAGACGTTACCACAAGTGTAGATAATCTGACTAAATTTTCTTGTTTTAGGCGCTTTCCCTATTTTAAGGAACCTGGGTTTCCTTTCCATTGAAAAAAATCGCCACGGCGAATCGGCAGGCTTTGCGGCTGATTGATTAAGGTTACGTTTGATCTGTCCATGATCCTCTGATATTCAGGTAATATACCCACTAGATTTCGAGTGGCATCAACAGGGCGACCGCATGACGAATTCGTCGGAAGTCGATTTGAACGCGGCTTACAGCGGTCGGATATGCGTCAGGTAATCGAAGTACGCCGGCGCAGATGCAGCTTGAGAGATGGAGGGGATAGCATAAATTCATGCCCGCAAGACATGCATTGTTCGTTGTTTCGGGCGTTTTTTACGGGTGGTATGGCATAAAAGTGGCGAATTCGAAGGGGTTGAGCATCTGGCGCTGGCGCGCGGGGAGTAGGCTATGTACAGGATTGCTGCTGTTGCCGATAGCCACCATCTTTTTGCAGGCGGTTTTCGCCGGGGGCGATGGTTTTATCCCTCTTTGGCAATCCCTGTTGCCAACCTGCATTCTCAACTCGCTGGGGCTGACGGTAGGGACGGTGTCGCTGAGTCTGGCATTCGGCCTGCCCGCCGCCTGGCTGATGACGATGTATCGTTTTCCCGGTCAGCGCCTGTTGCAGTGGGCGCTCTGCCTGCCGTTGGCGATGCCGCCCTATCTGGTCGCGTATATTTATACCGATCTGCTGGACTATGCCGGTCCGGTGCAAAGCCGGCTGCGTCAGATATTCTCCCTGTACAGCGCCGCTGATTACTGGTTCCCGTCCATTCGTTCGCTTGGCGGCGCCTGCATGGTTCTGGCGCTGGCGCTCTATCCGTATGTTTATCTGCTGGCTCGTAAGGCGCTGGCGGCGCAATCGGCAGCGTTACTACACTCTGCCCGTTTGCTGAATCATTCCGCCAACAGGGCTCTCTGGCGCATCGTTTTTCCTCTGGCGATGCCGGCTATCGCCATTGGTGCATCGCTGGTGGCGCTGGAAGCGCTGGGGGATTTCGGCACCGTCTCTTATTTGGCTCAGTCGACCTTGACCACCGCGGTTTACGATTCCTGGCTGGGTCATGGCGATCTTGGCGCCGCCGCGCGGATTTCCGCCTTGATACTGCTGTTTATCTTTTTTATCGCCATGGCCGCGTTTTACAGTCGGCGCCGTCAGCAAATTTATCAACAAAATACCGGGCCGACGTGGGACGGCGTGCCGGTCCTGTCGGGAATATATAAAATACTGGCGCAGGGATATTGCTGGGCGCTGATTCTGCTGGCGATGGGTATTCCCTGTATGATGTTGATCGACTGGAGCCTGCGTTATTTTACCCGCGCCTGGGACGGCGCTTTTTGGCATTACGCATTGAATAGCATACTGGTTTCTTCTCTGGCCGTTGGTATGACGCTGTTGGTTTCTCTGGCGCTGCTGTTTTATTCCCGCCTGAGCAATCAGCGTTCGGCGACGACGATGTTGCGCCTTGTCAGCCAGGGATATGCGCTACCCGGCGCGGTGCTGGCGATCGGGTTGCTGATTGCGCTGAGCGCGTTCGACTACGGCGTGAATTCATTGGCGCGAGTTTTATCGCTGCCTGTCGCCGGTCTGTTGTTTTGCGCTTCGATCATTGCGCTGGTGTTGGCATACAGCGTGCGCTTCTGCGTCATCATGATCGACAGTATTGACAGCCGCATGGCGAAAATTTCCCCCTCGCTGGATATGGCCTGCCGGATGTTGGGAAACTCGCCCAGTCAGCTGTTGCGGCGCGTACACTGGCCTTTGCTGCGGCAGGGCGTCCTGGCGGGCATGCCGATAGTCTTTATCGAAAGTATGAAAGAGCTGAACGCCTCCCTGCTGCTGAAACCTTTCAATTTCGAAACCCTGACTACCTACGTATTTACTTCCATCTCTCACGATCAGTTGGAACAGGCCGCGTTGCCGGCAATGGTTCTGGTGCTGGTCGGACTGCTCCCTGTGATTTGGCTGCATGCTGTATTGGAAAACAAAAAATGATCGACTCGCCCGATATACTGACCATTGAACGCGTTACTTGCCGCTACCCGCAGCATAATGTGTTGAATAATTTCTCCCTGTCGGCGCGAGAGCGTGAGATTGTCTGTTTGCTGGGCGCCAGCGGCTGCGGAAAAACCACGCTATTAAAGGCCGTGGCCGGTTTGATCCCCATCGACGAAGGGACAATCGCCATCGCGGGCCAGGTCGTCGGCGACGCTCAGATTCAGATGCCGCCGGAGTTGCGCCAGGTGGGAATGATCTTTCAGGACTACGCGTTATTTCCCCATTTAACGGTGGCGGAAAATATCGCTTTCGGTTTGGATCAGCAACCGTCGGACGCCATTGCTGCGACGGTTGCCGAGATGATTGCGCTATTCAAGCTGGAAGGGCTTGATGCCAGTTATCCGCACCAGCTGTCTGGCGCGCAGCAGCAGGGGGTGGCGATAGCCAGAACATTGGCCTGTCAGCCGAAGATCCTGTTGCTGGATGAACCGTTTTCCAATCTCGATAATCAGGTTCGTTATCGTCTGATTAATGAGTTGCGGCGCATACTTAAGCTGCAACCGATCGTGACGATAGTCGTGACGCACAATAAGGATGAAGCCTTTGCGTTTGCCGATAGGCTGGCGGTGATGGATAACGGCGGCATCGTGCAGGAAGGCTATCCGGCGACGCTGTATCAGCAGCCGAACAGCCGTTTTATCGCGGATTGTCTGGGCAGCAGCAACTATCTCCCGGTCACCATCCTGAGCGATCATCAGTGGCATAGTCTCTTTGGCGATCACACCACCAAACATGCGCATGGTCAACCTATCGGCTCCCGGTGCGACTGGCTTATTCGGCCGCACGATATTGCACTGGCGCTTGATCCCGACGGCGGCGCGGAGATTGAGGATCGCATCTTTATGGGAACGTCGAACCACTACCGTATCCGGCTGGACGATCAGGTTATACAGGTGCAAAGCAGCATATGGTTCGAACCGGGACAACGGGTCAGGTTAAGCATAAAGAATCAACAACCCATCCTGTTTCCCGGTTCATAGCCACAGGCTTGTCTTTATAATCCGGCGGGTTTGGGAACCTCAATATATTCGCCGTTAATATTACGCTTGTAGTAGAAGCCGTTTTTGACGTAGAAACGCTCGCCGTTCATATCCAGTACGGTCATTCCGCCTTGCGTCGTCGCGGTGGCGGCGGGCGGCGTATCGACGGCAATGTACTGGTCGTTCTGACGCTGATAAAAAATGCCGTTTACCACGTAATAGGTCAAGCCGGCGATTAACACGGTTTCCACGCCATAAGGCAATCGATCAATCGGACCTGGTCCCGGACCCCAGCCCCAACCTCCCGGTCCCGGACCGCCAGGACCATGACCGGGATGGGCCATCGCGCTCAGTGGCAGCAGCAGACTTAACGCCACGAGGATCGTCAGTGATTTTTTCATACCAAACTCCATACCGATCTTGTCTCAACGGATTTAAATCTGATGTTAACCCCGTCATTTTCTGGTTGCCGCCGCGCCGCTTTTTTGCAGCCCGGATTATTCAGGGTATGCCTGCGAGCGGGTAACATTATTTGTGCGCCGTCTGCTCCGGCTCTATCGGTGGGGCAGGCGGCAGCTCTCTTACCATTACCCTGACCTCGTAATTTTTATCCGTCCCTTTGGGCGCATTGGCGACCAGTTTATTCAGCGCTTCCTCGGGGGTTCGCGTCTGAAGCGTCGCTTCATACAGCGGCGGCGGCGGAGGGAAGCCGGGACCGGCATGAGGGAACTGCGCCATTGGCATTGGCTGCCGTGGTTGTAGCGGTATGTCAGGGACGCCAGCGTCTGGTTTTGCCGCGTCATTAGGCGCGGCCCAGGTCGCGGCGCTCGCGGCTGAAAGCACGAACATGAGCGCAGCGATACCGGATAAGGTGGTCAGTTTTTTCATAACAGCCTCATTAATTGAGTTGCTCTCCGGCTATAAAAGACGCAATCAGACGATGCCGCAATCTGTTTTACGCAGATTTATTCCACCCTAACGCAATCTTGTCATTCGTTAACATTTATGGCGATGACCGCTGGCAGAGCGCGCCGCAAACGGGGGCTGACGGTGTGATGCACTTTCCCGTCATCGGTTCTATACCGTTACTGCACGGCGCTAACCGGGATGATCCAGGCGCTATCGTGTTGGGTAAAGCCTAGTTTGGGGTAGTAATCCACCGCCTGCGGTGCGGCCAGCAGAATGATTTTGCATCCTGAGAACAATTGTTGCGCCGTAACCTGAATCAGTTTCTTGCCGATTCCGCGATGTTGCAGATCTTCGGATACCGCCAGGTCGGACAGATAGCAGCAGAAATGAAAGTCGGTAACGCTGCGGGCGACGGCGACCAGCGTATCGCCTTGCCAGGCTGAAACCAGCAGGGTGGCGTTTTCCAGCATGCCGGTAATGGTGGCGTTATCGGACAGCGGCCGACGCGCGTCCAATGAGGTTTTGGCCAGTAATTCGCTAAATTGCCGACTGGAAATCGGGGCGTTCACTTTATAGTCAATGTCTGACTCTGGTTTGCTCATGATAGTTCCTGTAGGTAGGGATGGGGCTGAACCACGCTTTCTGCTATACTTCGCGCCCTTAGGCGCTATCTGTCTGCACTGGCGCATCATCAATAATCAGCGACAGAATGCTATTGATGGTGCTGAACACTTTTATTCAAAGAGTTATGAGTATGATGAAACATACCGTAGAAGTCATGATTTCTGAACAGGAAGTTAAGGCGCGCGTTACTGAACTGGGCCGGGAAATTAGCGAACACTATCGCGACAGCGGCAGCGATATGGTGTTGGTTGGCCTGTTGCGGGGTTCATTTATTTTTATGGCCGATCTGTGCCGGGCAATCGACGTTTCACATGAAGTCGATTTCATGACGGCATCCAGTTACGGCAGCGGTATGAGCACCACCCGTGACGTCAAAATCCTGAAAGATCTGGATGAAGATATCCGTGGTAAGGATGTGCTGATCGTAGAAGATATTATCGACTCAGGTAATACGCTGAGTAAAGTGCGGGAAATTCTGCAACTGCGAGCACCAAAATCGCTGGCCATTTGTACCCTGCTCGACAAACCGGAACGTCGGGAAGTGAATGTGAAAGTCGAATGGGTCGGGTTTGCCATTTCGGACGAGTTTGTCGTCGGTTATGGTATTGACTACGCGCAGCACTATCGCCACTTGCCGTATGTCGGCAAGGTTATTCCTCAGGAATAATCGGGGTGAACGACGCCCGTAACCGATCGGGTCGGGCGTCGTGGCAATCAGGAAAGTGAGGACATCGCCCGGCGATAGCGTTGTTCCAGCGTCTCCCGACTGGTCGCGCTGATTTCCAGATCGCGCAGCCGTCCATCCTGAATACCATAAACCCATCCATGGATTGTCACCTTCTGGCCGCGTTTCCAGGCCGATTGCATCACGGTAGAATGACCAAGGTTGTAAACCTGCTCAAGCACGTTGATTTCACACAGCGTGTTCAAACGTTGTTCTGGCGGAAGCTCGCCCAGCAACGAACTATGCTTGTACCATAAATCGCGAATGTGCAGCAGCCAGTTGTTGATTAAGCCTAACTCCGGATTTTCTACCGCGGCCTGAACGCCGCCGCAGCCATAGTGGCCGCAGATAATGATATGCTCGACTTCCAGCACTTCAACGGCGTATTGCACCACGGAAAGACAATTCAGATCGGTATGAATAACCAGGTTGGCGACGTTGCGGTGAACAAAGAGTTCGCCCGGTTCGAGGCTGGTCAGGCTTTCCGCCGGAACACGGCTGTCGGAACAGCCAATCCACAAAAAACGAGGGCGTTGCGCCAATGCCAGTCGTTCAAAATAACCAGGGTCTTCTTCCACCATCGTTGTCGACCAGCGTTGGTTGTTGGCGATGAGCGTTTCAATTTCTTTCATGAAAGTAAATGACCTGTAACAAAAAAGGAGCGGTGAGAGTTAATATAAGACAACATTCATCGTTTTGAAAACGATAGTTTTATACCCGCCATGCTTCAAGCTGCCTGTGCGCTGGCTGCGACCGGCCGCTTGAATCACTGGCTTGAGTCAGCGTCTTCTGTTGCTAGCATCCTGCAACTCGAATTATTTAGGGTATAGAATCTAATCTGTAGAACTTACTGATAATAAGGCAACGCATTTTTTATGACATATGCATTGGAACTGTCGCAGTTAACCAAGACCTACTCAGGAGGAGTCAGGGCGCTGCGTGGCGTCGATCTTCGCGTCGAGGCGGGCGACTTCTACGCGCTGTTAGGGCCGAATGGCGCAGGGAAGTCCACCACTATCGGCATCATCAGCTCTCTGGTTAATAAAACCGCCGGCAAGGTCAGGGTCTTCGGTTACGATCTTGAGCAGGATGTGGTGAACGCGAAGCGCCAACTGGGGCTGGTACCGCAGGAATTCAACTTTAATCCGTTTGAAACCGTGTTGCAGATCGTGGTCAATCAGGCCGGGTATTACGGCGTCAAGCGTCACGATGCCCTGACTCGGGCGGAAAAATATCTGAAACAGCTGGATTTATGGGGAAAACGCGACGAACGCGCGCGTATTTTGTCCGGCGGTATGAAGCGTCGCCTGATGATCGCCCGCGCGCTGATGCACGAGCCAAAATTATTGATTCTCGATGAGCCCACCGCCGGCGTGGATATCGAACTGCGGCGCTCCATGTGGGGGTTTCTGAAGGAACTCAACGCCCAGGGGACGACGATTATTTTGACCACCCACTATCTGGAAGAAGCGGAGATGCTGTGCCGCAACATCGGGATTATTCAACATGGAGAGCTGGTGGAGAATACCTCCATGAAGCACCTGCTATCTAAACTCAAATCCGAAACCTTTATTTTCGATCTGGCCCTTAAGAGCCCGCTGCCGAACCTTGATGGCTATAAACACCGATTGCTGGATACCTCTACTCTGGAGGTCGAAGTGATGCGCGAGCAGGGGCTAAACGGCGTATTCAGCCAGCTTAGCGCGCAGGGCATTCAGGTATTGAGCATGCGCAACAAGGCCAACCGCCTGGAAGAACTGTTCGTCACCCTGGTTAACGGTAATGGAGAAAAAGCATGATGCGTTTGTATTGGGTGGCGTTGCAAAGCCTGTGGATTAAGGAAGTGAACCGTTTCGGGCGGATCTGGATACAAACGCTGGTGCCGCCGGTTATCACCATGACGCTGTATTTCATCATCTTCGGCAATTTAATCGGCTCACGCATTGGCGATATGCATGGGTTTGATTATATGCAATTTATCGTTCCCGGGCTGATCATGATGTCGGTGATCACCAATGCCTATGCGAACGTGGCCTCCTCCTTTTTTAGTGCGAAGTTTCAGCGCAACATTGAAGAACTGCTGGTGGCGCCGGTGCCGACGCACGTGGTGATCGCCGGATATGTCGGAGGCGGCGTCGCGCGGGGTATTTGCGTCGGCGTATTGGTCACGGCGGTATCGCTGTTTTTTGTTCCCCTGCATGTTCATGCCTGGTGGATGATTATTTTAACGCTGGTGCTGACGGCGGTGTTGTTCTCGCTGGCTGGTTTACTGAACGCGGTGTTTGCCAAAAGCTTTGACGACATCAGCCTGATTCCAACCTTTGTACTGACGCCGTTAACCTATCTGGGCGGGGTATTCTATTCCCTTACGCTATTGCCGCCATTCTGGCAGTCGGTATCAAAACTGAATCCCATCGTGTATATGATTAGCGGTTTTCGCTACGGCTTCCTTGGTATTCAGGATGTGCCGCTGGCTTTCACCCTGTCGGTACTGGTCGCTTTTATCCTGGTGTTCTACATTCTGGCATGGTGGCTGATTGAGAACGGCCGCGGGCTGCGCAGCTGATTTGAGGGTTGGCGAGATGTCCTGCTGCGACAAAATGCTTATGTCCGTCCAGGTTAAGCCATGAGCCGGCGATCATCACGTCTGAGGCGGTGTTTCCACCGCCTTGTTGCTTCAGGCCACCTGTACCGGAATGGCTTTGGCCTGGCGCTCTAGCACATTGTCGTCGGAAAAATAAGCGACGTTGGGGTGATGATCCTTCGCCTGTTCTGCACTGCGGCCCGATGCGTTCAAATCCGCTCCCGGCAGGATTCGTCACTCCCGTCTCCGCCTTGATGCAACGCGAAATTTAGGCGGGTCATGCGGTCAAATCGATCTGCTGGTTATCAATTAATCGCGCTTTCCCCAGCCAGGCGGCCATTAATACCACCGCGCGGGCACTGTCTACCGTCAGCGGCAATAGTGTCTGAGCATCGCGAATGAACAGCTCGTCCGGCGTAAACCCAGCCTGTTTCAAAGACTCTTCAGCCTGTGCGATTAACTCATCCAGCTGACGATTGCCATCAGCCAACTGCGCCACAACGTTCGCCATAATCTGGTTTAAGCGCGGCGCAATACGGCGCTGCTCGGCGCTGAGATAGCCGTTGCGCGAACTAAGGGCCAGTCCGTCTTGCGCGCGAACAGTCGGCACGCCGATAATGCTGATGTCGTAGCCCATATCGCTGACAAGCTGGCGGATTAGCGCCAACTGTTGATAATCTTTTTCGCCAAAACAGGCCAGATCGGGCTGCACCATGTTGAACAGCTTGCTCACTATGGTGGCGACGCCGCGGAAATGGCCGGGACGACTGGCGCCTTCCAGCATATAAGAAAGGCCGGGAACCTCGACAAAGGTTTGATCTTTCAGACCGTTCGGGTAGATATCGTCCGGCGCGGGGGCAAAAACCAGATCAACGCCGCGGCGAGTCAACTGCTCGCAGTCTTCCTGCAAAGTTCGCGGATAGCCGGCTAAGTCATCCGGTCGTTCAAACTGCATCGGGTTGACAAAAATACTGACAATGACGATGTCAGCCTGTTCTCTGGCCTCATCAACCAACTTCATGTGTCCATCGTGCAAATTCCCCATCGTGGGGACCAGGGCGATACGTTTACCGTCCTGGCGCCAGCGGCGGACCTCACGACGCAACAATAGCGGGGTTTCAATAATCAACACGTCTATACTCCTTAACGAAAGCCGCCGATAGGGCGAGCCGCTCGGTGTCGGCCTGCCCTATTCGCACTGATGCGGCTCGAAATCCAGTCGGCAGCTTAATAGAAAGAATGTTCTTTGGCCGGATAAATACCTTGTTCAACTTCCTGTACATAAAGACGCGCGGCTGCGCGTATATCGTTGCTTTGTGCCAGAAAGTTCTTGGCGAATTTGGGCGTTTTTTCGCCCGTGATGCCAAAGGCATCATGCATGACTAAAATTTGTCCATCGGTTGCGTTGCCCGCGCCGATGCCGATAACCGGGATGGAAAGCGCTTGCGTAATGCGTTGCGCCAGGTCGACCGGAACGCATTCCAGCACCAGCAACTGTGCGCCCGCCTGCTCTATGGCGAGGGCATCTTCAAACAGTTTATTGGCCGCGGTTTCTTCCCGTCCTTGAACCTTATAACCGCCGAAGATATTGACGGACTGCGGCGTCAGCCCTAAATGACCGCAGACGGGCACCGCGCGTTCCGTCAACATTCGCACGGTAGGGACCAGCCAGCTTCCGCCTTCCAGCTTCACCATGTTGGCGCCCGCGCGCATCAGCTTTGCCGCCTCATGACAGGCTTGCTCCGGCGTTGAACAGCTCATGAACGGCATATCGGAAAGCACCAGCGCCAACGGCGCGCCACGGCGTACGCACTGT
Organism: Brenneria bubanii; assembly: GCF_022378355.1. Taxonomy (GTDB): domain Bacteria; phylum Pseudomonadota; class Gammaproteobacteria; order Enterobacterales; family Enterobacteriaceae; genus Brenneria; species Brenneria bubanii. The sequence goes on from NZ_JAKMAJ010000019.1 coordinate 25,862, forward strand.
GTGTGATAAACCACATCGTCGATGGTCACGGGCAGGGTGGAGTCATGCCCCTGGAGCGTCATTCCCAGCGAGTCGCCAATCAACATTACACGGATGCCCTGTTCAAAGAATAAGCGGGAGAAGCTGGCGTCGTAGGCCGTAATTGAGGCGAACTTCCGCTGCTCCTGTTTCCATTGGCGCAAGTGAGATAGGGTCGTCGGTTTCATGACAGCCTTCCTGAAATCAGTCAATAGGGTGAAAAATCGAGGGGGATCATTCTAATGGATGCCGGCGGACAGCGATAGCCATCAAACGGCCACTTGAATGAACGGCAGATCAGAGGAGGCCGTTGTGCCAGAGCGTGAGGCCATTGCGGTCGCTATTCGCCAAAAGAGACGATAACGGCTCTCCATCGGGAAAAATCAGCTCAGGCGCGATCTCCGCCAGTGGGTACAACATGAATTCGCGATTTTTCATGTCGTAATGGGGGACGGTGAGGCGCTCGGTGCGGATAACCTGATTGCCGAACAGTAAAATATCCAGATCCAGCGTACGCGGACCCCAACGATGGGATTTGCGTACCCGCCCCTGTTCCAGCTCGATGCGTTGCGTATGGTCCAGCAGCCGCTCAGCGTCCAGCTCGGTTTCCAATTCCGCAACGGCGTTTAGAAAATCGGGCTGATCCTGCGGACCCAACGGGCGACTACGGTAAAAGGAGGAACAGCGAACCAGACGGGTTTGCGGTACGTTATCCAGCGCGGTCAGGGCAGCATTCGCCTGTTGTAAAGGGTGTGCGAGATTGCTGCCCAGAGCCAGATAAACACGCGTCATCAGGCTTGTTCTCTGCGTGCGGCCGCCGGTTTGCGTGAACGACGCGGGCGAGAGCGGCGGTGTGGCGTCGGGCCGTCGTCCAGCGAATGTAGCATTGTCTGCTGGCGCGGCGGCGCGGCGACCTGAAATTCTCCCCACCATTGAGCCAGCCGCAACATCTCCTGATGTTTTTCTATCTCCGCGCGCAGGCAAAGCAGATCGTAAGCCGCCCGGAACTTAGGGTGCTCCATCAGTTTATAGGCGCGTTTCCCCTGACGTCGCGACAGACGCAGTTGCAGCTGCCAGATATCGCGCACTAATGACGTAATGCGTTTGGGGATCGCCAGCGAGCGACATTGTTCATCCAGAATGTCATTCATCGCCAGAGCGAAAGCGTCGAAATAGGCCAGACCGCTTTCCTGAGTCAGTTTTTGCGCATGCTCGACCAGCGGATACCACAGCATCGCGGAGAACAGAAACGCCGGATTAACCCGCATATTGTTTTGCAGACGCTGGTCGGTGTTTTTCAGCACCTGCTCGATCATCCGTTCCAGCGTCGTGTCGCCGGCTTCGGTAAAGTTTCGGCTGATTAACGGAAACAGCGGCTGGAAAAGCTGATATTGACACAGCATTTTGTAGGTCGGGTGGCCGTAACCCGACTGCAGCAGCTTCAACGATTCTTCAAACATCCGGGCTGCCGGGATATCGTGTAGCAGCGAGGCAAGTCGGGGGATCGGTTCGGCCGTTTCCGGACTGATGGTCATACCCAGTTTGGCGGCGAAACGAACGGCGCGCAGCATGCGCACGGGATCTTCGCGATAGCGCGTTTCCGGATCGCCGATCATGCGAACCACGCCCTGATGCAGATCATTCAAGCCGTTGGTGTAATCCCGCACGGTGAAATCGGAAATGCTGTAATAAAGGCTATTAATGGAGAAATCGCGGCGTTGCGCGTCTTCCTCAATCGAGCCAAAGATATTGTCGCGCAGCAGCATGCCGCTCTGGGCTTGCTGGGCGGAGTTCTTGGCTTCGTTCTGCTCCTGATGCTGATCGTGATGCCCGCGGAACGTGGCGACTTCGATGACTTCCGGCCCAAACATGACGTGAGCCAGGCGAAAACGGCGGCCAACCAAACGGCAATTGCGGAATAGCTTGCGTACCTGCTCGGGGGTTGCGCTGGTGGTGATATCAAAATCTTTAGGCTTTTTGCCCAACAGCAGGTCACGAACACCGCCGCCGACCAGATAAGCTTCGTAGCCCGCTTTGCTCAGGCGATAAAGTACTTTCAGCGCGTTATCACTGATATCTCTGCGTGAAATATTATGTTGGTCACGTGGGACCACGGTCATATGTTGACGCGGTTCCTCTGCTTTGACCGTTTCGCTCTCACGATTCAGTACCTTACGGCAAAAATTAGCGACTCGGGTAAAGATAATACACCTCGATAGTGATGAATAATTTTAAAAAAACAGCAAAAACTTCCGGGAGAAGTTTTGACGTCGCATCGGCGACGGCCCGCAAAGGTGACGGTCAGGGATGGCGCGCCACAAAAATTAGCGGCTAATCATAGCTCACCAGACCCTGTTTGAGAATGCTGAAGTGATCGCAGACCGTTTTTTGCTTCCTGACGCGGGATCGGGGAAAGCGACCAGTGGGCCACGGACCACTCCAGCAATGCCGGAAGCGTTAAGTCTTGCCAGCTTTCAGGCAAGGGCTGATGCAGAAATTCTAGCGCGGCGATCAATATCGGACGCGGATCGCTATTCGGCAGCGGCGGCGCATGATTTTGTTTGGAAAGTTTGTGCCCGTTCGCATTCATCACCAGCGGCAGATGAATATAGTCGGGCTCCTGGTATCCCAGCAGCCGGTATAACGAAATTTGCCGCACCGTCGGTTCAATCAGGTCTGCGCCACGGACGATCTCCGTGACGTTTTGTTCATGATCATCGACCACCACCGCCAGGTTATAGGCAAATAACCCGTCACGGCGATGAATAATGAAATCTTCGCCCGCTAATTCGGGGGCGGCGTGAATCTCGCCGCTCAGGCCGTCGTGGAAGCTGAATACCGGTGAGGTTTGGCGTATGCGGATCGCCGCGCCTTCCGCCGGCAGTCCGCGTTGCCGGCAGTGACCGTCGTAACGACCGCCTGATTGTTGAATACGGCGGCGGGTGCAGGTGCAGTAGTAGCTCAATCCCTGGCGGGCGATTTGGGCGAGCGTCGCCTGATAAAGCGCGTGGCGCCGTGATTGATAGACCACCTCCGCGTCCCAGTAAAGACCGTAGTGCTCTAGCTGGGCGAGTATTCGCGCGGCGGCGCCGGGAATTTCACGGGGGGGATCGATATCTTCAATACGCACCAGCCAACGTCCATGATTGGCGCGAGCTTGCAGATAACTGCCGAGCGCGGCAATCAGTGAGCCAAAGTGCAGATCGCCAGACGGCGAGGGGGCAAAGCGACCGATGTAATGATCTGTTTCGGGCATATCAGTAGGCGTCGCGTCGCTGTCTATGGCGTGAGCGCCAATAGTGGGTATAAAGCTGCGACGAATGGTTTTTTCAATGGATTATTCGGCGGGATTCATTTTCGCGAAACTTATCCCTGGGCAAGGTATCTTGTCCGCAGGGATAAGCTGTTAGGATGAACGATTATCCTGCCATCTGTTTTTCGCGTATCTCTGCCAGCGTTTTGCAGTCAATACACAGATCGGCCGTTGGACGGGCTTCCAGACGACGGATACCAATCTCTACGCCACAGGATTCGCAATAACCGAAGTCTTCGTCTTCGATTTTTTGCAATGTTTTGGAGATCTTCTTGATCAGTTTACGTTCACGATCGCGGTTGCGCAGTTCGAGGCTGAATTCCTCTTCCTGAGCGGCGCGATCCACCGGATCGGGAAAATTAGCTGCTTCATCCCGCATATGCGACACAGTACGATCTACTTCACCCCTGAGTTGGTTGCGCCATGCTTCAAGAATAAGCTTGAAATGAGCTAGCTGAGCATCGTTCATATACTCTTCGCCCGGCTTCTCCTGGTACGGCTCTACTCCGGCAATTGCGAGAATGCTCAGAGAAGATGTCTTACGGTTTTGCCCTTCTTGCATGTTGCTTCTCCTACATAACACGACACGCACTATACCTTTTTGTTCGAAGTGACAGCATGGCCCATTTTTCTGTATAACCGACCTCGTTCGGAGGCCGCCAGATTCATGCGTTTTGCCTTACTGCGAATTCAATTATCAGGTATATCGATCCCCTAAGGGGAAAAACAGGCCGCTATAAATAGCAGATGAGGATTAGGTTGGCAATGGTTCCTGACACCGGCCTGATAAAGTGTGAGGAACAACGTATTATCATCAGATGATAAACAACGTGTTAGCGTGTTATTGCATGGCCACTTTATTTATCTTTATATCAGTAACGGCAACGGCGTGGTTAACTTGATGCCATCAGGAGACAATGTGGAGCCGTAACATAAAACTTCAACCCCCTGTCGCTGCGCTGTAATGAATAATTCAGCATAACGCGGGTCAATATGCCGGGCGGGGGAAACCTGGGTGATTCCCGAGTGCAACACCGCGAAAAATAGCACTGCCCGCCCGCCGTTGGCTACTACCTGTTGCAGTTCACGCAGATGTTTTTGCCCTCTGAGGGTGACGGCATCGGGGAAGTAACCCTGTCCTTGTTGCAATAATGTAACGGATTTCACCTCAATATAGCAGTTAATCTTGTCTGACGCCTGCAGCAGCAGGTCGATACGGCTGTTTTCCGAGCCATACTTCACTTCAGTCCTACATGCGGTATAGCCGGCCAAGGGCGTCAGCCGATTTTCTAGCCAGGCTTCATGCAATAGGGTGTTGGCGCGTAGCGTATTCACGCAAATCCAGTCGTTCTGCTGCGTTTCGGTCAATTCCCAACTGTGCGGGTATTTACGTTTGGGGTTATCAGAGGTGGAGTACCAGACGGTATCGCCAGGCGTGGCGCATCCGGTCATGGCGCCGGTATTGGCGCAATGCAGCGTGAGCGTTCTCCCTTCCGGCGTCACCACATCGGCAAGAAAACGCTTATAGCGCTTAATCAGGCGGGCGGGCTGTAAACGAGGCGTGTATTGCATCGGTATCCTATTTTTGTGTTATCAGCGGCCAGTTCGCTATGGCCTGATAGCGCGTTTTGCCATGCTCAAACAGTGACTGGTACAGGGAGAAATAGCGCATAGGGATCGACCAGTTGAAATCCGCGGGCGGCAGGGATACAGGTCTGGTCGCGCCCCGTAGCAGCGTGACATGCGGATGAAAAGGTTGCGCGCTTTGGTAGCAGCCGTTGCGCGCCGCCTGCGATCGCAATAGGTCGGCCAGTTGCAATAATCCGCGCGGAGCCTGCCGGCACCCCATCCAAACGACGCCGGGACGCGGCCATTGGCCGGCATCGTTCAGGTTAACCGTAAATTCAGCTTGGCTGATGCGCCCGGCCAGCGTTCGCAGCGCCTGTTCTTTTGGGGCGCTGACTTCGCCAAGAAAGGCCAGCGTCAGGTGAAGATTGGCGGCGGCAACCGGCCGACCGGCTTCGGGCGGGAAATGTTCGGCGCGCCAGCGTACGATTTCCCGCTGGTTTTTTTCTGGCAGCGGCAAGGCAAAAAACAGGCGTCGGGTCGGGTGCATATCGCTCTCTCTGTTCTGATTGCATCCGATGCTACAATGCCTTTCGTTGAAAGTTAACCTTTACGGAGATTTCTGTGATTTTACCGCCCGTCAGCGCCGTACTGAATGATGTGATAACGGCGCTGCATACGTCGCCACAAGTTTTATTGAATGCGCCGACCGGTGCGGGGAAATCAACCTGGCTGCCGCTACAGCTGCTCCGTCAGGCAAAGCTGGGCGGAAAGATTATCATGCTGGAGCCGCGTCGTCTGGCGGCGAAAAGCGTTGCCTGGCGTCTGGCTCAACAGTTGGGCGAGGAGCCTGGTCAGACCGTGGGCTATCGCATGCGCGCGGAGAGTCGCGTCGGTTCGTCCACCCGTCTGGAAGTGGTTACCGAAGGTATTTTGACGCGCATGTTGCAACAGGATGCCGAACTGAACGGCGTGGCGCTGGTTATTCTGGATGAGTTTCATGAGCGCAGCTTACAGGCCGATCTGGCGCTGGCACTATTATTGGATGTTCAGCAGGGGCTGCGCGAGGATTTAACGCTGTTGATCATGTCCGCCACGCTGGACAACACGCGTCTTGCGACGCGCCTGCCTGAGGCGAAGGTGGTGGTGTCTGAAGGGCGCAGCTACCCGGTGGAACGCCATTATCATCCGTTGAACAGCCAGGAACGGTTGGAGGAGGGCGTTGCCCGCCAGGTAACGCGTTTATTGAACGAACAGTCCGGGTCGCTGCTGCTGTTTTTGCCCGGCGTGGCTGAAATCAAGCGGGTAAATGCATTGCTGACGCACAACGTGGCTGATGATGTGGATTTATGCCCTCTATATGGCGCGCTTACGCTGGCGGAACAGCAAAAGGCCATTCAGCCCAGCGCGGAAGGCCGGCGTAAGATCGTGCTGGCCACCAACATAGCTGAAACCAGTTTGACTATCGAAGGGATTCGTTTGGTGGTGGACAGCGGTCTGGAACGAACCACGCGTTTTGACGTTAAAAGCGGGTTAACCCGGTTGATGACGCAGCGCATCAGCCAGGCGTCGATGGTGCAGCGCGCCGGGCGTGCCGGCCGGCTGTGTGCCGGTATCTGCTGGCACTTATGTTCTCGTGAACAGGCCGAGCGTGCCGCCGCGCAAAGCGATGCGGAAATACTTAACAGCGATCTCGGTAGTTTGTGGCTGGATCTGCTGCAGTGGGGCTGCACCGACGCCGGGCAACTCCTCTGGCTGGATCCGCCGCCTGCCGCCGCTTTGCTGGCGGCTCGCCAGCTTTTGCGGCAATTAGGCATTACCGACGAGCAGGGAAAACTAACGTCGGATGGACGAAAAGTTGCCGCTCTGGGGTGCGATCCGCGCCTGGCGACGATGTTGATCGCCGCTGAGCGACAAAATAAGGATGCGCTGGCAACCGCCGGCTGTCTGGCGGCAATATTGGAAGAGCCGCCGCGCGGCGGGTCGATGAATCTGCTGGACTGGCTGCACCGTCCGCTTCCTCATTGGCTGCGGCGTTCCCAACAGCTGGTTCGCCGTTTGTCATCGGCGTCGGGCCGCATTGACGACGGATGGGCGGTCTGGCTGCTCGCCCAGGGCTTTGCCGACCGCATCGCCCGACGGCGCGGTCAGGACGGCCGCTATCAGTTGGCCAATGGCGCCGGCGCGATGATGTCGGCCGACGACGCGTTGTCCGGCTCGGACTGGCTGATGGCGCCGGCGTTATTACAGAACGGCCACAATGCTGACGCGCGTATTCTGCTGGCGTCGCCGCTGGATATCGCGCGTCTGGAACAACAGCTGCCCGGTTTGATCCGCGAACATAATGTGGTGCGTTGGGACGAAGAAAAAGGTACGCTGCGCGCCAGCAAATGCAGCCAGATCGGTAGTCTGACGTTACGCGCCCGTCCATTAAATAAACCCTCTGATGAAGAGTTTCAGCAGGCGATGTTGGCCTGGCTGCGGGAGCAGGGCCTTTCCGCGTTGAATTGGGATACGGCGGCGCAACAGTTTCGCGTCCGGTTATTGTGCGCCCGGCAGTGGCTGCCCGAGGCAAACTGGCCGGCGGTGGATGATGAAAGGTTGCTGGCGACGCTGGAACAGTGGCTACAGCCCTCTTTGGCCGGCGTGAGGGACTTACGCGCACTGCGTCAAATCGATTTGGCTGAGGCATTGATGCGTTTGCTGGATTGGCCCCTGCGTCAGCGCCTGGATAGCGAGCTGCCCAGCCATTATACCGTGCCGGGCGGCAGCCGGTTGGCGATTACCTATTATGAAGATAAACCGCCGGTATTGTCGGTACGGATGCAGGAAATGTTTGGCGAGCGCCAGAGTCCGACGTTGGCGCAAGGACGTATGGCGCTGGTGTTGGAGCTGTTATCGCCGGCTCATCGCCCTTTGCAGATTACGCGCGACCTGGCCGCTTTCTGGCAGGGCGCTTATCGCGAGGTGCAAAAAGAGATGAAAGGGCGCTATCCCAAACATGTCTGGCCGGATGATCCGGCGAATGCGGTTCCGACGCGACGCACCAAGAAATACCAGAATCATTAATTTCAGATGTTTCCTCTTCCTTGATAAAGGTGCGGGAAACAGAGTAAGGCGGCTTAAGCGTAGAGCAGATAGCTGTTACAACCTGACGGAGAAGCAACAAGCATGTCTCGGGATGACCGTGAACCTATTGGACGTAAGGGAAAAACGTCGGGACGTAAACCTGCACGCAGGCAGGAAATACGGCGTCGCAGGAATGACGACTATGATGATGATTATGAAGACGATCAGGATGCTTTTGATGATGAAGGGGATAACGATGATGGCGAGGACAGCATGACGGGAAAACCGCGAAAGAGAAGGCGTTGGCTGGGGCTCTTCATCAAACTGGCCTTGATTTTCGCCGTGGCGATGGCGATTTACGGCGTATACCTCGATAGCCAGATTCGCACCCGTATCGAAGGTAAGGTGTGGCAGTTACCGGCTGCGGTATACGGACGCATGGTCAATCTTGAACCTGGCATGTCCTATAACCTGAAGGAGATGATCAGTCTGCTGGAGGGAATGCAATATCGTCAGGTGAGCCGCATTACCCGCCCTGGTGAATTCAGCGTACGCGGCAACAGTATTGAAATGTTGCGTCGTCCGTTTGATTTCCCTGATGGTAAAGAAGGACAAATTCACGCCCGTCTGACGTTCAGCAACGAGCGTTTGTCGCAGATCCAGAATCTGGATAATCAGCGCAACTTCGGTTTTTTCCGTCTCGATCCGAAATTAATCACCATGATGCAGTCGCCGAATGGCGAACAGCGTCTTTTCGTGCAGCGATCCGGATTTCCTGATCTGTTGGTGGATACTCTGATCGCCACCGAGGATCGCCACTTTTACCAGCATGACGGCATCAGCTTCTTCTCCATCGGGCGCGCGGTTTTAGCCAACGTCACGGCCGGTCGGGCGATTCAGGGCGGAAGCACGCTGACGCAACAGTTGGTTAAAAACCTGTTTCTCACCAATGAGCGATCCCTGTGGCGTAAGCTGAATGAAGCCTATATGGCGTTGATCATGGATTATCGCTATAGCAAAGATCGCATTCTGGAGCTGTATCTCAACGAAGTGTATCTCGGTCAGAGCGGTAGCGATCAGATCCGCGGATTTCCTCTGGCGAGCCTTTACTATTTCGGCCGCCCGGTGAATGAACTCAGCCTTGATCAGCAGGCGCTGCTGGTGGGAATGGTGAAAGGGGCGTCGCTGTATAATCCGTGGCGCAATCCTAAAATTACGCTGGAACGCCGTAATCTGGTATTGCGTTTACTTCAGAATCAGCAGGTTATCGATGCCGACCTGTATAACATGCTGAGCGCGCGTCCGCTGGGCGTTCAGCCGAAGGGCGGCGTTATCAGCCCTCAGCCGGCGTTTATGCAACTGGTTCGCCAGGAATTGCAGCAAAGGCTGGGAGATAAGGTCGGCGATCTGTCCGGCGTGAAGATCTTCACTACCCTCGATCCGGTTTCGCAGGATGCCGCCGAAAAAGCGGTGGAGGATGGGATCCCGGCGCTCAGGGCCGCGCGCGGCGTTAGCGATCTGGAAACCGCCATGGTGATCGTCGATCGCTTCAGCGGCGAGATCCGGGCGATGGTCGGCGGGTCGCAGACGCAATACGCCGGATTCAACCGCGCCTTGCAGGCTCGGCGACCGGTCGGTTCGCTGGCGAAGCCGCCGACCTATTTGACGGCGCTCAGCCAGCCTGACAGTTATCGTCTGAATACCTGGCTGGCGGATGAACCGCTGTCGCTGAAGCAGCCCAACGGTCAACTGTGGCAGCCGAAAAACTACGATCGCCAGTTCCGCGGGCGCGTCATGCTGGTTGATGCCCTGGCCAATTCGCTTAACGTGCCGACAGTCAATCTGGGGATGGCCGTAGGCCTGGAACAGGTTACGGCGACGCTGAAGAGGTTGGGCATTCCTGCTGACGCCATCGAACCGGTGCCATCGATGTTGCTCGGGGCGATCAGTCTGACGCCAATGGAAGTGGCGCAGGAATATCAAACGATAGCCAGCGGCGGGAATCGGGCGCCATTGTCGTCTTTACGTTCGGTGATTGCCGAAGACGGCAGCGTGTTGTTCCAGAGTTTCCCGCAGGCTGAACGCGCCGTTCCCGCTCAGGCCGCCTATCTGACGTTGTACGGCATGCAGCAGGTGGTGGAGCGGGGGACTTCACGCTCTCTGGCGGTCAAATTCCCGAATTATCACCTGGCGGCGAAAACCGGCACCACCAACGATCTGCGCGATAGCTGGTTTGCCGGCGTGGACGGCAAGGAAGTGGCGATAAGCTGGGTCGGACGTGATAATAACGGTCCGGCGAAGCTGACCGGTGCCAATGGCGCGCTGACTATCTATCGTCGTTATCTGGAAAACCAGACGCCGCTGCCGTTGATGTTGACGCCGCCGGAAGGCATCGAGGCGATGACGGTGGATGCCGGCGGCAACTTTATCTGCAACGGCGGCAGCGCCGGGCGGACGTTGCCGATATGGACGGATAATCCGCAGGCGCTTTGTCAGGCCCAGGCCAGATCGGAGCCGCAAACGCCTGCGCAGGAGCAGCAAAATGGCGACGGCGTAGCGGACTGGATCAAGCAAATGTTCGGTCAGTAACGCTTTCTGTCATTCCCCGCTGGGCGTTTCCTATTCAAGAGGCAGCGCCCGCGGGGAATCCTCCCGCAACATTTTCTTGATTTTCACCTGTTTGAGGCTGGTCCCCACGGAATGGCGCACGGCGATTACTTGATCGCCTCCAGCAGCATCCAGAAAGCGGTGATCACCAGCGAAAATGCCATAAGGCTGTTGAACAGCCGCAATTTCCACGGCTCCTGCAGGTGCTTGCCGATTTGGTCGCCAAGCGCCGCCCATATCAGAATGCATGGCAGGTTTAGCGCCATGAAGGCCAACATGATGGTGAGGATGCCGCTGCTGGCGGTATAGAGCAAGGCTACGTTACTGGCCATCAGCCAGGCTTTGGGATTGACCGCCTGGAACAGTGCGCCCTGAATCAGGGTCATTGGCTTGCTTTTAGCGCGAAATTCCGGCGCGGAGGCTCGCACGATTTTCCAGGAAAGCCACAGCAGATAGCTGCATCCCAGTACCGTGAGCGGCAATCTCACCGCGCTCATCCAGCTCAGCAGCCACTCCAGCGCTACGCCCATCAGCGCGGTTTGCACCCCGCAGCCTAGCATGATACCCAACACCATAGGCAATGTGCGGCGCATGCCGAAATTGACTCCGGAGGTGGCCAGCAGCAGGTTGTTGGGGCCGGGCGTAATCGACATGACGGTAACGTAGCTGAAAAAAGAGGGGTCGAGCATGCGGTTTTCCTTTTAGCGCTGAGTGATAACGTCATAGTAAGTGCAATAAAGTTATGGTAACAGTCACAGAGAAATACTATTGTTATGAGTACAGTTTGTATTTATTATTAATTGTACCCACTGATTGGCGAGGTGACTGTGTCCATTATCAACCCGCAGGAAAGCACGCTTTATCAGCAGTTGGCAGAAACCTTTGCAACGGCGATTCACCAGGGAACCTGGTTGCCGGGGAGTCGTTTACCGGCAATCCGTCGCGTCGCGGGATCGCATCAGGTCAGCGTCAATACCGTGCTTAATGCCTGGCGTATCCTTGAGGATCGCGGTCTGATCGAAGCTCGCCCGCAATCCGGCTATTTTGTCCGCGGACGTCTGCCGTCGTTGACCAAAACCCGGCGGCACCGGGCGCAGGTCATCTCGCCGAGCAGCGACAAGCTGGATCTGATTGATTCGGTTTTCGCCGCGCAAAATCATCCCGACTACCTCAATATTTCTCTCGCTTGTCCACAAAACAGCGATTTTTATCCCGTTGCGAAGATTGGCCGTATTACCGCCTCTTTATTACGTCGTCAACCTGACATGATTGGCCGCTATGCCTTGCCGCCGGGGAGTGAGCGGCTGCGGCGCGAGGTGGCGAGGCGGGCGATGGAGTCAGGCATGACGTTGAGCGACGGCGATATCACGTTGACCCATGGCTGTATGGAGGCGTTGCAACTGGCGTTACGGACGGTGACTCAGCCGGGCGATTGCGTGGGGCTGGAAACGCCGACCTATTTTTATCTGTTTCCGCTGCTGGCCAGCCTTGGGTTGAATACGGTGGAGATCCCCACCAGCCCGCAGCGCGGGCTTTCATTGGATGCGCTGGAGCTGCTGCTTTCAGAACAACGGCTTCAGGCTATTATCGCCATGCCCAATGTGCAAAATCCGCTGGGTTGCTCCATGACGCTGGAGGATAAAAAGCGGCTGGCGAAACTGGTCAACGATTATCAGGTGCCGTTGATCGAGGATGGTTTGTATGGCGAGCTTCAGTTCAACTGGCCGCTCGCACCGGCGGTCAAGGCGTTCGATAGCGACGGCTGGGTGATGTATTGTTCCAGCTTTACGAAAACGCTGGCGCCCGACTTCCGTATCGGCTGGATAGCCGCCGGACGATTCAGCGCGAAGGTCGCGCGGTTAAAAGCGGTATCGTCGATGGCAGAGTCCGCGCTGTTGTCGGAGACGTTGGCGCAATTTCTGGAATCAGGCGGTTACGATCATCATCTGCGCGCCCTGCGCCGCCGCTATGCCGCCCAGTTGGATGAGGCGCGCGGACTGATCGCCCGCCATTTCCCGCAAGGGACTCGCGCCACGCAGCCCCAGGGCGGCTTTGTCTTCTGGCTGGAAATGCCGGGCAATGTGGACGGCGTGGCGTTGTTCCATCGCCTGTTGCAGGAGAAGATCTGCGTGACGCCCGGCGCGCTCTATACCTTAAGCGACCGTTGCCGACATGCGATTCGTCTCTCCTGCTGTTATCCCTTCGATGAACGTTATACCTACGCGCTCAAGCGTGCGGGCGCGCTGACCTGTGAAATGAGCGGTATTGCGCCGGCCAGCGAAGGCTAGCCGCGCGTTACCGCTTTTCCTTCGCGGCGCGCGTAAGGGCTTACAACTGCGCGAAGCTGCGGCGCGCCGCCTCAATCGTGCGCTCGATATCCTGCTGGCTGTGAGCCAGAGACATAAAGCCCGCTTCGAAGGCGGATGGCGCCAGATAAATTCCCTCTTCCAGCATCATATGGAAGAAGCGCTTGAAGCGCTCTACATCGCTCGTCATCACCGCCTGATAGCTGGTGACGCTTTTTTCCTCGGTGAAGAATAGTCCAAACATCGCGCCGGCCTGATTGATCACCAATGGAATATTGCTGCTTTTTGCCGCGTCTGACAGCCCGGCGACCAGTTGCCGCGTCAGTTCGGTCAGCTTCTGATGCACGCCGGGCTTGGCGACTTGGGTCAGACAGGCGTAGCCGGCCGCCATCGCGATGGGGTTGCCCGATAATGTACCCGCCTGATACACCGGGCCGGTAGGCGCCAGCGCCTCCATCACTTCCCGTCGGCCGCCAAAGGCCCCCACCGGCATACCGCCGCCGATGATTTTGCCCAGACAGGTCAAATCGGGCGTCACGCCATAGTGAGCCTGCGCGCCGGCCAACGCGACGCGAAATCCGGTCATTACCTCATCAATAATCAATAGCGCGCCGAATTCGTCACACAGCGCGCGCAGCCCCGGCAAAAATTCCGGCAGCGGCGGCACGCAGTTCATGTTGCCGGCGACAGGTTCGACGATAACCGTGGCAATTTCTTCCGGATATTGCTCAAAGGCGGCCCGAACCGATGCCAAATCGTTATAGGTGCAGGTCAGGGTGTGGCGGGCGAAATCCGCCGGTACGCCTGGGGAGTTGGGTTGTCCCAGCGTAAGCGCGCCGGAACCGGCTTTCACCAGCAGGCAGTCGGCATGTCCGTGGTAGCAGCCTTCGAATTTGATGATTTTGTCGCGTCCGGTAAAACCGCGCGCCAGACGGATGGCGCTCATGGTCGCTTCGGTGCCGGAATTAACCATCCGCACCATATCCATGCTTGGCACCAGCGACGTCACCAGCCGCGCCATCTGGACTTCCATTTCTGTCGGGGCGCCGAAGCTCAGCCCTCGCTCGGCCGCGGCGATGACCGCCTGACGAATGGCCGGATGGTTATGTCCCAGGATCATGGGTCCCCAGGAGCCGACATAATCGATATAGGATTTACCGTCGGCATCGTAAAGGTAGGCGCCGTCAGCCCGTTCGATAAATAGCGGTACGCCGCCCACGCCGTTAAACGCACGAACCGGCGAATTGACGCCGCCGGGAATGAGCTGTTGAGCCGCGGCATACAGACTTTCGGATTTATTCATTAAAGGATCCTGACTTTACGTTGGTCGTGGAAAGTATGACCATTCTAATCAACTGATCAGAGTTATGAAAATTGTTGTATCGCGGCGTCAGGTTTTGCGGTGGTGGCAAACCGTTCAACCAGGATAGTGGCGGATTGAAGCGGACGGTTGCATAATACGGAAAGTCTGCGCAAGATGACGTCAAATATTGAACGTTTTAACCCGCTAATGAATAATAAGCGTATAATTGAACGTATAGATCATCACCCGATGAGAATTAGGTGGGAGTAGGAATATGAGCGACGAAGTAGCATTGCCACTGCAGTTTACTGATGCAGCGGCGGACAAGGTGAAACATCTGATTGCTGATGAAGAAAACCCAGACCTGAAACTGCGGGTTTACATTACCGGGGGCGGTTGCAGCGGCTTCCAGTACGGTTTTACCTTTGATGATCAAATCAACGAAGGGGATATGACCATCGAAAAACAGGGCGTGGCGCTGGTGGTCGATCCGATGAGCCTGCAATATCTGGTCGGCGGTTCGGTCGACTATACCGAAGGACTGGAAGGATCGCGCTTTGTGGTGAGTAACCCGAACGCGAAGACAACCTGCGGCTGCGGCTCCTCTTTCAGTATCTGACAACCGCCTTTGCCCGTCAGAATAGAAAAAAACCGTGCAATCCCGGCGACTGCGCGGTTTTTTTGTTTTGGCTGATGACGCATTCGGCCCTCATAGATAAGAAAGTCGCCGGGTATCGGCGGAAATTGAAGTGAATATTGATTATCGCTGGATAGATATGTTCAATGCATTGCCGTTATCGCGCGGGATTCGCCGGCACTGGCGGGGATGCTGAACCATAAATGACGGCGGCTGAGCGACGGATAATTAAGGCGTTAGTCATTTTTTAATTTTTCGGCTTTTCTATTCATTATAGATAACGGAAGTATAACTGGGGGATTCTTTTTTTATGTTTGAATATAAATCTTTGTCGTCCAATCTCCACCAATACTCATCATATGACGAAGGGTTTTTATATTCATAAATTGAAACCAATCCAAGCAGTCCACATGGCGTTTCGGCCATAAAATCCCAACCGTTTTTTTCAGCACAAAACAAACCCAGGCCCTCATCATACCATACTGAAAACCCTTTTTTATCAAGGATGTTTAACGCCGTATTATATACATTACTATATTCTGACAACGCGGGCATATATACTCCATTTTTGTATTAAAATAATTCATCTTTAGTGAATTAATGCTATCTCACATTTAAATAGGATGTCTGGCGCTTGTTTATGATCCTGTCTATCAATTAGTCCCTGATGCTTCAATAAATACGTTCTTTACATTTTCGATAAGTATCATATCTTCTTTATGCAGATTGTTAATCTCCATTTTAGAGAAAATCAGCGGTTTTTATTTTGATCTCTTCATTTATATTAACCATATGGTCACCTTTAATCGATTGTCGTTCCTGGGGGGAACGTTTTCGGGGGTGTTATTTCTGGCTGAATCGATTTATCCATCCATCTTCCGTAAATAACTCACCTGCTAAGCCATCACTTATTTGATTAATATTGACATCTGACGCCAATATTTTTTTATCTTCATCTTCTTCAAACATGAATAGAAAGTTAAATATGGTTCTGTCAATGCTTTCTATGATTAAGGTTTTAATCGCTTTCTTTTGTTTCTCGTCAAATTCTGACAGTAAGTGATGTAGCGCCAGGGCTGTTTGCGATTTAAGTGTACCTGATTGAATCCTTTCAAAATCATTAAGCGAACGATCACGAACCATGCGCATGACGCTAGAACCAAAGTCATCCAATATCTCTTTATCTGTCATAGAGGGGTCTCTTTTTACCAAAGCGTATTTGTTGAGTATATGCCGCCTCGAGTCCATAAATAAAAACGTGGGGGGCTGTTAAAATCAGTTTTAGCATGTACATGCCGTCCATCAATTTCTTTATATTCAGTGGTTCCATACTGAGAAAGACCCAAAGGAAGGATCCAGGCTAATGGCATCGGCACATACGCGTAATGCGCTGACTGCCGCCGCGCCGCAGGGTTAAACCAAGCATTCAGGATATATCAAATACGCCATGAAACAGTCGCTGCACTGACATCGTCATTCAGATAAGCAACTAAATAGTCATTAAAGTTCTTATATCTCGATTCTCCATTCGCGTCATAAACCCAAATTTCAGGTTCAACCTCATCATCAAGCCATAGTAAAAATATAGCTTCATTTCCTATATCGCTGCCAGCGAACAAGGAAAGACGGTCTTCTTTAAATAATGCAAAAGCATTATTTGACCAATCCTTCCTTAAGCATTCTGACTGAAATTTAATTAAGTCAATAAACTCATCCTGAATAGGTTGCGCCCACAAATGTGCCATGTCACTCATGCTCAACCAATTCCCATGAGTGGCGTTTTCCCACCTTCCGTAAAGCCTGAAACGCGCACTAAGCATTGGGCTGGCATCCCTGTAAACGTCTTTCATTAGCGTGGGGATCTTTCCTTGCAATGTTTTTTCAGGCGAATGTGGCAGAATAAAAAGATCACCATCAAACTTCTTTTTCTTTTCAATTACCGAATTTATTTTTTTCTGCATTAAGCACTCCGTAATTTAAATCAGAATCACTGTCGAGTATGTAGTGCCAACAGGCGCCAATGGCGTCGCGCTGGCGATACCATTTACGCGATCCTTACCAATATTTGTGCAACCGGTCAACCCAAATGGAATCAACTGCAACGGCTTGTGCGCCTGGGGGCTACCTGTTTCCGCAGTAAGTGATCCTTATTACATCGCCATCATGTAAAAAATCCATGCTACCGCCCGTCCGCAAAAGCATTGACGATGGCTGATACCTATTCTACGTCAGGCTGCGTGGTAAAGAGAAGCTAAAACAACGCGTTACTGCAGTCGGTGGGCGACTCGCCAAATAACAGAGGCAACCCGTCATCAACTTCAAGGGCCGCTGGCTGGGGGGCGTCGGGATTTATTATCGGCATGCCGATAACGCATGACTACTCGCCTGTAGAGCCGCCGTTATCCGCATTTCTTATTGAGATTCAAGCATTGTAACGCGATCTGTCTTCATCCCCACATGATTAACAATAGCAAATCCTCTCTTAACGCCGAACGCCGACTCGCAGGCGCAGATCGTCGCTACCACTCAATGGTAATCAGACGAGTTTGCGCATCGCCCGCCGTTTTGGCCGCGGATGGCGTGGCCTGTTCAGTCGGTATCCGGGATTCCGTTATTTTCGGCTGCGGCGTGTCGGCAATATTACATTTCGTCCGATATTGACCGTGCTGGGATGCAACGGCGCATGACGGCAGAATGGTTAGCTGCACGTTAATTTGCCCGCGGCTATTTTCCGCATAGGCAGGACCGCAGACAGCCAGAAGCAAGCCTGCGCGAAGCAAGATATATTTCATTTTCAGTTTATTACCTGGTGTTGGGCGAGCCGATACAGACTCAAAAATTATCGCTAGCCTTCATCTTTCCAACTGCCGTAGCGCATCTATCATGGATGAGGTTTTTTATTGGCGGTTTGTCTTTATTTTAACCGTTGCGGCGAGATTATAGGTAAAGCGGTGCGGCGAAAACAATGATGATGTTACAAAATATTTTGTTTAAATTGTTGTTTATAATCAATTGTTTATTTTAGTTTATCGCGCAATTATCCGGCGATTAATCATTTTTCTTCAGTTCGGCAAGCTGCTGGCAAATCTGCTGTGCCGCCAGCACTAAACGCGGTCCGCTGCGATTGAACCAGTCTTCATTAACCTCAATAACCGGAACGGATAATTGTGGCCGCCAGAACGCCTGAGTATTGGCAATGTCGTCAGAAGAACCGCTGATGATAATGGCCTGAGGTTTGCGCATTAAAACCTGCTCCCGGCTAACCTGTGGCCAGGGAACCGGACTGTCGCTGAAGATATTTTTAGCGCCGCACAGCGAAATGACCTGACTTTGCAAAGTATCTTTTGCCGAGGTGAACAGCGGATGTGAGCCAAACTGCATGAAAACCCGAACAGGACGATTGTTAACGTATCGCCGTTGCAGGTCCGCCTGTTGCTGGCGCAATTCGGCGGCGGCTTGCTCTGCTTGTTCAGGGTAGGAACTGTACTGCGCCAAGGTTTTTAATGCCTGCGGAATATCATCCAGCGTTTTGGCATCCAGGTAGACAATGGGAATGCCAAAATGGGCGAGCTGCTCCAGCGGTCTTTGCGGATTCCCCTCACGCCAGGCCAGAATGAGGTCGGGCTTCAGCGTCAGGATGCGCTCAAGGTTAATTCCCTGCCATGAGGCGACCTGCTCCAGCTTTTGCGCTTCCGGCGGATAGTCTGACCAACTGCTGACCGCCACCAGCTGTGTTCCCATGCCGGCGGCGTAGGCCATTTCGGTGGCGTGCGGCGCCAGACTGATCACTCGCTGTGGAGCCGCGTGTGCCGCGGCGATGATAAAAAAGAGTAAAAGCCCGAAAAGAGAGTGAATCCGCAATTTCATTGTTACCTTACCGATGCTTGGCCAGCGCCTCTAACATGGTCTCGACCATGCGGGTAGATTGTTGAGCGGCCACCGTGAGAAACTCATCAAAGCTTAGATGAGATTCTTGATCTGCGACATCAGAAATTGCCCTTACGATGACGAAAGGTACGGCGAATTGATGGCAAACATGCGCAATCGCCGTGGCTTCCATTTCCACCGCGATAGCCTGAGGAAAGGTGCTCCGAATTCGCGCCAGGGGTTCTGCGCCGTTGATAAACGCGTCGCCGCTGACGATCAGACCGCGCACGGCGTTCAACTGTAGCTTGGCGATCGCGTTCCCGGCCAGGGTTATTAACTCTTCATCGGCGATGAAGGCGGCGGGGCAACCCGCCATCTGGCCAGCTTCATAACCAAAAGCGGTGACGTCGGCGTCGTGATAGCGAACTTCATCGGAAATTACGATGTCGCCAACTTTCAGCGTCGCGGCCAGACCGCCGGCCGATCCGGTATTAATCACCACGTCCGGTCGGCAATGCTCCAGTAATAATGTCGTGCCCAGCGCAGCAGAGACTTTGCCGATACCGGACTTTAGTAAAGCGATATCGACACCGTTTAATTGGCCGGTATAAATTTCGCAACCTGCGCGCTGTATGCTCTGGCGGTTTTCGATACGATCGCGAAGCAGGGTAACTTCTTGCTCCATAGCTCCGATAATGCCGACTTTCATAGTGTTCCCCACAAATTTTGTTATAAATAGCACGAGTATAGCGTCGGCTAGTCTATCATGGCTTACGAGGTTAAATGGAGATGGCAATGCAGCGGCATTAAATGGGGAGTTTTATGTCTGATATCGATTTTGCGAAAAAGATGAGCTTTCAGCGTCCACTCAGTCAGCCGATTACGGCTGAAGACGACTATTCCATTGTTCGTCAATTTGAGAGCGATCGCGGACGTATCATCAACTCCGCCGCCATTCGCCGTTTGCAGCAAAAAACCCAGGTCTTTCCGTTGGAGCGTAACGCTGCGGTGCGTTCCCGGCTGACTCATTCGATGGAGGTTCAGCAGGTTGGCCGCTACATCGCCAAAGATATCCTCGAACGTCTGAAGCATGGCAATCGATTGGAAGCGCTGGGGCTTGCCCAACTGCAAACCCCTTTCGAAAGCATGGTGGAGATGGCCTGTTTGATGCACGATATTGGGAATCCGCCATTCGGCCACTTTGGCGAGTCGGCGATTAATAACTGGTTCGGGCAGTTAATGGGGGTCACCCATGCGCAGGCGGCTGACCCAGTTGACGATAAATGCCAGGTCGGATTTTTGCACCCGGCGGATGACGACCTGAACGAATTGCGCCGTCGTATTCGTCAGGATTTGAGCCATTTCGAAGGCAATGCGCAGGCCATTCGCTTAGTGCATACTTTGCTTAAGCTGAACCTGACCTACGGGCAGGTCGGCTGCATACTGAAATATACCCGCCCGGCCTACTGGCGCGAAAAGACGCCGCCGGAATTTGACTACCTGATGAAAAAACCGGGTTATTACCTGGCAGAGGAAGCCTTCGTCACCTCGCTGCGTGAAGAATTGTCGATGGGGGAATTTCATCGCCATCCGTTGACTTATATTATGGAAGCGGCGGACGATATTTCTTACTGCATCGCCGATTTGGAAGATGCGGTAGAGAAAGATATTCTCACCATAGATCAACTCTATGATCATTTACGCCATTCCTGGGGCGACGTCCGCTCGGGCGATTTGTTCAGCAAGACGGTAGGTAAATCCTATGAAAACCGTAATCGGCACCAGTGGCGCAGCACCAACGATCAGTTTTTTATGAATCTGCGCGTGAACACGGTCGCCAGGCTGGTGCCTCACGCCTCGCAACGTTTTATTGATAACCTGCCGGACGTTTATTCGGGGGCGTTTAATCAGGCGCTGCTGGAGGATGACAGCGCGCAGAATCGATTATTGAAAATCTTTAAACAGGTTGCGCTAAAACATGTCTTTAATCACCACGAAGTAGAGCAGTTGGAGCTTCAGGGCTACCGGGTTATACGCGGACTACTGGATATTTATCGTCCGTTGCTGGATATGTCGCATCAGCATTTCAGCCAGTTGGTAAAAGAGGGCACCCATAAGCAATATCCGATAGAAACCCGGCTATTTCATAAACTATCCAGCAAGCATTGCATGGCATACCGGGAAGCGGTAGAGAATCTGCAACCGTTATCTTATCAAGAGCGGGAAATTCGCGAGTATTATTTTCGGGCTCGTCTGCTGCAGGATTATATCAGCGGCATGACCGATCTTTATGCTTATGATGAGTACCGTCGGCTGATGGCCGCGGAATAATAACTTTTGTAAAGAGCGCCAATATTTTCTTACGGTTCAGCATCTTCCATTGATGAACTTAGTTGGTCCATATTTATCTTATACAGCATATCCCTGTATATCCCTTTGAAAGTTCAGGCCGCAGGGTATAAGGCTATAAGAGCTTGCCCGTTGATTACTGTGAGACATATCCCCATGAAAAGAAAATCATTGGTTCTAAGTGCGCTGACGTTAAGTCTCGCCATGGCTATGGGACCGCTTGGTGCGAATGCAGCAGAGTTGGTTCCTTCTTCACCTTCATCCAATCAACTGCCAAGTCTGGCTCCGATGCTGGAAAAAGTGATGCCTTCGGTGGTGAGCATCGCGGTAGAAGGGCATACCAACGTCGCCAGGGAAAAGATCCCGCAGCAGCTACAGCCGTTTTTTGGTGAAGATTCGCCATTTTGTCAGGATGGATCGCCGTTTCAGGAATCCCCCATGTGTCAGGGCGGGGATGAGGGCAACGGGCAGCCATCCGGTCAGCAAGCCTTTCAGGCGCTGGGCGCCGGCGTAATCATCAATGCTGAAAAAGGCTATGTGGTCACCAATAATCATGTTGTCGATAACGCGGATAAGATTCAGGTTCGTCTCAATGATGGCCGTAAATATGACGCCAAGGTCATCGGCAAAGATCCCCGTTCCGATGTCGCGCTGGTGCAGCTGCAGAATTTCAAAAATTTAACGGCGATCCAAATGGCTGATTCCGATCAACTGCGCGTGGGTGACTACACCGTCGCGATCGGTAACCCGTATGGGCTGGGGGAAACGGCGACTTCCGGTATCGTCTCTGCGTTGGGACGCAGCGGGTTGAATATTGAAAATTATGAAAACTTTATTCAAACCGACGCCGCCATTAACCGCGGTAACTCCGGCGGCGCGCTGGTTAACCTGAATGGGGAGCTGATTGGCTTAAATACCGCCATTCTGGCGCCAGATGGCGGCAATATCGGTATTGGTTTCGCCATCCCCAGCAATATGGTGAAAAGCCTGGTCGCCCAGATTGTTGAATTTGGCGAGGTAAAACGCGGTGAATTGGGCATTACCGGGACCGAGCTGAATTCAGAACTGGCTCAGGCGATGAAAGTCGATGCGCAGCGCGGCGCATTCGTCAGTCAGGTGCAACCGAAATCAGCCGCCGCTGAGGCGGGGATTAAAGCCGGTGACGTGATTGTGTCGTTAAACGGCAAAGCGATAAGCAGTTTCGCGGCATTGCGGGCGCAGGTCGGTTCGCTGCCGGTCGGCAGCAAGTTGTCTCTGGGGCTGCTGCGCGACGGCAAACCTGTCACTGCGGATGTCACTTTGCAGCAAAGCACTCAGGCTCAGGTGGCTTCGGGTAATCTTTATTCCGGTATTGAAGGTGCCGAATTAAGCAATACCCAGATTGGCGGCCAGAAAGGCGTCAAGGTTGAAAACGTGAAGTCGGGGTCGGCGGCGGCGAAAATCGGCTTGAAAAAAGATGACGTTATTCTGGGCGTGAATCAGCAGCCGGTTCAGAACCTCGGCGAACTACGCAAAATTCTGGATAGCAAACCTGCCGTTCTGGCGTTAAGTATCCGTCGCGGTGAAAGCAATATATATCTGCTGATGCAATAGTTCATTTCTGTTAACCGCCGGGTATTTATCTACCCGGCAATAAACAGACGGAAGGCGATGGGCGGCAGTGGTCTGTTACGCCGGATACGGGATGAAAAAGCGTCGCCGCCAATAATACCAGCCGGATCCTGTGGGCCGACAAAATCGCGTTCTGGTCGATAATATTTACTTAGATTGAAAACTATTTCATCACGTCAAACAATATAACGCGAGAGTATAAATTATCGCGAAACAGTATTTTTGCCACTTTCTCATATCCTCTATTGTCACTTCTAAGCTGTTGGCATGATACCCGTGCGTAAGCAGCGCTAATCAGTCATAGCCATCGTTATTTTTATGGCGGGCGTTTTCGACCGCCATCCTTTGGGCCTGCGCTGTTTAAGGTCGCCAGCGGCGATCTTACGAATCGACTGGTGCAACACATCAGAAATGATAATGCATTAAGCGGTTGTCCTGGGGCGGAAAGGAAGCCGGCAATGCTGCAACATTGAAAAATGACAGGTAAAAATACAGTTCAATTTTAGGGAGTGATAATGATGTCAATACGCCGTCTGGGATTATCTCTTGCTACCGCAACGCTGCTATTTTCCGGCGTCGCCTCCGCGGCAACTGAGTTACTGAATGTGTCTTATGATCCTACCCGTGAGTTGTATCAGCAATATAACGCCGCTTTTATCAAGCATTGGAAAGAGACCACCGGCGAGGATGTTTCGATTAAAAATTCGCATGGCGGGTCGGGGAAACAGGCGCGTTCCATTATCGACGGCCTGCAGGCCGATGTGGTGACGCTGGCGTTGGCCGGCGATATTGATGCGCTCAATCTGAATCAGCAAATTATCGATCCCAAATGGCAGGCTCGCTTGCCTGACAACAGTACGCCTTATACTTCCACCATCGTTTTCCTGGTGAGAAAAGGCAATCCGAAGCAAATCAAGGATTGGGGCGACCTGATTAAGCCGGGCGTTGAGGTTATCACGCCGAATCCGAAAACTTCCGGCGGCGCGCGTTGGAATTTCCTGGCGGCCTGGGCTTATGCCAAGGCGCAACCCGGCGGTAATGATGAAACGGCGCTGAAGTTTGTGACCGAGGTATATCGCCATGCGCCGGTACTGGATACCGGCGCCCGCGGTTCGACAATCAGCTTCGTGCAACGTCAACTGGGTGATGTTCTGCTTGCCTGGGAGAACGAAGCCTACCTTTCTCTGCAAGAGCAGGGCGGCGATCAGCTTGAAATTGTGACGCCATCGCTCTCTATTCTGGCTGAACCTCCGGTCGCGGTAGTTGACAAGGTGGTGGAGCGCAAGGGGACGCGGAAACAGGCGGAAGCCTATCTGCAATACCTTTATAGCGATGAAGCGCAGCGGATTATCGGTAAAAACTTCTATCGTCCGCGCAATGCCAAAATCGCCGAAGAATTTAAAGATCAGTTCGCGCCGGTGAATCTGGTGACGATCGATAAAGATTTTGGCGGCTGGAAAAAAACGCAGGAAAATTTCTTTAATGATGGTGGCGTGTTCGACAAGATTTTCCAGGAAATTAATAAGTAATTAACCTATTTTTGTCGTTGGAAAGCCGCTGGATTCAGCGGCTTTGATTCGTCGGCAAGCCTTAGGTTTGCCAGAATCATTGAGTATGACTATTAAAGGCGCCGTATGTCACAACGTAGCTCCCCGGTAATTCCCGGTTTTGGATTAACTTTAGGTTTTAGCTTGAGTTATTTAGGGTTGATTGTACTTATTCCATTGGCAGGGATGTTCCTTTACGCCAGCCAATTGACGTTGGCACAGTTTTGGGATCTGATTACCAGCCGACAGGTGCTTTTCTCACTTCGCCTTTCCTTTGGCACCGCATTGATGGCCGCGTTTATCAACGGTATTCTCGGAACGCTGCTGGCGTGGGTACTTGTACGCTACACTTTCCCCGGTCGCAAGATCATTGATGCGATGATCGACATGCCTTTTGCTTTGCCGACGGCTGTTGCGGGGATTGCGCTGACCGCTTTATATGCGCCAAACGGACTGATTGGTTCACTGTTTCCTTTCAAAATCGCCTATACCGGTATTGGCATCACGCTGGCGTTGATTTTTGTTACTTTGCCTTTCGTCGTCAGGACGTTGCAGCCTGTTTTAGCTGATATTCCAAAAGAAATCGAAGAGGCGGCAGCCTGCCTTGGCGCTCGACCGCTGCAGGTGTTCCGTCATGTCCTGATCCCGGCTTTGCTTCCCGCCTGGCTAACCGGCTTTGCGCTGGCGTTTGCCCGCGGCGTGGGTGAGTACGGTTCCGTGGTGTTTATCGCCGGGAACATTCCGTTTAAAACAGAAATTTTGCCGCTGCTGATCGTGTCCAAACTCGATCAGTATGACTATAAAGGCGCGACCGGAATTGGCGTATTTATGCTGCTGGTTTCTTTCATTATGCTGCTGCTGATTAATTTATTGCAGCGCCGTATTCAACCGAAACTGTAAGGCAGCGGTGATGGAACAGGTTATTTCTACTCAGACCCAGTCAACAAAATCGAGAAAAAATCCGGCGACGTACTACATCCTGGTTTCTCTGGCGTGGATCGTTTTTTTTCTCATTCTGGTTTTGCCGCTAATGATGGTGGTGACGCAGGGATTAGATAACGGGATCGGGGCATTCTGGGATGCCATTACCGAACCTGACGCCATCTCGGCGTTGAAGCTGACATTACTGGCAACGGTAATTTCAGTACCGCTTAATGTCGTTTTTGGATTGGCGACGGCATGGTGTGTGACCAAATTTGAATTTCGCGGCAAAAGTTTTTTGCTGGCGTTGATTGATTTACCGTTCTCCGTTTCTCCTGTGGTCGCGGGTCTGGTCTATGTCCTGCTGTTTGGCGCGCAAAGTAAGCTGTATCCCTTCCTGATCGCGCATAACCTGGAAATCGTGTATGCGGTGCCGGGTATCGTGTTGGCGACCATCTTCGTCACCCTGCCTTATGTTGCGCGCGAATTGATCCCATTAATGGAACAGCAGGGCTCGCAGGAAGAAGAGGCGGCCAGACTACTGGGCGCCAACGGTTGGCAGATGTTCTGGCATATCACGCTGCCCAACGTAAAGTGGGCGTTAATCTACGGCGTGGTGCTATGTACGGCCAGAGCTATGGGCGAGTTTGGGGCGGTTTCCGTGATTTCCGGCCATATTCGCGGGCTGACTAATACGCTGCCGCTGCATATCGAGATTCTTTACAACGAATACAATATCGTCGCCGCTTTTAGCGTTGCGATTCTGCTGTTAGTCATGTCGCTGGTGGTTTTATTGTTGCGCCAGTGGAGTGAGAGCCGCCTGACAAAGCAAATACAGAAACAACAGGAGTTGACCAAAAATGAGCATTGAGATTCGTAATATTAATAAGCAATTTGGTCAGTTTCAGGCTCTGAATCAAATTAATCTCGCCATTCAGAGCGGTGAGCTGGTGGCGCTCTTGGGGCCGTCCGGCTGCGGCAAAACCACCTTGTTGCGTATTATCGCCGGTTTGGAAAGGCCGGACAGCGGCAGCATTATTTTTCACGGTCAAGACGTTTCGGTTCATGACGTGCGCAGGCGCAATGTGGGGTTCGTTTTCCAGCACTATGCCTTATTCCGCCATATGACGGTGTTTGACAATGTGGCCTTCGGGCTGCGGATGAAACCGAAAAATATCCGTCCGTCAAAACGGGATATTGAGAAGAAGGTTCATGAGCTGCTTGGCCTGGTTCAACTGGATTGGCTGGCGGATCGCTACCCTGAGCAGCTATCCGGCGGCCAGCGTCAGCGTATCGCTTTGGCCAGGGCGCTGATTGTCGAACCCAGCATTCTGCTGTTGGATGAACCTTTTGGCGCGCTGGATGCCAAGGTGCGCAAGGAACTGCGCCGTTGGTTATCACGGCTGCACGAGGACATCAATCTGACGTCGGTGTTTGTTACCCACGATCAGGAAGAGGCGATGGAAGTCGCCGATCGCATCGTTCTGATGAACAAAGGCGTTATAGAGCAAATCGGCGCGCCGGATGAGGTTTATAACCATCCGGCCAGTGAATTCGTTTATCACTTTTTGGGCGACAGCAATCTGCTGAAAATCGAACAAACGGATGAAACCATTCTGTTTCGGCCGCATGAGGTGGCGTTGTCCGTTCAGGCGCAGGCGGGCTATCAGCCGGTCATCGTGCGCGACATTCGTCCGCTGGGCGCATTGACCCGCCTGTCGTTAAAAATCGGCAATCAACAGGAGTTGATTGAGGCTGAAGTAGCGCGCGACGATCTCAGTCTTAAGGGGTTGAATAAGGGCGATGTCATTCAGTTCAAACCGAAGCGTTATAACCATGATTGGGAAATTTGATGGTTGATCGCTGAATGCAGAATAAGGCACGCCCTGAAAGGGGCGTTTTTTATTTGCGCGATTATCCTTGATGAGTGGCGAGGGCAAGCGCTGTTGATCTGGCGCTGCGGCGAAAGCCGATACATGATTTTGGGGGCAGAAATGGATAAGTCTGTCACAACAGGGCGCAGAATAATGGTATTGCTTTAAGGCGTATCATCGACGGCGTTAGCACCGAATCAAATCTGCATGATTGGCGCACGATAATTATTAAGAGAAAGAGATTTCAGAAAGGCACACTTCGCGGATAATGGTGGGTCGTGCAGGATTCGAACCTGCGACCAATTGATTAAAAGTCAACTGCTCTACCAACTGAGCTAACGACCCGCAGAAGTGGTGGGTGATGACGGGATCGAACCGCCGACCCCCTCCTTGTAAGGGAGGTGCTCTCCCAGCTGAGCTAATCACCCAATCTCAATTCTTCTTACTTCACACAACGCGGCACTCTATAAAAGAGTGGTGGGTGATGACGGGATCGAACCGCCGACCCCCTCCTTGTAAGGGAGGTGCTCTCCCAGCTGAGCTAATCACCCAATCTCAATTCTTCTTACTTCACACAACGCGGCACTCTATAAAAGAGTGGTGGGTGATGACGGGATCGAACCGCCGACCCCCTCCTTGTAAGGGAGGTGCTCTCCCAGCTGAGCTAATCACCCTCGCTGTGTGGAGTCGCATTATAGGGATAGTTGAAAGTGAGTCAACGCTTTTTAAAAGTAAAATGGTTGTTCGTTGTAAAATTAGTCAGGACGACTTATTTCTGGACGATGACGCTGCTTCCTTATTCACTTCAACGAGTAATAAACCGTGGCGCGATACGTTACGGCGTTGAGGAATCGGGGCAGAATGATAGAATGTTGCCCACTTTTGTTATTTGAACTCATGTCGGTATCCGTTGCCGACAGCCGTCGCGTAAAAAGGCAGTAATCCCAAATGAAAATTAAAACCCGTTTCGCGCCCAGTCCAACTGGCTATCTTCACGTAGGCGGTGCTCGTACCGCGCTATATTCCTGGTTGTTCGCCCGTCATCAGGACGGTAAGTTCGTTTTGCGTATTGAAGATACCGATCTGGAGCGTTCCACTCAGGACGCGATCGATGCCATTATGGATGGTATGAACTGGTTGAATCTTGACTGGGATGAGGGTCCGTATTATCAGACCAAGCGTTTTGATCGTTATAACGCCGTCATTGATGAGATGCTGGAAAATGGCACGGCTTATCGATGCTATTGCTCAAAAGAACGGCTGGAGGCTTTGCGTGAAAAGCAGATGGAAAACGGCGAGAAACCCCGTTATGACGGATGTTGCCGTGATTCTCACCAACATCATGAGGATAATGAACCCCATGTGGTGCGTTTTCGCAACCCGCAGGAGGGCTCCGTCATTTTTAACGATCGCATCCGCGGCCCCATCGAGTTCAGCAATCAGGAGCTTGACGATCTGATCATCCGCCGTACGGATGGCTCGCCGACCTATAATTTTTGCGTGGTGATTGACGACTGGGATATGGAAATCACCCACGTTATTCGTGGTGAGGATCATATCAACAATACGCCCCGTCAAATCAACATTCTGAAAGCCCTGGGCGCGCCGGTTCCGGAATATGCCCATGTTTCCATGATCCTGGGCGATGACGGTAAAAAACTGTCTAAACGCCATGGCGCGGTCGGCGTTATGCAGTATCGTGACGATGGTTACCTGCCGGAAGCATTGCTTAACTATCTGGTGCGTTTGGGATGGTCATCCGGCGATCAGGAGATCTTCTCCGTTGATGAGATGAAAGCGCTGTTCTCATTAGAAGCCATCAGTAAATCCGCCAGTGCGTTCAATACTGAAAAGCTGCAATGGTTGAACCATCACTACATCAATCATCTCTCTCCTGAATACGTGGCGACGCATTTGGCCTGGCATATCGAACAGGCTGGCATCGATACGCGTAGCGGCCCGCAGTTGAGCGAACTGGTCACCTTGCTGGGCGACCGCTGCAAAACGCTGAAGGAAATGGCTGCCTCCTGCCGCTATTTCTATGAGGATTTTGAGCAGTTTGACGCCGATGCGGCAAAGAAACACCTGCGTCCGGTAGCACGTCAGCCGTTGGAACTGGTGCGCGCCAAGCTGGCTGCCATGACGGACTGGACGGCTGAAAATATTCACCATGCGATTCAGGGAACCGCTGATGAATTGGGGCAGGGCATGGGGAAAGTCGGCATGCCGCTGCGCGTCGCGGTCACTGGCGCCGGACAGTCCCCCGGCGTTGATGTCACTGTGCATGCGGTGGGTCAGCAGCGCGCGCTGGCGCGTATCGACAAAGCGCTGGCGTTTATCGCTGTGCGCGAAGCTCAGCAATAATCACGTCGCTGAGTAATCTCCCGTTATCAATCAACCCCGAGCGTGCTCGGGGTTTTTATATATAAATGAATATCACTGGCGCGCGAGGGCGAAGATAACCGCCGGCGCTCAACCATGCTTTTATCGAAACAACGTTATTGTGCTTATTTTACGGCATGCGCAATCGCGAGCATTGATTCATTCTATTCCGCTTGTTTGATGCCTTTTTCAGCGGTTAAACGCATAAAAAGATTTAGCCGTTGACACTGGTATGCGGGTTTCATATCATGCGACCCGTTCACACAGATACGGTCTGTAAGAAACGGGGCTATAGCTCAGCTGGGAGAGCGCTTGCATGGCATGCAAGAGGTCAGCGGTTCGATCCCGCTTAGCTCCACCAAATTTATTTTGGTTTGGATTCAGTATCAGGAACATTCCACATCTGTGGGGCTATAGCTCAGCTGGGAGAGCGCTTGCATGGCATGCAAGAGGTCAGCGGTTCGATCCCGCTTAGCTCCACCAA
>NZ_JAKMAJ010000020.1 GCF_022378355.1 Brenneria bubanii
ACCACGGGAATATATACGCAGGAAGTTATCGCAACCGTAAGAGAGCAAAAACGTCTGGATATATAGGGTCAAATCCACCCCATTGATACCCCCAACTGACCGTAGATTTCTGTGAACGTGAGTAGACGAGCAGAGACAATAAGGGCCGTGAAACCGCGTATTATAAGGGTTTAAAGGGTGTTTGAGTAGACTTGGGGAGACGTTAAAATAGGTAGGATGGTGCCGATAATAGGAGTCGAACCTACGACCTTCGCATTACGAATGCGCTGCTCTACCAACTGAGCTATATCGGCGTTGTGATCGTCTTGGCGAATGCATGACGATGAACTACGGGGTGACAAACTATTGAAAATGAGGGAGCAAGTCAAGCCCTTGGCTACCGTCTGCTGGTTTTATAATCGCTGCGTTGACGATAGGGATTCTCTGATAATTATCTACGCTAACAACAGAGATCCCTATAACTTTACGGATTAAGAAACGAGATTATGGACGAACCAGATCGTCGCCGTAGCCAATCCATTTGTATGTGGTCAAGGCCTCCAATCCCATCGGGCCGCGCGCATGCAGTTTTTGCGTACTGACGGCCACTTCCGCTCCCAGGCCAAATTGTCCGCCGTCGGTAAAACGGGTGCTGGCATTGACATAAACCGCCGAAGAATCCACTTCACGCACAAAGCGTTCCGCATTACTCAGCGAACGCGTCAGAATCGCGTCAGAATGCTGCGTGCCGTGCTCGCGGATATGTTCGACCGCGTCGTCCAAATCCTTCACCAGCGTAACGTTAAGGTCGTTTGACAGCCATTCATCATCATAATTGGCCGCCTCCACCGCGACGACCTGCGCCGGCCCCTCGGTCAAGTACGGCATGGCTGAAGCGCTGGCATGTAAGGTTACACCGGCCGTTGCCATTTTTTTGCTCAGCGCGGGCAGGAAGTCAGGCGCAATGCTTTTATTGACCAGCAGCGTTTCCAGGCTGTTGCAGGCGCTGGGGCGTTGTACTTTGGCGCTTTCAATGACCGTCAACGCCTTATCAAAATCAATGCTTTCATCCGCATAAATATGGCATACGCCGATCCCGCCGGTAATGACCGGGATGGTCGACTGTTCGCGGCAGAGCCGATGCAGACCGGCGCCGCCGCGCGGGATCAGCATGTCGACATAGCGATCCAGCTTCAACAGTTGATTCACCAGTTCGCGATCCGGGCTTTCAATCGCCTGAACCGCCGACGCAGGCAAGCCGCACTGCGCCAGCGCTTTCTGAATCACCTTCACCGTCGCCGCATTGGTGCGATAGGTTTCTTTCCCGCCGCGCAGGATCACCGCATTGCCGGTTTTCAGGCACAACGAAGCCACATCGATCGTAACGTTGGGGCGCGCTTCGTAAATCACGCCGACCACGCCGAGCGGCACACGGCGGCGCTCCAGCTTTAAGCCGCTGTCCAGCATGCGCCCATCCATCACCTGCCCCACCGGGTCGGCCAAACGGCATACCTGGCGAACATCGCCGGCAATCGCCGCCAGCCGTTCCGTGGTCAACAGCAGTCTGTCGAGCAGCGCTTCGCTCATGCCGTTTTGCCGCGCCTGCGCCACGTCCTGCTCATTGGCCGCCAGAATCTGCGCGCTTTCCAACGCCAGCGAATCCGCAATCGCTTCCAATGCGCGATCTCTCTCGGCGCTACTCAGCACCGACAGTTGATAAGACGCCGCTTTCGCCGCTTTGCCCATTTGCTCAAGCATCGCGTACTCCTTAATTAATAATCATGTCGTCTCGATGAACCGCCACCGAACCGTACTCATAACCGAGAATATCGGCAATCTGCTGGGAATGATGTCCGGCAATCATACGCAGCGCATCGCTATTGTAGCGGGTTACGGCATGAGCCAAATCACGCCCGGTCAGGCTGCGGATTCGAATGACTTCACCACGGGAAAAATCGCCCGTCACCTCGCGGATACCTGTCGGCAATAATGAACTGCCGCGTTCAAGGATCGCCGACAACGCGCCGTCATCCACCGTAATTTCACCGGCCGGCGGGGCGCCGAAAATCCAGCGCTTACGTTTTTCCAGCGGCGCTTCCAGCGCATGGAAACGCGTACCAACCGAGACATCCGCGATAACATCGCCGATAACGCCCGGTTTGTTGCCCGCGGCAATCACTACATCGATGCCGGCTCGGCAGGCGACGTCGGCCGCCTGAAGTTTGGTCGACATGCCGCCGGTGCCCAAGCCGGAAACGCTGTCGCCAGCCACGCTGCGCAACGCATCGTTAATACCGGTGACTTCACGAATGAGCTCGGCATCCGGGTGCTTACGCGGATCGGCGGTAAATAATCCCGCCTGATCGGTCAGCAGCAATAGCTTATCCGCGTCAGCCAGAATCGCCGCCAGCGCGGAGAGGTTATCGTTATCGCCAACTTTGATTTCCAACGTCGCCACCGCATCATTTTCATTGATAACGGGAACGATTTGATTATCCAGCAACGCCCGCATGGTATCGCGCGCGTTGAGAAAACGTTCGCGATCCTCCAGATCGGCGCGAGTCAGCAACATCTGTCCGATGTGGATACCATAGATGGAAAACAACTGCTCCCATAGCTGAATCAACCGACTCTGCCCTACCGCGGCCAGCAGTTGTTTGGAAGCAATGGTGGCCGGCAATTCCGGATAACCCAGATGTTCTCGACCGGCGGCTATCGCGCCAGACGTAACGATAACAATCCGGTGCCCTGCCGCATGCTGCTGCGCGCACTGGCGCACCAGCTCGACAATGTGAGCACGATTAAGGCGGCGTGAACCGCCGGTCAGCACGCTGGTGCCAAGTTTCACAACCAAAGTTTGGCTACCGCTCATAATTTTTCTGCCGTTGAAGTCATCAAAATAGAATAAATAAGAAAAACGTTGTAACAGGCCGCGCGCATTATGCCAACAGACGCAAGGCGAAAACCCGCGAATAAATCGGGGATCAGGCAGGCAGCATCACGGTCGTGCGGTTAATGAACAGACCGGATCCAGGGATTGCAGGAGTTTTTCCAACCGAATATGAAAGGACTCTTTGGTGCTATTCAGCTTATCCATCACTTCTTTGTCTTTGATTTTTTCTTCACGCCAATTACCGCTTTTATCATAGAGACCAAAGCGATAATGGTAGATAAAGATCTGGTCCTGCGCTTCAAGATCCAGCCACCATCCCCAAAACTCACGCTTTTCCGGGGCGGGTTTAACATTGACACATACGGCCAGACAGTCAAAGAAAAAATGGTCGTGCTCACACTGCGCTTCACGTATGTATGGTCCCAGAGAAGCAAACTTTTTCATCAGTCTGCTTTTCGTATGTCCACTCGGTAACATCATTCGGCTATCTCCTTGGTTTGAACATCCTTTGTAGCAGAGTACGGCAATTTATCAATCCACTAAGCCAAATTTTGGCCTAACCAATGAGTAATTTGTCGCAACGCCTGATGAAAGTTCTGATAGACCGGTGAAAAATTGATTGACAGCAATTTCCCCTGCTGCGATGAATTGACGATCAGCGTCGCCTCTTCTTTCGGGCAAACCAAATCGTTATCCCAGTACCCGGCCAGCATGGGCGTCGGGCAACGTCGGCCCAGCAATCCCTGCGTTTTCAACGAATAGCGGCCCAGCTCCATTTTCAACGCTTCATCGGTAGAAAAAGGCATGCCCAGTCGACTCGCCAGCACATCCATAAACATCCCCGGCACCTGTTGCTGACGTTGCGCATCGCACAGCAGGTGATGCACCACCGGACCAAGACAGGCGACGCCACGCAGACGCTGACTTTCCAGATACGCCAGGCGCACCGCGATATTGGCGCCGAAACGAAAACCGAATGCGCCGACCCGGCAATGATCCACCCACGGCACATCCGGCAATGCCCGCAAGACCTGTTGATGCAGAAAGCTGGAATCCTGATGCAGTTTCCAGCGCGAGGAAAAACCGACCGACGGCATATCGATGGTCAGCATCGCCATCCCGGCCGGCGCCAGATAATCGCAGAACAGACGATAGTAATCGCTTTGCAGCATTTCCAGGCTGCCGCACATCAGTATCGTCGGGAAAGGCGCTTCGCCTTGCGCAGGCAGATGCAGAAACCCGGTCAGCGAGCCGCCGCCCTCAATCGGGAACGTCAGTTCTTTTAACTCATAGGGGAGAAACTTCGCGGCTTCCTCATAAGCGCGATTAGCCAGCGTCTGAGCCTGTTCAGCCAGCTCATCGCCTTTAATATGCGGATAGGCCGCGATGCTGTACAGATTAGCGGCATTCAGCCAATAGCGGCCATTCTGTTTGGCATCCTGATTGTCCGCCGCCCGTTGCTGCCAATCTGCGCCCTGCTTAACCCACTCGTAAATCCAGTTGCCGCTGCGATAGCCGATAACCGTATCCAGTAATCGATCGGTGCTTCTTTCCGCCTTGCTGGCGGCGATTCGCGCCAGAACGTCTTCAATGTCCCAGGGCTCGACGCCGCGCCAAATCCACATCAGCCGGTTCAGTATGCGATACCAGTTACCGGTGTTTTCCCCTTCCAGCGTGGAATGCGTCCTTGATTCGCCCCGCTCGTGACCAGCGCGGTTTACCAGCGTAGACGTTTCAGGATGCTTAAAGGATGGTTTGAACAGGATTTCGGACAGGTTAGCTTGCGCCACGGCAGTCTCCCTTTTATGTCAGCGACACTAAACTTTGTCACGAGTGTAGCGAACTCGCCATAGCGAAGACAAATGACAGCGCGCACAAATCAACACAAGAGCACAGAATCAGCGTAAATCGCTCATCAAGGGAAAATCTGTATTGCCATAATATCGCTAATGATAAACGACAATGCCCGGTATAAACCGGGCATTGGATAAAACGACGGACGATAATCAGCGGTCAGACAGCGGCGGAACAAATACCACGCCCATATCCCACGGCTGTTCTATCCAGGTATTCTGCGGAATGTCGACGATATAGTCGTCAACCAATGGCTGACCGGCTGGTTTTGCAAAAATCGTGACAAAGTGAGCCTTGGGATACATGTCACGGATGGCTTTCGCCGTCCCACCGGTATCAACCAGATCGTCGACGACGATGAAGCCTTCACCATCACCCTCTGCGCGCTTGAGCACTTTCATTTCACGCTGGTTATCATGGTCATAGCTAGAGATGCAAACCGTATCGACATGACGGATACCCAGTTCGCGCGCCAGCAAAGCGCCGGGAACCAAGCCGCCGCGGCTAACGGCGATGATGCCTTTCCATTGTTCGGCAGGCAGTAGGCGCTGTGCCAGTTTGCGGGCATGAATTTGCAACATATCCCAGGTTACGACGTACTTTTCGCTCATAAAATATATCCCAGCCGAATAAAAATGGCTTACGTTGAGTCTGAGGGGGAAAAAGGTTGCGCGGGATTATAGATACCCAACGACATAAAAACCAGCGTTTCTCCGCCTTATAGCCGCGTTTACTCCGCCTGCACGCAGTCTAAACAAAAATTTGGCGATAACTAAGTACAAAAAGAGATTGGACGCCTCCGGCGGAAAAATATATTAAATAAAGGCAAGCAACATCAAGCGGAGACGACCATGACCGAATTTTATGTTTTGGTTCAGGAGCAATCTACCCTGATCGGCACCCTGTTGGTCATTGGGCTGGTTGCGCTGTTTTATGACGAATTGGCCGCCGGTTTTCAGACGCTGTGGAAAAAACCTGAAACGTTAGAGGGAATAATCATACGCCGCCGCCACTTTCCCGCGCAAAAAACGCTTACGCTGATTGATAATTTTTACAGCTATATTCCGGTGCATACGCTGGAAAGCGAGAAATATGTTCTGGACGTCGAAGCCAATGGACAATGCTATCAGGTGGAAACCAGCGAGATGGCGTTTCGGCGCTTGTCGGTGGGCGACAAGGTGACTATCCACCATCAGGCCGGTTAAGTCGTATAATCAGGCGAGGCAGTTGTCTCGCCCCCCCCCATAAAACGCATATCACCGTCCGCCACGCAGCGACGGTCTGCCGGGCGACGCATCGGCCATATTATTTTCCTATTGCTCTGCTCATTCTGAAGGCTGCCCCACCCGTAATGCTAACCGTTCAACAACTTAATCTCACCGCCGTTAGCCTGATTGGCCAAGGGATCGGCGATCCTTGTTCACACCATCTGAGGTTATCCGCAAACGCCACCAGAGCGCAGCCAGCTTCGTTTTTTAATGGCAACGCCCCCCACCCTCGATGGAAAGTGATATTCTGTCCCGATACGCCATATTAAAACCGATAGATTTCAGGATATCGCCTGATGACAACCTGAAATAATGAGCGAATCGTTCCAATCGTGATTCACTTTCAACCCGTAGCCCTCCGCGCCAGACGCGAAGACAGGCCTGCTGAAAAGGAGACTTTAATAGTGTCTGAACTGTCTCAACTTGCCCCACAACCGCTGTGGGACATTTTTGCCAAGATCTGTTCCATTCCCCATCCGTCTTACCATGAAGAAGCGCTTGCCGCGCACATCCTTGAATGGGCAACAGGGCAAGGCATTCATGCCGAGCGCGATCGAGTTGGTAATATTCTGCTGCGTAAAGCGGCGACGCCGGGAATGGAAAATCGTAAGCCGGTCGTCCTGCAGGCGCATCTGGATATGGTGCCGCAGAAAAATAACGATACTCTGCATGATTTCACTAAAGATCCGATTCAACCGTACATCGACGGCGAATGGATAAAGGCGCGCGGCACCACGCTGGGCGCGGACAACGGCATCGGCATGGCGTCCGCGCTGGCGGTGTTGTCCGACAACAGCGTGAAGCATGGTCCATTGGAAGTATTGCTGACCATGACCGAGGAGTCGGGTATGGACGGGGCCTTTGGTCTGCAACCGAACTGGTTACAGGGCGAAATTCTGATCAATACCGATTCAGAAGAAGAGGGCGAAGTCTATATGGGTTGCGCGGGCGGCGTCGACTTTATTACCCGTCTGCCGTTGACGCGCGAATCCCTGCCTGCCGGTTATCAAACGCTGACGCTGACCCTCAAGGGGCTAAAAGGCGGTCACTCAGGCTGCGATATTCATCTGGGGTTGGGCAATGCCAATAAACTGCTGGCGCGTTTCCTGTTCGAACAGGCCGAAAAGCTGGATATCCGTCTTCTGAACCTGAATGGCGGCACGCTGCGTAACGCTATCCCGCGTGAAGCTTTCGCCACCCTGGCATTACCGGCGGCCGATGTCGAAGCCTTCAAGGCGCAAAGCCAGGAATATTTGTCGGTGCTGAAAAACGAGCTGGCCGTGGTGGAGAAAAATCTCACCCTGCTGGTGGAAACAGCGGATGCCCCCGCACAGGCGCTGACCAAAGACGTCGGCATTCGGCTATTGGCCTTGCTGAACGCCATGCCGAACGGCGTCATCCGCATGAGCGATGTGGTGAAGGGCGTCGTGGAAACGTCTCTGAATATCGGCGTGGTGACGATGGACGAAAAACAGGCTGAAATTAACTGTCTGATTCGCTCGCTGATCGACAGCGGCAAAGATGCCGTGGTCGGCACGCTGACGTCATTGGGTCGGCTGGCCGGCGCCGAGACCACGCCAAAGGGCGGCTACCCCGGCTGGCAACCCGATGCCGGTTCTCAGGTTATGCAACTGGTGCAAGAAACCTATCAGAAACTGTTTAACAAAACGCCGAACATCATGGTGATTCATGCGGGGCTGGAGTGCGGGCTGTTTAAAGAACCCTATCCCAACATGGATATGGTTTCCATCGGGCCGACCATTACCGGTCCCCACTCTCCGGACGAACGGGTACATATTGCCAGCGTCGGCCAGTACTGGCAGTTGCTGACGGCCTTGCTGAAGGCCATTCCTGAAAAAGCCTGATGACGATATACGGCTCTGCGGAGCCGTTTATTCCCAGTTCAACACCAACTGACGTTCAATCTGCGGATCGAGCAGCGTGACGTGCAGACCCACCAGCCTCACGCCGCGCTCATCTCTCCGCTCCCTCCAGGTTTGCTGCGCCAGCGTAAGCAGATCCTGCTTGTTCAGTACCGGCCATACGTGCTCCTGCGTAGTCTGACGAAAGTCGTCAAACTTCAGTTTCACCCCTTGCCGCGCAATGTGCAGATCCGGCTTCACCCGTTTTAAACGTCGCTCAAGTTCCTGATAAAGCTGCTCGATCAAGCCTTCGCACTGGTGCCAGTGGTGGATGTCCTGCGCCAGCGTCTTCTCGACGCCGACCGACTTACGCAACCGATCCGGCGAAACGGGCCGGTCGTCAATGCCGTGGCAACGCTCCCACAAAACCCGCCCAAACTTACCAAAGTCTTTTAATAATTCGGCCTGTGGGTGATTGCGCACATCCGCACAGGTCAGCATCCCCTTCTCTTCCAGCCGCTTCGCCGTCACCTTGCCGACGCCCGGTATCTTGGCCAGCGGCAGCTGCAACAAAAACAAGTCCACCTTGTCCGGAGGGATAACAAACTGACCGTTAGGCTTGTTCAATTCCGAAGCGACCTTGGCCAGGAATTTGATGGGAGCCACCCCAGCGGAGGCGGTAAGGTTCAGTTCCTCGAAAATAACCTGACGAATTTCGTCCGCAATCAGCGTCGCCGAGCCATTGCAGTAGGCGCTGTCGCTAACATCCAGATAGGCTTCGTCCAGGGAAAGGGGTTCAATCAGAGACGTATAGCGGGAAAAAATTTCACGGATCTGGCGGGAGGCGGCTTTATACACCTCCATCCGCCCGGAAAGCAGCGTCAGATGCGGACACAAGCGCAGAGCCGTCGCCGTCGCCATCGCGCTGCGCACCCCATAACGGCGAGCCGGATAATTGGCGGTGCTGATCACGCCACGGCGATCGGCGCTGCCGCCTATCGCCAGCGGAATATCGCGCAGGCGCGGATTATCACGCATCTCAATTGCGGCGTAAAAGCAATCCATATCAACATGAATAATTTTGCGCATACCCCTCCCCGACCAACTGTATGAATATACAGCCCCATGCAGCCATAAACAAGTTAGGACGCAGTAGTTGTCGGCGGCCTTTGGGCTGAATCGATGAAAAACGCGTGGTGCCTAATCGCCGCATGGCGGACGGTGTGATTCTCTTTGTTCTCCTGCCGGCATTATTGTCGTGTTACCCTTTTTGCTTATCGTCGCTTCAGAGCAAAATCCCATCAGACAGACAAACAAGAGGGGTAGGATGGAAAGTAACCAGAGTCACAGCAACAGCGTCGAACGCCAGTTCGGTTCGCAAGCACAAAACTATCTGACCAGTTCAGTACATGCCCAGGGCAAGGATTTAATGCGGCTATCGGCCCTGTTGGCCCCTTTCCCGCATGCCAGCGTTATCGATCTGGGATGCGGCGCCGGACACGCCAGTTTTGTTGCCGCACAGGCAACGGCGGAGGTAGTAGCTTATGATCTTTCCTCGCAAATGCTGGAGGTCGTCGCCCAGGCCGCCGCGCAGAAAGGTCTGACGAATATCCGCACGCAACGCGGCGTCGCCGAATCGCTGCCGTTTGCCGACGCCAGCGCCGATCTCGTCATCAGCCGCTATTCCGCCCACCACTGGCACGATGTCGGACAGGCGCTGCGCGAAATCAGACGGGTTCTGAAACCGGGCGGTCAAATCATCATGATGGATGTGGTATCGCCGGGTCACCCGCTGCTGGACATCTATTTGCAGACGGCGGAAAAACTACGCGATACCTCCCACGTGCGCGATTACTCGCCCGGCGAATGGCTGAGCATGTTCACCGAAGCGGGATTTATCGTACGTAACGTCACCAGCGATCGCCTGACGCTGGAGTTCAGCAGTTGGATCGCACGCATGCGTACGCCGGAATATTTCGCCGTTGCGATCCGAGAGTTGCAAAAAACCCTGGCCGCGGAAGTCACTCAGCATTTTGAAGTGCAGGACGACGGCTCTTTTGTGACCGATATTATGATGTTTGAAGCGACAAAATTGTAATTATCAATTACCTGTTTAGGTTGCTCATATTGAATAAAGAATGGACAGCGAAAAAGGCTATCTCCTTAAATCCGTTGTCCATTCAACGCATTTCTTTATGGCCTGAATGTTGATAAATAAACCGCCACGGCGCCTCCGTCAAAAATTTATCTTTTTCCTCTCTTGATTAAAATTAAGGCGGTGATAATGTGAAACGCATCTATATTCGCCTCATGGCAAAGGAATACGGAAACTAAGCCGTATTATGCAGCAACGC
The DNA here is from genome assembly GCF_022378355.1 of Brenneria bubanii. Taxonomy (GTDB): domain Bacteria; phylum Pseudomonadota; class Gammaproteobacteria; order Enterobacterales; family Enterobacteriaceae; genus Brenneria; species Brenneria bubanii. Next base: position 10,211 of record NZ_JAKMAJ010000020.1, read on the forward strand.
CTTTATTCACCAGGATCCATAATGCAAAAAATCGCGCTATCCTTTGCGATGTTGTTTTTTTTGCCATCCCTTGCCGTTACCTGCGCCGCCAGTGAGCCCGCGCCGATAGCAAAAGATCTGAAGCAACAACTATTAGGCTCTCCAATCTATATTCAGATATTTAAAGAGGAGAGAGTATTAGAGCTTTACGCCAAAGTCGGAAATGAATATCGCTTATTGGAAAACTATCCCATTTGTAAATATTCGGGCGGCCTTGGGCCTAAACGCGTTGAGGGCGATTTGAAAAGTCCGGAGGGCTTCTATCAGATCGATCTTCGCCAGCTTAAGCCGGACAGTCATTATTATCGCGCGATAAACATTGGTTTCCCTAATGAATATGATAAATCACAAGGGTATTCCGGCCGCTATCTGATGATCCACGGCGAGTGTGTTTCCGTGGGTTGCTACGCCATGACCAATAATTATATTGACGAGATCTATCGTTATGCAGAACAAGCGCTGCGTAACGGACAGGCGAAAATAGAGCTGGCGATTTATCCGTTCCGCATGACGGAAGCCAATATGCAACGCCATCGCAATTCCACCTATTCCGCTTTCTGGCGTCAGCTACAGCCAGGCTATGCTTATTTCAATCAGCATTACCAACCACCGGCCATCACGGTATTTAACGGGCAGTACGTCGTCAGTCCACCGTTGATGACCAGCAAGCCGGTATTAAATTACGCGTTCACCGAAACGAAATAAAACAAACTCGCCTGGCATGATCTTATGCCAGGTTTCATTGCCGGTCAGCGGCTGCGTCGCCAACACCGTAACCACATCGTTGGGCGTGGTCTGCTGCTGGAAATCAATTTCCACATCCTGATCCAGCAGCGTCGCTTTACCAAAAGGCGCGCGCCGGGTGATCCAGTAAAGGTGGGTGGAACAATACCCCATCACAAACTGTCCGTCGGACAGCAGCATGTTAAACACGCCTTTTTTGCGCAGCGCATCCGCCTGCTGGGCAATATAGCGGAACACCGCGGGCCAGTTTCCCGGCGTGCGCGGATAGCGTTGCGACAGTTGATACAACAGCCAACAGAACGCAAACTCGCTATCCGTCTGACCTACCGGCCGAAAAGTGCCGGTTTTTAACGAACGATACCCTTTTAATTGCCCGTTATGGGCGAACGTCCAGTTTCTTCCCCACAGTTCGCGGGTAAAAGGATGCGTATTTTCCAGCGCCACAGATCCCCGGTTCGCCTGGCGGATATGTGATACCACAGCGCAAGATTTGATGGGATAGTCCTGTACCAGCCGGGCAATCGGCGAGCTATAGCTTGGCTGAGGATCCTTAAACGTTCGGCAGCCATGGCCTTCATAAAACGTAATTCCCCAACCGTCCCGGTGCGGCCCCGTCAGGCCGCCACGCTGTACCAACCCGGTAAAACTGAAACAAATGTCTGTCGGCACATTAGCGCTCATCCCAAGCAATTCACACATTCTAACTCTCTTAACCTCTCTTGCCTGTCTGCCGCTATCCTTTAGCAACCATTTCTTTTTCAATCAGTTGGATAAGGATATGTATCGCCTTGATGTGAATTTCCTGAATACGATCGGCGTAGCCGAAATGCGGTACACGAATTTCCACATCCGCCGTGCCGGCCATTTTGCCGCCGTCTTTACCGGTCAGCGTAATGACCTTCATGCCTTTAGCCTTCGCCGCGGCAATCGCTTTAATAATGTTGCTGGAATTCCCCGAGGTTGAGATCCCCAAAAGCACATCGCCTTCACGCCCCAAGGACTCAATATAACGAGAAAAAACAAAATCATAACCAAAGTCATTACTGACGCAGGAAAGATGGCTCGGGTCGGAGATGGCAATCGCCGGGTAGCCCGGGCGATTCTCCCGATAGCGGCCGGTCAACTCTTCAGCAAAATGCATCGCATCACAGTGCGAACCGCCATTACCACAGGAAATAACTTTCCCGCCCGACTTAAACGCGTCGGCCAGCAGTACCGCAGCATTTTGAATAGACTGAATATTCGCATCATCACTCAAAAAAGCATTCAGCGTTTCCGCCGCTTCTTTCAGCTCACTACGGATTAAGTCCTGGTACATGGAATCCTCTCAATTTGTCCGGTGACGTCATCATATTCCGTTATGCAGTGTAGCGGATTGCCGAAACAGCGAGAAGCTCGCAATGTCACGATCGTCAGGATTGACGACAACAATCGGAAAATGGCGGCTGGCGCGCCGGATTGCGCGTGAGGTTGTAACCATTATGTAAATAAAATGAGGGGATCAGGCGAAGAAACGACGACAACGGCCAACCATCAGGTCAGATCTGTTGTCAACCGCCGCGCCCTTTTTTAGCCAATCCATTTATACCTTGAGTCAACCGAGGTAAAATAACGGCTTCCGACCTAATGAAGACATCACGCCATGGCATACATTCCCAAAAACTACGCGAGGCTCGAAAGCGGCTATCGTGAAAAAGCGCTGAAACTTTTCCCATGGGTATGCGGCCGCTGCTCGCGCGAGTTTGTTTATTCCAACCTGCGTGAACTGACCGTTCACCATATCGACCATGACCACAGCAACAACCCGGAAGACGGCAGCAACTGGGAAATGTTATGCCTGTACTGCCACGATCATGAGCATTCAAAATATACCGATGCGGATACCTACGGCTCGACCGTGGTGGCCGGCGAAGATGCTCAGAAAGATGTCGGCGTAGCGACGCATAACCCCTTTGCCGATCTGAAGTCGCTGATGGGCAAAGGAAAGAAATAAGCCCAACGGGGCGGCGAATGTTCTTCATCCCGCCCCTTCGGGTCGCCGTAAGCGGCGTTTAACCTTAACCTCGGTGACCTTCTATGCCTCGCTTTGACGCACGCGAGCCAGCAGCTCGTCCACATCGGCAATGTGCGGCGCGGCAAGGAGCAGTGTCCGGCCCAGGCGTAGCGCATGACGCTGACATACCGTGCGGACCGCCTCATCCTGAATGTCGTCGAGGTCGGCGACGTGCGCCAGCCCGATAGTGCGGCGGATAAGCTCGGTGCCGCAATAGCCGATCGTATCCTGCCACACCTGCTGCAAAAAGCATTCGACATAGCCGGGTTCAGCCAACGACGGCTCACGGTCATGGTGCTGACTCAGCGACGCAAAACGCGCGGCGAAGGTCTGCCATAAGCGGCGAATATCGGCAAGGCGCTGCGCCCTGGCCGCATCCGCTTCACGCAGCGCCAGTTGTCCCGGTAAACCGCAATAGTTAAGCAACAGGTTGCCCAACGCGGTTCCCACATCGAACCCGATCGGACCATAGAAGCCGAACTCGGCGTCAATCGCCTTCAGGCGCCCCTCCGCGACAAAGAGCGAACCGCTATGGATATCGCCATGCAATAACGCTTCCGCCTTGCTTAAAAAACGGTGTTTTAACCCCGCCACCGCCAGCTTGACTGCGCTATCGCCGCGCAGCGCCAGCACATCCGGCGTCAACGCCGCTTCAAAGCGGTTTCTTTCATGATCGATATAGGGGTCGGTAAAGAACAGATCTTCGGTGATCTGACACAGTTCAGGATTGGTGAACCGACTCACCGCCGCTTTTTTATCATGCGGCGCCTGATAAAAATCAGACGTATGGAATAGCGTTTGCGCCAGGTATTCGCCCAGCTGCTCGGCGGCCTGAGGATAATCAATCCCCTTTGTCAGCTCGCCGCGCCAGATACGATGATCGGACAGATCCTCCTGCACCATCACCGCCAGTTCGGCATCATGGTGCAGGACGGTAACCGTATGCTGAGGGCAAAAGCGCGCGTGCACCAGAAGCGTTTCGGCTTCAATGCGCGCGCGATCCAGCGTCAGCGGCCAGGATTCGCCGACGCAACGAACATAGGGCAGCGCCTGTTTGACTATCACCCGGCTTATCCCCTGCGCATCGCGGATTTTAAAGACCAGATTCAGGTTACCGTCGCCAATTTCTTCTGCATCGACCAGCGTTTGCGGATCGCTCACCCCGCCGTACCGGCGGGCGTATTGCACGGCATCATCTGCCGTAAAGGTGCGGTAAAGCGGCATTGCCAACCCCTTGTTAAATTCTTCCATCAACCGTTTTCAATCGCCCGTTGGATACTTAGACATAAAAACGTCTGGACATCTATACTTCTGCAAAACATCTTGGCAGAATAAGGAAATTGATGCAATAGCACAACATGGATTTAACCAATCATGCAGAACATTAACACTACCAGCTTAAAAATCGTTGACGATCGGCTTTGGATCCTCGACCAGCAGGCGCTGCCACAGGAAAAACACTGGTGCCCCTGCCCGGACGTAGCGACGCTGGTTGAACATATTCAGACGCTACGAGTACGCGGCGCGCCGCTTATCGGCTTATCCGCCAGCCTGCTGCTGGCGTTGCTGGCGGAACAAGGACTCACCAGCCGGCGGTTGACGGATGCGCTGGAAACGCTGCGTGCCGCACGCCCGACCGCGGTGAACCTGATGAATAATCTCGACCGCATGAAACTGGCGCTGGCGCAGCCGCGGTTCGCCGACGCCATGCAGCGGGAAGCGCTGCGGCTGGTCGAGGAAGACCGCCGGCTGTGTGAAAATATCGCCGATTACGGCGCTACGCTGGTGGCGCCGAACAGCCGTTTACTGACTCACTGCAACACCGGCGGGCTGGCGACAGCCGGTATCGGCACCGCCATCGGCGTACTAAGACGTTCGCATCAGCAGGGGAAAATCGCCCAGGTATGGGTGGATGAAACCCGACCATTGCTACAGGGCGGACGCCTTACCGCCTGGGAACTGGGCGAGTTGGGGATCCCTTATCAACTGATTTGCGACTCAATGGCCGCCAGCCTGATGGCGCAGGGAGAAGTAGACGCCGTATGGGTGGGCGCGGATCGCATCGCCGCCAACGGCGACGTGGCCAATAAAATTGGCACCTACAGTCTGGCCGTGCTGGCGCACTATCACCAGATACCTTTCTATGTCGCCGCGCCGCATACCACGCACGATCCGACATGCCCGGATGGCGCCGCGATTCCGATTGAACAACGCGCCGCCGATGAAGTCACCGGGGTGTCAGGCCGTTTCGGCCACTGCCAGTGGGCGCCGCGCAATGCGCCGGTTTACAATCCGGCCTTCGACGTCACCCCCGCCGCTTTAATCAGCGGTTGGGTGCTGGATACCGGGATTGTGACGCCGCAGGCGGTGAAGGATGGGATATTTCACGCCGCGCAGGGTGAAAGCGAAGCCTGAGCAACCTGACGGATTGGCCTACTCAGCCTTATTTATGCCGTTCAGTTGGCGTTGGGCGGTGGATAGCATCCTGCTGCGAAAGCCGGCTTGCCGCCGGCTATCTAGCGCCGCCGCCTGAGCGATAAAAAAAACGCCAGTCAAGCTGGCGTCAATGGCATTTAAAAAACGTGTCGCATTCAGTTCTCCAGCTTCGGATAGGCATCCGCGATCTTGTCGCCGGTAAAATGCGCGATCCACCCTTGCGGATTATCGAACAGGCGAATGGCGGTAAAGTGCGGCTCCGGCCCCATGTCAAACCAGTGGGCGGTGCCCGCCGGGACGGACAGCAAATCGTCTTTCTCACACAGGATCTGGAAAATTTTACCTTGCAGATGCAGACAGAATAGCCCGGCGCCGGCGACGAAGAAACGCACTTCGTCCTCGCCATGCGTATGTTCGGCCAGAAACTTGGTGCGCAGCTCGGCGCGCTGCGGGTTATCCGCCCGGATGCTGATGACATCCCAGCTCTGGTAGCCTTTTTCCGCCACCAGCCGGTCGATTTCGTGTTGATAGGCCGCCAGCACTTCCGCGGATTCCGGATCGACGCTTAGCGGCTGGTTCGCCTGCCAGCGTTCAAAACGTACGCCGATATCGGCCAATTGACGGCGGATAGCCTCGGCATCCTGGCTTTGCCAAATCGGTTGGCTGGCATCGCTATCACTAAAGATGGTCAGTGCGCTCATTGGGAATACTCCTGTAAATCGATCTGGTCAAAACTCGCCACCTGACGGTGGCCGCTCAAGTTATCAGCCTCGGTACGAATAAGCTGACAAGTATGCCACCCAGCCTGCTGCGCGGCATCCAGTTCCTGATGGATATCCGACAGAAACAGTAATTGCCCGGCCGGTAAGCCGATGGAGCGGGCGATGGTCTGGTAAGAGGTCGTTTCGCGCTTGGCGCCGACGCCGGTATCAAAATAATCACTGAACAGCGGACGCAGATCGCCAGCGTCGCTGTGGCCGAACAATAGCTGCTGCGCTTCCACCGAACCGGATGAATAGACATACAGCCGGAGGCCCTGCCGCCGCCAGTCAGCCAGCCGCGCGGCGACCTCCGGATAAACATGACCGCGGAAATCGCCGTTGAGATAGCCGCTGCGCCAGATAATCCCCTGTAGCTGCTTCAGCGCCGGAGACTTACGATCTTCATCCATTAACCGGTTCAATGCCGCAATCAGCATCTCCCGATCCGCGAGCGGTTGATTCAGCTCCCGACGCAGCGTCGCCAGCGCCTGGGCAATTTCCTCATTTTGCTCCAGCGCTACCGTCTGCGTCAGCCGCGCGCGGGCATAGGGAAACAGCACGTTGTGCACGAAGCGAATATCGCTGGTGGTGCCTTCGATATCCGTCACAACGGCTTTAATGGTGTGGCGGTTACTCATTTGGCCTCCAGCAGTCGACGTTGCAGCTCACACTGGAACAGAAATTCCAGCCCTTCAAGATGGCGGCGCGCCTCCGCTACGCTTTCTCCCCAGCAATAGAGGCCATGACCACGAACCAGAAAGCCGTAACGCAGCGGTTCGCCGTGCGCACGGTCGGCGACCCTGCGCGCCAGAGCAGGGATATCCTGATCGTTATCGAAAATGGGGATAACAACGCGATCCACATGGCTTTTCTGGCCCGCCAGCGACTTCTGCATTTCATAACCTTGCAGCACCAGTTGCCGGCCGCTTTCCACCCTGGAGAGAACGGTCGCGTTGACCGAATGCGTATGCAGCACCGCGCCAATCCGCGCATCGGTGCGGTACAGCAAGGTGTGCAGCCCGGTTTCGGCGGAAGGGATACGTCCGCTGGGCACATGGTTGGTGGCGATATCCACCAGCAGGAAATCATCCGCCTGTAAGCTGCCTTTATCCTTGCCTGATTCGGTAATCAGACACTGCGCTTCATCAAGGCGCACAGACATATTGCCGCCGGTCGCCGGGCACCAGCCCTTTTCCCCTATCCAATGGCAGGCGGCGAGCAGGGTGGTAAGTTGCAGGTTTTCCGTCATGATCCTTCCTAATTATCCCCGTCATTTTTCAAGTTGCCGGTGCGTTGGCGGCCTGCGACTCGAAATCTATGGGGTATGCAGTGCTTAGCACTTTTAGTTATGACTTAGCGTTCAAAGGCATTTAGCCGTTTAAACGTCCAAGCGTCTTGATTGCCAAATACTAACATCGTGTTATATTGGCTAGCAATACAGGCCTGTTGGAGTCCTTATCAATTATGAGCGCCGCACTGATTCCCGAAAGTAAACTGCCTTCGCTGGGCACCACCATCTTTACGCAGATGAGCGCATTGGCGCAGCAGCACCAGGCCATCAATTTATCTCAGGGTTTTCCTGATTTTGACGGACCGGACTACCTGAAGGCGCGTCTGGCCTATCATGCCGGCCAGGGCGCCAATCAGTATGCGCCGATGACCGGCGTCGCTCCGCTGCGCGCCGCGATTGCGGAGAAAACCGCTGAGATATATGGTTGGCGTCCTGACGTCGAGACGGAAATCACCGTCACCGCCGGCGCTACGGAAGCGCTGTTTGCCGCCATTACCGCGCTGGTGCGTCCCGGTGATGAAGTGGTCTGTTTCGATCCCAGCTACGACAGCTACGCCCCGGCGGTAGCGCTGGCGGGCGGCGTGCTAAAGCGCGTCGCGCTGCAACCGCCCGCTTTTCGCGTCGACTGGGCGGAATTCGCCGGCTTGCTAAGCGACCGCACCCGTCTGGTGATCCTGAACACGCCGCATAATCCTTCCGCCACCGTATGGCGACAGGAAGATTTTCAGCAGCTCTGGCAGGCGATTAGCGCACGCGAGATCTATGTGCTGAGCGACGAAGTGTATGAGCATATCTGCTTTGCCGAAGGCGGGCACGCCAGCGTGCTGGCTCATCCGTCACTGCGTCAGCGCGCCATTGCCGTTTCCTCATTCGGCAAAACCTTTCATATGACCGGCTGGAAAGTGGGTTACTGCGTTGCGCCAGCCGCGCTGAGCGCCGAAGTGCGTAAGATCCATCAGTACCTGACGTTCGCGGTCAATACGCCGGCACAGTTAGCCATTGCGGATATGTTGCGCGAACAGCCCGAACACTGGCGCGCCTTGCCCGACTTTTATCGCGCCCGTCGCGATCGCTTTGTGAATGCGCTGGCCGGCAGCCGTTTTAACATTCTGCCCTGTGAAGGCACCTATTTTCTGCTGGCGGATTACAGCGCGATTTCCGATCGGGACGATGTCAGCTTCTGCCGTTGGCTAACCGAGCAGGTGGGCGTGGCGGCAATCCCGCTGTCGGTATTTTGCGCCGGTCCGTTCCCGCACTCGCTGATTCGTCTATGCTTCGCCAAACAGGAATCTACGTTGGACGCGGCTGCGGAGCGCCTATGTCGACTTTGAAAATTACCCTGCTGCAAGCGCCGTTGGTCTGGCAGGACGCCACCGCCAACCTGAGCCATTTCGATACGCTGCTGACCGACATTACCGGACGAGACCTGATTATTTTACCGGAGATGTTCACCAGCGGTTTCTCGATGGAAGCGGCGAAACAGGGCGTGGAACAGAGGGTGATTGAGCAGTGGCTGCACCAGTGGGCGCAGCGCAATAACGCGCTGATCGGCGGCAGCGTCGCCGTGCGCACGCCGAAAGGCGCGGTCAACCGCTTTTTGCTGGTCGACCCGCAGGGCAAGGTTTATCACTATGATAAGCGTCACCTATTTCGGATGGCGGATGAGCACCAACATTATCTGGCCGGCGTCGAGCGAACGATTATCGAGTGGCGCGGCTGGCGAATTTGCCCGCTGATCTGTTATGACCTGCGCTTCCCGGCATGGTCGCGTAATCAGCGGGATTACGATCTGCTGCTGTACGTGGCCAACTGGCCGGCGCCGCGTTCAGCGCACTGGCGCACGCTGCTGGCCGCAAGGGCGATTGAGAATCAGGCCTATGTCGCAGGATGCAATCGGGTGGGCAGCGACGGCAACGGCCATCATTATCAGGGCGACAGCGTCGTCGTCAACGCGCTCGGGGAAACCCTGGCGTCAGCGCCACCGAACCTACCGGCGCGGCTGGACGCCGAGCTGTCGCTGGAAACATTACAAAGCTATCGCGAAGCCTTTCCCGCCTGGCGCGATGCGGATCGATTTACGCTGTAAATCCGAGCCCGACGACCGCGTCAGCGGCTGGTCGGACGCTTTCAGCACCACGAACCGCCTAGTCCTGATAGGTCAATATCACCTGCGTCAACGCGCGTAACGCCAGCGCGACGTCCGCCGTCATCACCGATTCGTCAGGGTGATGGCTGATCCCTTCCCTGCAGCGGACAAACAGCATGGCGACCGGCCAACGTTCGGCAATGGCGATGGCATCATGTCCCGCGCCGCTGGGCAACAATAGATTGCCGCCCTGCACTTGCTCAACGGCGTGGCTCAAGCGCTGTTGCAACGCCGCATCGCAGCGGGTGGCGGCGATGCGGTAATACTCTTGCGCCGTGAAGCGACATCCGCGATCGTCGGCGATCCTCTGCGCCGTGGTCAGCAGATTTTTCAGCAGCGCGTCCAGCGCCGCGTCTTCCGGCCCGCGAATATCCAGCGTTAATCTGACTTCACCGGGAATGACGTTCGCCGCCCCCGGCAGGCATTGCAACGTGCCGAAGGTCGCAACCAGATAAGGATCGCTCTCCCTGGTTAACCGCTCCGCCTGCGTCATCCAGTTCGCCGCCGCCGCCAGCGCATCCTGCCGCTGGGTCATCGGTACCGTTCCCGCATGCCCGGCCACGCCCTCAAAGGTACAGTTCAGACGACGAGCGCCGTTAATCGCCGTGACGACGCCCAGCGCCAATCCCTGCTGCTCCAGACAGGGACCCTGCTCAATATGCAGTTCCAGATAGGCGGCAATGTCGCCGACCGGACGCGCCGCCTGGCCGATAGTCCGTGGATCCAACCCGGCCGATGCCAGCGCCTGCTCAACCGTCATACCCTGCGCATCCCGGCAGTTCAGCCAGTCGGCCGGCCAGGTGCCGGTCAGACCGCGACTGCCCAGCAACGTGATGCCGAAGCGGGTGCCTTCCTCATCGCCGAATCCCACCACCTCCAGCGCGAACGGCAGGCGGATGTTGCGCCGGTGCAGGACGCCAACCGCCTCAATCGCCGTTAATACGCCCAGCATCCCGTCATACCGCCCGGCGTTGCGAACCGTATCCAGATGGGACCCCAATAATAGAGCGGGCGCATTCGGTCGACGCCCCTCATAGCGCCCGCAAATATTACCGACGCTATCCTGCCGGACTTGCATCCCGGCCTCACGCATCCACTCGCCGACCAATACATTGGCGCGCAGATGCTCAGGCGACAGATAGACTCGCGTAAGCTGCCCTGCCGTTTCACTTATTTCCGCCAGCGCATCGCAGCGCGCCATAACCCGTTCCGCCGCGGGTCGCGCAGCAAACATCGACATCCGGGCATCGCTCATGCCGGCTCCTCGCCGGCATAGCAATCCCATGCGGCCTGCAACGCCGCCCCCTGAACGGAACCAAAGCCCAGGTGATTCAGCACCGCTTCCAGCGCGCTCAACGTCTGCATCACACAATCTTTACGGGCGTTATAGCCCATGGTGCCGATACGCCAGATCTTGCCCTGCAGCGGCCCGAAAGAAGTGCCGATTTCAATGGCGAAATCTTCCAGCAGCATCTTGCGCACCTGCTCGCCATGAATACCTTGCGGGATCGTGACGCCCAGCACGTTGTTCATTCGATGCCGGCCGTCGCCAAAAACCGTCAGCCCCATCGCCTGAATGCCGGCCGCCAGGGCTGCGCCATGTAAAGCATGACGGGCGATACACCGATCCAGTCCTTCCTCTACGATAATGCGGGCGCATTCGCGCGCCGCAAACAGCATACTGGTAGCCTCGGTGTGGTGGTTCAGGCGCTCCGGCCCCCAATAATCCATCACCATGCCGAGATCAAAGTAGTTGGAATAGATCATTTCATCGTCGCCGTCCTGATGCGCATCGGTGCGGATCCCCTGCTCGACGCATTTGCGACGGCGGATCACGTCCTCCATTCGCGGACTCAGCGTGATCGGCGAACTGCCGGACGGACCGCCCAGACATTTTTGCAGCCCGGCGGACACCGCATCCAGCCCCCAGGCATCGGTTTCCAGTTCGTTGCCGCCAAAAGAAGCGGTCGCATCGGTATAGAACAGTACGCCGTGACGGCGGCAGATCTCGCCCAGCTCAGCCAGCGGCTGCAGCATGGTGGTCGAGGTATCGCCCTGTACCGTGAGCAGTAATCGCGGACGCACGCTTTTAATCGCATCTTCTATCCGATCGGGCGTAAATACTTCGCCCCAGGGGGCTTCAATGGTATGCACTTCGGCACGGCAACGGCGGGCGATTTCACACAATAAATGGCCGAAACGGCCAAATACCGGCACCAGCACTTTATCGCCGGGACGGATCGCCGACAGCAGAATCGCCTCTATTCCGGCGCGCGATGTGCCGTCCACCAGCAGAGTCCAGCGGTTTTCGGTACGAAACAGTCGACGATAGAGCACCATCACCTGATTCATATAATGGGTCATCGCCGGGTCATACTGCCCGACCAATTGGCTGGCCATGGCACGCAGTACGCGCGGATCGGCATTAATCGGCCCCGGCCCCATCAACAAACGATGAGGGGGATTGATCTGCGCGTACGGTTCATTGTTCATTATGACTTGCTCCAAAATTTATGCTGCGCCGGTGGTTAATCCCCGCCAGCGCATCGAACAGACAAACATTGTCATGCGGAATTTATCGTGCGTATAAATTTCACCAGACATGCCTTTAACACTGACTTGTTAAGCGTTACGCCTCCGATAACCCGCGTACCGAGGCGATAAACTGTTTCAGTTCGGCGCTTTGGGGATTGGCGAACAGCGCTTTACTCTCGCCCTGTTCCCAGACTTTACCCTGATGCATAAACACCACGCGGTCGCCCACTTCACGGGCAAAATTCATTTCGTGCGTCACCAGAATCAGCGTCATCCCCTCTGCGGCAAGCTGCTCCAGCACTTTCAGCACTTCACCGACCAATTCCGGATCCAGCGCCGAGGTAATCTCATCGCACAGCAAGACTTTCGGGTTCATCGCCAGCGCCCTGGCTATCGCCACGCGTTGCTGCTGGCCGCCGGATAAATTGCCGGGATAGTAATTCATTCGCTCTCCCAGCCCGACCTTGTTCAGCACCTGCTCGCCCAACTCTCGGCACTCAGCGGCGCTTTTGCCCAACACGCGTCGCGGCGCCAGCATGACGTTTTGCAATGCGGTCATATGAGGAAATAAATTAAAATTCTGGAATACCATACCGACTGAACGACTAATTTCGCGCGCCTGCGAATCGCGATCGGTGACGGTCATGCCGCTCAGCTTGATGCTGCCATCCTGATAGCCTTCCAGACCGTTCATACAACGCAACAAGGTGCTTTTCCCCGAACCGCTGCGTCCGATGATGGAAATAACCTCACCCATTTCAATATCCAGATCCACGCCCTTCAGGACATGATTCTGGCCGTAATACTTCTGTACCTGATTAATGGTTATGAGCGGCATTGAATTTCGTCTCCAGATAGCGGCTATAGTAGGAAAGCGGGTAACACATCAGGAAATAGCCGAGCGCCACCAAACCGAAGACCTTAAACGGCTGGTAGGTCACGTTATTCAACATGGTTCCCGCTTTCGTCAGTTCAATGAAGCCGATAATGGATGCAAGAGCCGTTCCTTTTATCACCTGAACGGAGAATCCCACCGTCGGCGCGATGGCGATGCGCATCGCCTGAGGGGCAATCACCCGATAGAGCGTTTGCCAAAAAGTCAGCCCCAGGCACCGCGAGGCTTCCCACTGCCCTTTGGGCAAGGCTTCGACGCTGCCGCACCAGATATCCAGCAGAAAGGCGCTGGTAAACAGCGTTAGCGCCAACGCCGCCGCCGTCCATGGGCTGACGTCGATGCCGAACAGCGCCAGACCGAAAAACGCCAGGAACAGCTGCATCAGCAGCGGCGTTCCCTGAAACAGTTCGGTATAGAGGCGGATAATGCGAATGGGCCATTTATATTTCATCAAGCGCAGCAGCATCAGCGGCAACGTCACCAGCGCGCCGCCGATAAACGCGGTGAGCGACAGCAGCAGCGTCCAGCGCGCCGCCAGCAGTAAATTGCGCACAATGTCCCAGTCGGTAAACGTCGTCATGATTGCTGACTCCCCAAAAAGCGCCGGCCCGCCAGCAATAATAGTTGGCGCATCAGCACGGACAACGCGAGATAACACAGCGTGGTCACCAGGTACACCTCAAAGCTCAGAAAAGTGCGTGACTGGATCAGGTTGGCGGCAAAGGTCAATTCCTCATAAGACACCTGAGAAACCACCGACGACCCGAGCATGACGATAATGCACTGGCTTACCAGCGCCGGATAAATTCGCTGCAACGACGGCGGCAGAATCACGCGGAAGAAAGCCTGAGCGCGCGTTAGCCCCAGCACTCTGGCCGCTTCCCACTGGCCCTTAGGCGTGACCTGAATGCCCGCGCGAATAATTTCGGTGCTGTAGGCGCCCAGATTAATCAGCATCGCCAGTAACGCCGCCTGCCCGGCGGTGAGTTTCAGCCCCAGGCCGGGCAGACCAAAGACGATAAAAAACAGCTGCACCACAAACGGCGTATTGCGGATCAGCTCGACATAGACTCCCCACAGCCTGCTAAGCGGCGTAGGCCGGCCGCTGCGCAGCGCGGCGCCGCAAATGCCGATGGCGATGCCGCCAACCGTGGCCATTACCGTCAACTCAATGGTGACCCATAGCCCCGATAATAGCTCGGGCCAGAACGGCCACAGCGCGGAAAAATCAAGCTGGTAGGTCATGGCCTGGCGCCCCTTATGCCTTGATGCTGTCAGGCAACGGCGCCTTCAGCCATTTTTCCGACAGTCCATCCAGCGTCTTATCCTTCAGCGCCTTCTCAATTAGCCCATCCACCCGCGCTTTTAACGCCGGCTCCTCTTTTTTCAGACCGATATAGCACGGAGAATCCTTCAGCATGAATTTCGCCACCGGCGCTTTGGTCGGATTTTGCCCGGCAATCGCCGCCACGACCAGATTACCGGTGGCGACATACTCCACCTGACCGGATAAGTAGGCCGACAGCGTGGTGTTATTGTCTTCATAGCGTTTGATCTGCGCCGCCTTAGGGGCGATCTCGCTCAGCACCATATCTTCCACCGCGCCGCGCGTAACGCCGACGCTTTTACCCGCCAACGCGTCCGGTGACGCCAAATCGCCGTCACTGGAACCAAATACGCCCAGGAAGAACGGCGCATAGGCCCGGCTGAAATCGATGACTTTTTCACGCTCGGCGTTTTTACCCAGGCTGGAGATCACCAGATCAACCTTGTTGGTTTGCAGATAAGGCACGCGGTTAGCGCTGGTCACAGGCACCAGTTGTAACTTCAGTTTCATCTCTTTCGCCAGATAACGGGCAATATCGATGTCATAGCCCTGCGGTTGTAAATCCGTCCCGACCGAGCCGAACGGCGGAAAGTCCTGCGGTACGGCAACCCGCAATACGCCGCGCTGTTCAATATCCTTTAACTGGTCGGCCATCGCGCCGCCGGCCTGAATCAACAGCAGCGCCGCGCCCGCCGCCGCCAATAAACATTTTTTGATGCCCATATTGTCCGCCCCCGATTAACTCACGATTGAAACTAATGATTCTTAAAAAGCAAATAATGAAACTATCGTTGCAAAAATAAAGCAAAGAACATGCCAGTCTCAAGCCGTGACCGCCAACGTTTCAGTCCGGCCATGATCATTGCGGAGCGTTCAGGAAAAAAAGCCGGTTACGCCAGAATTGAAGGGGATATCAGACGGTATAGACGCCGAGGGGAAAAACGTTGCGCCGATAAAAAAATGACGAGAAGCCGACCCGAATCGGCATCAAAAACCAGAGAATAAGAAAAACATAACGCACCAATTTGATGCAAAGCACCATTTTTGCGCCCCGTTATCGCTGTTCCAGTTCATCCAGCTCGCTGTAGAGATCGGCGATTTGATGAATGCGTTGGCGACCGTCACGCAACATTTCATGCAGTAACGCGTTGCTGAGCAGATTGACCAGGCTCATCGCGGAAGCGTAGCTGTCAAAAGCGGAAACGCTGTCCAGCGGCGCGCACAGCGCCCAATTCGCCAGGGGCAATAAAGCATGCGCCTGCGGCTCGCACAGCAATAATACCGGCACCTGCTGTGCCCGCAGGGCCGTCAGCAGCGGTTGAATCAAGCGGGCGCGGCGGCGAAATGCCACCACCACCACCAGATCCTGCTCGTTCAGGTCCGCCAGCTCTTCAGACAGCGTTTGCCCGGGCTGAACCAGCAGCATCACCTGAGGTCGAGTCTGCACCAGTTGCTGACGCAGGTGAAGCGCGACCGGATAACTGTTGCGCAATCCCATAATGCACAGACGCTTCGCACGCATCATCGCGGCGATCACCGCGTTGAACTGCGTCGGATCGATCTGCTGCGTCCATTGGGTCAGGTTGGCCATCTCTTGCTTGTAATGTCGCGCCAGCAGGGTGTTTCCCTGCACCGCGTCACGATTATCAGCCAGCGGCATTCCGCTCTGGCGCAGCGTACGCAGCTCCTCACGCATGGCGCGGAAGCTGGAATAGCCAAGCCGTTTGAATAAGCGGCTGACGGTGGCTTTAGAAACGCCGCTCATCTGCGCCAGTTCGGCGCTGTTGTAGCTGATCAAATCATCGAAATGATCGAAGATAAAATCCGCAACCCGCTGTTCCTGTGGCGAAAGTTCGCTGTAACGACGCTGTAGTCTTTCATCAATCTGCTTCATAACACCATCACCTATCGCTGAGCGGTTGTAACTTTCGTTTCAGTTTTACGTTTTGTTTCACCGCAACATAACACAGCCCGGCGGGCGTTGCCTCCTCAATAGATGGCAATATTGAACCGCGTTGAGGCGGCCCTTTAGGTCGGGATCCAGGGATAGGCCGAAGTGATAGTGGGAAGCCAACGCGCCTGCGACCTGAAAAATGGCGGGGATGCCGTCAAGCGAAAAAACTGGAACGGAGTTTGCTTAAAACGAGGATGTTAGCAGGGCAAACCGCGATGACAGCAGATAACGGTAAAAAGCAGGCAATCGATTAACGCCGTTTGCACTCTCCCCTACAGCCGGATCAAAAAAAGGAATGACGGCATGATGCAAAGCAATACCGCGCCATTGGGCATGGCAGTGACGCCGCATCACTTAGCCAGCGCCAGCGCTCAGGCTATTCTGCGTGAAGGCGGCGACGCCATTGAAGCGATGGTGGCGGCGGCGGCGACAATCTCCGTGGTTTATCCCCACATGAATGGATTGGGCGGAGATGGTTTCTGGTTGATTGTGCCGCCGCAAGGCGAACCTATCGCCATTGACGCCAGCGGCGCCGCCGGTCAGCTTGCCAGCCGTGATTTTTATCGGGGAGAACCGCACATCCCCCATCGCGGCCCCAAAGCCGCGCTCACCGTTGCCGGCACCGTCGGCGGCTGGCAAGAAGCGCTGAAATATTCTCAGACCCTTGGCGCGGTCCCGTTGCCGCTCGAGCGCCTGCTCGCCGACGCCATTCGTTATGCCGCAGACGGTATTCCCATAACCCAGTCGCAGGAAGATGCGCTGAGGCAGCATTATAATGAATTGATTAATCTGCAGGAGTTTAGCCGCGTCTTTATGCCTGAAGGGACGATCCCGCGCGCCGGCAGCCGTTTTACCCAGCCCGATCTGGCTGAAACCCTGACGCGGTTGACGCGGGAAGGTTTGGACAGTTTCTATCGGGGATCGCTGGCGAAGCGCTTTGCCGAACAAATGACCCGGCTGGGCATGCCCGTGACGGGCGATGATTTAGCCGGCTACCGCGCCAAACGCACCACGCCGCTGCGCTTAAAGCACAGTAAAGGCGATGTGTATAACCTTGCCCCGCCGACGCAAGGGCTGGTGTCATTAGCGATCCTCGGCTTGACCGATCGCCTGGATATGGCGGATCTCAATGACAGTCAGACCGTCCACCGCATTGTCGAATCCACCAAATTGGCTTTCCGGTTGCGCGACCGTTTCATTACCGACCCGAACATGATGACGCAAAACGCTCAGGCATTGCTGGAGCCGGATAACCTCAGCCTGATGGCAAACGAAATTGATACCCGTAAAGCCGCGCCCTGGCAGGCGGGTAAAGGCCCCGGCGATACGGTGTGGATGGGCGTGTGCGACAGCAGCGGGCTTTGCGTTTCCTTTATTCAGAGCATCTACCATGAATTCGGCAGCGGCGTCGTACTGCCCGGTACCGGGGTGCTATGGCAGAATCGCGGCGCCGCTTTCAGTCTCGATCCTCATCATCTGCTGGCGCTGGAGCCGGGCAAACAGCCGTTTCATACCTTGAATCCGGCGGCCGCGAGATTATCCGACGGCCGCACTATGGTGTATGGCGCGATGGGCGGCGACGGACAGCCCCAGACGCAGGCGGCGCTGTTTATTCGTCATGTGCTTCAGGGGATGCCGCTACAGCAGGCGATTACCGCGCCGCGCTGGCTATTGGGGCGCACCTGGGGGCAGTCGTCCGACACCTTAAAACTGGAGGAGCGCTTCAAACCCGCCACCATCGACGCGCTGCGCGCGTTGGGTCATAACGTCGAACTGCTCAGCGGTTTTAGTGAATCCGTCGGCCATGCCGGCGCCATCGTCCGCCATACTCACGGCATGCTGGAAGGCGCGTTCGATCCCCGCAGCAACGGCAGCGCCGCGGGTTTTTAATCTAACTAGCGAGGAATATGATGACTACCCAATCAACCGATAATGCCGAACTGGCATCCTATATCCAACAAATGGAGACGCTGCTGGCGCTGGCGCTAACCCAGGCACGACGCCAGGAACTATTGCTTCAGTTCAGCCGTATTTATGACATGGCCCAACCCTTGATGGCGTTTCCGCTGGAGGCGCATCAGGAGATAGCCGGAGTCTATACATTATGAGTCAGGTTCAGACGCTGTCCATCAAACAAATTCGTCATGGATTGCAGTCCGGCGAGTTCTCGGCCAGAGAGCTGGCGCAACGTTCGCTGGATGCGATTGAGCGCGTCAACCCGACGATTAACGCCTATACGACGATAACCCGCCGGCGCATGCTGGATGAAGCGGAAAGCGTCGATCGCCGGCATAAACTCGGCGAACCGCTGCCCGCGCTGGCCGGCGTGCCTTATGCGGTAAAGAATTTATTTGATGTCGCGGGCGAAACCACATTAGCCGGCGCGCAGCTATTTAGCCAGCGTCCGGCCGCATCGCAGGATGCGTTCGCCATCGCCCGGCTAAGCCAAGCGGGCGCAATGTTGTCCGGCATGCTGAATATGGATGCATACGCCTACGGCTTTACCACGGAGAACAGCCATTACGGGGCGACGCGCAATCCGCGCGATACGCAAAGGATTGCCGGAGGCTCCTCCGGCGGATCCGCGGCGGCGGTGGCCGCGGGGCTGGTCAATTTTACGCTGGGCAGCGACACCAACGGCTCGATTCGGGTTCCTTCCTCGCTGTGCGGTATTTTCGGACTCAAGCCAACCTTTGGCCGTTTGTCACGCCGCGGCAGCCATCCTTTTGTCGCCAGTCTCGATCATATTGGCCCAATGGCGCGGAACACCGAAGATTTGTCACTGGTTTTTGACGCGTTGCAGGGTCAGGACAGCGCCGATCGTTTTCAGGCGCCACGCCCGGATCTTACATGCGCTGAACGCTTGACGGCGGGCAATGACGGCCTGCGCTGCGCGGTGCTGGACGGTTATTTTTCCGACTGGAGCAGCGACGACGCCAAGAGCGCCGTACGGCAGGTGGCCCACGCGCTGAATGCGCAAACCCACGTCAGTTTGCCGGAAGCCAATCTGGCGCGCACCGCGGCCTTTATCCTTTCCGCCAGCGAAGGGGGAAACCAATATCTTCCCGCACTGCGCGATACGCCAGAGCTGTTCGAGCCCTTCTCGCGGGAACGTCTGCTGGCCGGGGCCATGATCCCCGCCGCCTGGTATATCCAGGCGCAGCGCTTTCGCGACTATTTCCGCCGGCAGGTTTTGCCGCTGTTCGAACATACCGATCTGCTGATTGCGGCGGCGACGCCTTGCTGCGCCACGCGAATCGGCCAGGAAAGCATGCGCATTAACGGCGTAGACCTGCCGGTGCGCGCCAATATGGGCATGTTGACGCAGCCGATCTCTTTTGTCGGATTACCCGTTGTCACCGTACCGATGAAAACGGCGAGCGGACTGCCGATCGGGGTCCAGATCATCGCCGCACCATGGCGAGAGGATCGCTGCCTGCGCGCCGCCTGGGCGCTGGAACAGCAAGGCTGCTGTCTATTGTCTTAAGCGCTACATTATTATCCGTCACCGTTACGGCGGCATCTGCGCTGGCTTCCCTTATTGCTCGGCTCGTCCCTGCTCCAAACCGGAAGCCAGCCGTCGGCTGGTCAAATCCATTTCCGCCATGATGCAATGCGAAATCTATCGGCTATCGCGTTATTTGGGCAAAAAATACCGTTAATTAACCACACACAATATCAGGCGATTATTTGCTGCTATTCGGCCCTAATTGACTGAAAACGATCTTGCGAAAAAGGATAATAATGTTAACTGCGTCACACTCGCCATGTGCCCGATATTTACCGCCGCACACGCCGCGCTAGGCGGCAAATTTCCCCATAAAATCATGACGCTTATTTTTACTATAATTAAGCTGAGAATCACGATTCTCACAAATTATTTCGCACGAAAATCAGTCTATTATTCAGCTTGAATAGCAAAAATTTAAATTTATATCTCTGGTTTTTTTATTGATAAAACAAACAATAGCCATCAATTTATATTTCATGAGAAAGACTTATTTTTCGAGATAAAAACCCAAGATGGAAACAATGCGCAACGCATTGTTTTAAAATAAAAAAACAGAAAAAACAATTCAAACCGTATCAATATATATCAATCCAAATACATGAAAATAATAGGGTTAAATTTTTACGGATAATTGTGCGCTCGTTAAAATCGATTCAGCCGCCAGGGGGTTGTCTCAAAATCTCATTATGGTAGGGTATGGGGCGTTTAATCATCACCAGGACAAACGTTATAGAACTATAAACGACCATAGGAAAACAACTGTTTCATGGCAATTAAACTTGAAGTAAAGCACCTTTATAAAATATTTGGCGAACATCCGAACCGGGCATTCAAACTGATCGATAAAGGCCTCACCAAAGATCAGATATTTGAAAAAACAGGCCTTACCGTCGGTGTAAAAGATGCCAGTCTGGCCATTGAAGAAGGCGAGATATTTGTCATCATGGGATTATCCGGTTCCGGCAAATCTACCATGGTACGCCTTCTCAATCGTCTGATAGAACCGACCCGTGGTCAGGTTCTGATTGACGGCGAAGATATTGCTCAAATATCCGACGCTGCGCTGCGCGATGTGCGGCGTAAAAAAATCAGTATGGTCTTTCAGTCTTTCGCGTTGATGCCGCATTTGAATATCCTCAACAATACCGCCTTTGGGATGGAGTTGGCCGGGATAGCGAAAGCGGAACGTGAAAAGAAGGCGTTGGATGCGCTGCAACAGGTCGGTCTGGAAGCTAACGCCCACTCCTACCCGGATGAACTGTCGGGCGGGATGCGCCAGCGCGTCGGCTTGGCTCGCGCGCTGGCGAACGACCCGGATATCCTGCTGATGGACGAAGCCTTCTCCGCGCTCGATCCGCTGATCCGTACGGAAATGCAGGACGAGCTGATCAAGCTCCAGTCCCGTAACCAACGCACCATCATCTTTATCTCGCACGATCTGGATGAAGCGATGCGTATCGGCGACCGGATCGCCATCATGCATGGCGGCGAAGTAATCCAGGTGGGTACGCCGGACGAAATCCTGAATAATCCGGCCAACGACTACGTGCGCACCTTCTTCCGCGGCGTGGACGTCAGCCACGTGTTCAGCGCCAAGGATATCGCCCGCCGCCGCCCGGTTACGCTTATTCGTAAAACGCCCGGCGTCGGACCGCGTTCCGCGCTGAAAATTTTGCAGGATGAAGACCGCGACTACGGCTATGTGCTGGAGCGCGGACAAAAATTCATTGGTGTCGTCTCCATCGACTCGCTAAAGCAGGCCTTGAAAGAGCAACAGCCGCTGGAAAACGCGCTGTTGTCCGATCCGGCCCCTGTGCCCGCTGATATGTCGCTCAATGAGCTGATCTCTCTGGTCGCGCAAGCCCCTTGCGCCGTCCCGGTGATTGGTGAAAACAACGAGTACATCGGCATCATTTCAAAAGGCATGCTGCTGCAGGCGCTGGATAAGGAAGGAGCAACCAATGAGTAAATCAACGACTAATCCATGGGAAGACGGCACGGTGACGCAGCAAGACGCCGCGGCGCAAAGCGATCCCTGGGCGTCAACGACGCAGAACGCCCCTCAGGCCGACAGCGCAGCCGTACCTGATGCCGGCGCGCAGAGCGATCCCTGGTCATCCGCCGCCCCGGCGCAGGATGCGCCCGCCAACGGCGCTGACGCCTGGAATGCCGCGCCGCCATCCGGCGGTTCGTCCGATACGGCCCAGGCCGGTAGCGACTGGCTCAACAGCGCGCCTGTTGATACGCAGACGCATTTCAGTCTGCTCGACCCGTTCAAAGACACGCTGATTCCGCTGGATCACTGGGTAACGCACGGTATCGACTGGGTGGTGATGCACTTCAGACCGCTGTTTCAGGGCGTGCGCGTGCCGGTCGATTTCATTCTGAGCGGTTTTCAGCAGTTTCTGCTGGGTATGCCGGCGCCGCTGGCTATTATGCTCTTCTCGCTGATCGCCTGGCAGATATCCAGTCTTGGCATGGGCGTCGCCGCGCTGGTTTCGCTGGTGATCATTGGCGCAATCGGCGCCTGGTCGCAGGCGATGGTCACTCTGGCGCTGGTGCTGACCGCTCTGTTCTTCTGCATACTGCTAGGCTTGCCGATAGGCATTTGGCTGGCTCGCAGCGAAAAAGCGGCCAAGATTATCCGGCCGCTGCTGGATGCGATGCAGACAACGCCTGCATTCGTCTATCTGGTGCCGATCGTTATGCTGTTCGGCATCGGCAACGTGCCGGGTGTGGTGGTAACCATTATTTTTGCCTTGCCGCCCATTGTCCGTCTGACGATTCTGGGTATCAGGCAGGTTCCCGCCGATCTGATTGAAGCGGCCGAGTCCTTTGGCGCCAGCCCTCGTCAGATGCTGTTTAAAGTTCAGCTACCGCTGGCGATGCCAACCATCATGGCGGGCGTAAACCAGACGTTGATGCTGGCGTTGTCGATGGTTGTCATCGCTTCAATGATCGCCGTAGGCGGACTGGGTCAGATGGTACTGCGCGGCATTGGCCGTCTGGATATGGGGCAGGCGGCGGTCGGCGGCGTCGGCATCGTTATTCTGGCCATTATCCTCGATCGGCTGACGCAATCGTTGGGCCGCGACAGACGCAGCAAAGGCAATAAAAGCTGGTATACCGTCGGCCCTATCGGACTGATAACCCGGCCTTTCATCAAGCAGTAATTATTCGTATCGGTTGCCTGGCTCAGGCCGGGTAACTGAACCATCCATAATTAAACCAACATAATAAAACTTGTTTTCCACAACCAATGGCTTTTAGCGCGCGTCAGCGCGGCAACTTGCCAGCCAGCGGCATGGAACAGGAATGAGGAAATTACTATGAGCAAGACAAAAATCTGGGCCGCGGCCCTGACGACTGCGCTGCTAAGTTCATCAATTTATGCAGCTGATTTACCGGGCAAAGGCGTGGCGGTTATTCCCGTGCAAAGCACCCTGTCGGAAGAAACCTTCCAGACCGAGTTGATCAATAAAGCGTTGGAAAAGCTGGGCTACGACGTACAGCCAATCCGTGAAGTGGATTACAACGTCGCCTATACCACCGTCGCCAACGGCGATGCCACATACCTTGCCGTCAGTTGGGATCCGTTACACACCAACCAGTATCAGGCTGCCGGCGGCGACAATAAATTCTATCGTGAAGGCACCTACGTCACCGGCGCGGCGCAGGGGTATCTGATCGATAAGAAAACCGCTGAAAAATATAAAATCACCAACGTTGAGCAGTTAAAAGATCCTAACATCGCCAAGCTGTTCGATACCAACGGCGACGGCAAAGCCGATCTGACCGGCTGTAACCCAGGTTGGGGCTGTGAAGCGGCGATTAACCATCATATGCAGGCATACGGCTTGACCAATACGGTTGATCATAACCAGGGCAACTATGCCGCCATGATCGCCGATACCATTACCCGATTTAAAGAAGGCAAGCCGATTCTGTATTACACCTGGACGCCTTACTGGGTAAGTGATGTGCTGGTTCCGGGACGTGATGTCGTCTGGCTGCAGGTTCCCTTCTCTTCCCAACCGGGCGCGATGCAGGGCGTTAGCACCAAGCTGCCTAACGGCGCGGATTACGGCTTCCCGGTCAATAGCATAAAAATCGCCGCCAATAAGCAGTGGGCGGAAAAAAACCCGGCGGCCGCAAAACTGTTTTCCATCATGAAGCTGCCGCTGGCCGATATCAATGCGCAGAACCGCAGCATGCATAATGGTCAAGGCTCTCAGCAGGATATCGATCGTCATGTCAACGGCTGGATCAAAGCCCACCAGCAGTTGTTCGACGGCTGGGTGAAAACCGCGGCTGAAGCAGCAAAATAATTCATACATCGTGAATCCAGGGCGGCTTTTGCCGCCTTTTTTCATTTTATGACGACTTAGTAATCAACCAACCTCAATTTCCCCAACTCCGCCATTCTTAAATGTCGCACATGAGCTACCCTATTAATCAATAGCGGTACTTCCTTCGATGCTCGACGTCCCTATCGCTTACTTTCTGTCACAGAATAATCAAATTTATCTAACTTGATACCATTTACCCAAATAGTAACTTTCGTTACTATACATATCGTGATTAATGAGGTTATATAAGAATGGATAGTTCGTTTACTCCAATAGAAAAAATGCTAAGCCTGCGCGCTTCACGTAAACCCGATTTCCCCTATCAGGAAGTCCTGTTGCTACGTCTATGTATGCACATGCAAAGCAAAATACTGGAACACAGAAATCAAATATTGAAAGAACAAGGTATTAATGAAACCTTGTTTATGGCGCTCATCACACTGGAGTCGCAGGAATCCTACAGCATTCAACCGTCGGAACTCAGCGCCGCGCTGGGATCATCACGGACCAACGCCACCCGCATTGCTGACGAGCTGGAAAAAAGAGGCTGGATTGAAAGACGCGAAAGCAGCAGCGATCGGCGTTGCCTGCATTTACATATGACGGAAGAAGGCAAATCGTTCCTCGGCCAGTTACTTCCCCCGCAGCATGAAAGCCTCCATTTCCTGTGGTCGACGCTCAGTAGCGATGAGCAGAAACAGCTCGAAGCATTGATGAGAAAGCTGCTGACCCGTTTAGATGAGATGGAAGCGATCAAAGAATAATAATTATTGATTTGATAAAAATAGAATCCCTCACGGTACCAGAAATCTCCCAGTGATCGCGTCACCGGGCGCTGATGTTGACTGCGGACAATGCCCGTTTACTTTTCAGTAAGCCGCCATACCGCCGCTTAATATGACGTTAACCGCCAATCACCTGCCGCTGAACGCCGAGCGGAATCGGCGCTGGATATGCATTCATTTCAGCGACGTTAAATGGCGTGATACCAGGCACAATAAGAGAATAAACAGAGAGAAAACCATGAGTGAAAATGTGGAAACACAGGCGCCGCAGCCAGTAAAGCAAAAGAACAAGAAAAGACAGCGTAAACGCGTGCTGACGCTGTTAACCCTTGTCTTTCTCGTACTCGGCTGCATTTGGTTCGTCTATTGGTTCCTGGTTTTGAGACACCACCAAAGCACCGATGATTCATACGTCGCCGGCAATCAGATTCAGGTGATGGCGCAAGTGACCGGGAGCGTCACGCGCGTGAACGTCGACAATACCGATTTCGTTAAGCAGGGCGATGTGCTGGTCGAACTGGATCAGACCGATGCCCAGCAGGCTTTTGAACGCGCGCAGACCGCGCTGGCCACCAGCGTACGCCAGACGCATCAGTTAATGATTAACGGCAAACAGTATCAGGCCAATATCGAGCTGCTTCAGGTGCAACTGAGTCAGGCGCAGAGCGATTTAAGCCGCCGTGAGACGCTGGGGCAGGTCAAGGCTATCGGTCGTGAAGAAGTGCAGCACGCGCGCGATGCGGTAGCCAGCGCCAAGGCTTCGCTGGAAGTGGCCAAGCAGCAATATCAGGCTAACCAGGCCATGATTCTGGACACGCCATTAGAACGCCAGCCGGCGATTCAACAGGCGGCCGCGGCGATGCGCGATGCCTGGCTGGCGTTGCAGCGGACAAAAATCGTCAGTCCGGTAAATGGTTATATATCGCGCCGCAGCGTTCAGATCGGCGCCAGGATCACCACGACATCCGCGCTAATGGCCGTGGTGCCGGCCGATCATCTGTGGGTCGACGCGAATTTTAAAGAGACTCAGTTGGCCAATATGCGCATCGGCCAGCCGGCGACCGTCATTGCGGATATCTACGGCGATGACGTCGTTTATCAAGGCAAAGTGGTGGGGCTGGATATGGGCACCGGTAGCGCATTCTCGCTGCTGCCCGCACAGAACGCCACCGGCAACTGGATAAAAGTGGTGCAACGCCTGCCGGTGCGTATTGAGCTGGATCCGCAGCAGATTGCGCAACACCCGCTGCGCATCGGCTTGTCCGCGCTGGTTAACGTCGATACCGCCAATGCTGAAGGCAAATCGCTGTCGGAAACGCTGCGCAGTACGCCTGCTTATGAAAGCAATGCGTTAACGCTGGATCTCGCGCCGGTCAATCAAATGATTAGCGACATCATTCAGGCTAATGCCAGCTAGTCTGCCAGGAGAAATGCGTGCAGAACAAACCGCTTAAAGGCGCCAGTCTCGCCTGGATGACCGTTGCCTTGTCATTGGCGACGTTTATGCAGGTGCTGGACTCGACCATCGCCAATGTGGCGATTCCGACCATTGCCGGCAACCTTGGGGCCTCTAACTCGCAGGGGACGTGGGTGATCACCTCTTTCGGGGTCGCCAACGCCATTTCTATTCCCATCACGGGCTGGCTGGCCAAACGCTTTGGCGAAGTCCGCCTTTTTCTGTTGTCCACCGCCCTATTTGCCTTCACGTCCTGGATGTGCGGCATGTCCACCAGCCTGGAGATGCTGATCTTTTCCCGCGTATTGCAAGGGATTGTCGCCGGGCCGCTGATTCCGCTGTCTCAAAGTTTGCTGTTAAATAACTACCCCCCCGCCAGACGGAGTATCGCGTTGGCGCTGTGGTCGATGACCGTGGTGGTCGCGCCGATTTGCGGACCGATTCTGGGGGGCTGGATTAGCGACAACTACCATTGGGGCTGGATCTTCTTTATCAACGTTCCGCTCGGCGTGGCGGTAGTGTTCATTACCCTGCAGACGCTGCGGGGACGGGAAACCAAAACCGAAATCAAACCTATCGATACCGTGGGTCTGGCATTACTGATCGTCGGTATCGGCAGCCTCCAGATGGTGCTGGACCGAGGCAAGGAACTGGATTGGTTTAACTCGAACGAGATCGTGATTCTCACGGTTATCGCCGTCATCACGCTAACGTTTTTAATCGTCTGGGAGCTGACGGACGACCACCCGGTGGTGGATTTATCGCTGTTTAAATCCCGCAATTTCACCATAGGATGTTTGTGCCTCAGCCTGGCCTATATGTTTTATTTCGGCGCCATCGTCCTGCTGCCGCAATTGTTGCAGGAGGTTTATGGCTATACCGCGACCTGGGCCGGGCTGGCGTCGGCGCCCGTCGGCTTAATGCCGGTGGTGCTATCGCCGATTATCGGCCGTTTCGCGCCGCGTCTGGATATGCGACAGTTGGTCACGTTCAGCTTTATTATGTACGCCGTCTGCTTTTACTGGCGCGCCTATACCTTCGAACCGGGAATGGACTTCGGCGCTTCCGCGTGGCCGCAGTTCGTACAGGGTTTTGCCGTCGCCTGTTTCTTTATGCCGCTGACGACCATCACGCTGTCGGGGCTACCGCCGGAGCGTATGGCCGCGGCATCCAGCCTGTCAAACTTTACCCGAACGCTGGCGGGTTCGATCGGTACGTCGATCACCACAACGTTATGGGCGCAGCGTGAGTCATTGCACCATTCTCAGTTGACGGAATCGATAACGCCCTACAATCCGCTGGCTCAGGAAACCTATCAACAACTGCAACAGACGCTGGGGATGAGCCAGTCGCAGGCCTCGTCTTATATTGCCAGCGAGATCACCGCACAAGGACTGATTATTTCCGCCAATGAGATTTTCTGGGCCGCTGCGGGGGTATTCCTGGTGCTGTTGGTGCTGGTCTGGTTTGCCCGACCGCCCTTTACCTCCGGCGGCGGAGGCGGCGCGCACTAACCTTCGCTCTGACAGGCGCACGACGCGGCTCGATACCGCGGATGCCACAACGGGCGCCTGTCGTTCCTCGCGATAAAAATCCGCTGCCGTTAGCCGCAAACGCTCATCCTGAATAACGATTTGCATATTCAAAATAAACATTCCTTCACGCAGCGATTACAATGCCTGCCTCTTTATACTCAGGGATTTGATTCCATATGGCGCAGGTTTTACATTTTGCTCTGGCGATAGCCACGATATTTCTGTTGGCGTTGCTGGCAAGCCGCGATCGCAAACGCATTCGCGCACGCTTTATCATACAGTTGCTGATCATTGAAATTGTTCTGGCCTACTTTCTTCTGCACTCCAGCGTTGGGCTGAATGCGATACGTTCCTTCGCCGCTCTGTTCGAAAAGCTGATGGCGTTTGCGGCGCAAGGCACCGACTTCGTGTTTGGCGGCATGAGCGCGCAAGGACTGGCTTTTATTTTCCTCAACGTACTGTGCCCGATCATTTTCATCTCCGCGCTGATCGGCATTTTGCAGCATTGGCGCATTCTGCCGTGGTTAATCAGAATTATCGGCACGCTGCTGTCGAAAGTAAACGGCATGGGAAAACTGGAGTCCTTTAACGCCGTCAGTTCATTGCTGCTGGGACAATCGGAAAACTTTATCGTCTATAAAGGCGTCATCGGCGACATCTCGCCGCGCCGCATGTACACGATGGCGGCAACGGCCATGTCGACCGTTTCCATGTCAATCATCGGCGCCTACATGCGTATGCTGGAGCCCAAATACGTCATTGCGGCGCTGGTTCTGAATATGTTCAGCACCTTTATTATTCTGTCGATTATCAATCCCTATCAGTTGGAGGAAGAAGGCGAACTCAAGCTGGAAAAGCTGCACGAGGATCAGAGTTTTTTTGAAATGCTTGGGGAATATATTCTGGCCGGCTTCAAAATCGCCATGATCATCACGGCCATGCTGATCGGTTTTGTCGCGCTTATCGCCGCCATCAACGCGTTATTCAACACTCTGTTTGGCATCGGTTTTCAAACCATGATGGGCTATCTCTTCACGCCGCTGGCATGGCTGATCGGCATACCCGCCGCCGATATGCTGCACGCGGGAAACATCATGGCCACCAAGGTGGTTTCCACCGAGTTTATTGCCATGATCGAACTGAAAAAAATTGCCGCCGAGATCTCGGCTCGCAGCCTGGGGATCCTGTCCGTATTCCTGATCTCCTTTGCCAATTTCGCGTCTATCGGCATTATTGCCGGCGCGATTAAAGGGCTAAATGAAGCGCAAGGCAATGTGGTATCTCGGTTTGGTCTGAAGCTGGTTTACGGCTCGACGCTGGTGAGTCTGCTCTCAGCCGCGGTGGCGGGATTGGTGCTGTAACGATCCGCACGGTCAACTATCCGTACGCTAATGCTGTTTATCGTTATCGGCCCTTGCGGGTAGAAGGGCCGATAGGCGACTTAAAAGGCGACGCAGGCCGGAACATCGACCCGCATCACGGACTCCTGCGCAAAGCGGGTTTTGTATACCGTGCGCAACGCTTCGACATCGCTTTCCCGTTCAGACGAGTGGATAAGCAGCAATGCTTTGCTGCTCTCCCGGACGACGACGCCATTCTGACCCAGCCACTGCCCCTGACTATCAACGATAGTCAACCCGTCCTTAAAGCGCGGCGTCACGTCGTGATCGACAAAGTCTTCCCACTCGGCGTCGGAAACCGGCGGCCCGGCAGGACGGTTCAGTCCGAAATAAAGCGTCGTTTGCACCATCTTGTTGCCGATATGACAGGCATACGGCGCAGAACGATTAGCATCAGAAGCATGCAATGACGGTGTGCAGCCGCTCGCCAGTAATCCCCCCAGAAGCAATGACGCCACGGCGTAGATTGATGATTTTCGTGTCATTGAGCGTTTCTCATCTTCATCTTTTTGCAAAGTATCAACAGCGCATCATTCGTCAAAGCGACGCGCCATTTCTTTCCGTCGGCGAGACTCATGTCATCAGGCTTTGTTCTGACGCCACCATTCAGACAACAGAATCCCGGTTGCAACGGAGATATTCAGGCTTTCGACTTTCCCCGTGCCGTCAATCGAGATATTGGTATCGCCCTGTAGCCAGGCGCTGTCCGACAGACCATCGCCTTCCTGACCCAGCACAATCACGGTTTTCGCCGGAAAGGTGGTTTTCGACAATGCCGTGCCCTTATGGCTGGAGGTCGTCACAATGGTATATCCGGCTTTGCGAAACGCCTCGAATACCGCAAGAGGATCGTCGGCATTGATCGCCTTCACGTGCTCGGCGCCGCCTTCCGCCGTACGTACTGCGGCACCGGCTTCCAGCATCGTCGTATCCTGCACCAGCAGACCATTTACGCCAAAGTGCGCACAGCTTCGCATTATGCCGCCAAGATTGTGAGGATTACCGGCATCTTGCAATGCCAGGACGCAATCACGTTGTTCATCAGCCGTTTTCAGGTACTCATGCACATCCATCCCCTGACGTTTTTTGATCAGGAAACAAACGCCGCCGTGGTGCTCGGTGCCGGAAGCTTTGGTCAGTTCATCATCGTCAACGACATGATAGGCCTTGCGGTTAGCGGCCATCCAGCGCAGCGCGTCGCGAAAACGCGGCGTCACTTCCTGCAAAAACCAGGCGCGAACAATTGAATCGGGACGACTTTTGAACAACGCATGGCAGGCATTCTCACCATAAACCCGCGTCTCCTCCTGGCGCTGACGACGCAATTGCGCAGGGTCGATCTGGCTTTTACCGCTAATGCCGCCATGATCGAATTCAGCGTCTTCGCCCGGCGCACGGGAAACCGTTTTCCAGGGGGAATCATTATTGTCGCGGCTCTCACCGCGCGGACGACGTGGACGTTCCGCACGTTCGCCATCGCGATCTTTGCCCCACGGGCTCTTTTCGCCGTCGCGAGAAGGATTTTCCCGGGCATAACGCGGGTTTTTATCACGGGGATGCTGAGGTTTATCGCGGGAACCCGCTTCGTCACGCCGACCGCGACCACCTTCACTGCGACGTTCTTTACCAGCCGGACGCTTGTTTTTGCTCTCTTTATCGCCTTCGTCATCGCTACGGACGTACATCACGCGGACCTTGCCGCTCTTACTATTGAATGAATCGCTCATCTTTTATCTCCACCTACGCGCTGGGCGCGAAGATTACCTTATGTACAGCCGCTTAGCTACCTGCTTGTCGTAAAAGCCAAAAACTATCGTAGCTATTGAGTAAACCACGTTGTTGGCGACAAGTCTGCTCACCATAATTAATCAACTGTCGAGTAACATATCATTCAAATTACCCGGCAATCACTTAACATGTTGCTGACGTTCGCTACCGGCCCGCAACAGTGCTTATCCACAACAATGCTATAGTTCCTTTTACCCGAGGCCTCATTATGAATACGGTATGCGCATCTTGCCAAACAACAAACCGTCTGTCCGAAGAACGTATAGACCACCATCCAAACTGCGGCAATTGTGGAGACCCCCTGTTTTCAGGTGAAGTTATCAATGCCACGGAAGCGACGCTGGATAAGCTGCTGCAGGACGACTTGCCGGTGATTATCGACTTCTGGGCCCCCTGGTGCGGCCCCTGCGTCAACTTCGCGCCCATCTTTGAAAGCGTCGCACAGGAACGCAGCCAGAAAATACGCTTCGTTAAGGTTAATACCGAATCAGAGCCAGCGCTCAGCGCCCGTTATCGTATCCGCACTATTCCAACGATTATGCTATTTAAACAGGGGAAGCTGGTCGATATGCTCAATGGCGCAATGCCTAAAGCGCCTTTCGAGGGCTGGCTGGACGAATCGCTGTAAATCCTCCAAAACCGATTAAAGCCGCGGCGGGCGGTAAACGGCAAGGCGAAAGCAAACGCGGAGTATTATGGCCGCGGGTCTTTTGGTCTGACGTCATGTCGATTAGAATGACGTCTTTCGGAGCCGGTATGCTGAACCGCTACCCCCCTCAGCATAAGTCGGCTCTTGGCCGAATACGATGATAGCCACGACTTGATGATTAACAATGCCGTCCTGCGCCTGCGTCAGCAACGTCTTGAGCAGTCTACCAAGCCTTTTCGGGCCCGCGGCTGCCGGGTTTTACGCTGTCAGCGCTGTTTGCTGCCGGTCGACAACTGCCTGTGCCACACCATCCAGCCGCAAAATGCCCGCAGCCGCTTTTGTCTGGTGATGTTCGACACCGAACCGTTGAAGCCAAGCAACACAGGGCGACTGATCGCCGATATACTGCCGCAAACCCAGGCATTTCTCTGGTCACGGATCTCGCCGGATCCGCAACTGCTGGCCGCGCTCGCTAACCCGGAGTATCAACCCTATCTGGTTTTTCTCGCCGATGAGGGCGAAGAGGGGCGTCAGATCTTTCGGCGATTGCCCGCGCAGGGAAAGGCCGCCCTGTTTGTCTTGCTCGACGGCACCTGGCCGGAAGCGCGAAAAATGTTCCGCAAAAGCCCTTATCTGAATGAGTTGCCCATTTTGTCGCTGACGGTCGACGCGCTTTCCCGCTACCAACTGCGGGAAGCCAGTCAGGCCGGACAGCATTGCACGGCGGAAATCGCCATTGCCTTGCTTGACCAGGCCGGAGACAACGCCGCCGCCACGGCATTATCGACTCACTTTGATCGTTTTCGCCGGCACTACCTGGCGGGAAAGCCACACCATAGCTTGCGGGAAATGCCACCGTTCATCACAGCATAATCGGCAAAAAGCGCTTAGTATCAAATGGGCTTTCCTAAAGGGTGACTTATGAGCCAGCGCGGATTGGAAGCACTATTACGTCCTAAGTCGATAGCGGTTTTCGGCGCCTCGGAACAACCGGGGCGCGCGGGTTTTCTGATGATGAGGAACTTGCTGGATGGAGGCTTCAACGGGCCGATCCTGCCCGTCACTCCCCGCTATCACGCCGTCTGTGGCGTTTTCGCCTATCCGAACGTTGCCAGCCTGCCGCTGACGCCCGATCTGGCGGTGCTTTGTACGCATGCCAGCCGCAATCTGGCCTTGCTGGAGGAGATAGGCCAGTCCGGCTGTAGCGCCGTCATTATTCTCGCCGCCCTTCCCGCTCAATTCAGTGCGTTAAAGGCCTGCGCCGTTCGCTATAACATGCGGCTGCTCGGTCCAAACAGCCTTGGCGTGCTGGCGCCCTGGCAAGGATTTAACGCCAGCTTCTCATCGCTGCCCATCATAAAAGGCAAATTGGCGTTTATCTCGCAGTCCGCCGCCGTATCAAATACCATCCTGGACTGGGCGCAACAACGGGGAATCGGCTTCTCTTATTTTATTACGCTGGGCGACAGCCTGGATATTGATGTCGACGACCTGCTGGACTTTTTGGCCCGCGACGGCAAAACCCAAGCCATTCTGTTGCACCTCGAACATATTCGCGACGCCCGGCGCTTTCTGTCCTCCGCCCGCAGCGCCGCAAGAAACAAACCCATCCTGGTGATCAAAAGCGGGCGCAGCCAGCAAGCTCAGCAATTGCTGAGCGAGCGGCGGCATGGGCTGGACGCGGCCTACGATGCCGCAATTCAGCGCGCGGGCCTGCTACGGGTACAGGATACTCATGAGCTGTTCTCCGCGGTGGAAACACTCAGTCATTTGCGCCCATTGCGCGGAGAGCGTTTGCTGCTGGTCAGCAATGGCGCGTCGCCGGCGGCACAGGCTCTCGATCGGCTGCTGAGCAAGCGGGGGAAACTGGCGCGACTGAGCGAAACGACGCAACAGGCGTTGCGAAGAATACTGCCGGAGCATATAGCAATCGGCAATCCGCTCAATCTACGCGAGGAAGCAACGATCGACCGCTATCTGGCGGCGGTTTCCGTTCTATTGGATAGCGATGACGTCGATGCGCTTCTTATCATCTATTCTCCCAGCGCCGCAGCGCCAGGCACCGAAGCCGCCGCGCAACTGATTACGCTTTTTCAGCGGCATCCGCGCGCCAAGCGTATGGCGTTGCTGACCAACTGGTCCGGCGAATATTCTTCGCAGGAGGCGCGTCGTTTATTCAACCATGCCGGAATCCCCACGTACCGCACGCCTGAGGGCGCCGTGACGGCATTTATGCATATTGTCGAGTATTGGCGTAACCAGAATCAATTGATGGAGACCCCGGTGCTGTCAGCGGATTTATCAGCCAATGCCGGCCGGGCGCGCGAGCTGGCGCATCAAGCGCTGGCTGACGGCAAAACGCAGTTGGATACCCACGAAGTACAACCTATTCTTCAGGCTTACGGTTTAAATACGCTGCCGACCTGGATCGCCAAAGACAGCGCCGAAGCGGTTTATATCGCCGAGCAGATCGGTTATCCGGTCGCCATCAAGCTGCGCACGCCGGACATCGCGCATAGGTCTGAAGTGCAGGGCGTCATGCTCTATCTGCGCAATGCCGGGGAAGTCCAGCAGGCGGCGACGGCGATGTTCGCTCGCGTTCAGCAAACCTATCCACAGGCGCGTATTCACGGTTTGCTAGTGCAAAGCATGGCCAAGCGGGCCGACGCTCAGGAACTGCGGGTGGCGGTGAAGCTGGACCCGGTATTCGGGCCATTAATCATGCTGGGGGACGGTGGCGTTGAGTGGCGAGAAAACCATATTGCCGTCGCCTTGCCGCCGTTAAATATGACGCTGGCCGATTATCTGGTGCGTCAGGCGCTGAAAGAAGGGAAAATTCACGACCGCAAGGCACTGCGCGCCTTAGATGTTCCGGCGTTGAGCCAACTGCTGGTACAGGTTTCCAACCTGATCCTCGACTGCCCGGAGATATCCCGGTTAGACATTCATCCTCTTCTGGCCTCCGGTGATGAATTCACCCTGTTGGACGTCACCCTCCATCTGACGCCGTTTGACGGCGATCCACAGTCAAGGCTGGCGATTCGGCCTTATCCGCAGGAGCTGGAAGAAACCATTACACTGAAAGACAACATCCTTTGCCTGTTCCGCCCCATTCTGCCCGAAGACGAACCGCTACTGGGTAAATTCATCGCCAAAGTGACAAAGGAGGATCTGTATTATCGCTATTTCAGCGAAATCAGTGAATTCAACCACCAGGACTTAGCCTATATGACCCAGATTGACTACGATCGGGGGATGGCATTTGTCGCTATCCGTCCGATGGGAAACGGCAACGAAATTATTGGCGTGACCCGAGCCATCGCCGATCCGGATAATATTCAGGCCGAGTTCGCGGTGTTGGTGCGTTCAGATTTAAAAAGGCTGGGGCTAGGCGGACGTCTGCTGGAAAAGCTGATTCGCTACGCCGGCCAACATGGATTAAAACAATTGAACGGCATCACCATGCCGTCTAATCAGGGGATGATTAGTCTGGCCAAGAAAATGGGCTTCACTGTCGATGTTCAGCTGGAAGAAGGCATTGTCGCGCTAACGCTAAAAGTTTAATCACCATACGTGATATAGCTCCCGCCTCAAGAGACGATCTGGCTATCAGAATCAAAACTTGCTCACAACGGCTGGAAAGTAATGGTATTATCGCCCGATTCGGCTATTCCTTAATTTTTGATGATGACCAGTCGGTCATACACTGATGAGAGAAGAAACGCACTGTGATGTTGTCAAAACTTAAACGCAATAAATACCAACAACACCTCGCAGAACTGCCCAAAATCCCTCAGACAGCTGATGACGTTCAGACACTCCATACCCCTGAACTCTTCCGTACCACGCTGGTGAATGCCATTCTGAATGCCAGAAAGCGTATTTATCTGGTGGCGTTATATCTGGAACATGACGATGGCGGCATGGGGATTTTGTCTGCGGTATACGAAGCCAAGCGGCAGTGTCCCGAACTTGATGTCCGCATATTGGTCGACTGGCATCGCGCGCAGCGCGGACGAATTGGCGCCGCGGCGGAAAATACCAATGCCGACTGGTATTGCGATATGGCGGGAAAATACGTCGACGCGCAATTCCCGATCTATGGCGTCCCGGTAAATACACGTGAAGCGCTGGGCGTCCTGCACCTGAAAGGCTCTATTATTGACGATACCGTCATATACAGCGGCGCCAGCCTGAACGATGTCTATCTGCATCAGCATGATAAATACCGTTACGATCGCTATCAGGTTATTCATAATTCGATACTGGCCGATACCATGGCCCAGTATATTCAAAGGATTCTGGCGGCATCCGCGGTACACAGGTTAGATCGCATCGATAGGCCCAAAAGCCTGGAAATCAAAAATGAAACCCGGCAATTTAGACAATCATTACGTACCGCGGCCTACCATACGCCTGACTGCGGTGACGTTAACGATCAACTAACCGTTACGCCATTAGTCGGATTGGGTAAAAAAAGTCCGCTGAATAAAACCATTCATCACTTGATGTACTGCACCAAAAATCACCTGGTGATGTGTACGCCGTATTTCAACCTACCCGCCTTACTGGTCAGAAACATTATCCGGCTGTTACGGGAAGGGAAGAAAATCGAAATCATCATTGGCGATAAAACCGCGAACGATTTTTATATTCCGCAAGACCAGCCATTTAAGATCATCGGCGCGCTGCCTTACCTCTACGAAATCAACCTGCGCCGCTTCCTTAGCCGCTTACAGCGTTATATTGATAATCAGCAGCTGGTTATCCGCCTATGGAAGGACGGTGACAACAGTTTCCATCTGAAAGGCATGTGGGTCGATGATGAGTGGCAATTACTGACCGGTAATAATCTCAATCCGCGCGCCTGGCGTCTGGATTTGGAAAACGCCATCCTCATTCACGATCCTGAAAAGGTTTTGCTGGCGCAGCGTTTACAAGAACTGGCAAGAATCAAAGAACACACGCACGTGGTGGCAAACTACATGGAGCTGGAGAGCATTGCCCAATACCCGATAAAGGTGCGCAAGCTTATCCGTCGCTTACGCAGAATCCGCATCGACCGGCTTATCAGCCGCATCCTGTAGCAAGCTTAGGCTTCTTGATCATTGGCGTATCGGCTATGTACGACACCGATAAGCCTGGTGTGGCACATAGCGGGATCCGCTGCATCGCCACGCTCCCGTCGCCGCAAACCACACGTTTTATAACGCGTTGGGTAATCCTGATAATTAAAAACTCGCCGTATCAAAGACGATAAAAATACGCGTGGCCGCATTGCCAAACAAAAGGCATGGCAGAAAGAAATTATGGATAAAAAAGCCATCCTGCGGGATGGCTTTTTTATCATCTGAAGCCTGAAGTTCGCATTCTTTGAGAGGGCCGAGCAACATCCAAATCGCTTTCGGCGCCTTCCCCTACGCGGGAAGGTAAACCCAGACAGATCATGGATAAAACAAAAGGCCCAGTCTTTCGACTGGGCCTTTCATTTGATTTGATGCCTGGCAGTTCCCTACTCTCACATGGGGAGACCCCACACTACCATCGGCGCTACGGCGTTTCACTGCTGAGTTCGGCATGGGGTCAGGTGGGACCACCGCGCTATCGCCGCCAGGCAAATTCTTTTTAAACCGAAACATTAACCCATAAATCTGGTGCTGATACCCAGAGTCGAACTGGGGACCTCACCCTTACCAAGGGTGCGCTCTACCAACTGAGCCATATCAGCGCACCGAATTATCTGATGCCTGGAAGTTTATGAACCCGATAAGGGTTCATACTTCGGACAGTTTCCACTGTCTGATCATCGACGTCACCCCGATGATCCGTGTTTGATGCCTGGCAGTTCCCTACTCTCACATGGGGAGACCCCACACTACCATCGGCGCTACGGCGTTTCACTGCTGA
>NZ_JAKMAJ010000021.1 GCF_022378355.1 Brenneria bubanii
AAATTATCTTTCGATGGTGAAATTAGGCTGTATCCGGCTTTTTCTCAGAAGATTATGTAATTGAGGGACACAGCCTAGCATACCCGC
Organism: Brenneria bubanii; assembly: GCF_022378355.1. Classification (GTDB taxonomy): domain Bacteria; phylum Pseudomonadota; class Gammaproteobacteria; order Enterobacterales; family Enterobacteriaceae; genus Brenneria; species Brenneria bubanii. The sequence continues at coordinate 88 of NZ_JAKMAJ010000021.1, forward strand.
GGCCGGGATCGAAACTTCGACGCCGCGGGCTATAACCGGTAACAATCCCATGGGGGAAAATTCTGTGGTGCCGATGGCGAATGCGCCTGTGGCCAGTGCTATCAGTGGAAAATTAAGTTTCATCGACAGCTAATCCTGATTAGAAAACGAGGGAGCCGACCGGGTTTTCCGGCCGGGTTGGTTCTGTTCGAACAGTTTTTTCAGGCGATTTACCAAAGGGCCGGGTTAACAAGGCGGCGCCTATTCGCCTTGCACCGGCGCTTCTTCTTGGCCAGAGGTCAATCATCCCAGCGGGCGGCCAGACCATCAGGGCTGACTTCACGACCCCCGCGATCCAGACAGGCGATTTCCGCCATATCGTTCTCCGTTAACGTCAACTGTTGCGCCAGGAGATTGCTGGCCAGATTTTCCCGCTTGGTCGATGAGGGGATCACGGAAAATCCTGATTGCAGCGCCCAGGCCAACGCCACCTGTGCCGGGGTGCCCTGGTGACGCAGGGCGATGGCATTCAACACCTTGTCGTTCAGCACTTTGCCATAGGCCAGCGTCATGTATGAGGTGATGGCGATTTGCTGTTGCCTCAGGAAAGAAACCAGTGTGGGGCTTTGCAAATAGGGACTCAATTCGATTTGATTAGTGGCGATTTGCTCTTTGCCAATCGCCGCTATCGCCGCCTGGGTTTCCGCCATCGGAAAGTTGGAAATGCCAATCTGGCGGCTCAGACCTTGCGCTTTGGCCTCAGCCAGCGCATGCATAAATTCATCCACGCTGACGCCGTTGCCGGGAGCGGGCCAATGGATTAACGTCAGATCCACATAATCCGTGCGCAATTTTTTCAGACTGGCTCGCAGGCTGGGAATCAGCTTGTCTTTGGCGTAGTTATCGACCCAGATTTTAGTGGTAATAAATAATTGGTCGCGGTCGATGGCGGATTCCGCAATGGCCTGACCGACTTCGGCTTCATTATCGTAAATCTGGGCGGTATCAATCGCGCGATAACCGACATCCAGCGCATTACGCACGGAATCGATAACCACCTGACCGTTCAAGCGGAACGTCCCCACTCCAAATGCAGGAATAGTCATTTTTGTCTCCCGAAAAATAGCAGAATTGAATTTCTCAATCATTACATATGGCTACGTGATCCTTCGCGTTGACATCCATTATGACAGCCTGGCATGTCAGATATAGTGGGGTAATTGCGAAAGATAATTGCCGTCAGAGCAACAATAGACGCAGCGCCGCTATCGTAACTAATCGCCAGCCCTATTTACTCGACTTACCATTGTCTGAGCGCCAGCGCCGCGGCGCCGAATGCGGCGCTGTTGCTGTTCGATGCCGACGGAAACCGCCTGCCCGGCGTGACCCTCTCTTTTCCTTCTGCACATCGTCCTGCCAAACGGCAGGCCAACTCTCCTTGGTAACAGGTTAAATTATGCTTATTGTCAGCTACAACATTCAGTACGGCCTCGGCCGCGACGGTCATTATGATTTGGCGCGGATCGTCGATGAGGTAAAGGACGCGGATATTATCTGCATGCAGGAAGTCGAACGTTTCTGGCGGCGTTCCGGAGAACGGGATGAAGCGGCGGAGATTGCGACGTTGCTGAAAAACCATTACTGGGTATACGGCGCCAATCTTGATATGGACGCCAGCACCGTGGCGGCCGACGGTCAGGTGCATAACCGGCGTCGTCAGTTCGGCACGTTGACGCTGTCCCGCTGGCCGATTATCGCCAGCCGTAATTTCCCGCTGCCCAAATTCGGCACCTTGACGCAGCACTCTATTCAGCAAGGCGTGCTGGAAGCGGTGATCGACACCGGCGCGTCGGCATTACGCGTTTACAACACCCACCTTAGCCACCTGTGCGCGGAAACGCGTTTGCCGCAGGTCGAGGCGCTGATGTCGATTTTCGATCGGGCGCCGGACGAGTGCGGCGCCTGGTGCGGCGGTCATCCCGATCCCCAGGCGGGCTGGACGCAGGGAGGAATGCCGCCGATGCCCGCGGAGATGATTCTGATGGGCGATCTGAACTTTCTGCCGGACAGTCAGGAATATAGCCGGCTGATCGGACCGGTGTCGCGCGAGCACGGACGATTGATTCGTCATAACGGGTTGATGGACGCCTGGGTCGCGGCGGGACAGCCGGAAGCGAGCGGCGTGACGCACCCGAATGTGGGCGGACGTATCGATCACTGCCTGCTGACGCCGACGTTAGGCCAGCGGGTACGCCGTTGCTGGGCGGATACCGACGCTCAGGGTTCCGATCACTATCCGCTGTGGGTGGAGATGCAGTAAAGGATCTTGCCGGTGGGGGACTGGCTCTGATTTATGCAGCCGTGCCGTGTTAATCTGCTCAATCTATTCATCAATACGGGAATGATTAACATGATAGTCCGCACATGGCACGGCTGCGTGCCCCTAGCCTATGCTGAAGGATTTGATAAACACCTCCAGCACACCGGCGTTCAACATTCAAAGGGCATTGACGGCAATCTTGGCGCCTTTGTTCGACGTGAAACCCAGGGCGAGTGGGAACATTTTTTTCTGGCGACCTACTGGCGCGATATGGCGGCGGTAACGGCGTTTGCCGGTGAGCGCTATGCAGTGGCGGTGACCTATCCGGATGACGAACAGTTTAACTTACTCTCCGATCCTTATGTGTTCCACCATCAGGTTAATGCGGTGACGCCGTTGTAACCTGCGGTGAATCAATCAAGGGAAGGGATGCGGACGCCGTCGATCTTGCTCCCTGATGCGCGCGCATGATAAATTTTCAGCCGGGTGTCGGCTGTATAGGGCAGTCAGGCAGGTTATCATCATGCGCTGGTCGGGCCGCCGCGCGGAGTTTTCACGTTATGAAGCGCGACCTTTCGGCACGTAATTCCCCGTGCGTTCGTCTGTTGGCTGAACGCGCCTGCGCCGCGTTACAACGTTTTGCCCATCTTGAATCCGTTGGCGGCATGGTGTTGCTGCTTGCCGCGGCAATCGCTCTAATCTGGGCCAATTCTCCCTTTGCAGCGGGTTACCATCAGCTATGGCATACGCCGATTTCTGTCGGCTTCGGATCGTTTTCCTTTTCCCACTCCCTTCATTTCTGGATCAATGACGGATTAATGGCGATCTTTTTTTTAGTGGTCGGCATGGAAATCAGACATGAAATGCACGCTGGCGCGCTGAGCGATATCAGACAGGCGGCGCTGCCGATCCTGGCCGCTTTCGGCGGCGTTGCGCTGCCGGCGCTAGTTTACCTGTTGTTTAACGGCGATCCGGCGCACCGCCACGGATGGGCGGTGCCCACCGCCACCGACATCGCTTTCGCCGTGGGCGTTCTTACGCTGCTGGGGCGCGCTATTCCCGGCAATGTCCGGGTTTTTTTACTCACGCTGGCGATTATCGACGATATCGTCGCCATTATTATGATCGCGCTTTTTTATTCTTCGGGCCTCGACTATAGCGGGCTGGCGATCGCCGGAGCCGGAGTTCTACTGGTCTTCGGTTTACAGCGGCTCGGTGTCGGCGCGGCGCTGGTCTATCTGTTGCCCGGCATGATTATCTGGAGCGGTTTTCTGATCATGGGCGTGCATCCCACCCTCGCAGGGGTCGTGCTGGGATTGATTACGCCGGTATTGCCGGCGCGGATGGATGAAAGCGCGCGGGAGAAGATTGTTCGTATCGGTGGTCAATTAGCGAGCGGCAATCCAGAACCGGGGAACCACCCTGAACGGCTGATCCAGCAGTTTCGGCAACTGCATGTAGCCCGACGCGAGCTGCTTTCCCCGGTAGCCAGGGTGCAAATGGCGCTGCATCCGTGGGTGGCGTTTTTCATCATGCCGCTATTTGCGCTGGCGAATGCCGGCGTGAGCCTTGACGGCGTCGATCTTTCTGCGCAAGGTTCTCATTGGGTAATGATCGGCGTAATGGCGGGACTGGTGTTAGGCAAGCCATTGGGCATTATCGGCGTCAGTTGGCTAATGGTTAGGATCGGCTTGTGCAAACGTCCGCCCGGCGTATCCTGGGGCGGTATCGCCCTGATCGGCCTGCTGGGCGGCATTGGCTTCACCATGTCTATTTTCATCGCCATGCTGGCGTTCTCGAGCGAAAACCAGCTGGCTGCGGCCAAACTGGGCGTGTTGTTAGGCTCGCTGACGGCGGCGCTGTTGGGGATGGCGTGGGGTTACCTTTATCTGAGGCGAATACGCGCGGCGCATGGCGGCCACCCGCGACAAACGCCGGTGGCCTGAATTCGCCGTCAGACAACACGGAGAGGAGCATGTGGCGAGCGTACCGGCCGCAAAAGCGTCTGACGTTTATCGGCGAGTCTATCCATGGGGTGAGTGAGTTCACCCGATGCAAACAGAATTTTGCCCGACGCTTTTGCGACAAAAGCTGGGTATGGATATTTGAAGCCGACCAACTGGGCATGGCATTGTCACATGCGAATCAGGAACCGGCCGGCGCGCGCCTGATGAATTTTCCCGCAGTGATGCGAACGAAGGAAATGCGTGATTTGCTCGGATGGGGGATTGATGCGGGCATCCCCTGTCTGGGCGCGGACATCATCCCCCGGCGCCCATTGGCGTCGTTTCCCGCCGAGTGGGCGGCGCGGCGAATGCGGCAAGCGGCGCTTTTTCACCAGATACGCGGCCGCGACGGATATGCCGCGCGACGCGACCGTTATATGGCGCGTCAGGTGCGGCGAATTGCCAGCCACTACGCCGACGCGCCGCTATTGGTGATGATGCACAACATGCACATCAAGCGAAGCGGAAGCCGGGAGGTTTCGTCACTGAGGCTGAAGTCGGTGCGGGAACATCTGGCCGGCGATTTTTCCGCGCAGATGGAAAGTATCGCGCTTTTTGCGCGTCAGGGATGCGTCTGTCACAACGACTTAACGCCCTTCACCTTTGCCATTGACGATCCGCTCTCGGCGGAAGTCTTTCTTACCGCCGCCGAACCCACGCTAGCTGTTGTCGCCTGCGCCGATATGCCATCAGCGCATGTGGCCTGGCATCACGCCTTTGAAAGGGAAACACGGCCGGTCGGTGAGCAATACGAATGGTGCGCGGTGTTTGCGCAGGTCGCCGCGCCGACATTTGAATTGTGAGCGCTGTTTTTAGTCGTTGCGAATACTCTTAATGGTTATCAATACTGGATATGGCGTGGGTTTATCAACCGCAGACGAGTAAACAGACGATGTCTGGGATTGTAACTCTCTGTGAGAAAACATTATTATTGCGACTCGATTGTTATAATAAAACTAGCGAATACATAAATGAGAAATGCGAAAAAATTTACGCTGACGACGCTATTTTCCGTGCTTTTACTGTGCGGCATGGCCGGGTGCGATCGGCATAGCGAGGAGCCGGCTAGTGCAGCGAGCAGTCTCTCCGAGGATCAGAAAGAGACGCAGGCCATCAGCTATTACGTTGAAATAAGCAATCAGCTTGGGAATATCAATGGTCTGGAAGCCGCCGCGCGCAGCTATATACGGCAGAATATTGATAAAGGCAGTGGGAAAGGCAGCTATTCGCTGACGCTTGACCCGGGTAATTATAATTACATCATGCAGCAATATGCCAACGTCGAAGGGCTAAATTATCAAGGCAATCCTGAATTAACTCAGGCTGCCGACGATTTAAAGAAAAATCTCGCAGCGTTGCACAATGAACGGCAGCAACTGGGCCAGTATTATGACACCGCCGAGTATAAAACCGATAATCTGGCTAAGGGAAAAGGCGCGGACGCCCGGATTAAAGATGAACTGCGGCAGGCATTGCAAAGCTATGCCGATTTTCAGAGCAGGTTGAATGTGGTGTATCACCAGAATCAGGATAAGCAGATGGAAGCGATGAAAAAGGGCGGCCAGATGTACGCCTATTATCAACTGAAAAGCTTAAATCTGGGCGAACAGTTGGTTTCACTGATTCAGTCAGAGGAAGACTTGCAGGATAAAGATAAAGTCGCGCGCGCGGATGCCATCGCCAAAGGGACCCAGGATAACCTTGCCAGCCTGCAGGCGCTGATTGATCAGGATCCTGACGCTAAAAAACCGGGCGTGCCTAAAAATACGGTGATCAATTATCTTTATAGCGAGCTTAGATACTATCGTGAATTTAAAGAGTCGAAAAATCAGTCCGATCTTAACTTTATGATCGACGGCTACAACAGCGCGGTTAACGCTTACAATCATTAACCGTGTGGCACCAGCGCGTGGCGAGTGCAGTTCGCTGCGCGTGAATTCCCCCCTCGCTTTTGTTGACGTTCCGCCATTCCGGTTCACGTTTTTATCCTGATCGCCAGAATATTTTTCCGTCGTATGCCCTGTGCGCGACATACCGTCCTACGGGTTAGATTCCGTGGCGCGATTTATTGAGAATGAGGTTGGGCGGGGTAAGTAAACACGATGACTGACGCGCATGGATTAACGGTTAGCGGCCGGACAGGCTGTCTGTCCGGCCTCCGGTGTTTTAGCGCAGCGTGCCGGTATCGACGATTCCAACGTCGGCCGATTTACGCGTCAGCAGACTGACAACCAGGAATACCGCGCAGGTTGCCATCAGCGCCAGGCATCCGGCATTGATATGACCGATGTCATAAGGCAGCGGCACCACGGCCATCTTTTTGACGACCAGCAGGTAATAAACCAGGCTTTCCCCAACCACCAGGCTGGCTATTGCCCCCCAGCGCGTCGCGCCGCGCCAGAAAATCCCCAATACGATCATCGGGAAAAATTGCGCCACCCCGGTATAGCCGGTGATCAGCAGGTTCACCAGCGCGTTGGCGTTGAAGATGGCGAAGTACAGCGCGATGGCCAACAGCACGATCACCATCAGCCGCGCAAAGCGCCGGGCGGAATCTTCCTTCATCTCCTGCTGGGTGGTACGCAGCCAGACATTACGAGTGAACAGCATGGAGGTGGACAACACCAGCTCTGCGGCCGGGATCATACAGGCCAGCGCGCCGACGGCGCCGATAATTCCCAGCAGCCAGGGCGGGAAAAACTGCCGTACCACCTGCAGGAAAGCCTGATCCGTTTCCGCGGCGCCCAACGCCGGGTGCAGCACCATGATGGCGGTAAATCCCACCAGCATGGGGAACAGCAGGAATAGGTTGTACAGCGGCAGATAAACCGCGTTATGACGCAGCACATCGCTGTTTTTAGCGGCAAAGGCGCTGGCGGTAAAATGCGGCCACATATAAAAACCGCAGGCGAACAGCACCAGCGTGCTCATCATCCAGGCGACATCCAGATTCGGCGTCGCGCCCGGTAAAACCAGAAATCCGGGGCGGGCGGCGTTCAGTTCGTGGAACATGGCGCCGACGCTGCCGAAGAAATGGATAGGAATATAGAGTCCCAGTCCGACAATCACCACCAGCATCAGGATATCTTTCACCACGGCGGTGTAGGCCACGCCGTGCAGACCGCTGAGATAGACGAAGCTGACAATCAGGATGACTGCGACGATCATCGCCGCTTCACGCGGGATCAGGCCGTAGGAGCAGACTTCGATAATCATCCCCAGACCGGTCAACTGGAGTTGCAGGTAAGGGATCAGGAAAACGATGCCGATCACCGCGACGACGATACCCAGTCGGCGGCTGCCGTACAGCTGTTCCACCAGGTCGGGCTGGGTCATCAGGTTGAATTTCCGTCCCAGGGGGGAGAGGCGCGGCAAGATCCAGAATCCCACCACGTAAGCCAGCGAGCCGTAGCCGAGAATATAAAATACCGGCGCGCCCTTGGAGTAGGACCAGCCGCTGGCGCCAAGAAAGGCGAACGCGGTATAAATTTCGCCGGCCAGCACAAACCAGTTCATCCAGCGAGGGAAGCTGCGGCCGCCTACCGCCCATTGTTCCAGCGTTTTGCCCTTGCCGCGCCATCCCGGCACCATGCCCACCACGGTAATCAGCAGTACCGCCAGCGCAATGATTATTAACGCACTGTATCCCATCATCAATCATTCCCTCCCAGGTCGTCGTGTTCTCGATTGGCCAACTGGCGATAGAGATTATGCAGGCAAACCCATGACACCACGCCGCCGGCAATCATCCAGCAGGCAAGAAAAGGAACACCGAATATCGTCGGTTCGACCCGATTAACGAAAGGAATCATCGCCACCATCCAGATAAAGGGAATGGCGGTAAGCACTATGCATTTCATTAGCAGCCCCCTGGTTTTTAAAATCGCAATAAGCGAAAAAATCACATATCTCTATTAGTGATGGTTTTGCATATTGCATGCCAGATTTTATTCAGAATATTTCACTACTTACAGACCTGGCGGATGGCTGTTTGCTCTGGAGTAGGCGGTTCGGCGAAATATTATGGATATGACGAGCGCAAGACGGAGCAATAATGATTAACGTTGGTGCATTAAGCCGGCGCTATGCACCAAAATACGGCTATTCGATCGTGGCCGCTGGCGAAATGAGAAGGAGTGCACCGACTTGGAGCAGGCAAATCAGATTGAAAATAGATCATTATTCTCGTCTGACGGCCAGCTCCGGCCGGCAAGCTCAGCCGCGGCGGCGGTACAGCGTTCGGTGATCAGAACGCATCCTGTTGTAAATAGCGCCAGGCATATTGCGCATACAGTTCGGCGCCGAGCGCCATCGCATCTTCATCGACGTTGAAACGACCGTGGTGATGAGCCCAGGTGGTGTCTTTATCCGGATTGCCGCAGCCGAGCAGCGCAAAGCAGCCGGGAAGATTCTCGGTGTAGTAGCTGAAGTCCTCGCCGATGGTCTCCAGCGATGCCTGATAGAGCGCCTGTTCGCCAAAGGCGGAACGCACCAGCGACTGAACCAGATGGGCGCTGTGTGTTTCGTTAATGACCGGCAGGGTGCCGTAGAGATACTCGACCTCGGCGGTGGCGCCGTAGACGGCGGCGGTATGCTCGGCATAGCGGCGGATAGCGTTTTCAATGCGCTTGCGCGTGTCCAGATCGAAACAGCGAACCGTGCCTTCCAGCTCGGCGTGTTCAGCAATAACGTTGAAGCGGGTGCCGGCTTCCAATCGGCCGATGGTGACGACGGCGGAATCCAGCGGTGATGTCTCACGTGCGACGATAGCCTGCAAATTCATGACGAAAGAAGAGGCGACCAGCGTGGCGTCGACGCAGTCCTGCGGCATGGCGCCGTGGCCGCCGCGTCCGCGGAATCTTACCTTGAGCAGATCGGCGGAGGCCAGCGACGGGCCGGCATTGCAGCTGATGCGTCCCGTCGGGCCTGGAGTCCAGATATGCATGCCGAATACATTATCCACGCCCTCAAGCGCCCCTTGCGCAATCATCGCCTTGGCGCCTTCGGCAATTTCTTCGGCCGGCTGAAAAATCAGCCGCACGCCGCCGCGCAGCCGATCGCGGTTTTCCATCAGCGCTCTCGCGGCCGTCAGCAGCATCGCGGTATGCGCATCGTGGCCGCAGGCATGCATCTTGCCGGGATTGCAGGATTTGTAACTCAGATCCTGGCTCAGTTCCTGTACCGGCAAGGCGTCCATATCCGCCCGCAGCGCTACGGTCTTACCCGGCAGGGCGCCGTCAATCCAGGCGATGATCCCGGTTGGCTGGGTACGGCGGTAGGGAATGTCCAGCTTATCCAGTTCAGCCGCCACGGCGGCGGTAGTCTGAACTTCCTGCCAGGGCAACTCAGGATTGGCGTGCATCGCGCGACGAAATGCGATCATCTCTGCGAGATGTTGTCGTACCGAGTTTTTAAGTTCGGGGGAATGAGCGATCACGGTAGTCTGTCTCCTGTAAAGGTGTAAAGGTGTAAAGGTGTGAAGGTTGAGATGACGCGCCAGGTATGCGCGTCATCTCTTCGCGCCGCGTTTGCGATTATTATTGATGGGGCAACATCGGCGCAGTTTTCAATCGTCGGTCTGGCGCCGGCATCGGTTTTCGCCGGACACCTGTTATAACCATCAGCGGCGTGAAAATTCAAATTTTAATTATTTCATTCTGCCGTAATGGCGACGATTAAACGCGACTTATCGGGTATTCGGCGCGCTTAATTTATCGACCAGCGTTTGGCTTTGCTTGATAAAACGGCGGCTTTGTTCGCTGTTCTGCTGCAAAAGACAGACAAACAGCAGATCGGTAATGGTGTTTTGCGCCGTTCTGGCGGAGATAGAGGAGCTGCGCCAGCGGGTTTCGTCGGCGATGGTATCCAGCGTATAGTCGGCCAGCGCGCGCAGCGGGTTATGTTGCAGGGACGTAATGGCTATCAGCGTCGCGCCGCTTTTTTTGGCGATCTCGGCGGCAATCAACAGCTCCCGGCGTTTGCCGGAAAATGAAATGATGATTTGCACATCGTCGGCGCCAAGGGATTGCGCGACGGTAAGCTGGACGTGGCTATCCAGTTCATTCATCACCGGGTAGCCGATTTTCATCAGCTTATAGGCCAGATCCTTGGCGACCAGCGATGAGCCGCCAACGCCGATAATCTGAATACGCTTGGCGGACTGGATATGTGAAACAGCCTGCTGTAGCTGGGCAAAGTCAAGGCTGTCGGTGGTCTCCCGCAGCGCTTTTTGCTTTTCCACGAACAACTTCTCGGCGATATCCGTCAGGCTGTCATGGCTGCTGATGGCGTTGTGAATGTGCGAGCGCTGCTGCTTTTGTTGCGAGGTCTGCTTTCCCCACTCTTCGATTAACGCCATCTTCAGGTCGGTAAAGCCTCTCAGACCGAGCTTCTGGGCGAATTTGATGATACTGGATTGACTGATGCCCAGAACAGCGGCCAGCCCCTGCGAAGAAAGCTGTTTTAACGCCTCCGGATGTTCCAGCACATAGTCGGCGATCTTACGCTCGACGGGCGTCAGTATCGCCTGATTGTGGATGATTTTTTGTCTGTATCTCATCGTGAAAACTCGCATGGCCGAGGGAACGGATAGCTTGATTCGCCTCATCTTACGTGGCGTGCGGCCAAAAACACAATGGCGATATCCAGCGCGACAGGAATAATAAAATATTATTTTATTTGATTATATTTAGGTATAAATTATTCCTTCACTGTATAAATATGACGCAATCATCCGATGAAAATAGACTTATCCACCCTGGTGACCGAGAGCCGAAATAAGGCGAGTGAGAACATTGATACGCTGCCGACGCTGGAAATGCTTCAGGTTATTAATGCCGAAGATCAAAAGGTTGCCTTCGCCGTCGAGCGGGTATTGCCGCAGATTGCGCAGGCCGTAGATGAGATTAGCGCTGCTTTTAGCCACGGCGGCCGCCTGATTTACTGCGGCGCCGGCACCTCGGGACGTCTGGGCATTCTGGACGCCAGCGAATGTCCGCCGACCTACGGCACGCCGCGCGGGCAGGTTGTCGGCCTGATCGCCGGCGGACATCCGGCGATTTTACAGGCGGTGGAGAATGCCGAGGATGATAGTGCGCAGGGTGAGCAGGATTTGCGCGATCTGAATTTTAACGCCCGCGATGTACTGGTGGGGATTGCCGCCAGCGGCCGTACGCCTTATGTCTTGGGGGCGATGCGCTATGCCCGCTCTGCGGGGGCGGTGGTGGTCGCCCTGACCTGTAACCCAGAGAGTGAGATGAGCCGGCTGGCGGCTATTGCCATTGAGCCGCTCGTGGGAGCGGAGGTCGTCACCGGCTCATCGAGAATGAAAGCGGCGACGGCGCAGAAGCTGGTGCTCAATATGCTGACCACCGGATCGATGATCCGCAGCGGAAAGGTGTACGGCAATCTGATGGTGGATGTCGAAGCCACCAACGCCAAATTGGCGCAGCGCCAGATTAATATCGTCATGCAGGCGACGGCGTGTAGCCGACAGCGCGCCAGCGACGCGCTGAGTGAATGCGGTAACCATTGTAAAACGGCGATTGTGATGGTGCTGGCCAATCTTTCCGCCGCGGATGCGAGTGCGATTCTGAAACGCAACCAAGGCTTTATTCGTTCGGCGTTACACGACACGGGACATCCCAACGATGGCTAAAATAGATGAAGCGATGATTGGACAGATTGTTGATCATGTGGGCGGCGGCGGAAATATTACGCTGTGCGGCAACTGCATGACGCGCCTGCGTTTGACGCTGGCGGACCGAGCGCTGGTCGAGCTTGTGGCCCTTAAACGCATCGCCGGCGTGATGGGCGTGATTGAAGGCGACGATCAGCTACAGATTGTGCTTGGTCCCGGGAAAGCGCAAACCGCCGCCGAGATGATCAATATACGGCTGAGTCGCGCCGCGCCGCAGCGTTCCGCCGTCGTGGATCTGAAGTCGATCGCCGCTGAGAACAAGCAGCAGATCAAATCGAAACAGAGTAGCGGCATTCATCACTTTTTCACTAAATTCGCCACCATTTTTACGCCGCTGATCCCCGGTTTTATCGCGGCGGGGCTGCTGTTGGGCATCGCCACGCTGCTGGAACAAAGTCTGGTGCTGGGCATTGAGTCGCCTAATCATTGGCTGGTCAGCGCCATCGGTTATATGAAGGTATTCAGCAAGGGGCTGTTCGCCTTTTTGAGTATTCTGATCGGACATAATGCGCAAAAGGCTTTTGGCGGCACCGGCGTAAACGGCGCCATCATCGCCGCGCTTTTTGTGCTGGGCTATACCCCGGACGCCAAAGTCGGCTATTACGCGGGAATCGATAATTTCTTCGGTCTGCCCATCGATCCCAGAGGCAGCATTATCGGCGTGCTGATCGCCACGATTTCAGGCGCCTGGGTCGAGCGTCAGGTGCGGAAGTTCATGCCCGACAACCTGGACATGATCCTGACCTCGCTCGTCACTCTGCTGATTATGGGCGCGGTGACGTTTGTGGCGATCATGCCGGTCGGGGGCGAGTTGTTCAAAGGGATGTCGTGGCTGTTCCTGAATCTGAATGGCAACCCGATCGGCAGCGCGGTTTTGGCCGGGCTATTTCTCATCGCGGTGATGTTCGGTATTCATCAGGGCTTTGTCCCGGTATATTTCGCCCTGATGGATGCCCAGGGATTCAACTCGCTGTTTCCTATCTTGGCCATGGCCGGCGGGGGGCAGGTCGGGGCGTCGCTGGCGTTGTTCTTCAGAGCGAAAAGCGGCTCTGTGCTGCGCGCCCAAATTAAAGGGGCGATCATTCCGGGCATTCTCGGTATCGGCGAGCCGCTGATTTACGGGGTGACGCTGCCCCGATTGAAGCCCTTCATCACCGCCTGTCTGGGCGGCGCGGCCGGAGGATTTTTTATCGGCACGGTGGCCTACCTGGGCTTGCCTATCGGTCTGAATACCGTCTTTGGTCCTTCCGGCGTGGTGTCTATTCCACTGATGACCTCCGGGCAGGGCATCTATGCAGGTATTCTGGTGTATATCGCCGGGCTGCTGGTGTCTTACTGCGCCGGTTTTATTTTTACCTGGTTCTTCGGCAGCAAGGATGTCGATTTAAGCTGAGCCAGCGCGCCTTGCCGTCGGATGGCGGCAAGGTTACCTCATCCCGCCGCTGCTTGCCGATGCGCAGCCCGCTCATCTTGACTCCCGCATTCGCAGAATAACTATCGGCGATCTTTTCCCAACAAAGCGGATGCACCACTCTGCAACTGGCGCGTGATTGGGTTAGGCCGCCGGATGATTTCGCCATTACGGGCTGGAAGCGCGATCCGCAAGGCATTTATCTGGTCGGTAACGGGATGACGCTTCGTCAGCGGCCCGTGACGGCCATCGGAGCGTGCTGGGCGATATTATCCGCGAGCGGCAGCGTGCGGGCTGAGTATGCGCTGGTATCGCCGATGATGCCTGATCTCGCCTCCGCGCCTTTCCTTATGCCATCAGAAGCTATGGCGAGTCGCCATACTTCCCGATCATTTATTTAACATTGAGTTTCATTTGCTAATAGGAATTTTCTTGCTTTTTTCTGTCGCCATCATGAAAATTAATTATTTTTTAGTGTTTTTGGTTTTATTTTTTATTTTTTTTGGATTAAAACTCTGCTGAATTTGTATTTTTTTAAAAATATGGTTTTTTATTCTTAAAGGCGCGATTTTTCTATGTCAGGGTGGCGCAAATTATATGTCTAAGCTTAAATTAGTGTTGAATCTGTTTAACGGCGTGAACAGAACAGCCGGAATTACGCTGCTTAACTTTATTGTTGGTTTAATTTTGACCATTGTCTATATGATCTGACTTTCAATAAGTAGTAAATATGAGCGAAACTCGATTAAAAAATGGTAAATGTAAAAGAGATGTGTTTAACCTGTGCTAAATGGATTTTCATCCGTTGCTGACGGTTTTATTCCGTGTCTGAAAAATACTGCTATATTAAAGGAAAGCTGCGCACACAGCATGTTAAGAAATAATACTTACTAGATAAAAAGACACGGAGTCTTACTCCGGTCTGATTAATGAACTCTTTCTTTTTTTATTTTTTTTTAGATTAAGGTTACTCAAATGGTTGATTTGGAGCAATCCATCTCTCGTCTGACAAAAACGCTTTCTCCACATGCTCGTTTAGCAAATCCAACAGAAGTTGTGAAAGGTAAACGCCGTTACCATCTTCATTCTGATGGCGAGCAATTTATTTATTTTCTTGATGAAGGTGAATTTTTAATGAAGCGAACCCGAGATAATAAAGTTATCTCGGTTATTTTGTCGCCGTCGATTGTAGGATGGTCTTTGGCGGTATTAGGTGGTGATGACATTTATATAGAAAGAGTGGATTATGGCAAGATAAGATGTCTTCCGTTCGATATTGCATTAAGAGTTGTTACCGCCTATCAGCGATTTGATGATGTTCTGCGTATTGTGAATTTCTGGTTTCATTATCTGGTCAACTTTTGTGTCGATAACGATGGCGATTCGGCTTCCATCGTGAAAAAAATGCTGATTTCATTGAATAATTTACCCCCTGAAGTCAGACACCGATTTAGCGCGCTAACCTACATCGCCGATAGAACTTCGTTATCAAAAAGCACTATTTTCAGAGTTCTGAAGAAGCTGCAGCAGGAAAAGGCCATAGAAATGGAGAACGGCCGGTTAAAGAATATCTCTTTTTAATTTAAAATTCCGACTGATAGATTACCCGCTGTGTTAACCGGATCCCTGGTCATCCAGGTATCCGGTTAACCTTTTTATTTTGTGCATCACCTTTTCAGTATTACCCCCTTTCCTCTTATTCACTCATTTCTCATTGATATAACCTCTTTTTTTCTTTCATTGCAGGGGAGGCTCTGTGATGAATAACCGTATGTTATATCCTTCCCTGGCTTTTTAATAACTCACAGTAACTAATTGAATTTTTTCTTGCATGAGGATAGATGAAAATAAAAATGAGTGATTTTTATTTGAGGTTTGTTTTTAAAATACCACAGGCTATTTTTTTATTTTTTTAATCGTTTTTATTATTAACAATTAAAAAACATTCATGTTCATATGCCTGTTTTTTATTTTTATTTCAACATTTCATTATTGTTACCTGTTTTTTAATTTTGGTTTTTTATTTTGTTTTTTTTAGAAAAAAAGTCATTTATACGATTTTGTCGCTTTTTGTTTTTTGATTTTGGTTTTTTAATCTGATTACGTTGGTTTTTCGCCTTATCCCCCATAATGCGGTGTTTTTTCTAATAATAAGAGGGCGGAAGGGATACTGTGGACGTTGTAATTTTCTCAACCTCACTGCTTATGACTCTATATACAAGCATTAGTTTCGGTATGTTTTTATGTCGATGTCAGAATGGATCATTGCAGATGAGAATTAACTACGCGTTCGATGTACTTCATTCATTCATTTGTTGGCCGCCATCGTGGCCCTTTATTGGTAATAAGGAATCTTCACTTATGCGTAAATTACTACTCAGCGCCCTGATCGGTGCATCCGTGCTGTCATCTGGTTTGGCTGCCGCCGCAACGACAACCGTTTCTGGCGGTACCGTTCATTTTAAAGGCGAGATCGTTAACGCTGCCTGTGCGGTAAGCACCAACACTGCCGACCAGACCGTAAACCTGGGTCAGTACCGTACGGCCAACTTTACCGCTGTAGGGGCATATACCAGCAAAGTTCCGTTTACTATCAAACTTGAAGATTGTGATACCACCGTATCCACTACTGCCGCTGTTGCTTTTAGTGGTTCAGCAGATTCTACCGATAACACCGTGCTGACCACCAGCAACATCACTGATGGTGGCGCCGGCGCTGCAAGCGGCGTAGGTATTGAAATTTCCGACAGCAAAGGCACCGTATTGCCGCCTAACGGTTCTACCTACTCCTCTGCGCAGACTCTGGTTAACGGTAACGGCAACACATTAAACTTTACCGCACGTTATAAATCCACACTGGCTACCGTCACCCCAGGTCAGGCTGATGCGGATGCCACCTTTACCATGCAGTATGAATAAATCGCAATAAGTTCATACCCCAGAGATTCCGCGTTGCAGTCAGCATACTGACAAGCTACCTCTGCGCTTAATCAAGCAAACGACAGTGGTAAATGGGTCAGTCAGGTGTCTGCGGCCAGGAAAATACAGGGTATAGGGATGTGAACAAAAGCCATGGACGGCTGATTCAGTTGGGAAGGCTCATTGCAGGGACATCCATTCACCGCCACCGTGCGATGGCGTTCTGTCGCCCCTATTTTCGCCTGTCGTTCGACAAAAACGCGTCCTGCGGCCACCAGTACCAACTGCTTAGCGTCTATTTATGCATCAACGAGGTCTAATGTGTTTACTACCCCATCATTTTTTACGACGTCATTACGCTGGTCAGCGCGCGTCGGCATTGTATTTTTTTCTTTGTTGACCGTTTCTCATTCCGCGTTGGCCGGGGGCATCGGCCTTGGCGCTACGCGTGTTATTTATCCCAACGGTGCGGCCCAGACATCGTTGACCGTCAACAACAGTGATGAAAAATCGCGGTTTCTCATTCAGTCCTGGGTGGAAGACAGTAACGGCGATAAAACCAGCGACTTCATCGTCACCCCTCCGCTGTTCGTCGCCAACCCCAAGGGCGAAAATACGCTGCGTATCATGTACACCGGCAAAGCGCTGCCGACAGACAGAGAATCGCTGTTCTGGATGAACGTGAAAGCGATTCCCTCGGTGGATAAAAACGACCTTCAGAATAAAAATGTGCTGCAGCTGGCGGTATTATCACGTATCAAACTGTTTGTACGCCCCACCGAACTGGCCATCGCCTCTACCGATGCGCCGGGCAAACTGCATTTCAGCCGCGTGAACGAAACGGCTCGCATCGATAATCCCACGCCTTATTACATTACCCTGGTAAACATCAGCCGGGGCGGGAAAAAGTTGCCTAACACCATGGTGCCGCCAAACGGCAACGTTTCGATAGCGCTGCCAGCCGGAACCAGCGGCGATCTGACCTATCAGACCATTAACGATTACGGTGGCAATACGTCGAAAGCGATCGGCGTATTGAAATGATTTCAATGCATTGCCACCGGCACTAAAACAAAAGCAAATAAAAGCGCAATGACCCAATTTTCGCTCGCGGGCGCGTTTTCGTTTTAACAGCGAGGATTTTCGCATGCAGTCGCTAATCCCTATACATTGCCGCCTGAATCCGCTATGTCAGGCGATTATATTGAGCATCGCGCTCCCATTTGGCGGCGCATCGGCTGAAGAGTATTTTAATCCGTCGTTTCTATCAAACGACCCGTCCTCGGTTGCCGATTTATCGCGTTTCGAACGTGGCGAAGGGCAGCCACCCGGTATTTACCGGGTAGATATTTATATTAATGACGAGTTTGCCACTTCCCGAGATATCTCTTTTCACGCCAAGCCGGCGGCAGCGAAAAATGCCGCGTCGGCAACAGATAATACCGGGCTGGAAGCCTGTCTGACGCGGGCGTTGCTGACGGAACTTAACGTCAGCGTAAACGCCACCGCCGACAACGGGCAGGTTTCCAACGATAAATGCATCGCGCTGGCGACGGCGATTCCCGATGCCAGCAGTACCTTCAATTTCGAGCAGCAACGCCTTTATCTCAGCGTACCGCAAGTCGCGTTATCGCATAGCGGGCGTGGCTATATTCCACCGGAGCAGTGGGATGACGGTATTACTACCGCCTTGCTCAATTACCATTTTACCGGGAGCAACACCTCCGGCGACAGCACAAGCAACAATAACTATTTTCTCAATTTAGACAGTGGAATTAACTGGCGGGGCTGGCGCTTACGCGATTTCTCGACCTGGAGCTATAACCAGCAGCATAACGTCCGCAACAGCGAGTGGCAGCACGTCAGCACTTATTTACAACATGCGATTACGCCATGGCGCAGTCAGGTAACGATTGGCGATAGCACCACCACCGGCGAAGTATTCGATAGCCTCGGCTTTCGCGGCGTACAGTTGGCATCCGACGATAACATGCTGCCGGACAGTTTGCGTGGGTTCGCTCCGACGATTCGCGGCATCGCCAAAACCAATGCCCGCGTGACTATCCGACAGAACGGCTATGTCATTTATCAGGCGTACGTCGCGCCCGGCGCCTTTGTCATCAACGATTTATATCCCACCTCATCCAGCGGTGACTTGCAGGTGACGGTTACCGAAAACGATAACAGCGTCAATAGCTTTACCTTGCCTTATTCTGCCGTACCGCTGCTGCAACGTGAAGGCCATGTTAAATACGCCGTTACGATGGCGGAATACCGTAGCAACCTCAGTCAGCAGGATAAGCCGAAATTCGCACAAGGCACTTTGGTTTGGGGCTTGCCGCACGGCACGACGCTGTATGGGGGGAGCCAATTATCGGAAGACTATAAATCGGCGGCATTAGGCGCCGGTCAGAATTTAGGCTATTGGGGGGCGCTCTCTTTAGACGTCACGCAGGCCCATACCCAACTGGCGGACGGCAGCGAACATGACGGACAGTCGGCTCGATTCCTGTACGCCAAATCGCTTAATGACTACGGCACCAACTTCCAACTGCTTGGCTATCGCTACTCGACCAAAGGCTTCTTTACGCTGGATGAATCCAGCTACAGGAATATGCGCGGCTACACCATCGATGATTCGGTAACCGATCGCATTGTCTACCGTGACTACTACGACCTGCGCCACGCCAAGAAAAGTCAGATGCAAATCAACATTTCTCAGCAATTGGCCGAAGGCATGGGCTCGATATTCTTCTCCGCCAACCGTCAGACGTATTGGCAAAGCGACAGCACCAACGAGCTATGGCAGTTGGGATACAGCGGCAGCTATAACAACATCAGCTATAACCTGACTTACAGCTACAACAAAAGCCAGGCGTTTGACGATAGCGATAGGATGGTGTCCTTCAATCTTTCATTGCCGTTGGGCCAGTGGCTCAGCCCGGCGAAAAGCAAAGGCATATTCAGCAACGCCAGCAACAGTACCTACGCGACGTATAACGCCACTACCGACAATCATCATCGCACCGTTCATCAGGCCGGCGTCAGCGGTACGCTGCTGGAGGATAATAACCTCAATTACAGCGTTCGACAGGGCTATGGCAATAAAAACGTCGGCTACAGCGGCGGGGCTGATCTTAATTACCAGGGCGCTTACGGCAATAGCAACATCGGTTACAACTACTACCGCAATTACCATCAGGTGAACTATGGGGTCAACGGCGGCATTGTCGCCCATGCTGACGGCGTTACGCTCAGCCAGCCGCTGGGCGATACCAACGTATTGATCAAGGCGCCCGGCGCCAAAGATGTCAAGCTGCTCAATACCACCGGGATTCATACCGACTGGCGCGGTTATGCGGTGATCCCTTATGCCAGCGTGTATCGCGCCAATCGCATCGCGCTGGATATCAATTCGCTGAAAACCAATACCGAGATCGACAACGGCATCGTGAGCGTCGTGCCGACGCGCGGCGCATTGGTGCGGGCGGATTTCCATGCCCACGTGGGGGGCCGCGCCTTGATTACCCTGTTGCAACCGGATGGAAAATCGGTGCCCTTCGGCGCGCAGGTTAAGCGTACCGATAGTGATTACACCAGCATTGTCGGCGACAACGGCCAGGTATTCCTGTCGGGATTGCCGAACAAGGGATCGCTCAAGGTTGAATGGGGCAGCGGCGCGCAGCAGCAGTGTCTGGTCGACTATACGCTGCCGAACGGCAGTGAGAATCAACCGATAACTTACGCCAAAGCCGGATGTAAATGAACCAGAACCTTAACAATGCAAGCACGGGTCGCGGCGCTGCCGCCGAACGGCAGCGGAAATCAATCAACGATATTGCCATTAGAAGCGAAACGCTAATGAAACAGTTTGTGAAAAAAACGCTCAACGCCGTGCGCGGCAATGCGCTTTGGTTAACGCTGGCGGCAGGCGCGCTGGGATTGCCACAGCTAGGGTGGGCTGCGCAGTGCAGTACGGTCAGCGGTTCGCCGACTACCTATAACTTTGCTTATACCATCTCCTCCACCCAGAACTATACCGGTTATGAGACCGGATGGAAGGATGAAACCGCATCAGGATCGTCGGCGATCGGCGGCGCGTGCAAAGGCGGACCCGACACCTATTTTACCTCAACGGTCGGGCCGTCGCTGACCTTCGCGGTAGCCGAAGGCGATACCAAATGGTACGACATCGGCGGGAATGATTACCTGCAGGTCGCCTCGCAGATCGGTATCAATAACGTCAGTCTGGGACAGCTTGTCTACCAGTATGTCCCTTTTACCGACGTCAACAACAATTGCCAGGGGCGCTGCGGTTCGACGCTGGCCAGCGGCAGCCGCGTACGGGTTAACTTCCGCATCAAGCGGCCGTTCGTCGGGATTACCACCATCTCATCTATTCCTATCTTCTACTTGTACGCCAACCAGGGCGGAACCGGCCTGGGCACCGGCACCCCGATAGCGGTGGGCTATCTGAGCGGCACGGTCACGGTGCCGCAAAGTTGTGAGTTGAATGCCGGGCAAATCATCGCCATCGATTTCGGCACCGTCTCGACCGGCGCGTTCAAAACCGCAGGTCAAATAGCGGAGGGCGTGTCGCCCGTCAGCAAAACCATCGGCATTCAATGCAAGGGCATCGAAGCGCAAACCAGCCTATCGCTGCGGGTGCAGGCTGATAGCGTGAAGGACAATATGATTATCTCCGATAACGCCGATATCGGATTCGTCATCACCGACGGCAGCAACAATCCGCTGACGCCCAATACGCTGTCCAGCGTGATTCCATTCGTTCTCGACGATAGCGCCAGCGCCAGCGTCAAGATTGGCGCTTATCCGGTCAGCGTGACCGGCCAGACGCCGGCAGTCGGTCTGGCGACCGGTAAAGGCTATTTGCGTGTCGACTTCTACTAACAGGAGAAATTCAGGTGAACCCTCCTTTACCTAACTGCTCGATGGCTCGCGCCTGCGGCCGTCAAGGCTTGAAATTTGGCGGCGCGCTGTTGCTGGCCGCACTGGCGTCGTCCGCCGAGGCGGATCTGGGACTGACGAATATGCAATTGACCGTTACGGTCGTGGCCAATAGTTGCATCGTTAGCCAGGATAGCGTCAATAAAACCGTGGACTTGGGCAGTTGGGCCAGTAAGCAGTTTATCGGCGTGCAGAAAAGTCCGGAAGCGACGCCTTTCCAGATTAATCTGGAGAGTTGCGCTGCGGCGGCGACCGGCGTACAGGTCACCTTTTCCGGCACTCAGGACTCGACAGACAACACCATGCTGGCATTGAACAGCGATAGCACCGCGACTAACCTCGCGGTGGAAATTTTGGACAAAGATCGCAATCAAATTCCACTCGGTCAGGCGAGCGAAATTTATCCATTGACCGCCAATGCCAGTAGCGCATCGCTGATGTTCTATGGGCAGTATGTACGAACAGGCGCCGCGGTAACGCCGGGTTCTGCCAATGCCGATGCGACCTTTACGCTGAGTTATCAGTGAGCGGCGAGAGTAACAAACGGCGGACAACCCATGCTAAGGGAGTATTAATGAAAAGAAAAATGATAGCGCTAGTTAAATTTATCAGGGGCAAAAAGTGGTGGTTAACCCTGGCGACGCTGTGGTTTTTGTTGCCGCAGCTGGCCTTTGCCGTTCAGTGTAATACTGCGACAGGTTCGCCCGTGAGCTATGATTTTAATTTCCAGTTCTCTTCACAGCAAAACTATGTCGGTTATACCACCGGCTGGAACCAGAAAACCGACAGCGGCTCATACACCATAAGCGGCGGGTGCAATAATAAAGATACCGTCTATTACACCGCTCAGGCCGGCGCCGGACTGAGCTATTCTTTCAACGACGGTTCCGCTAACTGGTACGATATTACCGGCAATGACTATTTGCAGGTCGCTTCGCAAATCTACGTGTATAACGCGTCAGGCGGCAGCACCTACCATAATGTGCCTTTTGTCGACCTATCCAATAACTGTAATGGGAAATGCGGCGGCACGGCGACCACCGGCAGCCGGGTGCAGGTCAGTTTTCGTATCAAACGGAAATTTGTCGGCGTGACAACGTTGCCCTCCATTCCCATCTTTTACGTCTATGGCAATCAGGGCAGTACGGGACAGGGTACGGGGTCGCCTCTGGTGGTGGGGTACCTGAGCGGCACGGTGACGGTACCGCAAAGCTGTACGCTGAATTCCGGGCAGGTGGTTTCCATCGATTTCGGCAATATCTCCACCGGCGCCTTTACCACGGCGGGCAGCAAGCCCGATGGCGTGCAAACGGCCACCCGTACCATCGGCATCGCCTGTAACGGTATTGCCGCCCAGACCAATCTTTCGTTACGCGTTCAGGCAGATACGGCATCCGGTAATGCGATCGTCTCTGATAACAGCGATGTCGGTTTCGTGGTTACCGATAGCAGCAATAGTCCGCTGACGCCGAACGATCTTGCCAGCGTGCTGCCCTTTACGCTGGATGATAACGACAGCGCCAACGTGACGATCACCGCTTATCCGGTCAGCGTAACCGGCAATAAGCCGCAGGCGGGCGTCGTGACCGCGTTGGCTTACCTGCGTGTCGATTTCGACTAAGGGGAAAAGCGCCATGAGATTATCGGATGCTTTGCGCCTTCGCGCGCCGACCCCGTATCTGTCGTTGATGCTCGGGCTGTGGTGTAGTCTGCCGTCCGCGCAGGCGGAGTTGGGGACAACGAACATGCAGCTTACCGCGACGCTGGTGTCGAACAGTTGCTCGGTCAGCGTGGCCTCGCAGGAACAGACCGTCAATATGGGAATCCTGGCGACAAAGGCGTTTTCCGCAGGAAAAGCGGGGGCGGATCCGGTCCGGTTCAATATTAATCTTGAAAGCTGCGGTTCGGCCGTTTCTTCGGTCTCCGCCACGTTTTCCGGCACCGCGGATGCCAATGACGCAACGCTGCTGGCGTTAAATGCCGACAGCGTCGCGACGCATGTCGGTATCGCCATTCTGGATAAGGACCGCAATCGTATTCCGATTGGCAATGCCAGCGAACAATACCCGCTCACAGCCGGCGTCAGCAACGCGCAGTTGGTATTTTACGGTCAGTATGTGGCGACGCAGAACAACGTCACGCCGGGGTCGGCCAACGGCGACGCCACCTTCACTTTGAATTATGAATAAACGGCGATTCGGCGGTCGTCCAATGGCGGTCGCGATCGGCATCGCGGGCAAAATAACCGCCGGGCGTGACCCCAAAGCGTTGACGAAAAACGGCAATGTACGCGCTGACATTCTCATAACCGCAGGCCGCGGCAACGTTGCCGACGGGATCGCCGTTGGCCAGCAACGCCAATGAGCGCAGCAGGCGGGCTTGCTGACGCCAGCGGGCAAAATTGATCCCCGTCTGGGCGAGGAAAAGCCGGCTTAACGAGCGGGCGCTCAGTCCCCCCCAAGCGGCCCAGTCTGCCTGAGTGCGGGCATCGGCCGGATTTTCCAGTATTTCGCGCGCGATCTTCAGCGCCCGGCTGTCATTCGGCAGCGGCAGGTGCGAAGGTATCGCCGGGGCGGATAACAGCTCGTCTATCAGTACCTGAATCAGACGCTGATGTTTTTCCATCATGGGAGAGAATTCCAGTTCGGCGATGCGTTCCACCAATGCCTGTAGCAGCGGATTGGCGCTGAAAATTCGCGGCGCGCCGGGGAGCTCCCGGCAATATTCCGCCGCCAGATAGAGTCCCACTCCCGTCATATGGCCGAAGGCGCATGCCCGATGAGGCATATGCGGCGGAAACCAGCCAAGACAACCTGCCGTCAACGCCCATTGTTGTTCCGGCGTCTCAAGCGCAATCATCCCTTGGTTTAACCAGTAAAGCTGACCGGCTTCATGCTGGTGCCAGGGCGTGAGGGCTTTTTTCGCATGCGCCAGTTTTTCGCTGCGGATAACGTTCGTCATGGCTGAAAATCATTATTAAATGTCAGAGTGTGGTTATTATGACATGCGCCGGCCGGGTTATCCTTTGCGTATTCACTCAACGGGGAGATAAAAATGGTATTTTCAGCACGGCAACAGGTTATTCAGGCATTACATCAGACGATCGCCTCTCCCGTACATAACCCGGCGTTGATCGCCGAATTTTTCGACCAGGATTATGAGCAGTGGGTGGATGGCAATACCCTCGGCTATAACGATTTTTTGCATCATATGGCGTTGTTGAAGCAGGTGACTCGGCGTATGTCGCTGACGATCCTGGCCGTGGCGGCGCAGGGAGACGATGTACTGACCCATCATTTGGTTGACGTTGAAAAGCCGGATGGCGCATGCAGCAGGATTCAGGTGTTCGCGCATTTTACGTTGAGGGAGCAGCGAATCTATCGATGCAGCGAACTTACCCGCCAGCTTAGCGGCGATCATCATGATGCGGATTTAGGCGCGCGCATGCCCGCCTGATGCTGACGGCGGCGGCCTGAGCGGCAATTTTCTCTCGCGGCGACCCTTGTGCATATATCGCAATCGGGAAACCATGGCGACTAAGAGAGTAATGGCGGGGGAGGGGAGAATCCCGTTGTTTAATACGCGGACGCCTCCCCCGACAAGGGGGAGGCCGTCGATTAATCGCTAACCTTTACCAGCGTTCGTCCCTGTATTTTATTGTGTAAAAAATCGGCGGCGGCGCTGACCGCTTCTTCCAATGTAATTTCTGTCGCCGCCTGTTGGTAGAAGCTTTTCGGCAATATTTCCGCCAGGCGGCGCCATATGTCTGCCCGGCGCGCGCCAGGAACCGAAACGGAGTCCACGCCCTGCAAACGGATATTGCGCAGGATAAACGGCATGACCGTGGTCGGCAGCGTAAACCCGCCTGCCAGACCGCAGGCGGCGACGCAACCGCCGTAATTGGTCTGCGCCAGGACTTTCGCCAAAACGGCGTCGCCCACGGTATCCACCGCGCCCGCCCATAGCTGTTTTTCAAGCGGTCGGGACTGGGTGAAATCGGCGCGCGCCAGGATCTCCCCGGCGCCGAGGCGGCGCAGGTAATCATGCGTCGCTTCACGGCCGGTGACGGCCGCCACGCGATAGCCCAACGCGTGCAGTAAAGCCACCGCGGTGCTTCCTACCCCGCCGCTGGCGCCGGTGACCACAACGTTGCCGCTGTCCGGGGTGACGCCGGCTTCTTCCAGCGCCATAACGCACAGCATGGCGGTAAAGCCGGCTGTGCCGACGATCATCGCCTTGCGCTCATCCAGTCCGGCGGGTAAGGGCACCAGCCAGTCGCCCTTGACGCAGGCCTGCTGCGCCAAGCCGCCCCAGTGATTTTCACCAACGCCCCAGCCGGTCAATATCACCGATTGGCCGGGCGTGAAGCGGGGATCGTTGCTGCGGTTTACCCGGCCGGAAAAATCAATGCCCGGAATCATCGGAAACTGGCGGATAATTTTCCCTTTCCCGGTGATGGCCAACGCATCCTTGTAATTAAGACCGGACCAGTCGACATCCACCAACACCTCGCCGTCTTGCATTGGCGGAAGCGTGATATCTTTTACCTCAGCGGAGGTTTTATCTTCTTGCTGTTCAAGTACCAGAGCTCTCATTAATAGCGCCTTTATAGTTTGACGCGTTTATCGCCCGGCCGGAGATGTTGCGCGATGGCCGGAAGGTAAATGCGTTGATGAATCAAACACCACGTCCTGGTAAACATACGGGTGATACGTCTTCGTCACTGATATTGGTCGGAGAGTGCGCGTTGTCATTCTCCCGATGCTTGGTGTTGTTGGCCTGAATGCTTTGCAGAAAGAAAAACCAGAATTGTTGCAGCGGCTCCACCGAACGGAACAGCTTGGCGCGCATGACCGCGCCTTCCCAGCCGGACCAAAAGATCCGCGCAAGCGATAAAGAAGAGGTGGTGGTGACGATCTCGCCTGCCAGCCGTGCTTCTTCCAGGCATTGCGCCACGCGGCGTTCCCAGTCTTCCAGGATAGTTTTGAGCATGTCGGGGAAATCGTCGGGAAGCAGGGGCGACTCCTGCAACAGGTTGCCGACCAGACAGCCGCGCTTGAAATCATGACCGGCCATCGCCAAACCGGAATGGGTGACAAGGTTTTGCATTCGTTGCAACGGCGAAGATTGGGTGTTCAGTAAGTATTTATCCAGCCGGTGGGCGAAGAATGAACCGTAAGCCGTTATCACCGCGACGCCGAACGCGTGTTTGCTTGTGAAGTAATGATAAAAAGTGCCTTTCGGCACCGAAATGTTTTTGATCACCGCCTCAATGCCGGCGGACAGATAGCCGGTTTCGGTAATCACTTCCAGTCCTGAACGAATCAGCGCCTCTCGCGTATCGCTGAACTCGCGTTTCGCTTTGGGCGGTCGCCCCCGACGGGGCTTTATTTCAGCATTTGATTCGTCATGCATAATTTAGACCGATTGGTTTTTAATCATTGGAATCCTACGCCGAAATGTTAAATCAGGCAAGTAACGGAGCGGCGGAGATAAAGCATGGCTGGGACGCGTTCGGTAAAATTGACGGTTTTCCGCATGACGTTAGTCGTGATTTGATGAAAAAACAGGCGGAACCGGCGGGCCATGCGCAGAGACAGGGTGGCCCGCTGGAGGAGGAGAAAACTGTCTCTGCTGCCGTATAACCATCGGGCTCAGAGACAGTCCGTCGATAAGATGGGAAGACTTCGGCCTGCTGGCCTATATGCCGCTGATCAGACCGCGATGCTCAAGGATTGCTGTGTGTGGCGGTCGCCGGCTGCGCTTCAGTGACCGGCGCTGCCTGAGTATCCTGGCTCATCGTCTGCTGAGTGGTATCTTTATTTATGCTGTCTTTGATCGCCTGGGTTTGTTTCTGGGCTTCGGCGGACAGGTTCTGCGCGCCGCTGATGGCATTATCCTTGATATCCTTAGCCTGTTCGACGATCTGGTTGCTTTGCTGGCTGGCCTGTTCTTTGATGTCGCCGGCCTTCGCTTTTGCTTCTTCGGTAATGGCTTTGGCGCGTTGTTCCGCGTCGTTTTTAATCGCCGCAGACTCTGATTTCAACTGGTCGACTTGCGTGGACGCTTCTTTCTTCAATTCATCGGCTTTCTGTCTGGCCGCGTCGGTCAGCTGATCGGCTTTGCTGTCGGCGGCTTCTGTGATCTGTTGCGCGTTATCCTTCGCTTTATCCAGTTGCGCGTCCACTTTGGATGAGTCGTCACACCCGGCGAGAGCCAATCCGATCAGCGAAGCCAGCAAAACTTTATTCCATACTTTCATAGTACATTTTCCTGAAGATTGATGAGATGTTAAAAATAGGTAATGTAATCATTGAATTATACAGAAAAATAATAGTACAAATTTCAACGTTTGCCATCTCGGACTGCAGATTTGTGATGGCCGTCGTTTTCATCGTATTGCATTGAACTGTCAGGAGAAAATGGGGAAGGGAGCTGAGGGCGCCCTGAAGGGCGATCGGCTTTATCCATCTCGGCCATTGCGCTTGACCGTTCCGCGAGTCAGCGCTCGACGACACCGCTTCCTCAGACGTCGGCCGGCTCCGGCAGGGATTGTCGGCGATGACGGAAGGTTTCCGATTACAGACGATTCGCCTGGATGCCGCGCAGGAATATTTCAAACCTTTTTTTGATGTGTTCGATTCTGGATGCCCGTGCCGTCTCTTGTCGCCCTCTTCTGTGCGGCAACAGCGCGCCAAAGACGATATCCATCAGCATACCGGCACAAACATTCAGATCGTCAACCGCCATTCGGCCGCGATCGGCCTCCATTTGCAGCCAGTCGATCAGGGCTTCGCGCGAACGAATAATTTCATTGTCATACAGGTAATCGGACAGCTCGGGAAACTGTATGGACTCCCTGACAATCAAATTCAGCATGGCTTCTCGTGCGCGAGCGGCTTCTTCATCGATTTCCAGACGAAAAATTTCGATTAGCGTATCCAGCAACGGCAGTCTCTCATCCGGAGGACGGGGCAGGGCGAGAATCAAATGCTGATGTTCCTGGATAATGGCGGCAAACAGCGCGGTTTTATTACTAAAAACTTCATAGATAGATCGCTTCGATACTCTGGCTTTTGCCGCGATAACCGCCGTTGTGGTGCGGGCGAATCCCTGTTCAATAAACGCCTCATAGGCGCCCTGAATGATGGATTGCCGACGCGCTTTGTGCCCGATGACTTTTGGTCGCCCTGGTTTCGAGACGGATTTTTTGTCGCTGATTTCCATCTATACTCCGACTTGCGCTTTTTAATTGACAGCCGCTGGTCGCTACAATATGGTACTTTCATAGTACCATATCAACTGCCCCGCCTTTCTTCAAGGCAGTCGCGTTGGCTTGCGTTCAGTATACGTCGGCAGTCGACCTTGGCAGGCGACGGTGAGATAAATAAAGCAAAGGAACGGGCATACGCCAGGTAGTTTTGCCGGCAACGCATGGCGCCGCGCCGGCTTTGCCTGTCGGTTGAGATATGAATATGCAGTCACGACGAGAGTTTTTGTTGACGGGGTTGGGGCTGGGAATAGCGGCATGGCTTCAGCCCGGCGCGGCGTTTGCCCGTCCGGCGGCGGCGTTCAATGCCGGCGCGGGGCGCGCCGATATCGTCTTTTCCGCCGACCTCTATCCGCTGGACGGCTTCACCGGCGAGCGCGATGCGCTTGCCGTTCGTGTGCTTTTGCTGGATGACGGCGGCACGCGTATGAGCATCGCTGTCGTCGATCTGACCTCGATTGCCGACCAGATGATCGGCGCGATAAAGGCCATCCTTGCCGATGTCGCGGGCGTGGCGGCGGAAAACGCGCTGGTATGCGCCAGCCATACGTTTTCGACGCCGCACATCTTTTCGGCCGGACAGGCTCCCGCCGGTACCGATCTCACGCGCAACGCGGCCGCTTTACGCGCTGTCGAGGCCGCGATGCGCCGCGCGGCGACGCAAGCCGTCGCCGGTTTGCAGCCTGCGCGTCTGGGATTCGAGTCCGGCGTCAGCCGGGTGAACGTCAACCGTGACGTGCAAACGCCCCACGGATGGTGGCTGGGCGCCGACGATGCCGGCTTCGCCGATCCTTTCCTCGGGGTATTGCGCATCGATCGCCTCGACGGCAAGCCGTTGGCGATTCTGATGAACGTGGCGGTGCAATCTTCCATTATGGACGGCTCGCAACGCGCCGCGGGCGGTCGATTGATTTCCGCCGATCTGGCCGGATCGGCGGCGCGTTATGTCGAAGCGCATTATGGTTCAGACGCCGTTGCGCTGTTTCTCGTCGGGGCGGCCGGCGATCAGGCGCCTTATCTTCAGGCGAACCGGCATGTGGTCAACCACGATGGCGGCGTCGGTCAAATCGATATGCACGAAGCGGGATTTATGCTGGTGGATCTGCTCGGCGAGCGGCTCGGTGCGGACGTCGTGCGTGTCGCTCAGCGTATCGTGACGCAGGCCGGCGGGCCGCTGGAGATGCGGCGTGAAAGTATCGAGGTGGATTCGCAGCGCTTTGCGCCGGAGGATAAGCCGGTCGGTCCGGTGACGTCGTTCAACTACAGGATCGGCGAGAAACGTAGGGTTCCAGTGATCCTGATGCGTATCGGCGACATGGTTCTGGTGGGCATGCAGCCGGAGCTGTCCGCCAGCATCGGCGCACAAATCCGGGCGGGATCGCCCTATGCGCAGATTATGGTCGCGACCATGGTTGATGGCGCGGCCAAATATATGCCTGATGCGCGGAGTTATGATCGCTTTACCTACGAAGCGCGTAACTCGCCATACGCCAAAGGCGCGGCCGAAGCGGCGGCGACCGCTATCGTTGATAAACTGAAACGAATGAAAGACAGCAACAATCGAGGAGAATTAAGATGCCATCACGTCGGGAATTCCTGATCATGGGCGTATCTGCCGGCGCGCTGATTGCGATCAATGTCCCTGTTTTTGCCAAAGGCGCCACGCGGAATACGCAGGGGGCTACCGCTATCACCCAGGTGTTTGGCGATGGCATCCGGCTGATCGGCGTCGCCGTGGAGTACGACGCTGCCCTCAAGTGCGCGGCATTGTCTGCGACGAGTTTTCACGTCGAGGGCAGGACGGTGACCGATGTCTTCGCCAGCACATCGGCTAATCCCGCTGACCGTGCTGCGCAAGGGCGCTTTGCCATCATTATGCTGTCGCCCGAGGATGACAATGCGCCGCTGGCCGAGAAAGTTCAGGGGCATACCGGAGGACAGGCGGCGGCTTCTCCCGCTGGTGATACTGGTGGCGGCAAGCGAAGCGGCGGGCCAGGAAATGCGGGCGACATACCGGTTTATGACACCGTCTACAAGACTGCCTCGGCCAGCGTCATTCAGTGCGGAACCGTTACATTGACCAACGGCGATGTCATTCCCGCCAGCAGCAAGACGATGGCAACGACCCACGTCGAGAACCCGGTCGTCGACGATTTCCGGCAACTGGCTTTTCAGGATCCGAAAACCGGCAAAACGCTGCGCTATAATCTGTTTGTACCGAAAAACTACGATGCGAGCATCGCCTATCCGCTGGTGCTGTTTATGCATGATGCCGGCGCCACCAGCGACGTTACGCCGACTACGCTGTATCAAGGTCTGGGCGCGTTGTCCTGGGCAAGCCCCGAAGATCAGGCCCGTCGGCCCTGCTTCGTCCTGGCGCCGCAATACGCCGAAATCATCGCTGACGACGCGTCGAAAACCTCCGATATGCTGGATACCACCATCAATTTGATCAACGCGCTTACCGCTGAATACCCTATCGACCGGAATCGGCTCTACACCACCGGACAGTCTGGCGGTTGTATGATGTCGATCGCGATGGATATCAAGTATCCAACCTTCTTCGCCGCCTCTTTTCTGGTTGCCGGCCAATGGGATCCCGCGCTGGTGAAACCGCTCGCCAAGCAGAGGCTGTGGATCCTGGTCTCCCAAGATGACGACAAAGCCTATCCGGGACAAAACGCCATTACCGCGGTGTTGGAAAAGGAAGGGGCGAAAGTCAGCCGTGCGGTTTGGGACGGTACCTGGACGTCGGAACAATTCCGCCGCGCTTTTGACAAAATCGATGCGCAGAACAGCGCAATCAACTACGTGGCTTTCCGCGAAGGCACCGTCATCCCGCCGGGTCAGTCAGCCGCCGGAGCCAGCGGACACCGCAATACCTGGCGCATCGCCTATAGCATTGAACCTATCCGCGAATGGATTTTCCGCCAGCACAAATAAAGCTGTTCCGCCGTCGCCGGCTACGGCTCGAACCGCATTCGGTTTTCCAATACGATCGACAGGTTGATGCAAAACATGCCAAACGATCCCCGTGGAGGCATTTCACCTTGACGCGCACAACCCAAAATCAGGCGAGTATTTTTGCGCCGATGAGCGATGTTGAACCAGGGTAAAGGCCGTATTGAAAGTGGATATCAACATCAGGATTGGTGATTTCAAACGGCGTCGGTTGACGTTTATTGGTTAAATAAAGCATGCACACTGATGATGCCATCAGTGGCTATAGCTGAAATTCATCGGTCCATTTGATGGCGTCGCTCATCGTTTTGATCACGATCTCTTCAGGAATCTTGAGGTCCGCGATAACGGCGTTGGCATCGTCCCACTGTTGCTGTTCGTATAATTGCGCAAGATTCAAGAGCGGGTAGAGCTCGCCTTCATGCCGGAGCAGGGTATCTATCACCGTTTCAAATATGGTTACCTGTTTAAAAAGCTCATCCAGTGGGATATCAAGAATGACATCAAGCAAGGAAAAGAGGCCGCAAAGAAAAGCATCTTGAGAATGGGAATGCAGGTTCAAGTGTTCAGCAATCAATTCACAGAATCGCCCTCTGATCAAACTGGTATGATACAGTTCCGGCATTTTTACATTATCTTTATTTGCCAGGCAGGCCACTGAAACAAAACGGCGCAGTTCATTTTTACCGAGATACATGGCGATCTCTTTGAGAGATAACCGATTAACGTTATGATTTCCTACCGATTTATATAAGAAGTTTTTGGCATAGCGCATGATTTTATAAGAAAGGGATAGATCGCGCTTGATGATAATTTCAATTTTATTGAAATCAGGATCATCCAAATTTACTTCAAGCATTAGTTGAAATGCGGATATTTCGTTCAGTGAGAGTCGTCGTTTTTTTATTAATTCAGGTTTGCTGTAAAAGTAACCTTGAAATAGGCCAAACCCCATGGATTTATATTTTTCAAATTCAACGTAGGTTTCAACTTTTTCTGCTAAAAATGTAACATTCTTGAGCCTTTGTTTATGTGATTTTATATAATCATCGATTTCTCTAAAGGTATTAATCCTAACGTCAAATTTTATAAAATTGATAAAAGGAATAAATTTATCCCATTTTCCGCTTAAAGAAAAATCATCAAGCGCGATGCGGAATCCGTCACTATGTAATCTTTTTATTGCTCTTAGCAAATGTTCATCAGGTTCGGCATTTTCAAGTATTTCAATGACGACTTCCTCCCGAGGAAGCGTATCTGCCAAACCCTGGATAATCATTTGGTAAGGGAAGTTAATAAAAGAAGAATAGTTACCTACCAGCCGAAAATTCGGCGAGCCAAGAAATTGATCTGAAATCATCTGTGTTGTAGCGTATTCATCTGAAACGGAGGGAAAGGTATTGTTTAATCCGTTTCTGAAAAGCAATTCATAAGCCACGGTATTCAGGTTTTTATCAAAAATAGGCTGTCGTGCAACAAAAGAATATATCATAAAAATCCTTCAATCAGTCTAAAACGCATATGTAAGCACCGATATTGTCTAAATTTATTATTTTTTTATTACAAGGTGTCATTTCCCAAGCAGGGTGAGGGATTTATGTAGTGGTAATAATAAAATTGTTGATTTTGAACCTAATTATGTCGTTTTTACCATTTAATCACAAAATGGCGAGTTTCTCTTAATATTCTATGGGCATATAGGGGGAATATATTATAAATATGTGGAATTTAAATAATTATTTTCGGATAGGGGACGATTTCAGCGTAGCGCACGGCCGAAAATCGCCCCAGTCACCCACGTAAGCCCGATCCTGGAGGAATGACGCGGTATCCGGCTTTAAGCCGGCTCTTGTGGTCATAGGATTCCGGCGCATCCCTGATGGTTCAATAAATATCGTATTTGAGCATATCTTCGTAGGTGTCTTCCCTGCGAATCAGGCGCTCCTCTCCCTGTCGGTCAATCATCACTACCGCCGTGCGCGGACGGTTGTTATAGACCGTCTGGCTTTCGATGGTATAAGCGCCGGTATCAAGAAAAGCGGCGATATCGCCGATTTCCGTCCCGCAGGGCAATAAAAATTCTTCGCCCTGCACACCGGCGTGGAAGTAGTCGCCACCGTCGCACAACGGGCCGCCCAGCTTGACGTAGCGCTCATGTTGTTCATCGATACGTGAGGCGTTATAGACGTAATAGAACCAGTTATAGAGCAGGCTATCGGTTAGTATGCTGTAACCGGCGTCAACGAATTTCCACTCGACGCGGCGTTCTACGTTGCCGTTGGCATCGTAATGCGTCTTCTGTTTTTCACAGCAGATTTCGGCCAGCAGTACGGCGGCGGAGCCAACCACCTTGCGCCCCGGCTCAATGCAGATTTGGATATCGGTGCGCCATTGATGCACTTCATTGACGATCGCATCGGCAAAATCCTGAGCGGTAATGCCGGCATACATATTGTCATGCACCGGATCGCCATTTTCCTCGTCGTATTTATAAGGTACCGGTATGCCGCCGCCGACGTTGATCACGTCGAAGCGGATAGCCAAAATCTGTTCCAGACGCCGGGCTTCATTGACTAATACGCGAGTGGCTTTGGCGAAAGGCTCCACTTCCGGCACCTGATCGCCGACGTGCATATGCAGACCGCGTAGCCGGACATAAGGCATAGCCAGGACGCGGCGGCAGGCGTCCTCCGCCTGTTCCAGATCCAGGCCCGACTTGGCGTGGAACGCGGTAATCAATTCGGGATGAGTCGCCGACGGCACGTTGGGCTCAAGGCGGATACAGACATTGGCCGTTTTCTTGAGCCGGCGGGAAATCGCATCAATCTGTTCCAGTTCATACAGGCTATCGACATTGATCAGATACAGGTCGTGGCTAATGGCAAACTCCAGTTCCTGCGTTTTTTTGATTACCCCGTTATAGACGATCTGCCCGCCGTGAAAACCGGCCTCCAGGCATTTGCGTATTTCATTCAGTGAATTAGCCTCCGCACAAATGCCGGTTTTACACACCGATTGTAATATGCTCATAACGGAACAGGCTTTGGAGGCGAAACATATTTTCGTCTCGGCGTGAGACGCAAAGGCCTGCTGAATTTCCCGAATATTGGCGATAATTTCCTCTTCGGAAAATACATATAGCGGCGTGCCGTATTTTTTCGCCAGCGCTTCAACGTCGATGCCGGCAAAGTGAAGTTTTCCACCGCGGGCGCTGAAGCGTCTGTCCTGAGCAATAATCTTTTCACGTACCTGGTTATAGTTTTTTATCGTTAGATCGGACATAAATTTCTCTGCTAATAAGCGTTGGGATGCGCACCGCGACAAGCTCGTAGCGCGAAAGTATTATCGAGCGGTGATATCGCGCGCAAAATAGTGCTTCGACATTTTTTCCAGCGTGCCATCCGCCTTCATACTATCCAATGCCTGATTCACCTGTTGCAGCAACGCGCCGTCTTTTTGACGCAGGCCGATGCCCGTGCCTTGTCCCAGCGTCGACGGGTCGGTTACCGGATCGCCGGCGAAGCCGAAATCGTGTCCTTGCGGCTGATTGAGGAAGGTATCCAGCGCCGATTGGCTTTCCTGCAAGGCGGCGTCAAGGCGTCCGACGGATAAATCCATAAAAATCTGATCCTGCTCTGGGTAGGTAACCACATCCACGCCGGATTTAGCCCAGTATTTCATCGCATAATCCGCCTGCGATGTGCCTTGCTGCACGCCGACGCTCTTCCCCTTCAGGCTTGCCGCCGTCGGCAGCAAGCCGGCGTTTTTTCTGGCCACCATCTGAATCGGCACAATGTAGATCGGTTTGGTAAAGGCGATTGACTGTAGCCGCTTTTCCGTAATGTTCATGGCTGAATTGATCAGGTCGATTTTATTGGCCTGAAGCGACGGAATCAGCCCGTCAAAGGCGGTATCGACCCAAACGCATTTGGCGCTGAGCCTTTTGCACAATTCGTTGCCAATATCTATATCAAGTCCCGCCAGCGTGCCGTCGCTTCTGGTTATTTCGAAAGGCGCATAGCCGCTATTGGTGCCGATCTTCAGTGTTTGCTGTTCCGCGGCGCTAACCAGACCACTATAGGCGACCATGCCCGCCAGCACTGTGATTTTCCAGTTCATTCTTCCACCTTTCTGATTCAGTTAAAATTAAGGTAAATAAAGTGCGCCGTTTACCGGTATTCCGGATGGGCCTTGATGGTTATGTATAGGTTGCATGAGTCTCTTTTCATTCATGTTACGCCGTTACTCAGTTTGGGATTACTGAATAAAGATAAAAAGGGATGAATGCCGCTGCGCTGTTTATGTTTTTAGCCATCGCAAGATAAGCAGCAGTAATCGTGCCAAATATGCATAGACTTGTTCTTTTATCGCTTTTAATTTAAAAAACAATGACTTGTTTTGAATGGTTATGCATTATTTATGCATTTGTACGTTGGCGTCGCTATAGGCAAAAGGGGCGTAGTCAAGGTGAAAGGTTAAATATATTCAATCCAGGCGACGGCGAAAAACGGCATTACATACTTGCCGCCGCCTTTAGGCGGTCTGGATCGGTTACGGCGTTGCACCAAAATATGATGTTGAAAAGGTCATTAATGGTGCACGCCGCCATATTGCACCACCATGTATCAAATTGCGCTGGCCATCATGGTATTCCGGCGGCGGTATACGGTTGAGGTTATTACGCGTATGTTCGGTCAGTGCATGGAGCCGCGTTGGTTGGCGTCATTTTATCGGCCTATACTCAATCCGATGGCGCTTTGCCGGGGCTCGCCCTACAGAAGAGGCGGTTCGTCCGTTGGAGCCAGCGAGGGCGGTCGCCGCTTCGATACTGGCAATTATCATAAGTCTTGGTCGCCTACGGCATGCGCGCGCATAGCCGGGTCAAGATATTGGAAAACCCTATGCTTTTATTACTGGCTGTCGTCATACTCGTGATTTATGTCTGGCTTCAGCAACCGCAGTATGCTTCGCCTGATGTGCATCCAGCGTCGGCAACGCCGAACTTCCGCGATGGCCGCTTTCGCAATCAGATTGAACAACCGATTATCAGCCGTAACCAAAACTACTTTATGCTGTGGTATCGTTTTGTTTTCGGTAAAGATCCCGGTGCGATCCCCGCTTCCCGCATCCCATCGCAAAAAACCGATCTGCATGCCCTGAACAAAACCGATAATGTGATTATCTGGATGGGGCATTCCAGCTACTTTATTCAGATGGAGGGGCTGCGCTTTTTGGTTGATCCGGTATTCAGCGACAGTGCATCGCCGATCCCGGCAACCAATACCGCTTTCAAAGGGAGCAATATTTATACGCCGCGGGATCTGCCCGAGATCGATTATCTGCTGATTACCCACGATCACTGGGATCATCTGGATTACCCCACTATCAAGGCGTTGCGCGCAAAAATTCGCCATGTCATTACCCCGACAGGCGTCGGTTCTTACTTTCTCAAATGGGGATTTTCACAGGAAAAGATCACGGAGGGCGGCTGGTTCAGCGTGGTGAACAAGGACGCATTGACCATCCATATTCTTCCTGCTCAACACTTTTCCGGTCGGCTGCTTAAGCGGAATCAGACCTTGTGGGGATCTTTTGCGCTGATAACCACGCGCCATCGCATTTATCTGGGCGGCGATAGCGGTTATGGTCCTCATTACAAAGAGATTGCCGAGCGTCTGGGCGGATTTGATATAGCCGTCATGGAGTGCGGGCAGTATGACCCCGCCTGGCCCCATGTTCACATGACGCCGGAGCAGACCGCTCTGGCGGCCGATGATTTGCATGCGCAGGCCTTGTTGCCCGTTCACCATAGCAAATTCAAGCTGGCGCATCATCGCTGGGATGGCCCGCTGGAGCGGATTTTTCAGGCTGCTCGCAATAAAGAATGGCGATTAATGACGCCACGTATTGGTGAAGATATCGCCATTGATGATTCTCGGCAGACATTCTCACCGTGGTGGCGGAGCCTGTGACCTGGCGGCCATGGCCCCCATATATCGCTGGGGAATAATGTGTCCGCTACCGGCGGTATGCGATAACATGAAGATCATGATTGCCGTGACGGTAAGCCGTTGAACGGAAGATAAACTGACTGGAGTTAACGTCTAGTGAAACTACTCATCGTTGTTGATATGCAAAATGGCGTATTTGTCGCGCCGCGCTATGATAGGCAAGGCCGGGTCAATTTGATCAACAAGCTGATATCGCAAGCGGATCAAACAATATTCATTCAGCATATTGAAGGCGAAATGGCTGAAGGCAGCGCATTATGGCAAATATTGTCGGATCTTGAGCGACCGGATAATGCTGTTTATGTTAATAAAACCGCCTGTGATGCCTTTTGGAACACTGAACTGGAAACTGTTTTTAAACGGTTAAATGCCGATAGCTTCGTTATTTGTGGTTGCGCGACGGATTATTGTATCGACACCACAATAAAAGTCGGCGCCAGCAAAGGTTATGCCATCACCGTTGCTTCAGACGCGCATACAACCTCTAACCGCACCTATGCGACGGCGCCACAGCTGATTGGTCAACATAATGAGGTTTGGGCGGAACTGAGTATTCCGGGAAATGTCATTCAGGTGAAATCAACGGACAGCATCATCGCTGGATGGCGATAGACCGGTCTGCGCCCATGAGAGCGTCGTTTGCTTTCTGATGCGTTTCAGCGGTTTCATCGACCAAGGTTGCGTTTGTATGGCGAGGTCGCTTTTGTCTCCCCGCGTCGCGTCTTCAACGGCAGTAAAAGATCGGAAGCATTATCCCATTGTCCGGCAAGGTGTGTGAGTATTGCCGTGCCGTGCCGTGTAAACCCAAACAAAGCCATAAGATATTGATCTGGGATGACTCTGAATTTCCCACTGATTGATATGACCGTTATCGTCAGCGGATACAGAATGATATATCACCATTTTCTTTGTAATATCATGAAAAATAATAATTAGTAAGAAATTATCTCCATATCCCCTGGTGGATGCGCCTGGCGCCGGTAATCTGGAATGGCTTGACGGACAAAAAAAAATCCTTTTCATTTAATCTGTTATCGCTTAGCTGCGTCTATACTCTCAGGTTACGCGTAAGTACCAATACGCCAGTATTTTCAGGAATACGCTCGTGTAATTCACTACTAATAGTCGAGAATATTATGGATTCCCAGGATACACATTTATCTCAGACAGACGGACCCTCCCACGCGGAGCTTGTGAAGCAAAGGATTTTTTTTGTCGTGCTTGTTGCGACGATGGGATCACTGGCATTCGGATATGATACCGGTATTATTTCAGGGGCATTGCCTTATATGTCCTCTCCCATGGCGGAGGGGGGGCTGGGGCTGAACTCCTTTACGGAGGGGCTGGTTGCGTCGTCACTGATTTTTGGCGCCGCGTTAGGTTCGTTTTTCAGCGGTTTTTTCTCCGACAAGTTTGGACGCCGTATCACGCTGCGCAGTCTCGCTATTGTATTTGTCGTCGGCTCTCTGGGAACCGCGCTGGCTCCCACGGTGCCGACAATGGTTGCTATGCGGTTTTTGCTGGGTATTGCAGTCGGCGGTGGTTCCTCGACCGTACCGGTGTTTATCGCGGAAATCGCGGGGCCGAAACTGAGAGCGC
This sequence comes from Brenneria bubanii, assembly GCF_022378355.1. Classification (GTDB taxonomy): domain Bacteria; phylum Pseudomonadota; class Gammaproteobacteria; order Enterobacterales; family Enterobacteriaceae; genus Brenneria; species Brenneria bubanii. The sequence goes on from NZ_JAKMAJ010000021.1 coordinate 39,231, forward strand.
CTCTGGTAAGCCGTAATGAACTGATGATCGTCACCGGGCAGCTTGTTGCCTATGTGGTCAGCGCGTTACTCAGCTATTTGCTGCATGATGGGCATCTATGGCGCTATATGCTGGCGATTGCCATGGTGCCAGGCATCTTACTGTTTTTTGGCACCTTTTTTGTGCCGGTATCACCGCACTGGCTTGTTTCTGAAGGTCGGCCGGAGGAAGCGAAAAAAATTCTCAAACGATTCCGTGCAACGCCGCGTGAGGTAAATAAAGAACTGACACAGATGCGTAAACAGGCAAAACAAGCCGAACGCGGGCCGGATGTCATGACGCTTATTCGTGAAAAATGGGTTTTAAGACTGATGATTGTTGGGATTGGACTGGGCTTTGCCCTCCAGTTCACGGGCGTTAATGCGTTTATGTACTACACTCCGATTATCCTCAAATCCACCGGACTCGGCACCACTGCCGCCATTACCGCCACTATCGGCAATGGCGTGGTTGCCGTTATCGCCGCCTTTGCCGGAATTTGGGCCGTGAGCCGTTTCTCGCGCCGAAGAATGCTGATCACCGGATTTATTTTTGTTATCTTTGCGCAGGTTTCGCTGGGCTTGGTGTTGTCTTTGTTACCTGCCGACATCACTCAAAGTTATATTGCGTTAGCCTGCATACTGCTCTTTCTGTTTTTCATGCAGATGTTTATCGCGCCGGTTTACTGGTTGCTGATGTCGGAATTATTTCCAATGCAACTCCGGGGACGGTTGACCGGAACCGCCATTTCGATCCAGTGGATTTTCAACGCGTTAGTGGCTTTCAGTTTCCCACCGGTAATGGCATATGCCGGCAGCAAAACCTTTTTCATCTTCGCGGTGATTAATGTGGGTTCTTTACTGTTTATCATGCTTATGGTGCCGGAAACGCGGGGCAAAAGCCTGGAAGAAATCGAAACGCACATGCGGGAGAAATTTGGCGAGAAGCATGAGAATGTTACTCAGGATCTGTCGGCCAATGACAAGTCCAGTCCTGAATAAACGGCGTTCTGGCAGGCGAGGTTTATTGGCTACGGGCTGAATGACTGACCGATCGTTTCCGGGGGCGGCAATATGGCTCTTCCTTGGGGCGGAACCATCTAAAGCTCCTGCCGTTGTGGCCGAATGGATGGGGCGATTGGGTCAATCGCCAAATCAATAGTCGAACAGCGCGATGTAGTCATCGTCCCTGCGGCACGGGCAGGGCGTTATCAAGAGATGGTCGCAAGTGCTTCAGTTTTCGACCGCTGCTCAAACCGCGCGTGATGCCGGACTGCATCGTCATTACCGTGCAGGATATTCGGGTCTGTGGCGCTGTCAGGGAGGATTAAGCCGCAGCCGTTCGATTAACGCGCCGCCGTCGGCGGGCTGGATCCGACGGGAATAATGGGTAATGACTGACCGATAATAAGAAAGCCGGAAGGATCACATGATCGCTTCCGGCTTTTTTTGTTAAAAAATTACATATTAAATGGTGTCAACACTGTTTTATCCGGAGGCGAATAAAACATTACGAAACATCCAACACTGATCTCTTTTACACCCAACGCGTTAATAAATACGACATTATTATCTAGCTGTATAGTAATTACATCTTCTTCAATGGCAATGACTTTAGAGAAAATCTTATTCATCCCATTTTCAAAGAGAATTTTATGGCATGGAAAATCAGAGAGAATAATATTCTCACCCCATACATACTCAGTATCGAAATCTATTTCCACATCATAGCACTCTGATATACAAATCTTGTCGCCATTCCATTTAGCAACGCCACTACCCAATGAAGAGGAAAAGAAAATATTATCAATAATCTCTTCTGTTAATTTGATTTTCATATATCTTATTTCATAAATGGCATCTGAATCACAAGATTATAAATATCCATGATGTTATTCCTAGCATCATAAATCCATCTCTCTTCATGATAACAATGCTCAACCAGACTATAAAATAAAAAACCGGAAGGATCGTTAGATTATTGCCAGTCTTTTTCATTTTTTGATTCAAGATAACTTAATATCTTTAATATCCTTCCTTACATATTCTTTCGGAGGGAGATCCAATTCAGGATATAAATATTTTATTTGATTGTCGAAATTAATCCCTTCGGAAAAATACCTCACCAACCTTTTATTTATTTTTTCCACATTCCCATTCATACCAAGAAATTCAAATGAATAAAGAATATCCTGATGGGAAACAGGATCTAAATTTTTAATCAACACCTTGATTTTATTAGGGTTAAATGTTTTGTCATATTCAATTAGTTCAAGACCAAAAACGCCTGTACTTTCCCTTACGGATGAATAGCTAAGTCCAACTAGACCACGTTCTTTCTCATTAAATATAACTTCCGACGTGATATTTCTATGAAATAGAGCGAGTAACCGATGTGCTGCAACTACAATGCAGAAAAGTATTTTTTCTTCATTCAGATTTATTTCTGCCCAATCATCTTTATCTCTAAGAACATCAAAAAACTCCATTTGACAATCACCTCTCAACTGGGCAACAGTAAACCCAATCCCTTCTAAATAAATTGAAAAAACAGAATTCTCAACCAACTCTTTCTTCTTTATTTTGAACATTTACTCCCCCCTTGGACCGGTGATCATCCGCAGCAGCCAAGAAATCATCTCTACATGGATTATTTGGACCTATCGGGTTTTGTTTATTTGCTCTTCCTTCTAATCCACCAAGTTCTTCACACCTGACAGAGGGGATTAGGTATTAGCTATGTAACCATTCCTTTTTAAACGACACACTTTTCCATGAGGCGGTACGCCGTTTGGTCACCCATTGATTTAATTTTTCATCTTTAGGTCGGCCTGACTTAGGGTACTTAATTGGTACAAGTAACAATAGTGAAGCGAAATTTTCATCAAAGGTTGATTCTTTTTTTTATGGTTGAACGAATAATCAACTGTAATTAGTCCACTGATTTCTTCCGGCCATGCTAACTCACATCATTGTTTATCTTTTTTGTCAAAAATATAACCTTCACTGAAACTATCATTGTCGAAATTATATTTCGACAATGATAAAAAAATTTTAATGGGAATGCTTCTTTATAGTTTCCATCAAATATCTCTTTGTTTAAAGGCCAGTCATAAGGTAAACATATTAAAAACTCTTGCTTGAGATGGGATTTGAAATGGCCAAATGTAAATAATAGCTTGTTGTTGTTTCCTTTCCCTACTAAAGCTGTCTTTAGCGTTGAATTGCCTAACGAGTACTCATCTGTAAGAATTGGACCAACATTGTTAAAAATGTGTTCAATAATTCCGCTGCCTAATTCAGTGCTAATATTTATCTTTCCCAAAGAGGTTTTTGCTCCCTGATTTTTTAAAAAATAAATAATATTTTCTCTATTATATGAAATGGCTAGATCCAGAGCTGTGCAATTTAAATTTATTTGAAGTCTATTAATATCTGCACCATGATTAAGTAGCAGTTCAACAATATTTAAATGGCCTTCTTGACTGGCTAATATCAACGGTGATGTTTTTCCTCTAGGATCACCATCCACTGCCGCTCCTTTATTTAAAAGAAACTCAGCGACATGAAAGTGTCCTTTTACAGCTGTATTAGCCAGAGGGGTCATAAGATTATCATCTAGAATATCGATATTTATGCCTTCTGAAAGAAAAAAATGACACAGGTCGATATTTCCTGCAGCAGCTGCAATATGTAATAGTGACCGTCCTCTCCGTACTTCATGTAAAAGATGATTATGTGATTTTAGTGATGACTTAACACCTTCAATATTTCCCTCATCGACCATATCGCAGATATGATATATATCAATATTAGAAGAACATACCACTATACATCTCCTCTTAAATCGCTTCCGGCTTTATTTGGCTTTTTCTTACCTTTTCGTATAGAGTGGCAATATGAACTAATTCTTCTATCAATACATCTTCACTAGGCTGTGTCCCTCAATAGATTTTGATAGAATATCGTTCTGATTTTTCATGTAGATATCGCCATGGCTCGTTACGA
>NZ_JAKMAJ010000022.1 GCF_022378355.1 Brenneria bubanii
TTGACGCTCCAGTTGCCGTCGCCATTGACCGTAGTCTGATAGGTTTCATTACCCACCCTCACGGTAACCGCATCGCCCGGCTGCACATTGCCGCCGGTTTGACCGCTGACGCTGATGCTTTGGCCAGACTCAGTCGCGTTCACCACGTTATCCGCGGTGATGTTATCGATGCTGATCGAGGCATCCGGCGCCGTGGTGTCAACCGCATAACCGTGGCTTGCGTTAGCCGTTGTCGTGTTGCCAGCGGCATCGGCGGTAGTCACCGTGGCGTTAACCGCGGAATTCCCCGCCAGCACGCTGCCCGGTACATTGACGCTCCAGTTGCCGTCGCCATTGACCGTGGTCTGATAGATCTCATTACCGACGGTGACGGTGACCGCATCGCCAGCCTGCACGTTGCCGTCGGTTTGACCGCTGACGCTGATACTCTGGCCGGACTCAGCCGCGTTCACTACGTTATCGGCGGTGATGTTATCGATGCTGATCGAGGCATCCGGCGCCGTGGTGTCAACGCCGTAATCGTGGCTGGCATTGGCCGTGGTGATATTGCCCGCAGAATCAGTGGTGGTGACCGTCGCCGTCACCGACGTGTTGCCCATCAGCGCGCTGCCCGGCACATTCGCGCTCCAGCTTTTGCCGCCATCGGCATCGGTGGTTACGGTGGCGGGGTAAGTTTGACCGCCGACGGTAACCGTCACCGTGTCGCCAGCCTGTACATCGCCACCCACTTTACCGGTGACGCTAATCGTCTGACCGGATTCCGTCGCGTTCACCACGTTATCGGCGGTGATGGGATCGATGGTGATCGAAATCGAGGGCGAAGTTGTATTATCCGTTGTCTCCGAAGCTGGCGCAGTTAACGCTGCCGCTCCGGCAGTGTTTTCATCGGCAGAGGAGGCCGCGCTGAACGTCAGTCCGGCAGTATCATAACCAATGGTGGGGGAAACCATCTGCCCGGTTAACTCCAGGACGACCGGCGTATGGCTGCCGCCGCCGTCTCCTGCTTCGCCGATATCACTATTCCCGGCCGCCGTTGGCTCCAGAACTTGCGTCGGGTCATCCCCTTGCGCAATAGCGGATTGTAAGGATGCAACATCATCATTACTGTCCGCGGCGGTAGCGCCTTTATTGTTCACGCCAGCAACGTCGCTCCAGCTGCTGTCGCGACCTAAATCCAGTGTGCGTCCATCAGGTAACGTGATCGAAACAGCGCCGTTATCTCCCGTAACGACTTCTTCTCCGCTATAAATACGTTCACCTGCGACTAACAACCGTTGACTGCCGTCCAAAGAGACGACAAAAACCTGACCGATAACGAATTTGATGATACCGATTACGCTATTCAAAATAGTTCCCCTTGCTATCTAGTTATTATTTTTGTGTTACGGATAAATTAGTAATAGATTGCGACATCATCCTGATGAGTTGTTCTTGCTGTACAAACCTATTGTAAAATTGATTTTATTATTACTGTAAACCAACTTCTTACGTGTCGATCTCTTGACTCGACGACCAATATAATAAAAAATCCTGCATGTTCTTTCCAGAAGAATACTCACATTGAGTAAATAAGACGTTTTAAATGATATTCATTTCATTAAAAATTAATGCACTGATATTGCATATATTATCAGAATGTTTATTCAACCATAAGTTTAACTAACCTTTAGATCGGTATAAGAAAAAAATCACGAAATCAACTTTTTTCTCAGGAAAATATTATAATGGTTTATAATAAATATAGTTTATCAACATTACTTTTCATTACGGTTTTTAGTAATTATGCCAACGCTGACACTATTCAGGATGCAATTAAATACACGCTCAACACCCATCCAGAAGTAAGCGCTTCAATTAATAGCCGTTTCTCTGCCGATCATGATTTGCGCGCGGCCAAAGGTGGATATCTCCCTTCCGTGACGTTAAATGCCGGCACAGGCCGTCAAGAAACGGACAGCCCCTCCACTCGCGCCAGCGGCGATCACCGCGTCGAATTAAGCCGCAGGGAATCCGGTATTAGCGTAAACCAAATGGTCTTCGACGGTTTCGCTACTTCCAGCGAGGTTGGTCGTCAGCGTGCCACGGTGGACTCCCGTGCTTATAAAGTAGTTACTTCCAGCGAAAACACCGCATTAGATGCCGTGCAGGTCTATCTTGATGTGTTGCAGCGCCAGGAATTTGTCCGCCTCGCGGAAATCAATCTGGCCAGTCATGAACGTATTTACGATCAGATAAAGCTGCGCAGTCAACAAGGCGTCGGACGTCTTGCCGATTTGGAACAGGCTGAAGCCCGTCTGGCCCAGGCGCGCAATAATGCATTAACGGAAAAAACCAATCTTGATGACGCCCGAACCAGCTACTACAGCGTGGTGGGTAAAGAACCGGAAAACCTGATTGCGCCAGCCGCTTCCGCGATTACTTTGCCGACGTCGCTGGAAGAAGCGCGTCGGATCATGCTCGCCAACAATCCTTCCTTGAAATCTGCCGAATCCGATATCGAAGCGACCGAGAAACAGTACGAAGCCTCTAAATCCACCTTTTATCCCCGCGTAAACATTGAACTGGCGCGCAATGTGGATAACAACATTGACGGCGTTCGCGGCCACAACAACGAATGGCAGGCGATGGTCAGAATGAGCTACAATCTGTACGAAGGCGGAAGCAGTAAAGCCAATATGGAATCAAAGGCTTATAAAATAAAAGAAGCACAGGACGTAAGAAATAACGCCCTGCGTTTGCTTAATCAAGAATTGCGTCTGGCCTGGTCTGCGTTGAATAACGCCCGTCAGCAACTCCCTATCGCCGCACAATATGCCGATCGCAGCATGCGAGTACGCACCGCTTATCAGAAACAGTTCAGTCTGGGTGAAAGAACGCTGCTGGACTTGCTGGACAGCGAAAACGAGTTATTTACCGCACAACGCCGCCTGGTGGAAGTTCGGTTTATCGCGCTATTTACCGAATATCGGATAAAATCACGCATGGGCGATTTATTGAAGAGCTTATCAATTTCTGCGCCCGCAGCCGGCAATAGCCTGACAAATGTCACCACGCATGCAGAGTTACCCGTGTTAAATTAATACGCTATTTTGCTATGCCCGTTCTTCGCGCCGTCACGCGGAGAACGGGGCGTTTAGTTACCACTCATAATATTTTCACGTTGCACGGATTGCATTGCGTAAGGAAAACCTCAGCTAAATGAAGTTGCATTCTGTTCACGATACCCATACGCCTGACGAAGCAGGCCCCCAGGAACATAGCGACCCGCGTAGCCGCCACGACGATCCCTTGCTGGATAGCTTACTGATACTATGTTCTTTGCAGGGGAAATCGGTCAGCAGGTCAACGCTCACGGCCGGCTTGCCGCTCGCCGCTCAGCGTTTATCAGTGAAATTACTCCCCAGAGCGGCGGCGCGCGCAGGTTTGCAAGGCAGAGTGCTTAAGCGGCCGTTGGATAAAATTGCCGCGATGTCGCTTCCGGCGATGCTGTTGCTACGCGATGGAAGAGCAGCCATTTTGTTGGGCTGGAATGCCGACGGCGATGCCCGCATCATGCCCAGTGAAACGGAAGGCGGCGAAATTACGGTCGATCGCCCGGCATTAGAGGAGGACTATCTGGGATTGGTGATGTTTGCCCAACCTCGCCATCAGTTTGATATTCAGTCCGATTCTCTTATCCCCCGCACTAAATCCTGGTTCAAAGATACGCTTAAACTCTCGCGCTTCCTTTATATGGATGCCGTGCTCGCCAGTTTGCTGGTTAATATCATTGCGCTGGCAACCCCGCTGTTTATCATGAACGTCTATGACCGGGTGGTGCCCAATCAGGCGACAGCCACCTTATGGGTGCTGGCTACCGGTATTACCGGCGCGTTTATCTTTGATTTGATATTGAAAACGCTGCGCGGCATCTGTCTTGATATCGCGGGCAAAAAAACCGATCTGATTATTTCGGCGACGCTGTTTGAGCGCATTACCGGTATGTCGATGAAGGCCCGTCCGGCAAGGGTCGGCAACTTCGCGCAAAATATCCACGAGTTTCAGTCGCTCAGAGATTTTCTATCCTCGTTAACGCTGACAAGCCTTATCGATTTCCCCTTCACATTGCTTCTGCTGTTAGTGATTGGGATTATCGGCGGGCCGCTGGTCTGGGTTTCCATCCTCGCCTATCCTATCGCGCTGCTCGCCAGTTGGGCGCTGCAAAAACCGCTAACGGAAGCGATCGAAAAAACGATGCACCTCGCCAGCGAGCGGCAAGCGACATTGATTGAAACCCTGAGCAGCCTGGACGCAATTAAAGTCAATAACGCAGAGAGCGAACGACAGTACGTGTGGGAGCAAACCATCGGCAGTCTGAGCCGCCTGGAAATGCGAGCCAAAACATTGTCGTCCCTGGCGGTTAATCTGACCCAATGGATCCAGCAATTTGCCGGCGTCGCCATGATTGTGGTCGGCGTCTATATGCTGATTGACGGCAAACTCAGTATGGGGGGATTAATCGCCTGTTATATGCTGAACGGCCGGGCGCTCATCCCGCTGGGACAACTCTCGGGGCTGGTCACGCGTTATCAGCAGGCCCGTCTGACGATGACCACGACCGAACAAATGATGCAGCTGCCGCAGGAGCGCAATGAGAGTGAACATCCGTTAAAGCGGGAAAACATTCGCGGCAGTATCGAGTTTCGCAACGTGACGTTTCATTATCCCGAGCAGAAAAACAGCTCTTTACAGGGAATAAATATTTCCATCGCCGTTGGCGAAAAAGTCGGCATTATCGGACGAAGCGGTTCGGGTAAAAGCTCGCTACAAAAACTGATCGTCAATCTCTATCAGGCCAATACGGGCAATATCCTCGTTGACGGCGTCGACGTGCGTCAGCTGGACGTCAGCGACCTCCGGCATAACATCGGCTACGTACCGCAGGATATCCAACTTTTCAGCGGATCGCTGCGCGATAACCTGATCGTCGGCGCGCGTTACGTTGAAGATGAGACCATGCTGCAAGCGGCGGAAATCGCCGGGGTTAATGAATTTGCCCGTCTGCATCCCGATGGTTACAACCTTCAGGTGGGTGAACGCGGTCAGCAATTATCCGGCGGCCAGCGTCAATCGGTCGCGTTGGCTCGCGCGCTACTGCTCGATCCGCCGATTCTGATTTTCGATGAGCCGACCAGCTCCATGGATAACACCAGTGAAGATAGGCTGAAGAAAGCGCTCGTACCCGTCGTCGCCAACAAAACGCTGTTGCTGGTGACGCATCGCGCGTCGATGCTGTCGTTGGTTGATCGATTAATTATTGTTGATAAAGGGCGAATTATTGCCGATGGCCCGAAAGCTATCGTCATGGATGCCTTAAAAAAGGGACAGATCAATGCGTCTCGTTGAGTATGCCAAACGCATCAGGCGTTATTTTATCGGGCGTGATGAAGATAGCCTGCATGCCATGCCCGAAGTCAGTCGCGCCATCGTGGAAGACTCCCCCAGAGTCATTCGCATCACGTTATGGAGCATCGGCGCTTTTTTCCTGTTTTTTATTCTGTGGGCCGCGTTTGCAGACATCGACGAAGTGACCCGCGGCAACGGCAAAGCGATACCTTCATCCCGTTTGCAAAAGATTCAAAATCTTGAAGGCGGTATCGTTACTGAATTGTTTGTTCATGAAGGTCAGGTCGTTCAGCCGGGCGATCCCTTGCTGCGGCTTGACGATACCCGTTTTGCCTCCAACGTTGGGGAAACGGAAGCCGACCGCTTGGCGCTAATCCTGAGAATCGAACGCTTGAATGCCGAAATTAACGATCGTGCATTAGCGTTATCTTCGGAGATCACGGTCCGATCGCCGGAAATGGCCAAGGGTGAACAGGATCTCTACAACAGCCGGCGCCAGCAATTCCACAATGAAATATCGGGATTGGAAGAACAGTTGGTGCAACGCCGGCAGGAACTGCGCGATTTCTCCGCCAAACAGCTCCAGTTTCGCAATAGCCTGAATTTGTTGCAGCAAGAGATTAGGATGTCGGAACCGCTTATCGCCGAAGGCGCGATTTCCAAGGTGGAAGTATTGCGTCTGCGACGCGCGGAAGTGGAAACCAAAGGTCAGTTGGAATCCGTCACGCTATCCGTTCCCCGCGCTGAATCAGCCATCAAGGAGATCGAAAACAAGATTCAGGAGACCCGCGGACGTTATAAAAGCGAGGCGTTAGCGCAGTTGAACGAAGCCCAGACCAATTTGAACAAGCTCTCTGCGACGGGCAAAGCGCTGGAAGACCGGGTCAATCGTACTCTGGTGATTTCGCCGGTGCGGGGTATTGTGCAACAAATACTGGTGAACACCATTGGCGGCGTTATTCAACCGGGCAGCGATCTGGTTGAGATCGTTCCGCTGGATGATAAGCTGCTGGTCGAAGCCAGAATCCGTCCGCAGGATATCGCCTTCCTGCATCCGGGGCAGGAAGCGATCATCAAACTCACCGCTTACGACTACACCATCTATGGCGGGTTGAAAGGTCATCTTGAACAAATTAGCCCGGATACGGTAACCGATAAGGAAGGCAATAGTTTTTATATTATTCGCCTGCGTACCGATAAAAACTATCTGGGAAGCGCAGAAAAACCCTTGTTGATTATTCCGGGCATGGTCGCTTCGGTCGACATCATAACCGGCAAGAAAACCATTCTCAGCTACCTGCTGAAGCCTATTCTTCGCGCCAGAGCGGAAGCGCTGCGGGAAAGATAAGTAAACGCGCATAGCCTGAGACAAAAGTTCGGGGCAGGGTCTTCTTTCTGCATGACCCTGCCCCGCTTTTTTCTTTGATTATTTATTGAGCCGCAGCTCGGTAAGCGACGAAGCGATAGAGGCAAACGCACTCGACAAATCATTGACGTTGGTGGCGTTGAAATAAAAGCTGCCAGCCCCGCTGGAGCAATTCTGCATCATGGTTTGCGTGCTGGCGTTGGTGCCGCTGCCCAGCACTACCGTATAGATGGTAATGCCTTCGGCACGAATATTGGTGCAAAGTTGCGAGGTCAGTCGATTTAACGTGGCGTTACCCACCTGCCAGTCGGTTCCAGCCTGATACAGTTTGCCATAGGGCTTTATTTCGGTACTGCTGTTGTTCAACTCCGTTTCGCCGCCGACGCGAAGCGAATTAAAGTCGGAACTGTTGGCATATTTATAAAACGTGACGTAGTGGTTATCGTCATTCAGTTTATCAATAGAAAAAGCATGACTGGCGGAGCCTGTCAACCATGCCTGACTACCCGTCGAATTTTTATATTGGTATTGATATTTGATGGTGTAATCCACCGGAATATCCCTCTCGCCATCAATCACCACGCCAACGCTGGCGCTGGCCTTATTGGTTATCGGATCAAGACCGTTATTGCCGTCGGTGAGCAGTACAATCACTTTGTTCAGACCAATGGCGGGATCGCGCGGCAGGTCGCTATTACCCCAGCCGTCAGCGCCGCGCCAATTCGGATCCAGCATACGCCACGACCATAACAATCCCAGCGGGATAATGGTGCGGCCATCCACCCCCATTGCGTTGATTTTATTATTTAACGCATTCGCATTATTAGACAGAAACATCATATCCCGGCTTTGAGGACAGTTATCACTTCGGATAAAGCCGTATTGCGACTGCTCATAATAGGAATTAAAGGCGAACTTAGGGATGATGTTGCCGCCATCCTTATTCTCGAGCTCTACGCTAATGCTGCGATTGCCGCTAATCACCGGCTTTGAACCGGGTAAAATTCGATAATCTTTAGCTCCGGAAGCATCAAGCTTTTTCAGTTCCGCCGTGGTTTTTAATCCGTTGGATTCGCTTAATGTACCTACGGTCATTAATGGCTCAAAACGGCCCGGCAATCCCGGTTCGGCGTTAAAGGTATCGTTCACATAAGGTTCCACCACGCAGCCGCCCCAGTTCTTGTCGGCGGCAATGTAGGGAAGCGCCCGGGCCTCAGCGGATAGCCAGCGTTTCCTATCCCGCCCGACATACACGGTGTCTGCAAAGGGAACGATGCCAATATAGGACTGGCTGGCGCTTCCGTCTGTCTGCGCCGCACCCAGCACGGTATTCACCAATTCCGTTGCGGCGGATTTCAGCCTGACAATCCGATTCTCATTGTTCATTGAACCAGTATTATCCAGCGCCAGCACCATCTCCAGATCGCTGCGCGTGCGGCGCACCGCCCCATTTTCCGCAAACAGATTAAACGAGGCTCTGTTCATCAGCCCCGTCACCAGCAGCGGCAGACTACCGTTGGCGGTCATCGAAACCAACTGCGCGCCGGTGGGGTTACCGGATTCATCGGTTGCGACACTGTAGGTGATAGACACGTTATCTTCGGTAACCGAACTGCCGAGAAAACCCGATGGCATATTGCTGAAAAAGTAACTGATGGCATCAGCCCGCCAGTTGGCCTCAGCCTCGGCGCTGGAATCCGGCGTAAAGGTGTCCAGATTACGTCCGGCGGAGATCACCGCCGTATCCAGGGCATTTTGCAACTTGCTTTGCGCCATGCTGTAACGGATAAAATCGATTGAACTCAACAGCGTCAGCAGGAGCAGCGGGAAACAGAGCAGATAGGTCAAGGTGACCGAGCCGCGCTGATCCTGTTGCAGCATAAGCAAAAACGATTTTGGCCTTATCATGGCTCCCTCGACTTTCAACGTCATTGCAACGTACTCAGCGTACTGAACCGAGGGCGATAAAATACCGCGCTGACAATCTGTCTCTCGCCACCCAGCGTCTGCCAGAACGTCGAGCTCATGACAAACGGGGTATAATCATAAAAAACTTCCACCGTAATCACCGTATCGTTAATCGCCGCCGTTGGAAAACCCGCGGGCGGCGAAAGCCGCGAAGCCAAATCATGGGAATTGGCGCCGCCTTTATAGCTTCGCCGCCACTCAGGCGTCGTTTTCCAGGCTGGATTTTTACCATCATCATCCGCTTCAACCTTATACAGGCTGATCACCATGCCGCCGTTGCTCTGATAACTGAGCGGCGTCATCAGATCCGACGCGATAGTGTTATAGGTGCAAACCGAATTCGCCAACGTGCAATCGGAATTGTCGCGCAGCTCACGCTGCATGGACAGGCTATTCGCCACCATAAATGCCGCTCGGTCCACTACCGACGCGGTTCTGAAATATTGATAAAACTCCCATGAAGCGATGATTACAAATACGCCAATAGGAATAATCAGCGCGGCTTCAACCGCCACCACGCCGCGGTTGTCTCGTCTGAAACGCCGCAGCGTATTCTGTATGCAACGTTGCCAAAAACGGGGGAAAAAATTCATCACTGATCTTCTCATCGCTTATTCATTCTGGATCAGAATCACCCGCTCAAAACGAGCCCTGCTCAGTCCCAGCCAGTAAATAAACCCAGTCAGGCCGGGACGATCGAACCCCAGACGATAGATAACCATACTGCTTCGTCCGCCGGTATCGCACACCGGGGTATAGTTAGCGTCGTAAGCATCGCTGAACGCATTATCCGCCCCCGGGGTATAGACTTTCGCCTCGGCATAAACCTTACTGTCGCTGCTGATCCAACTGGACAGAGTATCCTTCATCACCTTGTTTACCGCCTGCTGGCAATCCCCAGTGATGCCAATACGTCCCATGCGCGCTACGCGATTCGCGGCCACATCCAGATGGGCGTCCGCCAGCATGATAAACGCCACTTCAATAGCCAGAAAGATCACCGCAAACAGCAGCGGCGCCACCAATGCGTACTCCAACGCCGTGATGCCCCGCTGGTTGCGAGCTAATCGCGACCAGCGCGTCCTCAAGCTACTCATGGCTATCCGCACCGGATTGACCCATGCTTTGGCGCAGGTAGCGATAAAACACCAGATTATCCTGCACCATATCCTGCGACTGCGTGCTCATCAGGATATCTTCGGCGGCATCGTCCCGCCCCAACATGCCGTAAGCCAGCGCCAGGTTATCTCTCTCCTGAGGCAACTTGCCGGAAACGCCGTTCGTCCCCAGCAACGTGTTGATCGCATCTCGCGGTTTCCCATCAAGCGCCAGCGAGAGGCCCAGGTTATTGCGCAAACCGGTATCGTCAGGATATATCTGTAATCCTCGTCGGTAAGTACCCTGCGCCTGAAGGTGATCGCCGGCCAAATCATAGCTGACGCCGAGCCCGGACAACGCCAGCGCATTATCGGGGAATCGCGCGAGAATGGCCTGATAACGCGCGATGGCCTCCGGCAGATTACGTTGCCGAACCAGAATACGGGCCGGCCCTAACCAGGCATTAATGTTTTCCGGATCCAACTGTTGCGCTTTGACATAGGCATTATTGGCTGCGCCAAACTCGCCCTGTAAAAAGTGGGTATCGGCCAAGCCGAGCCAAACCGCAACGACGCCGGGATTGCTTTGCACCAAACGGCTATAAATAGACATCGCCATCGTGACGTCCCCACTCTGTAATGCGCTGGAAGCAATGCGTAAATCGCCGGATTCCAACTCAGACTGGCTTTGAACTCGTTTGCCTGTCGGCAAGTGCATTGCCGTACATCCGGTGAGCAACGTCAATAAAACCAGCGCCATGACTGTTCGGCATTTACCGTTCATCGGTATTTCCCTTCCGTTGTATTTTCATTATTGTTGCTGTGAAAAAAAGGCCATCAGCCCCAATACCGCAGGTCCCGCCGCCACAATTAATACCGTGGGCAGAATAAACAGCATCATCGGCAGCGTAATTTTGACCGCCAGTTTGGCCGCGCTCTCCTCAAGACGCATCATTCTGGCGGTACGCTCAGTCCGAGCCAGAATACGCAACGCCTGAGTGATCGACGTACCGTACTGACGGGATTGCAGCAGGGTGTTCACCAGCGTGTTCATTGATTCCAACCCCGTGCGCTGCGCCAGACGCTTCAGTACAATCTCCGTATCATTGCTGATCTGCAATTCGCCCGAGGTTAAGCGCAATTCATCAGCCAGTGCCGGACAGACAGCATCGATTTCCTCAGCAACGCGATGAATCGCACTATTCAACCCCAGGCCGGCATTGGTGCAAATCACCAGTAAATCGAGCGCATCCGGCAACGCCTGTTGGATCACCTGTTGACGCCGCACCACCATCCTGTCCAGCGAAATTCGGGGCAACAGCATGCCGAGATATACCGCCAGCAGGCAGAGCACTACGCCGTAGATACGTTGACCATCCAGCAACGGCCAGATAAACACGACCACCGCCGCCAATAACGCCGCTATCGATAACAGCGCCAGCGCAACGACGCTCATCAGCGCCTGTGGACTACGGTATCCGGCAGAGATCAGTTTCGCGGCGATTTCCGTACGCTGAGCGACGCTGAACAGCGGGGCGAACTTGCCGATCGGGTGCAACACCCTAAGCAGCCGGTGAGTCAGCCGATTCTGAACAAGTTGCTTCGGCCCAACCTGCTGACTGCCTTTACGCATTACTTCACTGCGCATACGCGCGGCAAGTCTGGCCTGTCGGCTGGTGCGGGCATAGAGATAAAGCGCCACGCCAATCACCGCGCACAACAGAGAAATCAGATGCAGCAGAACCATTTCAGACCTCCATGCTGGCAATCTTGCGAATGGATAGCGTGCCCAGCGTCAGCATAATGCCCGCCACCCACAGCAGGTTTTGTCCTGTTGAGGTTTCAAACAGCACCAGAATGTAATCGGGGTTGAGAATGAACAGCGCGGCGGAGATAAAAAAGGGCAGCACGGTCAGAATCATGCCGGATAAGCGCCCCTCGGCGGTCATCGCCTTGGTTTTCAACCTCAGGTCGCGCCGGGCGCGAATAATGCCGGACAGATTATCGAGCGCCTCGACCAGCGAACCACCGGTATCCCGTTGCAAGGAAAGGCAAACGGCGAAAAAAGCGAAATCAGGCAACTCAATACGCAGCACCGCATCATCCATCACGTCCTGAATATCGTTCCCCAACAGCAGACTGTCGCCCATGCGGCGAAATTCCGGCCCAAGCGGCGCATTAAAATGTTCGCCGACATTACGAATGGATTGCACAACAGGGATCCCCGCCTGGCTGGCGCGGGTAATGGAGTCCATGGCATCCGATAGCTGGCTAAGGAATTTGACCTGGAAGCGATCCACCTGCTTGCGGTAGAGGATAATGGCGACCGCCAGCGGCGCGAGCAATAGGGATGCGGGTACGCTCCACCATGATATCGGGACGACGCCAAAGAGCAACAGCAGGATGGCTAACGCCAGCGTCGCCAACACGGCGCCGATCAGTACTCTGCTGCCCTGGCGTCCGCCAACGGTATCAAGCCGGTTGAAATAGTAACCTAGCGTCCCCATCGCCTTACGCCGCCGATAGCGGCGCGCATCGGTCTGCGCCCGCTCCAGATCCTGCAGAATTTTCTGACGTGAGACCTGTCGCGAGACGCCGGTAACATCTTTCAATCGCTGTCGAATACGAGCGCCTGCGCGACGGCGCAGCACATCCATCAATATCATTATCGCCAGCCCGAGCAGCACGAAGAAGGCAAAGCACACTATCATGACGATGTCGGCCAGGCTCATGGATGCATCGCCTCCAGAAGTGCGGTTTCCATACCGAAATAACGTGCTCGCTCGGCAAAAATTGGCCGCATGCCGCTACTGTCATAGGTGCCTTTTACTTCATCATCATAGGCACCGGAATCATAGTTGAAACGGAACAGCTCCTGCATCACGATAACATCGCCCTCCATGCCCGCCAGCTCGGTAATACTGGTGATACGCCGGCTGCCATCGCGCATGCGTTCAACCTGCACAATCATGTGTACCGCGCTGGAAATCTGTCGGCGAATGGAATATAGGGGCAAATTGCCATTGGCCATCAATACCATGCTTTCTAGACGGATCACGGCGTCTCGTGGGTTATTAGCATGCAATGTCGTCATTGAACCATCATGACCGGTGTTCATTGCCTGCAAAACATCCAGCGCCTCGGCGCCGCGAGTCTCCCCCAAAATGATTCGGTCCGGTCGCATACGCAAGGCGTTACGCACCAAATCCCCCTGCGTTATCTTTCCGCCGCCTTCGAGGTTAGCCGGACGGGTTTCCAGCCGTAATACATGCGGCTGCTGTAGCTGTAACTCCGCAGCATCCTCAACGGTAATGATACGTTCGGACTCGGAAATAAAGCGCGACAGCGCATTAAGCAACGTGGTTTTCCCCGACCCGGTACCGCCGGAAATCAGGATATTGAGCCGACTGGCGGCGGCGATTTCCAGCACCCGAACCATCGCCGGGGACAAACTGCCTTTCGCCGCCAATCGCTGTAATGTCAGATTCTTACGCGAAAACTTACGAATCGAGATCGAGGCGCCATCAATCGCCAACGGCGGCAAAATCACATTGACGCGGCTCCCATCGGCCAGACGCGCATCCACCATCGGGCTGCTTTCATCCACCCGCCGACCGACCGATGAGGCAATACGCTGCGCAACGCTGACCACATGCGCGTTATCGCGAAATTTCAGCGGCGTGAGTTCCAGCTTGCCGAAACGCTCCACATAAATCTGATCCGGACCATTCACCATGATGTCGGAAACAGAATCATCCTGAAGTAACGGCTCGATAGGCCCGACGCCGAACATGTCATTAAGGATTTCCTGTCCCATGAGCTTCTGTTCGGTTTGCGTCATCGCCATGCTTTCAGCAACGACCGTTTCCGCAATGATCGTTTCTACATCAAGTCTGACCTCGTCACGCGTACGCTGTAATGCGCTGGATACATCTATCGTGGCAAAAACCGTCTGGCGTATCCGGGCGTAGTGAACGGAGCGAACGACCGTATCCTCGTTACCCGTCGAGCGAAACGCCGCCGGTGCCAACTCTTTGATCGAAGCCACCGCTTGGGGACTCACCGCATCATTAACTTTTTTGCCGTACTCCCGCTCGCCCGACGCCGGTATGGTTTCGCGTGGCGGCGATATCTCGGCCGGCGCTACTGGTTGTTTTCGGCCAAAACTCATGACGACCTCTTAAGACTCAGCGATGACCACCATGCTGTTTTAGGTTTGTTCGCCGCTTCACCGGTCAGGATGCTGGCAAGCTGTTTTATTCCCTGGGCAAACTCACTGCGTTCCGGCAGCGGCTCCGCCAGATTTTCCGACAGCGACAGCGATTGCGCGTCATAACCGATCTGTACCGCGATCGGCAGATCCACCGTTTTCATAAAATCGCTGCTATTGACCTTATTGCGGTTCAACGGCTGCGGCTGGTTTACGATGTTATACACCGTCGCCGGATTGGGATGGGCTTCGATATGACGCGTCAGCTTCACCAGAGTTCTGGCCGAGTAGACGGATTGTTCCGCCACGACGCAGGCCAGACTGGCATGGTAAAAGGCCTCAGATGCCAGCGCGCCGCCGCGCTGCGGCACATCCAATACCACGTAATGAAAATGCTGACTCAGCGTCGTCAGTAATTCCCCCAGAATGCCCTCCGCCGCCTCATAAGGCTCCATATAATCCAGTTCGGATCCCAGCGCGTATAATCGGTTATCCGCCGTGCTTAACGTCCGTTCCAGATATTGAAGGTCCAGGCGATCGACATTTCCCATGATCTCAACCAGCGAATTGCCGCCCGAGAGTCCCAGCATGCTGATGCCGCCGCCGCCGTAAAAATCAAGATCGATATAAACCACACGTCGGTGAGCGCCGCCGGCGGATAGCTGTCTGGCCAAATGCACCGCGACGCTGGTCGCGCCCACGCCTCCGCGCGTACCAACCACCGCAATAGACTTACCCAGCCGCCGCTGCCGAACCGGATTATGATCGTTATCTTCCAGAACCCGACGTAACAGCTCGGCGCCCAGCGGCTTTACCAGATAATCTTGCACGCCACGCTGCAACAGGTTGCGATAGAGCCCGATATCATTACGATCGCCCACGACATAGACCTGAACAGAAGGCTCGCAGGCATTGGCAAGCCGATCCAGTTCATCCAGCGGCCCACTGGATCCGGAAATATCCACCAATAACCGCTGAGGCGAGCGCCCCATTTTCTTCAGCCAGGCAATCGCATCGTCAATACTGCCACGTTCAACCCGGCTGTCTGCCACCGTGCTGGCCTTAAGAAAACGAGTCAGTTCCTCTTTGCTATCCATATCTAGAACAAAGGCTGCAACGCTCACTACTCGCAGTTCACTGCGCTCTTTATCACCCAATACACTCATAATCCGTATCCGTGTTAATCGCTTGTTTTCGCCGTAGACTCGGTTTGACGCAGTGGCTCAACTTTATTCTCGCGATAGCGGGTTATCGACAGCGCCGCCGCATCAGCCTGCATACCGCTATACTGACGCGGGGCCGCCAAATCCTGGGGGCGAGCCAGACTGGCAGCCAGATTCGTGTAAGTCGCGCAGCCAAACGCAATCCGCCAGCGGCCGTTATCCTCCCAGTCCCGACCAGGTTGCAGCATGCTCTGGCAGTCAGGCGCAACCGCTACCCACTCCTTACCACGCTGCTGCAACTTGATTGAAGACACATCCGGCATGCCGTCATCATCCTGCTGCCATGAGCTACAGCCGGACGACAGTGCTATCGCCGCGCTGATAGGCAATAAGACAAGATATCGACGCAGCCCGCTAAACATAACCATCATCACACTCCCTTTGGTTTTTGGACAAACATCCGCAGCAGTGAAGCGTTAATAGACAAACCCAGCTGAGCCCGTCAAACGAGGAACTTTATTCTGCAAGGGGTCAACGCCCGTTTTTTTATTCAAAATATATTCGATATCGGAATTAGCTCTCATGCTATCCAATGGCGTCGCGAGTTGGTCGGCGGTAGTCGGGCGTACCAGATACGGCGTGACGATGACCACCAGTTCGCTTTTATTGTTTTGGTAATTAGAAGAAGAAAACAGCTTGCCCAGCACCGGAATAGAGCCCAGTCCGGGCACTTTGGAAAGCACATCGCTGACGTTGTTCTGTAATAATCCGCCGATGGCGAAACTCTGCCCGCTGGCCAGTTCCACCGTGGTTTCCACCCGCCGCACAGAGATGCCGGGAATGCTCAATCCATCGACCACAATGCTGCTGTTGGCATCGATCTCGCTGATTTCAGGCCGCACCTTAAGGCTGATACGATCATCCGATAGCACCGTCGGGGTAAAGTCGAGGGCGACGCCAAAGGGCTTGAATTCGATGGTGGTGGTATCCGATTCCTGTCTGACCGGCACGGGGAATTCTCCGCCCGCAAGGAAGCTGGCGGTTTGACCGGAAACTGCGGTCAGATTGGGCTCAGCCAGGATGCTGATCAACCCTTCTTTATCCAGCGCGTCAATCATGGTTTCAACCGAGGTACTGCCTGACTTGAAGCCGCCGACGGCGCCATAGCTATTGGCCGCTCGGCTATAGGTTGTTACGCCGGTAGTGCTATTGGTCGATGCGAAATCGCGTAATCCGCTCACTCCCAGCAAAAAGTTCCCCGGGCTGGACAGCACCTCCCAGTTAACGCCCAGTTGCTGAGTGACCGACCGCGAGACTTCAGTAACCCGCACGCGCAGATGAACCTGTACCGGGCTGGAAATCGTCATTTGGTTAAGCAACTCGTCTTTTTCCCCCAGATAAGGGCGAATAGTACGGTTAACGGCCTCGATTGTTTCGGCATTAGGTACGGAGCCAGCCACCATAATCGAGCCTGGAGACGACGTCAGCGTCAGACGCAGTTTCGGAAAACGCTGACGTAAGGTTGTCTGTACCTCAGACAGATTATGTCTCACCACAATCGTACGCTGGATCATGCGCTTACCGCTGTTATCCAGAACGTACAGGGATGTGGTGCCGACGCGTTTACCCAACACCAGCACCGCGCCGGGAGTGGGCGACTGAACGTCGGCAATCGCCGGATCGGCCACGAAGACCGAAGCCATATCATCGGAGACGTTAATCAACTCCCCCGCGCCGACGGACAACGTCATTGTTTGTAGCGCCCTGGCGGGCACGCTTAATAATAGGCCGGCCAGCGCCAGCACCAACATATGCCATGAAATTCTAGCGAGCATAAGTGTCAAACTCCTGTTCCTGACGTTGACTGCCGCGCATGATGATCACTCGTTGTGATCTAGGCGGACTGATTTTCCCTTTCGAGTCTGATGCCGATGCTTCATACTCTCTGGCGCCCAACGCGCGGGAAACATCCCCGCCCCACACCGGACGGTTTTCACTACCGCGCGTGCTGTCCCATGCCACCACGGAAGCCGTTGCGCCCTGCTCATCAGCTTGAGCGCCCGTATTTCGATCTTCTAATGCGAAACTACGCAACGCCATCGACAGGCTGCCTAGCTGCGCCGCCACGGTAACGGCTTCGGCAGCGCGCGGCGCCACCTCGACGGTCATGGTTCGGGCCCGGTTTGTCTTACCGTTCTCCTCCGTCTGGCGCTGGATACTTGAACCGACGGCAATGATGCGCGCCCGCTCGACAACCGTTTCACTCACCACCAGTCGCGTATTGCTACTGTTGTGATTATTTTCCTGCTGGTTGAGTTTCTGGGTCAGAATGATATCGACAAAATCCCCGGGTTGAATCAGTCCGGCATTGCCGGAAACGTCATCCACCGGTACTGAAACGGCACGCATTCCCGGCTTTAACACCGCAGCCAGAAAGCCCGGGGCGTCCGGACGAATAATATTGCCGGCCAGAATTAACTCGCCTGAGGCTAACGGCTTACGTAACAGCGCCCCATTCAGATTGGCGGCGGTGCTGCCTTCACGCAGAGCCCCCTCCGGTACCTTGCCTGAGGAATAGGCCTTCCAGCCTAAGTCACCCTCTCGCAACAATAATCCGGCCGGTAAATCAGCAACCGCAACCCGGACCTGATCCAGTTTTTCCGGCGGCGGACTGGCATTTTGGCTACTGACAAACCATATGCGTGCGACTACGGCCAGCATCGCCGCCGCAAGCAGAATCAAAGCAAATTTCAATACTGAAGACATCAACAGGCCACTCCCGGCTTGATGATCAGATGGCTGAAAAAGCGACCTGTCGTTGAAAAACCTACGGTCGGACAGATAGTGGGTTAAGGCAGAATGCCCCAGCCCTGGCTGACTAACGCCGTTATCCCTCCGGCCACCAGTGCGACGCCATAAGGCACCCCGCGCCGCGCCGACAGCATATAGCCAGGCGAGAGGGATGGTTTTCTGACTGGAGCATCTGATGATGCCGTCTGCGACGTTCTATCCGTCAGCAGATCCGCCAGCCAGCCGGCAATGCCCAGCATCGCACCGACCAGACCTATCACCACCAGTACGGAGGCCATAGACAGGGGCCCCGCCCATAGCATGACTACCGCGCCCAACTTGACATCGCCGCCGCCGACACCACCGCGAACAAAGGGCAGCAGCAGCAGCAGAAAGGCGACCATAGCCACTAAACCGTGGACGGCAGACTGCTGCCAGTTCAATCCCTGAACCCAGGCATACACGGGAAACAGCAGGGCATAATAACCAATCCAGCGATTGGGCAAACGTCGGCGAGTTAAATCAGCACGGATTAATAGCCCGAAAAGGGCTATTAATAACGCACTAATAAAAAGCTTAAATAAAAGCATTAATAACAATAAAGTTATTAGTTTGTTTTACTAACCTGCGTATCAATCTTGTCACCCAGGTTCTCGAATGCGGTCGTAAGCTTACCCCCAAAAGTAGTAAGAGCAGCCGCGATGACAACGACAATAACGCCAGCCAGAATGGCATATTCCAGGGCGGATACGCCACGCTCATCCTTCTGTAGGGCTTTAAATAGTTTACGTATCATTTTTCATTCCTTAAAAGTTAATATAAATTAAACAAACAACAGCACACACCCCCCCCCGCCAAGCAAATAACCCGACAGGGCGCCAGGTAAGATTATTCGTTGATACTTATTGTCAGAGAGTAATAAAAAAGATTCCCTTATATTACCCCCAAAAGATGAGACTAATCTTAATCCAAATTAAGGGGTAAACTCAAGCAGTTTGCGTTAAGTTTTTATGAAAAACCGACAGACATCACAAATATATTCAAGACAAAAATCAACATTTATGCTATTAACGCAAGGACTTACGACACAACATCTCATTAGATTTACTTAAGAATCATTGACAATCCCATTCACTTATCATTTATTATTACTTTACTGAAAAGTAAAGAGTTATTGTTGCGACATAACGACATACGCAGGCAGTTACACTAATTTCACATTACTCGATACATGGTGGACATTTATGCGTATTGAGTTTTTTTTCAACTACCAACAATACCAAAACTTCATATCAACAACATTATATTTGATGTTTTTTGCTAACATTACAGAAATAATTAAGTTAAAAAACCCATTAATAATTTTCACGAAAGAGCCAAAATAGCTTCTTTTAAAATCTATATTTCCATGATGACGTAATGCTTATATCTGGATAAGTATATTAATTCCGGCATAATGCTTAAAATTGCAATTACTGCATTATTAATGATTATTCAAATCATGATAAATTCGAGTCTGGCTACATCCCATCGCTTTCGCCTGATACATGGCGGAGTCCGCATTAATAGCCAATGTAAGGGAATCGGTACCGTGCTCTGGATAAAGCGCAATGCCGATACTACAGGATATATCCATTTTTTTCCCTTCGATATCAAAGGGCTTATTCAATGCATGATGAATTTTTTCAGCAACATACAGGCTATTTTCCACTTCTTTGATACCTTGAAGTAAAATGATAAACTCATCGCCGCTGCGCCGATATACCGTATCGGAGTCTCTAACGGCTCCGCGCATACGGGCTGCGGCTTCTTTTAATAACAAATCACCAATAGCGTGACCAAAAGAGTCATTTATCTGCTTAAATTTATTTAAATCAAGGAACATCAGGGCGATCTTTCTGCCCGTTTGTTTAGACAACAAGATGGCCTGTTCCATTTGCTCAGCAAACGTTAAGCCATTCGCCAATGACGTCAGTGAGTCATAATGGGCCAACTGACGATAATGTTCTTCACTTTGCCGTAACATATCAATAGCGCGATATCGCTCTATCGCAATGGAGATTAATTGGGCAGACTTCTCAATCGAAAAAATTTCTTCCTCGTTAGGAACATATACCTTTCGGTGATAAACACTCAGCACGCCTAATACTTCTTTGTTTTGCCCATAAATAGGTTCAGACCAGCAAGAGCGCAACCCGGCGTACAGCGCCAACCCCTTATGCAAAGACCAGTCGGGATGAACGGAGATATCGTCAGTCACCACACGCTTCCCGCTATAAGCGGCGGTACCAAATGAGGCCACGCCGTCAGCAATCTTGACGTTATGGATCGCATTTTTATAAAAGCCAGGCAAACTGGGTGCCGACCCCAGCATCAGGCATTTTTTTTCCTTATCAACCAACAAGACTGAACAAACAATGCGGCCGGGATTTTTCTCTTCGACGCTAAAGATAATCGCATCAAGAATATCTTTTAACGGCGCGCCGCTCGATAGAAGCTCTAATGCCCGATTGTAGGAGTTATCGTGGTGCTCTTGTATTTTCCTTTCCGTAATATCGAGCTTGATGCCGACGTATTGCGTAGAGTCATTAGTCTTGTTGTATATCTTCGCGATCTTGGCCTTTTCCCAATACAGCTGTCCATCTTTTCGCCGGTTAACAAACTCGCCGCTCCATACCTCACCTTTATTTATGGTGGACCAAAGGTCTTCATAAACTGAGGGATTAGTCATGCCTGAACTTAATATACTCGTTTTTTTGCCAATAACTTCGTCGGGCATATAGCCTGACATGACCACAAACTGACGATTTACATAAACGATTTCACAGTTCTTGTCTGCAATCATGATAGACGCGGGGCCGTATTCGGTCGCGAAGAACATCATATTTAGAAAATCTTGTTTTTTCCGCTCCAAAGTGAATTTTTGTTTGAATTTTCTATTTTTTATAGCAGAAAACAGCAGCAGAGATGATAATATGATTATTATAATTTCATACACAATAACACTCTCCTCAGGCCCGAGAGGTCCTGAACGTACAGTTCGCAGTAAAAACAACGAAAGATCCCGGTAATAGCCCCCTTCCCCGTCGTTTTACAGGATAATTGACACATTTCCGGAGAGCGGAAAGAATGAAAGAAAAAATGCTCCAAATAGCTGAAGGATTCAGGAACATAGAAACATCGACATAAAAACCCCGCGTATCACTGTGTGCAAATCAAATGAGGATTACAAATCCTAAATAGAGCCTTAATTAATATTAATCATGCTTGCGTTATAAGTTTATCTAATGGAATTAAAAAACATTCCATGTTTCATATGCTGGTACATTTTGACCATCAATCTTTTGTAAGCAAATCAATTATACCAATAAATATCATTATTTTAATCAATAAAATCTATCACAAACCGATATTCGATCGTTCTTAGCAAACATTTATTTTTTTATTCTTATTAATCATGCAGTTAAAACAAACCCAATAGTTAGCTATAAATTATAACCTACGCTTCACATGGTTTTTCAAGCGAGCGATAAAATATCACTTATCGCTTCATTAACAATACAATGCACAAACAATAACAAAAAGGTAAGGATAAAATAATAAAGAACATAATTATGCCAATATAACGCAGTATTTATAGAGACGATAATCGCTAATTATTGAACGCGAATTCCCCCACGGGATAAAAAACATTAAATAAATTAATGTAATCAAGAATAAAAGTAAAAGATAAATTAAAAAATGGGGAAATAGCTCAAATTGCAGTCATATCATTAAATATTCATAAAGCGTAAAGCGGGGTGGCTTGGATTTTTATTTAGAATTCAGTTTTTAGCGCATCAAAGCTATCGAATGGCTGCGGACGTGAAAGATAATATCCTTGTGCGGCATCAGCATGGGAAGCCTTAACAATGGCCCATTCTTCCGGTGTTTCAATTCCTTCGATAACAACATAATTACAAAAACGAGCAAGTAAAGAGATTAACGCCGGAAAAACCTTACGGCCTTCCCCGCTTTGCTGTAGCAGGATAAAAAGCTCGCGGGCAACCTTGATGCAGTCATATTGCGCCAACATTAATGACGAAAAATTCGCCACGCCGCACCCAAAATCATCCAGCCACAATGTTTGGGCTTCAGGGAGTTTTGTTAACGTATCTTTTGGCAATCCGCCCTGATTTTCCACCATTTCAAACCTAATCCACGGCATAGTTGAAACGAGACGCTTGGCTTCATGGCTCTTCTGTAAAGCAAGTAGCGTCATTCCATCAATATTGACCGATGCCAGCAGATTGTCTCGAGTAAAACGCAAGTGCCAGTGCGACAAAAGCTGAAGCTGTTCTACGATGATCTGCAAACGTTCTTCAACATTGATGTTGGCGAAATATTTTTCGGGAGAGATGAAATATTGTGGTAAGGAGGAAGAGGAAATTGAAGTTAATAATTCAATAGCCATAAGTTTACCAGATGTTCGGTAAATAGGCTGAAAGGTGTACCGCCGTTGGCATTGATTCCAGTAGTTAGATCCCAATGACTTAACGTCCTCTTGCTGAGGAAGCATTAGCCCAAACTGATTAACATTCCCTTCCTGCTGCACTATGCGTTCCGCCATTAGACTGACACTGTTGGTTATAAAAGCTACATCATACAGGTTATACCGTTATCGACTCTCCGGTCGCAAACTTTATTGGCGATATAGAACCCCATACTCATTATGGCAATGTGAAACCTAAGAGGCGATATCATAATTAACTTAATTTGATTTTTAAATCAACAAATTAAAACCTAAGATTTATGAACAAGTCAGCTTATGGGTATAGTCTAGAGGATAAAACCAAAACTAATTTAACGAATAAATGACGATTCCTACGCGTAACCCGGTCCATTAATAATAGTTACGCGTGTTTAAAGCGCTCTCAACAGGTATAATCTGCGCCCTGTTTGTAAGATAGAAGATTATCATGGCGTTACTCATCACCCATAAATGTATCAATTGTGATATGTGTGAACCGGAATGCCCAAACCAGGCTATATCAATGGGAATGGACATTTACGAAATTGATGCAGACCGATGCACGGAGTGTGTCGGTCATTACGACACACCAACCTGTCAGAAAGTGTGTCCAATCGATAATACCATCATCAAGGATCCCCAGCATCAGGAAGGCGCAGAGCAGCTGTGGGAAAAATATGTACTCATGCACCATGCAGACAAACTCTAAGCTTAGCCTTCGATGATAACCGTCGCGCAGGCATAACGCCGCTCATCAGCCAACGTAACATGTACGGACTTTACCCCCATGTGGGCCGCTAATTCAGATGCTTTGGCGAAAAAACGCAGCCCAGGTTTGCCCAGCTCATCGTTAAAGACTTCAAACTGAGCAAAGGCCAGTCCATGACGAATTCCGGTGCCAAAAGCCTTTGCGGCGGCTTCCTTTACGGCGAAGCGTTTGGCGAGGAAACGGACTGGCTGCTGATGCTGTTGATATTGCAGCCACTCATTTTCCGTCAGGATACGACGCGCCAGACGCTCGCCTGAGCGCTCAATCACCAATTCGATACGGGCGATTTCAACAATGTCCGTTCCGAGCCCGAGAATTGCCATTAACGACGAGCTTCCCGCATCAGCGCCTTCATTTCAGCGACAGCATCGCTCAATCCGCTCATCACCGCGCGGCCAATGATTGAGTGGCCAATATTCAGCTCATGCATTTCCGACAACGCGGCAATGGCTTGTACATTGTGGTATGTCAGTCCATGGCCTGCATTCACTTTTAATCCTTTGCCTGCCGCATAGACAGCGGCGTCACGGATACGATCAAACTCATATTGCCGGGTCCGATCGTCAAGCGCATCGGCATAGGCGCCGGTATGAATTTCAATATAGGGCGCGCCACTCTCAATCGCCGCATCAATCTGTTTTTTATCAGCATCAATAAACAAGGACACCTGGATGCCCGCCTGACTCAATTTGGCGACCGCCTTATTCATTTTTTCCTGCTGACCAGCCACATCCAACCCGCCCTCGGTGGTCACTTCCTGACGTTTTTCAGGCACCAGGCAACAAAAATGGGGCTTCAATTCGCAGGCAATACTCACCATTTCTTCCGTGACGGCCATTTCCAGATTCATGCGCGTCTGAATGGTGCTTCGCAGGATACGCACATCACGATCGGTGATATGACGACGATCCTCACGCAGGTGAACCGTAATCCCATCAGCGCCCGCCTGTTCCGCTAAAAATGCAGCCTGCACCGGATCCGGATAGGCAGTACCCCGGGCATTACGAAGGGTTGCTATGTGATCAATATTCACGCCCAACAACAGTTCTGACATGGTAAATCCTCGATAAAGTCATGCGTAATACGAGGCAGTTTACACCGATGTTCTCGTTTCTGGGTACCGAAGAAGCAGGATTATTTATCCGACGGGGGCGTTTTGGCTAAATTAAGCTTGGGTAAAAACTGGCGAAACAGTTCACGACTTTTCAGCGGTTTACCACCGAGATAGGGCTTTAGCGCAATACGCGTAAAACGCTTGGCCGCCCGTAACGTGGCCGAGTCGGGAAACTCTCTCGAGGCCAATGCGCGCAACTCATAACCGGTAAAGCTATTATTATCGACAACCAAGCTGGCGATAAACCCTTTCTCTTCACGATATCGATAAGTCATGCTATCAGCTACCGGATCGCCGCTTCCCGCACAGTGCAGAAAATCAACGCCATAGCCGAGACTTCCCAGCAGCGCCAACTCAAAACGGCGCAGCGCCGGCTCAGGCGAAGCAAGTTGGGAGGCCAGCTGTTGCAGGCAATTCAGATAATCAAAAAAAAGCGCGGAATAGTTGGTTTCATGCTCAAGAACACGAATAAGCAATTCATTCACATATAAACCGCTGTAGAGCATGATGCCGGACAGGGGGAGAGCCAGCGAAACCGGCTCGGCATTACGTAAAGTCTTAACTTCTCCCCGTCCGCTCCAACGAACCAGCAGCGGGGTGAAGGGTTGTAGACTGCCTTTCAGGCTTGAACGACGCGCCCGT
Organism: Brenneria bubanii; assembly: GCF_022378355.1. GTDB lineage: Bacteria > Pseudomonadota > Gammaproteobacteria > Enterobacterales > Enterobacteriaceae > Brenneria > Brenneria bubanii. Next base: position 25,015 of record NZ_JAKMAJ010000022.1, read on the forward strand.
GCTCCTTTAGCCAGAACCCGGACCCGTCCGTCACTTTCACTAAACAAATCCAGCAACAGACTGGTTTCGCTATAGGGTCGCCCATGCAAGACAAATGCACGCTGCCAGCCTTCCATCGGCGTGGACCTTACAAATCTTCACTGTAACCAAGGCTTCGCAGAGCACGCTCATCATCTGCCCAACCTGATTTCACTTTTACCCATAATTCGAGATGAACCTTGGCCTCGAACATCTCTTCCATGTCCTGACGCGCTTCAATGCCGATCGTTTTGATCTTGGAGCCTTTGCTTCCAATCACCATTTTTTTCTGGCCTTCACGTTCGACAAGAATCAGACCATTGATGTCATAACCGCCGCGTTCATTGGTGACGAAACGCTCAATTTCCACCGTCACCGAATAAGGTAATTCCTCACCCAAGAAACGCATCAGTTTTTCACGGATAATTTCCGAAGCCATGAAACGCTGAGAGCGATCGGTAATATAATCCTCCGGGAAATGATGCTCGGCCTGCGGCAAGTGCTTACGAACGATGCTGGCGACAGTATCGACGTTGGTCCCTTTTTCCGCGGAAATCGGCACCACATCCAGAAAGTTCATTTGCTGGCTGATAAATTGGATATGCGGCAACAGCTTGGTCTTATCCGTTACGTTATCCACTTTATTGATAGCCAGAAGAACCGGGCATTTCTGGTCACGTAACTTATTGAGAACCATATCATCATCATCGTTCCAGTGCGTACCTTCCACGACAAAAATAATCAGTTCGACGTCACCAATAGAGCTACTGGCGGCACGATTCATCAGGCGGTTGATAGCCCGCTTTTCCTCGATGTGCAGCCCAGGAGTATCCACATAAATAGCCTGATATGGCCCTTCAGTATGAATACCCATAATGCGATGTCGTGTCGTCTGGGGTTTACGCGACGTAATGGAAATCTTCTGCCCCAGCAGTTGGTTCAATAATGTGGACTTTCCCACATTGGGCCGACCGACAATTGCGACGAAGCCGCAGTATGTCTGTTCTTCGCTCATTCAAGCTCCAGTTTTTTTAACGCTTGTTCTGCCGCTGCCTGCTCAGCCTTCCGGCGGCTCGAACCGGTACCAACAACCGAGTCACTAAAACCGCTCACCTGGCAGTGAATAGTAAACTCCTGATCGTGAGCCTCACCACGAACCTGAACAACCAGATAGGTTGGCAGCGGTAAGTGACGCCCTTGCAAATATTCCTGCAGCCGCGTTTTAGGATCTTTTTGCTTATCGCCAGGGCTGATTTCATCCAGGCGGCTTTGATACCAGTTCAGAATCAAGCGCTCAATGGTCTGAATATCGCTGTCGAGAAAGATGCCACCGATCAGCGCTTCCACCGTATCAGCCAGAATGGAATCACGGCGAAAACCGCCACTCTTCAACTCCCCCGGCCCCAGACGCAAGCATTCACCCAATTCAAATTCACGCGCAATCTCCGCCAGCGTATTGCCACGCACCAGCGTAGCCCGCATCCGGCTCATGTCCCCTTCATCAACTTTAGGGAAACGGTGATAGAGCGCATTAGCGATAACGAAACTCAGAATGGAATCGCCTAAAAATTCGAGTCGTTCGTTATGCTTACTGCTGGCGCTCCGGTGTGTCAGGGCTTGCAACAAAAGTTCGTACTGCTGAAAAGTATAGCCCAGCTTTCTTTGTAAACGGTTTATCAGGATGGGATTCATGTGTTACCAATAGATCAACAATGCGTCAAAAACAACAGCACACGGGACAGGCCTGACTCGCTAATATCAGCCAAAACTGTTTCGTTTGCATAGGCTCCCGACCGGGAGCCAACGTTCATATCTGGAAATATTCTACAACGGACAGCGTAATAATGCTGCGTGTTTATTACCACTGATCAATGAATACCGCCAATCCGACTTAGTCGAACGCCGGTAGGCCATTCACCTTCTTGTTTTTCAAAGCTCATCCAGATTCCTACCGCTTTGCCGACAAGATTTCTTTCCGGCACAAAGCCCCAATAACGGCTATCCAGGCTATTATCGCGATTATCGCCCATCATGAAATAATGGCCGGCCGGCACGACCCAAGTCGCCAAGGATTGTTGTGACTGCTGATAATATCCGCCCAGTTGATCCTGCTTGCCGGAAACAAGCAAAATATTGTGCGTCACATTACCCAATGATTCTTTGCGAATACCCATGCGCACGCCGTCGATTTTATCATCGTTCAGCGGCATCTGATAAAACCCGCTCCGGGATTCCAAATCAGGCTGATTAAACGTCTGGACGAAATCGCTGGGCTGGACGTCATTATAGGTTACCGCCAACGTGTTATTACAGTTTTGCGGCCCTTTGCAGTCAGGATTGATCGTCACTTGCTTAGTCAAAGGATCATAGCTGATGCGATCGCCCGGCACGCCGACGACGCGCTTGATGAAATCAATATTAGGATCGGACGGATATTTGAATACCGCAACGTCGCCACGCTTTGGGTGGCCCGTTTCAATCAAGGTATGCTGAGTAAAGGGTTCTTTAATACCGTAGGCATACTTCTCCACCAGGATAAAGTCGCCAATCAGCAATGTCGGCATCATTGAGCCAGAAGGAATCTGGAATGGTTCATAAATAAAAGAACGCACAATTAAAACCAGCGCCACAACCGGAAATACCGACGCCACAGTTTCAACCCAGCCAGGTTGGGCAGCGGCGGGATTCGACAATTCGCCGCTGTTTACCCCTTCACTCGATGCCGCAAATTTCTTTCGGCGTGCCGGCGCCCAAATAAAACGATCCAGGCACCAGACAATGCCCGTTATTAGCGTTATCAACGCCAGAATCACGGCAAACATATTGGCCATGCCAACTCCTAGGATTTATTTGTTGTCTTTGCCAACGTGAAGAATAGCAAGGAAGGCTTCCTGCGGTAATTCAACGTTGCCCACCTGCTTCATACGTTTCTTACCGTCTTTCTGTTTCTGCAACAGTTTTTTCTTACGGCTGACATCGCCACCATAACATTTCGCCAGTACGTTTTTACGCAGCTGCTTAACGGTTGAGCGGGCGATGATGTGGTTACCAATCGCCGCCTGAATGGCAATATCAAATTGCTGACGAGGGATAAGATCTCTCATTTTCTCCACCAGATCGCGACCACGATATTGAGAATTATCCCGGTGGGTAATCAGCGCCAACGCATCCACACGTTCGCCATTGATGAGAACATCAACACGCACCATGTCGGAAGCCTGAAAACACTTGAAGTTATAGTCCAGAGAGGCGTAACCGCGCGAGGTTGATTTTAATCGGTCAAAGAAATCAAGCACCACTTCCGCCATCGGAATGTCATAAGTCAACGCGACCTGATTGCCATGGTAAACCATGTTGGTCTGCACGCCACGCTTCTCAATACACAGCGTAATGACGTTGCCCAGATACTCCTGCGGCAACAGCATATGGCATTCGGCGATAGGTTCACGCAATTCCTGAATATTGTTCAGCGGCGGCAGCTTCGATGGGCTATCCACATGGACGATCTCGTCGTCGGTGGTTTCGATTTCATAAACAACCGTCGGCGCGGTGGTGATCAGATCCAGATCATATTCACGTTCCAGACGCTCCTGAATGATCTCCATGTGCAACAGCCCCAGGAACCCGCAGCGGAAACCAAAGCCCAACGCCGTAGAGCTTTCTGGTTCATAAAACAGCGAGGCGTCGTTCAGGCTCAGTTTACCCAGCGCGTCACGGAAGGCTTCATAATCATCGGAGCTGATGGGGAATAAACCGGCATAAACCTGCGGTTTAACCTTCTTGAACCCCGGCAAGGCTTTTTCCGCCGGCTGACGAGCTGACGTCAGCGTATCGCCGACCGGCGCGCCCAGAATATCCTTGATGGCGCAAACCAACCAACCCACTTCACCGCAATTGAGTACGTCGCGGTCAACCTGCTTCGGCGTAAAGATGCCCAGACGATCGGCGTTATAAACCTGACCGGTGCTCATGACCTTGATTTTTTCACCTTTCCGCATTGAACCGTTTTTAATGCGCACCAGTGAAACCACACCAAGATAGTTGTCAAACCAGGAGTCAATAATCAGCGCCTGCAACGGCTCTTCCGCGCTGCCCTTCGGCGGCGGGACATCCCGCACCAAACGTTCTAATACTTCGGGCACGCCAATACCGCTTTTAGCCGAGCAGCGCACCGCATCGGTGGCGTCAATACCGACAATATCTTCAATTTCCTGAGCAACCCGATCGGGATCGGCGGCGGGCAAGTCGATTTTATTTAGTACCGGCACCACTTCCAGATCCATATCAAGCGCGGTATAACAGTTCGCCAACGTTTGAGCTTCAACCCCTTGCCCCGCGTCAACCACCAGCAATGCGCCTTCGCAGGCGGCCAATGAGCGGGAAACTTCATAAGAAAAGTCTACGTGGCCGGGCGTATCAATGAAGTTTAACTGGTAGGTTTGACCATCCTGAGCCTTATAATCCAACGTCACGCTCTGCGCTTTAATCGTTATACCGCGTTCGCGTTCCAGATCCATTGAATCCAGAACCTGCGCAGCCATTTCACGTTCGGTTAAACCACCGCAAATCTGGATAATGCGGTCAGATAACGTCGACTTACCGTGGTCGATATGGGCAATGATGGAGAAATTTCGTATATGCTTCATTATAAAAATTTTTCTACCTTGATATTCCTGAAATTCTTGCCGATGGGCATGCGCATTAGGTGAAAACAATCGCGATGAGCTTCCACCTGAACCGCTGCATTCTACATGCCGAACGTCCGAAAACCTAGTCATGTCCAGCGCATTACTCCTGATTATGACGGTTTTATTCGCAATAGCGGAACGGCAGGATGAAAGAAGATATTAAATTGATGACAACGACTGAAAATAATGGAGATTACTCAGCGACATTTTTGATTTGCAGTACCTCGCCAGGCAAGGCGATTTGCAAAATAACAGGTTGATAATTAATATTTTTCCCCAGATTTTTTCCCCAACTTCTCACCGACAAAAAAGCCAGTCCGCCGCCCAGTACGGCGCCAACAATAGCGGAAAGCTCATTGGTAAAAAAAGCCTGCAGTAGCGCCGCGCCCGCAAACAATCCCACTAGCGGAACGAAATAAACCATCACGGCAGATTGCAGCAAACGCGCCTCGGCAATACCGAGTTCAACCCGCTGTCCGATTTGCAAAGGCTGTTTACAGTCTACCCGCAACAGATGTTCGGCTGGCGCGCCCAGTTGGTTCAGCACTCCGGTTCCGCACGTTGAGCGCGACTGACAGGCCCCACACCCCGAACGCTGTTCACAATGCAAGACGGCGACACCATCTTGCCATGAGACCACCGTCGCCCATTCTTTGATCATTTATTGCGCCTTCAGAATAATATTGTCTGCCACACGCTTAGCGGTAGCTGGCGGGAGTTCGCCAACAACGGTGATTTCATTATTATCGCGAAGCTCGGTATGTATTGTCCGTCTTCCTGTACGCACGGATTGGTCCGCTCGCGCTTCGGAAGATGCGCTGATATTGATGGAAAAACTAAACAGACCGTCGCTGTACAGACGCGTTTCAATAGGGATATTGACACCCGGCAACGTCCTGCGGTTGTGTGATACTTCTTTCATGCCCGCAGGCAGCCATCCAGGCGACCAGGCAAAATCTACATTTGATTGCGTAGGCGTTGGCAATACCGGCGGCAAGCTTATATTTTCCAGCGGACGCATGGCTTTAGCAACGTTATCATCCACGATTAGCGACGTCGCCAGAAATTGCTCCAGGCGTTCGCCGTTGCGATCCTGCAAATCAACCCGCAACGGCAGTTTAGACTCGGCGTCCATCCAGACCGCATAGCTGTAGCGAGTTGCATCCCTTGAGATAATCCTGACGCCGACGGCTAGGCGGTCTGCAATACGAACTCGCCCATCCGCAGGGATGAAATCATAATATTGGGCGATACTTTTGTAATCCGCATAGACCAACGAAGGTAGCGAGTCGACGATGTGATCGCTCGACAACGTGAACGGCTCAAGGTCTGAATCAAAATAGCTGATTTCATTTCCTCGCTGTACGATCTCGCGCCGAGGGCCATCCATAAAAACCAGTTGCGCCAACGACCGATTATTAATCACGGCGTGGCGGTATCGCACCGACTCAAATCCCTGACGAGTAATGTTAATGAAAGAAATTTCGTAATTTAATGCATGACTGGCTTGGTTCATTTGTTGCAACAACGCCCCGGACGCAGTCTGCGCCGGGGCGATGATGGAATAAAACAAACTGCCAATCAGCAAACAGAAGGTTAACCAAACGCGCTTCATTACCGAGGCTGAGTTCCTAATGATTGAGTTCCTGGAACCTGGATTGCAGCTTGCTGATCATCATGATGCTGGAGTTGTTCAGCGTGCAAACGGCGCTGCAGTTCATAATCTTGCAGAATAGCGTTCAGGCGATTGCGCTGAGCATCAAATTTTTGTTGACCATTGTGTGAGGACACGCTTTCAGACGGCACGCCAAAGCTGACCGGAGAAGCAGTTCCCATCGCCGGCAACGTACTAAACGCGGCAGATTCCGCCATGCCATCCGTAGAACCCACGTGATTATAGTTTTGCACGCCAACGATAACGGCCAAAGATACGCAGGCGGCAACGCCGACCTGAGTCAACTGACTCGCCCAGGGTCGAATTTTGTGCCAGAACGGCATTTGAGACCAACGCTCAGGGTGCGGCTGAGACTCTGGTTGCGCTTGCGGAACCAGACGAACGGGTTCGTTTTCAATCGCAGCAGCCACGCGGGCGGCGATATCAAGATGAATCACATTTTCACCTTCACCGATATCCCCACGCAACGTGTCGCGGATTAGATGATAACTTTGCCAACTTTGCTGCAACTTGCCATCTCGTGACAAGGAATTCAGCAGTTCGGAATCAACTGCCTCACCATCCATTAAAGCGGAAAGTTTCTCTTTCTGCATACCAACACCCTTACTTTTGTCAAATCCATCATTAATCATGCGCCATGCCAGGAACAGGCTAACGCTGAATAAGCGGCTGTACTTTATTATCAATAGCTTCCCGGGCCCGGAAGATACGGGAACGAACAGTGCCGACCGGGCAATCCATGATGACGGCGATCTCTTCGTAACTCAGTCCATCTAATTCACGCAGCGTAATCGCCAGGCGTAAATCTTCCGGTAAAGACTCAATAGTGCGGAAAACAATGTTCCTCAATTCTTCTGACAACATTAAATTCTCAGGGTTCGATATTTCTTTCAGTGCGCCGGCATTTTCATAATTTTCTGCATCATTGGCGTCAATATCGCTGGAAGGAGGACGCCTTCCCTGTGCAACAAGGTAGTTCTTCGCCGTATTCACCGCGATGCGGTATAACCACGTATAAAAAGCACTATCGCCGCGGAAAGACTCCAATGCGCGATACGCTTTGATAAACGATTCCTGTACTACGTCAGGCACATCCCCTTGGGGCACGTAACGAGATACCAGACTCGCCACCTTATGCTGGTAACGAATCACCAGTAAATTGAACGACTTTTGGTCGCCTTTTTGGACCCGCTCAACCAGAACCTGATCTGCTAGCTGCTCGCTCATCCGAGGTAATATCTCCTCAAACCGTTCTCCACACGTAAATAATACTGCCAGCCATATATAGTTGTCCCAGAGCAAGCTCAAGCTTAGAGCTGACATCCCATATAAAGTTCCGGCCAAACTATTTTATACCCGCTATCTTGCAAGTCGCGGGCGCGTCGTCTTGATTACGGGGCCCGTCGCTGGACCTCGCCCTTAATAAGGACCGCTGCCGGTAGCGTTCAAACGGGGCGCCAGGCAGACTTGATTTAACACGCCAGCACGCCGATTTTTTCTATTAATCATCAAGCATATCAAATCGATCATACGATAAATCCGTTCCATTAGCACGAACCGGCCCGGTATGAAAGCGGGTATTTATACATCTTTACAGGACCGCAAAAATCAATACATGGATAAAACATTGAATGCTACCATCGATTCTCCACTTCTTTCTTACCTGACGATACGAACATGCAATCGACCACGGAATACTCTTGTGATGTATTGATCATTGGCAGCGGCGCTGCCGGGCTGTCCCTTGCGCTGCGCTTGGCTTCCCACGCAAACGTTACCGTTCTTAGTAAAGGTCCGCTGAATGAAGGGTCGACCTTCTATGCTCAAGGCGGTATTGCCGCTGTTTTTGATGAAACCGACAGCGTCGAGTCACATATAGAAGATACATTAATCGCCGGTGACGGACTCTGTGAGCATGATGCCGTTGCGTTTATCGCCAGCAATGCCAAAAACTGCGTGCAGTGGCTGATCGAACAAGGCGTACTCTTTGATACGGAAACCAGCAACAGCGGCGAAGCGCGTTATCACCTCACCCGCGAAGGTGGGCATAGCCATCGCCGCATCCTTCATGCAGCGGACGCCACCGGCAAAGAAGTGGAAAATACACTGGTACAGAAAGCGCGTTTACATCCCAACATTCGTATTATGGAGCGCTGCAACGCCGTCGATTTAATCACCTCCGACAAACTGAGCCTACCGGGAGAGCGGCGGGTGGTGGGCGCTTACATCTGGAACCGTGAACAGGAAGTGGTCGAGTCCTGCCGGGCAAAAACCGTGGTTCTCGCCACCGGAGGTGCGTCCAAGGTATATCAATACACCACCAATCCGGATATTTCATCCGGTGATGGTATCGCCATGGCATGGCGTGCGGGGTGTCGGGTGGCCAATATGGAGTTTAATCAGTTTCACCCGACCTGTTTATTTCATCCGCAGGCGCGCAATTTTCTGCTGACAGAGGCGTTGCGCGGTGAAGGCGCTTATCTTAAACGCCCCGACGGCAGCCGCTTTATGCCGGACTTCGACGCCAGAGGCGAACTGGCACCACGAGACATCGTCGCCAGAGCCATCGACCACGAAATGAAACGTCTGGGCGCTGACTGCATGTACCTGGATATCAGCCATAAACCGGCGGAATTCATTAAGCAGCATTTCCCTACCATCTATGAAAAACTGTTATCGCTGGGTATTGATATAACTACAGAAGCCATTCCTATTGTTCCGGCGGCACACTACACCTGCGGCGGCGTAATGGTCGATCAACGCGGACATACCGATCTCGACGGGCTGTACGCCATTGGCGAGGTAAGCTATACCGGCCTGCACGGAGCAAACCGCATGGCGTCGAATTCATTACTGGAGTGTCTGGTATACGGTTGGTCGGCGTCAGAAGAGATTCTGCAACGCCTGCCGAAAACCGATCTGATTGAAACGCTTCCAGACTGGGATGAAAGTCAGGTTGATAATTCGGACGAACAGGTTGTTATCCAGCATAACTGGCACGAGCTAAGACTATTTATGTGGGACTATGTCGGGATCGTGCGCACCACAAAAAGACTGGAGCGAGCGCTGCACCGTATCAACCTGCTTCAGAATGAAATTGAGGAGTACTATTCGCACTTCCGCATTTCCAACAATTTGCTGGAGCTGCGCAATCTGGTTCAGGTAGCCGAGCTAATCGTTCGCTGCGCGTTGGACAGAAAAGAGAGCCGCGGATTACATTACACGCTGGACTACCTCGCCCAGTACGATGCGCCCAACCCTACGGTACTTACGCCATAGCGCATTCTGTTTATGCAGGTTCATCTCAGGAGCCTACATAAACAGATAAAAATGTTTTGTCAGCGACTGATAGGCTTCTGAATAGCCGTGTTCGGCATCACGCATCATCAATTGCTGAATCCGACAGTCCCCCGGCTGTCGGGATAACGCACACAAAACGCGGTGCGCGGGCCGCGAGGGTGATTCCGCCACATCCATTCGCAGGCGAATAAACCATCCCTGCCCCCCAGCCAACCACACAAAAGACTCAACAACCTGCATCGGCAACACGACGCAGAAAAGACCCTCTGGCGAAATCAGACGTTGCGCGCAATCCAGCAGCAACTCATGCGTCAGCGAGACGGTATAGCGGGCTTGACTGCGCTGCACCGTGCCGCAAGCAACCCCAGGAGTAAAATAAGGCGGATTACTGACAATAAGGGAATAGTCCGCGGATCGGTTCTCGGCAAACTTCACGATATCGTCAATATAAACCGTCACCCGCGCGGACCACGGCGACGCGGCAATATTTTCAGTCGCCTGACGGCCTGCGGCCGTATCCAGCTCAACCGCATCAATCCTCACGGCGTCATCTGTTCTCTGCGCCAGCATCAGCGCAATCAAGCCAGAACCACAGCCAATATCCAGCACGCGCCGCACGCCGGATACCGGAGCCCAGGCACCCAGCAATATACCATCGGTTCCTACCTTCATGGCGCAGCGGTCGTGTGCGACAAAAAACTGTTTGAAGGTGAATCCACCACGACGCAGCATCGGTTTATTATCAGATTGTTTACTCATTATGACTCGTTCCCGCTTAAAACCGTCGTAGCATAGGGTAAACATCTATACAGTAAAAGCGCGGTTGTCTGTTTAAACAGGTGAAGAACCCAGCCAATGCGTCTATAATCGGCGCCCCAAACAGAGGTAGACCATGACAGCAACAAATTTTTCCGAGTTAGATCTTGATGACAGCCTGCTAGACGCCCTGCGCGATATGGGTTATGAACGTCCGACGGCAATTCAGATGGCAGCGATTCCCCCGGCAATGGACGGCCGTGATGTGCTGGGATCTGCGCCGACCGGCACAGGCAAAACCGCCGCATATCTGTTGCCGGTTTTGCAGCATCTGCTAGATTTTCCTCGTAAAAAATCCGGGCCGCCTCGTATTCTTATCTTGACGCCTACGCGCGAACTCGCCATGCAGGTCGCCGATCAGGCGCGCATTATGGCCGCCCACACCCACCTGGATATCGCCACCATCACCGGTGGTGTGGCCTACATGAATCACGCTGAAGTATTTAGCGAAAACCAGGATATCGTGGTTGCCACGACGGGCCGTCTGCTTCAGTACATCAAAGAAGAAAACTTTGACTGCCGCGCAGTAGAGACGCTAATCCTGGACGAAGCGGACAGAATGTTGGATATGGGATTCGCCCAGGATATCGAACATATTGCCGGTGAAACCCGCTGGCGCAAGCAAACGCTGCTGTTTTCCGCTACGCTGGAAGGCGACGCGATTAAAGATTTCGCCGAGCGCTTATTGAACGATCCCGTTGAGGTCGAAGCCGATCCTTCCCGTCGGGAACGTAAAAAAATTCTGCAATGGTATTATCGCGCCGACGATATCAAACATAAAACGGCCCTGCTTTGCCATCAGTTAACACAGCCGGATGTCACCCGCAGCATTGTTTTTGTCCGTAAGCGTGAGCGAGTGCACGAATTGGTCACCTGGTTACATGAAGCCGGGATTACCGCCTGCTATCTTGAAGGGGAAATGGTACAGGCCAAACGTAATGAAGCGATTAAGCGCCTGAGCGATGGGCGGGTAAACGTTTTGGTGGCGACCGACATTGCCGCGCGTGGCATAGACATCAATGATATCAGCCACGTGTTTAACTTTGACCTGCCGCGTACCGCGGATACTTATCTGCATCGAATTGGCCGCACGGGCCGAGCTGGTCGTAAAGGGTGCGCGATCTCTTTTGTTGAAGCGCATGACCATTTACTGCTTGGCAAAATCAGTCGTTACCTGAATGAGCCGCTCAAGCCCCGGGTGATTGATGAGCTTCGTCCGACCACGAAAGCGCCAAACGCCAAAACAACGGGCAAGCCGTCCAAAAAAGTATTGGCCAAGCGGAAAGAGAAGCAAGAGAAAGAAAAAGAAAAAATCAAAGTGAAAGTGCGTCAGCGGGATAAAAAGAACATCGGTAAGCGTCGTCAGCCAGCCCAAAAAGCTGACGAATCCTCCGCTAATTAAGCAACGGGTATCGCCGCGCGACTGACGGACGACGCGCGGCTGCTCGAATCAGAGTTATCCTGATCTCTTCATATAAGCGTCACAAGATTAATACACAACATCGGCATAATTCTCTCGCTATTAATTCATTAACGGGAGAATCATGTTATGCGTCGTCGTCAATTCCTGCAGTTAGCCGGAGCGATCTTTCTGGCATCTCGCTCAACGGCGGCCTTGTCCGAAACGCCCACCGCCTCTCAACTCACGCTGCCTGAATCAGGCAAACAGCTGCTGAAGTTTGGTCTGGTCACCGATATCCATTATGCGGATAACGACACCTATGGTGCCCCGGGAGAGGAGTTCTACGAGGTCTACCGGCATGCACTACCGAAATTTCGCCAGGTCGTCGACCTGTTCAATACGCAATCGCTCGATTTCGCCATCGAGCTTGGCGATTTTAAAGACTGCGTCAGCCCCAAAAATCATGAACAGACCCTAGGTTTTCTGAAACTGGTGGAGAGCGAATTCGCTAAATTTAAAGGCGATCGCTACCACGTAGTCGGCAATCATGACTTTGACGCCATCAGTCCACAGGATTTTCTTGCCTGTACGCAAAACGCCGGCGATGCCAACGGCAAGCTCTATTATACCTTTGTGAAAAATGGCATTCGTTTCATCGTATTAGACGCCTGTTATATCGACGCCAAAGGCAAAGGCGTGCACTTCTCTCACAATAATTTTACCTGGGATATCGCCCATATTCCTGATGAAGAGATTGATTGGCTGCGCGCCGTACTGAAATCCAACGATAAACCCGTCGTGGTGTTTACGCACCAGACGCTGGATTACTTTGACCCGGAAATGGCGAAAGCGAAAGTTATCGTTCAGAATGCGGAGCCCGTGGTCAAAGCGCTGGAAGATTCAGGGCAGGTTCTGGCGGTTTTCTCCGGCCACCATCACCCGGGTCGTTATAATTTCAGAAATGGCATTCATTACTTGACCACCAAAGCGCTGGTCGAATGGCCGCTGCCTCATAACGCCTGCGCCATCGTTACGATTGATAAAGATCTGAATATTTATGTTGAAGGAATGTACGACGCCGTTTCCCGGCAGTTGAATAAAGCGCGAGCCTGATAAAGATCGCTAAAACGCGCTGCGGAGTCTGTTTGGTATTTTTCTATTATCGGGCAGGTGATTCGCTTATTTTCAACCGCTACAGCGTTAGAATAGGCATTTACCCGGCCCGGCCCGGAACGGAACGGAACGGAACGGAACGGAACGGAACGGATGGAGTTTATCCCGCCAGGATCCAGTCGCATAAGAAAAGGCTCATGAATCATCATGAGCCTTTTTGGGATACCGCTGCCGGCATCCCGATTCCCGCAATATTTACTGAAACTCGACCCGCGCGAATTTACCGCTTACAGGCTTTCGGTAAAGGTACGAGTAATAACATCACGCTGCTGTTCCGGCGTCAGCGAGTTGAAACGCACGGCATAGCCAGAAACACGGATAGTCAGCTGTGGGTATTTTTCCGGATGCTTAACGGCGTCTTCCAATGTTTCGCGACGCAGCACATTCACATTCAGGTGCTGACCACCTTCTACGCGCACTTCAGGTTTAACTTCCAGAGGAACTTCGCGATATTCGATCTGACCCAGATCGCTTACAGGAACGATTTGATCTGCGCTGTAAACGGATTTAGCGCAGACACAACGTGCCTCAGCTTTTTCGTCATCCAGCAACCAGAAAGAATTGACCAGTGCGGTGTTGTCTGATTTGGTGATTTGAATACCTGTAACCATTATAGCCTCCGTAAAACGGCGTATTATTGTCTAAATTGAAAGTGGCGATAGTAACAAAGCGCCATCAATTTTTAACGATTATATAAAACAAAAAAACTCTGACTACCTATATACCAGTACGGCAGCCGCCATTCTTTGATTTAAATCAATTATAATGATCAGCATTATTCCACGATCTTGGCAATTTATTGTTTCACATCAATTTTACCACCACGCACAGGTTGCAATTTTTTTGATAAATTTTCAATTTTTTTCATAACAATCGATATTCACGCGCATTTTCCAGGCGTTACGGTTTTACCTTGGAACAATTGAACGGTAAGCTACCGACGACAAAATTTCTTATAAATGAAGAGAACACAATGGCGACTTCTCTAACCTGGCATGATGTGCTGGCACAAGAAAAACAACAATCCTACTTTATCAATACGCTGGAATTCGTGGCTAAAGAACGCGCGAGTGGAAAAACGATTTATCCACCACAGAAAGATGTTTTTAATGCATTCCGTTTTACCGAGCTCCATCAGGTCAAGGTCGTTATCCTCGGTCAGGATCCCTATCACGGTCCAAATCAGGCGCATGGATTATCCTTCTCGGTTCGCCCCGGCATACCGGCTCCGCCATCGCTGGGCAATATCTATAAAGAGCTGGCTAACGACATCCCTGGTTTCGACATTCCAAAACATGGTTTTCTGCAAAGCTGGGCGGAACAAGGCGTGCTGCTACTTAATACGGTATTGACCGTTGAAGCGGGTCAGGCTCACTCACATGCGAACCTGGGCTGGGAAACCTTCACCGATCGCGTTATTGCGGCATTGAATGAAAATAGAGAAGGCATTGTCTTTTTACTGTGGGGATCGCATGCGCAGAAAAAAGGCAATATTATCGACTGCCAGCGGCACCATGTATTAAAATCGCCACACCCTTCGCCGTTATCGGCGCATCGCGGTTTTTTAGGATGTAAGCACTTTTCCCAAACCAACCAGATTCTCGAAAAACAAGGCGTTACGCCAATTGACTGGGCGCCGCGCTTACCCGAGCATCCATAAGAAAATACTGCCTTCATCGGATGGGGGCAGCAACTGCAGCGCGCAAGAAAAAACCTTTACGAGCCGATTTAGGAATTTAGGAATTTAGGGAAAAGAAGGATTGGTGGAGCTAAGCGGGATCGAACCGCTGACCTCTTGCATGCCATGCAAGCGCTCTCCCAGCTGAGCTATAGCCCC
>NZ_JAKMAJ010000023.1 GCF_022378355.1 Brenneria bubanii
TGCGTTTTGCAATCCGTGAAGGCGGCCGTACCGTTGGCGCGGGCGTTGTTGCTAAAGTTATCGCTTAATCGCTGATAACGTTTGACGCGACACGCGATAAAAGGGCATCATTTGATGCCCTTTTTCTACGCTGTCATGTGGTAGAACCTATCTCATCAGCGATTATGGAATATAATCATTGGTGAGATAGGCTCTGTAGATACGGCGTAAATACCGAATTATTCGTTTACAGAACATCTTTCGGTTTGGTTTGCCCTGCTATGCGGGGCAAAGTTATTTGTCTGAATCATTGTGACAGGTTGGTTTATGAGTGCGAATACCGAAGCTCAGGGGAGCGGGCGTGGCCTGGAAGCGATTAAATGGCTGGTAGTAGGTGCATTACTGGTGGTTGCGATTGTTGGCAACGATTACTACCGTGACATTAGTCTGCCGCTGCGTGCATTGGTCGTTGTTATCCTGATTGCCGCCGCCGGTGGTGTGGCATTGCTAACCACTAAAGGTAAAGCAACAGTAACGTTTGCCCGTGAAGCCCGTACCGAAGTACGTAAAGTGATTTGGCCGACTCGTCAAGAAACGTTACACACCACGTTAATCGTTGCCGCGGTTACTGCCGTGATGTCGCTGATTTTGTGGGGGCTGGATGGTATTCTGGTCCGATTGGTATCGTTTATCACAGGCCTGAGGTTCTAAGATGTCTGAAGCCCCAAAAAAACGTTGGTACGTCGTTCAGGCGTTTTCTGGTTTTGAAGGTCGCGTTGCTCAGTCGCTGCGTGAGCATATCAAATTACATAACATGGAAGAGCTGTTTGGCGACGTAATGGTGCCGACAGAAGAAGTGGTTGAAATTCGTGGCGGCCAGCGCCGTAAAAGCGAACGTAAATTCTTTCCAGGCTATGTATTGGTGCAAATGGTGATGGAAG
Source organism: Brenneria bubanii (assembly GCF_022378355.1). Lineage (GTDB taxonomy): Bacteria > Pseudomonadota > Gammaproteobacteria > Enterobacterales > Enterobacteriaceae > Brenneria > Brenneria bubanii. Next base: position 921 of record NZ_JAKMAJ010000023.1, read on the forward strand.
ATGCGAGCTGGCACCTGGTTCGCAGCGTCCCGCGCGTTATGGGTTTCATCGGTGGTACGTCTGACCGCCCCGCGCCGATCAGTGATAAAGAAGTCGATGCGATCATGAATCGGCTCCAGCAGGTAGGTGATAAACCGCGGCCGAAAACGCTGTTTGAACCCGGTGAAATGGTTCGCGTTAATGATGGTCCTTTTGCAGACTTCAATGGCGTAGTCGAAGAAGTGGATTATGAAAAAAGCCGCCTGAAAGTGTCTGTTTCGATCTTTGGTCGTGCAACGCCGGTGGAACTCGACTTCAGTCAGGTTGAGAAAGGGTAAATCATTTATCCAGTAGGCTAAATAGTTGCTTGTCTTAGGCGCGAGATTAATCTATAATTTCGCGCCTTTTGTTTTCAAGGTGCTGTAAGCAGCGTCTGAAACGTATTACACAACGGGGAGCCTTTTCGAGGCGCTATCACCCATTCGAGGAAAGTTAAATGGCCAAGAAAGTACAAGCCTACGTCAAGCTGCAGGTTGCGGCTGGTATGGCTAACCCGAGCCCACCGGTAGGTCCGGCTCTGGGTCAGCAAGGTGTTAACATCATGGAATTCTGTAAGGCGTTCAATGCTAAAACTGAAAGCGTTGAAAAGGGTCTGCCGATTCCGGTTGTCATTACCGTTTATTCTGACCGTTCTTTTACCTTTGTTACCAAAACGCCTCCGGCAGCGGTTCTGCTGAAGAAAGCGGCTGGTATCAAGTCTGGTTCCGGCAAGCCGAACAAAGACAAAGTAGGTAAAGTAACGAGTGCTCAGGTTCGTGAAATCGCAGAAACCAAAGCTGCGGACATGACTGGTGCTGACGTGGAAGCCATGGCGCGTTCCATCGAAGGTACTGCTCGTTCCATGGGCCTGGTAGTGGAGGGTTAATAAATGGCTAAGCTGACCAAGCGCATGCGCGTGATCCGTGACAAAGTTGATGCAACCAAACAGTATGACATCAACGAAGCCGTTGCCCTGCTCAAAGAGCTGGCCACTGCTAAATTCGTAGAAAGCGTTGACGTTGCCGTTAATCTCGGCATTGATGCGCGTAAATCTGACCAAAACGTTCGTGGCGCAACCGTTCTGCCGCATGGCACCGGTCGTTCTGTTCGCGTTGCCGTCTTCACCCAGGGTGCAAACGCTGAAGCGGCTAAAGCTGCCGGCGCTGAACTGGTGGGTATGGAAGATCTGGCCGATCAGATCAAAAAAGGCGAAATGAACTTTGACGTCGTTATCGCATCTCCGGATGCTATGCGCGTCGTTGGCCAATTAGGTCAGGTTTTGGGGCCGCGTGGCCTGATGCCAAACCCGAAAGTGGGTACCGTAACGCCTAACGTTGCTGAAGCGGTTAAAAACGCTAAAGCAGGTCAGGTTCGTTATCGTAACGACAAAAACGGCATCATCCATACCACTATCGGTAAGGTTGATTTCGATACTGACAAACTGAAAGAAAACCTGGAATCTCTGCTGGTTGCGCTGAAAAAAGCTAAACCGTCTCAGGCTAAAGGCGTGTACATCAAGAAAGTCAGCTTGTCCACCACCATGGGCGCAGGCGTTGCGGTTGACCAGAGCGGTCTGAATACTGTAACGGCCTAATAGCTTTTGTTCCGCTTTACTCGGGCGTGGGATTTACCTATAATCTTACGCCCGTTGTTCCGTTAGCGGAATTAGAGAAGAATTTTCGGTTGGAGCCTGGCCTATCCAGGCCTCCGTCCAAGACCGCAGGTGTCTTGCAAAAGACTTAATCTTCCTGCGTAGACGGTGACAGAGCCTGAAGAACATTTTTTCGTTTAAAAGAATTGTCTTTGCTGGATTCTGCTCACCGTGTTTCAACGCTTATTTCCATTTTGGCGATAAGTGAAGTGAGTTCCGGAGGTTTCCTCCGGCTAAATCCAGGAGCAAAAGCTAATGGCATTAAATCTTCAAGACAAACAAGCGATTGTTGCTGAAGTCAGCGAAGTGGCCAAAGGTGCGCTGTCTGCGGTTGTTGCGGATTCCCGCGGCGTAACCGTTGATAAAATGACTGAACTGCGTAAAGCAGGTCGTGAAGCTGGCGTTTACATGCGTGTTGTTCGTAACACCCTGCTGCGCCGTGCTGTTGAAGGGACCTCTTTTGAGTGCCTGAAAGACACGTTTGTTGGTCCGACCCTGATTGCATACTCTTTAGAACACCCGGGCGCAGCTGCTCGTCTGTTCAAAGAATTCGCTAAAGCGAATGCAAAATTCGAGGTCAAAGCTGCAGCCTTTGAAGGTGAGCTGATCCCGGCGGCGCAAATCGACCGTCTGGCAACGCTGCCGACTTACGAAGAAGCACTGGCACGTCTGATGTCGACCATGAAAGAAGCCGCTGCCGGCAAACTGGTCCGCACTCTGGCTGCTGTACGCGATCAGAAAGAAGCTGCTTAATCGCACTTTTTTCGCTACCGCACTTGCTAACGTATAAACTATTTCTGATTCTTAGGAACAATTGTTATGTCTATCACTAAAGATCAAATTCTGGAAGCAGTAGCAGCTATGTCTGTAATGGATGTTGTTGAACTGGTTTCCGCTATGGAAGAAAAATTCGGTGTTTCTGCTGCTGCCGCTGTAGCCGTTGCTGCTGGCCCGGCTGAAGCCGCTGAAGAAAAAACTGAGTTCGACGTTGTACTGAAAGCTATCGGCGGCAACAAAGTTGCTGTTATCAAAGCAGTACGTGGCGCAACTGGTCTGGGCCTGAAAGAAGCCAAAGATCTGGTTGAATCCGCTCCGGCCGCTCTGAAAGAAGGCATCAGCAAAGACGACGCTGAAGCTCTGAAGAAAGCACTGGAAGAAGCTGGCGCAGAAGTTGAAGTTAAATAAGCCAACTTTCCAGGTTGCAGCCTGATTAATTAGGCTGATGGCTGGTGACTTTTTGGTCACCAGCCTTTTTGCGCTGTAGGGCATCAATGGTATTTCACACTATTCCGCCATTGATTTACCCCCAATATATTTTTCTATTGACGACTTAATATACTGCTTCCCTGTGCGGGTTCCCTGCCTGAACAAGAGCAATGAAATGGTTTAAGAGTAATAGAAAGATGTATTACGGAAAGGTTTCATTTCCGACAGACAAAAATAGTGTTGCATGACCTGTCCTTTGCTAGGACGGACAGAGTGGTTCGACTTTTCAGCGAGCTGAGGAACCCTATGGTTTACTCCTATACCGAGAAAAAACGCATTCGTAAGGATTTTGGCAAACGCCCACAAGTGCTGGACGTGCCTTATCTCCTTTCTATCCAGCTTGACTCGTTCCAGAAGTTTATCGAGCAAGATCCGGAAGGTCAGTACGGTTTGGAAGCTGCATTCCGTTCTGTTTTCCCCATACAAAGTTATAGCGGTAATTCAGAGCTGCAATACGTTAGCTATCGCCTGGGTGAACCGGTATTTGACGTTAAAGAATGTCAAATCCGTGGCGTGACGTTTTCTGCGCCGCTACGCGTCAAATTGCGCCTGGTGATCTACGAACGTGAAGCGCCTGAAGGCACCGTTAAAGATATCAAAGAGCAAGAAGTCTACATGGGCGAAATTCCGCTCATGACCGACAACGGCACTTTCGTGATCAACGGCACTGAGCGCGTTATCGTTTCTCAGCTGCACCGTAGTCCGGGTGTATTCTTCGACAGCGACAAGGGTAAAACCCACTCTTCAGGTAAGGTGCTGTATAACGCACGTATTATTCCTTACCGCGGTTCCTGGCTGGATTTCGAATTCGATCCGAAAGATAACCTGTTTGTCCGTATTGACCGCCGCCGTAAACTGCCTGCGACGATTATCCTGCGCGCGCTGGGCTACTCCACTGAGCAAATTCTCGATCTGTTCTTCGATAAAGTTGTCTATGAAATCAACGGCAACAAATTGCAGATGGATCTGACGCCTGAGCGTCTGCGTGGTGAAACCGCTTCTTTCGATATTGAAGCCGACGGCAAGGTTTACGTTGAAAAAGGCCGCCGCATCACCGCTCGTCATATTCGTCAGCTAGAGAAAGACGGCATTGAGCGTATTGAAGTGCCGGTTGAATATATCGTCGGTAAAGTACTTTCTAAAGATTACGTCGATGAAAGCACTGGCGAACTGATCGCTACCGCGAATATGGAATTGTCGCTGGATCTGCTGGCGAAACTCAGCCAATCCGGTCACAAACGCATTGAAACGCTGTTCACCAACGATTTGGATCACGGTCCGTACATGTCGGAAACCGTGCGTGTGGATCCGTCTAACGACCGCCTGAGCGCATTGGTTGAAATTTACCGCATGATGCGTCCTGGCGAGCCGCCGACACGTGAAGCGGCTGAAACGCTGTTTGAGAATCTGTTCTTCTCCGAAGACCGCTATGATCTATCTGCGGTCGGTCGTATGAAGTTCAACCGTTCCCTGCTGCGCGACGAGATCGAAGGTTCCGGTATTCTGAGCAAAGAAGACATCATCGAAGTGATGAAAAAGCTCATCGATATCCGGAATGGTAAAGGCGAAGTCGATGATATCGACCACCTCGGCAACCGTCGTATCCGTTCTGTCGGTGAAATGGCTGAAAACCAGTTCCGAGTTGGTCTGGTTCGTGTTGAACGTGCGGTAAAAGAACGTCTTTCTCTGGGCGATCTCGACACGCTGATGCCGCAGGACATGATCAACGCCAAGCCGATTTCGGCTGCGGTCAAGGAGTTCTTCGGTTCAAGCCAGCTGTCCCAGTTTATGGATCAGAATAACCCGTTGTCGGAGATTACGCATAAACGTCGTATCTCTGCATTGGGCCCAGGCGGTTTGACCCGTGAGCGCGCCGGCTTTGAAGTCCGAGACGTACACCCGACTCACTATGGTCGCGTATGTCCTATCGAAACGCCGGAAGGTCCGAACATTGGTCTGATCAACTCCCTGTCTGTTTATGCGCAGACTAACGAGTATGGCTTCCTGGAAACACCTTATCGTCGCGTACGTGATAATGCGGTAACGGATGAAATCCATTACCTGTCCGCGATTGAAGAAGGCAACTTTGTTATCGCCCAGGCGAACACCAACCTCGATGAAGATGGTCATTTCATTGATGAACTGGTTACCTGCCGTAATAAAGGCGAATCCAGCTTGTTCAGCCGCGATCAGGTTGAATATATGGACGTATCCACTCAGCAGGTGGTGTCCGTCGGTGCTTCACTGATTCCATTCCTGGAACACGATGACGCCAACCGTGCATTGATGGGTGCGAACATGCAACGTCAGGCCGTTCCGACTCTGCGCGCCGATAAGCCGCTGGTTGGTACCGGTATGGAACGCGCCGTTGCGGTTGACTCCGGCGTAACGGCCGTCGCGAAGCGCGGCGGTACCGTACAGTATGTCGATGCGTCACGTATCGTGATCCGCGTTAACGATGACGAAATGTATCCGGGCGAAGCCGGGATCGACATCTATAACCTGACTAAATATACCCGCTCCAACCAGAATACCTGCATCAGCCAGATGCCTTGCGTATCCCTGGCCGAGCCGGTTGAACGCGGCGATGTGCTGGCCGATGGTCCGTCCACCGATTTGGGTGAACTGGCGCTGGGTCAGAATATGCGCGTGGCGTTCATGCCGTGGAACGGCTACAACTTCGAAGACTCCATCCTCGTCTCTGAGCGTGTGGTTCAGGAAGATCGCTTTACCAGCATCCATATTCAGGAATTGGCCTGTGTGTCTCGCGACACCAAGCTGGGGCCTGAGGAAATCACTGCGGACATCCCTAACGTGGGTGAAGCGGCGCTTTCCAAACTGGATGAGTCCGGTATCGTTTATATCGGCGCGGAAGTGACCGGCGGCGATATTCTGGTTGGTAAGGTGACGCCAAAAGGCGAAACGCAACTGACCCCGGAAGAGAAGCTGTTGAGAGCGATCTTCGGTGAGAAAGCGTCCGACGTTAAGGATTCTTCTCTGCGTGTGCCGAATGGCGTTTCCGGTACGGTTATCGACGTACAGGTCTTTACCCGCGATGGCGTGGAAAAAGACAAACGTGCGCTGGAAATCGAAGAGATGCAGCTGAAGCAGGCTAAGAAAGACCTGACCGAAGAGCTGCAAATTCTGGAAGCCGGTCTGTTTGCCCGTATCCATGCCGTGCTGGTATCCGGCGGCGTAGAAGCTGACAAGCTGGATAAACTGCCGCGTGAGCGCTGGTTGGAACTGGGTCTGACTGATGAAGAGAAACAAAATCAGCTGGAACAGTTGGCCGAACAGTACGACGAACTGAAGCACGAGTTTGAGAAAAAACTTGAAGCCAAGCGTCGTAAGATCACCCAGGGCGATGATTTGGCGCCGGGCGTGCTGAAAATCGTTAAGGTTTATCTGGCGGTTAAACGTCGGATTCAGCCGGGTGACAAGATGGCGGGCCGTCACGGGAACAAGGGTGTTATCTCCAAGATCAACCCGATCGAAGATATGCCTTACGATGAAAACGGTACGCCGGTCGACATCGTTCTGAACCCGCTGGGCGTACCGTCGCGTATGAACATCGGTCAGATTCTGGAAACCCACTTGGGTATGGCTGCGAAGGGCATTGGCGAGAAGATTAACGCCATGCTGAAGCAACAGGAAGAAGTGGCCAAGCTGCGCGAGTTCATTCAGAAAGCTTACGACCTGGGCGACGATGTGCGCCAGAAAGTGGATCTGAATACTTTCTCTGACGAAGAAGTGATGCGTCTGGCAGACAACCTGAAAAAAGGTATGCCGATTGCCACGCCGGTCTTCGACGGTGCAAAAGAGAAAGAAATCAAGGAACTGCTGCAAATGGGCGGTATTCCGACCTCTGGTCAGATTACGCTGTTTGACGGCCGTACCGGTGAACAGTTTGAGCGTCAGGTCACCGTAGGCTACATGTACATGCTGAAGTTGAACCACTTGGTCGACGACAAAATGCATGCGCGTTCTACGGGGTCCTACAGCCTGGTTACTCAGCAGCCGTTGGGTGGTAAAGCTCAATTTGGTGGTCAGCGCTTCGGTGAGATGGAAGTGTGGGCACTGGAAGCATACGGCGCCGCCTATACCCTGCAGGAAATGCTGACGGTTAAATCCGATGACGTAAATGGCCGTACCAAGATGTACAAAAACATCGTGGATGGCAATCATCAGATGGAACCAGGTATGCCGGAATCCTTCAACGTATTGTTGAAAGAAATCCGCTCGCTGGGTATCAACATCGAGCTGGAAGAAGAGTAATTCCAGCCCGTTATATCGCTGGCGTTCGTCATAGGGGCACCTAAACTTTGTGTTTAACCGCAAGGTTTAGGTGCCTGACAGGTCTAACTCCGACAGGAGCCAATCCGTGAAAGACTTATTAAAGTTTCTGAAAGCGCAAACTAAAACCGAAGAGTTTGATGCGATCAAAATTGCTCTGGCTTCGCCAGACATGATCCGTTCGTGGTCTTTTGGTGAAGTTAAAAAGCCAGAAACCATCAACTACCGTACGTTCAAGCCAGAACGTGACGGCCTGTTTTGCGCCCGTATTTTTGGGCCGGTAAAAGACTATGAGTGCTTGTGCGGTAAGTATAAGCGCCTGAAACACCGTGGCGTTATCTGTGAAAAATGCGGCGTAGAAGTGACCCAGACCAAAGTACGCCGTGAGCGTATGGGCCACATCGAGCTGGCGTCTCCGACCGCGCACATCTGGTTCCTGAAATCGCTGCCGTCGCGTATCGGCCTGCTGTTGGATATGCCGCTGCGTGATATCGAACGCGTGCTGTACTTCGAATCCTATGTGGTTGTCGAAGGCGGCATGACCAATCTTGAAAAGCGTCAGATCCTGACTGAAGAGCAGTATCTGGATGCGCTGGAAGAATTCGGCGATGAATTCGACGCCAAGATGGGGGCGGAAGCCATTCAGGCCCTGTTGAAAAACATGGATCTGGAACAGGAATGCGAACAGTTGCGTGAAGAGTTGAATGAAACCAACTCTGAAACCAAACGTAAAAAGCTGACCAAGCGTATCAAGCTGTTGGAAGCGTTCGTGCAGTCCGGCAACAAGCCGGAGTGGATGATTCTGACCGTGCTGCCGGTGTTGCCGCCGGATCTGCGTCCGCTGGTTCCGCTGGACGGCGGCCGTTTCGCGACTTCTGACCTGAACGATTTGTATCGTCGCGTCATTAACCGTAACAACCGTCTGAAACGTCTGCTGGATCTGGCTGCGCCTGACATCATCGTACGTAACGAAAAGCGTATGCTGCAGGAAGCGGTGGATGCGCTGCTGGATAACGGTCGTCGCGGTCGTGCGATCACCGGCTCCAACAAGCGTCCGCTGAAATCGCTGGCTGACATGATCAAAGGTAAGCAGGGTCGTTTCCGTCAGAACCTGTTGGGTAAACGCGTCGACTACTCCGGCCGTTCCGTTATCACCGTTGGTCCATACCTGCGTCTGCATCAGTGTGGTCTGCCGAAGAAAATGGCGCTGGAACTGTTCAAACCGTTCATCTACGGCAAGCTGGAACTGCGTGGCCTGGCCACAACGATCAAAGCCGCCAAGAAGATGGTTGAGCGTGAAGAAGCGGTGGTTTGGGATATCCTGGATGAAGTTATCCGCGAACACCCGGTAATGCTCAACCGTGCGCCGACGCTGCACCGTCTGGGCATCCAGGCATTTGAACCGGTACTGATCGAAGGTAAGGCCATTCAGCTGCACCCGCTGGTGTGTGCCGCGTACAACGCCGACTTCGATGGTGACCAGATGGCTGTTCACGTACCGCTGACGCTGGAAGCCCAGCTGGAAGCGCGTGCGTTGATGATGTCCACCAACAATATTCTGTCTCCAGCGAACGGCGATCCAATCATCGTTCCGTCTCAGGACGTGGTATTGGGTCTGTACTACATGACCCGTGACTGTGTTAACGCCAAAGGCGAAGGCATGGTGCTGACCGGGCCGAAAGAAGCGGAACGTATTTACCGCGCCGGTCTGGCCTCTCTGCATGCGCGCGTCAAAGTGCGTATTACGGAAGAGATCAAGAGCATTGAAGGCGAAATCACGCATCAGACTTCGCTGATTGATACGACCGTCGGTCGTGCCATTCTGTGGATGATCGTACCGAAAGGTCTGCCGTTCTCAATTGTGAACCAGCCGCTGGGTAAAAAAGCGATCTCCAAAATGCTGAACACCTGTTATCGCATTTTGGGTCTGAAGCCGACGGTTATCTTTGCCGACCAGATCATGTATACCGGTTTTGCTTACGCTGCCCGTTCCGGCGCGTCCGTCGGTATCGATGACATGGTTATCCCGGCCAAGAAAGCCGAGATCGTCGAAGAAGCCGAAACTGAAGTCGCCGAGATTCAGGAACAGTTCCAGTCCGGTCTGGTTACCGCTGGCGAACGCTATAACAAAGTTATCGATATCTGGGCTGCGGCCAACGAACGTGTTGCCAAAGCGATGATGGAAAACCTGTCTGTCGAAGACGTGGTTAACCGCGATGGCGAAGTTGAACAGCAGGTTTCCTTCAACAGCATCTTTATGATGGCCGACTCCGGTGCGCGTGGTTCCGCGGCGCAGATTCGTCAGTTGGCCGGGATGCGTGGTCTGATGGCGAAGCCGGATGGCTCCATCATCGAAACGCCAATCACCGCGAACTTCCGTGAAGGTCTGAACGTACTCCAGTACTTCATCTCAACCCACGGCGCGCGTAAAGGTCTGGCGGATACCGCGTTGAAAACCGCGAACTCCGGTTACCTGACCCGTCGTCTGGTCGACGTGGCGCAGGATCTGGTGGTGACCGAAGACGATTGCGGTACCCATGAGGGTATCATGATGACGCCGGTCATCGAAGGTGGCGACGTTAAAGAACCGCTGCGTGAACGTGTACTGGGTCGTGTGACGGCTGAAGACGTGATCAAACCGGGTTCGGCGGATATTCTGGTTCCGCGTAATACCCTGCTTAATGAGCAATGGTGTGACCTGCTGGAAGAAAACTCCGTCGATGCGGTCAAAGTCCGTTCCGTTGTAAGTTGTGAAACCGACTTCGGCGTGTGCGCCAAATGTTACGGTCGCGACCTGGCCCGTGGTCACCTGATCAACAAGGGTGAAGCTATCGGGGTTATCGCGGCGCAGTCCATCGGTGAACCCGGCACGCAGCTGACCATGCGTACCTTCCACATTGGTGGTGCGGCATCGCGTGCGGCGGCTGAATCCAGCATTCAGGTGAAAAATAAAGGTAGCCTGAAACTGGATAACGCCAAGTTCGTGGTCAACAGCAACGGTAAACTGGTTATTACTTCACGTAATACCGAACTGAAGCTGATCGACGAATTCGGTCGTACCAAAGAAAGCTACAAGGTGCCTTACGGTGCGGTAATGGCGAAGGGCGACGGTTCTGATGTTAACGGCGGCGAAACCGTTGCTAACTGGGATCCGCATACCATGCCGGTTATCAGTGAAGTGAGCGGCAGCATTCGCTTTACCGATATGGTCGACGGCCAGACGATTACTCGTCAGACCGATGAACTGACCGGTTTGTCCTCCATCGTGGTGCTGGACAGCGCGGAACGTACCGGTAGCGGTAAAGACCTGCGTCCGGCGCTGAAGATCGTTGACGATAAGGGCGAAGATGTATTGATTCCAGGCACCGATATGCCTGCTCAATACTTCCTGCCGGGTAAAGCGATCGTTCAGTTGGAAGACGGCGTGAAGATCGGCGCGGGTGATACTCTGGCGCGTATTCCACAGGAATCCGGCGGTACCAAGGATATTACCGGTGGTCTGCCGCGCGTTGCCGACCTGTTTGAAGCGCGTCGTCCGAAAGAGCCGGCAATCCTGGCTGAAATCAGCGGGGTTATCTCGTTCGGTAAAGAAACCAAAGGCAAGCGTCGTCTGGTGATCACGCCGCTGGATGGCAGCGATCCGTACGAAGAGATGATTCCGAAGTGGCGTCAGCTCAACGTGTTTGAAGGCGAACGCGTTGAACGCGGCGACGTGGTTTCCGACGGTCCGGAATCACCGCACGACATCCTGCGTTTGCGTGGCGTACATGCGGTAACGCGTTACATCACCAACGAAGTGCAGGAAGTTTACCGTCTGCAAGGCGTTAAGATTAACGATAAGCACATCGAAGTTATCGTTCGTCAGATGTTGCGTAAAGGCACCATCGTTAGCTCTGGCAGCACGGAGTTCCTGGAAGGCGAACAGGCGGAAGTGTCTCGCGTCAAGATCGCCAACCGTCAGTTGGAAGCGGATGGCAAGATCATGGCCACTTACAGTCGCGATCTGCTGGGTATTACCAAGGCGTCTCTGGCAACCGAGTCCTTCATCTCCGCGGCTTCGTTCCAGGAAACCACGCGTGTTCTTACCGAAGCGGCCGTTGCCGGTAAACGTGATGAATTGCGTGGCCTGAAAGAGAACGTTATCGTTGGTCGATTGATCCCGGCGGGTACGGGTTATGCCTACCATCAGGATCGCATGCGTCGCCGTCAGGCAGGTGAGGCGCCGGTGGTGCCTCAGGTTAGTGCTGATGAAGCATCTGCCAACCTGGCTGAATTGCTTAACGCTGGCTTCGGTAACAGCGACGACGAGTAATCGTCGCTAAGCACCGTATAAAACCGCCCCCTTGGGGGCGGTTCCGTTGCTGAAAGCCCTGGCCGCCAAAGCCGGGGCTTTTTGTTTTACCTGTTAGACAGCGAGACAGACATGGATTCCTCGACAACATCAATACCATCATCGGCGGCCGGCGTTGCCGCGCAACCGTCCTCCGGACGAGCCCGACGGGCTGCCTGGGGGAGCTTTATTGGCGCCGTGGTGGATTGGTATGACTTTTTGCTTTACGGCATTGTTGCCGCTTTGGTTTTTAATATTGAGTTTTTCCCTCAGATCAGTCCCGCCATGGGTACGCTGGCGGCATTTGGCACTTTTGGCGTCGGGTTTCTGTTCCGGCCGTTGGGCGGAATTGTGTTCGGTCATTTTGGCGATAAGCTGGGCCGTAAACGCATGCTGATGATTACCGTCTGGACGATGGGTTTATCCACCGCCCTGATAGGTTTCTTACCAACCTTTGCAACCATTGGTTGGTGGGCGCCGGTATTACTGGTGATATTGCGCGCCATTCAGGGGTTCGCTGTAGGCGGCGAATGGGGCGGCGCCACGCTATTGGCGGTAGAGAATGCGCCTAAAAAGAAAAAAGCGTTCTACAGCAGTGGCGTTCAGGTCGGTTATGGCGTGGGATTGTTGCTGGCCACGGGGTCGATTTCTCTGGTCAGCCACCACACCACGAACGAGGAGTTCATCAACTGGGGCTGGCGTTTGCCGTTTTTATTCAGCACGGTGCTGGTGGCGATAGCCTGGTGGATCCGCTCCGGGATGGAAGAGTCCCGGGAGTTTGTGGCCAGTAAACAGCGACAGGAAAGCACGGAGGAAAAGCGCTCTTTGCCGATTGTAGAAGCGCTGCGTAAGCACCCCAAGGCTTTTTTGCTGATCATCGCGCTGCGACTGGGCGAGTTGCTGACCATGTATATCGTCACGGCCTTTGCGCTTAATTACTCGACGACCAATTTGGGCATGCCGCGGGAGCTGTTTCTTAATATCAGCCTGCTGGTCGGTGGGATAAGCTGTTTATCCATCCCTTTCTTTGCTCGTCTGGCCGATAGCTTTGGCCGGCGGCGCATTTACGTCACCGGGGCGCTGATCGGCGCTATCAGCGCGTTTCCTTTCTTTATGGCGCTGGAGGCGCATGCCAGCCTGTGGATACTGTTTTTTGCCATTATGCTGGCCAACATGGCTCACGATATGATCGTCAGCGTGCAGCAACCAATGTTTACCGAGTTGTTCGGCATGGAATACCGCTATAGCGGCGCCGGCGTGGGTTACCAGGTCGCCAGTGTGGTCGGCGGTGGCTTTACGCCGTTTATCGCCGTATTGCTGGTGGAGGTCTTAGGCGGTTCCTGGCACGGCGTGGCAACGTATCTTACGGTAGGCTGCTTGCTTTCGGCCATTGTCGGGCTGCGGATGAAGCCACAAAAATTGGGTTGCTAAGCCCAGTGCGCCAGAATTGATATTTACCGGGACGGCGGCGGCGCGCGGCGTCCCGGCCTTAAAATCAGCCGATGGCATCAACGACGTATTGGTGTTAAAAACGCCGCGCCGTCGATGGCGCTCTTCCACACTAAAAACGGTCGATGTCGTTGCGCTTCAGCCCGATGTCTTTCAGTCTTTCATCACTCATACGCAGCAACGCCTGACGCGTTTTTACTTTGAGCCGCCATTCCCGCCATTTTTTATAAAGCCTTATCAACATCGACCATGGAGCGGGTCTGACGGACTCCTTTTGTGAACGCGTTGTCTGATGTTCCATACTTTCCCCCTTGGCTTGATGACTGGGTACTATGATGCGGGGGAATACAGATTGGATACAGATGCAGAAAAAGACTATTTTTAACATACAGATTGTGAAATATTACATCTGAACGGTAAGTTTTATCTTGATCTGTACTGGTCGTGCTTTTGATGATGAATGAAGGGTGATACACATGACGCGTTACCAACATCTTGCCTCCCTGCTGGCGCAGCGTATTGATCAGGGACTGTATCAAAGTGGTGAACGTCTGCCCTCGGTCAGGGCATTAAGCCAGGAGCACGGCGTCAGTATCAGTACCGTACAGCAGGCTTACCACCTGCTGGAGGCTCAGCAGCTTATTTTGCCGCGCCCGCGTTCGGGGTATTTCGTCGCGTCACACAAGGCTACGCCGCCGGTTCCCGGACTCACTCGCCCAGCTCAGCGCCCGGTTGAAATCACCCAGTGGGATTCGGTCCGCGAGCTATTTAACACGGGCCCTGAAAATAGCCTGTTCAACTTCGGCGGCGGTATGCCGGATGTGAGTCAGTCAACGATAAAACCGCTGTGGAAGGCGCTGGGTCGTCTGTGTCAGCAGCAAGACTCGCGGGTCCTGGCTTATGACAATATGTATGGTGTCCCTGAACTGCGTGAACAGGTCGCCCGTCTGACGCTGGACAGCGGCTGTCAACTGACCATGGACGACATCGTGATCACCACCGGCTGTCAGGAGGCATTATTCACCGCGGTGCGCGCGGTCTGCCAACCCGGCGATATCGTGGCGGTAGAGTCGCCTGCGTTTCCGGGCACCATGCAGATTCTGCGCGGATTAGGGATTAAGGCGATCGAGATCCCGACCTGCGCCGTTACCGGTATTAGCCTTGATGCGCTGGCGCTGGCGTTGGAACAGTGGCCGATCAAGGCGGTACTGCTGGTGCCGACCTGCAATAACCCGCTGGGATTCACCATGCCTGACAACTATAAGAAATCATTGGTTATTCTCGCCCAGCGTTTCGATCTCGCCATCATTGAAGACGATGCCTATGGCGAGCTTGCCTATGAATATCCTCGTCCAAGAACCATTAAATCTTTTGATGAAGATGGTCGGGTATTATTGTGCAGCTCTTTTTCCAAAAACCTGGCGCCTGGCCTGCGTGTGGGCTGGATAGCGCCGGGCCGTTATCTGGAGCGCGTCGTGCATACTAAATACATCGGTACCGGTTACACAGTTACGCATACGCAGCTGGCGGTGGCCGAGTTTATCCGACAGGGGCACTATCAGCGGCATCTCCGGCGTATGCGCATGCAGTATAAATGCAATTTTGATGTATTTGCCTGTTGGGTGCGCCATTATTTTCCCTGCGGGATATGCGTCAGCCGCCCGCAAGGCGGGTTTCTGATGTGGATCGAACTACCGGAATCTTTTGACGCGCAGCGCCTCAACCGCGAGGTGCGAAAGTCTGGTATTCAGATCGCCGCCGGCTCGTTGTTCTCGGCATCAGGGAAATACCGTAACTGTCTGAGGCTCAGTTACGCCTTGCCGTTCACCGACGAAACGGGCAAAGGGTTACGTATTCTGGGGGAGACGGTTAGTCAGATGATGAACGAGTCTTAATTACCTCGGACCAGGGAAGGGCCGACACGGTTAACAATAATCCCGTATCGGCCGGTTGGTATGCAGAGCGAAAATACTCTGGCCAGCAGCATTGCCGACGTTGCTACTGTACCCATCGGTATTTATCCTGACGACAGCGCCGTTGGCGTTTTGCGCGGTGGCGCCGAGCGATGCTTCCCAAATGGGGCTATCGATATTGCCTATTGCGATCGTCTTCCCAGATAACCATCCCAGTCTTTCCATACTGGCTGTAAACCGGCTTGAATAATGGCTTGAGCGACTTCCTCCGGCCGACGGGCGTCGTGCGGCGAAAACTGTTCCAACTCGGGATGGTTGTCGGCATAGCCGCCGGGTTGGGTTTTCGAAAAAGCGCTGACGTTGTTTATCGCGATGGGCACCGCATGGTCGCGGAAGAATGGTGACTCGCGGGTAGACAGCGACAGTTCGATATCCGGCGACAGCAGGCGGAAGGCGCAAATTACCTGCATCAGCTGCGCCTCGTTCATGATTGATGCCGGTTCGATACCGCCAGCGCAGGGGCGCAGGCGGGGGAAGGAAATGGAATAGCGGCTCTGCCAGTAGCTTTGCTGTAGATAAAGCAGGTGCTCCGCTACCATATAACAGTCGGTCCGCCAACTAGGTGAGAGGCCGATCAACGCGCCGAGCCCGATCTTATCGATCCCGGCGCGGCCAAGTCGATCCGGCGTGGCCAGCCGCCAGTCAAAATCCTGCTTTTGGCCGCGCAGATGATGCTGTTGGTAAGTTGCCGGGTGGTAGGTTTCCTGATACACCATCACGCCGTCTAGCCCCAGCGTTTTCAGCTCGGCATACGCCTGTTGCTCCAGCGGTTGCACTTCGATCATCAGCGAACTGAAATGCGGGCGGATTAGCGGAAAGACACGGCGAAAATAATCCATGCCTACCTTTCGCTGATGTTCGCCGGTCACCAGCAGCAAATGATTGAACCCCAGCGCGTTGATTGCCGCGCATTCTCGCAGGATCTCTTCGTCGTCCAGCGTTTTACGCTTGATGTGATTGCTCATGGAAAAACCGCAGTAGGTACAGTCGTTCGAGCATAGGTTGGAAAGATATAAGGGCACATAGAAGCTCACCGTATTGCCGAATCGCTGACGGGTGAGATGCCGTGCCCGTTGAGCCATCGGCTCCAGATAAGGGGCGGCGGCGGGGGAAATCAGCGCCATAAAATCTTCCCGATCGGGCCGAGACGCAGTGAGCGCCTGCTCAACATCCCGGGCGGTTTTGCCGTTGATGCGCAGGGTAAGATCGTCCCAGTCGAGCCGTTGCCAGACGGTTTGAAAGTCGGTCGCCATCAGCGAATGTCCTCCGTCTGTTGGTGTAGAAAGCCGGTCAGCGGGCTGGTGGCGCTGGCGGCGAGTTGTTTACTTCCCAGACCGGCCTGATTCGCCAGCGCGCCGGATTCCACCGCGATCCTGAAGGCCTGCGCCATCTTTATCGGATCGCGCGCGACGGCAATGGCGGTATTGACCAGTACGGCATCCGCGCCCATCTCCAACGCTTCAGCCGCATGGCTGGGCGCGCCGATCCCGGCGTCCACAATGACCGGGATACGCGCCTGTTCAATGATGATGCGTAGAAAATCACGGGTTTGCAGCCCCTGATTGGAACCAATCGGCGCGCCCAACGGCATGACGGCTGCGCATCCCGCTTCCTCCAGCCGTTTGCACAGCACCGGGTCCGCGCCGCAATAAGGCAGCACGACGAATCCGTCTTTGACCAGGCGCTCGGCGGCTTTCAGCGTTTCAAGCGCATCGGGCAGCAGGTATTTCATATCCGGATGAATTTCCAGCTTCACCCAATTCGTCCCCAGCGCTTCGCGCGCCAGTCGAGCGGCGAATACCGCTTCTTCCGCGGTCTTGGCGCCGGAGGTGTTCGGCAGAAGTTTGACGCCCAACTGGCGTAGCGGAGCAAGGATCGCATCGTTGCCGCCTTTCAGATCGACGCGTTTCATGGCCATGGTGATCAGTTGTGAACCGGAAGCTTGCAGGGCGGCCAGCATCATTTCAGATGTGGCGAATTTTCCGGTGCCGGTCAGCAGCCGGGATGTAAATGTGGAATCGGCAATGTGCAGCATATCATCCTCCCGCGATGGCCTGAAAAAGCAAAATATCATCCCCGTCTTGAATCTGATGCTGAGTCCAGACGTCACGCGGGATAATGGTCTGATTGACGGCCAGCGCAGTGCCGGGTTGCAGACGATTTAATTGCGTCAACAGCGCGTCGACGGTCAAGGGGGACTCCAGCTCGACAGGCTGGTCGTTAAGGGTAACTTTCATGCCGGCTCTCCGCAGATTGGGCAATGAACCGAGCGGGTGAGCTGCAAGGTATTCCAGCTTTGCTGTTTTCCATCAAACAGCCGCAACTTTCCATTCAGCGCCGAAGGCAAGCCAGCCAGTAGTTTGATGGCTTCCAGCGCCTGTAGCGTACCGATGACGCCGACGACTGGGCCCAGTACGCCCGCCGTCCGGCAATTACGCCGGGGCTCCGCCGCATCAGGATACAGGCAGGCATAGCAGCCGTGGTGGTAAGGCGGCGTGAGAACCAGCAGTTGTCCGCTGAAGCCGACGGCGCTGCCGCTGATCAGCGGTTTGCCGGCGTGGATACAGGCGGCGTTAACCGCATGACGGGTTTCCATGTTGTCGCTGCAATCCAGCACCATATCGACGCGGCTGACCGCCTGATGCAGCGTGTCGCCGCCTAGCCTCTGCGTCAGAGCCGTGATCTCCGCGTTTGGGTTCAATGCCTGGAGCTGCCGTCGCGCCAGTTCAGCCTTGGGCTTATCGACATCCGCCGTGCGGTAGAGGACTTGGCGCTGAAGATTGGTAAGGTGCAGCGCGTCGTCATCCGCTAACAGCAGCGTGCCGATGCCTGCCGCGGCCAGATACAGAGACGCGGGGGCGCCCAGACCGCCCAGACCTACCAGCAAAATGCTGGCCGACTTGAGCCTCTCCTGTCCCTGCGGGCCAATGTCTTCCAGCATAAGCTGGCGGCTGTAGCGCAAAAATTCTTGATCGCTTAGCATGCTACGCCTCCTGCCCTTCAATCATACGCAGTAGTGCCGCGGTGGCCTGACGCCAGTCCGGCGCCTGGGTAATGGCGCTGACTACGGCAATGCCGCCGACCCCGCTGGCCAATACCGCGGGAACCCTATCCGGACTAATGCCGCCGATGGCGACGGTCGGGAAGCGCTCCCCAAGCGCCGCCACATGGCGCGTCAGTTCGGCGATCCCCTGCGGCGCCGAGGGCATGGCTTTGGTTTGCGTGGGGAAGATATGCCCCAGCGCGATATACGACGGCCTGATGGCTATCGCGCGTTCCAGTTCCCGATCGTCGTGGGTGGATACGCCGAGACGCAGACCGGCCTGCTTGATCGCCGCAAGGTCGGCCGTGTCCAAATCCTCCTGTCCCAGATGAACGCCATAGGCCTGATGTTTTACCGCCAGCCGCCAGTAGTCATTGATAAACAATCGCGCCTGGTAATGACGGCCTAATGCAATGGCCTGGATAACGTCCTGTTCCACCTGTTGATCGGTCCGATCCTTAACCCGCAGTTGGATCGTTTTAACGCCGGCGGCGAGCAGCCTGTCAATCCAGATTACGCTGTCCACCACCGGGTAGAGGCCGAGCTGGTGCGCGGTGGGGGCAAAGGACGTCGTTGTCTGAGCGGTTGTCATTTGCCCTCCTCCGTTTGCAGACTGTCGGCGCTGTGGTACAGCTCGCCGCCCTGAGCGCGAAACACTTCCGACATCTGCGCCATGCCCATTTCAATCGGTTTGGCTTCGGCTTCCTGCCGCGCCGCGTAATCACGAACCTCCTGCGAAATTTTCATCGAGCAGAATTTCGGTCCGCACATGGAGCAGAAGTGCGCCACCTTGCCGGACTCCTGCGGCAGCGTGGCGTCGTGGTAGGCGCGGGCGGTTTCGGGATCGAGCGACAGGTTGAACTGATCTTCCCAGCGGAACTCGAAGCGCGCTTTGGACATGGCGTTATCGCGGATTTGCGCTCCGGGGTGGCCTTTCGCCAGATCGGCGGCGTGGGCGGCGATTTTGTAGGTAATCAGCCCTTGTTTGACGTCCTGTTTGTCTGGCAGTCCAAGGTGTTCCTTCGGCGTAACGTAGCAAAGCATGGCGCAGCCGAACCAGCCGATCATCGCCGCGCCGATACCCGAGGTGAAATGGTCGTAACCGGGAGCGATATCGGTGGTCAACGGGCCAAGCGTATAGAAGGGCGCTTCATGACAGTGTTCCAGCTCTTCCGTCATATTGCGGCGGATCATCTGCATCGGCACATGTCCCGGCCCTTCAATCATGACTTGTACATCGTATTCCCAGGCGATTTTGGTCAGTTCCCCCAGCGTATGCAGTTCGGCAAACTGCGCTTCATCGTTGGCGTCCTGAATCGAGCCGGGGCGTAAACCGTCGCCTAACGACAGCGCGACGTCATAGGCGGCGCAGATTGCGCAAATATCGCGGAAATGCGCATACAGAAAGCTCTCTTTGTGGTGCGACAGGCACCACTTCGCCATGATGGAGCCGCCGCGGGAGACGATGCCGGTCAGCCGTTTGGCGGTCATGGGGACGTAGCGCAGCAGCACGCCGGCGTGGATGGTGAAATAGTCGACGCCCTGTTCGGCCTGCTCCAGCAGGGTATCGCGGAACATCTCCCAGTTCAGGTTTTCCGCCACGCCGTTAACTTTTTCCAGCGCCTGATAAATGGGAACCGTGCCAATCGGCACCGGGCTGTTGCGCAGAATCCACTCGCGGGTTTCATGAATATAGCGTCCGGTGGAGAGATCCATCACGGTATCCGCGCCCCAACGGGTGGACCAAACCAGCTTTTCGACCTCTTCCTCGATGGATGACGTCACGGCGGAGTTGCCGATGTTGGCGTTCACCTTCACCAGAAAATTACGGCCGATAATCATCGGTTCAGATTCCGGGTGGTTAATATTGGCGGGAATAATGGCGCGGCCGGCGGCGACTTCCTGGCGGACAAACTCCGGGGTGATGTTTTCCGGCAGATGGGCGCCGAAACTTTGTCCCGGGTGCTGTTGACGCAATACTTCGCCGCGAATGCGTTCGCGTCCCATATTTTCACGCAGCGCGATGAATTCCATTTCCGCAGTGATAATGCCCCGGCGGGCATAGTGCAGCTGGGTCACGCATTTCCCGCTTTTAGCCCGCCGCGGTTGCGGCAGGTGCTCAAAACGCAAATGGTCGAGCCCCGCATCCGCCAGACGCTGTTGGGTGAAATCGGAACTGACGTCGCTCAGGGATTCCGTGTCGTTACGCTCAGTAATCCAGTTCGCGCGTATTCGGTTCAATCCAATGCGCACATCGGGCCGCGAGGCCGGGGCGCCGTATGGTCCTGACGTGTCATAAACCGGAATTGGCTCATTGGCGACGTGTTGCGGATTATCCTTACTGCCGCCGATAAGCGTCGCGCTAAGCTGTATTTCGCGCATGGGGACGCGGATGTCCTCACGCTGGCCGGCGAGGTAAATTCGTCGGGAATTGGGAAAGGCCATTCCCTGCAGCGTATCAATAAATTGCTGGGCGGCGGCGCGCTGCTCACGGCGGCTGGATCTGGGTGATGTTGCCTGTGGTTTTTTGGTAGACATAGCAAGTTCCTGTAATACGTAAAGGGAAGATTGCTTGTCTGGAGTTCGGCAGGAGTAATAACAGCATTGGTGCCATGAAGGTCAACGCATAGACGGCGTCTAGCGATTAATCAGGCACATTACTCTTGTTCCCTTCGCAGGTATTAACCCGATCAGGTTCCGCGGATCCCGAATTAACGGTCTCAGCCTGCTCGTTTTCATTGCTTGTTAAAAAACAAGAAACGCCAACGGGCTAGGCACTCCGACAAGATAGCCCCACTATTAGCGGGCTGATTACAACGATGACACTGTAGGGCGACAATCATGCCATGTCAAAGGGCATGCGGTTATCTGTGAATAAATAACGTATTCGGGGCGTAAGGACAGGGCTTTCAGCCCGGCGGCGATGGGTTTATCATTAATTATCGCAAACCAGTCGGATCAGCTTATCTTCCAGCGTAAAACGCTCTTCCAGCGCTTCGCCAATGCTGGAAAGCGCTTGTTGGAACGCCATACAGTTATCATGATCGACGGGCGCCGCCAGATGACTATCGTAAAAGTCCATAACCTGCTGCGTATTGTTTTGTAAGGCCAGATCAAGCTTTTCAGACTGGGTGCGCTTCTGTTCGCTCAGGGTAGCGGCTTTTTGCAATATCCGTTCATACGCATGAAAGTGGCCGGCGGAAAGATAATCAACCAGGTTCTGATGAAAATTATCCTGCGCCTTTCCGTCAAGGTGCGAATAGGCGTCTTTGTTAGGCTTGATGCCAACCAGGTGGTAGTAAGCAATCAGGAGCTGTTTACGCGCTTGTAGCCACTGGTCGATTAACGCATTATTGCCACCGACGAGTTCAGTCAGGCTTTGTAACTGCTTTAGCATTATTGGCTCCGTGAATGATAAAAAATAGCCGTCAGCTATGCACGTTAGCTAAATCACCCGGAATGGTAAAGAACCAGTGAAGTAAGAGAGGATCAATAGTAGATATGGAACACAGGTTAAAAGGCGATGAAACAGGGTGGTGGGTGGTTAGCCACGCTAATCAAATATGGCTTCCTCAAGGCGATTTACCGCAGGGAACGGCGGAAAAATGGTCATTACAGGGTGAAAATGCACGTCAGATAGGCGAGTGGCAGGGACTACCGATGTGGCTGGTTTGTCAGAATCGGGATGCCGATATGACATCGGTTCGTCAACTTATCGATCAAGACGCCGGGCTTTTCCAGATGGCGGGGCGGGGCGTGCAGTTGGCGGAATTCTACCGCGCTCACAAGTATTGCGGCTACTGCGGTCACGAAATGGTGAGGAGTAAAACTGAGCTGGCCTGCCTGTGTCTGCCCTGTAAGGAGCGTTATTATCCGCAGATCGCGCCCTGTATTATCGTGGCGATCCGACGGGGGGATGAAATTTTGCTGGCGCAGCATAACCGCCATCGTGGAAATATGTATACCGTGCTGGCCGGCTTCGTTGAAGTGGGCGAGACGCTGGAACAGACGGTGGCTCGCGAGGTTATGGAAGAGAGCCGCATTGAGATCAAAAATCTGCGTTATATCAGTTCCCAGCCCTGGCCTTTCCCGCATTCACTGATGATGGCCTTTATGGCGGATTATGCCGGCGGTGAGGTGCAACATGATCCGTCGGAGCTACGTGATGCCGGCTGGTTCCGCTATGATCAATTACCTATATTGCCGCCGTCCGGCACGGTTGCCCGCCGACTGATTGAGGATACAGTGGTGCTGTGCCGCGCTTATCATGAGAACGGTTACTAGCGTGTTACAATTAGCGGCGACGGCGGTACGCGCCAGGATGATGACTAAGGAAAAACAGCATGACTGATCTGAAAAACGATCGCTATTTGCGGGCTTTGTTGCGTGAACCTGTTGATGTGACGCCGGTGTGGATGATGCGTCAGGCTGGACGCTATCTGCCGGAATACAAGGCGGTCCGTGCGCAGGCAGGCGATTTCATGTCGTTATGCAAAAATGCCGAACTGGCCTGTGAAGTCACCTTGCAACCTTTGCGCCGCTACAACCTTGATGCGGCGATCTTGTTTTCAGATATCCTGACCATCCCTGATGCCATGGGATTGGGGCTCTATTTTGAAACCGGCGAGGGCCCGCGCTTTCGGTCCCCGATTGTCAGTCATGCCGATGTGGTGAACTTGCCGATCCCCGATCCTGAGCAAGAGCTGGCTTACGTGATGAACGCGGTGCGTACCATCCGCAAAAATCTTGCCGGCGCGGTGCCGCTGATCGGCTTTTCCGGCAGTCCCTGGACATTAGCCACCTATATGGTTGAAGGCGGCAGCAGCAAGGCTTTTACCGTCATTAAAAAGATGATGTTCGCGCAACCGAAGACCCTGCATTTACTGCTGGACAAGCTGGCGGACAGCGTCATCCTGTATCTGAACGCGCAAATCCGCGCCGGCGCCCAGGCGGTTATGGTGTTTGATACCTGGGGCGGCGTGCTGAGCGGGCGGGATTATCGCGAGTTTTCTCTGCACTACATGCACAAAATCGTCGATGGCCTGCAACGCGAAAGTGATGGGAGACGGGTACCTGTCACGCTGTTTACCAAGGGCGGCGGGCAGTGGCTGGAGGCGATGGCGCAAACCGGCTGCGATGCGCTGGGGCTGGACTGGACTATCGATATTGCCGATGCGCGCCGCGCTGTCGGCGATAAGGTCGCGCTACAGGGCAATATGGATCCTTCGATGCTGTACGCGTCGCCTGCCAGAATTGAGCAGGAGGTCGCCTCCATTCTATCCGGTTTCGGTCAGGGCGGCGGCCATGTCTTTAATCTGGGCCACGGTATCCATCAGGATGTGCCGCCAGAGCACGCGGGCGTATTTGTCGATGCCGTGCATCGCCTGTCCCGCGCCTATCATTTATAGGGCGTCCCGTGATTGATACTCAGCAGTGGCGGGCCGAACAGATGGCGCGAGCCTCGGAAATCATTCGCCATGATGCGCTGTCCTTTGATTCACCACGGTTCATCGCCGGCGCCGACGTGGGGTTTGAGCAAGGGGGCGAAGTGACCCGTGCGGCCATTGTCTTGCTGCGCTATCCGTCGCTGGAACTGGTGGAGTACAAAATTGCGCGCGTCGCCACCACGATGCCCTACATCCCCGGTTTTCTCTCCTTTCGCGAATGTCCGGGCTTAATGGCGGCCTGGACACAGCTTGAGCAAAAACCGGATTTGTTATTTGTGGATGGGCATGGCGTTTCTCATCCGCGTCGGCTCGGCGTCGCCAGTCATTTCGGCCTTTTGGTGAATGTGCCGACCATTGGGGTGGCGAAACGTCGCCTGTGTGGACATTTCGAGCCGTTGCCGGATGATGTGGACAGTCAGCTTCCATTGCTGGATAAAGGCGAACAGATCGGCTGGGTATGGCGCAGCAAAGCGCGCTGTAATCCATTGTTCGTGGCAACCGGACATCGCATCAGCACGGATACGGCGTTGTTGTGGGTGAAACGCTGCATGCGCGGTTATCGTTTGCCCGAGCCCACCCGCAGGGCCGACGCGGCGGCGTCTGACCGTCCGGCGTTTCAGCGTTGGCGTCAGCGGGCGCTGTAAGCGTTTCCGTATAGCGGACTTTAGGAATTCAGGAATAGGGCGTTACGGTAATTTCAGGTACACTGCCGCCCATAGTCTATAGTGAGCATTAAAGATGTTACGTAACCCGATTCATTTGCGTTTGGAAAAGCTTGGAAGCTGGCAGCACGTCACGTTTATGGCGTGTCTTTGTGAGCGGATGTACCCCAACTATCATGAGTTCTGTCAGCAAACCGGGTTTGGCGACGCGATGGTTTACCGCCGTATTCTCGATCTGGTTTGGGAAACACTGGTGGTCAAAGATGCAAAAGTTAATTTTGATAGCCAACTGGAGAAATTAGAGGAAGCAATTCCCGCTGCGGATGACTATGATATTTATGGTGTCTACCCGGCAATTGATGCCTGTATTGCCTTAGGTGAACTGCTCCATTCCCGACTGAGCGGTGAAACGCTTGTGCATGCGGTTGCCGTCAGTGAATCGTCCATCCGTACGGTCGCGATGCTGGAAATGACGCAGGCCGGTAAAGAAATGACCGACGATGAGCTGAAAGTTCTACCGGCAATTGAAGACGAGTGGGATATCCAATGGGAGATTTTTCGCCTATTGGCCGTCGACGAAGAACGTGACATTGAATTGATTAAAGGACTCCGCGCCGATCTGCGCGAGGCCGGAAGTAGTAACATTGGGATAAATTTAAGCCAATAACACGATAAAACGTGATTTAAGGCTTGAAATGGTATCCCTAAAGGCTTCACATCCGCACCCTGTCTGGTCTACATTTGGGGGGCGTAATAAAAGTGGCTGTCGGTGCGTGTATGCAGGAGAGTGCTGTCATGGCATATCCGTCGCACTCGATGCTTAGCAAGCGATAAACACACTGTAAGGATAACTTATGAATAAGACTCAACTGATTGATGTAATTGCTGACAAGGCTGATCTCTCTAAAGTACAGGCGAAGGCTGCTCTGGAATCAACTCTGGCGGCAATTACTGAGTCTCTGAAAGAAGGTGATGCAGTACAATTGGTTGGTTTTGGTACGTTTAAGGTAAACCATCGTAACGAGCGCACTGGCCGCAACCCGCAAACCGGTAAAGAAATCAAAATTGCTGCCGCCAACGTGCCAGCGTTTGTTTCTGGCAAGGCTCTGAAAGACGCAGTTAAATAAGCCAATGCCGGTTAAGAGTTTAAGCAGGGGGGCGGTTTCGCCCCTTTTGCTTTTATTGCGCCGGCTCGGCATTGGGGCCGCGATATTCTCTCTCGTAGCCTGTAGTAGCCACTCCCCATCGCCGTCAGTTTTCGCCAGCGGCTATATTTCCGATCGCGGTACCGTTCGCCTGTGGCGTAAAGATGACGCTCAGCAGGACACCATCAGACTGATATCCGTTTATAACCCTTTTCAGGGCGGTGATACGGTGGTCACGCGCTATTGGTATCAGCAGGGTGACCTGCGCGAAATAAAAAGAACCCTGGAAGCCCGAAAAGACGATACCCAGATACGCTTTGCTGAAGATGGCGTAGTCAGTTTTATGCAACGCCAGTTGGCTGAACGGCGAGAGTCGATCACGAATGATGATTTAGCTTTCTATCAGTGGGATGCAAAAAGAACGCGGGAACTCAGTGAGGTGCTTCAGGCTGGCAAGGTCACGCTAAGGCAGGGGAAATTACAGGGTGAACAGGTCATTACCTGCGATGGTGCTTATGCCAGCCCTGATTTTGACCCCGCTTCACAGGATTGGATCGCCCAAAAGAAAAAACAGCTTACCGGTTCGCTGAGTATCGCATGGCTTGAGGCCTCGGAAGGGACGCAACTGCTGCTGGTGGATCAGGGGGATTTCTGTCGCTGGGAAGCCGAGGCGAACAGGCTGTAGCCTGAACGATCGGGCTTTAGCTTAATGACGATAATAATCTTTGCCGCGAATAAAAATCGCCGGGCGCCATTTGCCGCCGGGGATGGGCAGGATTGCCAGCGATAAAAAAACCCGGATTTCTCCGGGCTTGTCGGTGGGTCAGGCCTGTTCCCGTTCAATCGCGCGGTAGCCAATATCTTTCCGGCAAAAACATCCCTGCCACTGGATTTCGGCCGTTAACTCATATGCACGTTTCTGGGCAGCGGCCACCGTTTTACCTAATGCGGTAACGCACAGCACGCGACCGCCGCTGGTGACGATATTTCCGCCGTCCATTTTCGTCCCCGCATGGAAGACCTTTCCATCCTCCGCATCCTGCTGCGGTAAGCCGGAAATTACGTCTCCGGTATGATAGTCGCCGGGATATCCGCCTGATGCCAGTACGACGCCTAATGAAGGACGTTCATCCCACTCGGAGTCTTTTTCATCCAGCTTGCCGTCGCAGGCCGCCAGGCACAGTTCGATCAGATCGGATCGCAAACGCAGCATGATTGGCTGGGTTTCCGGATCGCCAAAGCGGCAGTTGAATTCAATGACTTTTGGCTGGCCATCGGCGGAAATCATCAGTCCGGCGTACAGGAAACCGGTGTAGACGTTGCCTTCGGCTTTCATACCTTTCACCGTGGGCCAGATCACCTGTTCCATCACGCGTTGGTGAATTTCGTCGGTCACCACCGGCGCGGGGGAATAGGCGCCCATGCCGCCGGTATTCAGACCGGTATCTTTGTCGCCCACGCGTTTATGGTCCTGACTGGTGGCCATCGGCAAAACGTGTTCGCCATCGACCATGACAATGAAGCTGGCTTCTTCGCCATCCAGGAACTCCTCCACGACGATACGGTGGCCGGCATCGCCAAATGCATTACCTGCCAGCATATCCTGAATGGCGCTTTCCGCCTCCTCCAGCGTCATGGCGACAATCACGCCTTTCCCGGCGGCGAGGCCGTCGGCTTTAATCACGATCGGCGCGCCTTTGCTGCGCACGTAGGCCAGCGCCGGTTCGACGTCGGTAAAGTTCTGGTATTCCGCAGAGGGGATGCTATGCCGGGCTAAAAAATCTTTGGTAAAGGATTTCGAGCCTTCTAACTGCGCGGCGGCCTGCGAGGGACCGAAAATCTTCAGCCCGGCGGCGCGAAAGGCGTCGACCACGCCAATGACCAGCGGCTGTTCCGGGCCGACGATGGTCAAGTCGATCTGATTTTGCTGTGCGAAAGCGACCAGCGCGGGGATATCGGTTGCGGCGATATCCACATTGCTCAGCCCCGATTCCAGCGCCGTACCGGCATTGCCCGGCGCGACATAGACGATATCCGCCAGCGGTGACTGGGCGGCTTTCCAGGCCAGCGCGTGCTCGCGTCCGCCATTGCCAATAACTAAAATTTTCATGTTCGTCAGATCCTGAATTAGTGACGGAAATGGCGCATATCGGTAAAGATCATCGCGATGCCATGTTCGTTGGCAGCGGCAATAACTTCATCGTCACGGATAGAACCACCGGGTTGAATTACGCAGGTAATACCGACGGCTGCGGCGGCATCAATCCCATCGCGAAATGGGAAGAAGGCATCGGAAGCCATGGCGGAGCCTTTCACTTCCAGCCCTTCGTCGCCAGCCTTGATACCGGCGATTTTAGCCGAATAAACGCGACTCATCTGGCCGGCGCCTATACCGATGGTCATATTCTCTTTGGCATACACAATGGCGTTGGATTTAACAAACTTAGCGACTTTCCAGCAGAACAACGCGTCACGCAGTTCCTGTTCGCTAGGCTGGCGCTCGGTTACTACGCGTAACTGAGCGGCCTCTACCATGCCCAAATCGCGTTCTTGTACCAGCAGGCCGCCGTTAACGCGTTTGAAATCCAGTCCCGCAACGCGCTGTTGCCATTCGCCGCAGGCGAGTACGCGAACATTTTGTTTGGCGGCGGTGATTTTCAGGGCCGCTTCACTGATGGACGGTGCAATAATCACCTCAACAAATTGACGGCTGATAATGGCTTTCGCCGTTTGTTCATCAAGTTCGCGGTTAAAGGCAATGATGCCGCCAAAAGCTGAAGTCGGGTCGGTTTTATAGGCGCGCTCGTAGGCGTCCAGAATCGAGTCGCCGATAGCCACACCGCACGGATTAGCGTGTTTGACGATCACGCAGGCGGCTTCAGCGAATGCTTTAACACATTCCAGCGCGGCATCGGTATCGGCGATGTTATTGTAGGACAATGCTTTACCCTGCAATTGCCGGGATGTCGCAACCGAGGCTTCCGCCACATCCTCTTCTATATAGAAGGCTGCCTGTTGGTGGCTGTTTTCGCCATAACGCATATCCTGCTTTTTCACGAAGTTCAGGTTAAGCGTGCGAGGGAAACGTCCTGATGGTTTATCCGTATCGCCATAATAAGGCGGCACCAACGTACCAAAATAGTTGGCAATCATGCCGTCATAGGCGGCGGTGTGTTCAAACGCCTTGATCGCCAGATCGAAACGCGTCTCATAACTCAGCGAGCCGTTATCGGCATCCATCTCGTTAATGATGGTCTCGTAGTCGCTGCTGTTAACCACGATCGCCACATCTTTATGGTTCTTGGCCGCCGAGCGCACCATCGTCGGTCCGCCAATATCGATATTCTCTACGGCGTCTTCCAATTTGCAGTCTGGACGAGCGACGGTCTGAGCAAACGGATAAAGGTTTACCACCACCATATCGATAGGTTGGATATCGTGTTTTGCCATGATGGCATCATCCTGTCCGCGACGGCCAAGAATGCCGCCATGAACTTTTGGATGCAAAGTCTTGACGCGTCCATCCATCATTTCCGGGAAACCGGTGTAGTCAGACACTTCCGTGACCGGTAAATCCGCATCTGCCAGCAGACGAGCGGTGCCACCGGTAGAGAGGAGCTCGACGCCTCGCTGAGAGAGGGCTTGAGCAAAGTCGACAATACCTGCTTTGTCAGAAACGCTGAGCAAAGCACGGCGGATAGGACGAGGTTGTTGCATGATGATGTATCCCTTGGATTGGGTAGTCAGTAAAGAACAGTACGTGAATATCGTCTTTTTCTTCATTTATAGCGCATCACTGCAAGAGAAAGAAAAATATTCAGTTAGCGTTCACGGTAAAGAAGGTGCGTTTTTCGCGGAAGAATTGTAGCGAAAACGTTTGCGTGATGCTCGTCTAATTTCAGCAAGAATCCATTCTGTGGATAAGTTTGTGCACAATAGGGTATAAGGCGGCCTTTTGCTGTGTAATGCAGCAAACGGTGTTTTTTATGCAAATTACCTATTGCGGCCTGCTCAGAAGTCCCTATAATGCGCTCCCACTGACACGGCAACAGCGATTACGCAGTTACCGGGTGAGTAAGAAGCCAGGCAA
>NZ_JAKMAJ010000024.1 GCF_022378355.1 Brenneria bubanii
TTTTAAACATTTTTCTCTTTTTAACCGACCCGATGTCGTGTTCACAGCGCCGTGTCGATGGAGGCGCATTATAGGGATCCCAGATCTTTACACAACACCTTTCTCGATCTTTTTTTCCGTTCGCGCAAATTTCAACCCTTTCGTTGAGATCTTATACGATCGCGCCTATTTTCAGGGTGCTATCGCCAAGTCTCTGCCAATATGCTGTCTATCCAGATATATAAAATGCACTGTTTAAGGGGATTGCTGATGAGTTCAGGAAATATTCGCGGTTATAAAGGGGTTTACCCCATTATTGGCAACCATGTCATGATTGATCGATCGAGTGTCATTATCGGTAAGGTAACACTTGGCGACGATGTCGGTGTTTGGCCCCTGGTCGCAATACGTGGTGATGTTAACAATATACAGATCGGCGCAAGGAGTAACATCCAGGATGGATCCGTACTGCATATCACACACGGCTCAGAGAAAAATCCAACGGGTCACCCGCTCATCATTGGCGAAGATGTCACGGTCGGACATAAAGCGATGTTGCATGGCTGCACGATAGGCAATCGCGTGTTAATCGGAATGGGCTCCATCATTCTTGACGGCGCCGTTATTGAAGATGACGTAATGATTGGCGCGGGTAGCCTTGTTGCTCCGGGAAAACGTCTGGAAAGTGGTTATCTATATTTAGGTAGCCCGGCTAAAAGGATCCGTCCCTTGAGCCAGGAAGAAATAGAAGGACTACGGTATTCGGCGAATAACTATGTTTGCTGGAAAAATGACTATTTGTCTCAGGATAACGAAAAACAGCCCTGACTGTCGTATTCATCAGACAACACCATTTTTTCAAAGAGATCTTCCAGATCCCAACGATGCTGACGGAACAGTGATAACCACTGTTCCGGCCGGTTCCCGCCATAATGTTGTATTAATTGCTCGGCGCTGATGCGGCACGTTTGTTGAAATCCATTCACCAGAACAGGAAAGCAAACAGACTTAAGATCATCATTCCAGCATTCACGCTCTGGAAACTGAATAGCCTGATTCAATGGATCAACTCTCTTTTAAGCTGCTCAATCACAGGAACGACATCCGGCATAACACCATTCCAGAGATGAAAAGAGTGTGCGGCTTGCCCCACCAGCATGCCCAAACCATCGGCATAACGCGTTGCGCCATGCTGCACACACCAGGCTAAAAATGGCGTCAGTCGGGGCTGATAAAACATGTCATAGCAATATGATTTATTCGAAATCAATGAGATAGGCAAATCTGGCGTAGAACCATTGATGCCTGAAGAGGTGGCATTGATAATCAGTCCAAAATCTTGTCCATGCAGTTCGCTCAGCTCAACCGCCTGAATATCGCCAAGAGCGCTGAATAGACTGGCCAAACGCTCCGCTTTAGCGAAGGTCCTGTTGGTCAAAGTAATTGAGCAACCATGAGCCAGAAGCGGCTGAATAACGCCTCGTGCCGCTCCACCCGCACCAACCAATAAAACACGATCCTGTGCCTTGATAAAGTTCAGACGCTGTAAGTCACCCAATAAACCGACACCATCGGTGTTGTCACCAAACAAACGTCCGTCATTCAGCTTTTTCAGCGTGTTGACGGCACCGGCAAGCGATGCCGCTTCACTCAATTCATCGGCTGTAGCAAACGCTCTCTCTTTAAACGGAACGGTGACGTTCGCCCCGTCCCCGCCTTCTTTAAAATAACGTTGCAGCAGTTCCTCAAAATTATCCAACGGAGCCAATAGACGTTGATAGGTCAGTTTAATCCCGGTCTGGGCGGCGAATAGCTCATGTATGCGCGGTGACTTGCTATGCGCGATTGGATTACCAAAAACAGCAAAAGACTTTATCTCAGACACCATACTCTCCAACTGATACCTCAACCCTGACGTAACAATTCACCGGTTAAAACATCTCTTATTTCCGAAGGATTGGCTCGCCCCCCCACGTCCCCAGGTAAAACGGGAAAATCAGCACCAAACTGCTGATAAACTTCCCGCTCGGAACGACAGGGCGGTAGCCCGCTCAAGTTAGCGCTGGTTGAAACCAGGGGCTTGCCGTAACCGAGACACAACGTTTTCACCAACGGATGCGCGCTGACGCGTACGGCAAGCGAATCAAATTGCCCGGTCAACCATTTTGGCGTACTCGGCTTGGCGGGGACCACCCAGGTGACCGGCCCTGGCCAGCGAGAAAACATTATCTCTTTCTGAGAGGCCGTCAACGCGCTGTCATTGATATAAGGTTCCAACTGCCGGTAATCAGCCGCAATCAAAATCAAGCCTTTTTGCCACGGACGTTGTTTCAATGCCAACAGACGACTGACCGCAAGCTCGCTGTCGGGATCGCACCCCAGTCCAAAAACGGCTTCCGTGGGATAGGCAATCACGTCTTCGTTTCGCAATGCCTGCAAGAGAGATGTCGGTAAATCACCAGAGATATCATTCATCATTATCAACTTCAGCCATTGCAGGCTTTCCACATAATTTACTGGCGCAAAAAAGCCTGATGCCTTGTGCCGTTTTCTTCTCGATAAGTAAAGGGTAGTGGCAATGAGGACACTCCCCGGCGACCGGTTTGTTATTGAGCGTAAACTGGCACTCAGGATAACGATCGCATGCATGAAACACTTTTCCGTAACGCGATTTACGCTGCAACAACCTCCCCTGATGGCACTGAGGGCAATGAAGCGCCGTTTCATCCGGACGATCGATCGCCTCCGTATGATTACATTCGGGATAATTTCCACAACCGATGAACATGCCGTAGCGCCCTTGTCTCAAAACTAACGTTGATTGACAAAGCGGACACCGTTGTCCGTCAAGCACCTTAACCACATGGCCGTCGGCCTGCGCTTTAAGCGGGCGGATGAACTCACATTCTGGATAACGAGAGCAACCAAGAAAAGGCCCGTGCCGTCCGGAACGGATAACCAGCACAGACCCACATTCAGGGCAAACATCTTGCTTTTTAGCGGCAAAAAGTACGGTTTTAGCCATGCCTTACCTATTACACTCCGGGCTATTGCACATAACCGTCATTTTCCTCAAACAAAAGTTCTTCCATCTGTTGATACGCATTTTCACACCCAGGTACGTTGAACAGCACCATCAAAATGACCCATTTCAGATCTTCCAGATCGAATTCTTGTGTTTCAAGCGCCATCACTCGGTCGATCACCATCTCACGCGTTTCCAGATTCAATACCTGAATCTGCTCAAGAAAGAGTAAAAAACCACGGCAATCGGCATCCAGACACTGCTCTTCATCCTGCGTATAGATACGTATTGCTAATGGGTCATGAGCCAGGTTGAGCGGTGTATTCTGCCCTTCCTGTATGTCGGCCAATTTCTCCAGCCAACTCAACGCGCTGTAGATATCGTTACGATGGAATCCTGCACGGGTGAGGTCATCGGTCAACGTATCCTGATCGACACGCATTTCAGTTTCATTGTGGATATATGTTTCAAACAAGTACATGAGTACGTCGAACATGGCCTGCCCTCCTTAATCGGACATAGCCGCCGGGTACTGCTGCGATCCATCCTGCTAACTCCAGTTCAAGTAGTTTACCCACTATCTCTGGCACAGGTTGGCCGGCACGTTCAGCGACAACGTCAACAGGTGTAACCTCATCCCCTACGTTAGCCAACACATCAGCAAATGGCAATTCAACATCATCCTCTACAGCAGAAATAATTCCTTCTCCCTGCGCGGGCAGCCATTGAAGACCACTTATTAGCTGCTCGACAATATCTTTAGGGTGAGTGACAAGGTAGGCGCCTTGTTGGATCAACCAATGTGTTCCTTCCGTCATTGGGTTGCCTATCGGCCCCGGCAAGGCGAATACCTCTCGTCCTTGTTCCAATGCACAGCGAGCCGTCACCAGCGATCCGCTGCGGATGGCGGCCTCGATAACCAGGACACCCAGACTTAATCCGCTAATGATACGGTTGCGCCTGGGGAAATGCGTAGGTAAAGGTGGTGTCGACAGGGGAAATTCGGAGACTAATGTTCCGCCTTGTTCAAGAATTCGCACGGCAAGCTGTTGATGACGTCGTGGATAAATATGCGCCAGACCGCTGCCTAATACCGCAATCGTCTTTCCTCCGGCATCCAGTGCCGCACGGTGTGCGATACCATCAATCCCGACAGCCAATCCGCTGGTGATGACGAGATCATTGACCGCCAGTTCCTGTGTGAAAAATTGCCCCCATTGCTCTCCATAGGCACTATTGTTACGGCTGCCAACAATGGCGATTTGCGGCGATGTCAACAGAGAAAGTTCACCCGCGACAAACAGCAAGAGCGGATAACCGCTTATGTTTCCGAGTAAAAACGGGTATTTTTCATCAATACAGCTCACCATATGATGAGCGGGTTGCGACAGCCAATACAGAGTTTGGTCAATAATTTTCCTGTCACAACGCTGAAACTGTTCCGCCTGGACCTCGGTCATACCAAGAGAGAGTAAAGTCTCTCTGTCATCGCTGCCCATGATAATAAGTTCTTTGGCTATGTTTCCGGCTCGCCTGACTGCCAGCTGTTTCACCCCCATTAAGCGCAGCCAAATTTCCGTTGGTAACATAGCGCATCCCTTATCCGCGTCGCCTTCAGGTCAATCGTCAATATGATTGCCGATGCTGTCAATCGGTGCGGGAAATGTCTAGAATAAGCGCTGATACTCTCTCATCACTCGGATACAGATCTAAATATATATGTCAGTTTTGCAAGTAATACATTTTCCGGACGAACGGCTACGCATAACGGCGAAGCCCGTCAAAGAAGTCAATGCAGACATTCAGCGTATCGTCGATGATATGTTCGATACCATGTATGAAGAAGAAGGCATTGGTCTGGCGGCCACGCAGGTGGATATACATCAACGAATCATTGTTATTGATGTTTCAGAATCTCGGGATCAGCGGTTAGTATTGATTAATCCCGAACTGCTCGAGAAGGACGGCGATACTGGCATAGAAGAAGGTTGCCTGTCGATCCCTGAAACAAGAGCGCTGGTGCCACGTGCCGAACGGGTAAAAGTACGGGCGCAGGATCGGGAAGGGAAGATCTTTGAGCTGGAGACCGACGGTCTGCTAGCCATCTGTATCCAGCATGAAATGGATCATCTGGTCGGGAAACTGTTTATTGATTATCTCTCCCCGCTCAAGCGTCAGAGGATCCGTCAGAAACTGGAAAAACTGGCCAAACAAAACAGCCGGGGTTAATCATTTATCTTCCTGACAGGAAAAAACGTGTCTGATTCTTTACGTATTATCTTTGCTGGAACGCCTGATTTCGCGGCGCGCCATCTTGATGCGCTGCTATCATCTCAGCATCAAATTGTTGGCGTATTTACCCAGCCAGACCGCCCGGCAGGACGCGGAAACAAGCTCACCGCGAGCCCGGTAAAAATGTTGGCGGAACAACATGGTATTCCGGTGTACCAACCCAAATCACTGCGTCACGCCGAAGGCCAGGAGATGGTTGCAGCACTTCATGCCGATGTAATGGTGGTTGTGGCCTATGGGCTGATTTTACCACAGGCGGTTCTGGACATGCCGCGCCTGGGTTGTCTCAATGTGCATGGCTCGCTGTTGCCGCGCTGGCGCGGGGCGGCGCCGATTCAGCGAGCGCTCTGGGCCGGCGATCGGCTTACCGGTGTAACCATCATGCAGATGGATGCGGGACTTGATACAGGTGCAATGCTGCATAAAATTGAGTGTCCCATCCTGCAGCAGGACACCAGCGCAACCCTATACGCCAAGTTAGCGGAATTGGGCCCTCGCGGATTATTGGAAACGCTGACGCGACTTGCCGACGATCAAATAACGGCAAAATCTCAGGATGAGGCGCTGGTCACCTATGCGGAAAAACTCAGCAAGGAAGAAGCCCGCCTCGACTGGCAGCTTCCCGCCGCTCAGCTCGAACGCTGCGTTCGCGCCTTCAATCCATGGCCGGTTAGCTACTTTATCGTGGACGAACAACCCGTTAAGGTATGGAAATGCGAAGCCGGCGCGGCGGGACATCAATCCCTGCCGGGCACCATCCTGCATGCCGATAAAAAAGGGATTCAGGTCGCAACCGCAGACGGCGTGTTAACAATACTTGAACTGCAACCCGCCGGTAAAAAAGTCATGACGGCGCAGGATTTACTTAACTCCCGACGGGAATGGTTTATTTCTGGTAATGTTCTGGCCTAAACAATATTCATGCCGGCGATGCTGTTCGCCGGCATATCCCATCTATTACCTAGTCGCTAACTAATGAAAAGCTCATATAACCTTCGCAGTATTACCGCTAAAGTGGTAGGACAAGTATTGGACCATGGGCAATCACTTAGCGCTTTATTGCCCGCTTATCAGAAAGACATTACTGATAAGGATCGCGCATTACTGCAAGAGCTATGCTTTGGCGTGCTGCGCGTATTACCGCAGTTGGAATGGTGTATTAAGCAGTTGATGGCAAAGCCGCTTACCGGCAAGCAACGCACCTTACACTACCTTATCATGGTCGGCATATATCAGTTGCTCTATACCCGCATTCCGCCGCACGCCGCACTGGCTGAAACCGTGGAAGGCGCCGTCGCCTTGAAACGTCCGCAGCTCAAGGGGCTGATTAATGGCGTTCTGCGCCAGTTTCAGCGCCAACAGGCTGAGCTGCTGCAATGTGTCGCTAATACCCCCGCGCATTATCTGCACCCCAGTTGGTTACTGACTCGTATTAAAAATGCCTATCCGGCAAACTGGGAAGACATTGTCGACGCCAATAACCAGCGGCCGCCAATGTGGCTGCGGGTAAACCGATTACATCACTCCCGCGATGAATACCTTTCCCTGCTGGCGCAAGCCGGTATCGACGCGGCGCCTCATCCCAGTATCCCAGATGCCATCAGACTAGCGGCACCTTGCGCGGTCAACCTGCTACCCGGCTTCGGTCAGGGATGGGTTACCGTCCAAGACGCCTCGGCTCAGGGCTGCCTCCATTGGCTATCGCCGCGGGATGGCGAACAGATCCTCGATCTATGCGCCGCGCCGGGCGGTAAAACCACCCATATCCTAGAGGCCGCGCCGAAAGCCCGGATCCTGGCCGTCGATATTGATGATCAAAGACTGGCCAGAGTCAGAGAAAACTTACTCCGTTTACAGCTAGATGCTGAATTAAAGCAAGGGGATGGATGTAAACCGGAAACCTGGTGCGGCGATAAAATCTTCGATCGCATTTTACTGGACGCCCCTTGCTCAGCGACAGGCGTGATCCGACGTCATCCTGACATCAAATGGCTGCGCCGCGATAACGACATCACCGAACTGGCGTTGCTGCAAAAAAATATTCTTGATGCTATCTGGCCATACCTGAAAACCGGCGGTACCTTGATTTATGCAACATGTTCAATCTTGCCGGAAGAAAATCATCTGCAAATACATGACTTTTTAATGCGTCACGCTGATGCTCGATTAGTTGATACCGGCAGTCCGGCCAGACCTGGCATCCAACGACTCCCCAACCCGGAAGACGGTGACGGATTCTTCTATGCAAAGCTGGTAAAAGGCCAAGATTAAAACCAGTATTGTTTAGAATTACACAGCAATAACAAAATACGGCAGAATTAACTATGAAGATTATTATTCTTGGTGCTGGTCAGGTAGGCGGTACGCTGGCGGAAAATCTGGCCGGAGAAAATAACGACATCACCGTTGTCGATACCGATACCACCCGATTGCGCCAGTTGCAGGATAAGTTTGACCTGCGAGTAGTCACGGGTTACGCCTCCCATCCTCGCGTGTTAAATGAAGCCGGCGCGGAAGATGCGGACATGCTGGTGGCGGTTACCAACTCCGATGAAACCAACATGGTGGCCTGCCAAATAGCTTATTCGCTGTTCAATACGCCGAATCGAATCGCCCGAATCAGATCGTCAGAATACATGCGTGAGGCCGAGCATTTATTTCTGCCCGAAGCCGTCCCTATTGATTATTTGATCTCTCCAGAGCAGTTGGTAATCGATAATATTTATAAGCTGATTGAATACCCAGGCGCCCTTCAGGTTGTTAATTTCGCACAAGGCAAAGTAAGCATCGCTGCCGTTAATGCCTATTATGGCGGTCCGTTGGTTGGAAACGCACTATCGTCTATTCGTGAACATATGCCGCATATAGAAACACGTGTCGCCGCTATTTTTCGTCACGACCGACCCATTCGCCCCCAAGGGTCTACGATTATCGAAGCCGGAGATGAAGTGTTTTTCGTTGCCGCATCGCAAAATATTCGCGCCGTAATGAGCGAACTGCAACGGTTGGAAAACCCCTATAAGCGGATCATGATCGTCGGCGGAGGCAACGTGGGAGCCGGTCTAGCTCAACGGTTAGAAAAAGATTACAGCATCAAACTGATAGAACATAACGCGGAGCGGGCTGCTGAACTGGCGGAAATATTACAAGATACCATCGTTTTCCACGGCGATGCTTCGGATCAGGAGCTTCTGGCAGAAGAGCATATCGAGCAAATGGATGTGTTCATCGCCATCACCAACGATGATGAAGCCAACATCATGTCCGCCATGCTGGCCAAGCGCATGGGCGCAAAAAAAGTCATGGTGCTAATCCAACGCCGAGCTTATGTAGATTTGGTACAGGGAAGCGTGATTGATGTCGCTATATCACCGCAACAAGCAACCATCTCCGCATTATTAAGCCATGTACGTAAAGCGGATATCGTCAGTGTATCATCGCTACGCAGAGGAGTGGCCGAAGCGATTGAAGCTATCGCACACGGCGATGAAGGCACATCAAAAGTTGTCGGCCGGATGATTGAAGAGATAAAACTGCCGCCAGGAACCACTATTGGGGCGATTGCCCGCGGGGATGACGTCATCATCGCCAATGACAATACCCGCATTGAACAAGGCGACCACATAATTATGTTTTTAACTGATAAGAAATACGTTCCCGATGTAGAGCGCTTATTCCAACCAAGCCCTTTCTTTCTGTAAGTCAGATGGGTAATTCTTTAAACCTGATAAGAGAATATGGCAAACATAGAACTATTTGTTAAGATTAATATATCTTTTATCAAGGGGAGTGGTCATGAGTATTATCAAAGAATTCCGTGAGTTTGCCATGCGCGGAAACGTAGTCGATCTGGCTGTCGGGGTTATTATTGGCGCAGCTTTCGGGAAAATCGTTTCCTCATTGGTATCCGATATCATTATGCCGCCGCTGGGTTTGCTTATTGGTGGAGTGGATTTCAAACAGTTCAGTATTGTATTACGCGCCGCTCAGGGGGATATACCTGCGGTAGTTATGCATTACGGGGTTTTCATTCAGAATATTTTCGACTTCATCATCGTCGCATTCGCTATTTTCCTCGCGATCAAATTGATGAATAAATTACGGCGTAAAGAAGAAGTAGCGCCGGCGGCGCCACCAAAACCAAGTGCAGAGGAAAAGCTATTAACTGAAATACGCGATCTGCTAAAAAAATAACCGGGGTTCTGAATTTTCATACTGAAAAATTCATCAACATCCTTTTTAATTCTAAAATCATTGCAATAAACAAAAGTCAGAAGGCCAGAGGTAAAAAATCACTTGATTGCTTACCACTGGCCTCCCAGTTTCCCTTCTTTGCATATTTGTCCTTTCTGCGATAGCTTCCCTTCCCTTTACTATTTACCTCAATACGTTGACGAAAAAGGGGGTCGGATAACAAAGCTTCAAGCGCGTTATCCTGTATTTTCCCACGCTTATGACGATAGACAGCCATACTTACCTCTCATGTTCAGGATGACAAAATAAAAACCGTAAAATTATAGATAAGAAATTATTTCAAATATAGGTAATAAGCGGAATTAATTCTACGCTTTGAAGGTCTTTTTTAAAGAGTCAGCATACTCCCCATGCAAAAAATCAGTATTAACGCCTCGCTGTTGCAAACTCAGCTCCAACAAACGAAATCGACGGGAAACCGATTCATACTCCGGAGATTCCTGGGTAATGTTTTCCAGCAGATCGGCCAACTGTAGTGCTTCTTTTCGCTCTTGCAGCTCAACAGGAAGGCAACCAGCATTTTTTAACAGGCGATAGGCAACCCTGAGTTCGGGTGGCACAGCGCTGTCATCATCCAATACGAGCGATTTACCCGCCCCGGGCAGGTCATCAAACAAACCTTCTTCCTGAGCCCTGGCAATATGTCGCTCAACCAATTGATCAACTAACCACATAACCCCCCCTGACATGCTACCGCTGCCATAAAGGTTAGCGTATTTCAGACGTAAAAAAACCGGGTTTCCCCGGTTTTTTTATGCGCTTGCAGATTACTCCGCAGTTGCAACTTCTTCTGTCTGAGACGCTGAGCGATCAACGAGCTCGATGTAAGCCATCGGCGCATTGTCACCTGCACGGAAGCCACACTTCAAAATACGAGTGTAACCACCGGCACGGCTCGCAAAACGCGGGCCCAGTTCATTAAACAGTTTTGCCACGATCTCGTTATCACGAGTACGGGCGAATGCCAGACGACGATTAGCAACGCTGTCGGTCTTGGCAAGAGTAATCAGCGGTTCAACAACACGACGCAGCTCTTTTGCTTTTGGCAGGGTTGTCTTGATGATCTCATGACGAACCAAAGAACTAGCCATGTTACGGAACATAGCCTGACGATGGCTGCTGTTACGGTTCAGTTGACGACCACTCTTACGATGGCGCATGACCTTATCCTTCTCAGTAAAACCTTAACCTGTGATCCGGTTACTCATCAGCAATGCTTGCCGGTGGCCAGTTTTCCAGACGCATGCCCAGAGACAAACCACGTGAAGCCAGCACATCTTTAATCTCAGTAAGAGATTTTTTACCAAGGTTAGGCGTTTTCAACAGCTCAACCTCGGTACGCTGTACCAGATCACCGATGTAGTGGATAGCTTCTGCCTTAAGGCAGTTAGCAGAGCGGACAGTCAATTCCAGATCGTCAACAGGGCGCAGCAGGATCGGATCGAACTCTGGTTTTTCTTCTTTAACTTCTGGTTGACGTACATCACGCAAGTCAACGAAAGCTTCAAGTTGTTCAGCCAGAATGGTTGCCGCACGGCGGATCGCCTCTTCAGGATCGATCGTGCCATTGGTCTCCATTTCGATGACCAGCTTGTCCAAGTCAGTACGCTGTTCTACACGCGCTGCTTCAACATTGTAGGCAATACGCTCTACAGGGCTGTAGCAAGCATCGACTAACAGGCGACCAATCGGGCGCTCATCTTCTTCCGTATGAATACGGGCAGATGCCGGCACATAACCACGGCCACGCTGAACTTTAATACGCATGCTGATAGCTGCGTTCTCATCGGTCAGATGGCAGATCAAGTGCTGTGGCTTGACGATTTCGACATCACCATCATGGACGATGTCGGCTGCAGTCACAGGGCCAATGCCAGATTTATTCAGGGTAAGAATAACTTCATCTTTGCCTTGAACTCTCACCGCCAGCCCTTTCAGGTTGAGCAGGATTTCCAGGATGTCTTCCTGTACGCCTTCTTTGGTGCTGTACTCATGCAGTACACCATCAATCTCAACCTCGGTCACCGCGCAACCTGGCATGGATGAAAGCAGAATACGGCGCAGTGCGTTGCCAAGAGTATGGCCGAAGCCCCGCTCTAACGGCTCAAGGGTCACCTTGGCGTGCGTCGAACTCACTTGCTCGATATCAACCAGGCGCGGTTTTAGAAACTCTGTCACAGAACCCTGCATTGTGTCCTCTCTTTGGTACTAAGCCTTACTTGGAGTAAAGCTCGACGATCAGGTGTTCATTAATGTCCGCAGACAGATCGGTACGTTCAGGAATACGTTTGAACACACCTTCCATCTTGGCAGCATCAACTTCCAGCCAAGTTGGCTTTTCACGCTGTTCAGCCAGCTCCAGAGCGGCCTTAACGCGAGACTGCTTTTTAGCTTTCTCACGGATGCTGACTACGTCATTCGGGGATACCTGATAAGAAGCGATGTTAACAACGCGACCGTTTACCATGATAGCTTTGTGGCTAACCAGCTGACGCGATTCAGCACGAGTGGCGCCGAAGCCCATACGATAAACAACGTTGTCCAGACGACCTTCCAGCAGTTGCAACAGGTTTGCACCCGT
Source organism: Brenneria bubanii (assembly GCF_022378355.1). GTDB lineage: Bacteria > Pseudomonadota > Gammaproteobacteria > Enterobacterales > Enterobacteriaceae > Brenneria > Brenneria bubanii. The sequence continues at coordinate 12,132 of NZ_JAKMAJ010000024.1, forward strand.
ATTGCCTTTCAGACGCGCTGCTTCTTTATAATAGTTACGGAACTGACGTTCCAGAACACCGTAGGTACGGCGAACTTTTTGTTTTTCACGTAACTGTACACCATAGTCAGACAGACGCGGTTTACGCGCACCGTGCTGGCCAGGGGCTTGTTCAATCTTACACTTGGAATCGATCGCACGAACACCAGACTTCAGAAACAGGTCGGTGCCTTCACGACGGCTCAGCTTGAGCTTAGGACCCAAATATCTTGCCATTTTCTTTCTCCAACAATCCTAAAAGCAGCGTTATACGCGACGCTTTTTCGGCGGACGACAACCGTTATGAGGGATCGGAGTCACATCAGTAATATTAGTGATGCGGAAACCAGCCGCGTTCAATGCGCGGATAGTTGACTCTCGGCCCGGACCAGGTCCTTTAACCATAACTTCCAGGTTCTTGATACCGTACTCTTTCACTGCTTCAGCACATCGTTCTGCTGCTACCTGAGCGGCGAACGGAGTGGATTTGCGAGAACCACGGAAACCGGAACCACCGGCAGTTGCCCAACCCAGCGCATTACCCTGACGATCGGTAATAGTTACGATGGTGTTGTTGAAAGAAGCATGGACATGAGCCACACCGTCAGAGACTTGCTTTCTTACACGCTTACGTGCACGAATAGGTGCCTTTGCCATTATTCAATCACCCCGATTATTTCTTGATCGGTTTGCGCGGACCCTTACGGGTACGGGCGTTAGTCTTGGTACGCTGACCGCGAACCGGAAGACCACGACGATGACGCAAACCACGGTAAGTACCAAGGTCCATAAGACGTTTGATGCTCAGGGTAACTTCACGACGCAGATCACCTTCGACAACAAACTTGGCGACTTCGTCACGCAGCTTTTCGATTTGCTCTTCAGACAGCTCACTGATCTTAACATTTTCAGCAATACCCGTAGCCGCGCAAATAGCCTGCGAACGGGTTTTACCGACACCATAAATCGCCGTTAAAGCGATAACAGTATGTTTATGATCAGGAATGTTAATGCCTGCTATACGGGCCACTATGCACTCCTACAATTTTATACAGCAATACCATTCTGAAAAGCCCGTTTTCAGGATACTCAAATAGTATTGCAGTTACATACAAAAGATTGGCTGGCTAATCTAGCCAGCTCAACCCAACTTTGCAAGAAAAATATGCGAGATAATCAGCCTTGACGCTGTTTATGCTTCGGTTCGGCGCTGCAAATCACACGAACGACACCGTTACGCTTAACGATTTTGCAGTTACGACATAATTTCTTGACGGAAGCACGAACTTTCATTTTTACTCTCCGTAACTTCTCAAGCTTACCCGATTAACGGTTATTGCCTTTCAGGTTTGCTTTCTTCAATGCAGACTCATACTGACTAGACATCATCAGAGTTTGCACTTGAGCCATAAAGTCCATGATGACCACAACAACGATCAATAATGACGTGCCGCCAAAATAGAAAGGCACTTTCATTGCGTCACGCATGAACTCCGGGATCAGGCAGATGAAAGTAATATACATCGCACCTACCAAGGTAAGGCGGGTCATTACTTTATCGATATATTTCGCCGTTTGCTCTCCCGGACGAATTCCTGGCACGAATGCACCGGACTTCTTCAGGTTATCTGCTGTTTCACGAGGGTTGAAAACCAACGCAGTGTAGAAGAAACAGAAGAAGATGATTGCAGTCGCATAGAGTAACACATAAAGCGGTCTTCCAGGCTGCAAATACATCGAAATTGTAGTCAGCCAGTTCCAACCGGTACCGCCCCCGAACCAGGATGCAATCGTAGCCGGGAACAGAATAATGCTGGAAGCAAAAATAGCCGGGATAACCCCCGCCATATTCACTTTCAACGGCAAATGCGTACTCTGTGCTGCATAAACACGACGACCTTGCTGACGTTTGGCATAGTTAACGACAATACGACGCTGACCACGCTCAATGAAAACAACGAAGAAGGTTACTGCAAACACTAAAACTGCAACCAACAGCAACAGGAGGAAGTGCAGGTCGCCTTGCCGCGCTTGCTCGATGGTATGGCCAATGGCCGGCGGCAATCCCGCAACAATACCAGCGAAGATTATAATCGAAATACCGTTGCCGATACCTCGTTCTGTAATCTGTTCGCCCAGCCACATAAGAAACATCGTCCCGGTGACCAGACTCACAACAGCGGTAAAGTAGAAAGCAAAGCCCGGATTTAACACCAAGCCTTGCATCCCAGGCATATTCGGCAAACCGGTAGCAATACCGATCGACTGGAATATGGCCAATACCAGAGTACCGTAGCGGGTATACTGACTAATCTTGCGACGGCCAGCCTCCCCTTCTTTCTTTATTTCTGCCAACGCTGGATGAACCACCGTCAGCAGCTGGATAATAATCGACGCCGAAATATACGGCATGATCCCCAGCGCAAAGATAGAAGCACGGCTGAGAGCACCACCAGAGAACATGTTAAACATTTCAATGATGGTGCCTCGCTGTTGCTCAAGCAATTTGGCAAGCACAGTGGCATCAATACCAGGAATCGGAATAAAAGAGCCAATACGGAAAACGATCAGCGCACCGATAACAAACAATAGTCTGCGCTTCAGTTCGCCAACTCCGCCTTTAGCACTTTGAAAATCTAATCCTGGTTGTTTGGCCATCTGCTACTTATTCCTCAATTTTACCGCCAGCAGCTTCGATAGCAGCACGAGCACCTTTAGTGACACGCAGACCACGAATCGTTACCGGACGAGCAACCTCGCCAGAAAGAATCACTTTCGCGAATTCAATCTGAACGCCAATAACATTAGCGGCTTTCAGCGTGTTCAGGTCAACGGTGTCGCCTTCTACTTTAGCCAGGTCGGACAGACGAATTTCTGCCGTCACCATAGCTTTACGAGAAGTAAAACCGAATTTCGGCAGGCGACGGTATAAAGGCATCTGACCGCCTTCGAAACCGCGACGCACGCCACCGCCAGAACGAGAGTTCTGACCTTTGACACCGCGTCCGCCGGTTTTACCCAGGCCGGAACCGATACCACGACCTACACGCTTCGAAGCATGTTTGGCGCCTTCGGCCGGAGACAGAGTATTCAAACGCATCTGTTACTCCTCCACTTTAACCATATAGGAAACCGCGTTGACCATACCGCGAACCGCAGGAGTATCCTCACGTTCAACAGTATGACCAATACGACGCAGACCCAGGCCAAGCAGTGTTGCCTTATGTTTCGGCAGACGACCGATCGCACTACGGGTTTGAGTTATTTTAATAGTCTTTGCCATGGTTAATTACCCCAGAATTTCTTCAACGGATTTACCACGCTTGGCAGCGACCATTTCCGGGGACTTCATATTAGCCAAACCATCAATCGTTGCACGAACCACGTTAATCGGGTTAGTGGAACCATAGGCTTTAGCCAATACGTTGTGTACCCCTGCGACTTCCAAAACGGCGCGCATTGCACCGCCGGCAATGATACCGGTACCTTCGGAAGCCGGCTGCATGAACACACGAGAACCCGTGTGAGCACCTTTAACCGGGTGCTGCAGGGTGCCGTTGTTCAGCGCGACATTCATCATATTGCGACGGGCTTTTTCCATCGCCTTCTGGATCGCTGCCGGAACTTCGCGTGCTTTACCGTAACCAAAACCAACGCGACCGTTGCCATCACCCACTACAGTCAGTGCGGTGAAGCTAAAAATACGGCCACCCTTAACGGTTTTAGATACGCGATTTACCGCGATCAGCTTTTCCTGCAGTTCGCCAGCTTGTTTCTCGATGTGAGCCATCTTACACCTCTACCTTAGAACTGAAGGCCAGCTTCACGGGCAGCATCTGCCAGTGCCTGGACTCGACCATGATATTGGAAACCGGAACGGTCAAAAGCAACGTCTTTGATGCCTTTTTCCAATGCGCGTTCAGCAATAGCTTTACCTACTGCAATAGCTGCATCTTTGTTGCCGGTATACTTCAGTTGTTCAGCGATAGCTTTTTCTACAGTAGAAGCGGCTACCAGGACTTCAGAACCGTTCGATGCGATGACCTGCGCATAAATATGGCGTGGGGTACGATGTACCACCAGACGCGTCGCACCCAGTTCCTGGAGTTTGCGGCGTGCGCGGGTCGCACGACGGATACGAGCTGCTTTCTTATCCATAGTGTTACCTTACTTCTTCTTAGCCTCTTTGGTACGCACGACTTCGTCGGCGTAACGGACACCCTTGCCTTTATAAGGCTCAGGACGACGGTAGGCGCGTATTTCTGCTGCAACCTGACCGATAACCTGCTTATCAGCGCCTTTCAGCACGATTTCAGTCTGGGTCGGGCATTCTGCAGTAATACCTGCCGGCAGCGCATGATCAACCGGATGAGAGAACCCTAAAGACAGGTTCACTACATTGCCTTTAACGGCAGCACGGTAACCAACACCAACCAGTTGCAGCTTCTTACTGAAGCCTTCGGTAACACCTACAACCATTGAGTTCAACAGAGCACGAGTGGTACCCGCTTGGGCCCATCCGTCAACGAAACCTTCGCGCGGAGCGAAAGTCAGAGCGTTGTCAGCTTGTTTAACTTCAACAGCATCATGGATTTTACGACTCAGCTCGCCGTTTTTACCCTTTATCGAAATAACCTGACCGTTGAGTTTTACCTCTACGCCGGCAGGAATGACGACGGGTGCTTTTGCAACACGAGACATTCTTTCCTCCCGATTAAGCTACGTAGCAGATAATCTCGCCACCAAGACCAGCCTGGCGAGCTGCACGATCAGTCATAACACCTTTAGAGGTAGAAACAACCGCGATACCCAAACCGGCCATAACTTTTGGCAGCTCATCTTTACGTTTGTAGATGCGCAGACCTGGACGGCTTACTCGCTGAATGCTTTCTACCACTGCCTTGCCCTGGAAATACTTAAGAGCTAATTCCAGCACAGGCTTGGCGTCGCCTTCGATTTTAAAATCTTCAATGAAACCTTCTTCCTTCAGCACGTTGGCGATTGCCACTTTCAGCTTGGAGGAAGGCATGGTGACCGCAACTTTGTTCGCGGCTTGACCGTTACGGATACGGGTCAGCATATCCGCGATCGGATCTTGCATGCTCATCTGTCTTTACTCCCGTGATTCAATTGGTGACAATTACCAGCTAGCCTTTTTCAGACCCGGAATTTCACCGCGCATTGCGGCTTCACGGACCTTGATACGGCTCAACCCGAACTTCCGCAGGAAAGCATGCGGACGACCAGTTTGACGGCAGCGGTTACGCTGACGAGACGGGCTGGAATCACGCGGCAGAGTCTGCAGCTTAAGAACAGCATCCCAACGTTCTTCGTCGGAAGAGTTCACACCAGAGATAATAGCTTTCAATTCCTCGCGTTTAGCGCGGTATTTGTCAGCCAGTTTCACACGAACAACTTCGCGTGCTTTCATGGATTGCTTAGCCATTAGTAACCCTACCTTACTTGCGGAATGGGAAGTTAAAGGCGGCCAACAGCGCACGGCCTTCATCATCGGATTTCGCAGTAGTGGTAATGGTAATATCCAAACCACGAACGCGATCGACTTTGTCATAGTCGATTTCCGGGAAGATGATCTGCTCACGCACACCCATGCTGTAGTTACCACGGCCATCGAATGACTTGGCGGACAAGCCACGGAAGTCACGGATACGCGGTACAGCAATGGAAATCAGTCGCTCAAGGAACTCCCACATGCGTTCGCCACGCAGAGTTACTTTACAGCCGATCGGATAGCCCTGACGGATTTTGAAGCCTGCAACAGATTTGCGTGCTTTGGTGATCAAAGGTTTTTGACCTGAGATTGCTGCCAGATCGGCTGCTGCATTATCCAGCAGTTTCTTGTCAGCGATCGCTTCACCAACACCCATATTCAGGGTGATCTTCTCGACCCGAGGGACTTGCATGACAGAATTGTAGTTAAACTCAGTCATGAGTTTATTAACTACTTCGTCTTTGTAGTAATCATGCAGTTTCGCCATCGTACTACTCCAAATTACTTGATAGTTTCGCTGTTAGATTTAAAGAAACGGACTTTTTTGCCGTCTTCGAATCTAAAGCCTACACGGTCAGCCTTACCAGTTGCCGCATTGAAGATTGCAACGTTGGAAACCTGAATTGCAGCTTCTTTTTCAACGATGCCGCCTGGTTGGTTCAGGGCCGGAACCGGCTTCTGATGTTTTTTAACCAGGTTAATACCTTCAACAATGACCTTACTAGCAGACAGGACATTTTTTACTTTACCGCGCTTACCTTTATCTTTGCCGGTTAGCACGATAACTTCGTCATCACGACGGATTTTCGCTGCCATGATTCGCTCCTTAAAGTACTTCTGGTGCCAGAGAGATAATTTTCATGAACTTCTCATTACGCAGTTCACGAGTTACCGGCCCAAAAATACGCGTACCGATAGGCTGTTCGCTGTTATTGTTCAAAATAACGCAAGCATTTCCATCGAAGCGAATGACAGAACCGTCCGGGCGACGAACACCCTTCTTGGTGCGCACCACAACCGCCTTCAGCACATCGCCTTTTTTCACCTTACCGCGAGGAATTGCTTCCTTGATGGTAATTTTGATGATATCGCCGACGCCTGCGTAGCGACGGTGCGAGCCACCTAGAACCTTGATACACATTACGCGACGTGCACCGGAGTTGTCGGCCACATTCAGCATAGTCTGTTCTTGGATCATGTTAGTGCTCCGCTAATGTCAACTACTACTTTAGGACCCATATTGGGCCATTTAAATACCCCATAATTAAGGGCGCAGCATTATAACACCGCTTCCTACATATGGGTAGAAAAAATAAACGGCTCAGTTATTGAGCCGTTTATCATAACGAGAAGAGCGTTACTGTATTACAGAATCGCTTTCTCTACAACGCGAACAAGCGTCCAAGACTTAGTTTTGGACAGCGGACGGCATTCGCGGATTTCAACCACGTCACCAATACCGCATTCGTTGTTCTCGTCATGTACGTGCAGCTTAGTCGTACGTTTAATGAATTTACCGTAAAGCGGGTGTTTCACGAAACGTTCGATGGCAACAACCATGGATTTCTCCATTTTGTCGCTAACGACACGGCCTTGCAGAGTACGGATTTTATCGGTCATTACGCACCCGCCTTCTCAGTCAGTAAAGTCTTAACACGTGCAACATTACGACGCACTTGTTTCAACAGGTGAGTTTGTTGCAGCTGACCACTTGCCGCCTGCATGCGCAGATTGAATTGTTCGCGCAGCAGTTCGAGCAGCTCGGTATTCAGCTCTTCAACGCTCTTTTCACGCAGCTCTTGTGCTTTCATTACATCACCGTCTTAGTTACAAAGGTGGTTTTGATCGGCAGTTTCGCTGCTGCCAGTTGGAATGCCTCACGGGCTAACTCTTCCGGCACACCGTCCATTTCGTACAGGACTTTACCTGGCTGAATCAAGGCAACCCAATACTCTACGTTACCTTTACCTTTACCCATACGCACTTCAAGCGGTTTTTCGGTGATCGGTTTGTCCGGGAATACGCGGATCCAGATCTTACCTTGACGCTTAACGGCACGAGTCATGGCACGACGTGCGGCTTCGATTTGACGAGCGGTCAGGCGACCACGGCCAACAGCTTTCAGACCGAAAGTGCCGAAGCTCACATCCGTACCTGCTGCCAGACCACGGTTGCGGCCTTTGTGCATCTTACGGAATTTTGTACGCTTTGGTTGTAACATCAGCGACTCTCCTTACCTGCGGCCTTTACGCTGCTGCTTTTTAGGTTGAGCAGCCGGTTTTTCCGGTTGTTCAACGGCAGCCATACCACCCAGGATCTCACCTTTGAAGATCCACACCTTCACACCGATAACACCATAAGTAGTGTGCGCTTCGGAAGTGTTGTAGTCGATATCCGCACGCAGCGTGTGCAACGGAACACGACCTTCACGGTACCATTCGGTACGCGCGATTTCAGCACCGCCAAGACGGCCGCTTACTTCAACTTTGATACCTTTAGCGCCCAGACGCATGGCATTCTGCACGGCACGCTTCATAGCACGACGGAACATCACGCGACGTTCCAACTGAGAAGTGATGCTGTCAGCAACCAGTTTAGCGTCTAACTCAGGTTTACGGACTTCTGCGATGTTGATTTGCGCAGGTACGCCGGCAATATCAGCGACGACTTTGCGCAGTTTTTCAACATCTTCACCTTTTTTACCGATAACGATACCCGGGCGAGCGGTGTGAATGGTCACACGGATGCTCTTTGCCGGACGCTCGATAACGATACGAGAAACGGAAGCTTTTTCCAGTTCCTTCGTCAGGTATTTACGAACTTTAAAGTCGCTGTCCAGGTTGTCAGCGAATTCTTTGGTATTTGCATACCAGGTAGAGTTCCAAGGTTTGACAATACCCAGTCGAATACCATTAGGATGTACTTTCTGACCCATTGCTAGTCTCCAGAGTCTCAGCGATCGGACACAACCACAGTAATGTGGCTGGTACGCTTCAGGATGCGATCCGCACGACCTTTAGCACGCGGCATAATGCGCTTCATGCTTGGGCCTTCGTCAACGAAGATTTTCGCAACGTTCAGATCATCAATGTCAGCGCCATCGTTGTGTTCTGCATTAGCAATGGCAGACTCCAGCACTTTTTTAACCAGACCAGCAGCTTTCTTGTTGGTGTAGGTCAGTATATCCAGAGCTTGCGACACTTTCTTACCGCGAATCAGGTCAGCCACCAGGCGAACCTTTTGAGCAGAAGAACGAGCGTGGCGATGTTTAGCGATAGTTTCCATCTCTTCCTCCTACCTTAGCGCTTTTTAGCCTTTCTATCGGCCGCATGGCCGCGATAAGTACGAGTCGGTGCGAATTCACCCAGTTTGTGACCGACCATTTCATCGGAAACAAACACCGGAACGTGCTGACGACCATTATGGACAGCGATGGTCAAACCGATCATGTTTGGAAAGATCGTTGAACGACGGGACCAAGTGCGCAAAGGCTTCTTGTCACCGCTTTCCACCGCTTTCTCTACCTTCTTCAGCAAGTGCAGGTCAATAAATGGACCTTTCTTGAGAGAACGTGGCATGGTTTATCCTCTAAAATTATTTAGTACGGCGACGTACGATAAATTTATCTGTACGCTTGTTGCTGCGGGTCTTTTTACCTTTGGTCTGCAGGCCCCACGGGGATACCGGGTGCTTACCAAAGTTACGACCTTCACCACCACCGTGCGGGTGGTCTACCGGGTTCATCGCCGTACCGCGAACGGTAGGACGAACACCACGCCAGCGAGCAGCACCTGCTTTACCCAGAACGCGCAGCATATGCTCCGCATTACCGACTTCGCCCAGCGTAGCGCGGCAGTCAGACTCGACTTTACGCATTTCGCCTGAGCGCAGACGCAGGGTAACGTATGCACCATCACGTGCAACGATCTGAACGTAAGCACCGGCGGAGCGAGCCAACTGGCCGCCTTTACCTGGTTTCAACTCTACGTTGTGAACCGTTGAACCAACCGGGATGTTACGCATCGGCAGGGTGTTACCGGATTTGATTGCAGCATCAACACCAGACTGAATCTGGTCACCTGCTTTAAGGCCTTTCGGCGCCAGGATGTAACGACGTTCGCCGTCTTTGTACAGAACCAGCGCGATGTTCGCGGAACGGTTCGGATCATACTCCAGACGCTCAACAACAGCAGGAATACCATCTTTGTTGCGTTTAAAGTCAACCAGACGATATTGCTGTTTATGACCACCACCGATGTGACGGGTAGTGATGCGGCCATTGTTGTTACGGCCACCGGATTTGCTGTTTTTTTCCAGCAACGGGGCATAAGGTTTGCCCTTGTGCAGCTCAGGGTTAACCACTTTAACAACGTGGCGACGACCCGGAGATGTCGGTTTACATTTAACAATTGCCATTGTTCTTTACTCCTCCGACTTACTCTGCGCCGCCGATGAAGTCCAGATTCTGGCCTTCTTTCAGGGTGACGTAAGCTTTTTTCCAGTCGCTACGACGACCGATACGCTGTCCATGACGTTTCACTTTTCCTTTAACTACCAGGGTGCGAACATCATTGACTTCGACTTCAAACAGTTTCTGCACTGCAGCTTTGATTTCTGCTTTTGTCGCGTCTTTAGCAACTTTGAGCACGATGGTGTTGTTCTTTTCCATCGCTGTAGACGCTTTTTCAGAAACGTGCGGCGCGCGCAAAACTTTCAGCAGACGTTCTTCACGGATCATGCGAGCATCTCCTCAACTTGCTTAACAGCTTCAGCAGTCATGACGACTTTGTCGAAGGCGATCAAGCTGACTGGATCGATACCGGCAACATCACGCACATCAACCTTGTACAGGTTGCGCGCAGCCAGGAACAGATTTTCATCCAGTTCACCGGTGATGATCAGTACGTCTTCCAGCGCCATGTCTTTCAGTTTCTGTGCCAGCAGCTTGGTTTTCGGCGCTTCTACAGAGAACTTTTCGACAACGATCAGACGATCTTGACGTACCAGTTCGGACAGAATGCTTTTCAGCGCGCCGCGGTACATCTTTTTGTTAACTTTCTGACTGTGGTCCTGAGGCTTGGCAGCGAAGGTTACGCCACCGGAACGCCAGATCGGGCTCTTCACAGAACCTGAACGCGCACGGCCGGTACCTTTCTGGCGCCACGGTTTTTTACCGGAACCAGTTACTTCAGCACGGGTCTTCTGAGCGCGAGTACCTTGACGGGCACCTGCTGCATAAGCAACAACAACCTGGTGTACCAGCGCTTCGTTGAAATCACGACCGAAGGTAGTTTCGGAAACAGTCAGCGCGCTTTGCGCGTCTTTCAATACTAATTCCATTGCTATCTCCTCACGCCTTTACAGCTGGTTTAACGATCAGGTCGCCACCGGTTGCACCCGGAACAGCACCCTTAACCAGCAGCAGGTTGCGCTCAGCGTCAACACGCACTACATCCAGGCTCTGAACGGTTACACGTTCGTTACCCAGTTGGCCTGCCATTTTCTTGCCTTTGAACACTTTGCCCGGAGTCTGGTTCTGACCGATAGAACCCGGAACACGGTGAGACAAGGAGTTACCGTGAGTAGCATCCTGAGTACGGAAGTTCCAGCGCTTAACAGTGCCAGCAAAACCTTTACCTTTAGATGTACCGGTAACGTCTACTTTTTTAACGTCTGCGAAAATTTCAACACTAATGCTCTGACCCACGGTAAACTCTTCGCCTTCGGAAAGACGGAATTCACGCAAGAGACGGCCAGCTTCTACGCCAGCTTTAGCAAAGTGGCCCGCTTCTGGTTTGGTAACGCGGTTTGCTTTTTTAGCACCGGTAGTTACCTGTACAGCACGGTAACCGTCGTCAGCCAGGTCTTTAACCTGAGTTACGCGGTTTGCTTCAATTTCGATAACGGTTACAGGGATAGAAACGCCATCTTCAGTGAAGATACGAGTCATGCCCACTTTTTTACCGACTAAACCAATCATTGTTTCAACCTCTCAATCGCTCAATGACCTGATTAACCCAGGCTGATCTGCACGTCTACACCGGCAGCCAGATCCAGACGCATCAGAGCATCAACGGTTTTCTCGGTTGGCTCAACGATGTCAACCAGACGCTTGTGAGTGCGAATCTCGTACTGATCGCGCGCATCTTTATTGACGTGCGGTGAAATCAGAACGGTAAAGCGCTCTTTGCGGGTCGGCAGCGGGATCGGACCACGGACTTGCGCACCAGTGCGCTTAGCAGTCTCGACGATTTCCGCAGTTGATTGATCGATCAGACGATGATCAAACGCTTTCAGGCGGATACGGATTCTTTGGTTCTGCATGAGACCAGAGCTCCAATTATTTATAAACGTAAATGATTACTCCTCACACCCATTTCGATTGATGGGGGAGTGTAATCGTCAGTACATAACCCCCATATCGGGAGTATTGTTTTTGGCTAATTACTAAACTTAGCCCTCTGATCCAACAACAAATCAGACTCACCATAGTTTTGGCGAGCTCGCGCATTATACGCGAATTGGCGTAAGAAGCAACAAATAGGATTAAATGATTTAATAGCGCGGTCGGGACAGGAGATGCCCGACCGCCGATAACATGAATTGCAGTTATTGCGCTTTAATTTGACTCTGCAGGTAGTTTTGTATGCCAAGACGAGAAACAAGATCCAGCTCGGTCTCCAGCCAATCGATGTGCCCTTCTTCATCAGCCAGGATTTCTATCAACATGTCCCTGCTGACATAATCATGCACAGAATCCGAATAGGCAATGGCTTCGCGCAGGTCTTTGGCGCCATCCAGCTCAAGTTGAAGGTCGGAACGCAAAATCTCTTCAACATCTTCGCCAATGTTCAGTTTTCCCAGATCCTGCAGATTGGGTATCCCTTCCAGAAATAGAATTCGCTCAATGTAACGATCGGCATGCTTCATTTCATCAATAGACTCATGATACTCATGATCATTGAGACGGGTTAACCCCCAGTTTTTAAACATTCTGGCATGTAGAAAATACTGATTAATTGCGACTAACTCATTACCCAATAACGTATTCAAGTATGTGATGACTTTTTTATCGCCTTTCATGACACACTCCTCCGTTCCAGTTCTTAAAGTGTAGAACCGGTAAACAGAGAGTCAAAAAAAGGCCTTATATTTTATGCTACTTTGTAGATATCAATCAGTTGCGATTGTTCATCCGCAAGAATATCTCTCGCCTGCCGAATACACTTGCCGCACGTCGCGCCAATCGGGATTAACTTGCGTAGTTGCTGCATAGACTGAGGCTGATATTGACGAACAGCTTTACGGATGGCTTTATCAGAAACAGCGTGACATAGACACACATACATACTAAAACAACTCATTTCGGGGCTAGCTGATCAGCCAATCACCCCAAGGCTGCCGCAAGCAATGCTCAAAACCGCTTCCCGCGATTTTTAACCAATGCGGCATTGTAAATAAGAATTGTTTTTATTTCAATTTGCATCAGTTATTGCGGATATAAAAAAAGGCACCGAAGTGCCTTTTTATGCTTTAGTCTATCAGCGATTAAGCGATAACTTTAGCAACAACGCCCGCGCCAACGGTACGGCCGCCTTCACGGATTGCAAAACGCA
>NZ_JAKMAJ010000025.1 GCF_022378355.1 Brenneria bubanii
GAGCGGTAGTTCAGTTGGTTAGAATACCTGCCTGTCACGCAGGGGGTCGCGGGTTCGAGTCCCGTCCGTTCCGCCACCCTATTTAGGGGCGTAGTTCAATTGGTAGAGCACCGGTCTCCAAAACCGGGTGTTGGGAGTTCGAGTCTCTCCGCCCCTGCCAGATAAAAACCCTTCATACTATATGAAGGGTTTTTTTTCGTCCTGATTTTTCTTCCTTTACTTCTTGTCTCTCTGCACCGTTGTTAGCCAGCTATTTATCAATAGCCAGTGTTTTTATAAGTACAGTTATTTTAATTGTCCTGATTTTTTGTATGAAAATTAATTTCAGCAGCGATAAATATCTCAGCTATTAATTTATCTATTGCAAATTTATTTTTTATTAAAAGCGACGCCTCTTAATTAAGGGACGATATGTCGATATTAAATTGATGATTTTTTCGATGAGAATGGAAATATCGTAGCCCTTCTTTATGCATCTGGATGATACAGGTCCGGCTATTCATTGATGATTCCTGATATCTGCAAGAATAATTAATGTTTAGGGTATCTCAATTAACTCGGTACTACTGATGAGGTGTCTGTATTGCCTGGCGCTACATGACTATTTATTCTCAGCAGAAGGTGAATCTATTTTGTATGAGTAGCTGGACTTAATATCTTATTGGTTTCTTATTTTATGTCGGTTAGATGATAAAAATAAAACGAGATAAAGTAGTAAGCACGTTCTGGCCGGAAAGCCCCGCGTGCTTATCTATGATGCCTATATAAACTATGTAGTAATGACAATCGGTGTTTTCAGTAATTGTCGGATGAGCGACTGTTGATCGCTATTTTGTAACCAGACGGCATAAAACGGGCGCACCACGGGCTGAGTTTCTCCCAATACTTTTAACTGCGGATAGTGTCCTGCCCAATGACTGGGTAAAAATGCGCAGCCGCCCGTTGTGGAGAGTAACTGTCGAGTGAGGTGTGCTGAGGTCGTGGTCAACACCGGAACCATATCACTGACCAGTTGGCGGCTTTCCTGATGATGAAAATCGGCTCCCCATTCAAGTTTGATGTAGGGAACCTTTTGGTCGGCTTCGTGGTGTTCTGTGGCAAACAGAGAGAGTGAAAAATTGCCGAGTAACTGACTGGCCAACTCATCCATTTTAGGCTGTTCTGTTGTAATGAGCAGATCCAGCTGGCGCTCATGCAGTTGTTTTACCAATGAATGGCGTAGCGCGATACGGGCTTCCAGTTGCAACATCGGCCGTTGCTGATAAATCGTTTGTAGCCAAGGCGTCAGGTATACCTCCCAGAGCGAGGCGGTGGCGCCAATCGAAAGGAGGCTATGCTGCTGCGAGCGAACGACCTCCTTTTTGGCGAGTTGCCAGGTTCCAATCAAATTTTCCGCATAGGGCAGAAGTCGCTCGCCTGCTGGCGTCAGCCGAATATTATTGCGATGACGAGTGAATAAATTTGCGCCAAGTTGAGTCTCTAACTGACGGATGCGGAAACTAACAGCAGACTGTGTCAAGTAAAGCGATTCCGCGGCTCGACCGAAGTGTCTTGTTCTGCTGACTTCCAGAAAGGTCTTCAGTAATTCGGTATCCACGCCTATCTCCAAAAAAATTTGTCGTAATGATTTAAATGTTTTGTTTTACACAATGTCAAGCCTATCTAATACTCCGCGCCATAAACAGCACGACCATAAGAGAATCAGGAGCGTGTAAGATGGCGGAAAGCTTCTCTACTAGTAATCGTTTTTTTGATAACAAGTTTTACCCGCGTGGTTTTTCCCGGCACGGCGACTTTACCATTAAAGAAGCACAACTGCTGGAGCGCCATGGTTACGCTTTTAACGAGCTTAACCTGGGTAAGCGTCAACCTGTCAATGAAGAAGAAGCCCTGTTTGTTGCGATGTGCCGTGGTGAACGCAAGGCTGAGACGGACATGGAAAAAATATGGTCTAAGTATATGGATCGTATTCGTCGTCCTAAACGCTTTCACACATTGTCCGGCGGTAAGCCGCAAATGGATGCAGTGGAAGAGTACACGGAAAGTGATGATTAATAAAAGATGGGGCGAAAGCCCCTTTTTTTGGTTTCGACGCTACTGTTCGTTATTCCAGATTTTTATGCAGTTGGATAAGCAACCTATCCATACATCTGTAGCTTAACGCTTCGGCAAGATGTTCCCTGTGTATATCCGCTTGCTCACCCAAATCGGCAATAGTTCGGGCAACTTTCAGTATTCGGTGCCAGGCGCGTACGGATAATCCCAGTTTATTCATCACCTCTTCCAGATAGACCGCATCATCCATCTCCAACCGGCAATATTTTTCTACTTCATAGGGTCTTAGTCGAGCGTTGATTTTATCAGCCCGTTTAAGCTGCCTTTGCCGGGCAGCCAGTACGCGTTTTCTGACGACCGCGCTGCTTTCCCCCTGACAGGCCTGTCGACGTAATATGCCCGGCGGCAGCAAAGGCACTTCGATAGAGATATCAAAGCGATCCAAAAATGGGCCCGATAGCTTGCCGAGATAACGCAGGATCTGCTGCGCCGGCAAGCGCTTGTGAACGCCCTGATAATGGCCTGATGGGCTGGGATTCATCGCCGCCACAAGCTGGAATCTCGCTGGATAGCTAACTTTTGCCCGGGCGCGGGAGATAATGATCTCGCCCGATTCCAGTGGCTCGCGCAGTGAATCTAACACGCGCCTCTCGAATTCTGGGAGTTCATCAAGAAACAGTACGCCGTTATGCGCCAGCGATATCTCCCCTGGTTTAGGCAAAGAACCGCCGCCGACCAGCGCTGTTATCGATGCGCTATGGTGTGGCGCCCTGAATGGGCGGGTGCGCCATCGGGTTATCGTGGCATCAATATTGATCAGGCTGTTGATTGCTGCGCTTTCCAGCGCTTCCTCATCACTCAGTGGAGGCATCAGGTTATTCAACCGACTGGCCAACATCGTCTTACCCGTCCCCGGCGGCCCTATCAGGAGCAGATTATGTCCACCGGCTGCGGTAATTTCCAACGCCCGCTTAGCCTGCTCCTGTCCGATAATTTCTTTTAGATCGCTTATATCGTTATCGTCTTGTTCTTCCAGTGGCTCATTGCGACAGCTGAATAGATCTTCTTCACCTTGCAGAAATGCGCAAACCTGTAGCAAATGTCCGGCCATCAGGGCTTCCCCCTGAGGGATCATCGTCATTTCGTGTTTGTTGCCATCCGGCAGGATTAACTGGCGGCCTGATTTTATGGCTTCCAGCGCGGCAGGAATCGCGCCGTTGACGGCCCGTAGCGTGCCTGAGAGGCCCAGTTCGCCGAGAAACTCATACCGGGTCAACTTTTCCCCTTTGATTTGCTCTGAAGCGGCGAGAATGGCTAAGGCGATGGGAAGATCGTAACGCCCCCCTTCCTTAGGAAGGTCAGCCGGCGCCAGATTGACCGTAATCCGTTTGGCCGGGAATGAGAAACCACAATTGATGAGCGCGCTGCGCACCCGATCGCGCGCTTCCTTGACCGTCGTTTCCGGCAAACCGACCAACGTGAGGGCAGGTAACCCGCTGCTGATATGCACCTCAATGGATACATCCGGTGCCTGCACGCCAATCATTGCCCGAGTATAGGTAATCGCGAGTGACATACTCTTCCCCTTTTTGCGAAGGAGAGCATGATGCTCAATATCGGACGGTCAGGGGATGGATGGATGGTTTATTTGTGCGGTGAACTCGAAAAATAGTTTTTCTTATCCGGTGATTGGCTTTTTTTTGCTAGCCTTATCGCAAAGCCAGGGCATGGTGACAAGGCGTTTTTTCCGCAAGGCGGATGCATTTCTGCTGCGCGGCTTGATATTGACATCCACATCTTACGAAGCAAGCTGATATAATCGCCAGCAACACCACTCCGATTGCGCTGTGACACAAGCTTTCCGTATAACTGCGGCATCATTAGTTCGCTAATTAATCGTTGGAACGTTCAAATTCCTGATGGTAACGAAAATTATTGGAACACCTGCTACCTGATGATTATATTCTGCTTTTTAGCAGTTCTTGTTTCGCGAGACGGAAAAATACCGAAAAAATTGTTGTCATATCATGGTTGAATGTGATAACTCTGTAGGCATTCGTTCGACAGTAGATTAATGAATACTCTATTTATGAAAGCCTTCTCCCTCGTGATTAGCCTAGTCGTGATTAGCGTGGTGGTGATTATTATCCCACCGTGCGGGGCAGCACTTGGACGACGAATGGCTTAACTATCAAGCCCGAATTCAAGAAAACCCCCGTACCGAAAGGTCGGGGGTTTTTTGTTGGGCGCAATATATAACGTAAGGGAACAGATGATGGTTAGTTGTGCAAGATGCTGTTATTCCCGCAACCAGATGCTGGGGAATTAACGATGACAGGGGCTCAGTGGGTGGTACAAGCGTTGCGGGCGCAGGGAGTGGAAACCGTTTTTGGTTATCCTGGCGGCGCTATCATGCCGGTCTATGACGCACTTTACGACGGCGGCGTCGAGCATCTGTTGTGTCGTCATGAGCAAGGCGCCGCGATGGCGGCAATCGGTTATGCCCGCGCCACCGGAAACGTCGGAGTATGCATTGCGACATCCGGTCCCGGCGCGACAAACCTGATCACCGGGTTGGCCGATGCATTGCTGGATTCTGTTCCCATCGTTGCCATCACCGGTCAGGTGGGTTCTTCGCTTATCGGTACGGATGCCTTTCAGGAGATTGACGTGTTAGGTCTGTCTCTGGCCTGCACCAAGCACAGTTTTCTCGTTGAATCATTGGAGTCGTTGCCCGAGGTGATGGCCGAAGCGTTTGCCATCGCCGGCAGCGGTCGTCCTGGCCCGGTACTGGTTGATATTCCCAAAGACATTCAGCTGGCTGAGGGGGATTTCACGCCGAATTTCGCGCCTGTTGATACCCATTTCGACTTTCCCGCACCAGAGATGGAGCTGGCGCGAAAAATGCTGGCAAAAGCGGAGAAACCGGTATTGTATGTCGGCGGTGGGGTTGGCATGGCGCAGGCGGTTCCCGCGTTGCGTGAGTTGATCGCCACGACCGATATGCCATCCGTTGTGACGCTGAAAGGGCTGGGAAGCGTGGATGCCAATCATCCCTATTATCTAGGTATGATTGGAATGCACGGTACGAAAGCGGCAAACCTGATGGTTCAGCAGTGTGATTTATTGATTGCGGTGGGCGCCCGCTTTGACGACCGCGTGACCGGTAAGCTGAATACGTTTGCGCCGCATGCCGCCGTGATTCATATGGATATCGATCCTGCCGAGATGGGGAAGCTGCGTCAGGCCAATATCGCGCTGCAAGGCGATCTGAAGGCATTGCTGCCCGCGCTGCAGCAGCCGCTGGACATCGACGCATGGCGCAAGCAGGCGGAAATGATGAAAAGCGAATATCCGTGGCGCTATGATCACCCGGAACAGGCGATTTATGCGCCTGCATTACTGAAAGCCATTTCCGATCGTAAAGCGGCGAATACGGTGGTGACGACAGATGTCGGCCAGCATCAAATGTGGACGGCTCAGCACATGTCGTTCGCTCGTCCGGAGAATTTCATTACCTCCAGCGGTCTTGGCACCATGGGGTTTGGCGTACCCGCCGCCGTGGGGGCTCAGGTTGCCAGACCTGATGATATGGTTATCTGTATTTCAGGTGACGGCTCTTTTATGATGAATATTCAAGAGTTGGGCACCATCAAGCGAAAACAGTTGCCGCTGAAGATTGTGCTGCTGGATAACCAACGGCTGGGCATGGTTAGACAGTGGCAACAGCTGTTTTTTGATGAACGCTACAGTGAAACCAACCTCTCAGATAACCCCGATTTTCTCACGCTGGCAAGCGCCTTTGACATCCCGGGCCAGCGTATCAGCCGTAAAGACCAGATTGATGACGCACTGAATGCCTTGTTTAACAGCCAGGGCCCCTACTTACTGCATGTCTCTATTGATGAGAATGAAAACGTCTGGCCGTTGGTGCCGCCCGGCGCCGGTAATGAAACGATGTTGGATAAAACAGAATAATCGCTGGAGAAAAGAGAATGACACACCATCGGCTTTCCATTCAGGCGCGCTTTCGCCCAGAGATTCTGGAACGGGTTTTGCGCATTGCGCGTCATCGAGGTTTTCAGGTTTGCGCCATGAATATGGTGCAAACCGCCAATACTAACGATCACATCAGTATTGAGCTGACCGTTGCCAGCCATCGTCCGATAGATTTATTGTCGGCGCAGTTGAGTAAACTGCTGGATATTGCTTATGTTGAAATTCAGCCAATGACGACATCTCAGCAGTTCAGCGCCTAACATACAGAGTAAGGAAAATAACGAATGACCAAGAAAGCTGACTACATTTGGTTTAACGGGGAAATGGTTCCGTGGGCGGACGCCAAAGTTCACGTTATGTCGCATGCATTGCATTATGGTACTTCCGTATTCGAAGGTATCCGTTGCTATAACACCAATAACGGACCGGCGGTGTTCCGCCACCGCGAACATATGCAGCGCCTGCATGATTCGGCGAAAATCTATCGCATGCCGCTGCAGCAGAGCGTTGATGAGCTGATGGAAGCTTGCCGTGAGACGATACGCAAAAACAATCTGACCGGCGCCTATATCCGTCCGCTGGTCTTCGTCGGCGATGTCGGCATGGGCGTTAATCCGCCGGACGGCTACAAACCGGATGTGATCATTGCGGCTTTTCCATGGGGCGCTTATCTGGGCGAAGAGGCGTTGGATCAAGGCATTGACGCCATGGTGTCGTCGTGGCACCGCGCCGCCGCGAATACCATTCCTACCGCCGCAAAAGCGGGCGGAAACTACTTGTCCTCTCTGCTGGTGGGCAGTGAGGCCCGTCGTCATGGCTATCAGGAAGGCATTGCGCTGGATGTGCATGGCTACGTGTCCGAAGGCGCAGGTGAAAATCTGTTTGAAGTGAAGGACGGCGTTCTTTTCACGCCGCCGTTCACCTCTTCCGCGCTGCCGGGGATTACGCGCGATGCCATTATCAAACTGGCGAAAACATTAGGTTTCGAGATCCGCGAACAGGTGTTATCGCGTGAATCGCTGTATCTGGCCGATGAAGTCTTTATGTCCGGCACCGCGGCCGAAATTACGCCGGTTCGCAGCGTCGACGGTATTCAGGTCGGCATCGGCAAATGCGGTCCGGTGACGAAAAAACTACAGCAGGCATTTTTCGGCTTGTTTACCGGCGAAACAGAAGATAAATGGGGCTGGCTGGATGCGGTTAACCGTTAATCAACCCATTATGACAGACAGATTCAGGTGATGGCGTGTTTCGCCATCGCCCATTAAGTTAATACTGGAGTAACAAGAGTATGCCTAAGTACCGTTCAGCCACAACCACTCACGGCCGTAATATGGCCGGTGCCAGAGCCTTGTGGCGCGCCACCGGAATGACCGACGACGATTTTGGCAAGCCGATTATCGCGGTGGTCAACTCATTCACTCAGTTCGTGCCTGGTCATGTGCACCTGCGCGATATGGGCAAACTGGTTGCCGAGCAAATCGAAGCGTCCGGCGGTGTAGCGAAAGAGTTCAATACGATTGCGGTTGATGACGGTATCGCTATGGGGCATGGCGGCATGCTCTATTCTCTGCCTTCCCGTGAACTGATTGCCGATTCGGTTGAATACATGGTCAACGCGCATTGCGCCGATGCCATGGTCTGTATTTCCAACTGCGACAAAATTACCCCGGGAATGATGATGGCCGCGTTGCGCCTGAACATCCCGGCGATTTTCGTGTCCGGTGGTCCGATGGAAGCGGGTAAAACCAAGCTGTCCAATCAGTTAATCAAGCTGGATTTGGTGGATGCCATGATCCAGGGGGCCAACCCCAACGTCAGCGATGCCGACAGCGAGCAGATTGAACGGTCCGCCTGTCCGACCTGCGGCTCCTGTTCCGGCATGTTCACCGCCAACTCGATGAACTGTCTGACAGAAGCGCTGGGTCTGTCGTTGCCGGGCAACGGTTCGCTGCTGGCGACTCATGCCGATCGTAAAAATCTGTTCCTGAGCGCCGGCACGCGTATCGTCGAACTGGCTAAACGTTACTACGAACAAGATGATGAAAGCGTGCTGCCGCGCAGCATTGCCAGCAAGTCGGCATTTGAGAATGCCATGACGCTGGATATCGCCATGGGCGGTTCGACCAATACCGTTCTTCATTTGCTGGCTTCGGCGCAGGAAGGCGATGTCGACTTTACGATGGAGGACATTGACCGTCTGTCGCGTAAAGTTCCCCACCTGTGCAAAGTGGCGCCAAGCACGCAGAAATACCATATGGAAGATGTCCACCGCGCCGGCGGGGTCGTCGGTATCCTGGGCGAGCTGGATCGCGCCGGTCTACTGCATCGGGATGTGTGCAACGTGCTGGGCAAAAATTTGCAGGAAACCATCGCGGAATATGATGTGACGGTGACCAAAGACGAGGGCGTGAAAAGCATGTACTCCGCCGGACCCGCGGGTATCCGCACCACTAAGGCGTTCTCGCAGAGCTGCCGTTGGGATTCGCTGGATGTCGACCGCCAGGAAGGTTGTATTCGTTCCCGTGAGTTCGCCTACAGTCAGGACGGCGGTTTGGCCGTGTTGTACGGTAATCTGGCGGAAGACGGCTGTATCGTAAAAACCGCGGGGGTGGACAAAGGCAGCCTGGTGTTCCGCGGCCCGGCCAAGGTCTATGAAAGCCAGGATGATGCGGTAGAAGCGATTCTGGGCGGCAAAGTCGTGGCGGGCGACGTTGTGGTTATCCGCTACGAAGGGCCGAAGGGCGGTCCGGGCATGCAGGAAATGCTCTATCCCACCAGCTTCCTGAAATCAATGGGATTAGGCAAAGCCTGCGCGCTGATCACCGACGGACGTTTCTCCGGCGGGACATCCGGCCTGTCTATCGGTCATGCTTCGCCAGAAGCCGCCAGCGGCGGCACCATCGGCCTGGTGGAAGACGGCGATATGATCGCCATTGACATTCCCGGCCGCAGCATCGCGCTGGAAGTGCCGGAAAATACACTGGCGAGCCGCCGCGACGTTGAACTGGCTCGTGGCGACGCGGCCTGGACGCCGCGCGATCGCAACCGTCCGGTCTCTTTCGCGCTGCGTGCCTATGCCAGTCTGGCGACCAGCGCCGACAAAGGCGCCGTTCGCGACAAGAGTAAGCTGGGAGGCTAACGATAATGGCAGTGTCACAACCACTACCCTCCGCGCCTTGTGGGGCGGAGTATCTGCGGGCGATTCTGCGCTCGCGGGTTTATGAGGTCACGCAGGTCACGCCGCTGGAAAAAATGGATAAGCTTTCTTCGCGGTTGGGAAATGTTATTCTGGTGAAACGCGAAGACCGGCACGCGGTGCACAGCTTTAAGCTGCGCGGCGCCTACGCAATGATGGCTGGATTGAGTGACGAGCAGAAATCGCATGGCGTGGTCACGGCTTCCGCCGGCAACCATGCGCAGGGCGTCGCGCTTTCCGCCAGCAAGCTTGGCATCAACTCGTTGATTGTGATGCCGGTCGCGACGGCGGATATCAAAGTTGATGCGGTGCGCGGTTTTGGCGGCGAAGTGTTGCTGCATGGGGCGAACTTTGACGAGGCGAAGGCCAAAGCCATTGCGCTGTCGCAGCAGCAGCAAATGACTTTTCTGCCGCCGTTTGATCATCCTGCGGTGATCGCCGGGCAGGGCACGCTGGCGATGGAGCTGTTGCAGCAGGATGCGCATCTGGACCGGGTATTTGTGCCGGTCGGCGGCGGCGGTCTGGCGGCCGGCGTGGCTGTACTGATTAAACAACTGATGCCGCAGATCAAGGTCATCGGCGTGGAGGCGGAAGATTCCGCCTGCCTGCGCGCGGCGCTGGATGCCGGGCATCCGGTTGATCTGGCGCGTGTGGGGCTGTTCGCCGAAGGGGTGGCGGTTAAACGTATTGGCGACGAAACGTTCCGCCTTTGCCGCGAATACCTGGACGACGTCATCACCGTCGACAGCGACGCCATCTGCGCGGCAGTCAAAGATCTGTTTGAAGACGTGCGGGCGATTGCCGAACCTTCCGGCGCGCTGGCGCTGGCTGGAATGAAGAAATACATCCAGCAACATCAGATTCAGGGTGAACGCCTGGCGCACGTATTATCCGGCGCCAACGTCAATTTTCACGGTCTGCGCTATGTATCCGAACGCTGCGAGCTGGGCGAGCAGCGTGAAGCTTTGCTGGCGGTGACTATCCCGGAGAAAAAGGGCAGTTTTCTTAAGTTCTGCCAACTGCTGGGCGGTCGCTTCGTCACCGAGTTCAACTATCGCTATGCGAATGAAAAAGACGCGTGCATTTTTGTCGGCGTGCGTCTGACGCGCGGCAATGCCGAACGCGAAGAGATCATCGCCGAGCTGGCCGCGGACGGCTATGGCGTAGTGGATCTGTCCGATGACGAAATGGCCAAGCTGCATGTGCGCTATATGGTGGGGGGACGACCTTCGAAGCCGCTGACGGAAAGGTTGTACAGCTTCGAGTTTCCTGAATCGCCCGGCGCGCTGCTGAAATTCCTCAATGCGCTGGGTACGCATTGGAATATCTCATTGTTCCACTATCGTAGCCACGGTATGGATTTTGGCCGGGTGCTGGCGGCATTCGAACGTGAAGATCGCGATCCGGAGTTCGAAAAGCATCTGCATGACCTGGGCTATGAATGCCATGATGAAACGAATAATCCCTCGTTTTGTTTCTTTCTGGCAGGTTAGTTGCTGATGCGTTTCCAAGGAGCGCTCCCGTTGGTGTTTCACTGGCGGGAGCGCTATCTTTATATCATTCGATGGGCAACACTGATGATGTAAAATAATGGCAACGCATTTCAATGGCTTTTCCCAGCAGGGATTGACGTTTCTTCAGCAGGTTCGTCAGCAAAATGATAAAGGATGGTTTGACGAGCACAGACAGGTTTATGACGAACAGTTGCTGGCGCCGTTTCGCGCGCTGGTGGAGACGTTGAGCCCGACCATGTTGCCGATCGACGATCGGTTTGAAACCCGCCCGGCAATCGGTAAAACGCTGTCCCGCATTCATCGCGATACCCGCTTTTCCCACGACAAATCACGCTACCGCAGCCAGATGTGGCTGACCTTCAAGCGCACTCGTAAAGACTGGACCGACGCGCCATCCTATTTTTTTGAAATCGCACCGGATTTCTGGCGTTATGGTTTGGGTTATTACAGCGCCACGCGCAACACCATGGAGCTGTTTCGTCAAACGCTGCGCGGTAACCCGCAACGTTTCGCTGAGGCGGCCGGTTGCTTACGGGATACGTTCGTACTGGAAGGCGAAAGTTATAAACGGCCGCTGATCAAGAATCTGCCGGATGAATTGGCCGATTGGTATAACCGTAAATCTTTTGCCGCCATTTGTACCAGTCAGGATATGGAACCGCTTTTCTCCGCTGATTTGGCCGCGACTCTGGCGCGCGGATTTACCCAGCTTGAACCGCTTTATCAGTACCTGATAAATATTGAAGCCATGAAGAAAGCCGCGCAGGAAAAAGACGGGGCAGGCCGATCCGCATTTTCTGTCAATAAATGGTTTGAACGATAGCTAGGGCGACACGGCGTCCCCTTAGTGAGCCTGGCGGTATATCCAAGGCGCCTGAGGGTATGGATGACGCCACAGCCCCAGCCGCTGCTGTCGAGCCGCATTTTCATAGCGCATCAGTTCTTGATTGTGGCGCTGATATTTGTATACCCACGCCTGGCCGTTGCGCAGCAGACTTATGTTGATATTGCGGTTGCGGTAATAGACCGTTCCCAGGTAGCGATGGTAACGATCCTTTTCGTCGTACCGAACGTTCACCCACCTCCCGCCGATCTGCCGCTCCAGCGCCCGACGTGAATCCGTGCCGTAGGGCTGATGATATTCCGGCGCATCAACGCCCAACATGCGGATACGATAGTTGACGCCGTCCTGACGCACCACGATGGTGTCGCCGTCCACGACGTGGATCACCTTGCCGTCGATCGTCGCCGCCAGAACCGGGCCGGAGAACAACAGCACCACCGCCAATAAATACCGTTTCATCACGACTTTCCTGTCAGGCGGCCCGACTGTCGGCGGCCGGAACAATCAATAGCGCATGGCGTGAAAATATCACGATTTAACCTGTAACGTTTCCCAGAATGCCGCGATCAGCGGCTCGCTGAGTCGTTTTTTCTGTACGCAAACCCCGAGTTCAAAAGGCTCCATGCCTTGTTCGGCAAATACGGAAACGCGGTTGCGCACCGGTTCCGGACTGTTTTCCAGCACCACATCCGGAATCAGCGCTATGCCGCAACCCAGCGCCACCATCGACACCATCGCTTCATGGCCCGATACCGTGGCGTAAATTTGCGGGTTGGCTAGATGCTGGCGGCGGAACCACAGGTCAATACGCTTGCGTACCGGGCCGTGTTCCGGCAGGACGAAAGGGATCTGCGTCCAGTCAGGATTGGGCTGTCTGACCTGCGTCTGAACCGGGCAGGGCAATGCGGGAACAATCAGCACCAGCGGAATTTGGCCGATCGGCATGAAATCAACGCTGGCTGGCAATGTTTCCGGATGCCCGGCGATGCCCAGATCGGCATCGTTTGATTGGACTTTATCAACGGCATCGGCGGCATCGCCGGTCGTCAGTTTGATCTCCACCAGCGGATGCTCGGCGCGGAAACGATCCAGAATTGGCGGTAAGTGGCTGTAAGCGGCGGTGACGGAACAAAAGATGCGCAGCTCGCCGCTTAACGACGGACCGCGCTGACCGATTACGTGGCGTAACTGCTGGTATTGCAGCAGCGTTTGCTGGGCGAACAATTTCAAATGTTCACCCGCATCGGTTAGCTGTACGGTGCGGTTGTCACGCAGCAACAGCGTTTGGCCTATTTCATCCTCCAGCCGCTGAATTTGGCGTGATAGCGTGGAAGGACTGATGTGCATCGCCTTGGCCGTGCGGCCAAAGTGCCGACTGTCGGCCAAATGGAGAAATAATTTGAGATCACGTAAATCCATGCGATGCTGGCCCTCGCTTTCATCTTTCAGATCTTGCAATATGACGTTGTTAATATATCAATTTAAGCAACGCATTTCCTGTCATATCATGACGGCATAATGGCTTCCCGTTAGTGGGATGCCTTTTTCTGAATAACAGACAAACAAAACATCATACGGAGTACCACATGGCTAACTATTTCAACACATTGAACCTGCGCCAGCAGTTGGCGCAATTAGGTCAGTGTCGTTTTATGGGACGTGACGAATTCGCCGATGAAGCGGGCTACCTGAAAGGTAAAAAAGTGGTGATCGTCGGCTGTGGCGCACAAGGTCTTAACCAGGGGCTGAATATGCGCGATTCCGGTCTGGATATCGCTTATGCGCTGCGTCAGGAGGCGATTGCCGAGAAGCGCGCATCATGGCGTAAAGCGACCGAAAACGGCTTTACGGTTGGCACCTATGAAGAGCTTATCCCGCAGGCGGATTTAGTCGTTAACCTGACGCCGGACAAACAGCACTCCGCCGTTGTCAAAGCCGTTCAGCCGCTGATGAAGCAAGGCGCAGCGCTGGGTTACTCACATGGTTTCAACATTGTTGAAGTGGGTGAGCAAATTCGTAAAGACATCACCGTGGTGATGGTGGCGCCGAAGTGTCCGGGTACGGAAGTGCGTGAAGAATACAAACGGGGTTTCGGCGTGCCGACGCTGATCGCGGTTCACCCGGAAAACGATCCGAAGGGCGAAGGTATGGCTATCGCCAAAGCCTGGGCGGCGGCAACCGGTGGTCACCGCGCTGGCGTTCTGCAATCCTCTTTCGTTGCGGAAGTGAAGTCTGACCTGATGGGCGAACAGACTATCCTGTGCGGTATGTTGCAGGCCGGTTCTCTGCTGTGCTTTGACAAACTGGTTGCCGACGGCGCTGATGCGGCCTATGCGGAAAAACTGGTTCAGTTCGGCTGGGAAACCGTTACCGAAGCGCTGAAACAGGGCGGCATCACGCTGATGATGGATCGTCTGTCCAATCCGGCTAAGCTGCGCGCCTATGCGCTGTCTGAACAGTTGAAATCCATTATGGCTTCGCTGTTCCAGAAACATATGGACGACATCATTTCGGGTGAATTCTCCAGCGGCATGATGGCTGACTGGGCGAATGATGACGTTAAATTGCTGACCTGGCGTGAAGAAACCGGAAAAAGCGCATTCGAAAACGCGCCGCAGTTTGATGGTAAGGTCGCTGAGCAGGAATACTTTGACAACGGCGTCCTGATGATCGCGATGGTGAAAGCCGGGGTTGAACTGGCGTTTGAAACCATGGTCAGCTCAGGCATCATTGAAGAATCCGCTTACTATGAATCGCTGCATGAACTGCCGTTGATTGCGAATACTATCGCTCGTAAGCGTCTGTATGAAATGAACGTGGTTATCTCTGATACGGCTGAATATGGTAACTACCTGTTTGCCAACGCGGCCGTACCGTTGCTGAAAGAGAAATTCATGTCTTCCCTGCAGCCGGGCGATTTGGGTAAATCCATTGCGGCAACCGAAGTTGATAACGCGCAACTGCGTGATGTCAATGAAGCTATCCGCAACCACCCGATCGAAGCGGTTGGCCGCAAACTGCGCGGCTATATGACCGATATGAAGCGTATTGCTGTCGCGGGTTAATCCGCCGTCAAGCCATCGCGCTGAGGCACAGCCATGCTGTGCCTCAGCGCGTCTGGATTCAACTCCCATTTCCCCACTCGCCATCCCTGCATAGGAAGAAATCTTCCTGATATCAAAGCACTAGCTCTTTGTTACTCTCCGCCTGCGCGGCGTTTTTACGTTAGTGGACCGGATGGTCACCATCGTTATTAAGATAAAACCACGCTAACATCCGTACTGAATCAGGTAGACTATGGAATATCTGAGCTAAAGAGTATTCATGCTATGACGAATAAGGTCATATCCTTAACACCACATCATACTTTCGCATTACCTGTTTTTGCGTCGCAGGTCACGACCGTCGAGACACAGGATCAACTCATCGCTGAGTGGCGTTCGGCTCGTTTATTGCAAAAACCAGTCTTATTGTTGGGAGAAGGTAGCAATGTCCTTTTCCTGGAAGATTTTGCCGGCGCCGTCCTGCTTAACCGGGTTAAAGGCATCAACGTTAAGCAAGATGATGAAGGTTGGCATCTTCATATTGGGGCGGGTGAAAATTGGCATCATCTGGTGCAATACTCACTCAAGTTGGGCATCGGCGGCTTAGAGAATCTGGCGTTGATTCCCGGTTGTGTCGGTTCGGCGCCGATTCAGAACATTGGCGCCTATGGCGTAGAACTGATGAGCGTCTGTGAGTATGTCGATCTGTTGGATCTGACCCATGGCACGATAAAACGTCTCACGGCCGCTGAATGTCAGTTCGGTTATCGGGAAAGCGTATTTAAACATCAATACCAGGACGGGTTTGTCATCGTCGCCGTGGGCTTGTTTTTAAAGAAAAACTGGCAGCCTGTTCTCGGTTACGGTGATTTGAGCAAATTGGATCCGGCAACGGTAACGCCCCAGCAAATATTCGATGCGGTTTGCCACATGCGACGGAGTAAGTTGCCAGACCCCGCAGTAACCGGCAATGCAGGCAGCTTTTTCAAGAATCCGGTGATTAAGGCGGAAAATGCGGCCCGTATCCTGAAAGCACACCCAACTGCGCCTCATTATCCGCAGCCTAATGGTCAGGTTAAACTGGCTGCCGGATGGTTAATAGACCAGTGCAAATTGAAAGGGTGTCAAATCGGCGGCGCCGCGGTGCATAGCCAGCAGGCGTTAGTATTGATTAATCAAGATAGTGCAACCAGTCTTGATGTGGTTAATTTGGCTCGCCATGTTAGAAATCAGGTCGCCGACCGGTTCGGCGTTTGGTTGGAGCCAGAGGTTCGTTTTATTGCCGCTCAGGGAGAGGTAAACGCTGTCGAGGTACTATCATGAGGGATATCAAGGTTCCTCTCAAATTAATCAATGTCCTATCGGATGGCGGCTTTTACTCAGGAGAAGTTCTGGGTGAAATGATGGGAATGAGTCGGGCGGCAATCAATAAACATATTCAGACTATCCGAGAGTGGGGGATTGATGTGTTTACCGTCACCGGCAAAGGGTATTGCTTGCCGGCGCCGATGCAACTGCTGAATGAAGAGAAGATTCTCCGTGAGCTGCCAGAAGGCGGCGTGATTGTCTTACCCGTGGTTGATTCGACTAATCAATACATTTTGGAGCGGTTCAATTCTTTATCTTCCGGCGACGCCTGTATTGCCGAGTATCAGCAATCGGGCCGCGGTCGTCGGGGGCGTCAATGGTTTTCTCCTTTTGGCGCTAACCTGTATTTATCGTTGTACTGGCGATTAGAACAGGGCCCGGCAGCGGCAGTCGGCGTAAGCCTGGTCATTGGCATCGTCATGTCTGAGGTGCTACACCGGCTTGGTGCTGAGGGCGTTCGTGTGAAATGGCCGAATGACCTGTATCTCAATGACCGTAAGTTGGCCGGCATTCTGGTTGAGCTTACGGGAAAAACCGGTGACGCGGCACACCTGGTGATTGGCGTCGGTATTAATCTGAGAATGCGGGAACCGACGGACAATGCCATTAATCAGGGCTGGATAAATCTTCAGGAGGCCGGGATCTCGGTCGATCGTAATATATTGGCGGCGACGCTTATTTCGGAACTGAGGGGCGCGCTGGTTACGTTTGAACAGCAGGGACTCTCGCCGTTTATTACCCGCTGGCGGCAATTGGACAATTACTTTAATCGTCCCGTTAAGCTGATTATTGGCAACAGAGAGATTCACGGTATTGATCGGGGCATCGATCGGCAAGGCGCTTTGTTGCTGGAGTCTGACGGTGAAATAACCCCTTATATCGGCGGAGAGATTTCGCTAAGAGGGCTGTAAGAGAAAAAGGGGACGTACATCCCCTTTTTATTTTAAGCTGAGACCTATTTTCTCAATCGAACATATTCCACCGCATGATTAGCGCTCTTCGTCATAATAAGACTGGCGCGTTCGCGCGTAGGCAGAATGTTTTGCTTTAAATTAAGACCGTTTATTTCCAGCCAAAGTTGTGAGGCGATGTCGATCGCCTCTTGCTCCGATAGTTTTGCGTAATTATGAAAGTATGAGCTGGGATCTGAAAACGCGCCCTGCCTGAATTTCAGAAATCTGTTGATATACCAATTCTTTAATAATGTTTCCGGCGCATCAACGTAAATTGAAAAATCGACAAAGTCGGAGACGAAAACTCTATGTGGATCATGGGGATAGTCCATGCCGCTTTGTAATACATTCAAACCTTCCAATATTAAAATATCGGGTTGATGCAATACTTTATGATGGTCAGGCACAATGTCATAAATAAGGTGTGAATAAGTCGGCGCGGTAACCTTTGCGGCGCCTGACTTCATGTCGGAAACGAATTTCACCAGGCTATGTATGTCATAAGATTGGGGAAACCCTTTCTTTTTCATCAAGTCACGATCTTTCAGCACCTTATTCGGGTGGAGAAAGCCGTCTGTAGTGATCAGCTCGACGCTGCGATGTTCAGGCCAGCGGCTAAGCAACGCCTGTAAAACACGCGCGGTGGTGCTTTTTCCCACGGCCACGCTGCCGGCAATACCAATAATATAAGGGATCTTTTGGCCGTCGGTTCCCAGAAACTGCTCCAGAACCGCCTGACGTCGCAGATTGGAGCTGATATAAAAGTTAAGCAAACGGGACAAGGGCAGATAGATTTCGGCGACTTCATCCAGGGATAAATCTTCATTAATCCCTTTAAGTTTCACTATCTCTTCTTCCGTCAGCGTTAAGGGAACAGAATCGCGTAAGGCGGCCCATTGGCGGCGATCAAATTGCAGATATGGTGTAGCCAAGGATTGCTCTCTATTTCTCATAAGTCTAATTCTGCCTGCTTGTACAGGTAAGAAAGGGGACTCTAGCCCACCTAGGCTAAACGCGCTACATAGTATAATCAGCCTGGCTCAGGGCATAGAACCTTTTCTTTGTATAAGAATTTGGTTTATGAGCAGGTTAACACTTTGCTGGTGAAAAAAAGAAGAGAAAAACAATTTGATACCCGGCGCCGATAAGAAGCAAAGCGTGCCGGGCTTGAGATTAGCTGGCGATCGCCCGTTCTACGTGGTTCACGGCGAAGAGACGTTTATAATAGATCGCCGTCGGATGATAATAGCCATCGGGGGTGCTGGCATAGTCGGGAAGTTCGCCTAAATAGCGGTATCCCAGCGAGCGGTAAAACATTTCAGCAGGCGAGCCAGCCTGAGTATCCAGATAAAGCAATCCACGCTGTTGCCGTAACGCGGCCTTCTCCAGCGTTTGCATTAATTGCCTGCCGACTCCCATTCTTCTGGCACGGCTATGTACCAGCAATTTTTGAACTTCAGCCCGGTTCTGCCCATTGGTTTTTTGACAAAGTTCCAGTTGAACGCTGCCTATCACGCCTTCCGCGTCGCGGGCAATCCATAATAGACGTTCTCCCTTCGCCAGTGATGGGCGTAGGCCATGAAAATAACTTTCCGCTTCTTCAAGCGATAAAGGCGCCTGAAATCCGACAGAAGCGCCTTTGGCGACCGCATCGATCAGTAGATCGGCGAGTTCGCCACGATAGACAGGCAACGTCGCGACGTTAAGGGATACAACTTTCATCATCAGTCTCCTGGCAGGGGGCATACCCAGTTTTAAGCAAGATTTGTTCCAGCCCGCAGTTACCGGCGAATGCGCAATGATTCTACTCAACGGTGAATAAATGCTTTTTAGCGGAGCAATCCTCACATTTTTGGTGCAGGTCAACTTGTTTGCTGTTTCATCAGGCCGGTATTTGACAGGCGTCGGATTTGATGTTTCTTTGCGCAAATCATTGCGGCTACTGTGGATTCATGTTCAAATTTGGATAAAATCTAAGCAATAGCGCATTTTATACGATTTTTTTGTTGCATAGGCCGTTCGGTCTACCTAGAATGCGCAGCACTTGATGCCGGCATAGCTCAGTTGGTAGAGCAACTGACTTGTAATCAGTAGGTCCCGAGTTCGACTCTTGGTGCCGGCACCATCAAGTACTTAACAATTAGGTGGGGTTCCCGAGCGGCCAAAGGGAGCAGACTGTAAATCTGCCGTCACAGACTTCGAAGGTTCGAATCCTTCCCCCACCACCAATTCAATCCTGGCGACAGGATAAAATCGATGCGGTATGCAATACTAAGCCGGATCGAAGAATGCGGAGGGGCATTTACTCTCCAAGTTCAAAATCTACAGAAAGTTCAGGTAGCCGAGTTCCAGGATGCGGGCATCGTATAATGGCTATTACCTCAGCCTTCCAAGCTGATGATGTGGGTTCGATTCCCACTGCCCGCTCCAAAGATGTGCTGATATAGCTCAGTTGGTAGAGCGCACCCTTGGTAAGGGTGAGGTCGGCAGTTCGAATCTGCCTATCAGCACCACTTCTTTAATTCTTCCTCCTGATTCTCTTTCTGTTAAAAAATTCAGCAAGCAGTTGCTTGGTTGATGTGGTGATACCACCGATTTATCCGTGTCTTAGAGGGACAATCGATGTCTAAAGAAAAATTTGAACGTACTAAACCGCACGTTAACGTCGGTACTATCGGCCACGTTGACCATGGTAAAACAACGCTGACGGCGGCCATTACTTCCGTTCTGGCTAAAACCTACGGCGGTGCTGCCCGTGCATTCGATCAGATCGATAACGCGCCGGAAGAAAAAGCTCGCGGTATCACCATCAACACCTCTCACGTTGAATACGATACCCCGACCCGTCACTACGCGCACGTTGACTGCCCAGGACA
>NZ_JAKMAJ010000026.1 GCF_022378355.1 Brenneria bubanii
CATCCGTAGCTCAGCTGGATAGAGTACTCGGCTACGAACCGAGCGGTCGGAGGTTCGAATCCTCCCGGATGCACCATTCTTGAATACCTTAGGTTATTTGGCTTAACAGCCAGCCGCTGAACACAATCAGCAAGTTTTTATTCCGATGCATCCGTAGCTCAGCTGGATAGAGTACTCGGCTACGAACCGAGCGGTCGGAGGTTCGAATCCTCCCGGATGCACCATTTCAATTTTCT
Organism: Brenneria bubanii; assembly: GCF_022378355.1. Classification (GTDB taxonomy): domain Bacteria; phylum Pseudomonadota; class Gammaproteobacteria; order Enterobacterales; family Enterobacteriaceae; genus Brenneria; species Brenneria bubanii. The sequence goes on from NZ_JAKMAJ010000026.1 coordinate 237, forward strand.
TTCCTTTTCCTTTCTGTGCTCCATATCCCAAAATTTTCTTCTTTGTTTATCTCGCTATTCATCCTTCAACATTTTTATATTTCGTCCGATCTGCTGATTTATCTGCTTGAGTATACTTTTCCGGCGCGATTAACCTCTCAGTGCCTGAGGCCAGGACAGCGCATTTCCTGGGCTCGTTTGCGAGAGCTTTCATTTGCGCGGGTAATGGCATGGTTATCATGTGGTTATTGAGTGAGCGACAATGTTTTCACTTTGCGATAGAGTAGATCACTCTTTTTTCAGTGATCATGGAGTCATGATGTACGATCGCTATCAAGGTCTGATCTTTGATATGGACGGCACCATCCTCGATACGGAGCTCACGCATCAGAAAGCATGGAACCTCGTGCTGGCGAAGTACGGAATTAGCTACGATGCCGCTGCGATGACCGCGCTTAACGGCTCGCCTACCTGGCGTATTGCTCAGGTTATTCTCGGTAGCCATCAGGCTGATATTGACCCTTATCGTCTGGCTGCTGAAAAGTCGGCAGTGGTCGAGGAAATGCTGCTGGATACGGTGAAAACGTTGCCGTTGATCGATGTCGTTAAAGACTATCATGGACGTCGTCCGATGGCTGTCGGTACAGGGAGTACCCGTGCTTTGGCTGATAAACTGCTGGAACACCTTGGTTTACGCGATTACTTTACCGCAGTAATCGGCGCGGATGATGTCGATAATCATAAGCCTTTTCCCGATACTTTTTTACGTTGCGCTGAACTGATAGCCGTTGCGCCAGAAAACTGTGTGGTATTTGAAGATGCGGACTATGGTATTGAGGCTGCGATACGGGCAAATATGGCCGTGGTTGATGTTCGCAAGCGGTGAGTGAGTTCTGGGCCGCTTTTTCGCTCTTCTGGAGTAGTCTGCTGAGTGCGACGTTGTTGCCCGGCAGTTCGGAAGTCCTGCTCATTTCTTTGTTGGTTTCTGAAAGCGCCAGACCCCTTGTGCTGATTATTGTCGCCACGGTGGGGAACACTCTGGGCGGATTAACCAATGTTTTAATCGGGCGCTTGCTACCTCAGCCAAAACAACAAATGGGACATGGTCTTACTGTACGCTGGTTGCAGCGTTATGGCTCGGCTGCGTTATTATTTAGCTGGGTTCCGGTAGTTGGCGATTTGTCGTGTGTATTGGCGGGTTGGTTGCGCATGCCTTGGGTGAGCGCGGCGATTTTTATCTTTATTGGAAAAATGCTGCGCTATATCGTCCTGACGGGAATAACCTTACAGGGTATTGCGTGGTGGCCTTAACCGGAAAATCAGATCTGGTGTGGTTCATCAAGTTTCAATTATGCTTACAAACATTACATTTAACATCGGGAGGTCGATTTGATCCCGGATATATCCCAGGCGCTTTCCTGGCTGGAAAATAATCCTCAGGCAGTAAATGGTATCCAGCGTGGAATTGAACGTGAAACCTTGCGTGTTATGGCGGACGGTCAGCTTGCCGCAACCAGACATCCAGAGAAATTAGGTGCGGCATTAACACACCCATGGATTACCACGGATTTTGCCGAAGCGTTGTTAGAGTTTATTACGCCGGTAGATAAAGACGTCGATCACACGTTGGCGTTTTTGCGCGACATTCATCGCCACGTCGCTCGTAATTTGGGCGATGAACTGATGTGGCCATTGAGTATGCCGTGCTTTATCGCCGATGAGCAGACTATCGAACTGGCTCAATATGGCGCATCGAATATCGGGCGTTTTAAAACCCTTTATCGTGAAGGACTGAAGAATCGTTATGGCGCGTTGATGCAGACTATCTCCGGCGTACACTATAACTTTTCCTTACCCTTGTCATTCTGGCAGGCTCGGGCCGGCATCAGCGATATGGAAAGCGGTAAATTCGAGATTTCCGCAGGCTATTTCCGTCTCATCCGAAATTATTACCGTTTTGGCTGGGTTATCCCATATCTGTTTGGCGCATCACCCGCCATCTGTTCTTCTTTCCTGCAAGGCCGGGAAACCTCGCTGCCATTCGAACGCACAGAAAAAGGGATGTGCTATTTGCCCTATGCCACCTCTTTGCGCCTGAGCGACCTCGGCTACACCAATAAATCGCAAAGTAACTTGGGTATCACGTTTAACGATTTGAATACTTATGTGGCGGCGTTAAAACAGGCGATAAAAACCCCTTCGGAAGAGTATGCGAAGGTCGGTGTGAAAAAAGAGGGGCGCTACTTACAATTAAACACCAACGTTTTGCAGATTGAGAATGAGCTGTATGCGCCAATTAGGCCGAAGCGTGTTACCCGGCCCGGCGAATCGCCTTCCGACGCCTTGTTGCGAGGCGGAATTGAGTATATTGAAGTGCGTTCGTTGGACATCAACCCTTTCTCTCCTACCGGGGTCGATGCCAGCCAGGTGCGTTTCCTGGATTTGTTCCTGATTTGGTGTGCATTGGCGGACGCCCCGGATATGAGCTCAGATGAACTGCTATGTACGCGGAAAAACTGGAACCGGGTGATACTTGAAGGCCGCAAGCCGGGGCAGACGGTTGGTATGGGTTGTGAGGCGGATCAACATCCTATCAGCACGGTCGGGAAATCGCTGTTCAGCGACTTACGTCGGGTGGCCGAGGTTCTGGATAACGGCAATGCCCAGCCATATTATCAGCAGGTTTGTGACGAACTGATTGTTGGTTTTGACGATCCGGAAAGCACTTTCTCCGGTCGGTTGCTGAATTTGATGAAAGAACGGGGCAACCGCGGGGTTGGGCTTCATCTGGCGGAAGAGTACCGTAAGATGCTTTGCGATGAACCGTTGCAGGTATTGACAGAAGCGCAACTGGTGGCGGAAAGTGAACGCTCATGGCGTCTCCAGCGGCAGATCGAGGCAGACGATAAGCTAAGTTTCGACGCTTATCTGGCGGCGCAATAAAAAAGAAAAGGCCACATATCAATGTGGCCAAATGAACATCTCTAACAGGGATGATGATAAATGCGCGTCTTTCAAGTATTAAGACTTGCATGAAAACGAAAAGTTCCCGGAAATGAGAAAAAATGAATTTTTTCTATGAGGAGGTGGCCTTATGCCATTACTAGATAGCTTTACTGTCGATCATACTCGTATGGCTGCGCCTGCCGTTAGGGTTGCCAAAACCATGAAAACCCCTCATGGCGATACTATCACGGTATTTGACCTGCGTTTTTGCCGGCCGAATATCGAAGTGATGCCGGAACGAGGTATCCATACGTTGGAGCACCTGTTTGCCGGCTTTATGCGCGACCACCTTAATGGCGATGGGGTGGAGATCGTCGATATTTCCCCAATGGGCTGCCGTACCGGATTTTACATGAGTTTAATTGGTACGCCTGATGAGCAGCGCGTTGCGGATGCCTGGAAAGCCGCGATGGCCGATGTGCTGAAAGTGACCGATCAACGTAAAATTCCTGAGCTGAATGAATATCAGTGCGGTTCGTATGAATTACATTCTCTGACTGAAGCGCAGGAAATAGCCCAGCATATTCTGGATCGCAATATCGGCATCAACCATAACGATGAACTGGCGTTGCCGAAAGAAAAACTGTCAGAGCTGCATATCTGATCATCATCGGCACAATAAAAAAGAGAGTCGTTACTGACTCTCTTTTTTATGTCCGGCGCCGCGCATCAGATTGCGACGAAGTTCTGTATTACCCGGCTGCCGAAGTAGGATAATGTCAGCAACAAGGCGCCAATAAAGCTAAACCATACCACACGCCGTCCGCGCCATCCTTCATGGTAGTGTCCCCACAACAGCAGGATATAGACAAACCAGGCAAACAACGAAAAGATGGCCTTGTGCAGATTCTCTTTGTTGCTGATTAGGTCATCCATATAGAACAAACCGGTGCACAGCGTTAGCGTCAGAAGAATCACGCCGATTTGCGTGATATGGAACATTTTGCGTTCAATGCTCATCAACGGCGGCATCTCGGCGGTAAATCGCAGTTTTTTATTTTTTAGCAGATAGTCGAGCCATACCAGCTGTAGCGCATAAAGCGCGGCAATGATCAGCGTGGCGTAAGAGAATAACGCCAGACCAATATGGAACAGCAGCCCCGGCGTAGTTTCCAGGTGGGTAATAAACTCACCCGGCATAAAGCTGGCAAAGGCCAGATTGATTAGGGCGAAAGTGTAGACAATGGGCAGCAGGAACCAGCCGCGGTTGCGTGAGGCGACAATAGTCATCACGGTGCAAATGATCAGGCTGACCAGCGATCCTATATTTAGCAGACTGAGATTTTGCCCGACCTGAACATCGAAAATTCGTTGGTAAAGCGCCACCGCATGACAGATAAGCGCCACGCTGGCCGAAAGGATTGCCAGTCGACGATATGCACTGTTCTTGCGCAGCAGACTGGGAATAATCAGTCCAAGGCTAAGCGTATAGGCGACCAAAGCGACAATAGCGAAAACAGACATACGAGTAGGTTATTAACTATCAACTGAGTAAAATGAGCAGCCAGTATAGCGTTTGTCGCCATGAGCACCAACTGTTCTCCTCCCGAGGCGCAGAGATCGCTGCGGCTTTCGTGTTATAATCCGTTCCATTCGCGTCGCGGTAGCGGCTTTGTCTTACATTGAGCATGAGATATGTTTGAAAATTTAACCGATCGACTATCGCGCACATTGCGCAATATCAGCGGCCGCGGGCGGTTGACTGAAGACAATATAAAAGAAACGCTGCGTGAAGTTCGTATGGCGTTACTTGAGGCTGACGTCGCTCTACCCGTGGTGCGCGAGTTTATTAACCGGGTAAAAGAGCGGGCTGTCGGCCACGAAGTCAATAAAAGCCTGACCCCAGGGCAAGAGTTCGTCAAGATTGTTCAAAATGAGCTCGTCAGCGCCATGGGAGAAGTTAACGCGGAGCTGAATCTTGCCGCCCAGCCGCCCGCCGTGGTGTTAATGGCCGGTTTGCAAGGGGCGGGGAAAACCACCAGCGTTGGTAAGTTAGGCAAGTTTCTTAAAGAGAAGCAGAAGAAAAAGGTACTGGTGGTCTCTGCCGACGTATACCGCCCAGCGGCAATTAAGCAGTTGGAAACCCTGGCGCAAAGCGTCGGCGTCGATTTCTTCCCATCAGACGCGCAGGAAAAACCGATCGATATCGTCAGCCGGGCGCTGCAACAGGCCAAGCTGAAATTCTACGATGTCCTGCTGGTCGATACCGCCGGGCGTCTGCATGTCGATGACGCCATGATGGACGAAATCAAGCAGGTTCATGCGGCGATCAATCCGGTGGAAACCCTGTTTGTCGTCGATGCCATGACGGGGCAGGATGCCGCGAATACGGCCAAGGCCTTTAATGAAGCGCTGCCGTTGACCGGTGTCATCCTTACCAAAATCGATGGTGACGCTCGTGGCGGCGCGGCGCTATCCATCCGGCACATTACCGGTAAGCCAATCAAATTCCTTGGCGTAGGTGAAAAAACGGAAGCGTTGGAGCCATTCCATCCCGAGCGCGTGGCCTCGCGTATTCTTGGTATGGGGGATGTCCTGTCCCTTATCGAGGATATCGAAAGTAAGGTTGACCGGGCGCAGGCCGAGAAGTTGGCCAAGAAGCTGAAAAAAGGCGACGGATTTGATTTAACCGATTTTCTGGAACAATTGAAGCAGATGCGCAACATGGGCGGCATGGCCAGTCTGATGGGTAAAATGCCTGGCATGGGGCAGTTGCCCGACAACGTCAAGTCGCAGATGGATGACAAAGTTCTGGTGCGCATGGAGGCGATTATCAACTCCATGACGCATAAGGAACGGGCGAAACCCGAAATCATTAAAGGGTCACGTAAGCGTCGGATCGCCATGGGCTCGGGGATGCAGGTTCAGGATGTCAATCGTCTTCTGAAGCAGTTTGATGACATGCAACGGATGATGAAGAAAATGAAAAATGGCGGTATGGCGAAAATGATGCGCAGTATGAAAGGCATGATGCCGCCAGGATTCCCGGGGCGTTAGTTGCGAAAGCGTTGTCGAACAGACAAAGAATCGCAAGCTTATACGCTTTAGATTGCTTTTTGCGCCAAAATGAGTAAAATTTTGGGGCTTTTTATATGACACTGGGCCCCGTTCCTCGATGGGGCCCGGTTGTTTTATTAACTAAAGAGGATGTTATGGTAACAATTCGTTTGGCACGTGGCGGCGCTAAAAAACGCCCGTTTTATCAAGTTGTCGTGACCGATAGCCGCAATGCGCGCGATGGTCGCTTCATTGAGCGCGTAGGCTTCTTCAACCCGATCGCAACTGGTCAGGCAGAAGCTCTGCGTTTAGATCTGGATCGAATCGAACATTGGGTTGGTCTGGGTGCAACTGTTTCTGATCGCGTAACTTCGCTGATCAAAGACGCTAAAAAAGCAGCGTAATCTGTTGCGGTGGTGACAATGAGCAAGCAACTCAGCCCAACGGCGCCCGCTAACCCGATTGTGTTGGGTAAGATGGGATCGACTTATGGCATCCGAGGTTGGCTCAGAGTGTTTTCATCCACCGAAGATGCCGAGAGCATTTTTGATTATCAGCCTTGGCTCATCCGGACCAAAAGTGGTTGGCAGTTTGTCGAGATTGAAAGCTGGAAACATCACAATCAGGATCTGATCATCAAGATTAAAGGTGTTGAAGATCGTGATGCGGCAAATTTGTTGACTAATTGCGAAATTATCGTCGATTCGTCGCAGTTGCCCAAACTGGATGAAGGTGATTATTACTGGAAAGATCTTATTGGCTGTCAGGTCGTGACCGTAGCAGGTTATCAACTGGGGAAAATCATCGACATGATGGAAACCGGTTCAAATGACGTGATGGTGGTAAGGGCTAACCTGAAAGATGCCTTCGGGGTCAAGGAACGGCTGGTTCCGTTCCTCTCTGAACAGGTTGTTAAGCGTGTTGACCTTTCTGCTCAAACCATTGAAGTAGATTGGGATCCTGGTTTTTGAACTCTGAATTGACCAGTAGTACGAAGTGGAACGAGACTATGTGGATTGGGGTTATTAGCCTGTTTCCAGAGATGTTCCGCGCAATTACTGACTACGGAGTCACTGGCCGGGCAGTTAAAAATGGCCTGCTGAACGTACAGTATTGGAGTCCGAGAGACTTCACTTACGATCGGCATCGCACCGTGGACGATCGCCCTTATGGCGGCGGCCCCGGCATGCTGATGATGGTGCAACCCTTGCGGGATGCGATCCATGCAGCAAAAGAAGCGGCAGGCGAAGGCGCCAAAGTAATTTATTTATCACCGCAGGGTCGTAAATTAGATCAAGACGGTGTGCGCCAACTTGCTACAAACCAGAAAATGATCCTGGTTTGTGGTCGGTACGAAGGTATTGACGAGCGCGTAATCAAGACCGAAATTGATGAAGAATGGTCAATCGGTGATTACGTCCTCAGCGGTGGGGAACTGCCGGCAATGACCCTGATTGATTCCGTTTCCCGGTTTATTCCGGGCGTTCTGGGGCATCAGGCTTCAGCTGAAGAGGATTCTTTCGCTGATGGATTGCTGGACTGTCCTCATTTCACTCGTCCCGAAGTGTTGGCCGGTATGGATGTTCCGCCAGTTTTACTGTCAGGCAACCATGCTGAAATACGCCGTTGGCGTTTGAAGCAGTCGCTGGGCCGAACCTGGCTTAGAAGACCTGAACTTCTGAAAAGCCTAGCTCTGACTGACGAGCAAGCAACGTTGCTGTCTGAGTTCCAAAAGGAATATCAGTCTGAGCAACAAAAGTATTAGGTGGTCGTCCGGGTATGACCTGACGAACCCAAATATCAGTTTACCTAGGGTAAGAGACATATTATGAGCAACATTATTAAGCAAATTGAACAAGAACAGATGAAGCAGGACGTACCTGCATTTCGTCCGGGTGATACCGTAGAAGTGAAGGTATGGGTTGTTGAAGGTAGCAAAAAACGTCTGCAGGCATTCGAGGGCGTGGTTATCGCTATTCGTAACCGCGGTTTGCATTCTGCATTCACTGTTCGTAAGATTTCCAACGGCGAAGGTGTAGAACGTGTTTTCCAAACACATTCTCCGGTAGTGGACAGCATTGCTGTTAAACGTCGTGGTGCCGTACGTAAAGCCAAATTGTACTATCTGCGTGAACGCACTGGTAAGTCTGCCCGTATTAAAGAGCGTCTTAACTGATAACGCGCTTTCGCAACATCCGAAAGTTGTTATAGATGAAGGGTTTAGCTAAAGGCTAAACCCTTTTTTTATCCCTTCAATGCTGCTTTTGTCGCTAATTCACGCTTTGTTGCCATAGGGCCCGTAACTGTTCGGCGTCGGCGACGCCATCACAACTGGCGGGAAAGTTTTTATCGGTTTTTCCCCATGCAAGGATGTTGTCGGCTCGGCAGAATGCCGACTGTCCGGCGCTGTATCCAGACAGATAGGCCTCTCGGTCCACCGGGAGATGACCAAACCACTCTTCCAGCGAGCTATTGTCTTTTACTACCGTGCCGGATATGGCGTCCTGGTAACCCACCTCATACCAGACGTTGTTATCACCATGGGCCGCTGGCGCAGAGGTATCCTGCTGGCAGCCGGTGATAAGCAGAATTACAGCCAGAATGTAACTGCATTTCATTATGAGACCTTTTGTGAGTGTAGTAATCGTCATAAAAATTACATTGTTTTTAGGCGATGCCTAATTTTTCTTTTAACAACCTCAGATAGCGGCGACTTACCGGGATGTGTTTTCCGGTATGGGTGAGAACTTCAGCCGCGCCGTTTTCCATGAGCTGAATTTCTTTCAGACGCTCCGTGTTGACCATGTATTTTCGATGGCAGCGCACGAAAGGGGTTTTTTCTTCCAGCGTTTTCAGTGAGAGTTGGGTATAGCCGGATTCGCTTATTCCCACAACATGGACTCCGCCAAGTTCAGAGCTGAGATATTCAACTTCATCTACTTTGAGTAAAAAAATGCGATTATGGCCGTTGCAGGGAATGTGGCGAAGGTAGGGTTCAGTAATTGCCTGTATATTTTTGTTTACACTTGTGCCGCGACGCAAGCGATTCAGTGTCTTACTGAGCCGCTGTGCGTCGAGAGGCTTAAGTAGATAGTCGAACGCATGCTCTTCGAATGCGCGTATGGCATATTCATCATAGGCGGTGACGAAAACGACGTAAGGCATCTTTTCCGGATCCAGCATTGCCGCCAATTCCAGTCCGCTGACTTTGGGCATCTGTATATCCAGAAATATCACGTCAGGCTGCAAGCGGTGGATGGCCGGTATCGCCTCCAGCGCATTACTGCATTGAGCGATAATCGTTATGTCAGGTTCATTTTCCAGCAATAAGGCAAGCTCTTCACGAGCGGGCAATTCGTCGTCAATGATGATGGCTTTCAGCATCGTACCCCCTATATGTTTCACTGATTCTACCACTATTAATGTTGCGAATTGGAATGATGAAAAAACAGAGCTCGAGAGAAGGATGGGGTTCTGTCCGTAAGTGTTTAGGTGGTGGTAAATTTAGTTTACATGTATGGATTGAAAAATTTACGGTTCATGTTATGGTGTATGCACAATGAATTGAGCCATTTATCGATCACGCCATACAGGATTTTTTCAGGAATATATGAACATGCAAAAAGATTCGCTTAATAACATTAATATTGTTGAAGAACAGGTGCTTATTACTCCAGATGAGCTGAAAGCCAAATTCCCGCTGAGTCATGATGAGCAAAAAGCGATTGCCGCCGCCCGCGAAACGATTGCTGATATCATTCATGGGCGCGATCGCCGTTTACTGATCGTATGCGGCCCCTGTTCCATTCACGATACCGATGCGGCTTTGGAATACGGGCGCCGTTTACAATCGCTGTCGGCCCAACTGAGCGATCGCCTGTATATCGTCATGCGGGTATATTTTGAAAAGCCACGCACCACGGTCGGCTGGAAAGGATTAATCAACGATCCCCACATGGATGGATCGTGCGATGTGGAGGCCGGACTGCATGTCGCTCGTGAATTACTGCTCAAGCTGGTCAATATGGGGTTGCCGCTGGCAACAGAAGCATTGGATCCGAACAATCCTCAATATTTAGGCGATCTGTTTAGCTGGTCAGCCATCGGCGCTCGCACCACCGAATCGCAAACACACCGTGAAATGGCGTCTGGCCTGTCAATGCCAGTTGGTTTTAAAAATGGTACGGACGGCAGCCTCGGCACCGCAATCAATGCGATGAGAGCGGCTTCTATGCCACACCGGTTTATGGGGATCAACCAGTCCGGACAAGTTTGTCTGCTGCATACGCAGGGCAATGCGGACGGTCACGTTATTCTACGCGGCGGTAAAAAACCGAACTACAGCGCGCAAGATGTTGCTGAATGTGAAAAACAGATGCTTGATGCGGGACTGAAACCATCCCTGATGATAGATTGTAGCCATGGTAATTCAAATAAAGATTACCGTCGGCAGCCCATTGTGGTTGAGTCGGCAATTGAGCAGATTAAGGCGGGCAACCAATCTATTATTGGGCTGATGCTGGAAAGTCATCTTAACGAAGGCAGCCAGTCGTCAGAGCAGCCTCGTGCGGAAATGCGCTATGGCGTATCCGTAACGGATGCCTGTATCAGTTGGGAAAATACAGAAACGTTACTGCGCACGTTACATCAAGAGATCGGCGCAGAACGGGTAAAACATTCAGGAGAGTAACAGTAATGGTAGCTGAACTGACCGCATTGCGTGATCAGATAGATGAGGTGGATAAAGCGCTGTTAACGCTATTATCACGCCGGTTGCGTTTAGTGGCGGAAGTCGGCGAGGTAAAAAGCCGTTATGGCTTGCCCATCTATGTACCAGACCGTGAAGCAACGATGCTCAGTTTGCGCCGCAAAGAGGCTTCTCAATTAGGTGTTCCGCCCGATCTGATTGAGGATATCCTGCGTCGGGTTATGCGCGAGTCCTATTCCAGTGAGAATGATAAAGGGTTTAAAACGCTGTGCCCGCAACTTCGTCCGATAGTGATTGTCGGAGGACGCGGGCAAATGGGCGCGCTGTTTGAAAAAATGCTGTTGCTGTCGGGCTATCAGGTCAAAATCCTGGAACAGGAGGATTGGCCGAGAGCTGATATGCTGTTATCCGATGCTGGAATGGTTATCGTCAGCGTGCCTATTCATCTGACTGAGCAGGTTATTGCCCGTCTGCCCAAGCTGCCGCCAGACTGCATTCTGGTGGATTTGGCGTCGGTAAAAAATGGTCCTTTGCAGGCGATGCTGGCAGCGCACAATGGACCGGTGCTAGGCTTACATCCTATGTTTGGGCCGGATAGCGGTAGTCTGGCTAAGCAGGTGGTCGTGTACTGCGACGGCCGCCAGCCGGAGTCTTATCAATGGCTGCTGGAGCAAATTCAAGTATGGGGCGCCCGTTTACATCGTATCAGCGCGGTAGAACATGACCAAAATATGATGTTCATTCAGGCGCTACGGCATTTTGCTACTTTTGCCTATGGCTTGCATCTAGCGGAAGAAAACGTACAGATCGAACAGCTGCTGGCATTATCATCTCCCATCTATCGTCTGGAATTGATTATGGTAGGGCGGTTGTTTGCCCAGGATCCGCAGCTGTACGCCGATATCATTATGTCCTCCGAGAATAATCTGGCTTTGATTAAGCGTTATTATCAACGCTTTGGCGAGGCTATTGCGTTGCTGGAGCAGGGTGATAAAGCGCAGTTTATCAACAGATTCAAAAAAGTGGAGCACTGGTTCGGCGACTATGCCGGTCGGTTCCAGGCGGAAAGCCGGACATTGTTGCGTCAGGCCAATGATATCCGCCAATAGTTATCGGTAACGCCACTTATTATCGATAGATTCAGCCATCCCGGCGATTAACCTGGATGGCTTTTTTTATTCGGCAACGTCAGCGGGAACGACGTTTTCACTTGGGTAGCAGCCTAAAACTTTTAATGAGCGCGTAATCGACATTAATCCCTGTAATGCCTTTTGCATTGATTCGCTGCGCAAGTTCGCTTGTACATCAATGTAGAACATCTCTTCCCAGGGATTACCGTTGATGGGGCGGGATTCAAGTTTAGTCATAATGATGCCATGGTCGCGCAGCACCAACAGGGCTTCGACCAACGCGCCGGACTGCTGCCCTGTCGCCATAATTAGCGTGGTTTTTGCCGGAACCTGTTCAGAAACCTCTATGGGTTTACGCGCGAGCACAATAAAGCGGGTAATATTTTGAGATTGGTTGGCCAGGTTGTGTTCCAGAACTTTCAAGTGATACAGCATTCCGCCGGCTTCACTGCCCAACGCCGCCGCGTTGGGCGCGTTGAGCGCCGCCACCTTTTCCATCGCCGCGGCGGTGCTTTCACAATATTGAATTTTCCAGTTAGGGAAGCGGTTGATGAAATGGCTACATTGCTGGAACGGTTGCGGATGGCTGTATACCGTTTCTATTTTATCCAGACTGGTATCTGTCGCCACTAAAACACAGTGATTAATCGGATTCGACAGTTCGCCGATGATCGATAATCCGGTGTGTTGTAGCAGATCATAGACATCGTTGATGGAGCCTGAGCTGGTGTTTTCAATCGGCAATACGGCATAGTCGGCTTGGCCGGTTTCCACCATATTGAAAATATCCTGGAATTTTAGGCAGCCGCATTCAATGAATTGCTCAAAATGTCGGGCGGCATACTGGCGGGCCGCCAGATGCGAATAAGAGCCTTTTGGACCAAGAAACGCTACCCGCGCGGAGTAAGTGCTCGTTTGATTGAGGTTGTGTTGCAACAGCGCCTGTTGTGTCAGTACGGAGTCTTCGATAATGATCTGGAATAAACGGGTAATGTAATGACCATCAAGATGATATTTTTTGCCAACGGTCGTGAGTTTATCCAGTAAATCCCTTTCACGTTCTTTATCACGAATCGGGCGATGAGAAAGTAATTTACTGTGTGCAACCTCAAGCGCCAGTTCCCGTCTTTCCGACAGCAACTCCAGTAATTTCAAATCCAGTTCACTGATGCGTTCACGTAAAACCAGTAGTGGGTTATCGGTCATTATATTGTTACCTATTTTTTGTCCTGATAAAAAATCATCAGGAGTGCCTGCGGTAGCCCGAAAAAGGGCGGGCAAGGATAGTCTGTAATAAAAAAAGCCCCCTGTTTTCAGGAGGCTTTTTTGTTCGTCTTCGTATTCTAACTCTTGTGACGAATCGCCTCCCAAATTCAGGGGAAGGTGAAAAAGAATACGAAGAAGAACGAGCTATTGGTCATGTTCATCCGATTTTAAGAAGAAATATGGGTGCGACGCAATAGCGTGTAAATTAACTGTTGGCTTTTAATCCTGTCAATACATAATTGCCGGAAGCGGTTTGAACATGGCATTGGTGGTCATTTATATCTCGGAAAAGCAACGTGCGCTTGCCAGATAAAAACGCGCCCGCAGGCGCGTTGCATCCATCATAATGAAAAGACATTACTCTTCTTCAGGCACCTGAAGATTGGCATCTTTCACGCAGGCGGCTGCGCGACGAGCTTCGCCTTTATGCTGAGCTTTATTGAGCTGGCGTTCGAGCTTGGCGATGAGTTCATTGACGGCAGCATACATATCTTCGTGCTTTGCACTGGCGACCAGCGGTCCGTTGGGCGTACTGATTGTTGCATCGGCAACAAAACCCTGTGGTTCTTTTGACAGAATGATATGAGGGTTAATCAGGTGAGTTTGCCACTTATCCAGTTTTGAAAGACGGTCTTCGACATGCTGACGTATTGCGGGGGTAATATCCATTTGCTTACTGGTAATATTGATAGTCATATAACTTACCTCTCTGCCTTTGTCCGTCTTGGATAATTTCAGCATAACGCGAGTGAAGACAAAAATCGTGATTATGATCACTTTTTTTTGTCACTTTTTGTCAAAAAAACATAATTTGTGAGACTGGGTCGAGAATCGACGGGAAGTGCTTGAGGGCGAATATCGGCTATGTCACTATTGAATGAATGAATTGAACCTTCCTGGTTTGTTTCCGTTTTTTCTCTTCCCGTTAGCCATAAAAAACGGCAACCGAAGCTGCCGTTGCATGTTTTTTTATTCGCTATTTCAAGCTGGATTCGCAGCAATGATTTTCGCGACCTTATCCGCCTGTGCGGCTAGCTGAAGCTCGCGATAAGCATTTTCCATCAGCGGCAAGGCATTTTTCGTTGCCTGGGTATCCGGATAATCACGTAGCATTTGTTCCACACGATTAACTACCGCCACATACGCGCCGCGTTTCGTGTAGTATTGCGCGACAGAAAGTTCATATTTAGCCAAACGTTCTTTCAGATAGACCAGTCGCTTATTGGCGTCGGTCGCATACTGGCTGTTTGGATAGCCTTGAATCAGATGGGTAAAATCACGGAAAGCGGTGCGGGCATACTGAGGGTCGCGATCGGAGCGATCGACGCCAAAGAACCCTTGCAGCGCGCTGTCATCGAGAGCCATATCTGTCAATCCACGCATGTACAAGACATAATCGATACTTGGGTGCGTGGGGTTCAAACGAAGAAAACGGTCGATGGAGGCCTGGGCCAACGGCAGCTCAGCAGATTTATAGTAGGCGTAAATTAAATCCAACTGCACCTGCTGAGAATAAGCACCAAATGGATAGCGGTTATCCAGCGCTTCCAACTGCGTGATGGCTGCCCTAAAGTTACCGTCCTGCAATTTTTGTTGAGCGTTGGCATACAGCACCGATGGCGGACTATCAGGAACCGCATCTTTGGAACTGTTGGAGCAACCAACCAGCGCCAGGCTCAACGTGGCGGCAGCCACCAGATATTTCATACGCGTCATGACGTTTTGATTATCCTCAGAGTGTTATTCCGGGAAACTGTCCGTTAAGCTCCCGATTTAGACCAGCTACAATAGTACATTATTTTAAACGGCGTCGCCGTGAAAACCCAACGTTAACGAAGAAGCTGCATATATGGCACAACAAGTACAACTCACCGCAACGGTGGCCGAATCACAACTCGGTCAACGGTTAGATCAGGCTTTGGCCGAATTGTTCCCTGATTATTCACGATCTCGTATAAAAGAGTGGATTCTTGAAAACCGGGTACAGATTAACGGTAATGTAATCAATAAGCCAAAAGAGAAAGTTCTGGGTGGCGAATTGGTTGATATTGATGCACTTATCGAGGAAGAGGCTCGTTGGGAAGCTCAGGATATCGCACTGGATATTGTGTACGAAGATCAGGATATTCTGGTTATCAATAAACCCAGGGGGTTAGTCGTTCACCCTGGCGCCGGCAATCCTGACGGTACCGTGCTGAATGCATTACTGCATTACTTCCCTGAGATAGTGGATGTACCGCGAGCAGGGATTGTTCACCGTCTGGACAAAGATACGACGGGATTAATGGTGGTGGCGAAAACGGTGCCGGCGCAAACCCGGTTGGTTGAGTCGCTGCAGGCGCGTGAAATCACGCGTGAATATGAAGCCGTTGCGATCGGCACCATGACCGCGGGGGGCATGGTAGAAGAACCTATCGCGCGCCATGCCACCAAGCGTACGCACATGGCCGTTCATCCTATGGGAAAACCGGCGGTCACGCATTATCGTATTATGGAGCATTTTCGCGCACATACGCGATTACGTCTGCGTCTGGAGACGGGCCGTACCCACCAGATTCGTGTGCATATGTCGCACATTAGTCATCCTTTGGTGGGGGATCCTTTATATGGTGGACGTCCGCGGCCGCCGAAAGGGGCTTCAGACGAATTTATTACCATTCTGCGCGGTTTTGATCGACAGGCGTTGCATGCCACCATGTTGCGTTTATATCATCCAATCAGCGGGATACAAATGGAATGGCATGCGCCTTTGCCGCAGGATATGCTCGATCTTATTCAGGCACTGAAAGCAGACACTGGGGCGTTCCAGGATCAACTCAATTGGTGATTAAATAATGCTGATACATCCTGACTGGCCTTCACCGGAGAGCATCCGGGCATGTAGCACAACCCGTTGCGGTGGTCTCAGTTTACCGCCTTATGACGCGCTCAACCTGGGGAACCACGTTGGTGATGATGCGGAAAAAGTGAGGATGAATCGTCAGATCCTGATGGATAAGGCCGGCTTGCCCTCCATGCCTCACTGGCTGGAGCAGGTTCACGGTACGCATGCGATCCGTCTCGGCGCTGATCGGCCGTCTGCCTTTTGTGGGGATGCGGTTTACACCGATCAAAAAGGACCGGTTTGTGCGGTGATGACCGCCGATTGTTTACCGGTTCTGTTCTGTTCTGCCGCCGGTGACGAGGTCGCTGCGGCTCACGCCGGTTGGCGCGGCCTGTGTGCCGGCGTGCTGGAAGAGACGTTATCCTGTTTTCACGCCAAGCCATCTCAGGTTATGGCATGGCTGGGGCCGGCCATCGGACCGGAAAAATTTGAAGTTGGGCCGGAAGTTCGGGATGCTTTTGCCCAGTATGATGCCACGGCGGTATCGGCATTCAGGCCTAATGGTGATAAGTTTCTTGCCGATATATACCAACTGGCTCGTTTACGTTTACTGGCGGGCGGCGTGACTCAGATCTTTGGTGGTCACTTTTGTACGGTTAGCGATCCGCAGCGATTTTTCTCTTATCGGCGAGATGGTATGACTGGCCGTATGGCAAGTTTAATCTGGCTGATATAACCTATTGAATTAAGACGATCCAGGATAAATAACATTTTAATCCCATCGCTATTGGCAAAATAACCTTGAAATCTTGAGGGATGACCTCATCTGATCTCCAGTAGCAGTTTTGACCAGTTTCATGGGAGGTGTTATGCGTCTGGATCGTCTTACCAACAAGTTTCAACTAGCTCTCTCCGATGCCCAATCTCTTGCTCTCGGCCGAGATCATCAATTTATCGAACCCCTTCACCTGATGAGTGCTTTACTTAATCAGGAGGGTGGTACCGTCAGTCCGCTTCTTACTGCGGCTGGCTCCAATGTTTCCCATCTGAAAAATGAGATCGAACAGGCAATCGCGCGGTTACCTCAGGTAGAAGGAACCGGTGGGGATGTTCAACCATCCGGCGAATTAATTCGCACGTTGAATGTGTGCGATAAACTGGCTCAAAAACGTAGCGATACCTTTATCTCCTCTGAACTTTTTGTGTTGGCCGTACTGGATTCTCGCAGTTCGTTGAGCGACATGATTAAGGGTTCCGGGGCGACACAAGAAAGCGTTACCAAAGCAATTGATCAAATTCGGGGGGGAGAACAAGTGAATGATCAAGGGGCTGAGGATCAGCGGCAGGCCTTAAAAAAATATACCATCGATCTGACCGAACGTGCGGAGCAAGGCAAGCTTGACCCGGTTATTGGTCGTGATGAAGAAATCCGCCGTACCATTCAGGTGTTACAACGCCGAACCAAAAACAACCCCGTACTAATCGGTGAGCCGGGGGTGGGTAAAACCGCCATTGTTGAAGGGCTGGCGCTGCGTATTGTTAATGGCGAGGTCCCGGAAGGGCTAAAGAACAAGCGTGTTCTGTCCCTGGATATGGGGTCGCTGGTCGCCGGCGCTAAGTATCGCGGGGAGTTTGAAGAGCGCCTGAAAGGCGTGCTTACCGACTTATCCAAACAGGAAGGAAATGTCATCCTGTTTATTGATGAGCTGCATACCATGGTCGGGGCGGGCAAAGCCGATGGCGCCATGGATGCCGGAAACATGCTGAAACCAGCCTTGGCTCGGGGTGAGTTGCATTGCGTCGGCGCCACGACGCTGGATGAATATCGCCAGTATGTCGAAAAAGACGCGGCGCTGGAACGTCGTTTCCAGAAAGTGTTTGTTGCCGAGCCAACGGTTGAAGATACCATCGCTATTTTGCGTGGTTTAAAAGAACGTTATGAGCTGCATCACCATGTGCAGATTACCGACCCGGCCATTGTCGCCGCGGCCACGTTGTCCCATCGCTATATTGCCGATCGCAAGTTGCCGGATAAGGCCATTGACCTGATTGATGAGGCCGCTTCCAGTATCCGTATCCAGATTGATTCAAAACCAGAGCCGTTGGATCGTCTGGACCGCCGTATCATTCAGTTAAAGCTGGAACAGCAAGCGCTGAAAAAAGAGTCGGATGACGCGAGCCAAAAACGTTTAGAGCTATTAAATAGCGAGCTTGAAGAAAAAGAGCGCGCGTACTCGAAACTCGAAGAAGAGTGGAAAGCGGAAAAAGCCTCGCTGACGGGAACCCAGAACATCAAAGCCGCTCTGGAACAAGCGAAAATATCGCTTGAACAAGCTCGCCGTCAGGGGGACCTGGGCCAGATGTCCGAAATTCAATACGGTAAAATTCCCGAATTGGAAAAACAACTGGCGGCGGCAACGCAGCTTGAAGGCAAAACCATGCATCTGTTGCGCAACCGCGTTACGGATACGGAAATAGCCGAAGTTCTTGCGCGCTGGACGGGGATTCCGGTCTCCAGAATGCTGGAGGGCGAACGCGAAAAACTGTTGAGAATGGAAGAGGCGTTGCACCATCGCGTCATCGGACAGGATGAGGCCGTTGAAGCGGTATCGAACTCTATCCGACGCAGTCGTGCCGGCTTGTCCGATCCCAACCGCCCAATAGGGTCCTTCCTGTTCCTTGGGCCTACAGGGGTGGGTAAAACGGAGCTCTGCAAAACGCTGGCCTCGTTCCTGTTCGACAGTGACGATGCGATGGTGCGTATCGACATGTCCGAGTTTATGGAAAAACACTCGGTGTCACGTTTAGTGGGCGCGCCTCCAGGATATGTCGGTTATGAAGAAGGCGGCTATCTGACTGAAGCCGTTCGCCGTCGCCCCTACTCGGTGATCCTGCTGGATGAAATCGAGAAGGCGCATCCTGATGTGTTCAATATTTTGTTGCAGGTATTGGATGATGGGCGGCTGACTGACGGACAGGGCCGTACGGTCGATTTTCGCAACACGGTTGTGATCATGACGTCCAACCTTGGCTCCGATCTGATTCAGGAACGTTTTGGCGAGCGTAGCTATGCCGAAATGAGAGAGATGGTGCTTGACGTTGTTAGCCAGAGTTTCCGTCCAGAGTTTATCAACCGTATTGATGAAGTGGTGGTATTCCATCCGTTGGGAAGAAAGCACATCTCATCAATTGCCAAGATTCAACTACAGCGTTTATATAAACGCCTCGAAGAACGTGGCTACCATGTGACAATCACGGATGCTGCACTGGAACGGTTGGGGGAAATCGGATTCGACCCGGTGTATGGGGCTCGCCCGCTTAAAAGGGCAATACAGCAGCTAATTGAGAATCCGTTGGCCCAACAGATTCTGTCCGGCAAGTTAATTCCCGGAAAACCGGTTACGCTGGATATCGACGGCGAGAACATCTTTGCTCGCCAATAACCTCTCTTTTTAACGAGCACAAAACGGGAGAAATGGTCTATTTCTCCCGTTTCCGCTTTCTTTGTACGCGGAAGCATCATTTTTCGTGCAATTCTCCGCCTGAAAATAGCCATTTGGCTTATTTTTAAGCACTCAATCATTTTTTTGCATTTAGCGCTTGTCAGGCGCGGAGAAGTCCCTATAATGCGCTCCCACTGACACGGCAACAGCGATTACGCAGTTACCGGGTGAGTAAGAAGCCAGGCA
>NZ_JAKMAJ010000027.1 GCF_022378355.1 Brenneria bubanii
AAATTATCTTTCGATGGTGAAATTAGGCTGTATCCGGCTTTTTCTCAGAAGATTATGTAATTGAGGGACACAGCCTAGAACATTAATATTGGTGATTTGCTCGGCGATGGTGGACATGGTTTCGTCTGCTTTGGCCGTCAGTTGTGATCCTTCGTTAACATGCCGATTGGAATCGGCGATCAATACGTGGATCTCTTTTGCCGCCTGAGCGCTGCGCTGGGCTAATGTCCTCACTTCGTTGGCGACTACCGCAAACCCTCTGCCTTGTTCGCCGGCGCGCGCGGCTTCGACGGCCGCGTTTAACGCCAGAATGTTGGTCTGAAATGCTATGCCATCAATGACGCCCAGAATGCTGGCGATACTGTTGGCGCTTTGGGAAATATCTTTCATTTTATCCATCGCGTCTCGAACCACTTTATTGCCTTGTTTGGCCATCGTCGCGACGCTTTCGGCGAGTTGATGTCCCTGCTCGGCATTATCCGCGTTGTGTCTGACGGTCGCGGTTAACTGCTCCATACTGGCGGCGGTCTGTTCCAGCGAAGAGGCGGAAATTTCCGTACGTTGCGAGAGATCGTCGTTGCCCAGCGCCAGCTCGCGGCTGCCGACATCAATTTGTATACAGGCATCACGGACGCGGGTGACAGACTCGACGAGCGATTGCTGCATGGTGTGTAACGCGGCATTAAGTCTCCCCAGTTCATTACGACCGATTGCGGGCACTTCTTGCGTTAAATCGCCGGCCGAAACAAATTCCAGGTGGTGGATTGCGCTGTCCAGCGGCGTGAGCAACAGCTTTCTCAAAACAACCCAGGCCAGGAAGATCAAAATAAACGTCAGCAGGCAGCATAATCCGATCATCAGCAGCATCCGTTCTCTGTCATTACTGGCTGTCTGCAATTGTTCCAGTCCTGCTTTTTGCGCGTATTCAAAAAACATTTTATTGGCGGTATCGAATTTTGTCCCTAAAGGACGCAGGCGATTTTCAATCAAGCTGTAGTATTCCTGGCTATCCTGTCTATTCAGCGCATCCAGCATCGGTTGAATACCTTGCGCGAAGTATTCCTGATAGGCCTGCTCAATCTCATTCGCCAGTTCTTCCCCCCGTCCGGTTCCTTTAGCCGCCGTGAAAAAACGCTGTAGATCCTCTTGCGCCGCATGGGCATATTGTGCCGAACGTCCTGCGGCAGCGGCTGCATCTTGCGGTTTGTTGACCTCCATGTTTCGCACGGCGAGCGAGGCGGCGACGCGGATTCGCTGCATGTTGGTATTACTGCTTGCCAGGTTTCCCAATTGGATCCCTTGCGTCAGGTTGACGGCATTAAGCGATTCATAGCTTTTATTAATGGCAAAAATACCGATTGCGCTGACGCTAAGTAATAAAAAGGCCATTAACGTCAATAAAATCAATAAGCCAGTGCGAATAGATAGTGTTTTTAACATAGTGATACCTGCCTGGACGCGATAATGGAAAAAAGTAGAGCAATGCTAATTAATTCATCGACGTCGGTAGAAATATCTTTAGTGAATTATATTGATGGATGTCAGCGCGAACCGAATGTGGGATGTGTGGGTATATAATTGAAATAAAACAAATAAATTAATATTGTGAATTTTTCAATTAATAGATTTTCGGCATTGTTTTTTCCCTGAAAAATCACGTTCACAACGGGGGAAATGTGAAACCTTTGCCTAACTTCCGCTCCATCTAAATCAAATGAAACCGTGGAATAGGTTAAAATATTAAACCGGATGGCTTTTTGATAAAAAAGGTTGGCTTTGCGGAACGATATATTCTCGTCATTAAGCGCGGCAACGCAACATGACATTTCACCGTTTGCTGAATTTTCGCCATTTAAACGTGGCGCCGGCGCGAGAAGGTCGCCAGCCGCGCGGAACTCACCTATCTGCCCGACTGGTGTCGGGCGTTTGGCGGGTCGCGGCCCTGAGCATCTTTTGGAAAGAGGGGCAGGCGAGATGATTCTCGCTTGGGCAGGCCGCGGCATGTTGCAGCCCGTCGCGTATTGCCGTTAGACGTTGAATCGTCTCATCAATCTCTCTCGCTTTGCGCGCCAGCTTGCCGCGGTCGATGGTCGGCTCTCCGAGGTGGTCAAACATGCCGGCTATTTCCGCCAGTGAAAATCCCGCCTGTTTTCCCAGCGTAATCAGGGCCAATTGCTGCAATACACCGAGCGAATATTGTCGTCGCAGGCCGTGCCGGCCGATAGGGGAAATCAGCCCCTTGCTTTCGTAAAATCGCAACGTAGCCGGCGTTGGCGACCGGCATACTGAGCCTCGCGGCGCCGTTTTTCATCATGCAACCCGCGCTGGGATTGGGTATTGCCGCAGCCAAAGCCCCATTGCCGAGGGTGGTAAGGTTACGCAGCGTATTGACTCATATAACTTTTGGCATCGGTTTATATTTTGCGGCGCTGGCGATCAATTTTTTTGATTAAGCCGGATAATAAAAAATATCAGATATGGGAGGGTAAGGTTTTCAAGTATTAATCTAACGGCGGATCGCGGTTCTATGCAAATGTTTACAACCTGGTATTTGAAAGAGGGGATGCTTAGCTTTTCTCCAGAGATCTGTTCTCCCGTTATTCGCCGGATATTAACTCGTACTGATAGCGATACCGCGTTATCGGTTAAATATGATCCTTTGCGATACGGATGAAGCGACCCCATCCTGATTTGAACGCTAATTCGCCTCTGGCTTAAAGAAAGGATAAACTTAAAGATAAAAGCTGTTGCCAAATATTACCCTCAGGCAGCTCATGCACAGTGTTAAACCGAAAGATAATGATCTTCCAATGGATAGCTTATTGATGCCCATATAAAAGTTGGCTGAATAGGCGCAAATACGCGACGTTGATCCTGTTATTTTGTATCGCATTGCAATAGTCACCGGGCATGCAGAATCAGAATTGACTCTGGCCTGACATTTGTTCGTTCAGATCAATATAAAGCGCCATGTCTGACCAACGAATCGCGCCTTATCCGCATTTCGCTTTAGGCAAGGTGACTGTTGTTTGCCGCGCCAGGCACAGCAGCGCGATCCATTCAGGCTGAGTCGTCGTTCCGCCTGGCTCAGCCGGCTTAAGCGCTTCCCGCCGTGTGCCCTTTCCGTTTTCTTTTTTCAATAAGATAAATGTCCTTTTCCTTATCTATTATGGCGGTTAACAAACGATAAATTTTATTAGCCTAATACAAAGGGTCGATCCACAAACATGCCAGCGGGCATTTGAAAATGATTTCTAATGCGGTTATGTTTATTCTGTTATCATAAATTTTTACGGACATACAATATCACTAACTCGTTTTATTATTGAATATCTTGTATGCTATCTATGTCTTCTTAACCATCAGGATAGAAACCAATGAGTGAAGCTCTAAAAGTATTAAATAACATTCGTACACTGCGTGCTCAGGCACGTGAAATCGATCTGGAAACGCTGGAAGAAATGCTGGAAAAGCTGACTGCCATTGTTGAAGATCGCCGTGAAGAAGAAGCATCAATCCAGAAAGAACAGGCTGAACGTCAGGCTAAAATTGATGCCTTGCGAGCCAAACTCCTGGAAGACGGCATTGATCCGGCTGAACTCCTTGGCTCTGCGTCTGCCAGCAAATCAGCAAAAGCCAAACGTGAACCTCGTCCTGCCAAATATAAATATATTGATGAAAATGGCGATGAAAAAACGTGGACAGGTCAGGGCCGGACGCCGAAGGCGATAACCGCCGCCCTTGAAAGTGGCAAGACCTTGGAAGATTTTAAGATCTGATGCGGAAATAACACGTAACGTTCCCGGAAACCGTTAGCAAATAACACTGTTGACGGTTGTATATACCGAGATTATATATGTTTAAAATTCGTCCATCTACAAAGCAAGACACCCCGCGTATTATGGATATATGGTGTAAGGCTGTTGATGCTACGCATCATTTTTTAACCATAAAAGATCGCTTGGCGATAGAAAAGGAGCTTGCTTCATTTTTTCCAACAGTAGAGCTTACGCTTGGGTGTGAATCAACCGGTCGGGCAATTGGTTTCATGTATTTACATGACGGACATCTGGGGGCGCTTTTTATTGACCCTGATTATCATGGTCAAGGCGTGGGCAAGGCTTTGCTGTATGCCGGGCTTTCTCGATATCCGCAATTGACCACGGATGTAAATGAACAGAATACACAAGCCGTGAAATTTTATGAGCGCGTTGGTTTTGAGCGTATCGGCCGCTCTGAAACTGATGATCAGGGGCGACCTTATCCATTAATTCATCTGCAGTTTCATCCGGATTAATAATGCTGACGAATACGTCATTTTTACAACGTTTTCCATCGCCTGTCCCCTACGTTAAATAAGCGACAATATCACTGTCATGGATAATGATCAGGGGCATAAATGAATAATCAACCGATAAAGGCAGTAATAGAGGTCTGTGATAAAGCTATCTCTGCAGCGGATTTTCAATTTCTGATTGATTTTTATGCTGAAGAGGCTGCAAGACCTGATTTTGTAGTAAAGGCGAAGGAAAATATATTCAAGGCACTTATTGATAAATACCTTGTTGAATAAATCATATTTGCCATTCAGCAACGCCATTTTCTTGTTTACTCAGTCCTTGCTCAATTTACATCCTAAACTTTCACGCATGCTGACTTTGAGCTCCGCATCTACCTCAGGCCGCAAATTCGAGTGCATTTCTTCGATTTTTTCACAGCCCCTGGGCTCGGAAGGCGGTAACGGTTAGGCTCTTGTCAGTACATGCCATAAAACACTTATCATGAATACGGTAAGAACAGGGAACACACACCAAAGAAAAAGGCGCCGATGCCAGACAAACACAAAAGCAAACAGCGAATCATCTGCTGCATTTTGCTTATTGAGTGACTTTTGCTTGAGAGATGGGAGGGCTGCGTCTTTAGCAACAAACTGGTATTGATACGGAATGAAGTAGGCAGCAACATGCTCTGGACGATAGCGCTGTTCTACGCGTTTCCACGCAGCCGAAGGCATGACCAGCAACGACATCGTATCGCTGATTTCGCCCTCATGGTACAACCGCAACGCATACCCGCCTTGTGCTAATATGTTTTCGATTCTAGCGAGCTCGGCCTCAAAACCTTCGGTTTCAATTTCATAGTGGTGAAACACGTGCCGTTTGCCGGCAATGTTTACCGTTGCTGATTCAATCTCGCTGTCGTAATCGAATTCGGTGGGGAAAATCTCCTCACCTAAAATTTCTGATAGCGCTTCCAATAAACTAAAAATTCCCTCTTTCCAGTCAAGATAAACGCCATAGACATTGATGAATGTCGACCGATAATCTTCCAGTGCGGACTCAGCTTGCTGCCACTCGCCATGCTGTTTTAAAAATGCCTCGCGTCTTTCATTAGCCAGCTTATCGTCCTGAGCGGCAAAAAAATCCGAAAACGCTTCCCAATCAGGTAATTCCATTATGATTCCGTCTGCTATTGGTCTTTTCGCCAATTTACGCACAATGCCAAGAGATTGGCAAATGGCTTTTTCCCGAGTGAATCATGTTAACCGAGGCGGTGACGTTACTGCGTCAGTCATTTTAAATGCCCGGTTAATTGGTCTCGTCAGCGAATTGCGCCAGGATGGCCGATTTAATGTCGGCAGTAGCGACGCGCCATCAGCAAAATCGACATCGCGCATTCGCTGTGCTCGGCGTCTGGGGTCTATTCGCGCGGCAGCCTATATGAAATAGGCGGGCTCAGGCGAATCCTCCATTGGCGCGGACGATTTGGGCATTGATCCAACCGCCGTCTGCGCCAAGCAGGAATGAGACAACGCGTGCGATATCCTCGGGTTGTCCCAAGCGCTCCAGAGGCGCGATTTTACCAAGTTGCTCAATCTGCTCTTGCGACTTGCCGTTAAGAAACAGTTCTGTGGCCACGGGGCCGGGCGCGACAGCATTGACCGTAATTTCCCGGCCGCGCAACTCGTTAGCCAATACCTTTACCAGTCCCTCCACACCGGCTTTGGCCGCGATGTATGGACCATATTGAGGGAATGACTTGGCGATGACGCTGGTCGACAGGGCAACAATACGTCCGCCGGTTTGCAAGTGTTGAGCGGCCTGACCTAGCACCAGGAAAGCGCCCCTGAGATTAGTCTGCACTACGCGATCAAACATCGCTATGCTATCGGACGCAATAGGCGCCAGGGCCATTACGCCGGCGCTGTGCACCACGGCGTCGACGGCATCGAAAGCGTCTAACGTTGTAGCAAACAACCGCTGCACATCTTCGGGTTGGGCAACATCAGCCTGCACGGCAATCGCTTCACCGCCTGCCGTCCGAATCTCTTCGACGACGGCTTGCGCGTTGGCTGTATTACCTAAGTAATTGACGACGATCCTGAAGCCGTCGGCGGATAGTCTTAGCGCGATGGCTCGACCTATCCCACGCGAAGCGCCAGTAACAATAGCTGTCTTGAACGGCGATGCCGTGTTAGCTGATTTGCTGATGTTCATGATGTTATCCTTGATATTTATTGGGGCGTTAGCCCTGAAGAACGGCGCTGTTATCTCTATGGTAGAACAGCGCGTGCGATTAACCAGATGCAGCTTGCCTTTTGCATCAGTGGGTTAATCGCAATTAGGCCCGAGAGCGAAGTCATTTATTGGCCCGCGCCATGATGTCTATCGAATCGCATCAGATAAACCGACTAAAACGGGAATGTTAATTCAATAAACGCCAACAATCAGAGTCTGGTGAATTGAACCAGGTTATTCATATTTGGGCATACGAAAGTCTTGATGAAAGAATTGAAAAACGGCAAAAACTTTATCAGGATAAAGCATAGTTGGCTGATTTCACTCCATTAGCTTTACCTATGTTAGAAAAACAGGAGAGTCGAATTCTTTTGCCAAGCAACTTCTCACCCATTAAATGATAGGCGTATTTTGTGAATGGTTTCATGTCAATAACCGTTCACAAATTCCAACGCGTTTTATGCGGTGGATGAACTCGTTGCGTTCTAGCGTTGCTTGAAAAGCAAACCACGTAATAAAGCCGGAAGCATCACCAGCGATCCTTCCGGTTATTTTTTACCTGCAGCCTATTCCGTGTGATATCAAAGATTGATATCGGTCTCAATCACTATTCTCGCCGCTCGATCGTCACCGTTATTGGCATCCCAATGATAAAGCTCGACGCCTCCAAGCAGTGGTCTTTGAGGTGGATGATGGAGGGGAAATTGGGCTTGCCATTGATGCGAAGGGTATATCACCATGTAGTAATGCTGCGTTTTGGTCGCTTTATTTACTATGCTGTCTGACTTAGAATACATATCAGCCATAGTCAACTTGCTCTGCGGCGGCGGTAGCGTGGGCAATTTCCTGCACTTTGGCGACTGAATTAAAGTAATTAACGGTCGAAGCAAGCAGTGCGATTCGAGAATCGGATAGATTGTTGCATTTTTTAAACCTCAAAAGGAAAATGGATAACAGAAGGAGCCGTTGCTTCCCAGGTAAGTTGGACTAGAGCCTTTGAAAGGCACTGGTTAACAAGGTCTTATTAATATAAAAGAATTACCCAGCTCAACGGTTATCAGTACAGGTGAAGTGAATTTTTGAGGGGGTTATGAACAAAAATAAAGCCATGGAAATATTAACTAATTTTATATGTAAATTAGAGAAGAAAAATGAATTACAAGGTGAGGATTTTTATAAAACAGCACTAAGGATCTTGCAGAATACAAATTCAAGTAAGGACGATTTGGATAACTTATATAGAAATTTTTGTGGCTACATGGCTCATGGGGAATTTAGTGATTCAGAATATCAAGATATTAAACGGCTAATTGATTGTTTTAATAAATGATTAACTTACTGGGATAAAGAGGAAAGCGATCCCAACGATCCTTCCGGCTTTATTTTACCTTTTTTGGTTCAACGATCAGACATTAATCTCGGTCTCAATCATTATCCTTCCCCGCTCAAGCGTCACCGTCATCCGTATGCTGTTCCGCTGGATTGGCATCCTGCCGCTCTAGAAATAAAAAATATTCATCAAATTATGTATTTGATTTTGTATTGAAAAAAAAGACCTAATCCTAATTAGGATTTTATTGCAGAAAATAGCAAAAATATTTCTTTACTTACTGGAGTAATATCATGAAAGGAAAAGAGATAGTATCAATTATAAAGGGGCATAACTGGAAGGAAAATTGGTTGGATTTTTCTGTTTTTTTATATGACAGAGAACATCTGATTATTGTAGGCAGTGATGATTTGTCATATTATCACACGCTAGAAATAACTATTGAGCTGCCATCCTTTGTTAAAGGGATACTGGATTGGTCATGTGATATAAACGATGATTTTATAAGGATAACTAAAAATGATTTAGAGGGTTATTTCGTTGTTGAATTTTATTCAGATAATGAATTTGCTTTTAAAGTAATAGGAAATGATATATCGTTCAATTTTGATACGGTTTTCTATTATCAAAGAGAGTGTTTAAAACCAGGAGAGCGGTTAGCGTATTGGATTAAATGATAAAAAACTCGAAAAGATCGCTAACTCTTCACGCTTGACTTTTGTTGGCTGATTATCCTCTACAAATTAATCTGCGTCTCAATAAAAATCCAGCCGCGCGCAATCGTCACGGTAATGGATTTTCCGGTCAAAATTCCAGCTTAGCCAGCCAGGATTTTGTTAGTAATGGCATTCATATTTCTGCAAGTCAAGCTGATTATAAAGATAATTTTGGGAAAAGCATGGCGGTGTGCTACCGCTCGACACATGATAATTACTCTAATATTATTTCAGATGAAAATATTCCTAATAAAAGATCGGTTTAATGAAAAAGTATTGACGGCTAAAGAGGCGATAATTGAAGTGAAAAAACTACAAAGGGATTTGAAACGTCATCTCCAGGGGGGCAAAAAAGTGTGGAATGGTTAGGAATTAATCTTGAATGCATGCCTAACGGATACCGGACTGGCTCCTATAAAGCACCGGATGGCTGGGCGTGGCATCATGAGCTTATGCGATTAGTTCCTTGTTCTCAGCATACTCTGTGAAGTGAACTCTGGAAGATATTACATATTGATAGTCACGGTGGATATACCGCATGAGAAAATGAAATGACATTGAATGATATTATAAATCAGATTGATAGCTTTGATGATGGCGATACCATTTATGCAGTTCAGCCGTGGAAGCCAGACTCGGAAGCGGTTGTTGCAACAGAATGCAATGACGGCAGATTGGCTGATGACGTCGTTAATGTGAATGCAGCTTACTTTTTAGAAATATTTCTTGCTAAAGAGTTTTTAGAAGACAGGTTATCTAATTCAGTTCAAAAAGTTTCAGGTAACGAGCAATGTTTACGACTGATTCAATATGTTGAAAACGATGCATAATCTTTAAATACAAATAGCCGGCAGCGATAGCAATTACTTCCGGCTTTTTATTTATATTTATCGATTAGTTAAAGATTAATCTGCGTCTCAACAAAGCTGTAGCTGTTCGGCGCAATCCTATAACCGCTCCGGACAGATTATCTATGAGCGGGTCAACAGACCCCTTAACAAAGAAACCAACATGGAAGCAGGACAATCACTATACAAGACCTGATGGTTCAAAGGTTATTATTCAAGATGATTCTGCAGGTCACCAATATGGTCAAGGTGGCGGTGGTGAACAAGGGCCAAATCTAAAGATAAGACTTTCGAATAATACAAGGGCGGGAAGTATTTCAGGAAGTTATGAGCACTATAGTTATTGAAAGTATAGAGGTTGAAAATGTATTGGACTGAATTGCCTTGTAATGAGTTAATGATACGTGTTTTTTCTAAACCACCTGAGGTTGGTTATATTGATTTGTTTGATGTGGAAATTAAACGTGATGGTCCTACTATCATTATTAGCTTGGATCTTATAGATGTCTTACCCGATAAACCTCCTGTAAAATGGGGTAAGGAGTTCAACCGGTGTAGGGTTGGCCTTTATTGTCTTGGTGTGTCAGAACTGATTATTTTCGGAGTATCAAGGAATATGAAAGCAGAAATAAGTTTTGATATACATGAAGGTGATAATAAGATAAAAATTACTGGTGATGATTTTAATATTTCTTTTAAATGCTCGCATGTTAATATTACTGGGCCCTCGGTTTATTTGAGTGAGTAATATAATGGCTGGGGAAACATCTCTTATCTTCCCGGCCATTATATTTAACTCAATACATCCTGCTTAATCTGACTGAGCACGCCTTTAACCTGCGCCAGTTGCTCCCGCAGCGCCTGCAGCTGTGGGTTATCGGGTATTAACAAAATACAATCCCCCGCAATTTTTACCGTCACGCCGGTGCCGGCGATTGAGCAGACCGGAGCGAATGCGCAGACGGATATTTACTGGCTGTATACCGACCTGAACAGCGCGCTGATTGAGGTGATGGACGCCGAGGACCGGCTGTGCTGGTCGGGGCAGTACGACACCTTGGGTAAGGTGAAAGGCCAGGCGTTGGACCGGGCCAAGAAACGCCATGGGGGGGCTGAACAACTATCAATACGCCCCTAATCCGATCACATGGGTCGATCCGTTTGTATTGAAATGTGGTGTTCCCAAGTTCGACTCTCAGAAAAAATTTAAATATAAAGAGGACGAAATTTCGGTAAAAACATATCCTGATGGGACATCGTAAAAATGCCCTCCAGGAAGGAACCAGTAAAACAGTCCTAAGAAAATAGATGGCTACATTCATGAGCTCTTGCAAAAGGTAAGGTATCAGATAATGGTAAGGAATTGATATACAGCTTTTTTAGAGATATAGGTGCTAATTCAACGAAAAGCATCCAAATGTTATTGGGTCCAAAAAATTGGGTTAAGACTTTTTTTCCATTATAGTTGAGACGAGTTAATTATACTGATATGAAAGAAAATACATTGCTATCTTTAACTGAATCAATTTCCAAGAGTGATAAGATAAAAAATCTTATACTTGGTAACATTCAAACAGAAGAGAAAAAAGTAATTAGACTGAATCTTGTATACTTGACATATAATTTTCAATCTAAAGTTGTGTTGCTGGAATATTATGTTGAAGATGATGAGTATCCTCATGTGGAAATGAGCTTTGCTGAATTGATTGAATTACTCAAAAAATAAACTATAAAATAAAGCCGGGAGAGAACGTAAAGATCCCGTCGGGTTATTATTATCTGCTATTTTGTCGCGGTTATTTACTGATTCCCCGCCATATCCAGCCTACCGGAAAGCGATTAAGCCACTCAGCGGCGGC
This sequence comes from Brenneria bubanii, assembly GCF_022378355.1. Taxonomy (GTDB): domain Bacteria; phylum Pseudomonadota; class Gammaproteobacteria; order Enterobacterales; family Enterobacteriaceae; genus Brenneria; species Brenneria bubanii. The sequence goes on from NZ_JAKMAJ010000027.1 coordinate 11,272, forward strand.
GTGTTCATCGAACGGTTCTCGGCTCAGTCCTTTGATTCCGTGTCACAACGCCCGAATATCCTGCGCGGTTATGACGATACAGCCCGGCATAATGAGCGACAGCCCGGTACACTGAAGCTTGCTTCCTATCGCTTTTGGGTCGGTAGCCGACATGCTGATAGCGCTCGGCTGGGCGATTTTAAAAATAGTGGTATTTGGCGTAGAATGCGCGTCAGCCATAGTCGATTGCGTAAGGAGGGCGGTAGCATTGGCTATTTCCTGCACTATGACGACCCAAAAGAGGTAATTTACTACCGAAATAGCTAGTTCGGCTCGTCAGATGGATAATTTGTTGATCTTGACCCGATAGTCATGGCGGGGGGAAAATAACAACGGGTATGGGCCAAATCCGCATGAGTGGGTTGATTCGCAGGGGTTGGCGGGGTGTTCATCTAAAGAATTCAATCGTAGGGATAGAACCAGTCGCTGTACTGCTCGTTTGGCGGGAAAAAACCTGCGGATGTTTATGACCATTTGACGTCGAAAGGCTGGGGAGTAACACCTCCACAATAAAAAAATAAAAATGCTGTTCAATATACTATTTATGTTAAAACGACAAAATCAGGAACCACTTATAAGCTTGATTATCATCCCGGCAGTTCTACTTCTCAAACGAAAATTAATGGTAATGACTATTGGTAGATTTAAAAATCTACGGGAAAATTACCTGATGAGTTTCTAGCTAGAATTGATCATGGTGGATTAAAAATTATGATATTGTTACAGATTTGCCAGTTTTTATTGATGATATACTAATGAATGGTGGTATTTAATTGATTGATATTAAAGCGGATATTTTAAGCTATACTCCATTGGGGAATATTGAGATCGGCCGCTTTGTCGATTTTTATCATTATGAGATGTATGAGAATTTTGATATTGAAGTAAAGGAATATATGATTCCATTCCCTTCCAATGAAAAAATGTACGGTTATTCATTGAATAACGATACGTTAATGTTTTCTGCTACAAGTGGTGGGGAAATAGTTTCTGTAGGGTATAACGAAAACTATAAAGGAAAATATAATGGTAAATTATATCCTGGTATAACCATGGGGGAGTTGCTTGATTTAACCGATAGTCAAAAAATACTCAATGGTACCCTTATTGTTGATGAAGATTATGGTTTGTCTTTTACCTTACCATCGCCTTATGATGAAATCGTAGATTATATAGAGCGTATTCCTCTTGGCTTGAAATTGAATGAAATTTATGTGTCTGATAACTCTTTTTGGGCACCCAAAAAATTAACCAGATAAAAACCGGAAGCGATCCCAACGATCTTTTTGGTTGTTTTTTACCTGCAGCCTATTTCGTACGATATTAAAGATTAATCTCGGTCTCAATTCCCATCCCCCGCTCAACCGTCATCGTTATCACCTATTCAGTCGACGCCAATATGGATGATGTTCCTGTACCTCAATCAGTCTGTATTTATATTATCGTCTGAATTCGCCGAAAAATCTGCTGGTTGTCAGAACATACAGTCCACCCGAAGCCAGTTTTTTCTGATTATGGGAGGATCATCTTTGGGGGTGAGATCTCTGCTACAGGAAGATTGTTATGAGTTCTAATAAGAATTGTTTTTTTATTGTCCAGTTTCTTCCTGGTAGCGCAGGTGTTCCACCTTTTTTTGGTAAAGATTGGGCACCTGAGTTACCGGACTATAGTTTTTATGATTCTCCACCACAGGAAGAGATATTCGCTACCAGCTATAGACTTAAGGCCAAGACGAGAGACCTAAGTGGTGACTACTTTATTGAGGATAACTTGGCCTCAATGGATATGTGCAATTTATGCGAAAGGTTAAATGTTAAATTTATTCGCATCCCGGTAGAGATTGATCTTTACAGAAGGAAATCCCCCAGAAAAAAATATTACTTATTTTTTCTAAAAAATTACATTTCAATTTTGGACAAAAAAAATTCCATATATTCTTTATCGACTGATATGGAAAATGGAGACTTGAATATTTCGGAGTCTAGTGAGGGAGCAAGGCTTTTTTATGATTCGATAGAGTTGTTCAAGGTGAAAGGTGGCATAAGTGAAAATCTATTTTTTTGTAGCGAATTGATGCTACCGGTTTGTTCAAAATTGTTTAAGGAAGAATGTGAGAGACTTGATTTGGAGGGGGTGCGCTTTAAACCTCTAGATGATAGTTACAAATATTCCGCATGGGAGGGTTTGGATTTATATTAAATTGACTTGGGCCCGAAATCAGGTCATTCCAGAATGGAACGACAACCAGATAGCTGAGGTGCGATACTACCGTCAGGGACACCCCCTCTGTCAGGATAGATGGCACCCCTATCGAAAACACTAATGACAAGATGGGACCCGATCGTGAAACGTATTTCACCAGAACGTAAATCAGCCGCACTGGCTAAATTACTGCCGCCCTACAACATGACCGTCACCGCGGTAGGGTACTTGATATAATTAACTCTTGGAACGAAAGAATCACTAAAGTCATGGAGATTCTTAAATGAATCCATATAATCAAGAATTACTTGGTCAGTTTTATTCTCAAGGTCTTTCCAAAGAAGAATTCATTAAAAAATTTGATCTTGAAAGCCACTCACCCATTTCATTAATTTCTAAAGAGATAGAGAAAGCATGCCAAAAAGAAGATGCTGATGAATTAGATGATGCAATAACCCTTATTTTCATCTTTAATGAAAATAAAATCCCAATAGAACAATTAAATCGATTGTTACTTGAACATTGGCATTATAAACATGAGGATATCGCCAGTTTGCTGCGGGATATTAAATCCGAAAGTAGTGTCGAGTACTTATTCAAAGCCACCCAAGAAGATTACAAATATCTATCATTTGATGATAGTCATGCATTGACAATAAAATGCATATGGGCTTTAGGGGAAATAAATAATGATAATGCCAGGCTGAAATTATGTAAACTCTGTCAATCTGATATAGATATTATTAAATCAAATGCAGAATATCAATTAAGTAGGTTATTAAATCGATAGCTAACCGTTCTTCTTAAAATAACATATTAATTAATTCCATGTGAATAAGAACCGGCACTTAAAAAACCGATAGTCATTTCTAAATTTCATAAGGCTGCCTATGTGGCAACTCATTATATGCTTCATTTGGTCTATTTGATATAACTAAAGTGTACACTTAATTGGCTTTTTTAGTTATACCTTCAATGTCAACTATCCATTCTTCCGTATAACGCTTAACAGCTTCTCTTCGTAATCCAATTTGGATCGTACGATAATCCGAAAACGGCTACACCAACGTGGCTACCACCCGCAAGTCTTGCACTACCGCTGGGATATCCGAAATCAGCTCCGTGTTGTCGACACGCCAGCGGGGAGAAGGCTGCGTCTACCGTTACGACCGCTTCGGGCGGCGCACCGGCAAACGCTGTTAGCAGACGCAGGTCGATATCCGCTACCTGTGGGACGGTGACCACTTCGCTGAGGTGCGGCACTATCGTAACGATGAGCTGATGGCGCGTCGTCACTGGGTACACAACGGCTGGAGGCTGCTGGTCCAACAGCGCCAGAATAGCGACGGATGATGAGAAACAGATTTTGTCACCAGCAGCCAGAACGGTGAATCTCAGGCTCTGTACAAACCCGACGCTATCCTGCGTTGACAGGCACTCAAGAGCACCCTCTGGGGCCAGCGGCCGAGTTCAGCGGCAGACAGTATCGACCCTGCCTTGCCTTTGCCGGACAGTAGCGTCACACCGAAAGCGGGCTATGTTATAATCGTCTTCGGTACTATGACCCTGTGGGCGGATGTTATGTATCGCCGGACCCGATAGGGGTTCTGGGTGGGAAAAGTAACTACGGATATGTCCAGAATCCGATGTGCTAGGTTGATCCGTTAGGGCTGACTAGATACGGGATAAGACTTAGCGGTAACTTCAATACAAAATTAAAAAAGATGCACAGGATATAAATGAAACATCGGGAAGTTTAGGTGTTCATGTTGCGAAAGAGGATAAAGAAGGAATGAGCGATTTTGTTCTTTCTATAGTTAATGATAAGAGGGATTGGGTCAATCAGAATTTTGCATGGTATATAATTGAATCTACTAGTGCATATGTTAAGGGCGATGCTGTGATTGCGGTTAACAATGCTACGAATAAAACGATAAATTTTCTTCATAAGGGGCGGTTATCATCATATTTACAAGAGGTGAATAAATAATGCTCGCTGGTTATCATGAATCATTTTTAAAGAAAATATTATATTTATTTGAAGGGGTGGTTATATCTGATGTTACATTAATAGCTGATGAAGATGATGAAATTGTTGATAATGTGGTTTTTTTTAATATTGAAAATGATAGTGTAGTTGGTCTTTACATAAATGGTTCAAATCCTTTTGTTACCAGGAGTAATATTGATGACTTTGACGACTTTAATTTATATGCATTGTATGAAAAACTCTATGAGAAAAAGTTAGTGTCTTTTTCTCCTTTTAAAGTTGAATGTATTAGGGTTTTTTTTCACCCATCATACAATGAAGTAATTTCAATATATTTATCTTCTTCAGATTTTTTATCATCTGTTTTTTGTGTTTTTTTGAATGATGAGTTACGTTTTTATGTAAATTGTAAAGATGATGACTTGAAAGTAATTTTGGAGGGTAATTTAATTCATTTTGAAAAAATAAATTTTATAATATTCCAACGAAATATTAACGAGCCCGGTTGGAATCTAGTTGATGAAGAATGATATGGGCGATGGGAAGTATTAAATAGACGTCAGTGTGATAAATATATTATATAATTCTGACCGAATTACGCGGAATGGATTTAGGCTTGATTATGAAAAAACATTGTCAAGAACTGTCGGAGTAGGGCGGTAGCATAAGAGCGATGATGCGGAGCATTGGATAATTTACAACCGAAATTGGTGTTACGACCTGACGGATGAACAGAATTCGCATCTGGACCCGATAGGTTTACACGGTGGAACCCGTCCGCAAGGATATGTGCATAATCCATCGGAGTGGGTTGACCCGCTGGGGTTGGCTGGGTGTCCAATTGGGTTCGCTGAAGGGACTGGCGAAAGTGTGTTTACTAATCCTAAACGTGTTCAATCTGCTGCCAGGTATTTAACTGAAGAAGGTATTCTCCCTAACTGGAATAAGGCTACGGCCCAAAATTTAAAGACATGGGCGTGTCTATTCTTGAAAATCCAAAACAAATATTTGATCATGTATTAAGAGATGGCAACGCTGTTAAAGGATTTATGGGCGTAGTGGATGGAGAAACTGTTGCATATATGGTCTATAAAACAGGCTCAAATCAAGGACAAATAGCTACATCTATAGTTCCAAGTGTACAGCAAGCTGCTAATCGGGGATTGAAATTATGAAACTCAGGGATGTATTAGGTATTTACTGGAACAGTATGCTTGGAGAGGTTGATGGGCAAACTTTTTATTCATATTCTAATGATGTGAATTATTCGCCGCCACAATTCCCTTCAATGATTTGGGATGGTGTTGAATTTAAATATCAAAAAATATTTGGTGATGATTGGGTTGTATTTTTATGGGATGTTAAGTTTAATGAATATCCAAGTGATTGGTTTGGTAAAACAAAGAAAACATTATTGTATTTTATTGAAAACCGATCTGTAGTGAGTTGGTGTGGGTTGGATGGCTGCTTTTCAGAGCCGTCGGGGTTGTTTGATCCTAATGAAATGCCTGAATGGGTATACGCAGCAATGGGGAGTGATAAAAATTTTATTTGCCATACTGACTTCAATGATGAGTATAAAAATATAGAAATAGAAGAGTTGGTAAAATTAAAAAACGTATAGGGATGCTATTCCGATAGAGAAAGGTGAAGCTATAAATTTAGAAGATAATGCTTTTACTGAACCGGGAACGCCTCTCTATGAAGCTCATAGCTCAATTGAGAAGTTCTGGGAGTAATATGGGCGAGGTGGGGAGCTTAATGGCCAGCGACTTACTAATACGAAATATACGCAAGCATTGAAAAGATTTTTGTAATCTACTGGATTATCTGAGCATGAGGTAAATCAGGTGGTAAGGTATAGTATGCAAAATAGAGTTCAGCATGGTGCACTTGGCGGTATGAAGGTACCTAGGATCTCCGGAAGAGTTAATCAGGTTAAACCATGAAAATATCTAATGATGCTATTGATAGATTACTTAAAATAGATTGGTTTTCTAATGTTGGTAATCAATGCTTTATTCTTAATGTCAAAGTTGCTGTCTCTGTGAATGAGGCTAACTTATCTTTAAGTAGCCCAGATTGGGAAAATGTTACTCTGGAAGAGTCCAATGAAATATCAGGATATCTTGCAGTTAAACATACTGTTATCTATCAAGAGTGGAATGACTTAGCAAAAGAGGCTAAGTCTTTTTTGAAAGGTGAGTTATTGGATTTGACCCTATATATCCAGACGTTTTTGCTCTCTTACGGTTGCGATAACTTCCTGCGTATATATTCCCGTGGT
>NZ_JAKMAJ010000028.1 GCF_022378355.1 Brenneria bubanii
GGTGCATCCGGGAGGATTCGAACCTCCGACCGCTCGGTTCGTAGCCGAGTACTCTATCCAGCTGAGCTACGGATGCAAAATAAATGGCGGTGAGGGAGGGATTCGAACCCTCGATGCAGCTTTTGACCGCATACTCCCTTAGCAGGGGAGCGCCTTCAGCCTCTCGGCCACCTCACCAAGCCTTACCTATGATTGCCGACAGAGATTTCCTGTTGAGCCTCACCGGTACTGCGTGGCGCACATATTACTTTCCCGGTCTTATAAGTCAAACACTTTTTCCCAAGTTATGTTTGTTTGCGCAATTCGCATCCAAGATGGGCGGATTCACAGCAAAAAGGGCATTTTATCGACAGAAAAACAGATGCTTATCTTGTGACGAAAAAGATAATCAAAGGGCGTTGATAGGCATATGAAGTGGGAAAAACACGGAAAAGCAACAATGGCGTCCCGTTTCAACGAGACGCCTTGTCGATCAATATGATGTCGGTTGCGATTTTTCTGCCTGAATTCGCTGATAGATTTCTTCACGGTGGACAGAAACATCTTTAGGCGCATTAACACCAATGCGCACCTGATTGCCTTTTACCCCTAGTACGGTAACCGTTACCTCATCGCCGATCATGAGGGTTTCGCCAACTCGACGAGTCAAAATAAGCATTCTTTGCTCCTTGAAAGATTATAAAGAGTCGGGTCTCTCTGTCTCCCCGTCATTATCCATCATGTGCCGTGAAAACGTAAACCTAGATGGGGATTATCATTACTCACCATCTCACTCATAGTTTATCGCTACTGTTAGTTTAGTCGATAATTAAGTAGCTTGTATCTTTGTTACCACAACAAGTCCTGTAAGCCGATTCAACTTAATAACATCGAAGGTAGCATCACATTCATCTTGCTTGCCGGAAGCCTTTTCGGCAAGACAAAAGCGCCAAAACCAATGAAGTCATGGCGTTTCGTTAGGATAACACTCTGATTTAATATTTATAGCTTATCAGCGACCCAAGGTTCAATGCTGGCTAATGCAGCGGGTAAAGCGGCAACGTCGCTGCCACCGGCCTGGGCCATATCTGGACGCCCGCCGCCTTTACCGCCAACCTGCTGAGCGACAAAGCCAACCAACTCCCCGGCCTTCACACGGTCAGTCAGGTCCTTCGTCACCCCGGAAATAAGGCTGACCTTACCGTCTGCCGTCGTTGCCAACACTATGATTGCCGAACCTAATTGGTTTTTCAGATCGTCAACCATGGTGCGAAGCATCTTAGGCTCAACATTGTCCAGTTGAGTGACCAACAGTTTTGCTCCATTCATCACTTTCGCTTTACCTGAAAGCGAGGCGCTTTCCTGCGCAGCCTGCTGTGCTTTCAACTGTTGAAGCTCTTTTTCTAACTGACGGGTGCGCTCAAGTACAGACCGTACCTTATCAATCAGATTATTACTATCACCTTTTAAAAGCTGTGCAACATCTTGTAACACATCGTTCTGGTGATGCAACGCTGACAAAGCATTCTCTCCGGTAACCGCTTCAATACGGCGGATGCCGGCTGCCGTACCGGACTCGGAAACGATCTGGAATAGGCCGATATCCCCCGTACGGCTGGCGTGAGTGCCGCCACACAGTTCGATAGAGAAATCGCCCATAGTGAGAACCCGGACGTGATCTTCGTACTTCTCGCCAAAGAGCGCCATCGCACCTTTACCTTTGGCATCGGACAACGCCATCACGTCGGTTTGTATGGTTAAGTTACGGCGAATCTGCGCATTGACGATGTCTTCCACCTGCCGGACCTGCTCAGGTTTCATCGCTTCAGGATGTGAGAAGTCAAAACGAAGATAGCTGTCATTTACCAGCGAACCTTTCTGAGCGACATGCTCGCCCAAAACCTGACGCAATGCAGCATGCAGCAAGTGAGTCGCGGAATGGTTAAGGCGAATGCGATTACGGCGTTCGTTATCAACAATCGCGGCCAGGCCGTCGCCTACGCGCAGCGAACCCTGAGCCAACTTGCCGAGATGACCGATTGCCTGGCCGTATTTCTGCGTATCCTGCACCACAAAGCTAACGCCCGCGCCCTTCAATTCGCCACGATCGCCGACCTGACCGCCAGACTCGCCATAAAATGGCGTCTCATTCAGGATAACAATGGCTTCCTGACCCGCGTCAATCTGATCCACTGCGTTGCCGTCGTGATAGAGCGCAATGACGCTTGCCTGCTGCTGATTCTGCTCATAGCCGGAGAACGGCGTTTTTGCGTCCACACGAACCAGATTATTGTAATCGACGCCAAAACCACTGGCTTCACGTGCCCGAGCCCGTTGCGCATCCATGGCACGCTCAAACCCTTGCTCATCGACCTTCAGACCGCGCTCACGACAGACATCCGCCGTCAGGTCAAGCGGGAAACCATAGGTGTCATACAAACGAAAAGCGGTTTCACCATCCAGCGTATCCCCTTTCAGGATCTTGATCTCGTCGTCCAGAAGCGCAAGGCCACGCTCCAGCGTACGAGCAAACTGCTCTTCTTCCGTTTTCAGCGCCTGCTCAACCATGGCCTGCTGGCTCTTTAATTCGTCAGCGGCTGACCCCATCACCTCAATCAGCGGCGCTACCAGTTTGTAGAAGAACGTATCGGTCGCACCCAGCATATTTCCGTGTCGAATCGCCCTGCGGATAATTCGACGCAGAACATAACCTCGGTTTTCATTTGAGGGCATCACGCCATCAGAAATCAGGAACGCGCAAGAACGGATATGATCGGCAATAACACGCAGCGATTTATTGTCTAAATCATCCGTGCCCACCGCTTTTGCAACAGCGGCAATCAGGGTTTTAAATAAATCAATTTCATAGTTAGAGTTCACATGCTGCAATACGGCGGAGATGCGCTCTAAACCCATGCCGGTATCGACAGAGGGTTTGGGCAGCGGCAGCATTGTTCCGTCAGCCTGACGGTTGAACTGCATGAAGACGAGATTCCAAATCTCTATATAGCGATCGCCATCTTCGTCAGGGCTTCCCGGCGGCCCTCCCGCGATATGCTCGCCATGGTCGTAAAAAATTTCGCTACATGGGCCGCAAGGACCGGTATCCCCCATCTGCCAGAAGTTATCTGACGCATAAGGAGCGCCCTTGTTATCCCCAATACGGATAATACGCTCATGAGGAACGCCGATTTCATTCGCCCAAATGTTATACGCCTCGTCATCGGTAGCATATACGGTTACCCACAACTTCTCTTTCGGCAGGTTAAACCAGTTAGGATCGGTCAACAGTTCCCATGCGTAGTGGATAGCATCGTGCTTAAAATAATCACCAAAGCTAAAGTTACCCAACATTTCAAAGAAGGTATGGTGACGAGCGGTATAACCGACGTTTTCCAAGTCATTATGTTTACCACCGGCGCGCACGCAGCGTTGCGGCGTTGTCGCCCGTGAATAGCTGCGTTTGTCCAGCCCAAGAAACACGTCTTTAAACTGGTTCATACCCGCGTTGGTAAATAGCAACGTTGGATCGTTATTCGGTACCAGAGAGCTGCTAGCAACTATCTGATGTCCCTTACTGTGGAAAAAATCGAGAAACGCTTGACGGATCTCAGCGGTGCTCTTGCTCATAATTGTCCTGGAATCAAGCTAAAAGAACAGATCGTGGGCAAGGTTAGTCCAGCATGCTGACGCTACCGTGCAACTCACGAACAAAAAGTGGGAATAAGATAAATTTTCTTCGATGGGAAGTAAAATCCCGTATGCATTCAATCTGAAAAATTAGCATAAATGGCGCGAATGTCTTCATGAGAAAAGCCACGATATTGTAAATATCGTTGAAGTTTTGCTTTTTCTTTCCATTCAACAGGCAGGGGATGCCCGAATTTTTTTTCAGCTGCCGCTTGTGCCAGCTCGCACCAGTCGATATCGCATTCGCTTAAAGCAACGGCGATTGTTGCCTTATCAATGCCCTTCTGAGCTAACTCGGCTTTAATGCGCTGAGCGCCATAGCCTTTACGACTACGACTGCTGATATAACGACGGGCATAGCGCTCATCATCCAGCCAGCCATGCTCGATACAATAAGCGATGGCTGATTCAACGTCCTCCGCAGACGCACAGGCTGCCGTTTCGTCATCCTTATAGCCAGAGGCAAGCGACTTTTGCAAATACGCCGCAAGCTTGCGGCGTATTTCAACTTCACTGTGATCGCGAACGGACAGCACATTCATCGCATAACGTAATGGCTTACTCATTCGTCAATCCGATGAATGTCGTTGCGGTAAATAACTTAACCAACATTAAAACGCTTTATCACCTTCACCGGCGGCCACTTCATCATACGCTTCGCCATCAGTAGCCGGAGATAGTTCATTGCTCTTATGCAGCAGCATTCCACGCAGTTTTTTATCCAGTTCATCGGCAATAGTCGAATTTTCTCTCAGATAATTGCATGCATTAGCCTTACCCTGCCCAATTTTTTCGCCGTTGTAGCTATACCAGGCGCCCGCTTTCTCAATCAACTTATGCTTAACGCCCAGATCGACAAGCTCACCGTGAATATTAATCCCCTCACCGTACAAAATCTGGAACTCGGCCTGTTTGAAAGGCGCGGCGACTTTGTTTTTCACGACCTTAACGCGGGTTTCACTTCCGACGACTTCCTCGCCGTCCTTAATCGAACCGATACGGCGAATATCCAGACGGACAGAGGCATAAAACTTCAGCGCGTTGCCGCCCGTTGTCGTTTCCGGGTTACCGAACATGACGCCGATCTTCATACGAATCTGGTTGATGAATATCAATAGCGTATTAGCCTGCTTAAGGTTACCGGCTAATTTACGCATCGCCTGGCTCATCATACGGGCTGCCAGCCCCATGTGAGAATCACCGATTTCACCTTCGATTTCAGCTTTAGGCGTCAACGCGGCAACGGAGTCAACGATAATAACGTCCACCGCGCCTGAACGCGTCAACGCATCACAGATTTCCAGCGCCTGTTCGCCGGTATCCGGCTGAGAACACAGCAGATTATCGATATCCACGCCTAATTTTTTAGCGTAAATCGGATCCAACGCGTGCTCGGCATCAATAAAGGCACAGGTTTTACCTTCGCGTTGAGCCGCGGCGATAACCTGCAACGTCAGCGTTGTTTTACCCGATGATTCAGGGCCATAAATCTCAACGATACGCCCCATCGGCAAACCACCCGCTCCTAATGCAATATCAAGAGACAAGGAGCCGGTAGAAATGGTTTCAACATCCATTGAGCGATCTTCGCCCAAACGCATGATAGAACCTTTACCAAATTGCTTTTCAATCTGACCCAGCGCTGCCGCCAGTGCTTTTTGTTTGTTCTCATCAATAGCCATTTCTGCTCCTGTCATACGGCGTAGAGTTATCTCTCTACCGGCCGCTTAATCATGGATTACCGTGGAATCACCAACATTATACTGTATACGCATACAGCATCAAGATTATTTTTGCAGAAACTCATCCAGCAGCGTTTGCAACGCGAAGTGCACAGACTGCAAACGCACGGCATGCCTGTCGCCGCTGAATAATGCTTTACGCGTAAAGGCCCGCCCCTGGTTATCCGTAAAGCCAAACCAGACGGTGCCGACCGGCTTCTCAGCCGTTCCGCCATCCGGCCCGGCGATACCGCTGACGGAGACGGCGAAATCCGCCCCGGCGGCGACCAGCGCGCCCGCGGCCATCTCCTGCACAACCTGCGAACTGACCGCGCCAAAGTTTGCCAACGTATTTTCATTCACCTTGACCAAATCCTGTTTAGCCTGATTACTGTATGTGACAAAGCCATAATCGAACCAGCCGGAGCTGCCGGCTACGTCGGTGATGACTTTCGCCAGCCATCCGCCGGTACAGGATTCCGCGCAGGTCATCTTTGCGCCACAGGCCTTAAGCCGCTCGCCGACCAGACCGCTTAATTGTAAAATATCAGTTTCCGTCATTACTGCATCATCCTTATCAGACGTAGATGAGTCAGGGTAACATTTTTCCCCGAGAAAAGAGGTCTTGCCATCAGATATGCGAAACCCATTGCAGGGAAACCGATCATGTTACATAAACTTCACTCAATCTTCCGACTTTGCTTAATGGTCAATATTAGTCACAATGAGATTAAAGCGCCCTTCGGGTCAAAAATTCATGAGGAGGACTCTTGTTTCGACCGCCTTTTCTAAAAAATATTGGAGCTGGGGGCCATAGCGGTTCAGACGAAATTCGTAGCAGCATCACGATTAACCGTTCTGCGGAAACGTTGTTCACACTCTGGCGTAAGCCCGAGACGTTGCCGATTCTGATGAATCATTTCGCCGCCATTGACATTCTCAACGAGACCGACTCTCGCTGGAGCGTTAATACCCCATTCGGCTCGCTCATTGAATGGCGGGCCAGGATTGTTGATGAAAAACCGGGGGAATATATCTATTGGCGTTCCTTGGAAGGCGCCCGCATTCCTAATGAAGGGCGACTGTCATTCAGACCCGCTCCGTCAGGTAGGGGAACCGACGTAACATTAATGATCCGCTTCGATCCTCCCGGCGGACTGCTGGGAAAAAAAATCAGTCAGATGTTCGATATTTTATCCAAAGACATGCTGACGAAGACGCTTCTCCGTTTTAAAGATCTGGCAGAGAATGACGATGCCGCGAAAGCGAACTGACAGCAGAAATAGATTGCCAGGTCATTTTTCATCTTAAAAAAGGAAGTGACCGGCTAGCGTCGCTGACGGCTAACAGGAGATTAAATGCTGGAGTTAATTCGAACGATTGGACTGGGTTTAGTATTAATTTTACCGCTCGCCAACCCCCTGACAACGGTAGCGCTGTTCCTTGGTCTGGCTGGCAGCATGAGTTACGACGAACGAAACAAGCAGATATTCCAGGCCTCGTTATATGTTTTCATCATTATGACCGTCGCGTTTTATGGCGGCCAACTCGTTATGAATACCTTCGGCATATCTATTCCCGGATTGCGCATTGCCGGCGGGCTGATTGTTGCTTTTATTGGCTTTCGTATGCTGTTTCCCCAGCAAAAACCCGAGCACGCGCCGGAAGTGGTGAGCAAAGCCGATGAGATCAATAACAGTAACGCCGCCAGTGCGGTGAATATCGCCTTCGTGCCATTGGCGATGCCCAGTACTGCTGGTCCCGGTACTATCGCGCTGATCATCAGCACCGCATCACAAGTAAAAAGCGGCGTGGATATTACGCCGTGGGTGTTGACGGTCGCTCCGGTCCTGACGTTTATGCTGTGCGGACTGATTTTGTGGCTGTGCCTGAAAAGCTCGGGGTTCATCATGCGACTCGTCGGGAAAAGCGGTATTGAAGCGATTTCGCGCCTGATGGGTTTTCTGCTGGTGTGTATGGGCGTTCAGTTCATCATTAATGGCACATTAGAGATCGTCAAAACGTTTCACTAAAATGCGGCTCACATCGCCAGCACGGGTTTAGAAGTGTTACGACGAAAAATGGGTCATGGTCTGGCGATATTATACCCGAAACGCAAAAATAGAAGCTTGGCGCTGGCAACGACTCAAACGAGGATTGGTTTATAAATGAAATAAGTAGCAAAACTCAGCAGCGGAGTGCAACTGTCATTTCACTTATAGCGTATAATTAAGCCAGGCCACCTATCGAGCCATTCTTTACGCTTGACTCTCTGAATAAACACCTCAAAACAGCTTTTAGTATTAAATGTTATCGTCTTATTAAATAAAGAGTCGAGACCGAATGGCACGCTAAATTCAATATAATCATTTAGCCATCTGACGCCAACTGCCGTCTCGATTTCAGGCCAATACGACATCGAGTCAAACGTATTTTTGTATTGCATTTTATTTAATTTAAAATGCATTCTGGCTTGATTTTTCACTGAAATACCAGACGCCCCCTTTGTTAACAGGCGTAGTTGAGATTCGTAATAAAAATCTGCTGATTCATCAGTATTTTCCGCATCATAATAAATGACATCAATGTCATTCAACATGGTGGGACATGCGTAGTGATGTAATTTATCCCAAACCAAATTACGCACAAATCCGGCGGCCACCCAACAATCAGAAAGGGATAGCGAGGATACCGCCTTGATGACTCCAAGCCTCATTTCATCCTGCATTAGCCATAACCGAATTTGCGCTTCATAATCCATCGACACGCCTTAAAAATAGCATCTGATAAAATACAAGCAGCGCGCCAAGGCGCACTGCTCCCTTGGCCTAGGGCATATAGCGCAAAACGGTGCTGGGTCTGATACCCGCGATACCACCGCCGCTGAGTCGATACTCACTGTCATCCGTCAGGTTAATCAAGCCAATCACTTTATGAGTTGGCACGGGTAACTTACATGATAAAAGCGTTGTTCTCTCTTTGTTCTCATAAATACAGCTTACGCGATCGTTGATGGCCATGAACGGCGGTGGGATCTTCAAAAAAGCAGGATTACCCATTGCTGCTACTTGCTCAGAATCTCTCCAACACATTATCAATGACCGATTACTACAGGTAAAAAAATATGCATTGTATTGTACCTTATCGTCTCCTTTCATGGCGCTCCATGTGTGCTCTATCACCTGATGCACAATCCCCTCGGTTTGTGCGACGGCGCCTTTATTTGAGGTAATTATTTCTGAATAAGTCCGCCCAGACGCCTGAGCGCAACGCCGACTTGGAGGTGGTGTGAAAAAAGTAAAATCATGTTTCTTTACCCGATCAAGATATTTTAGTGAAAACTTAGTTATCGGCGCATAAAAAGAAAGCAGATTTGGAATATTCGTTACAGCAATAAAAAAAGCCGGCACAAAAAAAACCATCGCCACAAGGCTAAAAACAGGTGAGCTATTAACAAAAAATAAAAAAACGACAAGTGAAACCAAAATCGTCAGTAGCGAAATAATACTTTTAATGAAAATCGGTCGATTTTCTTGCGATGCATATTTCGGTT
Source organism: Brenneria bubanii (assembly GCF_022378355.1). GTDB lineage: Bacteria > Pseudomonadota > Gammaproteobacteria > Enterobacterales > Enterobacteriaceae > Brenneria > Brenneria bubanii. Next base: position 8,944 of record NZ_JAKMAJ010000028.1, read on the forward strand.
CTAATATTAAAGCATTATCGTCCGCTATCCAGTGAATCCAGTAACTCCCATTAAATAATTTGTGCGCATAAAAATACCAGTGTCCCTTCGTAGATAAACGCGAAAATTGTTCAGGTATTTTATATAAATTTTTATGGGTATAAAAGACATTACCTTGATGAGCAAGACGCAGGTAATCATCGTACTGATCCGCATTTTTTGAAAACGTACCGCTGGGAATGGTGAAGGTATAACATTTATTCAAAATAAAAATCCTTAAGACATAAACACTGAGCAACGCCATTCTACACGATGTTTCAGGCTGATTGGCCCCCCGGAAAGCACGCGCCGGCATGGCGCCATGCCGACCATTGCCCAAGGCTGCGTGCAAAACGGCGCGTGAAGCGGGCAACACCGACGCGCCTCGGTTTGCTTTGCCTTGAATCGCCAATATCCTCGAATAGCATTCGTCTGAACCATCGGATCACAGCGCTTGAGGATGATGGCAAAGCTAAAATCCGGCTCCAGGCAGCTGTTAGCCTTTTTTCACTAAGCGACCGTCTTAGCCATCGCAAACCATGAATACCCGTTCAAAGCGTTGGGCTGCGAGGTCGGAACGGTGGATGACGAAGTTCAACCTGCCGTTTTCCCATTGAAATTGTCCGTCCAGACAAACCTGAAACAACACCAGCCAATCCGAGGCTTCGCCTCCTAATTTCCGCGCCGCCTGCAATTCGGGCAATGCATGTTGACTAAAGCCACAGCCGTTAACCCGCGCAATCCCTTGATACTCCGGCAACGGCTGATCTCGCGAAAAATTTGCCGGTAACATTTCACGGTCGATCATCCATGCAATCTGTTGTTCGGAAGCATAGCTGCCTGGCAGCACGTTGAATGTGCCCAACTGCCGTAGCTGCCATGCGTAATATTCCGGAAAGCCAAGACTGCATAGCGCATCGTCGTATACCTCATCATCCAGCGCGGTCTGCTGTTCCGGGCTCATAGACGAACGCAGCATGCCATCCAGGTGCAGGTTATGGCTCAGTGAGTAAAAATTGGGCGCGGTGACGCTGGCTCTGGGATATAGCGTAAAGGCCGATTTCTGCCCCAGCGTCTTTTCATGGTTGAAGGCAAGGTCGGCAAAACGAGCTCCGCGGCACAGGCTCGCACTATCCTGCACATAGATGACTTTCCCTCCGCTTTGCAAAGGGCTGCTGCCGCAGTCCAAAAAGAAAAATAAAGTGCCTTCACGCGGCAGGTAATCCTGCAATGGAGCCAGCGTGCGGCAGTCCAGTTGCGCAACGAATTCCAGAGGAACAATATACGCTTGAGCAGTTTCATCCCAGGGAAAAATGCAGGCATCTTCGCCGTTCTCATCCTCCTGCCAGCAGTCGTCATACTCGAGCATGTTATCTTCAGCGACATTCGTACAGGGATAGGGCTCGTCAGCAGGTAAATCCGGCAGGCCGCCGAGTCGATGGTTGCCCAATGTCCGATAGTCGTCTTCATTCCCATGATAAAAGTCGACGCTGCTGCGCAAAGTGCCCGCCAGAGCAGGCGCAATAGCGGCAATGACATCAGCCGAGAGCAGCGCGTCCACAAGCGGTCGCCGCAACGGGGAATACTGCGCCAGTAAATCAGAATCCACATCCCCGTATACCGGAGAAGGCGTCTTCGCTGCATGTTCCCGCGTAGTGGTTGTTTCATCTGCAGACTGGCGGACGGTTAAGTTATCGTCTTCCTCTGCCTGCGCGTTTACATGATCGTTAGATGTCATTTTAGGGGCCATAGTCATAATTCTCAGGCGACGTAATGCTGCCTATATAGTTATAAAATGCGCTTATGGTTATTCCTGCGCGCAGTATCCGCCGAAAAAAAACAAACCCGGTCAGTCGATTGTACAAAAGCGGAGATGTAAGCCAAGCCATAAATGCCTCCTGCCGCCATTAACAACGCCTTATCACTGCCGAACCTCAATGTTTTTTCTTCAAGCGATGTGGTTTTTCCAAAAATTTTGGTTGCTGTTGTGTATGGTAATGCCTTGCTAACCGGATAGACACTCAGCGCTATCATCTGTCGATGATGCCAGCGATGGTGTAAACGGGCCCGAATTATAGTTAAGCACAGGATATTCTTTAATAAAAAATAAGGCTATTTGATAAACAGAGTGAATCCGGTATATGCTTTTTATTTAAAAAACACTGACTGGCAAACTTAAAAATGATTAAGATATATTTGTTACGTTCAACATCCAGGACTACTTGTTCATTTATCCAAGATTATCCGGATGGTGAAAGAAGTATTATTGGTAGGTCGATGATGAGGCGCTGGAGACCATTTATCAACGAGTACAATGCAATCCAATTGACGCTGAGAAAAGATGACGCTGGTAAAAAGAACTACCGATTTGACTTTAGTAGCGCCCTTAATCCTTTTTTTATCATAAGCGAATCTGCGCTAAATAAACTCAGTGATATATTTGAACCACGTGGCCAAATATTACCCGTATTAACCGAAAGTAAAAAGAAGAGGTTTTTTGGCTATTACCCAGTCAACCCGTTATCGGGCTGTTTGGATATGGATAAGTCAAAATATCGTGTGGCTGAACATGGATTGATCATAGAAGCGCCGATTTTGATAGCTGCAAGCCTCACTGATGAGTATCTTTTCACCATCGAAGAAGACATTAGTCGGGTCTTTGTAACAGACAAATTTAAGCGACGGGTTGAAGATGCTGGACTGTTAGGATTTGATTTTTCAGTTAAAATACCGATTCCTTGACAAAAAAAATCGATAAAACAACACCGGGTGTTTTACATAAAGAAACATAACGACAGTGATGCGGGATGAGATGCACACAGCAATATTTAAATTGATTACAAGCGGCATCGGCGGCATAGTGCCCTGGTAGGTTGAGCCCAATTTTATTTGAAGAAAAAAGCTTCGCGTAGGGCTGTATTCAATATTTTCGGGCAAGCCCATAGAACCGATTCCCACCGTAAACGACGGGGTATGGATGGGCGGTAGCATGCCCGCTTTTTTATGCTATGATGACAATATAAAGGCCATTCGTGCATAATCGGCTGAAGTGATTGGCTCCTCGATATGGATTGCGACAGACTCAATGCTGAGCGGGTATGGAACCGCGAGATTTATTAAAGACCCAAAAGATGCTTCCCCCGCTATTGTGCTGAACATCCATATAATGCGGAAAATTTAACCAACATCAGATAAATTAACTTCATGAATATAAGAGGAATACATGTATTCTGGAATAGTAGCATATAACACTGACAATATAGAACCACAAACTGCTTGCGAATTAGGTGAAAAGCTCTTTAGCGACATTGGCATGTCGATTACCGGCGCTGGATATTATGCAAATTTAAAAAAAGGTGATCACCCCGGCGACCACGAAATTATAGAAACATCATACCATGAGTTAAAGAAAATAATAAAAAACCATGAAGCCATCGCTTTTAGATTATATTCAGAGCAGGAAAACTCGCAGCCATGGCTTGCCTCATTTGGCTACATGACTACTGAATTTTCTGGATTTAATTACATTGACGCACAATATCCAAGTCTGGCAGATGAGTCTGAAGCTATAAATAATTTATTTGGATCATTAGCTGAAAATACGCCATATCCATATGGCATTAAGTATTTTAGTGATAAAATCACAAAAGCGCTCTATTATGCCACTGGCGATAATATGCATAATATATATAAATATGAAAATGCATCTTTATTTAAAAGAGAGTGCCCCGGTAGATTTAAAGGTCAGGCGCGTTATAGACACGTTATGCTAAGGATGGTTTATCCGCTTAATGTGATTAACCATCACCATCTTGATATTGTTATCGAGAATATTAGCTTGAAAGAGTGGATATCAAGTAATGAAAAGCATGGCACCCTTGAAGAGCTTAACAATGATCTGTGGTTATGGACAGTGGATAACGCTGAAATTGACAAGATCAATGAATCTCTTGGTAAGGCTGGAGCATTAATTTCCTGGAAACCGTTAGACATTAAAAAATCGACTAGAAAGCTGCCATAAATAAAATTTGGTAAAATTCAACCTGGATGTTACAGGTTATTTTATCTATTATCACAGCCCTATATATGTCTGTATGATAGCTTGAGATCCCAACGATTTTTTCGGATTTTTACTTGCAAGTTCGTTGAATCCCCCGATTCATATCGAAAAACTCACCACCATCGTTGAAAATCGCCATGAAGAAAAAGCATATCCAAACACAACAGGCTGAACCTAAGGTCAAGCTCTCAACCTTACACACCGGCGACGAAAAGATGGTATTGACCCGGCTGAACACCTCGGTTCTGGGTCTACCAGCAAATCGGCAAAAAGCCAAACGTGAACCAGGTCCAGCCAGATTTATAATTTAATATAACCTGCATATCGTAATTTTTATAGGGTACTTTCATGAACTTACACCCTATTATTTTCATGATAAAATATTAAATCTCTCGAAAAAAAATAGCCATCTGTAAAACAAAACACAAATCATTATCTTAAACAATTTACTAATATAATTTATCGGCAGTGAGAACAATCATGAAAATAACAGTTTTGGTTGATAATAATACGTTTATCGATTAATATTTAATAGGAGAACCAGGCGTTTCGTACTATATCGAATGTGATGGTAAAAATTTTCTATTTGATCTTGGCTATTCTGATGTTTTTTTAAAAAATGCTCAAACGCTTCAAATAGACTTGACCCGCATTGACGACATTGTCGTATTTCATGGACATAATGACCATACATGGGGTTTAAATCATTTAATTCAATATTATGACAGAATTATCAAACCACCTAAAAAGAAAATAAAAATCATATCCCACCCTGCCGCATTATCGCCTAAATACTACAATAACAAGCCTATTGGTATAAATACTCGACAGGATGAAAATGATTTTTTCTTTGAAAAGATTCAGACAAAAGAGCCATTAAAGCTGTCTGAGCATGTTACTTTTCTAGGCCAAATCCCTCGTACTAACAACTTTGAAGCCAAAGAACCTATTGGACAAACCCATGACGCCAATGGGAAACTTACTGACGATTATATTCTTGATGACTCTGCATTAGCTATAAAAACAAAACAAGGCCTTGTAATTATTACAGGATGTTCACATGCAGGAATTTGTAATATCATCGAACATGCAAAATCAGTCACTGGAGAAAACAATGTTTTTTCTGTTATCGGTGGCTTTCATCTTATTAACTCTGATGAAAAAATATTATATGAGACAAGCAAGTATCTTAACTCTCTTTCAACGGATGCTCTATATCCTTGTCATTGCACTGACCTTGCCGCCAAAATATATCTTTCCAGTTATATTAAAATCAAGGAAGTTGGTGTTGGGTTAACGTTAAACTTCCCGATGTAATTTATCTGATGGTTACCCGGCGTCATTCAGCTGCTATGGCCGAGTTTATCTCATTCCACGCCTGACACTCGGTTCCGGGTAGGCCGTTCGCTCCAAGCAGAACTGTATGTACGCCCCCGTTCAGTCCAACCGCGGCGCCTTATACTAACCAGCTTAGAACTTATACGCATAAAGGTTTAGATTCAAGTCATGAGCGGCAGTCGTTCCTGAAATCACACGTTCCGGGAGGCAGTATGAGTCGTCGCAGTGACTGTCGCGACAACGCGGTAGCAGAACGATTTTTCCAGCGACTAAAGCTTGAGTGGATAACAAAAAAGATCGACAAAACGCGGGAAGAAGCCCGCAGCGATATTTCTAACTACGTCGAAATATTTTATAACAGTAAGCACCGGCATGGATCGAGTGATCAGATGTTACCGACGAAATATGAACATCAATATTATCAACGAAATGCAAGTATCTCGATTATCCATGGCGCTTCAGGCGGTGTTATTGTAGGCTAGATAGCAAATATAGCGAGTAGACTGCTGCCGTAACGCGTCATCTTTAATAGAAATGCTTCGTCTTGATGTTAATGTTCATGGCTGGAAAGCAAGTATCAGGTTTACAGGCCAGGATCATTTCGGCCTAGATGTCGGTGATATTCGTAAGCAAAAACTCAATCAGTTTCAGTTTTTCAAAATATGGTTCATTCTTCAACGATTCGATAAATTTGGTTTTCGTCCATTTCTGACAAATATGGAAACCGTGATTGATATAGAAGGAAAACGATAATGCAGAGGTTATTATTTTCAGTATTTTTATTGCTGTTAATTTTCGTTGGCTATCTGATCATCAAGAAGCCAAATGTCTCTGTTGTTGATGCACATTATGATGGTAACACTGCACAGGTGATTGTAGATGAATTACCTTTCCTTAAAACAAAAAAAATAGAATGGTGGAATGAAAACAAGGAAAATATAATGCAAAAATACAACATTCCATCAGGTCAAAATACTCCTTTCCAAATCACTATCTATGCATATGGTGATGGGTATAAAGAAGAGGAAGAAGAAGACAGACGCTGCTTTCCGGACATCAAACCACCTAAAAATTGTATTGATAAAAATATAATCATGACGATAAGCCGTACACGTAATAGCAGTATAAATTATGATTTTTAATTTAAAAATTTATATCTAATTTTAGATGGTATTGAATTTTGTTTCTTACTAATCTGCCCTTTTTTTATTGAGTGCTATTCTGTTAAAATTTAGGATTTAACGAACGACAAACGATCACCATTAAACATAAAGTCGAGATTAATAAAGTAGTAATTCTGGATCAAAGTTTCCGCAATAAAACTCTTTTCCACAAGTTCTTTCATACCTTTAAAATAAGTTATTATGGATATTTTAACAATCTTTTATCTACAATATCATGAGAAAATCTGTTCTTCCTGTTTGGCATTGAGAGGAATTGGCCCTTCCCCACAAGAATATTTACAGTTGAAAAACATCTGTTGCCTGTGCCTGAACTCCTGCCACAGTTCTTCCACCGTAAGATCCAACAAAGGTGGCGGCGCAAGCGCCAACAGCCACAACACCTGCTCCTGCAGCCCATCCCCCTGCAATCCCTGCCGTGGCAATGGCTCCCTGATGAAGTGTTTCCGTTGTTTTATCTTCAGTCTGGAAAATTTCATAAGCGGCGACAGCAAATGAAACAAAAATAATACGCTTTCCAGCCACACCCAAACCTTTAGCGAGGCTTGTGGCCGCGCCTCTGTCCCTGCCGACTAACGTCGCCTCTGCGAGGCTGGTATGGGGGATAGTCCCCCGAAGCCGCTTTGCGGTGAAAGCGACGCTTTCATTCGCTTATCTGCATCACGCCGTCGGAAGGCGTGGATAAGGGAACTGCACCCCATGATATCTATCAGTCAATCATAAAGCCAGCGGCCAGCCTTGGCGGATTCAATCAGCATACTAATGGTAAAGGGGACTGGTTCATGATGATCGGTTTTGAGGAATTTAGGCAGGATAGCGTTTGGCAGAAAGGGGATACCTGTATTGGGAAAGTATTTCCGCCAATTGATACTTGAACAATCAACATTGAAAACCTCGGAGAATTTTTCCACCATTTCGAGGATATCTTCAAATACGGTCGCCTCCTTCCCTGTCGTTAGGGATGTATCCAAATCAAGATTGGGCGCACGGAGTTCTCTTCTCACAAACTCGGCAACGTCCTGTTCAATGCTCATGCTCTATGCTCCAGTTTGACGATCAGGTTGTACCTGTTTACGCTGTTCCACGTGATCATAGTCAAATCATAGGCCGTAATAACAACACCAATCCAAGGGAGCCATCGACCAATCAACCCGCCTAGGCTGGTCGTTCTCGCCCACTGCCCGTTAAGCATGGTTTTCCATGTGGGTGACCGCCACCGCGAATCAAGTTTAACCTTGATTATTGACCGCATACCGATTGATAACGGGCTAGTATTGGTTGTTGCACGCAGTGCATCCAGTTTTGACCTGGTAGGCACCATTGGGATGCCACCAATAATAAGGGCCAGCGCAAAGACATCTTGAACCCCAAGTTGTTTTTTGGCCTCATCTACTACGATCCAAAAGGCTAACTCGCCGGGTGAGAGATTAGGCATCCCATCAAAAAAATACGTGCCGTTTAGCTCTTCTACTGTATCCATACCTGATCATCTCAAAGATAAACTTTGCTAATCATAGCGCTGTCACCCCAATCTCAAAATAAGAATTGTCTGCAGCTCTTCTTCCTCAAGCGGTCAGCATCTAGACAATAAAAGCCATAAAGCGCCGTGATTTACCCCACGGTTGACGAACCTTATCTCATGGCAATAAGGGTTGGCCCAAACGTGGGTTAACCAGTAGTCTTACTGGTTCTACTGGTTACAAATATGACTGCTACATCTGCTGTAGGCGCTTTAGCTAAGAATTGGGGTATCTGGCTGTATGGTGGATTACAGAATACACACTCCCTGGATTTGACCCTATATATCCAGACGTTTTTGCTCTCTTACGGTTGCGATAACTTCCTGCGTATATATTCCCGTGGT
>NZ_JAKMAJ010000029.1 GCF_022378355.1 Brenneria bubanii
ATTTATTTTGAGGGACGGCTGAATAACGTGATTACGCTATAACGATTTTATCGTGACACGGAATTCTGAACGCTCTCTTTTGTCACTGACATCACCGTAGGTGCTATCGATGACATCCATATTTCACCCTCCATCGAAGTGTTCAGTGCTGAAAACGGTACAGTCATACCCATGTCTAATACATAGAGGGTAAGAATGTGATCGCAGTACTTTTTGAAGCAGATGTTGTTGCCACACAGCAAGAGCGTTATCTCCAGCTTGCTGCTGAATTGAAACCGTTATTAGCAGATATCGATGGTTTTATTTCTATCGAGCGTTTCCAGAGTCTGACAACGGCAGGAAAGATACTGTCATTGTCTTGGTGGCGGGATGAAGAGAGCGTATTGCTATGGAAACAAAATGTTTTGCATAAGGCGGCTCAATCAGAGGGACGTCAATCTATCTTCTCGTTTTATCGCATCCGTATTGCTCATGTACTCAGAGACTATTCATCAGAAACCAGAGGTCAGACCGATGTATGACATCCATGTTGTTTTAAAGAACACGCCGGGCGAACTGGCTGCACTGGGGATGGTATTAGGTCAAAACGGTATTGGCCTTGAGGGTGGTGGCGTATTTTCCGTCTCTGATAAAGCACATGCGCATTTTCTTATTGAAAAGGGAGATGCAGCCAAAACGGTGCTTGAAAAAGCAGGTTTTCAGGTTGAAAGCGTGTGTGAACCATTGATCCGCAAGCTTAAGCAAGAGCGGCCCGGCGAGTTAGGAGAGATAGCGGCAGCGCTGGCTGAGAAAGGGATTAATATCCTGTGCCAATACAGTGACCATGCAAACCAACTGATCCTCGTGACCGATAATGATAGGCTTGCCAGTAAAGTAACGGAGAAATGGGCTGTCGTACCTAAGTAAAATGTTAAAACACGCTAATTCAACTGATAGCGGTGATGAACTGGAACATGCAATGGCAGCCTTAGCTGCTGCCATGTCTGATCCTTCCCGCATAAAAATGCTCTGCGCATTAATGGATGGGCGTGCGTGGACAGCTACAGAGTTAAGTGCGGTCGCTGATATAGCGGCATCAACTGCGAGTGCGCACCTGTCCCGACTTGTCAGTGAGGGATTGATTACCTGTCTTTCTCAGGGGCGTCATCGTTATTACCGTCTGGCAGGAACAGACATTGCCGGGCTGATTGAAAACATGATGGGCGTGTCATGGCGTTCGGCATCATCAGCTAAAATCAGCACACCTTCCTCGTTACGGGTTGCCCGGACGTGTTATGACCATCTTGCAGGTGAAATCGCTGTTCAGATCTATGATTATATGGTTGTTGAAGGGTGGATAACGCCAGATGGTGTTTCACTGACGCTATCAGGACAAAAAAAGTTCCGGGAGTTAGGTATTATGCTCAACCCCAAAACACGGCGTAAAGCGTGCTGTGCTTGCCTTGACTGGAGTGAGCGGCGGTTTCATCTTGGTGGCGAAGCGGGGGCTGCATTTTTTACGTATTGTGAGCAAAAAGAATGGTTAACCAGAATTCCGGGATTTAGGGAAGTAATCATTACTTCCAGTGGAAAACGGGCGTTTAAAAAATTGTTCAAGTTGCATACGTAATATAATTTAAACAGCCATTTTCCTGCGTTTTGTATTCGATGTTCCAAAACCTGATGAGATATGAGAAAGCTGTTCCAGACTCAGCTCAACAGAACGCTGAAACTCAAAAGCTGCTTCTGTGCGTTGCTTTACCACCAGAGCAACAATCTCAGCGTCTGTTTTTTCTGAAATAGCTCTCTGGTAGATCATGCGCTCATGCATAACATCAAGATTACCGGATGATCTTACCCACCAATAGTGGACACGCAACTAAGTGAGTAAACTCTCAACCAGAGGTGACTCATGACAAAACCGACATCAACCAGCAAGAAGCCCCGTAAACAACACACGCCTGAATTCCGCGATGAAGCCCAGAAACTGGCTGAGCGCATCGGCGTCGCTGCTGCTGCCCGCCAGCTCAGTCTTTATGAATCGCAGCTCTATACCTGGCGTAGTAAGCAACAAATGACCTCTTCAGAACGTGAAAGTGGACTGGCCGCAGAAAATGCCCGGTTAAAGCGACAACTGGCAGAACGGGATGAAGAGCTGGCTATTCTCCAAAAGGCCGCGACATACTTCGCGAAGCGCCTGAAATGAAGTCTGTCTTTATCGAAAAATATCAGGCTGAGTTCAGCATCAAGGCCATGTGCCGGGTTCTGCGTGTCGCCCGCAGCGGCTCGTATGCCTGGCGTCTGCGCCGTTAAGCGGCCGGAACAGGTTATTGTGTTAGCGCCAATGATATAAGACAGTAATTCACCATTTGGATTGTCCGCTCCACCCAACATGTTGTTTCCTTGAGGTTCTCACACCAGAAAGGACATCAACATGCTGAGCAGAGAGGACTTTTACATGATAAAGCAAATGCGCAGGCAAGGTGCGTACATCGTCGATATTGCGACTCAGGTGGGGTGCTCTGACTGGGATCGCCTTTGCCAGTAACTGGCTAATAAATAAGCTAAGTCAGAAGTCTCTTTCTGTCAAGACCACCAGAATGACCACCAATAGTTGCTTGTTACTTAAAGCGGGTTTAAACACTTCGCTTCATGTGTTGATCGTTCCACGATGTTCTCTGCAAAAGAAGGGTAGCCAGAACAAGCATCAAAAAGTCGGCTCGAAGCGAGATTGTGTCCAAAGTGTTCTAACAGTCTGATCTGTGCCAACAGCGGAAGTTACTAACAAAGTTGAGTCAAAGCATAGGGAACAGGTCAGCCGAATTGCATTTTCATATCAGTGCGCTCTGAATCGCCTCGGATTGCCATCGCATGTGCCCCTTCAATTCTCGCAACTCCGCAAGAATACACATATGAAGTTGCAGGCTATTCGACATTATTACGTGCCGGAGTTATGTCGCAGAAGGATGGATAGTGATACCTTACGAACAATAAGTCTTTGTCGATGTAGAGCAGTATCCTCACGGTATTTTTTAGTGGTCGTCGTCAACGGATGCTGGGATTACGTAGATAGAAATTCATATGGAAGGAAGCTAATTATGCCTAGAAAAACATTCTTTTCTTTTCACTATCAAGAAGATGTATGGCGTGCGTGGAATGTCAGAAACAGCTGGGTTGTCGGCAAAGATAAAGAATCAGTGGGATTCTATGATGCTAGCGTTTTCGAAGCATCACAGAAGGAAAGTGACGACGCCCTAAAAAATTTTCTACGCGATGGGCTAAAGAACACATCAGTTACGTGTGTTTTGGCTGGTCAGTACACTGCTAGCAGGCGTTGGGTTCGATACGAAATTGTACGTAGCGTTCTGAAGGGAAATGGTCTTCTGACAGTTGACATTCATGGCGTAAAAAACAGTGCGAATATTTTTGGGAAAAAAGGAATCGATCCACTTTCTGAAGTCGGTGTTTACTGTTCGAACGGACAAATTTATTTTGCTGAAATTAAAAGCGGTAAATGGGTAAAATACGAGGACTACACCTTGGCTATTCCTGCATCCGATCTGTGGTTTACCGCCCCTACTACCTTGGATGTAACAAGAATTTCAGACCATGCCCTGAGATACGATTACGCAGTTCAGAACGGCAGAGAAAACATATCTGGGTGGATTGAAACAGCTGCTGGACTTGCTGGTCGCTAGTCAACGTGAGCTCCTGCGTTTGTACGTTTTCATGATTCTGGGGAGCTCTAGGTGAACGGACTGATATACGACGCCGTATCCTGACTAAGCTATTCGGCTTAGAGCGGACAATCATGCCTCTAGACATATATGGGTACTTAGAATGACAGTTAAACAACGCCTAGCGGGCGTGCGAATCCACCTCTCGGGCTCGAACAAAGAACAAAACGAAGATATTGACCATTTTGTGAGTAAGTTTGCGGCAAAAATCTTCACCGAAGGGGGAACCATAGTACATGGCAGTCACCCTTCGTTTAATGCTCCTCTAAAAAAGGCAGCAGAAGGTTTTATTGTTGCAGGCGGGGACAAAGGTGCGCTCACTCTGGTACGAGCAAAAAGCTTCGCTACAGCTCAGTATGCTGCTGAAATCGATGATCAACGAATGTATGCGGCTGTCGAGATAGTTCCGGCAGAGTCCGAAGATGGAAATTCGATAAATGGTTTGACACCCATGCGCGATTGGATGGCCGATCGCTCAGATGTGATTGTCTGTGTCGGTGGCGCCTGGTGGGATGTCAATAAAGCGAATGCGGGTGTGCCCAATGAACTAGACACTATGCTGGAGCTGGGAAAGCCCGGTTTCGTCGCAGCCGGGTTTGGCGGCGCGATTGCTGGCTATCTCAATGAAGATCCGTCGCTAATAAGGCGCCTGAAAAACGGACTGAGTCAAGAGGCTAACGAAGTCATTGCACGTGGCACTAATGTTGATTCGGTTGTCGATCTGATTGTCGAGCAGCTCAAAAATTTGCCCCTCTCACGAAGAAATGTAACACGAGGCCGAAATTTCCGAATTTTGGCTTTGGACGGTGGCGGACTGAGGGGCACATTTACTGCAGCTGTACTGGCCAAGTGGGACGACATGCTCAAAGCTGGCGGCGGTAATGGCATCATATCCCATTTCGATCTAGTTGCAGGTACATCGACTGGCGCTATTCTTGCCATCGGTCTAGCCCTTGGCCTGAACCCAAGTGAAATTCTGGCTTTTTACGAAGACAAGGGCCCCCACATTTTTCCTAAGGATCGAAAGCTAAGACATTGGCTCAAATCCAAACATGATTCAACTACCTTGCGACAGCTACTTACAGAGGTGTTCGGCGAAAAGACCCTGGCTGCCGATTCCTGCTGTCGCTTGGTCATACCTACTGTAAGAGCGAAACAGGGACAAGCAGAGGCGATAGTAACGCCCCACAGTCCAGATCGTACTGCGTATCGCGATATCTCTGCCGTCGATGCGGCCCTGGCTTCGTCAGCAGCACCAACATTCTTCGACGAGTCGACATGGGAGGGGCCAATCGCCCTCGAAACGTTCCTTGACGGGGGGGTATGGGCAAACAATCCTATTTTGCCTGCGCTTGCGGAAGCTGTCAGATACCTAAAAATTCCACTGGATCGTATTGATGTACTGAGCATTGGAACACTCAGTAGCGAAAACGATTTTACTGACCAGTTGGGTAAGGGCAAAGCCGGATGGGCACCTCATAGCGCTGACCTGTTTTTTGCTGCACAGGAGCACGGAGCACTCGCACTTGCTGAAAGTTTCCTAGGACCAACTCGCCATTTACGTATCAACCAACAAACCCCTGTCGAAATCAAGCTCGATGACAGAGAGGCAATTCAGGAAATGGCTGCGCGAGGGAATGAAGCGGGAAAAGAATACTTTGCAGAAGTGCGCTCGAGGTTTTTTTATGGTCGTGTTGCTGATGAATGGGAGTGTTTTTAACCGGCACTTTGCGAGAAATCAGTTCACATAATCCCAAGCTACTTTAAATAAATGAGGGTTGTATGTTCCTGGACTTGAAAATTGAGAATGTCGTTGCGTCCGTCTCAGAATGGAGTGATTCTGACGTCGCATCCTACAAAGCGAAAAAAGACAACATTGCCATCAGGCTTGAAGAGTACCTGCTGAATGGTAACAACCTGCTGGATGCAGAGAAAATCCAGCAAAGCGTATTCCCAGAGACGGAGATTGACGTATTCATATCCCACTCACATAACGATGAAGATCAGGCCATCCGTATTGCTTTAAGCTTAGAAAAAATTGGCCTGAAGCCTTTCGTCGATTCATGCGTTTGGGGCTACGCTGATGAGTTGCTTCAGAAAATTGATAACAAATTTTGTATCCCTTCGGGTTGGGAAAATTATAGCTACGCACTGAGGAACAGAACGACAACTAATGTTCACCTAATCCTAAACTCAGCGCTCCAGCAGATGATCCATCGCTCTGAGCTTTTCGTTTTCTTAGGCACGGAAAGTTCGATCAAGGTTGATGAATACATGTCGGATACGGAACGACTTTCCTCTCCTTGGATTTTCTCCGAACTTATGTTTGCACGAAATGTAAAACGAACAGAGCGCAAGCAACTCGAATATGGGATGGGTATGGAGGAATATCGGAAATTAGAAGAAGCCGCGTTTGATAGTAAACATGTCGAGTTTAGATACTTACTCCCGCAGTCCACTTACACAATGGATTATGGACATTTTATGAAGTGGTTAAGCTCTTACACCCTGCCGGATGGCTCCGATTTCATTAGGATCAGCGGGCTCCAACATGTTGATAAGCTTTATACTGAATTGGGGGTTGATGCGAAGTTACTAGAGGCACCCCGATTCAGCTGAGAAACTACACCTCTTGACGATAATTGTAATTGCATACAAGGGCATCCATGCTTCCTATCTATCAGCTTGCTGTTATAGGCTCCCCTTCAGACGCGCAACTTCACGATTTGGAGGATGCGGTTAAAAATGCAGTGGAGATGTACGGGCTACGACTCGGTCAGGAGATCAGTTGGGAAATAGCTCCTGATATATTTGCACCAAATCAGTTGCGATCGAGTGCGGTTGTATTTTTTGGAGGAGAAGGCGTGGATCACCCAAGTTTACCGAGCTTGCTCCGCAGTGGTACTCCTGTGATTCCAATTGTATCCGATTTACGACATATATCTGCGGAGATTCCTGAGGTGCTGCAGCCGCTAAACTGTCTGGCCTACGCCAATGGCGGTGCTAAGCGTGTCTCGATAGCTCTTCTTGAATGCGCTGGTTTGCTTCCGAAACAACGAAGGGTCTTCGTAAGCTACCGTCGGGATGAGGCCAGAGTTGCCGCGCTCCAAATGTTCGATGCTCTATCAGCACGCCATTTCGACGTATTCCTTGATACTCATAGTATTGCTCCAGCAGAGGATTTTCAGACCATGTTGTGGCATAGACTCTGCGATTCTGACGTGCTGTTGATGTTAGATACTCCAGACTATTTTAATAGTCGTTGGACATCAGCTGAGTTTGGGCGGGCTCTCGCGAAAGGTATCAGTGTCCTTCGAGTCGCTTGGCCTGAAACGAAGCAGTCTCGTGGATTGGGTACTGCAAGCCTCGCAGAGTTAGCTGAAGGCGAGTTGGATGGCGGAACAGGACGTATCGAGAATTCCGCTATCGACCGCATTTGTCTTCAGCTTGAGGCGGTGCGCAGCAAAAGTCATGCTGTAAGGACTATCAACCTAGTCAGCAACTTGCGCATTGGGATTGAGGCTATAGGTGGTGAAGTCATTGGTGTGGGAGTGGGGAGGGAAATCAAAGTTCGTCTGCCCACAGGCCGAATGATAGTGGTCTACCCGACGGTCGGGGTCCCGACGTCATCAACCATGCATGAAGCCTCAATGAACTATCCAGATGAATCAGTTGCTATACTATATGACCACGTGGGGCTACATCCTCAGTGGCTGAATCATATGGATTGGCTCGGCTCGCACATTCAGGAAACGAAGTGGGTTAAAGCATGCGAGGCCGGCTGGCAGTTTGCAGATTGGGAGGGTTAAAAAGTGGACTCTATTTTTCTCTCAGCAAGCGTCCCGGTCAATGGACGAGGTGATTATTATGAAACTGCTGATCCGTTCCTGATTCAGTGTGCTGTACGTGAGTTTGCTATCGCGGTGGTAAGAAAAATGAAAATCGTATGGGGAGGGCACCCTGCAATAACCCCCATGATCTGGAGTATTTGCGAAGATCTGGGCGTCGATTACACTCGCTCCGTTGTATTGTATCAGAGCCGATTTTTCGAAGGCCGCTATCCTGAAGAAAATGAGCGATTCGACAATGTCGTTTACACCGAGGCAGTGCCTGATGATCTAGACGGCAGCCTACATCTTATGCGGCAGGAAATGTTATCTCGATGCGACTTAGTTGGCGCAGTCTTTGTAGGAGGTATGGAAGGCGTTCAGGTTGAATATGAGCTCTTCAAGCAATTTCATCCTGGCGCAATAATTCTACCGGTCGCCGCCCCAGGCGGCGCAGCATTGAACCTGGCAAGAGATCATGACTACTTTGATGGAGGCCGTCTGGAAGATGTGGATTTCGCATCATTATTCGATCGTTATCTAATCAAACCGCTATGCTCTCAATCCAATTGACAAGCCATGAGGTGTCATTGGGGTTGATTGGCTATGCGCCCGTGGGTATAGGAAAAAGTCGTTAGGGGAGCAGGAAAAGCGTTTCCCCTATTCGGATTAACCGTCTTCTTGATAGCTATCAAAAAGGCAATGTTAAAATCATAATGCAAATCCCAATTTAACCGGTTTGCATAGCAAGTTTCTCTGTAGAATTTTGAATTAAGTAATATTGCTATTTGCTGGATAAAAATTGGGGGTTTTAAATAATATCCAGAATTAGAGTGTGAGTACTTATTAATAGAGTTCACCAGTTCCCTGATCTACACGTTTATAGAAATCAGAGAACTGGCATGGATCTGATATAACTAAATTTTTCTCGCTACGAAACTCAGCGTCTATTTTTTTTATGAGATCTCTTGCGGGGATAGAGTTATCTAAGGAGAACTTTATATAATCTCTAATTCTGTGATAGCCAATCGAGTCTAAGTTTACATCAACGGCTTTATCACCAAAATAATAAAACTGCCTTGAAATCAACACTTGGTCAGTATGAGTATCACGTTCAAGATTTGTCATATTGAATGTGCCATCTGCATTGCTATGATGTGAATCTTCTTGAATCCAATTATTGTTGTCGTCCTGATGATAGATATTATCCCCCAACATCTGCATATGACTACCATTTCTCGCTGGCTTTTTGAGGGCGAATCTATTGTCTTCCCAATAATCATTAAAACTGATTTTTTCAGTCACCTTCATTAGTAGAATACACTTTTTTCTAACCGATTTTAAATTAGAACCGCCAATCCCCATAATCCAATCACCAACGTTAGCTGCCTTTCTAATTCTAGGTTTACATGTTGCTAAAGTACACATTCCATGAAATGGGTTAGGTGCAAAGCCAAGGTCTCGTGTTATTGCGTAGGCATAAAGATAAGACTTATTTTCTATTAACATACTACATTCCCCCCTTGTACTTTATCCCTATCAGTACCATCAGGCTTTTGAAAACTAGTTTTACCCTCAAGTGCACCGATAATTGCATCGCTTCTCCAAGCAACGATAGAGGTTGCATATTTTTCGAGATTTTCTGGTAGTTTTACATCGCCTTTTAAACCATTTTCATATACACCTATAATAGGTTTACCAAGCTGATGAGCTGCTTGAATTTCCCAATTCACCCATGGTCTTGTGTGTGTCTCTTTCCCGATAACTACTATAACTTGACCAGCCCATCTCATTTTCATTCTGAGCAAACGTGCTATTGTTCTATCACTGATCTTTTTTTCATCAGCACGTCGCTGATTTTCAGGTTTCATTCTGACAGAACTATTTCGGAGGTGATAACCTTTTGCTGCAGCTAACCGCGAAACCCCATCAACACTGGCATCATCTTTATGATGATGGCTAACAAAAACATTTTTCTTAATCTCGTTTGACATTTTATTTCCTTAGTGATTTCTTACAGCTATCCTTGATCAAAATAATCTTAAATTATTATTTTGATAGTGATATTTTTGTTTTGGCCTTTTGTTACCGAACTTAGTTCGGCATCTTTTATCTATCTCGCATGCGCCACTATTTTCCATATCCATTAAGGTATAAACTCTTTCATCTTTAGGTAAAAAGTGAAAAATTTCATTCATTTCCCATTTTTCATGATGTTTTTCTGCAATATAATCTTGGTTAATAGTGAACCAAAATAAACACTCTTCGCTGTTCATCCCGTCTCTATTAGAAAAAATCCAATTTATCCCTCTTTCACATCCTGGGCCTGAAATCACAAAGTTCATCTCTGTAAAAGGAAAACTTATTATGTATGTTAAATCTACAAAAATTTGATAAGCAAGAAAATCTCCAATACCTGAAAAAGACTTGAGATGATTAAATACTTCAAACTGATTTGCCGAAGACTTTATTCCATTTACAATTATTTCTTGGTTATAGAAAACAAACTTTATCATCCTAATAATCATGTTTTTTTCAATTGCGCTTTCTTTTTTTTCTAAGAATTTCCCAAAGTTAACCTTCGGCCCACCCAAAATATAAGCCGCACTAAAAAAAACATAGTCTGGTTTTTCTAGGGAAATATTATAAATTTTTTCTCTGATTTTTTCATTAATGTCACTCATGGTCATTTTTGAAAAATCGAAGGGAGCATTAAGTTCATTTAATGTTTCGTTTTTATTTATTACTCTAAATAGAAATGAATTGAGTATTTTATTTTCATAGCTCAATAAATCATTGTTAATTACATTTTTTAATAACCACTTAGTTTCTCTGTCCCATGTTCTTTTAGTATTCACAAATTTATAGCTTCTCAATATCTCGTCATCTGTCCAAAAAGGCGGGAGGTTTAGTATTTCTTTCTTGTAATATATCGAAGTTCTCTCACGCTGATGATAAAACCATTCCCTGATAACAGTTTCATTTAAGATGGGTTTAGCGGTTTTAATTTTCATCTCTCTGACATTACAAAAAAGCTGATCGTTTTTGTTATTCACTGAAGAATACCTTTTCGCAGAAATTTTTAAAGCTATCTAATCCGGTCGTATCATTGTCGAAATGATAATCTGATTTTAATTTATTCTCATCGACATACTTATCGATCTCATATTTTTTATAATTATTATTTTTTCTTTCGATATGCACTATAGTGAACTTATTATTCTTACACCATGCGAATTCTTCATTCGATCTTATGTCAGTGATTATTATTCTTTTATTCGATTCTCCTTCACCTTCTAATAATTTCAACTCTTCTGATAACATTCTAATGAATATTTTTTCTTCAATTCCCCTTAACTTGTCTAGACTTAGCCAGATTTCTCTTGGTGAGTGGAAAATTAAGTCACCGGTAGGTAAGGTTAAATTTAGAGGTGACATTTTTTCATCAGGGGTATAATCTTTTTTCATCCAAGGATAAATGTAATTAGCCAATTTCTTAAGTTGATCACTAAATGATAATCTAATAAATTCGTGATTGGATATTAGATAATTGGCAAGAAAATCTTTTCCACTACCTGATCTTCCCATGAATGCAATTTTCATAGACGTTCCTTATTGGAGTTATTAAAGTAATTTGAATTTACACTTAAATTGAAATCATTGCTTAACTTGGTTGTTAACACTATTTTTTTATTAAACCTTTCTTGAAAAATATATGACAGCGCTGCCTCTGCATAGCCCCAGAGTAAATTTTTTTCAGTTTCTACAAGATGCTTGAGAAATATATCTTTTAGTTTTTCTGCCTCCTTATCTATTGTGTCTATTTTTTGTGGAGTGTCTATTATTATTCGTTCAAGAAATGAAATAATATCACAAAATAATAATTTAATACTGGCTAGTGATGTTGGGAATGATATTTGATCATTATTTATCAATCCTGTTGCTTGTTTTTCTTTTCTTTTATAAATTTCATTTGCTTGATCTATTCTATCTTCATATATATGGAGGTTTGTTACTGATTGATGTAAATACCCCAATTCAATTTGATTATCAACTTCTCTCTGTAGTATAAAAAGGACTACCTCTTGAAGTAAGCTAAATTCAAAAATATTTATACTGCTTACACCAAATATTAGATCGCCACTTCTTTGAGTTATTTTAATGTTTAATTTTTTGTCTGGAGTGATAAAGAAATGGATTAAATTATTGCAGGGTATATCAAGACTATTTTCTAAATTGTAGACATTCATGAGGCTGTCATTAGTGTCTCTGTCAGGCATATATAAGCTAATAACAGCTCTTCTAGTAAATATTCCTTCTTTTTTGAATTGTTGCACTACATTTTCTAGTTGCCCATGAGCGTAGAGTCTCTCTCCATAAGCTGCTCGCCAAATTATCCCATCATCTGAATATTTAGGCGCTCTTGGTAAAAAAAAATTTAAATATGGATTAATTCGATTATCGCCAGCAAGCACCCACATAGCCTCAGCAAAAGTGGAGAATATGTTGTTTTTTCGACCTGCTAAACTTAGATGCCTTGATCTGGGATTGTGCAAAATCATACTAACATCATAGATAGTTACAGCATTCCCGTTCCTTGTCGATATGCTCACGCCTTCATTAAGCACTTTTTCTAAGATCTTCATTGTTAAATCGTTAATAGTTTCACCGTAAACGACGTGCATAAACAAAACCTCATGCTACGAAAAACATCTTCTGATTTGATAGCTGTATTTGACTTGGCCCTGACACTGAATTTGATCCAGCTATAATAAGGGCTAACCGGAAAGCTCGTTTCTTATATCTTGCTTCTAAAGACGCGGTAAGTGTCAATTTGCTTTCAACGGTAGCAAGTGATGATCTTCACCCAAGCTACCGCCCTCAGAGGCATAGGCACTGCGCTTGTATAAATGTTACCCAAAGTATGCGTTTAGTCAATCACGCAATCAGATAACTACGAAATTTAAGCGTTATCATCCAAGGAGCGTTGGACTAGCCGTTTGCGTTTAAAAGTTCTCCGAAATGCAAGCAGAGCTATAAATGACGATCCGGTTAATAACCAAAAACTATTTTCACCACTGCGAACCAAGGGGGGCTACGCCTGCCTATGCAGGGGCAGTTTTTTCTCCCGCGTGATTTCCGTTCCCGTATCAGCTTTCGGTTAATCGTTTCCTAACACAACCCGTCCCGCAAGGGTAAATGGGCACGCATTCTGCGCCCTTGCGGGCCGGAACGATGTCGGGAAAGCGAACCGTCAGGCGATACGAAGACGAAAATCACACACTGAAGGAGAAATGTAATGAATGTTAGCGCCAATGATATAAGACAGTAATTCACCATTTGGATTGTCCGCTCCACCCAACATGTTGTTTCCTTGAGGT
>NZ_JAKMAJ010000030.1 GCF_022378355.1 Brenneria bubanii
TGGTTTCGCCAGTTATAGAGGGTAGCTTCCGGTATCCCTTCCTGGAGTGCAAGTGCGGTGACGGTCATGTTGTAAGGAGGAAGTAATTTGGCCAACACAGCGGCTTTACGTTCCGATGAATAACGTTTCATATCAGGCTCCGTTGCCCCCATTGAGATTTTCAGTATGGGGTGTCAACTACCCTGCCAGAGGGGGTGACTTAGAATGCATCTCAGCCATAGTCAACTTTCTCGTGGACGGGCGGTAGCATATTCGATTTCCTGCATTATGACGACGATATGAAGATAATTTACGACCGTAACCGGTAGTATGATCCGAAAATCGGATAAATACGCTGTCCCGATCCGATAGGGCTGGCGGGGGGACTGAACCTGTACGCGTATGCGCCGAATCCGATTGGGTGGGTGGATCCGTGGGGGTTGAGAAAATGCTCTACTGGTTATAAAAGTACGGATAGTGCCACATTCTGGTTAAAGGAGCGCAAAAATGCAAATATCTACCCTCGGCATTGATCTGGCTAAGAACGTATTCGTTCTTCATGGTGTTGGTCATTCGGAAAAAACTGTTCTGAGAAAAAACTTAGCCATGGCCCGTTGGTACCCTTCGTTATACAACTGCCACCCTGCCTGATTAGTATGGAAGCATGTTCATCAAGTCATCATTTCGCCCGTATATTTATCCGTCAGGGTCACGAAGTCCGGATGATGCCACCGCAGTATGTTAAGCCGTATGTCAAAACAAATAAAACCGACGCTGCTGATGCAGAACCCCTTTACGAGGCTGTCACCCGTCCTAATATGCGATTTGTACAGGTGAAAACAATCGAACAACAGGCCGTTATTGCTCTTCATACTGAACGTGACCTGTATATGAGACAACGCACTGCGATCAGTAATAGTTTACAGGCAATGTTGTCCGAATTAGGATTTTGTATCCCCACAGGAATGCGCGCTTTGTATAAAAGCGTGCCAACTATACTGGAGGATGCAGAAAATGAACTCTCGTCTTTTGTGCGACGAAGTATCAGCCGCCGACTGGAAGAACTACAGGTAAAAGAAGAGCAGATTGCACAGGTTGAGCACGCTCTTCAGTCATGGTTCCAGACTCAACCTGATGGCCAGAGAGTAGCCAAAGTACCGGGTATTGGCTTGTTGACGGCAGCTTACCTTACTGCGTCAATGGGTAACTGTAAGCAGTTCAACACGGCGAAACAGTTTGCTGCATGGCTCGGTCTGACACAACGAGAGCACGCCAGTGGAAGTAAACAACGGCTCGGAGGAATAAGTAAACGTGGAGATGGATACTTTCGCTATCTTCTGGTTCATGGTGCCCGAACAGTGCTGAAACTGATCGAAAGATATAAAGAAAACATGCCATGGCTATACGCCCTGTCACAGCGAAAGCATCACAATATTGCTGCTGTTGCGTAGGCGACAAAACGGCCCGGGTGCTCTGGGCGATGTTGACGAAAGGCACTGAGTATAAAATCCGCTTCGCTACCTGGTACAAGCTCAGGCAGCGAGCGGATTGCTGTTCAGACCCGATAACACGTTGTGGCAATGTGAGTGTAGATAGCAGGATGTCAAAACAGGTAAGAGAAACATATACCCAGGCGGGGCAATAATAGCCCGTACTTATTGATTGATACTCACCTGGCGGCGCTCATCATGGTTCGGGGTAATGAAAGCCCCATCAGAAACCGGATATATGGCTGCAGTTACTCGTTTTGATCATTGCAGGAAACACGTTGCACTGGCTGAGCGTCCATATATGCTGGGTAAGATCACATATTTGATAATAATTTGATCAAAGCTGAAGCTAAATTTTTGAAGTAAAAGATTATGGATCTTCATGGCGGCACTAAGTCTACAGATCCTTTGACCAATCTGCTGAAAAAATTAGATCTTACAGCCCCAATAATCCTAATGCGGTTACATATAATATTGCCGGACATAGTAATGATTGGGGTAGTAAGGTATGAAATGATGCGCTTTCTATTTTGAAGGGTAATGGTCTATGAAAGTGAAATATAAAGAAGGTGACATTTTTGCTATCCCCCTAAGTAATGGTAAATATGCCATATGTCAAATTATTTTCTCACCAAAAGGGAAGTTTAAGCAGGTAATCGCTTTTTGTCTGCTATTTATACAGAATGATGAAACGTTCAATAAAAATGGTCTTCTAAACCCGATGTCTATTGATAAATTTGGTAAAGCAATAAAGGTTATATTTACAGGCAATCAAAAAATTAGTAATGGTTTATGGAAGATTGTTGGATATACTAATTTAAGTGAGGAAAAGAAAAAATTGAGAGTATTCAATTATGCAGGTGGTCTCTATAACGGTGAAGAGGAGATTAGACGTATTCCTGTATCTGAATACCCTAATTATGCAACAATGGGTGTGTCTGGTTTTGAACTTGTAGATAATTTATTAACGAGCATTTGATTGTAGCAGGGTAAAACTACTTTATTTTCCCGGCTATTTATTTACCCGCCCAATGATCAAGCCAGCATTACCCCAGACTCTGACCAAAGAGTCATCTTACGGGCAGCAGTTCAATTTCCTGCGATCGACCGAGCAATCCGCTGCGGGTCAGCCAGTCGGTGCCAGCATCTTCATCTAACGCTTACTGTTATCAAACTAGGTAATGCCAACGATACGGCGGGTTGTTATGATTCAGGTGCAAACAGGAAAAGTCACTGCGCTGGTAGCTTGTGCAGGACAAAAGTGCGATCCCTATGACCCAATCGAACTGATGGTAGAGGAAGTTGACGCCGCCGGGCAGCTTCTTGCCCGCACTACGCCGGAACGGCTGACCGATGTCGAAGGATGACTGAGCTGGGAAGGCTGCAATAGCGCCTGGAGCAATATCTCGCATCAGGGCAGTGCTTTGCTCAGAACCTGCGCATGCAGGGGCAGTATCTGGGCCGCGACAAATTTTTCGGGAGAAAATTTGAACAGCGCAAAGCGCTGGACCCAAAGGGGCGAGCCTCATGGATGAGGCAAGTATTCTCGGGCCGCACTATAATCTGTTCCGTTACTACGACCCGGACTGCGGACGGTTTACACAGCCGGACCCGATGGAGCGGGCTGAATCTTTATGCTTACGCGCCGAATGCACTCGGTTGGATCGATCCGCTGGGGTTGTCTAGAGAATGTGGTACTACCAAAGGAAATGGTAAATATACTGAACCCGATTTACACCCTAAGGTGGTCGCTAAGCAGGGAGACGTTGAAATAATCCATTACACCAGAAGTGGGGATCATGACCCTGCACCTCTTCATGTTAAAGGTGGCGGATCTGAAACAAAAATAGGACAAGCAGGGAGACCTATCAAAGATTCACCATCATTAATATCTAAGCAGCAAGTTGTAGTTGATGCAAATCGATCCGTAATTCGTAAAACTGTCGATAAAATATAAAGATGGTTTAGATACCAAAATTTAGAGTGAATGGCTAAAATGCATATAAAAGAGATATGGGTATTTAATGGTGCGATGGCTCGTTTCCCTTCGGGGATATTCCTTTATTTGAAGGACGCTAAAGACTGGATAAAGGAAAATAGATTGACAGGGATTTTAACAAAATATCCTGTTAATAAAGGGGTTTATGATTGGGCAATCGAAAATGATTTGTTTCATCCAAATGAGGATAAACATAAATCACCATCATTTATAGGTAGCTTCACCTGTGCATCAATGGAACATTTTCATTTTGAAGATGGTGTCGAAGATTAGCAATATTTAATGATGAGCAGATGTTTTTGATCAAAAAACTCGCTGAGCTCGGGGCGTTATTTTCATATAGCCACGGCTGGGCACCTTCTCAAGTTATGGATTACTTAAAAGAACAAGGAAAAATAGATTTTCCTTATAAAAAATAATGTAGCGTTCTCTTGATAATTACGAAATAATTGAACATTAAGCGACTACCGTGATCCTTTTATATTGGGAGCGAATAATTTAAAACCAATTTTCATTGAGGTATTCATAGAATAAACAATATGCTCTGGTTTATTCGAACGATAAGGAGGGTTTATATTTTTAAAAACATCTAATAATTCCGGAGAGTCTACGCCATCATAAAGAACGTAACCATGAGCATTATTTAAATAATCAAAGCCAATATACCCACTGGCTTCATTGTTTTTCATCTTCTTAACAAAGAGATTATTCTTAAGTACTTTCACATCGGGGATACAATCAGCATTTCCATTTAATAAATCTTGAAGCTTATTTTCAAAGGCCTTTCTTAACTCATTAGACATATTTAATTCCTAATAACTTAAAATATGGAAAATAGTCATAGACTTCTCCTTATGGTAGACAATGCATCCTGAAGAATATCATTCTCCCCTGGCTTGCGGGTTGACGGTTGACCATCACATCTCGCCAACCAACCCAGCTAACAGAGCGCTGCATATCCCCATAGTTACTTTCACCCCCCGTTATCCCTATCGGGCCAGGCAGTGTCAATATCCTCATTAGTTTTATTGGGAGCGCACACGCTACCGCCACACAGTGACTTCTCTATCTGCGCATCCTGCATCATAGCAAGGCGCTGTACTACTGGCATTACCTGTTTTTATTAAGCTAAAATGATGAAAATAGCTGAAATTTTGTTAATTGATGGTGCTCACATTCCTCTTGATGGTTCTCCATTCTAAGGTAATGAAATGAAAATCAGTGAGATAGAGTTAAAATTCTCTGATATGACAACAATAATGGATATATCAGATGAATTATTATTAATAAAAATGTTAATGCAGGTTACAACGAATGACCTGATTCAAAATAAAGATATATTTTTAAATATTATAGAGTCACTGGAATTATCCCATATGGATAATGGCTTTATGGAATTGACAAAAAATAATGAAGGATATTTTCTGAATTTTCATAAGTGGTTAATCAAATTAAATAGTGATTATAATTTAAATATAGAAACTAATAGTATTGAAATTTTTAATTTGACCAGTAATGAAGTTAATCGACTGATGAATAAATAAAAAAACCGGAAGCTACCCCCAAGATCCTTCCGGCTTTTTATTAGCCGCCGCCTACAGATTAAATTAGGCGATATCAGTAAATAAATCAACATCTTTGCTAAATGAGACAAGGTCTTACAGCCCTAACAATCCAAGTTCACCAATATATGGTGTTGCCGGACATAACACAGACTGGGGAAGTAAGATACTTTATGATGCTATTTCTGCTCTAAAAGGTAAGGGACTATTGCCATAAAAATTAAATACAGTTCTGGTGATATATTTTTGCTCCCATTGGACAATAATAATTACGCTTTTTGTCAGATAATTTGGGCACCGAAGGGAGATTATAAGAAAGTATTCTCTTTCTGTGTTCTTTGGAAATGTACTGAAAAATCAGCTGAAATCCCTCAAAATAACACTCCAATCACACTAAATGACAATGATAATGAAATAAAAGTAATTTTCTCCAGTGTAAAGAAAATATTTAATGGGAAATAGGAAATAATAGGAAATAATAGGAAATAATAGAAAATAATAGAAAATAGATGTTTATCACCAGAGGTTTTAGAACTAATGTCATTTAATCTGGCAGGTGATCTTAATGAAGGTGATAAACTTATAAGGAAGCTCACCATAAATGAGTATAGCCAATATCCATCTATGTCTGTTTTTGGCTTTGAGCTTATCCAAAATACTTTACTGAATGACTAATGCAAAACCGGAAGCGAACCCAACGATCCTTCCGGCCATTTTTTATATGCTGCTACGCCAATATATCTTCATGCGGAATATAAAGCACTACCTTGATGGGCATCACGCTGAGCGCTAGCGGTTCCCCAAACAGGCCGAACTATGATAACCCGCTTCCTGCCAGATATACAGTTATCATGTACCCTTCCCACGCCGATATGGGGATACAACTATGCTTCAATCAGTCTATATTTTCATTATCAATTGATTTAAAATAATTTTGTGCAGATAAAACTATCACTGAAGGGCGGTAGCGTATGAACTACGATGCGAAATCCTTGACCCATTACAACCCCAATAGGTAGTACGATCTACAAATCGGGCAGTTTACGTAACAAGATCCGATAGGACTGGCGGGTGGGATAAATGTATAAGCCTATGCCCCTACCCCGCTTACTGGATCGATCCGTTGGGGTTGGCTAAGTGTTCAACCGACAAAACTCGCACTCGTTATTATACAAATAGAAAGGGTTCCAACGGAATTATGAACAGTGGCGTTATAAACGCCCAGGATAATAACCGTGTATATATTGAACCTGATAAAAATAAACCGTCAACCCCTAAAAACGTAGAGTACAAATATCAAATAAAGCCAAAAAAAGGGCGAGATCATATAGAGAAAGATGTTCCAAATTATTTATCCCCTCGTTATCACCGTGGAGAGCTTACAATTAAGGGTGATATTGAATTGAACAACCATCAGGTGTTTAAGAGAAAGTAATATGTTAAAAGAAAATGAAAAGACAACCTTTAATGGTTCAGAAATTATTGAGGTTATTAAAGAGGTTAACTATATCCTTATTTCTCTAAATAAAATAGGGGATTATTATTATAATGAATCTGAAATATCAAGTGAAGGAGTATTAAGAGTATAAGTTAGAAACTGCCAATTTTATTGATAGAAATGAGATCTGTACAAAGCTGGCTAATATAAGGAAAGTATTGTCAGAAAAATTTAATGATGAGCTTGGCTCTGATGATATGGATGATATCGAAAGAGCTACTGAAGATACCAATTATTGGGAAAAACCAGGGGGTTAATAAACAGACCGGGAGAAAATGATTAATGTTCTACCGGTCTTATTCTATCTCCCGCTCAGTTGCGGTTATTTACTGCTGAATTGTTCCCCGCCAAATTCACCCCACCAGAAAAATGGTTCAGCAATGACGTGACGGCACACTCATCAAACAGGGCGATACTCAGCGCTTGCAGGTTGCCCCAGAGTTCCCGCAAATACTGCACAGTGATGACGATGCAACCCGGTATGACGTGCAGCTTGAGCGGCTGTCCGGTGCTGAACCGGCTTCCTGTAGCCACTTGCCGCTGATATTGATGGCGGGCGTGGAGGCGTCGCCCGTGTTGGGCCTGTAGCCAACGCGTAGATAGCGCTCTGGCTGAAAGATTAAAAAACTGGGGTTGCTAGACCTGCTACAAAACAAGATATTCGTACCGAAAGAAAACTTTCGAAGCGACAAGGACTACTTAAATGAATAATGAATTATTATATTTGCAAAGTTGGTACTTATCTAAGTGTAATGGTGAATGGGAACATCATCATGGCCTTGATATAAGTACAATCGATAATCCTGGCTGGAAGGTCGTCTTAACAGGAGAGAATGGTAGGCGATCTATGAAAATAAATAATAATCTGGATGAAAATGATTGGATGCTAATAAAAGCGAATGACAGTGAGTTTAAAGCATATGGAGATCCAGAGAAGTTAAGTTTTATTTTTGATAAATTAAAAGAGTGGTTGAGTTAAATTAATTAATCTAACAATAAAAGCCGGAAGCGATCTGATGATCTTTCCGGATTTTTACTTTATTAGCATTCAGGTTAGCCGCTATAAATTAATCTGCGTCTCAATAATAATCCTGCCTCTTTCCACCGTGACGGTAACGGGCATCCCGATGATAAAGCCGGACTCTTCGAGCCAGCGGCCTGTCACAAGAGTTTCCACGACACAACTAGATGTTATTATTAGTGTTTCATGAAATGAAAACTACAATGGAAAATATAAGGGGAAATCACATCCTGGTATAACCATGGGGGAATCGCTTAATTTAACCAATAGTCAAAAAATACTCGATGGCATCATCATTGTTGATGAAGATTATGGTTTGCCTTTTACAGCAGATGAATGGAGAGACTTAGAGTTTAATGGCTTACCTATAACCTTAGTTTTCGCCGGGATAAATAAGTTAAATTTACAAGGTGAACGAGTCGGTTTTATATGCTAACCAGAAAATAAAAGAATAGATAATAAAATAATATTTTCTATTGATAACGGAGATAAATTTCATTTATCACGCGCTGCCGAAATAATCGGCATTGATTAAATATAACTATATTTAGATCAGCGTTGGAAACGCTATAGGCACTTTAATTCTGGAGGGTTTTTTAACTTTTGTTCAACATTCCCCCCCCTCTGTCAAGATAGATCCCCCCTATCGAAAACACTAATGACAAGATGGGACCTGATCGTGAAGCGTATTTCACCAGTTATTATCCGTAATCCTCATCAGATCCAGCCCGCCAGGAAAACGCTTAAGTCAGCCAGCGCCGGCGCGTTCTTCGAACGGTTCCCGTTATAAAACAGATAATGCCAGCAATACAGCGTCTTGCTATGATGTGCGCTGCGCAGATAGAGAAGTCACTGTGTGGCGGTAGCGTGTGCGCTCCCAATAGGACTGATGAGAATATTGATACTGCTGGGCAACAACTCTCAAGCACTTCTATTATGTACGGCAACGGCCATCTGTTTGGTATCGCTCCAGACCATCTGCCGTCACCGATTTTATCCGCGACCCGCTACACCGCGAAATCAGCCGTACGCAGGCGGCGCTCACCAGCAGCAGCAAGAACGACCGCCTCGGCCCGCGACGTCTTTAACGGCAAGGCGCTACGCCCTGCCCCGAGTCCCGTGCCGCAGGTCACGCCTGTGGGACGATAACTCCCGCAAATCTGTTCCGTTACTACGACCCGGACTGAGGTAGTGGTGCATATATGGAATGGACGCTAATGATACCAGATGTCGGTAATAATGCTGCACGAAGCATAGTTGCTGAAAGGAAAACAGGTCAAGCATTCTATACTCATGATCATGATAACTCGCTCATGGAGATTGATCTAGGAGGATGGAAATAATGCGAATAGAAAAACTATCACTTTGAATTTTTCATCTATAAAGACAACAAATCAACTATATAATGAATTAGCCTTTAAATTTGACTTCCCTGATTTCTTTGGAAGAAAGATAGATGCAGTTATTGATTTCATGTTTGGATTTAGATATTCAGATGAAGGAATGACAAAAATAGACATTAGTGAAAGTGGCTATTTTTCTTTAAATACAAAGAAATTCTCTAGTGCTGATGAGAAAGTAAGGGAAGCAATAATATTTATCACAGGGTTTGTCAACAGTAAATATAAATTCAAAAGGCTAGAGCCAGTAATTTTTAATAAAAGCAGCCCTGGTAATAATCCTAGCCACACAAATAATGTTCATATCTCTATAGAAATAGCCTACTATTTCCCTTGGATGAAATAAAATGATTGATAAAAGTAACTTTATAAAAGACAAGATGGAGAAAATTCATATCGCTTTAATCAATAATCAATCTGATTTATATAAGCCACTCGGAGAGGTTAATGATTTATTTTATTCCCCTTATAAAAGGGATGTAATTGTAGATAATAAAACAATTCAATCATTATGGATTTTTTTATTTGAAATGTTTATTTTAAGTGATGATAATCATATTAAATTTGATATAATCAGTGCAATATACGATATGTACATATACCATGAAAACATAGATATTCATTTAAGTTTAGACAGTATAAGGTGCTGGAGAGCGCGTTTAAAAAAAGAAGATTTATCTCCAGAAATAATTGAATGCATAGATGACATGTTATCTATTTAATTAGATAAAAAAGCATGCTCTCATCCCTCTTTAGATTGATAAAGAAAAAGATCGGAGGAACCTGGTAAGATATATATTCCATTACATCGTAATATTTTATAACAGTACGCGTCGGTATGAATCGAGTGATCAGATATCATCGGATCGCAAGCATTTAAATATTCTATGGTGATTCATTTACCCCTTTAACCAATAGATCAGGCTTTACGTTACCTTATGACGGGGATCAAACAATGGCAGATAAAACCAGGTTCTACGATAATCAGGGATAGAGCAACACCATAATTTTAATATAGTTTATAATGTATTGGTGATGAAGAGCAACTTTTGTTCTGCAGCCTTGGAAATATGGAAATCATTATGAGTTCTTCTTTTTATTTTTTATTGAATGATGCTCTTAAGAAAGTGGCTGACACTATTAATCAGCATGAACAAAATGAGAAAGCACCTCTCTCTATCCAGACATTGGCTCAGGTAAAAAAAGAACTGGAAGAAATGATTAGGGTAATGGATCCAAAGGTTTATATGCCAGTATATCCACGCTTTATCATAGAATGGCCTAGGCTGTGTCCCTCAATTACATAATCTTCTGAGAAAAAGCCGGATACAGCCTAATTTCACCATCGAAAGATAATTT
>NZ_JAKMAJ010000031.1 GCF_022378355.1 Brenneria bubanii
GCCCCAGGCGCCGTTCTGGCCTTCCCAGCGCAGCCGCCCTTCGGCGTCGGTCAGCCGCTCCGGGGTGCCGTTGGGCTGGCAGTGGAACCAGAAGATTTCCGGCGCGTCCACGCCGTCGATGCGCGCCAGCGGGGCGTAGCTGTCCGGGTCATCGTATACATACGTCAGCGGCAGGCCGCCGTCGCGAACTTCCTGCAACAGCCGGAAGCCCTCCCAGATAAAGCGGGTGGTGACGGTTTTTCCCTGCGGCGCGCCATGCAGCGTCTGCC
The DNA here is from genome assembly GCF_022378355.1 of Brenneria bubanii. Lineage (GTDB taxonomy): Bacteria > Pseudomonadota > Gammaproteobacteria > Enterobacterales > Enterobacteriaceae > Brenneria > Brenneria bubanii. The sequence goes on from NZ_JAKMAJ010000031.1 coordinate 270, forward strand.
GGCGGGTCTTGCTGATGCGTCTTCCCAGCGGGTCATAGCGGAAGCTGACGTGAACCTGTGGGGCATTGTGGCGTCGGGGCTGGCTGATGACGTCGGTCAGCCGGTGTTCGGTATCGTAACGGTACTGCCAGCGGGTGCGGCCGTTATCTTTTTCGACGGTGCGGCCGTGGACGTCGTAACGCCAGCGGATGCCGTTCAGCTGGGTGACGCGGTTATGGACAGGCGGGGGGGCGTCGGTCTCGGCCAGCGGGTTGCCGGCGTTGTCCCAGCGCCACGGCGCGTGGCCGGACAGGTCGCCGTCCTGGCGCAGCAGACGTCCGGCGCGGTCGTATTGCCAGCGGGTGGCATTGAACAGGTCGTCGTCGCGCTCCTCGCGCACCAGGTTGTTGCGAAAGTCATAGTCCCAGCGGCGTGACCAGCGGCACGGGGCAGGGCGCTGCGCCTCGCCGGTAAAGACGTCGCGGCGGTGCAGTCGGCCCAGGCGGTCATACTCGCTGCGGGTGGTGAGGGCCCCCTGCGTGCGGCTGATTTCGCGGTGCAGCGGGTCGCGGGTAAAATCGGTGATGGGCAGGTGGTCGAGGGCGATACCGAGCAGATGGCCGCTGCCGTAGTAGAAGTGCTTCAGTTTTCGGCCGTCGGGCAACTGCACGTGGGTGCGGTTGCCGAGCGGGTCGTAGGTCCATGCCAGCGCGCCGTGCTCGCCCTGTTCGCCGACGAGCCGGCCGAGGGCGTCGTAGTCGAACGAGAGAGCCTGTTCGGCTTCGTCGCACCAGGCGTTCTCGCCCAGCGCGGGATGGCGCGCGACGCGGGCGAGCTGCCCCGACGGGGCGTAGTGGTAGCGGGTCTGGCCTTCCGGCGTGGTGCGGGCGAGCAGCTGTCCGCCGGCGCCATAGGAGAAGGCATGGGTGATGGCGTCAGGGTGGCCGGCGGCAAAGGTGCGTGACGTCATGCGGCCGCCGGCGTCGTACTCGTAACGCGTGACCGTGCCGTCCAGACCCGTTTCCTCGCGCAGCAGCGAGTCCGCGCCCCAGAGGAAGCGGTAAGTCTCGCCGTTTTCATTGTGCAGCGCGGTCAGTCTGCCGCGGGCGTCCCAGTCGCGGCGAACTTCTTCACCCAGCGCGTTGCGGGTGGCCACCAGACGTCCGGCCTTGTCGTAAAGAAAGGTATTGCGCTTGCCGTCGGCGCCCTCATGGGCCTGCGGCAGCCCGTGCGCATTCCAGATAAGCCGCTCTCGCCAGCCTTCGGGTCGCGCCAGTTGGACCGGGCGACCCGCCGCGTCGTAGCTATAGCGGGTCTCCTCGCCGTCCGGCGTGACCTCGGCTTCCAGCCACCCCAGCGGGTGATAGCGATAACGGGTGGTGCGCCCCGAACAGTCGGTGGCGCGAATAACCTGACCGGCATCGTTGTATTCCTGACGGCGAAGATTGCCGGCGGCATCCCGTTCCTCGACCACCAGTCCCTGTTCGTCGCGGCGGTAGAGGGTCGACTGGCCCAGCGCATCCACCACCTGCGTGAGACCCAGGTGTTCGTCGTAGTAAAAATGGGTGGTGGCGCCGTCCGGCTCGATGACCGAGGCGGGAATGGCGCGGTGCGCCAGCCACCGTGTGGCGCGCACGTTGCCGTCGGCGTCAATCTCCTGTACCCGGTTGCCCTGGTCGTCATAGACGAAGGTGACGGCGTTGCCGAGCGGGTCGATACGGCGGGTCAGTTGTTCATTGTCGTCCCACTCGAAGCGCCAGACTTCGCCGCGCTCATCGACAAACCGGGTGACCAGCCCCTGCGGGCTCCAGTCGTGCCGGCGTATCTTTCCGTCGTATTGCGTGACGGTGGTCAGCCCGGCATCGAGGTCGTAATCGATACGGCAGCCGTCGCCGGTGCTGGCGCGGTTTTCCACCACGCGCCAGTGGTCGAACATCCGCCAGCGGTATTCGCTCTCCAGGCCGCCCGGCAGCCGGTGCCAGACCATTAGGCCGTCGTCGTTGTACCGGTACTCGCGGGTGACGACGCCGGCGGCATCGGTGACGGCGGCCAGCTGGCCGCGCGCGTCGTAGCGGTAGGTGGTCAACGGCCAGCGCCGGTCGCCGTCAACATGGCTGGTCGCCGTGACGCGCAACGGAAAGCGCGCATCCTCGTAGGCCAGCCTGAGGTCGATGGCGCTGGGCGCATCGTGAATACGCACCAGTCGGCCCTGTTCATCCCAGCCCATCTCCAGCGCATTGCCGTATTCGTCGCTGAGCGAGGCCAGTCGAAGTTCATTCGGGTTGATACGGGTGGGTTTGAACAGCCGCCATACCGCGCCGTCGTCATCGGCAATGGCGACATCGCCGTTTTCGTTGCGGCGTACGATAAGGCCTTCACTGATGCTGTAAAGCGGCTGGTCGACGGGCGGCAGGGCAAAACGCAGTTCGCGTCCCGAGTCGTCAAAGAACATGACCTCGCCGTCCTGCAACTGCAGGTAGCTGTCGAAGGCGGTGGCCCAGCCGCGGCCGAACAGCCCTGCGCGCGAGGTCAGGCTGTTATAGCTGCGCTGCCAGTACAGCGGGAAACACCCCGGCAGGGAAAAATCGAGTTCGTTCTCGTCATTGAGCACCTTCACGCCGGTGGCGGCATGGATGGGGTGCGGGGAGGCGAAAAAGGCATTGATGGCCATATCGGCCAGCATCCCGCCGCCGGCGGCGGCCAGTGCGCAGGGCATGTTCTTGAGGATTTTGTTGGGATGGCCGCGCAGGAGCGAAAGCGCAACCATCGCCACGGCCAGACCGGGCGTTTTACCGCTTTTGATATCACGCACGACGAGGGGCTCGCCGCCGATAATGACATCCGGCGAGACGTTGTCCGAGATGGTGGCTTCGCAGGTGGTGCGGTCCTTGGCGCGGACGGCGGGTTGACCGTTGATAAAGACGCTTTTGGAGCCTTCGGCCAGATATTGCGGGCCGCGGTGCTTCTGGCAGGCGAGGGTGTCTTTTTCCAGCGGCGAGGTGCCGGAAGCCGCCGCGGCAACCGAGGGTTGCCACATCTCGCTGCCGAACTGCGCGGCGGTGGCCAGCAGCATGCCGCCATAGTCGGCAAAGCTGGCCGGCGACTGGGGGAGGGGAGGCGGCGTCTCGGCGGCGGTGAGCGCGCCGGCGGCGCGAGCGGCGGGTTTGCCGTTGGTGAGGACGTTCGAGGCGCCGGAGGTAATCAGACCGGCCGGGGAGGGGGGGAACAGGGCATTGCCAAGACTTTCGGCCGCGTTGCTGATGTCATCGGTAATGCCGGCGGCGTTGGCCAGCGCGCCGCCGATAATTCCGGTCAGCACACAACTGGAGCCCACGGCGGCAACGCCGGCCGCCGCAGCGCCGGCCCCGGCGGCAGCGAGCAGGGGGGCGGCGGCGGTGATGGAAGCAGCCACAATGGAGCCGATAGCGGCATAGACGACCCCTTCGGCGACAAGACTGGTGATATCGGCAAAAATACTGGAGTGGATAATGGCGTCATCCTGACGGGCCGCGTAGTTATCGCTCATGGCTTAATCATCCTGATGGTCATTCAGCGCCAGGCTGGATTTGAAGTTTTCCCAATGCAAGGCATCGTCTTCGCCGAAGGGGCGCAGGGCGGAGAAGGTAAACAGCAGCAACACCGGTTTGCCCGGCGCCTGCACGGCGAGCTGTTTTTGCCACAGACGCTGTCCGCGGCGCTCAAAGGCGCTTTCCACTTCCAGCGCGGGAAGCGTGCGTGCCGGCCCGACGTTCACCGGGATAAAATCACTCTGGGTGATATCGCCCATCTGGGTGCGCAGGGTGTCCCACTGGCGGTGAAACTCCCGCCCGGCATTGCTGCCGTCAGGAATGGGGCCGCGGCTGACGACGAGCGAAAGGCCGCTGGCATCGTCGCGCAGAATATTGAGTGACGTGTCCTGCCATGCGGCGGGAAACAGTGTAAATGTGCCTTCCTGAAGGGTGTAATTCATAATGAGGCCTTATCAAAGGGATGACCGCCGTCGTCACGGTGGGATCCGCGTATCCTGAAAAATTGATTGAACATTACGGTGGAAAATGATCTTTGCTTGAACCGCGGTTATTGGGTCCGGTGTATAATATCGGAGCCCCGAGTTAATCTGGTTTTGTTTTTTTTGATAGCACTGCTGAGTTCACTTTTTTATTGGCTTATTTCATTCAATGGTTTATAGCAATCCTTTCTTGTCCCAGCAATTCGAGTGGTCAAGACCCTAGAGTCCGCCACGTTATTCATCGCCTCAATGGTTTCGGGTCCAATAACACCATCTGTGGATAAATTACCGCCAAATTCATTATTTAAGAGTTTCTGCATTTTTTTCCGGCCCCACCTGATGTTATCGTCCAGTCATAGGACATCAAGGCTAACTTGGGATCTTTTATATTGTTAAATCCTTTTGGATCCCAATATCTTTTTTTATAGATAACTTCGGCTTGCTCAGAGGTTAGTTTTTTCAGGTTGGCCAAAGTAGGTTCAAACCCAATATCTTCTTTGGCATATTTTTGCCATGTGTTCCAGGCGATCCCATGATTTGTTGGTCCACCTTTGTCTGATGCTCTGTTAGCATATCCCCTTCATTTTTTTAATACAATCGCAGATATTTTAGAAAAATTATCCGTGTCGTCGGGCGTCGTTACTGCCTTTGTCCCACTCTGCGCCTGTTGTCCGGCCGCGGGGGCAGCGGACTTTGCGGCCGGAAACAGCGATTCCATCGCCGCATTGATGTCCTGACCCGGTGCGGAGGTTCCTGAAGCGGCGTCAGAGGCATTCAGATGCCGTTTGCCGCCGATGGTTGACCTGGCGTGGCGTTGGATGATGCTCTTGCCGCCCCCCTGGCTGTAGCTGGAGGAGCGGAAGTCTGTTCATGCTTTTCCACTACCCTGTGAAGCAGCCCTTTACTGATGAGTACATCCGTCCATCTTTTTACTGACTTTTCAATAGATAAGCTGTCATTGCTGAGACCATACACCTTTTGCATGCAAAATAATTTTATTGTCAGATATTATCACCAAACTGTTGTCTATTTTGCTTAGTAAATATTTTGTTTCTTTATTTTCAAATCTATAACTCAGGATTTCACAGTTATTATTCCCACAATTTTCTCTTATGGGGATTCCTGATAGCTTTAACATTGAGTTGTCTGATTTTCTTTTTCCTTCATATGTGAATTTATTGCAGTTGTAAATGTTACTATTGCAATTTGGCGATATTTTTATTAGGTAGTTTTTCGTTTCAAAGTATGATGGTTGTTCGAAAAAAATCTTGGGAAGCGTTTTTTGAAAAGCTCATATCCTTAAATCTTGAAGCCCAGTCTTTGATGTCGCTTTGAATGGTTTTATTTTCAGTGACATTGCTTCGATATTGAATTGTTTCGTTGCGTGGAGTTACCCATGCAGTATAAAGTCTACCATCGGGATAAATTACAAAAGCAGAAGCATTATATAAATAAAGATCTTTCAACCACCCTTCAACAAATAAACCATTATCTACCAACTTGTGGGGTTTTCCATAAACATCAAAATTGGATATAAACGTATTGTAATTTTCTTTAAGTAGCCCTCTCAATTGAGTTTGAATTTCTTTATCTTCTGCTATGTTTGAAATTTCGCTTAATGTGTCGTATCTTGATAGGTTTTTTATTTATTTTGCCAAAGCTGATGTATTTTGTGTGAAGAAACAAAATAACATGATATAAATAAATTTTCTCATGATTTGCTCGTTTTCCTGAATTTTAATCAGATAGTTTTAAAAATTCTTTTGCTTCTTTGGCATATCTTTTCTGCAAGCCATCGCCATAATGATCCCACCAGTTATATGTTACTCCTCCTTTGCTTGTGTTGGTGTTTCCATATATTTTTATATCATATGCAACTCTGACCTCCTTCAGTGATTCCTGAAATTCCTGAGCATCCATGGATTCAATATAGTCAATTGCTTGTGGTGTCAGTTTAGCTGATTTTACAATATTTCCAGATTCCATAGAATTTAAGATGGCCTGTGCGCCGCCTACACCACGCATATGGGCAAGGGACATGACAGCCGCTTGTTTTCCTGGATCGGTGAAGTTAAGTGCTCCCGCGTTGCTTGCGCTTTCGTTCATATATTTCTTTACGACTTCGAATTCTTGTCCGCTTTCCAGTCAATGCCAGGCTTTCGGTGAGAGGTAGAATGACTCTCACTAATAATCCTAATGCGCTTACTCAAATAAGTGATTTGGATGACTGACCATCATCCGACAGGCTAAATTTAAACACTACTTGATGCGGCCCCAACGGACTGAAGTCCACAGAGGGGGCCGAATATGCAGATAACGCATTATCTAAATAAAAATTATTATTTATTTATGGGATGAAAGCTCCCATCTTCTGCGCCAGCATCAGTATATAAAGAAAAATCACTTCTGCTGATTTTGAATCTAAATAAATTTATTGATATGTTAGGATCTCCTCCGCAAATTGCATAGCGTTTATTTTCCCTAACAGTAACAAGATAATATTCATTATCTGATGTATCATCGTAATCATAAGCTAGACAGTGGTCTCGTAATGTTGTCATTTTATTATTACGAATAGCTTTATTTACAGATAAAATAACTTTATCTTCAATATATCTTTCCTTGCCTGACACATGTTCACCTATAGGCGAATCAGGTTCAGTAATAGCGCTGTAACTCAGCGCATTAACACTCAAAAATATAATACATATCAATGTGTTAAATTTAATCATATATGACGTTTTTATGGCCTTTAATCAAATTCTGTTAAATTTTGAGAAGTGATTATTCTTTTTAGACTTTTTGCATAGTTAGGATCTGTGGCATATCCTGCTTTGGCAATTTTATCGATAAAATCATTAGGGCTATCAACGAAATCAAATGCTGCTTTATATCGCGGGTTGGTGTTTAAAAAACGCCCATAGTCATCTGCGGATTCAGCGAAGTCATTGTATGAACGAAAACTATCGGTGATTGATATCCTTTTGCCATTTATTACTTCTGATGTTTTAAATGATACACTATTTCCCGAAGTGGATTTTCCTTTAATTCCAAACCAAGCGTTATTTTTTACATGCTGTCCCCATCCTGTTTCTTGAGCAGATTGTGCCAATGTTACAGAAACAGGAATTCCCCAATCCTGTTTTACCTTTTTTGCAGCTTCTAAATTAGAATCAATAAATTTCCGAACGTGAGTGGGTCGAGGTTTTGAAAGTGTAGTTTTCTTATCGGCAGTGGAGGATTCGGCTTGGGGAACTGCAGCCTTTTTCCCACTTTGCGCCTGTTGACTGGCCGCGGGTGCGGCAGACTTTGCGGACGACGCTGGTGCTGGCGCGGCGCCTTTCTTCTTCCCTTTTTCCGGCGAGAACTGCGCCTCCACCGCCGCCTTGATATTCGACTGTCAACGCCAAGCTTTATGACCGTTTTTCGCCATTTTTAATGCCCGCTATTTGATCATTTTTGCTGACCGCTTTCT
>NZ_JAKMAJ010000032.1:5000-7439 GCF_022378355.1 Brenneria bubanii
CTTTCGTTCTTGATTAATGAAAACGTCCTTGGCAAATGCTTTCGCAGTAGTTAGTCTTCAGTAAATCCAAGAATTTCACCTCTGACAACTGAATACTGATGCCCCCGACCGTCCCTATTAATCATTACGATGGTCCTAGAAACCAACAAAATAGAACCAAACGTCCTATTTTATTATTCCATGCTAATATATTCGAGCGAAACGCCTGCTTTGAACACTCTAATTTTTTCAAAGTAAAAGTCCTGGTTCACCAAGGGCCACAAGGACCCAGGGCTAGCCAGAAGGAAAGGCCCGGTCGAATTAAAACCAGTACACGGAAAGATCCGGACCGGCCGACCAGGCCCAAAGTTCAACTACGAGCTTTTTAACTGCAACAACTTTAATATACGCTATTGGAGCTGGAATTACCGCGGCTGCTGGCACCAGACTTGCCCTCCAATTGTTCCTCGTTAAGGTATTTACATTGTACTCATTCCAATTACAAGACCCGTAAGGGCCCTGTATCGTTATTTATTGTCACTACCTCCCTGTATCAGGATTGGGTAATTTGCGCGCCTGCTGCCTTCCTTGGATGTGGTAGCCGTTTCTCAGGCTCCCTCTCCGGAATCGAACCCTTATTCCCCGTTACCCGTTGAAACCATGGTAGGCCACTATCCTACCATCGAAAGTTGATAGGGCAGAAATTTGAATGAACCATCGCCAGCACAAGGCCATGCGATTCGAAAAGTTATTATGAATCATCAAGGAGTCCGAAGACGTTGATTTTTTATCTAATAAATACATCTCTTCCAAAAGGTCGAGATTTTAAGCATGTATTAGCTCTAGAATTACCACAGTTATACCATGTAGTAAAGGAACTATCAAATAAACGATAACTGATTTAATGAGCCATTCGCAGTTTCACTGTATAAATTGCTTATACTTAGACATGCATGGCTTAATCTTTGAGACAAGCATATGACTACTGGCAGGATCAACCAGATAACTATCTTTGAAAGGAAAGGGAGGTACAAAACCAGGGCCTAAAAGGAAGGAAGAAACGAAAAGAATTGCTCCTTCTCTCTCTCTTTGCCTCCCCCTCCGGTCCCCAATTCCGTTCCACCCTTCTCGCAGATAATATAATTCTGAAAGGTCAGTTCTTAAGAGAGATTAAGCTCGAAAAAACTTTTAGCAGCTCTCCCTAGCAAGATTTTACTCCCACTAGGAAAAACCGCCAACCCTTGCCATAGCACTCTTTGAGTTCCACCGACTGAGTTCCACCAAACACCACCCCGATGTTTCACAAGGAAAAGGTTTGATATCGTCAGCCTGAGAGAGGGTTACACTCGAAGAATCACAGCTGCCGTAACTAAAAAGTACTGCAACCGGCTATCCAACGAGGCATTCCCCCAAGTAACTCTGTTTTGTTGGATACATTGCTATCAGCTAGTAATCCACCAAACCCTTCAGTGCCCACCGTAGGATTATATAATGAAATAAAAATGCCTACCATGGGACTGTTCAGGCTAGGAACAGTCTGCCTTTCGGCCAACTAACTCCATCGCCCATGCCGAGCGCTGTGTAGAGCCTAGGCCAATCTTCACGATCCCCCAGATACCCTCTCCACCACTCGGCGCGGCCTTTTTCCGTCTAAAACCCTCCTACGAACGCACAAGTCTACTAAGAAAAGTTTCCAAATCCTTTCAAACTTGTCTTCAATTGCTTTCGCATATAGTTCCTTACAGCTTGTTTTTCCATGCACCATCCATAGTCCCACTATGCCCTTTCCCATCTGCGTCCAAAAGCTTCGCTTTTTGCTGACCCTCGCGCCCTCACCTGCGGTCTCTGCAGCGTGAAAAACTTATTGTCCGTTCATATGCAATTAAGGTACTTTTTTTTTTTCATTTTTTTATTTTTTTTTTTCTAAGACTGGAAAGCATGACATTCACGTGCAGAGGTGCACGTGCGCTTACGATGCCACAGTTGCACGTGATATCACCAGGCGTGACTTCCGCGTGACCCCATGTACCGTCCTACGGCACTGCGTGACTTCCGCGTGACACACAAAAAGTACCCATGCACGGCACTCGCGTGACTTCCACGTGTGCAGAACTTTTATTTTTTCTAAGACTGAAAAGCATGACTTCCGCGTGACACACAAAAGTACCTCTGTACGGCACTCGCGTGACTTCCGCGTGACACAGAATGTAGCTCTACACGAAGACCCCGTGATATCCGCATGACTCGAAATATAGCTCTTCACGAAGGCCCCGTGACTTCCGCGTGACTGTAAAATAAGTTTTTCAAGACATAAGCATGACTTTCACGTGTACCAATTACATCTCCCCAAAGGGTATAGGGGTGTGCCGTGCGACGCGACAGCCACCCCGGACCGGACGGCGCTATCGCCACACGTGCATGTCACATGAATGTCACATGTACGCTCACCTCGGCCCCGGG
>NZ_JAKMAJ010000033.1 GCF_022378355.1 Brenneria bubanii
AATAACGTTTCATATCAGGCTCCGTTGCCCCCATTGAGATTTTCAGTATGGGGTGTCAACTACCCTGCCAGAGGGGGGGTACTCGATACGGCCAGCGGCGTGGTGTTCGCGGACAGCGTGGACATGATGAGCGCCCGCAGTCGTGCGGGGTATGCGCGGCTGGCCGCGGCGGAGTTGGGGCTGGCTGAAAGCGCGCTGAAACAGTCGCTGGGGCGGGTGCTGCTGGCGCTGGAAAATCATCTGAGCCAGCCGGAAATGAACGGTGAAAGCGTTCCTGAACTGGATGATGATGCGAAAGCGGCGGCGCTGGCGTTGCTGCGCGACCCGGCGCTTATCGGCAGGATAACGGACGACCTCGCGGCCTGCGGCGTGGTGGGCGAATCGACCAACCTGCTGGCCGGTTATCTGGCGGCAGTGTCGCGCAAGCTGGACAAGCCGTTGGCGGTGCTGATACAGAGCAGTTCGGCGGCGGGTAAATCCAGCTTAATGGACGCGGTGCTGGGCCTTATCCCGCCGGAGGAGCGGCTGCAATACTCAGCCATGACCGGGCAGAGCCTGTTTTATCTGGGCGAAACGAACTTACAGCATAAGATACTGGCGATAGCGGAAGAGGAAGGGGTACGGCGGGCGGCGTATGCGCTCAAGCTGTTGCAGTCGGACGGCGAACTGACGATAGCCAGCACGGGCAAGGATGATGTCACCGGCAATCTGGTGACGAAGCAGTACACGGTGAAAGGCCCGGTGATGCTGATGTTAACCACCACGGCCATCGACGTGGATGAAGAGTTGCTGAACCGCTGTCTGGTGCTGACCGTTAACGAATCCCGCGAACAGACCGAAGCCATCCACGCGTTGCAGAGACATAAGCAAACGCTGGAAGGGCTGCTGATGGAGAACGAGAAAGGCTATCTGACCGGGCTGCACCAGAACGCCCAGCGGCTACTCAGACCGCTGAACGTGGTCAATCCCTATGCGTCACAACTGACGTTCCTGAGCGACAAGACGCGCACCCGGCGCGACCATATGAAGTACCTGACCCTGATACAGAGCATCGCGCTGCTGCACCAGTATCAGCGGGAGGTGAAAACCGTCTCGCACCGTGGGCAGGTTATCGAGTATATCGAAGTCGAGCGGTCGGATATCGTGCTGGCCAACCGGCTGGCGCACGAGATATTGGGCCGGACGCTGGACGAAATGCCGCCGCAGACGCGCAAGTTGCTGATGCTGATACAGGGCTGGGCTGCCGGCAGCGGGCAGCCAAAGGCGGAATACCATTTTACCCGCAAACAGCTACGGGATGCGGTGCAATGGGGCGATACGCAGCTAAAGATACACCTTGCGCGGCTGGTTGAACTGGAATACCTGCTGCTGCACAAGCGCGGACTGACGTTCTGCTACGAACTGCTGTTCGACGGTGAGCCGGACACGGCGGCGGCGCACCTGTGCGGGCTGATAACGCCGCCAGAGCCGGTGAAGGCAGCGGAAAAGGCACAGTACGATGCAGCCCGGTCGGGGGTAAAAGTGAATCGGCCGGCCTCTGGTCGGGGTGCGGTCGGTAGCCGGTCGGACAAGGTAACAGTGGCTAAAGCCAGCACTGGCAAGGCTTCCACGCCATCCGGTCGGGTTAACGGCAAAAACGCTGTTCCGGCCAGAGAAAAGGCGAGCGGTCATCGTCATAACGGCAACCGCACCCGCGACAGTCCGTAAGGGCCGTTCAGCCCCGGTACAGACGCCCGTTATCACCCCGCCACGCAGGAAGCCGCACCATGACACGACCAATACCGCCGACGCCCGAAGCCACTTATCTTAGCCGCCAGAGCGAGACGCTGCGCCAGCATCTGGCGGACTACCTCGACCACCTGAGCGCGGCAGGCTACAGCCCGCGCACGATGGAGAGCTACCGGGAGCGGCTGTTGCCGTTCGCGGCATGGTGCGAGGACAGAGGGTTGCTTCATGCACCACAAGTAAGTCTGTCAGGGCTGGAAGGGTATCAGCGCTGGCTGCGGGGCTATCGTAAAGCGGACGGTAAACCGTTAACGGCGGGCAGTCAGTTAAACCGGCTGTCGGCTATCCGCATGCTGTTCCGCTGGCTGCTCAGGCGTCACGTTATCCTGTACAACCCGGCGGAGATGCTTCAACTGCCGAAAGAAGAGCGGCGCTTACCGGCGCAGGTGCTGAGCGAGGAGGAAACGGGCGGCGTGTTGCAGTCGGTGGAGAGCGGCACCGTTATCGGGCTGCGTAACCGGGTGATACTGGAAGTGCTGTGGAGTACGGGCGTTCGCCGGACAGAAGCCGCTAATCTGATGCTGAGTGATATCGACCTGAGTCGGGGCGTGATGGCGGTGCGTCAGGGCAAGGGGAATAAAGACCGGGTGGTGCCGCTGGGTGAACGAGCGTGTAAGTGGCTGGTACGTTATCTGAACCATGCCCGGCCTGAACTGGCGAAACGGTATGACAGCGGCCACTTGTTTATCAGCCACAGAGGAAAAGGACTGGCGCGGGCGACGCTGACGCAGATGGCGGGCAAGGCCATCCGGGGCACGGGTCACCTGGATAAACCGGGCGCGTGCCATGTGTTCCGGCACAGTATGGCGACGCAGATGCTGGAGAACGGGGCTGACACGCGACATATCCAGGCGATACTTGGCCATGAGAAGCTGGAGACGACGCAAATCTATACGCGGGTCGCCATCGGTCATCTGAAGCAGGTGCATGAGAGGACGCACCCGGCAGAGCGGAAACAGAAAGCGCGCTGGAAGAAGCGCAACGCGGATAACCCGGTGTCGCCGGACAGCCCGAAAAAGTAGCTCACTCTCTTCAAGCCAGCAGGACGGTGCAGGGCAAACGCTGCGCCGTCCGTGGCGCACCGCTTGCCTTGTTCGGCCAAGGCACTCCGGCGGTAAATGCCGCCCGGCCGGCGCTAACCGAAAGCGTTCTCTACAGAAATCGTTGCCGGCCTGTCGTCATTCAACATAATGTGGCATTATACGAAGCTCGCCGGCTGGCCACAGAGCGAGGGAAAACGCCGCAGAGCGGCTCGTATCGTATAATCTGCATTATGTCGTGCGCCCCCGCAGGAGGCATCTTAGCCCGGCGAGTCGCACAGGGCTGCGCCCTCTGCTGTCGGCGTCGGCGCTCCCCTCAGCGGCGGGGTGCGGCCGCCGTCCCTGGCGGCGCAGGCTCCGGCGTCAGTCCTCAGCCAACGTCAAGGTCAACATCAACAAAACAAGGGAAGTCGGCCTGACGGCCTCCGCTGAAAGGCTTAGTACCCGCCCGCTGCGTCAGTCTGCGCGGGGTCGCACTGCGTTGCTCCTTCCCCGCTCGCCTGCTTCCGCCCCCGCCCCGGTGTGGCGCGATCATGCAAATCCTTCGTTCCCACCGACACCGTGCACCAGAGCGCCGCAGGGCGACGCTTGCGGACTCTTTGCCGCCCGCCCCCGCAGAACCCGCGCCGGAGCCGCAGACAAACAGCGGCCCCGTCACGGGTTGGCGTAATAAAAACAGGTAATGCCAGCGGTACGGCGTGTTGTTATGATGCGGGACGTGCAGACAGGGAAAGTCACGGCGCGGCGGTAGCGTGTACGGGCCAAAAATGCGCGTCGGGGCAGTCGGGTTAAGGTGCTGTTAATGCTGTAAAAAATGCTCTTTAAAAAGCTATCTATATCAGCGAGCTAGACGCGTTAAAAAATACGACGGTGTCGGGATCGTCCCTATGACCCGATAGGGGTGCTGGGTGGGGAAAATAACTATCAGTACGCGCCAAATCCGCTGACTTGGATCGATCCACTAGGGTTGGCGAAGTGTAGTACACAATTCCCTTCGAGGAATGCGGCATTTAGAGCAGCAAAGAGAGATGCTGGAATACCAATGAATCAGCAATCAGATAAAATATACAACCCTAAAACAGGATTTTATGGCGATCATAGAAATATTCCAATGACTGACTCTAATAAGGATTTTATTTTTGATGTAAATGGAAATAAAATTTGGACGAGAGAGTATCAATTCACTAAAGCCGATGGTAGTAAAATTATTATCCAAGATCACTCAGCCGGTCATTTTTATCCGAATGGGGTAGGAAATCAAGGTGCTCATCTGAATGTTAGGCCTATTGAGAACATTCGAACTGGTTCCGTCCCTGGCACATTAGATCATTATAGTTTCTAAAGGGGTTGATTATGTATTGGAATGATCTTGAAGGTACTATTCTCTTAAACAAGGTTTTTTCAAAGCCAGTAGAAATCTCAGAGATAGATGTTTTTGATATTAAAATAGATAGAGAAGGTCCGTCAGTTATAATTACTTTTGATTTAGTTAATCAACTTCCAGATAACCCACCAGTTAAATGGGTAAAAGGTTATAATAGATGCAGATGTGGGATAAATTGCATCGGAATCAAGTCACTAAAGATAGACGGTGTTGAGAAAAACATGTTATCTAGTATATTTATAGACAAGAGTAATTCTCATAATGAGGTATCGATTAAAGGGAGTGGTTTTAATTTATATCTAATGTGCAGTCATATACAATTCATGGGGCCTTCTGTATATATTAGTCAGTAAAATAAAAGCCGGAAAATATTAATAACCTTCCGGCTTCATTTTATATGTTGCTCTGTCGCAGTTACTTACTGATTCATTATCCCCGTCAAATCCAACCCGCCGGGAAAGCTGTTGAGCCAGTCGGCGGCGGCACGTTCATCAAACGGTTCCCGGCTTAATCCTTCAAGACAGTGCCACAACTCGCGCAGATCCTGCACGGTGATGACGATGCAGCCCGGCATGACACGCAACTTGAGCGGCTGGCCGGTGGTAAATCCCGCTTCCTGTAGCCACTTGCCGCTGATATTGATGGCGGGTGTGGAGGTGTCGCCCCTGTTAGGCCGGTAGCCGACACGCTGATAGCGCTCCGGCTGAGAGATTTTAAAAACGGCGGTATCTGGCGTAGAATGCGCGTCAGCCATAGTAACTACTCCTGTTAGTTGCTTATGGTGAGCGGCGTGGGTGAGGTGTGAACTCATCTGCGCCGCGTTACTTATCCGTCAGTTACCCCCTCTGTCAGGATAGATGGCACCCCTATCGAAAACACTAATGACAAGATGGGACCCGATCGTGAAACGTATTTCACCAGAACGTAAATCAGCCGCACTGGCTAAATTACTGCCGCCCTACAACATGACCGTCACCGCAGTTGCACAGATGGAAGGGATATCAGAAGCTACCCTCTATAACTGGCGTAACAAGGCGAAAGCAGAGGGAATACCGGTGCCGGGTGCAGACAAAACCACAGACCAATGGTCAGCCGATGCCCGGCTGGCCGTGATTATCGAAACCGCCACACTCAGTGAAGCGGAACTGGCGCAATACTGCCGTAAGAAAGGGATTTATCCTGAGCAGATTAGTCAGTGGAAACAAGGATTTTTGCAGGTGACTGCGCCTGATGATAAGGCTTCCCTGAAGCAGAGTCAGAAACGGATTAAACAACTGGAAAAAGAGCTGGTCCGTAAGGAAAAAGCCCTGGCGGAGGCGGCAGCGATACTGGTGCTGCGAAAGCGGTTGCAGGACTATTACGGGGCAACGGACGGGGACGACTGACGCCGGTCCCGGAACGGGCGGCGTTAAGTGGTTATGTTCGCGAAGCCATGACGAACGGCGCGCGACTGTCCGTTGCTCTGCGAGAAATCAACCTGAGTGAACGCACCTGGCGGCGATGGCACAAGAGCGCGGAAGACAGGCGTCCGGGGGCAATAAGGCCGATAGCGGGCAACGGCTTAACGGCAGAGGAAGAGCAGCAGATACTGGCGGTGTGTCATCAGCCGGCGTATGCCCCCCTCTGTCAGGATAGATGTCACCCCCATCAAAAACGCTAATGGGGCGGTGGGGAAACACCATGAAACGCATTTC
>NZ_JAKMAJ010000034.1 GCF_022378355.1 Brenneria bubanii
ATCCCGCTCGGCCAGTTGGCGCTTGAGGCGGGCGATTTCTGTTGCCTGTTGCTGCTCACGCTCAGAGGTGGAGCCCTTCTGACGTTGTTTACTGCGCCAGGCGTAGAGTTGAGAGTCGTGCAGGCCGAGCTCCCGGGCGGCTTTGGCCACACCGATACGCTCAGCCAGCACCAGTGCCTGCTGGCGAAACTCCGGGGTATATTGATTACGGGATGTCTTCTTCACAGATTTTGCTTGCGTCATGGTTCACCTTGTTAACGATTTTACTCGCTTAACAGCGTGTCCACTATTCGTGGGTAGGATCATTTCTTTGTTTAATCTGATTAAGTCCTTAATAGCCGAAGGAGGAGCATTGGTATAGTTACGAAGATCACTTATATCTTTTGCAAGCAGGTCTCTTGCTGTTCCTGTAAACGGCCCTTTGATGGTGGGTATCCGCTTGTGCTCAGTTCTAAATAGCTGTTCCAAATAGTAGATCACCAGAAGGGAACTCAGTCCGAGTTGCGCTATCTGATCAATCGCCAAAAATCACAAATCACCAACCGGACTGAGCAATGCCGATCATAGCACCGATGCCCCGAATCGAACGACACCAGATGCAGAAAGCCATTCATAAAACACACGATAAGCAGCATGCTCGCCGGCTAACTTGCACCGGGGCGATACCCCCCAGTGTCAGGATAGATGGCACCCCTATCGAAAACACTAATGACAAGATGGGACCCGATCGTGAAACGTATTTCACCAGAACGTAAATCAGCCGCACTGATACTGCGTGACTATGATGGTCAGGTCGCAGAGACGCCGGCCATGGTACGTGTACTGAACAAGATGACAAAGGCAGGTATGCCAGAAAGCCGGTGTATTGCCTGAAAACCGCACCGGCTACGGGAATGTTTACCCCAAATCTGATTTATTCAATAAAGCCTGTCTGCTCTGCTAATATTTACCAGCCACTCCAAGCATCATATTTATAATTGTCATCTATTTTTTCAAATTTTACACCGCTTAATTTAAGCAACTCATACCTACTTTTAAATGTTGATGAGCATACGGGTTTTGATATCTCTCTGCAAAAGAAAAAATGTTCCTTTATATTATTCTTAACTTTAAATTTATCTATTTTTTCATAATAGATCTTATCCAAACCCTTTTCCTCTGGTGTGTTAAATTCACCTGTTTCTACATCCGTTGATATAGTGAATATTGATTCGGATTCATCTATTATAGATAAGTAGCTCAAAATATAAAATAAGTAATACCTTTTTGATGGGGCTTTGTTCTTATATAACCGAACCGCAGCAGGGATACTAATACATTTCACATTCAGCTCAGAGAGTAACATTAACATATCAGATGATATTAAGTTATCATTTGGGAAGTAATCACCATCTAACCTGTATGATTTTACTTTAACTGCATAGCCATCTGCAAAATTATCTGGCGATGGCGGTGCGGTAAAAATATCATAATCAGGTAATTCCGGCACCCACTCTTTATCCATAAAGTATGGTATTCCTTCATCATTAGGAGAGTATTCGATAACAAAAAATTCACTTTCACTATTAGTCATAATAATCTACCTGTATTAGGGTCTACTCTAAATAAATTATTAGCAAGCCTTTTTCTTGCCCAGCCTTGAATTTCTTTTCCCCCTAAATAGCTGCGCCGAATACCGCTACACTTTTGCCAGTCCATGTTTCCCGCTGGGGAATGGACTGACGGTTTCCATAAAGCGATGAACCTTTCTCAGCAACTGCCACATTGAACGGCACTGGTGGTTGCGGGTTACCGTGTCGTGAAGCGCCTACCATAATCGCTCAACAGGGTTCACCCACGGCGAGTAAACGGGCTGATAAATCACGCTGAACTTCAGGTTTGCCTGCAGCCAGCGCTGAGTTTCACAGCTTTTGTGGATGATATAGTTATCGACAATCAGCGTGATGGTTTTTGCCCGGCGGTAACTCGCTTCCAGGTGCTTAAGCAGGCTGATAAACAGCACCGAACTTTTGCTGTTACCGCCAACGTAACTGACTTTGCCCATGCCGCTGTGCAGCGCGCCCGCCAGGTAATATTTTTAATTTTGACCCGGTGTTACCACGCGTCTTTGCTGCCCGCGCAGTTGCCAGTCAGCACCGATTTTTGGATTATGGTGGATATCCAGTTCATCTTCATAAAATACCGGATGCTCTGCGCTGTATTTGTCCAACGCCTGGCGGATGAACGGGCGCAGCAGAGCGCTCTGGCGACGTGGCTGACACAGACAGCCTGATGCCGCAACAGAATGGACGTCAGTCTGCGGGCATGGTTCTTGTCGCGTGTTTTATGGATTGTTTTCTGCATCCGACGTCGTTCGGTACGAGGTATTGGTGCTACGATCAGCATCGCTCAGTCCGGTTGGTGATTTGTGATGTTTGGCGATTGATCAGATCGCACAATCCGGACTGAGTTCCCTCAAAGTGATCTACTATTCCGCGCAGCTATTTAGAGTTGAATAATATAAAGCTGGGAAACTAAAACACTTCCCAGAATTAAAATATTTATATCATTTCCAGCGCTGATCTAAATATGGTTCAACTGAATCAATAACAATTACTTCGGCGGCGCATGATAAATAAAATTCATCTCCGTTGACGATAGAAAATATTATTTCATCACCTTTTTTTTCAATTACTGGTGAGCATATGAAGCCCACTCGCTCACCTCGTAAACTTAAATTATTTATCCCAACAAGTATTAACGTTATAGATAATCCATTAAAATCTATATTTCTTCATTTATCTGGAGTTTTTTTCGGTATATACCTCGTATTAAAACATATTCTTATTTTTGAGAGATCCTAAAATAGGAAATTCTCAAGTTCAGAACCATCAAGAAATAACTCATTGTTAAACATGAAGTTAACTTTCTCTTTCCCATGAGAAAAATCAAACCACATAATTATAATCCTTCAGGGAATTCATAATGGTCATATGAGCCACTAACAGAACCATTTCTCGAACCGTTCCCAGTTTTAGGGTCAAATGGTCTTGGGTTAAAATGCGGCCCTTGATTTCCCGGAGAACCTGGAGGGCCATACGTGTGTCCGGCTAAATGTTCCTGAATAACAACTTTGGAACAATCTGGCCGTGTATAATGATATTCTCTCGATTCTAAATAGCTGCGCCTAATACCGCTACACTTTTGCCTGCCCATGTTTGGCTCCGGGGAATGGGCTGACGGTGTCCATAAAATGGCGAACCTTTTTCAGTAGTTGCCACATTGTCCGGCACTGATGATTCCGGGTTATCGTGTCGTGTAGTGCCTGCCACAGTCGCTCAACGTGGTTCACCCACGGCGAGTAAACCGGCTGATAAACCACTCTGAACTTCGGGTTTGCTTTCAGCCAGCGCAACGTTTCACGGCTTTTATGGATGATGTAGTTATCCACGATGAGGGTGATTGTTTTCGCCCGCCGGTATGTCGTTTTCAGATGCTTTAACAGACTGATAAATAAAGATGAGCTTTTGCTGCTGCCACCTACGTAACTCACTTTTCCTGTACTACTGTGCAGTGCTCCGGCCAGATGATATTTTTCATTCTGCCCAGGCGTCACCACACGTTTTTGCTGCCCGCTCAGCTGCCAGTCTGCACCGATTTTCGGATTGAGGTGGATATCGACTTCATCTTCATAAAATACCGGATGCTCCACGCTGCATTCATCCAGTGCTTTATGGATTGCTGCCATTTTTTCATCTTTATGCGGGTCGCGGATACGCAAAGTCGGAGCGGCTCTGCGCCATACTATCCCGGCTGATGGCAGCCAGCGGCGGACTGTTCCCGCATGTAAACAGCATCCGGTTATCTCTTTGATTTTTATTGCCAGTAGTTCTGTGCTCCAGCGCGAGCGCTGATAACCAAAATCACCGGGAGAATGCTTTATCAGTTCACGCAACAACGTGCAGATATGTTCAAAGGGCCAGCGACGGGAACGCCCGGGAGGCAATGATTTGAGACCTTCGACACCTGAAAGCGTAAACCAGTTAATCCATCGCCCAATGGATGAACGGGCGCAAAAGAGCGTTCTGGCAACATCGCTGACACGGTCACCGCGATGCAACATGAGCATAGCGGTGAGCCTGCGGGCGTAATTTTTATCGCATGTTTTGTGAATGGCTTTCTGCATCATGCGTCTTTCGTTGCGGGGAATAGGTGCTATGATCGGCATCGCTCAGTCCGGTTGGTGGTTTGTGATGTTTGGCGATTGATCAGATCGCACAATCCGGGCTGAGTTCCCTTTAAGTGATCTACTATTCGGCGCAGCTATTTAGTATATTAAAATCACTGTCTTTGATTGCATGTCCGTCTCTATCAGTTAGCTGAACTTTTTTCTCTGCTGACGAATGCTGGTTCATAGGTATCCCTGCATCTCTTTTCGCTGCCCTGAATGCTCCATTTCTCGATTTAAATTGAGCATTACATCCAGCTAATCCTAATGGATCTACCCATGTAAGTGGGTTTTTGACTTGTGAGTAAAGATTCAGTCCCTCCGCCAGCCCTATCGGATCATCGGAATGATCGCGACCGGTTTCGGTTGTAAGTTACCTTCATACCGTCGTCGTAGTATCGGAAACCATTCACGCTACCGCCCTGAACACGCATTCTACGCCAGATACTACCGTTTTTAAAATCTCCCAGCCGGAGCGCTACCTGCGTGTCGGCTACCGGCCCAACAGGGGCGACGTCCCCACGCCCGCCATCAACATCAGCGGCAAGTGGCTACAGGAAGGCGGGTTCAGCACCAGCCAACTGTTCAAGCTGCGTGTGATGCCGGGCTGCCTCATCATCACCGCGCAGGATATTCGCGAACTGTGGTTTATGCTACCGGAAGGCTTTGTTGAATAAATTGAACTTTTGCTGAGTTGACGGCTCAGATCACACATCCTCTGACAACCCAGGTCGCTCCGTGGCAAAGCAGAAGTTCAGGATCACCAAATGGCGTACTTACAACAAAGCACTTATCAATCGCGGCCCCCTCACTTTCTGGCAAGATGATGAGATTGTTCAGGCCTGGTATGAGTCTGCAACGCCTTCAGCACGTGGAAGACCTCAGCGCTATTCTGACCTTGCCATTACTACCGTTCTGGTGATTAAACGTGTATTTCTGCTTACCCTGCGTGCCGCTCAGGGCTTTATTGATTCGATTTTTTCCCTGATAAACGCTCCGTTACGCTGCCCGGATTACAGCTGTATCAGCAAACGAGCACGGGCGGTTAACGTCAGTTTTAAAACGCCCACCCGGGGGGAAATTGCGCATCTGGCGAAAACTGCATCTGGCCGTTGATGCGAAGACGCATGAAATTATCTGCGCCGGCCTGTTTTTGAACAAGGTCAAGGACGCAGAGGCCTTTCCCGGACTTATCCGGCAGACTCATCGAAAAATCAGGTCAGGGGCGGCGGACGGTGCTTACGACACCCGATTGTGTCACGCTGAACTGCGGCGTAAAAAAATCAGCGCCCTTATCCCACCGCGGAAGGGAGCAGGCTACTGGCCGGGTGAGTACGCAGACCACCGCAACCGTGCGGTAGCGAATCAGCGGCTGAGCGGGAGCAATGCGCGGTGGAAATGGACCCCCTCTGTCAGGATAGATGTCACCCCCATCAAAAACGCTAATGGGGCGGTGGGGAAACACCATGAAACGCATTTC
>NZ_JAKMAJ010000035.1 GCF_022378355.1 Brenneria bubanii
ATGGAAACCGTCAGTCCGTTCCCGGGAGGAAACCATGGACTGGCAAAAGTGTAGCGGTATTAGGAACAGCTATTTAGCTGAAACCTATCTTGATGCAGGATGGCTGGATATTGATCTTTTCAGGAAAAAACTAGTTCGCTGGTATCATTACGGTGAAAATAGCTCTAATGGTCGTTGCTTTGACATAGGTAATACTACGCGTTACGCTTTGGAAGCATATCTGAAAAATGGTAGTCAGTGGTTTGGGAATACAGGAGGTGAAACCGCTGGCAATGCTGCGATAATTCGACACGCACCTGTTGCTATATTTAGAAGAAAATCACTTCTTCGGATATGGACTGAGTCTAAAAGTCAAAGTATCGCTACACATGGTTCTTCTGAATCTATTAATAGCTGTCAGTTTTTAGGACTAATTCTACATTTTCTCCTTAATGGGCATAGTAAAGAAGTTTCCTTTTCTCCTCATATTTTTTCTAGCACATTGCGTGTGCTCCTTATTAACGCTGGCGAATACAAAGAAAAAAATCGTGATCAGATCCGCTCAAGTGGATACGTGATCGATACCCTAGAAGCCGCTATGTGGTCAGTTTGGAGCACCGATAATTTCCGTGATGCTATTCTTTTGGCAGCAAATTTGGGAGATGACGCGGATAGCGTGGCTGCAACGACAGGACAAATCGCAGGCGCATTGTATGGTTATTCCAGTATTCCTTCGGAATGGCTCGAAAAATTAGTACAGCAAGAACGTATAACGTCGATGGCGGAAGAACTGTTTAAGCGAACGCCAATAGGTGACTAATTTTCTAGTAAGAAATGGAAATATCGGATTTTTCTCTATGGAAAATTATAACGTTTGAATTTCTGAGGGAAATGAATGGGGGTAAGGGATATAAAACCATTATGGTTGTCTGATAGTAAATGATTTTTAAGCAATTATATCTATAAATGGCCTAGAAAGAGGAATTCATTATCAGGGATATGAGAATAGGTGCTATTTATGATTAAAGCGAAGATCATATATTTAAGCAGGGGTGATTTTGCATTATTAAAATTACAAGATAGTGATGATTATTTTATTTCTGTATTAATCCCAAATTTTTATCCTACTCCCATTCTGATGTTAGTAAGGATTATCGTCTCATTGCCTAAAGGTGATTGGGAAACCGTCATATCTACTAAAAATATAACCAGAGGGATTGATTATAGACTGGCCCCATAGATCACCAGATACTTCACCTTGATATATCCTTGATTTAGTGCTCACCTGGTTTTCAAATCAATCAACGAAAGCAAGGTCACTATGGCAAGACAACAATA
This sequence comes from Brenneria bubanii, assembly GCF_022378355.1. Classification (GTDB taxonomy): domain Bacteria; phylum Pseudomonadota; class Gammaproteobacteria; order Enterobacterales; family Enterobacteriaceae; genus Brenneria; species Brenneria bubanii. The sequence goes on from NZ_JAKMAJ010000035.1 coordinate 1,318, forward strand.
TACTCCAGAGTGTAGAGTCGTTGACGTTGCGGTTCGAAAGGGGGTTCACAGCATGGTGCTATGCGCGGTGGATTACATGTTCTCTTAAACTGGAGCGATATATGATTGAAGCAAAGATCGTTTATTCTCAAAAAGGTGATTTTTTGTTGATGAGATCGAGTGATGATTGGTTTATTTCTGTACTTATACCGAATTTCTATCCTAACTCTCATTTGGATGTCAGCAAAGAATTTCGTTTAACAAAAGATGCCCTAAAGTATAAAGATGATATCGAATATATGAAGACCTTAGCAGAAAATATCAGAAAAGACTGGAAAGCGTTTTCTGACAAAGAAGTAATTGATATCACAATAGTGAAGTGATCTTACTTAGCGCCGGTGAACACAGTCTTAAGCAAGGTTTTTTATCGCGGGCGAGTGAATACGCTGATAGAAATGTTAAATCCTGCATACTAAAAGCCTTGATGCTTTTTAGACTTTTTATGTTTATTAAATACATTCAATTTTAATAAACCTTATTAATAACGAGTTAACGATCGATTGTTTTTTAACAAATCATATTTCGGCTCTAAATTTTATCGGGCTAACCCGACTATTGACGCTATGCCAGCGGCATCGGTCGTAATGAAATTCTATGTACTCAAATGCCGCCGCTATCATCCCTTCAGTTATATGAACTTGAATATCAAGTTGCTAATGGCAGTATGAATATTGAGAATTAAAATGAAAATAACCGGAACGAACTCTTATATCATCCTAGATGATGGCGGTAGAAAAATCAAGGTAGAAGGAGAAATGATAATTGGTGGATTCATAGCAAATATTAACTCCATAAAAAACTTTGAACCACCGTATGAAAAAGAAGAATTAACGGAAGAAACAAAAAGAGAACATATAGATAAAACAATAAAAAAAACAGCAGACACATATATGGAAATCAAGTTTGAATGATCTTTATTCTTAAATCTAAAGAGCATATTTTCTGCCACATGATTGTCGATAAACAAAGCTTAGTGGAGATTAAAACGTCATGGCATGGCTGGGGTTTATTGCTTTCTGGGTGATTACAGTAGTCTATCTCTGGAATGGAAAGGATAGTTTTAATAAAAAAGAATGGTTACTTTTTATTTCAAAACTTGTTGGAATATTTATAGGTACTACCGTATTTAGTCTGGTATTCAAAGGGATCCTAACTGTATGGCCTGTCATATCCTTACCCACTGCAAAATATGTAACGCTTATCCTCTCAACGTCTTTTCTGGCTGTATGGGCAATGAAATTCCTCGTAGTCATGCTCTGCTCCATGTTCAGCAGGATGATGGACTTCCACCAGCAGCATAATATTGCTGAAAACTATGCAAAATTATCATCCCTTTCAAACAATTTTGGTCCGCTGCTCCTGATACTGGCAAAATGCCTTGTATCCGCGGGGAGCATACTGATTTTTTACGGTATATGGATCGGCACAACTTACTGAGTCTACAGGATTTTTATGGACTTCGATAATAACTATGATTTTCCAGTGACGTCAGCATTTACTCAAGTTTCGATGCCCGTGTGCTGGGAGCCTATGCCAGTACAGAGAATAAAAGCGGCAGCGGCGGCCATGATACGGTATCGGCTGGATTTGCGCTTTTCATATTACCCAGGGCAATATGAAAAGCCAGGATATATTAAAGGGAGAAACGCGCACCAAAATTGCTGTCGCCAATGCTACCGGAACAATCTATGAAGGTAAAAATGGGATTAATGGTCATAATCTAAACGCAAGCGCTACGGGTATTCAGTATGGAGCCAGCGCTAGCGTTGGAAATGAAGGAACGATTTATGGCGGTGTAACCGGAGACGTTATTATTGGTACAGCCGAAGCCAAAAGTGTCAGAGAAATTTATACCGGTAATAACGGTCGTTACGGATTCTCTCTCGAAGGGGGAGCAGAGGCAGCGACAATAAAAGGAGAAGCCGTTGGTAAAGTCGATGTTTTAGGCGTTCTCGTGGCGGACGCTAAAATCGGCGGAACTGCGGCAAGTATAGGCGCTTCCGCCGGAGGAGGCGGCTATTGGGATACTACTGATTATTCATTGAATCTCAGAATTAACGGTGAATTAGCGCTTGCTGTAGGCTTAAAAGGAGATGTCAGCGTGAAATTAGCCGCAAAACCCATTATTGATTTTATTTCTGTGAATAATGATAAATAACTCTCTCCGACAGAGAGTGGCGATGGAACAATAATTACCGGCTGTGTTACCGTGCTGGTGGGTGATTAACAAACAATCAACGGGAGTTTTAACGGGATGAATTGGCTAGGGTTTATTATTTTTTGGATAATTACATTACTCTATATCTGGAATGGAAAGGATAGTTTTAACAAGAGGGAATGGTTGTTTTTTGGTTTAAAAGTTGTTCTTATATATGTTATTCTTTTCTTGATTGTAATAGCACTAAGGCTCATCCTTCCAATATGTCCTTTTGTTTCCGTGCATACTGCAAAAACCGTGTTGATTATCGCCTTCGGATCCTTAATGTCTATATTAGGAATGAAATTCCTCGTAGTCATGCTCTGCACCATGTTCAGCCGAATAATGGGCTTTCATCAGCAGCATAATACCGCTGAGAATTATGCAAAATTATCATCCCTTTCAAACAATTTTGGCCCGTCGCTCTTGATACTGGCAAAATGCCTTATTTCCGCGGGGAGTATACTGATTTTTTACGGCATATGGATTGGTACAACTTACTGAGTTTACAGGATTTTTATGGACTTCAACAATAACTATGATTTTCCAGTGACGTCAGCATTTACTCAAGTTGAGATGCAGGAGAAATTCTGGAAATGCCTCTATACCTCATCAGATAAAAATATGCTCCACTATTGGGTAATTTTACCCAAGCGGATTAAACCCGCGGAGTTAACCCCGGTTAGTTTCCCCGATGTGGGGTTAACCAATATCGGGCGCTATATTACGGCGGATTCATCGTCTTATCTGGAAGTATGGGCCGCCTATGAACGCTGTCCCTGGGAAATGAACGCCGCCGATTGGTTGTTTAAAAAGCTGTCCATTATGGGAGAAAGCGTACTTCATCAGCGCATTATCAACAATCCCAATGGAAGCGGAACTTTTGCTGACGTATTAACGATAAAAACGCATGCTTCCGGCGATGAAGTCGTATCACGCTATACCGTTCAGAAAGACTATAATCCCGAAGCGGGTGGCGGAAATTACTTTTTGTTAAAAGCATCCTGTGCTTCCCGTGATTATTCCGCACTGGCCAGCGATATCCATTTTATTGTTGTTAACTGGGACCTGTTGCATCGTAGTAATTTAGCGTTGGCAGAGTTGTTGACGACTGTCCCCCTCAGTAAGGATATGGCCAGTTCATTCAAAATTCCGGCTTCATGGCAAGCAAAAACTATTGCGAACAATCGTTTGGTTATTGAACACACCATCGATGGGATTAATTATGGTGCGATTAACCTGTATTTCTATGCTAAATCTTCATCCCCTACGCCGGAAGATGTGTATAAGAAATCGACTGCGCGTTTCCAGGAAAATGATAATTCAGTTTCTCTTGTGGCGAATGAAATAGAACCCATTCCCAATGATCTTAATGCTTCACTGGGGGAAGAGATCTATACCTGCACGGGTGAAATTTTCAGCGCCGAAGAAAATATGCGAGCCAGATATCAGATGTATATTTTTAGCAGTGAAAATTTATGGTGTTACATAGAACTAATTGGTCAGCATAAAAATAATAACAACTATCATTTTGAAGTAAATAAACGCTGCATGGAAATACTACTGACCACATTCCATATGGTGTGACCAGTGGAGCCTGGTTTGTAAGCATGTACCTATGCTTTCACCGCCATTCTTTTTCACCTAACCTTTTCGTGGTCGGCTCATGTTGGTCACAGTATCCTGATCTGACCTATCAAGCCTATTTTTCATTATCACATATAAACACACAAGGGAAGCGGGATTATTCCAATGTGTTGCATCAACAATGGGAACACCGATATTCTCCACTTACATGGATTGAACATTATGTCTAACCGCATCACCGTACAACTGCCCGTTGAAGGGCTGCTCTTCTGGAAGCTCAAGGGCAGCGAAGCCCTCTCCAAACC
>NZ_JAKMAJ010000036.1 GCF_022378355.1 Brenneria bubanii
GATTAACGGCGTTAAGATGCCATCTTTGCCGGTTAGTGCCTGACCATCCTGAAGTGCTTTCAGGGCTTTATCGAAATTGAAGGGCTGGGACATGTGTCATTCCTTTTTGATCGTATATTACTGGAATGACACAGAATTTCTAACACTCCCGTTACTAGTCGTCATCTTTAATATCACCAAAATAATAACCGTACCCTTGGTTGCCGTCTTTGTAACCATAACCAAGATCATCGGTTTTATTTTTTGAAATGACTTTATTATTGAGTGCTCCGGCAGTAAGAACTGCAGCTCCTAAATAGCTGCGCGGAATAGTGCTCCACTTTCGTCTGGCCCTTGCAGGGCAAGGCATTGGGGCCGTTTCCTCTGCCTGACCGCGTCGAATCGGGCCTGAAATGAGTTGCCCGTACGCAACCAGTCATATGTCAGTAACCAGCAGGTGTAGCGGTATTAGACGCAGCTATTTAGGACGCCGATGACAAGATCAACAGAACCTAAAAGTGTATTACGTCCTAATTCTTTGAAATCTGCTTTTTTCATCTTAAATTGTGTGCGCTTCCTGGAGCAGATATATTCCAAGTCTTTCGGATCAAAACCTTTCGAGTCCATGTTCTTCACGCTCTGGTTATAAATCACTCGAGCCAAAATATCATCACACTTCAATAGACTCAAGCCAGTGCCTTGTCAATTATATGGAGCAGTAAAAAGTAGAAGGCATAAGCATCCTCTTTATAGTCTGGACAGGCCAACACCTACAGTTTTTCTGAACTGCTCCCCGTTGATTAGTACACCCTGATGTTAGTCATGTTTTCATCTAGTGATATTTAAAATTCTAATTTTTTAAGATAGTCGATTAATAAGCGTTGGCGTAAACTGTAACGATGTGCGTATGGCCAAACCACATAAATTGGTGTGCTGGTATCAACTATTTGATCATTAAGTATGGTGCAGAGGTTACCAGTATCCAAATGTTTTTTAATTGAAGTTATCGGTAAATAGGCTATTCCGTTTCCTTGGGTTGCCAATTTTATACGTGTATCTATATCATTACAGATAATTGATAGTGGGAGGGTAAGAGATTTTATTTTTGGTAATGGCCAAGGTTGTATTAATCCAGTGTTCTTTGAACGATAATGAATTAACTTATGCGAAAGTAATTCATCAAAATTTTTAGGGTATCCGCTAATTTTAAGATAGTCAGGGCTAGCGACTAGAGCACTTGTCATTTCACCTAAATATTTAGAACGAAGATTTCCATCAGGATCGCTCCCAACACGCAAGGCTGCATCATAACTCTCGCCAATAAGGTCAACAAATCTGTCGGAAAAATCAAATTCCATCTCAATATCACTGTGCATTGTTAAAAATTCATTAAATCTATTGCTGAATAAATTCGGAATTGGCGCAATGCTAATCTTTAATTTCCCAACGGGGTTCTCAGTCGATGTTTGCATCGTAAGTTGGATATTGTCGATTTCATCCAGAATTCGCATCGCATGGACAAGAAACTGTTCCCCCTCATAGGTAAGCGAAATCTTACGTGTACTACGCTGCAAAAGCTGTGCTCCCACAGAGCTTTCAAGACCTGTTACTCGCTTCCCAACTGCAGATGCGCTAAGGCCAAGGCTTCGTCCTGCTGAAACAAAACTTCCCTCTTTGGCAACTTTTACAAATACGGAAAGCGCTGATAACGAATCAATCATGTCTCACATCCTTGAAAATTGATTACCACCTAATTAGGCAACATAGTCCGGAACCATAACTAGGTTATTCTTAAGTGTAATGTATTGTAAAGTACAAATTAAGTTAAGATGGTCAAAATGTTTCAGTGAAACCTCCCTTAGTTGAGCAGAAGACTAATAGGATTACCCAGTAACTCTTTTGATGTGTTGGGTAATAATGTTGTTTAGTCACTTTATGGACGGAATTAAAATGAAAAACCAACAACAGTCATCAAACTCTAATTATTTTCGCGATCCTCTTGCTAAACAGTCAGATTTAACTTGGCACATGCATGCAACACAAAAAGTTAATTATAGTGTATCAATTGTCAATGATATTTTAAATCCTATAAACCCTATTTTAGCACGTGCTTGTGCAAAAGATGTTGATAGAAGTGCTGGCGTAAAAATCAAGCGTCTCGTTGTGATTGATGATAAGGTAAACGAAATTTACGGAGAAAGATTTCGTGACTATTTCAATGCTTGGAATTTTGATTTCCATTGGAAAATCATCCCAGGTGATGAAATAAATAAAAGCGTTGAATCAGTTATTCAAGTTGCTGAGGCAATGAATAATGCTGGATTATTGCGCCGAGGAGAAGTCGTCGTAGGCATTGGAGGTGGCGTACTTTTAGATGTTGTTGGTTTTGCCTCTAGCCTTTATCGCCGTGGCATTCCTTATATTCGGATTCCCACAACACTAATGGGGCAAATCGATGCCGGTATTGGTATCAAGACTGGGGTCAACTACGGAGACCACAAAAATCGCCTTGGAACTTATTTCGCACCATCTTCTGCACTGATTGATCCTCAATTTCTTAAAAGCTTAAATCAACGTCATATATCTAACGGTGTCGCAGAAATTATCAAAATGGCTCTAATAAAAGATAAGACTTTATGGGGCTCGCATGAGGCTCCCTTTGACATGCTAGGGGCCTTAAGCTCTAAAAGGGCCGACGTTGCCTGGCATGTTGTGAATGATGTTACGGCAGCTCTGCTTCACGCTGCTTCCCTTCCACTATGTGCGGAGGATCAAAAAGTCATGCTGGTCACTATTAGTACCGGTATTGCGGCACGAACAATCTATCGTAAGAATCAAAAGATCCCATTCGATTTGTGTTGTTTTAATTGTAAGCATGTAGTTATTAATGTCTAAACAAATTATGAAAGAAGATCTAGATTAATCTCCAAATGCTTCATATCGCATGTGGTTTATTTTGGGCGACTACTCATGCCTGTATAAATTACGTTACTTATTGAGATGTTTGAATTTTTTTCGTGAACCCATGTATTTGTTAATAGCAAGGAAATATATATGCCTGTAACGATATTTGCACTAATGTTGGGCGTTTTCTGTCTTGGTACGGCAGAAATCGTCATTTCTGGACTTTTGCCTATCGTCGCTAATGACCTCTCAATATCTTTGCCGAGTGCTGGGTTGCTTGTTACGGGATACGCACTGGGTGTGACCATTATTGGGCCATTTGTCACTCTTTTTACATCAAAGGTACCAAGAAAAACATTGGTTTTAGGTTTGATGATTCCGTTTATCCTAGGAAACGTTGGTGCAGTTTTAGCACCGGATTATCAATTGCTTATGTTTTCAAGAATTTTTACTTCAATTAGCCACGGCACATTCGTTGCCGTCGCATTCAGCCTTGCAGTAACACTCTCTCCAGTGAATAAACAAGGATCTGCTATGGCTAAGATTGCTCTAGGTTTTAACTTAGCAAATGCATTAGGTGGGCCGCTCGGAACATTGATTGGACAGCATTTTGGATGGCGAGCTACGTTTGAAGCAATTATTGTAATCGCGGTCATTTCAACTGCCCTTATTGCTGCTTATATGCCTTCTAACTTACCCGGTGCAGAAGATTCTAAACCAGGCGCTATCCGTCGGGAACTCAGTGAATTAAGTAATCCAAATATTGTATTCGCTGTGATTACCACAGTACTTGCGCAAGGAGCTGTTTTTACTGCTTCAACATACATTGTGCCCCTGTTAACAGAAGTAAGCCACTTTAGTGCAAGCTCAATTTCAGCTCTGTTAGTGATTTTTGGCATCGGAGCAATAATGGGTAATTTTGCCGGTGGTCGTCTAGCAGATAAGCATGTAATGCGTGGAGTTACTACTGTGTTAGGCAGTTTGGTGGTAATTCTTGTTTTATTCTGGATGACCAGCATTGTTCCCTTCCTTTCTGCTATTACTTTGTTTCTTTTTGGCGCTATTGGCTTTTCCATTATTCCTTCTCTGCAAGCGCGAATTCAGTCCGTTGCATTAGCTGCACCCACGCTTGCCCTTTCGGTAAACGTGTCAGCATTTAATCTAGGTAACGGTTTTGGAGCATGGATGGGGGGGGCTGTATTAGACCTCGGCTTAGGTGTGCGCTCAGTTCCTTTGGCTGGTGCTGCACTGGCAGCCGTAAGTCTAGTCATCACAGTCTTCATGTGGCGACGTGATCGACAAATAGCTCGTTCTGATCCTACCCACGAATAGTGGACACGCTGTTAAGCGAGTAAAATCGTTAACAAGGTGAACCATGACGCAAGCACAATCTGTGAAGAAGACATCCCGTAATCAATATACCCCGGAGTTTCGCCAGCAGGCGCTGGCGCTGGCTGAGCGTATCGGTGTGGCCAAAGCCGCCCGGGAGCTCGGCCTGCACGACTCTCAACTCTACGTCTGGCGCAGTAAACAACGTGAGCAGGGCTCCACCTCTGAGCGTGAGCAGCAACAGGCAACAGAAATCGCCCGCCTCAAGCGCCAACTGGCCGAGCGGGAT
>NZ_JAKMAJ010000037.1 GCF_022378355.1 Brenneria bubanii
CCGGAGAAGCCAGAAGCTGGGCTGAAAACGGCAGCGTAAAAACGAATAAAGGGTGTCAACTTCGTTGACAGCTACCGCACCCACTGCACTTCCCGTGCCGGGGTGCCGTCGGCATAGTATTGCACCTGTCCCACCAGTTGGTCGCCATCCCACTGGTACTGGACCTTCGATACTGACTGTAATGAGGCCACCTGACCTTCGCGCACCTTGCTGACCCGACGCCCGAACGCATCGTAGCCATAGCGCCAACGCGCCCCATCCGTCAGGCTTACCCGCCGCAATCGGTCCTGTGTATCCCACTCGTAGCGCGTTTCTTTCGGTCTGAATCCCGCGCGCACTTCTCGCTTGCGGCTCAGCCTGCCGCCGCCGTTCACCAGCGTCTGGCGCTCCAGCAGCCCGGTCTAAGCTTCGTGTCATGCCGTGTTGCATCGTCATTATCATGCAGGATTTGCAGGCGTTGTGGCACTGTCTCGAAGGACTCAGCCTGCAACCGTTCAATGAACGCGCCGCCGCACAATGGCTGAACGCTTTTCCCGGCGGGCTGGACAAGGGCGGCGCACAATGAGCATACAGACGGCGTTTTATCAGGAGGAACTGCCGGAACTGACGCTGACCGGCGACGAACTGGCTCAGGCGGGCTTTACCGCCCATACCCTGTTCCGTATCAGCCTCTACCGTAACGGGCTGATACTCACCCGGTTGGGTGAGGATACCGATATCGCCGCGCTGCTGGCAGAACTGGACGGCCATGACAGCGAGGGCGCCGACTGGATACGCGACAACGGCGAGCTGACGCTTGCGGGCGACTGGCTGACCCGCTGCGGCTTGCTCGGCCAGTCGCTGAAGATTGAGCTGCTACCCGGTAAGATGATTATTCGGGCGGAGTGAGGGATTATGCTGGCGTAATTATCGGGCGGGTAAATAAAATAACCGGAAGGATCTTTATGATCGCTTCCGGATTTTTATATCTAACTCAAGGTAATTTTTTCCTGACTCTTTTCTTATTGCCTTCTAGATCATACCCATAATCAGAACAATAATTATTGAGTGCGCTATTTAACGGCACTATTTTTAAACCATTTACTTTAGAAAAAACATCAACACTTAACTCAGATAAAAACAAAAAATGATGAAGCAAAGTTTTATTAATCGAAAATAGGCCGTATTTAGTTACACTCTTATTAAATGATATATCATACGGAACCAAATTACCTCGTTTATCCTCCTCCAATTTAGATTTGGATATATCTATAAAATCCTCATTACCCAAAAAATAAACATACTTTAAATCATCCCGCAAGACACTACCATCTTTAATAGAAGTTGCGATCATATCCTTAGCAACAAAATGGCTCGTTTCAATACTATTAATTTTTTCAAAAAAATCTTTAGACATTATATGCCCCATGCCGTGATTATAATAACTAAATTTCAATGCACCGACATCCTTACGACATAACAAATACAAAGTATTTGGACATGTTGACTCCAGCATATAATTTGGAAAAGATTCTTTAGAACTTTCATATTCCCATTTATCATTAACCTGTTTCTTAAAATCAACGATTACGTGAAGATATCTTGGGATCAATGAAGAACCATAGTCATTCATCAATATGTAATACATTAGTTCATTCTCCCACATTTAGTTTTAGAAACGTCTCCGCGCCAGACTTTATTTTTCATGTCAATTTGAAGTTTTCTTACAGAATCCCTAGCGCCCCTTGCATCTAAGTCCCCAGCATCGTATCTGGATTTAATATTCGATAACTTTCGGCGAACATCATTCGAATAAGCATTGTGATTACTGCTATGAAAAACATTCATTCCTTTCCCTACATCTGCTGCCATAGCTGATTGAGAACCTGGGACATGAATACCATTAAAAGCAGAGTTCATTTTATCACCCATGCCTATCTTGTCTAAGAACGCTCCATTCTCTTTCCAAACTTCGACAGGAATAACATGATGAGCAGACAACTTGTCTCCGACTTGTCCTCCCATAGCCCTATCGAGAATAGAGCTATTAGATAAACCTAATGGGTCTATCCATTCTAACGGATTCGTTACATAACCCTGAGGCCTCAGTCCGCCAAGTAAACCTATCGGGTCCGGCGAGATATACTGCCCGCTGTCCGCATCATAGTAACGATGACGGTTGTAGTAAAGTCCCGTTTCCGCGTCGTAGATTTGGCCCTGATAACGCAGCTCGCAGTACACTTCTTCGTTCGCCGCGTCGCCCAGATAGCGTTTCAGCCCAATCGGTAGCCGGTCTTCACGGTGTCCGTCCCACAGCGCCTGTTCGCCGCGCCAGTGGACTTCCCCGCTTTCGCTGCACAACTCGCGCGCCGTGCCCGCCACGTCCGTCACCACATAGTGCAGCCGGGTGTCGCCTCCCTTGCGCTCCACCTGCGCCAGCGGCCGGAAACTGCCGGGCTCATACACCCACTGCACTTCCGTGCCGGGGTGCCGTCGGCATAGTATTGCACCTGCCCCACCAGCTGGTCGCCGTCCCACTGGTACTGGACCTTCGACACCGACTGTAATGAGGTCACCTGACCTTCGCGCACCTTGCTGACCCGACGCCCGAACGCATCGTAGCCATAGCGCCACCGAGCCCCGTCCGGCAGACTCACCCGCCGCAACCGGTCCTGCGTATCCCACTCGTAGCGCGTTTCTTTCGGTCTGAATCCCGCGCGCATTTCTCGCTTGCGGCTCAGCCTGCCGCAGACGTCATACTCATAGCGCACATCGCCGCGCTCGACGATACGACCTGCGCCATCATAGCGACGCTGACCTGCCGATACCGCCTGAGATACCGACAGTGGTACGCCCGATGCAGCGATAATCTCCGAAACTTCACACAGGTTCTGTTCGCTGTCGTAACCGAACAGTTTTGCCTGACGCCAGCGCCCATTTAGACACTCCGCCGTCACCAGCCCGTTGCCGTTCAGACGGAAATCCTGTTCGTTCCAGTGAGCGTCTTTTATCCCCACCAGACGGTCCAGCACGTCGTAACGATAGCGCCGGTCCAGATGATGCGGCTCGCTGCCGCCGCCGTTGACCAGTGTCTGGCGCTCCAGCAGCCCGGTCTAAGCTGCGTGTCATGCCGGGTTGCATCGTCATTACCATGCAGGATTTGCGGGCGTTGTGGCACTGTCTTGAAGGACTCAGCCTGCAACCGTTCGATGAACGCGCCGCCGCACAATGTCTCAACCGCTTTCCCGGCGGGCTGAACAAGGGAGGCGCACAATGAGCATTCAGACGGCGTTTTATCAGGGAGAACTGCCGGAACCTGACGCTGACCGGCGATGAACTGGCTCAGGCGGGCTTTACCGCCAATACCCTGTTCCGTATCAGCCTGTACCGCAACGGATTGATACTCACACGACTCGATGAGGACACCGATATCGCTGCGCTGCTGGCAGAGCTGGACGGCCATGACAGCGAGGGCGCGGACTGGATATGCGATAACGGCGAACTGACTCTGGCAGGCGACTGGTTGACCCGCAGCGGGTTGCCCGGCCAGCCGTTAATCATTGACGTACTGCCCGGTAAGATGATTATTTGGGCAGAGCGGGGGAATATGCTGGCGTAATAATAAAATAGCCGGAAGGATCATTGGATCTCTTCCGGCTAATTAAGATCATACCGCATTATAATAATCGTGTAGATCTTCGTCTTTATTTAAAACAACTTCTGCATCTTTCTTATAAATAAGAGAAAGCGTACCTTTGTTCTCGCCATCTTCAATGGCTCTGACACCATCTAATACGCACAAAAAACCAAACACGCCATTATCGACAGACAGTCTTATTATTTTGTTTATTATTTCTTTTTCTTCATCTGTTCTATCATTGTAATACCTTGACATTTCTAATAAATCTTTCTTTGGCTTTCTCCCCGGAGGCGACTTTAAAACTGATTCAATACCTTTAACCGATGACTCTGTAACAACCTTTTTTATAACATCAACAAATTGTTCAGCATTCATAAACTCACCTTTATTTTTTAGGAAGCTTTTTAAAAGCGTCAGGAAACATTTACTTATTGAGCTTTATTAATTCTTTTATAGAAGAAGCAGGAGCATTCGTATACTCCCGGAGGTCTTTAATATCTTTTGCTAAAAGATCTCTGGCTGAACCACTATATGGTCCTTTCATAGTTGGAATCTGTTGGTGTTCTATCTTAGGAACAGCAATAGATGGAGCAGTTTTAGGATCGTAGCCAGAAACGACCTGTCCAGCAGGATGTTTTTGCATAGCATGATGTATATCTAATTCATCACCGCTTTCTGAACGGTGATCTTGCCCAGCGACGGTGGACACTGCCTTAAGCGAGGTTTCTTTCCTCAAATTGCACCGGGCTTAGCCCGCCGTTGGCACTATGCCGTCGGTGCCGATTGTAGTCTATCTCGATATACTCGAATACCGCCGATTTCATCTCCTCCCGCGTGTTGAACCTCTCTCCGTGGA
>NZ_JAKMAJ010000038.1 GCF_022378355.1 Brenneria bubanii
ACCTCAAGGAAACAACATGTTGGGTGGAGCGGACAATCCAAATGGTGAATTACTGTCTTATATCATTGGCGCTAACAAAAGCTGGGGGCGAGACCGGGTTGCTTGAGTGTCAGACGCTGGCAAACGGCGATCTGGATCGCTATCGTTACGGCGTGCTGGGCCGTCTGATGGGAATAAAAGACCCTATCAGATAGAGCTCGCCGCTATCCCGTATCCAACTGACGTCAATATGGATGATATCCCTGTACCTCAATCCGTCTGTATTTATATTACCGTCTGATTTACAATAACTTTGTGCAGATAAGACTATCAGGGTTGGGCGGTAGCATATGAACGATGACGCGGAGCGTTGGATGATTTACAACCGAAATTGATGTTACGACCCGACGGATGGGCCGAATTCGCATCTGGACCCGATAGGGCTGGGTGGGGGATTGAGGCCACAGGCGTATGTGCATAACCTATTGGAATGGGGGATCCGCTGGGGGCTGAATCTGGATGTAAAACTGATAAGAAGCATGCGGGGACAGCTTATCGGGGATTGACCGAAGAACAAAAATCTCAGGCTAAGGCGGGTAAAGATATTCAGCCTAAAAACCCGTGTGCTGGTTATTCAGCACAAGAGCATGTGAGTGATGGGAAATTAGATACGCAATTAATATCAACAACAAAAAAAGAAAAAACTGCCGATTTTTATAATAAGAATGGTTGCAAGATAAAGTGGATTTATTAAAATACCTGATGAAAATATTATCGATGCTAGCGATGGATGGGGCTTGAGTCAAGGTACGCTAAAAAATAGAGAAGTGCTGATTAAAAACGGTATTCCCGCTGGCGTATATGAGATAATAGAATGACCAATGATTTAAATTACCGTCTAGTATATCTGTCTGAAGAGTTGGTTTCATCTTACGAAAAAGAATATTCCTCAGGTGAGGAGGAATATTTTGAGAATAAGAGAATAAAATCAGAACTTGTTGGTTTTATTCTTGACGCTAACTCTCGTGGTGAAATGTCATTTGTTGATAGCGCATTTGAAATTCTTTTAGAGAATACGGGATGTCAAGAGGATTTTGAGATTTTGGAGGAAATTCTTCGTCCTGTTATTGAGAAAAAAATCATCGATGAAGATTTATTGGAAAAACATCTACAAGAAAGTCCATTATCTCGATGGTTATAGGCGAGTTAAACTAAATAGCTGTCCCTAATACCGCTACACTTTGGTCTGTCCATGTTTTCCTCCCGGGAATGGACTGACGGTCTCCATAAAATGGCGAACCTTTTTCAGCAGTTGCCACATGACGCGGCACTCAGTCCGGTTGGTGATTTTGGTTGGTTTGGCGATTGATCAGATCGCACAATTCGGACTGATGCAGGGTAAAGCGTTTAGCTGCAGAGAGCAGTCAATGAACGCTCTGTTTGATTATATTGAGGTGTTTTACAATCGCCCACGCAGGCATTCAACGCTGGGTTATCAAACGCCGGTGCATTATGAAATGACAGCGTAATTAGGTGGGAATAATTTTGGGGACAGATCATATGCAGGATGATATAGCAAATAGACTTCATGCAGATCCTCATTTAGACGGAATTGAGCCAGCAAGATATGTAGAACTTGATGATCTAAATGATCCAAGAACAAAAATAACATGGGCTAAAGAGGTTAAATCAACCATAAAATATTTTTAGATTTTATGGGAGTATATATGAAAAATGTTAAGGTGAAGTGGTTCGGTGAAAATGAAGGGGGACGAAAAAGTCCCCCACCAGTAGGTCGTTATTTTTCAGTGGCTCGATTTCCTGATGATAAAGGTTGGCAAAATAGCGCATGGAGCGTTGTTCTTGAACTGTCATCGCCTGAAATTATTGATGGGAATAAAACAAGTTCTGGCAGGTTGGAATTTATGATGGATAACGCACCTCAAGAAAAATTTGAGAAGTGTGATTTTTTTGAAATATATGAAGGTCCGCGTAAAGTTGGATTGGTTTATATTTTAGGAAGGTAATTTTGGTGCGTGTGTGTTAATTATTAATACATGCTGATAAATAAAAAGCCGGAAGCGATAACCCGATCCTTCCGACTTTTTATTTTATAAACTGATTAGCCGCTATAAATTAATCTGCGTCTCAATAATAATCCTCCCTCTTTTTTCCACCGTAACGGTGACGGGCATCCCGGTGATAAAGCCAGACTCTTCGAGCCAGCGGCCTTTAAGGTTGATGGCGGAAGGCGGGTGAGCCTACCGGACGGGGCGCGGTGGCGATACGGCTACGATGCGTTTGGGCGTCGGGTCAGCAAGGTGCGCGAAGGTCAGGTGGCTTCAGTGCAGTCGGTGTCTAAGGTCCAGTACCCGTGGGATGGCGATCAACTGGTGGGGCTGGTGCAATACTATGCCGATGGCACCCCGGTACGGGAAGTGCAGTGAGTATATGAGCCCGGCAGTTTCCGGCCGCTGGCGCAGGTGGAGCGCAAGGGAGAAGATACCCGGCAGCACTATGTGGTGACGGATGTGGCGGGCGCGGGGCGCGGGGCGCGAAAGCGGCGAACCCTTCCGGCTTTATTACGGGTAAGAAAAATAAAAATGGATAATTTAAGCGTTACGGATTGTATCCTCACGGAGGAATTAGTCCACATTTTTATCAGCTAACGAGGAATGTTTCGCCGAAAGATGGGACAATATATGATAGACAAAGCACTAAAACTAAAAATGGCGAAGTGGCTTCTCTAAGGAGTAAAGATATTAAAATTCACATGACCATTTTTATAGCGGAAAATGTTATTCATGAATAATAATGTGAAAGTAAAGTTTAACTTTGATTGCTCTCAGCTTATTTCTTTTCGATTTAGTGATGTAAGCAGGAAACAGCTTAATGGATTGAATTTATTTGAAGCGATAGGATTTAATGTATTAATTGATCATGATATTAAAGAAGTGAAGAAAGAATACTTTAGAACACATATTGATGAGTTTTTTGTTGAATTTGAAGACAAGGAGTTCGTTGGTGATATTGAGGAGTGGAGTGATTTTGATAATCCCCCCGCGCGAGTTGTGGATTTTGCAATTAGTATATTAAAACTGCGGGAGTTAAATGGGTTGCGGGATGTTAGTATATTCATCTCTATTTTTTCTGAGCTGGGTAAAACATCTAATAGTATTATTGATATAAGCTCAGAGGAGCTAATAAAAACACTCTATTTTATGTCAAGAAGCAATTTTGATGTTTGGGTTGATAATTTGACTATGCATTTAATTGACTAATCTTTAGGGAAATCCGTAGGCAATTTAGCGTTCCTTCCGGATTTTTATTTTTAGTCGTTGGTCAGTCGCTACAAATTAATCTGTGTTTCAATAATAATCCCGCCTCTTTCCACCGTGACGGTAATGGGTTTTTAGGGGATAAAAGACGCTATCAGCTAGAGCTTGCCGTTATCACGTATCCAGTCGACGCCAATATGGATGATGCTCCTGTACCTCAATCAGTTTGTATTTATATTACCGCCTAATTTACAATGATTTTGTGCAGATAAAACTATCAAGGTAGGGCGGTAGCATATGAACGATGATGCGGAGCGTTGGGTGATTTACAACCTAAATTGATGTTACGACCCGACGGATGAACAGAATTCGCATCTGGACCCGGTGGGGCTACTTGGTGGATTAAAAAACTACGCTTACGCACTGAATCCGCTGACGTGGAGCGATCCGTTGGGGGTGAGTAAATGTAGTTCTGGCGGGAAACTGGGACCAAAACTTCCAGAGAAAATAGCTGTAACCCTTGATAAGGGGATTTATAAAATAGGCAGTTGAATAAAGATGGAATATTCTATAAATATCATGGCTAACAAATGAAAAATAGAGCGCTGAGCAATTATTGCGAGAGAAAATTGCTATTCGCCATGATTGGGGAGTAGAATTTACAAAGGTATCAGAGTTTAGAGTTTCTCAGAGAAAGTGGGTAAGTGAAGGGCTAGCCGCTGCCCAAGGCGCAGGATATCCGGGGTTAGGATATCAAGCCGTGGTATCTAACTTGCCTAAATCATGGGTTATCAGAATGATGAAGGTTCCTTGGTTATGAATGTTAATAATTTACGCTTATCTCTTGAAAAGATAATTACTGAGTTAAATAAAAATGGAAAAACTCAGTCAGCATCATTTTTCATTTCACGTTATGAAGAAATAAAAATTAAAGATAGCCAGGTATCTAAATAACTTCGCATATTAGCGCTCCACTTTAACCAGCCCGTGTTGATTACCGGGAAATGGCGAAGCGGCATTCAT
>NZ_JAKMAJ010000039.1 GCF_022378355.1 Brenneria bubanii
ACCACCCCCTGGCCGCGCACTTTTGGGCCGCAGACGGCCAAGGTGGTCGGCCCCAAGGGCGAGTCCATCTGGACCGACAAATACGGCCGGGTCAAGGTGAAGTTCCACTGGGACCGGCTGGCCAGGGGCGACGACACCAGCTCCTGCTGGGTGCGCGTCTCCAGCGCCTGGGCCGGTCAGGGCTTCGGCGGCGTGCAGATACCGCGCGTCGGCGATGAGGTGGTGATTGACTTTATCAACGGCGACCCCGACCGCCCGATTATCACCGGCCGGGTCTACAACGAAGCCAGTATGCCGCCCTGGTCGCTGCCGGCCGCCGCTACCCAGATGGGCTTTATGAGCCGCTCCAAAGACGGCTCGCCGGACAACGCCAACGCCCTGCGCTTTGAGGATAAAAAGGGAGAAGAGCAGTTATGGCTGCATGCCGAGCGCAATATGGATATTGATGTTGAGAATGATGAAACCCACACCATCGAAAAAAATCACACCCATTTTGTGGGAGCCAAAGAAGAATTACGTGTGACAGAAGACCAGATAACCGGTGTCAGAGGCGACTCGATCAGAATAACTGGGCAAAAACGCATTGATAATGCGGTCGATTCTTTCACTATTGGTTCTGGAAAATCCATCCGCCTTGAGTGCGGACTTAGCGTTCTGGAACTCACTGCAGAAGGAGATATTAATATTAAGGGGATTAACTTTAATATTACCGTTGATAAAAGTGGTCAAATTAATACATCGTCAGGTGAATTGCATTTAAATCCATCTGGTGGCGAGGCAGCCACGGTTGCTCCAGGTAAAAAGCATCAGGAGATCATCCAATCCGAACTAGATAGTTTCTTCCCGCCGGCGAACAAATAATCAGGAACAACTATGGCTCAGTATTTTCTCCAGGAAGGTTCACTGGAATTACCCGATATCTTTAAAGACAGGACCATGAACCTCTTCACGCTCAGTGAACATAACGCCAGTGAATTTACCTTTGTGGTATCGCGGGCCAGCGCATCGAAAGATGACCGAGTTCAGGGAATAGCGGCCCGCCTTGTCTCGGAACTGAAAAACACATTGCGCAATTTCGCTCTGGAGTTTTCCAGAATGACCGAGATAGATGGTCATCAGGCCGTCGAGCTATTTTATCATTTTAATAATGGCGATGCGCTGATATGGCAAAAACAAAGTGTCATCCTGCTGGATGAAGGTCGTTATGGCAAAAAAATGGTCTGTTATATCGGCACCTGCCCCAATGATTTCAGCGAATACTATCAAAAACAGTACCAGTCAATTATAGACAGTATTAAGTTTCGCCAGACGGAAGCGGATGATTATGTCTCAATCATGATCTCCGCTAATTCACAGCAAACCTATTTCGCCCTCGACAAAGATAGTAAAGAATTATTCGTCTTTACTGCGTTAAATAATTTGTATCAACACATTAATTTACAGCGTGCCCTGAACGATTGTTACTTATTTTTTGACTGCGCGGGCAATCCATTGCATATCGCCCCGGTCGCCGAAGAACACCCCGTTCGCTACGCACTGTGGACCACTTCACCTATTCAGGCTCAGTCGTTAGAGGTGCAGCTGCCACTGTGCCGTTCCGTCAGCGGTCCAACGCATTTACAAGATATTCCAACCATCACCGCATTTATACGGCACAACAGGGAACAGGCGATAAATGGCTGAGTTAAGTGCAGCGCGCGAACAGGATGAAATTGCCCATACCGCCTCGAAAGGCTGGATGATTGCCGGATTAATCGGCGGCGCTGTTCTGGGAGCCGCTGCGGTCGTCGCCACCGGCGGCGCAGCGCTAGCCGTCGTATCAGCAGCGGCCGCCGGCGCCTGCGCGGCAGGCGGAATAGGAGAAGTACTGGGCAGTATGTCCTGGGCGCCTCGTCACGTTACCGGCATGCTGACCGAGGGATCCCCCAACGTCTTTATTAATAGTCGAGCAGCTATCCGCGCTCATCTATCTTCTGGTCAATGTGGGGATCACAGCGGTACTGTCCAGCGAGTAGCCGAAGGATCAATAAAAGTCTATATCAATAATTTCCCGGCGGCCCGGGTCGGCGATCACCTGACTTGTAGCGCCGAAATTCATTCCGGTTCGCCGAATGTCTTTATCGGCGGTGAAAAAACGCAAACCGATGAGATTAACCCGGAAATTCCGGCCTGGGTCAACTGGACCATGCTGGCCGTCGGCGTCGGCGCAACGGCTATTCTTGCCGGTCCCGCCATTGCCTTGTTCAGCACGCTGGGCGGACTGGGCGGAGGAACCGCCGGTAACTTCATCGGCGGCGCACTATTCGGCGAAAGAAGCGACGGGCAAAAATGGTCCATGCTGCTGGGCGGTCTTGTTGGCGGTGCCGCTGGTGGAAAAGGCGGGATGAAGTTTAATGCGTGGCGCAATCCACCTTCTACTATATCGACGCCGAAAATATCGGTACGACGAGCCGAATTAAATGAAAAATTTGGTCGTACTGGTGATATAAATAAAGATATTAACATCCGTGCTAATAAAAAATTAGTCGATGATTTTATGCGCATGCAAGGTGTAGAAGAGGGAAAAATTGCGGCGTATCGTTCAGGAATTAATTTGGAAGGACGCATAACAGTTGAAACCGTAAACCGAGGTAAAATTGCATTTCAAAACCAGGCTCCTGGAAATTGGCAAGGAAACTGGTATTCTTTAAATAAAACAACGCCTCCTACAAAGCTTGGTATTAATCCAGAAGGACAAATTCGTGGAACAGATCAGGTGGTACTGAAAGAAGTAAAAGCATACCAGGCACAAGAAAAATCTGTAATGTTAAGAAGCGAAGCTACCCCAGCGTTGGATACATGGTCTGTGCCAAATAGACCTTTCCAGACAGAAGGTGGCGGGATACAATGGTTTACAACACAAAGAGAGAAATGGAGACCATTGAATGAATGAACCAACTAAACTTGACTATGTTGATAAAGCATTGTCTTTAGCAAAGAAAAGGCATAATGAGATACGAAGAAATACAGCAGCGGCGGCGCTAGAACCTATGTATAACTCAATAGTGCAACAACTTATTTTTTTAAGAAAAATTATTCTTGGACATGAAAAAAACAAAGCAAAACTGTGGGAATTAACATTTGGATCTTATGCTGCGAAAGAGTTTGAAAACTCTGATGAAATTTTTTTTGAAAGACTAGCAAATGCTTATTTTATTGCAGATCAAATTCGTAATGGTTTGAAAGTTAAACTTCCTCATGAAGTCAATAAGAATTACTACGAGACAGAGCGACGTTTGGCAATGTTATATCCTGATGATTACAATGTTTAAGAGCTGAATTATCCTTCAGAGCATAATTGATCTAATTGCAACTAAAAACACAAACCCTCTTTACCATAAACCTGATGAAAAATATATACGTATAGATGAGTGATTTGTTATATAAGCCAAAATAATCATCAATTCCTTCCGGTTCGCCGAATGTCTTTATCAACGGCGAAAAAACGCAAACCGGTGAGATTAACCCGGAAATTCCGGCCTGGATTAACTGGACCATACTGGCCGTCGGAGTTGGCGCAACGGCCATTCTTGCCGCTCCCGCCATTGCTTTGTTCAGCACGCTGGGCGGAGAAACCGCCGGTAACTTCATCGGCGGCGCTGTTCCGGGTGCCGATACCGTCGTCGTATCAGCGGCAGGCTGACGAGGAAAGACCATGATTGACCTAAGAGAAGATGAATTCAAATTGTCTTTGTATGCAAAGCGTTATGCCCACTTTGCTCCAAAGCCATCACGTCAATTACAGAGTCGAATGGAGTATAATACGACCCAACCAGAATGTGTGCAGGAAGATAAAAAAATCGACGAAGGGAAACCTGACTGGCTGAGAAACCAACCCCAAGTAGTACCAGATTCGTTAGCTCTCGATAAGGCTAAGGGTGCATTAGTTGGTTTGGCTATTGGTGATGCAGTAGGCACAACATTGGAGTTTTCTTCACGCGATCATGTTTATGTTAACGATATGGTGGGTGGTGGTCCATTCCAATTAAAAGCCGGAGAATGGACTGATGATACATCAATGGCACTCTGCCTAAATAGCTGTTCCGAATAGTAGATCACTTAAAGGGAACTCAGCCCGGATTGTGCGATCTGATCAATCGCCAAATA
>NZ_JAKMAJ010000040.1 GCF_022378355.1 Brenneria bubanii
AAGTTTCGTTACCGACGGTCACCGTAACCGCATCGCCCGCCTGCACATTGCCGCCGGTTTGACCACTGACGCTGATGTTCTGACCGGATTCTGCGGCGTTCACCACGTTATCCGCGGTGATGTTATCGATGCTGATCGAGGCGTCTGGGGCTGTAGTGTCAACCGCGTAACCGTGGCTAGTGTTCGCGGTCGTCGTATTGCCGGCCGCATCCGCCGTAGTAACCGTGGCGGTGACAGAACCATTACCGGCTAAGACACTGCCCGGTACGTTGACGCTCCAGCTATTGCCATCACCATTGACCTTAGTCTGATAGGTTTCATTACCCACCATCACGGTGACCGTATCGCCAGCCTGCACATTGCCGCCGATTTGACCGCTGACGCTGATACTTTGACCGGACTCGGCGGCGTTCACTACGTTATCGGCGGTGATAGAGTCGATGGTGATCGACGCTTCCGGCGCCGTGGTGTCAACGCCGTAATCGTGGCTGGCATTGGCCGTGGTGGTATTGCCCGCCGCGTCAGTGGTGGTGACCGTCGCCGTTACCGACGTGTTGCCCGTCAGCGCGCTGCCCGGCACATTCGCGCTCCAGCTTTTGCCGCCATCAGCATCGGTGGTTACGGTTGCTGGATAAGTTTGGCCGCCGACGGTGACCGTTACCGTGTCGCCCGTCTGTACATCGCCACCCACTTTACCGGTGACGCTAATCGTCTGGCCGGATTCAGTAGCGTTCACTACGTTATCGGCAGTGATCGGATCGATAGTGATCGAGGCTTCCGGCGCAACGATGTCAACCGCATAGCCGTGGCTTGCGTTAGCCGTTGTCGTGTTGCCGGCGGTATCCGCAGTGGTGACGGTTGCAGTAACCGACGAGTTGCCCGCCAGCACGCTGCCCGGTACATTGACATTCCAGTTGCCATCGCTATTGACCGTGGTCTGATAAGTCTCATTACCCACCGTGACGGTAACCGCATCGCCAGCCTGCACGTTGCCGTCGGTTTGACCGCTGACGCTGATGTTCTGACCGGACTCAGTCGCGTTCACTACGTTATCGGCGGTGATGTTATCGATGCTGATCGAGGCGTCTGGCGCCGTGGTGTCAACCGCATAACCGTGGCTTGCGTTAGCCGTTGTCGTGTTGCCAGCGGCATCGGCGGTAGTCACCGTGGCGTTAACCGCGGAATTCCCCGCCAGCACGCTGCCCGGCACATTGACGCTCCAGTTGCCGTCGCCATTGACCGTGGTCTGATAAGTCTCATTACCCACCGTGACGGTAACCGCATCGCCAGCCTGCACATTGCCGTCGGTTTGACCGCTGACGCTGATGTTCTGACCGGACTCAGCCGCGTTCACTACGTTATCGGCAGTGATCGGATCGATAGTGATCGAGGCTTCCGGCGCCGTGGTGTCAACGCCGTAATCGTGGCTGGTATTCGCCGTGGTGGTATTGCCCGCCGCGTCAGTGGTGGTGACCGTCGCCGTCACCGACGTGTTGCCCGTCAGCGCGCTGCCCGGCACATTGACGCTCCAGTTGCCGTCGCCATTGACCGTAGTCTGATAGGTTTCATTACCCACCCTCACGGTAACCGCATCGCCAGCCTGCACATTGCCGCCGGTTTGACCACTGACGCTGATGTTCTGACCGGACTCAGCCGCATTTACTACGTTATCGGCGGTGATGTTATCGATGCTGATCGAGGCATCCGGCGCCGTGGTGTCAACCGCATAACCGTGGCTTGCGTTAGCCGTTGTCGTGTTGCCAGCGGCATCGGCGGTAGTCACCGTGGCGTTAACCGCGGAATTCCCTGCCAAGACGCTGCCCGGTACATTGACGTTCCAGCTTGAGCCGTCGCCATTGACCGTGGTCTGATAGGTTTCGTTACCCACCGTAACCGTGACGTTATCGCCCGCCTGCACATTGCCGTCGGTTTGACCGCTGACGCTGATGTTCTGACCGGACTCAGCCGCGTTCACTACGTTGTCCGCGGTGATGTTATCAATGCTGATCGACGCTTCCGGCGCCGTGGTATCAACGCCGTAATCGTGGCTGGCATTGGCCGTGGTGGTATTGCCCGCCGCGTCAGTGGTGGTAACCGTGGCCGTCACCTGCGTGTCACCCGTCAGCACGCTGCCCGGTACGTTGACGCTCCAGCTGTTGCCGTCGGCGTTAACCGTAGTCTGATAAGTCTCATTACCGACCGTGACGATAACCGCATCGCCAGCCTGCACGTTGCCGCCGGTTTGACCGCTGACGCTAATCGTCTGGCCGGATTCGGCGGCATTCACCACGTTATCGGCAGTGATGTTATCGATAGTGATCGAGGCTTCCGGCGCAACGGTATCAACCGCATAGCCGTGGCTTGCGTTAGCAGTCGTCGTGTTGCCAGCGGCATCGGAGGTAGTCACCGTGGCGTTAACCGCGGAATTCCCCGCCAAGACGCTGCCCGGTACGTTGACGCTCCAGCTTGAGCCGTCGGCGTTAACACTAGTCTGGTAGGTCTCATTACCCACCATCACGGTAACCGCATCGCCAGCCTGCACGTTGCCGCCGGTTTGACCGGTGACGCTGATGCTCTGACCGGATTCCGTCGCGTTCACTACGTTATCGGTGGTGATGTTATCGATGGTAATCGACGCTTCCGGCGCCACCGTATCTACGCTGTAGCCACGGTTGGCGTCAGCCGTGGTGATATTGCCTGCTGCATCGGCGGTCGTTACCGTGGCGTTAACCGTGGAATTCCCCGCCAGCACGCTGCCCGGTACATTGACGCTCCAGTTGCCGTCGCCATTGACCGTGGTCTGATAGATCTCATTACCGACGGTGACGGTGACCGCATCGCCAGCCTGCACGTTGCCGTCGGTTTGACCGCTGACGCTGATGTTCTGACCGGACTCAGCCGCGTTCACTACGTTATCGGCGGTGATATTGTCGATGGTGATCGACGCTTCCGGCGCCGTGGTGTCAACCGCATAACCGTGGCTGGTGTTCGCCGTAGTGGTATTGCCGGCGGCATCCGCCGTAGTGACCGTGGCGGTGACAGAACCATTACCGGCCAGTACGCTGCCCGGTACGTTGACGCTCCAGCTATTGCCGTCGGCGTTGACCGTGGTCTGGTAAGTTTCGTTACCGACGGTCACCGTAACCGCATCGCCCGCCTGCACATTGCCGCCGGTTTGACCACTGACGCTGATGTTCTGACCGGACTCAGCCGCATTTACTACGTTATCGGCGGTGATGTTATCGATGCTGATCGAGGCTTCCGGCGCAACGATGTCAACCGCATAACCGTGGCTTGCGTTAGCAGTCGTCGTGTTGCCCGCCGCATCCGCCGTAGTGACCGTGGCGTTAACCGCGGAATTACCCGCCAACACGCTGCCCGGCACATTGACGCTCCAGTTGCCATCGCCATTGACCGTGGTCTGATAGGTTTCATTACCCACCGTTACGGTAAGCGCATCGCCAGCCTGCACGTTGCCGTCGGTTTGACCGCTGACGCTGATGCTTTGGCCGGATTCCGTCGCGTTCACTACGTTATCGGCGGTGATGTTATCGATGCTGATCGAGGCATCCGGCGCCGTGGTGTCAACCGCATAACCGTGGCTTGCGTTAGCCGTTGTCGTGTTGCCAGCGGCATCGGCGGTAGTCACCGTGGCGTTAACCGTGGAATTCCCTGCCAAGACGCTGCCTGGAACATTGACGCTCCAGTTGCCGTCGCCATTGACCGTGGTCTGATAAGTCTCATTACCGACGGTGACGGTGACCGCATCGCCAGCCTGCACGTTGCCGCCGGTTTGACCGGTGACGCTGATGCTCTGGCCGGATTCCGTCGCGTTCACTACGTTATCCGCGGTGATGTTATCGATGCTGATCGAGGCATCCGGCGCCGTGGTGTCAACCGCATAACCGTGGCTTGCGTTAGCCGTTGTCGTGTTGCCAGCGGCATCGGCGGTAGTCACCGTGGCGTTAACCGCGGAATTCCCTGCCAAGACGCTGCCCGGTACATTGACGTTCCAGCTTGAGCCGTCGCCATTGACCGTGGTCTGATAGGTTTCGTTACCCACCGTAACCGTGACGTTATCGCCCGCCTGCACATTGCCG
>NZ_JAKMAJ010000041.1 GCF_022378355.1 Brenneria bubanii
TTGCCCCGGCGTAACAATGCGCTTTTGTTGCCCTTTTAGCATCCAGTCCGCACCTATTTTCGGGTTCAGGTCGATATCGACTTCATCCTGATAAAACACCGGGTGGTCCGTCTGCTCCTGAACCAGAGCCTGTTTGATGGCAAGCCGTTTTTCCTCATAGTGCGGGTCTTTGATTTTCAGCGTTGGTGCGGCTCTGCGCCAGACAATGCCCGCCTGTTTCAGATACCGGTGCAAGGTGGAGCGATGAAGCGTCGCATTAAAAAGCTGATTAATCATGCGGGCCAGTAATTCTGTACTCCAGCGCGAGCGTAGCCAGCCAAAATCTTTCGGGGAGCGTTGTACCAGCAGCGGCAGAGCCTGAAGGATATCGGTAACCGGCCATCGTGTAGCACATCCGGGCCTGAGACTTTTTAATCCTTCAACGCCATGTAAAGTAAACCAATTTATCCATCTTCCAACAGAGGAACGAGCAGCACAAAGCATTTTAGCGACGTCAGTGACAGTCATTCCCTGATGTAGCATCAGTATGGCAATGAGCCGTCTGGCATGGTTTTTATCATGGGTTTTCTGGGCTTCTTTTCGCATCAGGCGTCGTTCTTCATCGGGGATAAATGCTATGATCGGCATAACTCAGTCCGGTTGGTGATTTGTGATGTTTGGCGATTGATCAGATCGCCTAACTCGGACTGAGTTCCATTCAAGTGATCTACTATTCTGAGAAGTTATTTAGCGAAATAATAAAGGAACTATCGACTTGTATAGCAATGTCACAATATGCTAATTTTTCTCTTAAAGAGGAAGAACTGCTAGATAATGTTGTGGATGATGCAATAAAATTAAAAAGTATTATTCCTTAAATAAACATAGCCGGAAGCGATCTTAACGATCCTTCTGGCTATGTTTTTACTTAAGTTTAGGCTATATCCTGTAACTGTTTTTTGTACAATTGAACCCATATTCTAACCACAAAAGTTTTTTCACTTGGCCCGTTACGATTTCCCTGATGATGCCTGGGCACTGATTTACCCCATGTTGCCGACTGAACGAGGAGCACCCCAAGGTGGTCGCCCTTACTTTGAACACCGACAAGTGATGAATGGTATATTTTGGGTGCTGTGCTCCGGGGCGGGATTTGCCCGAAAGCTATTCCCATTGGAAAACTATTTACAATCGATTTAACCGATGGTCTAAAATGGGAATAATAAATAGTATTTTCAATAAATTACTTTTCATCTTAGATGAAAACGGATTGGTGGGATGGGATGCCATAGCCCTTGATGGCAGTAACATACGAGCCTTGAATGCAGCCGCTGGCGCTAAAAAAAACATCCCGATGAACTCGGCGATCATGGGCTGGGTCGCTCTCGAGGCGGATTTGGTACCAAAGTCCACCTGGCGACAGATAGCACAGGGGTACCATTGAGTCTCTGCCTGAGCGGCGGACTCTCCATGAGAGTCGATACACAGAAACCTTGCTTAATCACGTTAGGGTTATACGAAGAAACGGCCACCTGAAATGCCGCCCAAAAGCGGTGTTGGCGGATAAGAGATACTCGAGTCAATCCTTGCGTCACCATCTTAAAATCAAAGGGATAAAGGCAGTGATCCCTTTCAAATCGAATGAAAAAGCCAGCCGGGATGGGCATCGAAAACTGAATGTCCGATTGTACAAAAGCGTAACGTTGTCGAGCGTTGTTTTGCGATACTAAAAGAAAATAGGCGTATCGCCACACGCTCAGAAAAAACGGCCAGGAATTACCTGAGTATGCTTAAATTGGGTGCTATCAGGTTATTTTTGAGGCGATTGTTAAGTTAAGGGACACAGCCTAGAGTTTTATATTCTAATGATGGGTTTATTTAAGTTATGTCTAATCATTATGACTCTGCGTAATAATTGGGGTTTTGGAAAAAATGGAAAGGTAAATAATATGAAGCTTGTCATTCTGGATGGTAAAAAACACAAGAGACCAACTGATGTTTATAAATATTTTGCGATGGTTTTTGATTTTGGACCTTACTTTGGGAAAAGTTCAGATGCATTATATGACTTCATGGTTCCTATAGATAACGAAGATAAGCCATTAATATTGGAATGGAGGAATAGCTCTATTTTTAAAGATGATTATCCAGAAGAATTTGTAAGGTTACTATCTGTGTTTAATAGAGTAAATGAGTTCTCAGGATTTAATGAGGGGGTTTTTAAATTTAATCTGTCTTAATGATTAAATGACTCGTCGATATGTTAAATGTAGCCGGAGCGATCACACGATCCTTACGGATTTTTTTTATTAGTGGTCAGTTGTTATAATTTAATCCGTGTCTCAATAATAATCCTGCCTCTTTCCACCGTGACGGTAACGGGTATCCCGGTGATAAACCCCGACTTTTCGAGCCAGCGGCCTTTAAGGTTGGCGGCGGAGGGCGGGTTGGGCTTACCTTTATGCGACGCGTATCCACAGTGTAGTCATACAATGCTAAGGTTGCATTCGTTGGGAGTAACTAACAACTATTCATGCAAAGAGTGGTAAAGATATTTTGAGATCATTAAGTGGTAACGCGAGAGATAAAGTGATTAGCGCTATTCCTTGTGACGAAAACGGAATATGAATATGAGATATTTTGCTAAAGTAATATCATTAAATAATGATTTTGATGAAGAAGTTGTTCTGTCTTTCGGTAGGGCTGAGTTGTTATGTTTTATTAATGACTGCGACTACGCTATTAGTCAAGGAAATATTTATCTTGTGGATATTGACATGACTTTTTTAGACACTGTATCCGCGGAATTATCTTTGGATGGGGGGGGTAATATAAAGAGAATGAATGATTTATTTTCTTATGAAATCAGTGGTTTTTTATCAGGTTGTAAGTTTTTCTCTGAAAATATTGTCTTTCAAAATGACTTGTTTAAAGAGAATATTCCATATGATAATCAATACATAACGTTATATCCTGATAGAATTAGTGTGTCATTTTTATAGTTTTTATAATTAATAAGCCAGAAGCGATCGCAACGATCTTTCCGGCTTTTTGTTTTTTCTCCAGATCCAACAAAGTGGATTAATAAAGGAGGTACTGTCTGGAACGAGCTTGATGGAACTTGGGTATATCAGAATACCGCTGGTACAACTGTTCGTTATCCAAATGGGTATCCTGACTTTAGTCCTCATTCGATCCAACAGGTTGATGTGCCTGATCTTACGGGAAATCATGGGCGAGGACCATCTGGGGACTTTGGAAAGGCTGATGCGCTAGCACCTAAGGGGGCTGCTGATTACACGAATAATACATGGAATCACCATCAGAATGGAAAAACGATGCAAGAAGTACCGAAGGATGTTCATTCAGAGTTTACCCATATGGGGGGTAATATTAAAAATAAAAAATGTGATTAATTCAAGAGAGGAGTAATGGCAATAAAAATATCGACTGGCACTTGTTACTTAGATGTTAGGGATGTCGAGTCTAAGTATGGTGTAAATTTCCCTCATGATTATGTTGATTTTTTGAAGAAGTATAATGGCATGTTTATTGGTGCAGGATCTTATTGCACAATATCTTTTCCAAAAGTAGATAATGGTGATATAGATTTCCAGGAAATGTATGGAATTAATACAATAAACCCTAGTTTTGATTTGCTTAGGGCTAATGAAATTAGAGGCGAAGTTATGATTTTTGATAATCCAATCATCATTGGTGCTGATCCAGGAGGTAATCCTTTCCTGATTAATTGCAATTAAAATGATGATGCTGTTTATTATTGGGACAGAACACATATGCACTGTGATGATGGATTTGATTATAGCGAGGTAAATGAAGAAGGAAATGTCTATAAGGTTTTTGATAGTTTCTCAGATTTTTATAATGCTATTAATTTAAATTTTGGTGGCGACGGTAGCTGTCAACGAAGTTGTCACCCTTAATGCGTTTTCAGGCTGCTTTTTCTGATGCGTTTTGTGGCTTATCCGG
>NZ_JAKMAJ010000042.1 GCF_022378355.1 Brenneria bubanii
CCGGAGAAGCCAGAAGCTGGGCTGAAAACGGCAGCGTAAAAACGAATAAAGGGTGTCAACTTCGTTGACAGCTACCGTACCTGTGCGTTCACCTTGAGCGCCGCCGCGCCCGGTTTCACCTGCGCCATCCCCCGGATGCGCCATTGCTGCCCGGATAAGGTGATTTCAAGTTCACCGTTCGGCAACGCCTCAAGCACCACGCCCGCCCCGGACACCTGCGCCGACCTGACGGCCTCAACCCCGGCGGCTAATGATGAGACGGGCAGCGTCGCTGCCGCTCTCTCCGGCAACGTGTCCGCCACGTCTGTGCAGGCCGCATCACTCATCGGCACCGCGCCGTCGATTAACAGTCCGAACTCGCGTTCAGGTTCGGCCACCTGGCACAGGTAGCCGTTGGCGTCCATCCCCGCCGGGAACACGAGACGGAAGCAGACGATCCCCTCAGCGGCTAACAGGGAAGCTAGTCTGACCGCCGCGTCATTGCCCGCCGGATCGTTGTCATACGCTATCAACACCTGTTTGACGCCATGCCGGATAAACGCCTGCCGCATTTCATCCGTGAACCCGTTCACCCCATACGCCGCCGTCACATTGCGATAGCCGGCCACCCAGAAGCTCATGGCGTCGATTAACGATTCACATAAGATAACCGCCTTACTCGCCATCAGCGCCGGTTCGTTCCAGACGCCGCCATGCGGCCCCGGCACATACAGATGCAGCGGCGTTCCCTTGCGCAACCCCTCGGTGATTTTACGTCCGTAGACCTCACGGATCTGGCCGTCCGGCGTGATAACCGGCACGATCAGCGAACCGGTAAAGTGCTCATGCCCGCTTTCGCGCATCATGCCGATGCCCCGCAACCGGGCGCGGATCTTCGCTCCGGCCTGCACCGCTTTGGGCGGCAGGCGATAGGCCAGCGTCCGGTTGGCGAACCCCAGCTTAAAGGCGGCGACCAACTCAGGATGGTTTAACCGGCGTTTCTCCAGATAGACAATGGCTTCCGGCGCGTTCAGCAGCGTGTGATGATAAAACTCTACCACGCGGGAGAGCAGCGCCTGACGGCCCGCCTCATCCTCCGCGAACACCGCCGGTTCATCCTGACCGACCAGCGGCTGAACAGACGGATTCTCGCCCAGTTCGCCGCGCAGCCGTTCGACCGCCTTGCGCAGACTTAAGCGTTCCGTCTGCATCACCCAGTCCAGCACCGACCCGCCCGCGTTGCAGCCGAAGCAGTGATAAAGGTTCTTCTCCGGGCTGAGCACGCACGACGGCGTTTTCTCCTGATGGAACGGACACAGCACCACGAAGTCCTTGCCCTTTTTGAACACCTGCCGCCCCTGCGAACGCACCACGTCCACTAACGGCACGGCGGCTTTCAGGTGCTGTAACTCGGTGTCGGGGATGCGGGCCATGTGCGTTTCCTCTAAAAACCTGTCAATAGGGTCTGGATAAAAATAACTCGACACCAATGTACCACATATTGTAGTATATACAACATATCGTGGTAAAAAGTGAGGTAAGTTATGGCTGTCTTATTACATCCAACATCGGTAACAGCTATGGCTATCAGTAACGAAGAACGCGATTTCTTCATGGCTTTGGGTGAGCGCATCACCAACCTGCGCAAAGAGCGGGGTATCACACAGGTTGAACTGGCGGAGAAGCTCGGCGTTTCCCAGCAGACCGTACAGGCATGGGAAGCCGGACGCAGAAGGATTAAAGTGTCTTCACTCCCTTCTGTAGCACAGATTTTTTCAGTTTCGCTCGAAGAGTTGTTCGGGGAAGTCCCTGAACCTGCCAGACGCAAGCGCGGCCCCGCCCCGAAGTGGCAGCAGCAGATGGAAGAGATTGACAGTTTGCCCAAGGCAAAGCAGAAGATGATTTCGGAGATGTTAAGCGCCCTGATTGCTCAGGCGCGTAACTGACGGATAAGTAGCGCGGCGCAGATGAGTTCACACCTCACCCACGCCGCTCACCACAACCAACTGGAAGGAGTTGACTATGGCTGAGGCACATTCTAAGTCAGGCGTCACCGTTAATAAAGCAACCAAAACAGCGCGTTACTACACGGTGGGATACGCCCCGCAAAACGGCAGGCCTAACCCGCCGTCCGCGATTAACCTTAAAGGCCGCTGGCTGGAGGAGTTGGGCTTTATGACTGGTATGCCGATAACGGTGACGGTTGAGCGGGGAAGGATAGTGATCGAGACGGAGATTAATCTCTGACGCCTTACACGATAAATAACTGATAAAATAAAGCCGGAAGGATCGTTGGGATCGCTTCCGGTTTTTTCAAACTACTTCAATAATAAAACAATCGAAGGCTCCTGCCCTTTTTCCTTACATTTTAAGCTTACATTTTCAATAGTAACTATTAATGTTTCTTTTATTTCTTCTGTTGTTAAAGAGAAATGATGCAACTCTATTAATAAATATTCCGAAGTTGCCACATGAATTTTTGTCATTTCATCTTCTGGATAACGAAGACTGAACAAACAATCTATTAGCGCATTGATATTTCTACCAAAGAAATCAGGAAATCCGAACAAGCCAGATAACTCATTATAAAAATCATCTAATGTTTTTATCTTGGCAAAGTCTATTTTGACTTTCTTTCCTATTTTCATTACTTCCACCCTCCAAGATTGATCTCTATAAAAGAATCATAATGATCATGGCTGTAATAAGCTTTCCCTGTCTTCGTGTCAACTACTATACGCCTCGCTCCATTCCCACCTATATCTGGTGTTTTAACAGTCCATTCTTTATATGGTCCACTACCAGTATTAAGACGCTGACTATTAGCATTACCGATAGAATGAGTGTTATTAAATGTCGTCCCATCATTTGAATAATGCGGTTTATTCAATTTAATTCTATCTACGGTATTTTGAAGTTCGCGCATGTCTCTTTTCGTCATACTGTGACCCCATTTATCTTTAATGGCAGCATGAGCCTGTTTTGGATTCTTAGCTGAATGAGTACATTTCAACCCTAACGGGTCGATCCAATTAATAGGATTCGGCGCATACTGATAAAGGTTTATTCCTCCCGCCAGCCCTATCGGGTCCGGCTGTGTAAACCGTCCGCAGTCCGGGTCGTAGTAACGAAACAGATTGTAGTGCAGCCCGGTTTCCCTGTCCAGATACTGGCCCTGCATGCGCAGGTTCTGGGCGATACCCGCGCAGGGCAGCGGGCTTTCGTGCAGCAGTTTGCCCCAGGCGCTGTTGCGGCCTTCCCAGCGCAACCGCCCTTCGGCGTCCGTCAGCCGCTCCGGCGTGCCGTTGGGCTGGCAATGGAACCAGAATATCTCCGGGTCTTCCGTACCATCGATGCGCGCCAGCGGCTCGTAACTGTCCGGGGCGC
This sequence comes from Brenneria bubanii, assembly GCF_022378355.1. Taxonomy (GTDB): domain Bacteria; phylum Pseudomonadota; class Gammaproteobacteria; order Enterobacterales; family Enterobacteriaceae; genus Brenneria; species Brenneria bubanii. The sequence continues at coordinate 3,367 of NZ_JAKMAJ010000042.1, forward strand.
TGTAAACGTAGGTCAGCGGCGTCTGGTTCTGGATTTCCTGCAACAGCCGGAAGCCCTCCCAGATAAATTGGGTGGTGACAGTTTTTCCCTGCGGCTCCCCGTGCAGCGTCTGCCAGCGGGTCTTGCTGATGCGCCGTCCCAGCGGGTCATAGCGGAAACTGACGTGAATCTGCGGCGCATTGTGGTTGCGGGGCAGGCTGACCACGTCGGTCAGGCGGTGTTCGGTGTCGTAGCAGTACTGCCAGCGGGTGTGGCCGTTGTCCTTTTCGACGGTGCGGCCGTGGACGTCATAACGCCAGCGGATGCCGTTCAGCTGCGTGACGCGGTTATGGATAAGCGGAAGGGCGTCGATATTGTCGAGCGGTGTTAGCGCCAATGATATAAGACAGTAATTCACCATTTGGATTGTCCGCTCCACCCAACATGTTGTTTCCTTGAGGT
>NZ_JAKMAJ010000043.1 GCF_022378355.1 Brenneria bubanii
CCGGATAAGCCACAAAACGCATCAGAAAAAGCAGCCTGAAAACGCATTAAGGGTGACAACTTCGTTGACAGCTACCGGATCTGACACGTCCAAATGTCAGGGATCAACTCGGTGTCTCCTTAAAAGATATTACTGGAAGTGAATATGATGTTACTCATCAGATTGGAGCATGGGCTAAGTCTCAAGGATATGACGGGATATTAGCTCCTTCAGCGCGAAATCTCACTGGTTCAAATTTGATTGCTTTCTTCGAATTTTAATATGCATAGATTAGAAAGGTATTATTCTGGTGACGCTGACTGGAATGACTTTGTAAAGCTCTACGCTGAGGATTATCTAGATGAAAATGCACGTATTTTATCTAGTAAACTCAATGGCGCCCTTGACTTAGCAATCGTTATTTACGGAAAAAGAGGGATAAAAGAAGGAGAATGGTGGATAGAACAGGAAGTACCTATGCTTGACAACATCAGACCCTTAGACTGTCTTGATGATCCCGAGTTACTCAGGCGCCTTCGGGAGTGTTTAATGCGGATGCCATAAAGAAATATGCCGGTAGCGTAAGCAATTTATTACACTATGACGACGTTATGAAGGTTACTTACTATAAGAACCGGTAGTACGACCCTAATATCGGATGGAGTGTTGCACTTGACCCGATAGGGTTGCTGGGTGGGCTGAATCTTTATCAGTATGCGCCGAATGCGCTGGGGTGGATCGATCCACTGGGGCTGACAAGGTGTAATACGCAATATCCTTCAAGAAATGCAGCATTCAGAGCAGCTAAAAGAGATGCGGGAATACCAATGAGCCAGCAACCCTCAAAAGTCGAACTTGCGCCTCTGACAGATCGAAATGGTAAATCTATTTTAGGAGAGGATCATTTACCTATTAAAACGCGAGAATATACATTCTCACGTCAAAATGGTGAGTCTATTGTAATTCAAGACCATTATCCTGGTCATATATATGGACCACCAGGGACTCCGGGTAATCAGGGATCTCATATAAATATTAGACCAATCAGTGATACTAGAAATGGTTCTGTACCTGGAACGCTTGAACACTATCCGTTTCAAATGAGGGGAATATGAATACGTGGCTTGATTTATTAATTGATGAAAAGAAAATATCTTCGATTTTTAAAAGCGAAGAACCATCTTTATATCAGGTTGATCTTCATGACATTATCTTTCATAGAGATGGACCAAAAATAACCTTACGTTTTAATCTTCAACATTATCCATCTGATCCACCTAAAAAATGGCTGATGCAGGGGTTTAATACAGTGCAAGTACAATTAACCGCGCTTGATGTAAAAGAAGTTAGGTTGTCAGGATGGGAAAAGACTAATTATTTATTGGATGTTAATATTGAAAAGGAGAGTGGGTTAATCATTCTTTCAGCTCAAGATGATATTTTTTCTTTATATATAAAAGCTGTTTTTTTGGATATCTCTTCTATATCAGCGTATACAGTATCTAAATAAATAAACCCGGAAGCGATCATAAAGATCCTTCCGGCTATTTTTTACCTGCTGTTTAGTACAACGATCAGTGATTAATCTCCGTCTTAATCACCAGTATCCCCCGCTCAACCGTCGCCGTTATCGGCATCCCGGTGATAAACCCCGACTCCTCAAACCAGCGGCCCTTAAGGTTGATGGCGGACGGCGGGTTGGGTCTGCCGTTTTGCGGGGCATATTCCACCGTGTAGTAACGTTCTGTTTTATCTGCTTTATTTACCGCGCCGTCTGACTTAGAATGCGTCTCAGCCATAGTCAACTCCCTCCAGTTGGTTGTAGTGAGCGGGGTTGTTGTGTTCGCGCGCGCCATCCCGCGCTGGGACAATGCCGGCAATCCGCTGGCCGAGACCGATGCCCGTCCGCCTGTCCATAACCGCGTCACCCAGCTGAACGGCATTCGCTGGCGTTACGACGTCCACGGCCGCACCGTCGAAAAAGACAACGGCCGCACCCGCTGGCAGTACCGTTACGATACCGAACACCGGCTGACCGACGTCATCAGCCAGCCCCGACGCCACAATGCCCCACAGGTTCACGTCAGCTTCCGCTATGACCCGCTGGGAAGACGCATCAGCAAGACCCGCCGGCAGACGCTGCATGGCGCGCCGCAGGGAAAAACCGTCACCACCCGTTTTATCTGGGAAGGCTTTCGGCTGTTGCAGGAAGTTCGCGACGGCGGCCTGCCGCTGACGTATGTATACGATGACCCGGACAGCTACGCCCCGCTGGCGCGCATCGACGGCGTGGACGCGCCGGAAATCTTCTGGTTCCACTGCCAGCCCAACGGCACCCCGGAGCGGCTGACCGACGCCGAAGGGCGGCTGCGCTGGGAAGGCCAGAACGGCGCCTGGGGCAAGCTGCTGCGCGAAAGCCCGCTGCCCGACCCGGCTCCCGCTCAGAATCTGCGCATGCAGGGGCAGTATCTGGATCGCGACAAATTTTCCGGGAGAAAATTTGAACAGCGCAAAGCGCTGGCCCCGAAGGGGCGAGCCTCATGGATGAGGCGAGTATTCCCGGACTGCACTATAATCTGTTCCGCTACTACGATCCGGACTGCGGACGATTTACCCAGCCGGATCCGATAGGACTGGCGGGAGGAATAAACCTTTATCAGTATGCGCCGAATGCGTTGGGTTGGGTGGATCCGCTGGGCCTAGCCTGTATCCCAAATAAGAAAGCGGGGATGGCCCGTGAGAAAAGAGCACAGGAAATATTAGAGCGCCGTTATGGCAAAGAAAATGTGCTCAGCGAGCGTTACTTACGTGATTTCACAGGTCGGTCAGTTAAAGATCCGCTGACGGGTGAAAGAAGAAGAATTGACTTTGTGGTGAAAGGTCAGGATGGTCAATGGCGGCCTGTTGAAGTAACAAGCCGAACAGCACCTAAAGGGCCACAAATAAGGAAAGAAGAAAGAATTCGAGACGCCGGTGGGATTTTTGTGAAAAACAAAAATACTGGTGAGTTAATACAGCTTGATGATATATCAGTGATCATAAGGACAAAATAATGACTAATACTGACTTTACTTTGTATAGCATACCGACTTTAATTACTAGAAATAAGAGTAAAGAATATCAAGAGAGTGTTATTCTTACTGCTACCTCGCTGTTTAAGTTTTTTAAAGAAAATCAGTTATTTGTTGATATTGAGCCTTTTGATGGAAATGGTGAATTAAAGCTTGATACCGTTTTAAAAAAATCAAATGTTACTGAGGAAGGTCTAGAATTATTTAAGAATGTGGTTGATGGATGGGAGAATTATCTTGCAAGAAGTACAGCTCCTAACAAATACGAAAACATCAGTCGCCTTGAGAAAGGGCTGGCAAAAATAAGAGGAAAATAAAAAATTCGGAAGCGATCTTAACGATCC
>NZ_JAKMAJ010000044.1 GCF_022378355.1 Brenneria bubanii
CTGTGACATTAAATCCGGAGCGGGAAAAACAGGCGGCCTAAATCAGCAAGGGGTGACAACAACCTTGACACTTACCGTGGACAACGGAATATAACCGTCGCTCAATAGCGGAAACGGCCATGTATCGGGTAAAACAGCGGTTCGGAGGCTTACTGACACGGCGAGACTATGACGGTCAGGTCACAGAGGCTCTGGTCATGGTACGTGCACAGAACAAGATTACAAAGGCAGGCATGCCAGAAAGCCGGCGTATTGCCTGAAAACCGCACCGGCTACGGGAATGTTTACCCCAAATCTGATTTATTCAACAAAGCCTATTAAAACCATTTTTTTATCCTCATGAGAAAAGCCTCACAAGCATCATGTTCATTTGTAAAATACTCAGTCTCAGTGCGATGACCCCGCTCACTATAAAAAACACACCAAACAAATCCATCGAAAATTATACATAGAGATTCATCCTTTATATTATCAATGGAATAGCAGTCCTTTGGTATATGTAATTTATTTAAAGTGTTTTTTAACTCTACTCTATCCACAAGATTTATCTTTTATTTTCTTAATCTCTTTCAAATGCCCGAATCAATATAAATTTTCACAGATCTATCTAATTTATATTGAGTGCCCATGCCTATCAACTGGAAGGAGTTGACTATGGCTGAGACGCATTCTAAGTCAGACAGTGCGGTAAATAAAGCAGCTAAAACAAAACGTTACTATACGCTGGGATACGCCCCGCAAAACGGCAGGCCTAACCCGCCGTCCGCGATTAACCTTAAAGGTCGCTGGTTGGTTGACACGAAGCGGCTTGCTCGGCCAACCGCTGGAGATTGAGGTGCTGCCCGGCAAGGTGATTATTCGGGCGGAGCAGGGGAATATGCTGGAGTAATAATATAAGCCGCTAAATAAAACAGCCGGAAGGATCGTTAAGATCACTTCCGGCTGTTTTTAATAAAATAGGATTAAGTTTCCGATTTTCCCTGTTTTTGGTTCAAACACAAATCGATAATCACGACCATCTACATGAATGAAAAAACAGAGATCACTAAGAACATAATAAACATCCGAAAAAATAGCACCTTCAATATCGTTTCTAACAAGATCCCCAATATTCCATTTTATTTCATTTAATGGAGTTATAATATAAGCTTGGTTATCTTTTTTATTAAATGGTGACTTAATTAAGGCGATACCAGCATTGCCTTTTAACAATAAAGGTATTATTTTATCGTCATGTTTTATCTCATTTATTTTACCGCCACATAACCATTCTATCCCATATGGTAATAATTCAAAGACGCTTAGCCTATTAGGATTTGTCGCTTTATCGTATCCGCCAAGGTTATCCAATAATTTAAAGTCGCTTATAGTATCCATATTAAACACCACACTTCTTGGATGTAATTTTTCTTGGTTGACCAACAGGTACAAGTTTAGCCCTATCGGCATAGTTGAGAATTTGAATCTGAGAACCTCCTCGCGGATATATTTTCCCTCCCGACGTCTGAGGGCCGACAGGACCAACCTGAATTTGTACACCTTCAGAGATATGATCTAATGTTGCCCATCCTCCGGGGTTTGTCTGTCCGGGAGACATCGCCATTTCAACTATAATTCCACCTTTGGGTAATCTCCGGCATTATGTTTAGTTTAATGGACGGCGGGCAGAGAGCGATGTAGCGTAGCGCCGGACGGACGACCATTTACCCCCGCACTCACCGATGCTCAACAAGGCAAGAGGGGCGCCAGGGAGTGCGCGCCTTTTGCCAGGCACCGTACCCCGGTGCCCTAACAGAGAGCGGACTACCTTTGCGGGCTGTCCGGCTCTGTTCCGTTCGCTGGCCTGCTGCGCCGTTTCGTCTTACGCTCCTCCGGGGGCGTCTTTCCATGCACCTTCTGCAAGTGCCCGATGGCGACCCGCGTATAGATTTGCGTCGTCTCCAGCTTCTCATGGCCCAAGATGGCCTGGATGTGCCGCGTGTCCGCCCCGTTTTCCAGCATCTGCTTACCAGTCATTGCCTATCTTATCTGCTTCCCACTGCAACTGTGGCGACAGGGCCAGTTTTGGGCTGATTTTTCTCGTACCCGAGATGGCGGGTCATTTCAGCATCAAGGGTAGCTTCACCACTGATTTTTTTCAGCAGGCGATCGAACTGGCTGAGCTCCTCAGGGGTTTTGAAATTTTTGACCAGTTCGTTAGCCAGAGCCTGTAACTGTTTTTCGTCCATAAATTAACCTGATTTTGATGTTGGATTGAACATATCAAAACCAAGCAATTACACAAATTTATGTACAGGCTCACTTCCAGCGTTATTACTTATCTCTTATTATGTAATCGCCCGGCCCGCGCCACGAAATCTCTTTATAGGCAAAATTTATTTTCCCTTGTTCTTTTAAGTATTCCATTACTTGAGCTGGTGCCCAGCCCTGACCATAAGAAAACAAAGTACCAATACCAGCCAATTTTTCAATTAAAAACAACTGCCTTTCTTCATTTTCAATTTTAATTGAGTAAAAATCTCCGTTTCTAGAAAAACCGAGATTTAATAACTCTATATTATCTTTATCTTTACCGGCTTCAACAACAATTCTGTTTGGATCTAAAATCGTCACTAACATTGTTTATTCCTATTTTCCTACATTTACTTTCAAGATAGTATTAATTACAGAGTTATCACTGGTTGATTGAGAGTTTATGACCATTTCCGGAGCGCCGCCAGGCAAGTGCTGTCCTGGTTTTGTGAAGAATTTATTACCTTCTAATGGACTTCTCGGACTGAGATCTCTGACGCCCGTTATCTTTCGAACTTTAAAGCTTCCGGATAGAGAATCTTTCATAAGCCCCATATCCCTCTCAATAACCCTGGATCTTGCTCTCGTTATTGTTATTTCTTTTGCATTGCCTGCATGAGGAAAATACTGCATTACTCCCTGCTTATCACTAATAAACGTACCATCTCTACCAATAGCCGGATATGCATCCCAAGATTTAGGGCTGATGTTATATCCCTCATTAGAATTTTTGAGCATGGCATGCTGCCGCTTACGCGCCTGATCCACACCACACTTAGCTAGCCCCAGCGGATCGATCCAAGTCAGCGCATTCGGCGTATACTGATAAAGATTCAGTCCACCCGCCAGCCCTATCGGATCCGGCTGGGTAAATCGTCCGCAGTCCGGGTCGTAGTAGCGGAACAGATTATAGTGCAGTTGTTAGCGCCAATGATATAAGACAGTAATTCACCATTTGGATTGTCCGCTCCACCCAACATGTTGTTTCCTTGAGGT
>NZ_JAKMAJ010000045.1 GCF_022378355.1 Brenneria bubanii
TTTGATGCCTGGCAGTTCCCTACTCTCACATGGGGAGACCCCACACTACCATCGGCGCTACGGCGTTTCACTGCTGAGTTCGGCATGGGGTCAGGTGGGACCACCGCGCTATCGCCGCCAGGCAAATTCTGTTTCATCCCGACCGTCGCAGTTTTCTCTGCAACCATCAGAACCAATCTTTGAACAAGCTGAACTTCTCTGAGTCTATTCGTATCATCCTGATACTCACCCCTATGGGGCCAGTGCTCCGCACTCTTCAAAATCGTTCCCGACGATTTTGTCTCTAAAAACACCTTTGGTGTTGTAAGGTTAAGCCTCTCGGGTCATTAGTACTGGTTAGCTCAACGTATCGCTACGCTTACACACCCAGCCTATCTACGTCGTCGTCTTCAACGGCCCTTCAGGGGACTCAAGGTCCCAGGGAAGACTCATCTCGAGGCAAGTTTCCCGCTTAGATGCTTTCAGCGGTTATCTCTTCCGCACTTAGCTACCGGGCAATGCAATTGGCATCACAACCCGTACACCAGTGGTGCGTTCACTCCGGTCCTCTCGTACTAGGAGCAACCCCTCTCAATCTTCCAACGCCCACGGCAGATAGGGACCGAACTGTCTCACGACGTTCTAAACCCAGCTCGCGTACCACTTTAAATGGCGAACAGCCATACCCTTGGGACCTACTTCAGCCCCAGGATGTGATGAGCCGACATCGAGGTGCCAAACACCGCCGTCGATATGAACTCTTGGGCGGTATCAGCCTGTTATCCCCGGAGTACCTTTTATCCGTTGAGCGATGGCCCTTCCATTCAGAACCACCGGATCACTAAGACCTGCTTTCGCACCTGCTCGAGCCGTCACTCTCGCAGTCAAGCTAGCTTATGCCTTTGCACTAACCTCCTGATGTCCGACCAGGATTAGCTAACCTTCGTGCTCCTCCGTTACTCTTTGGGAGGAGACCGCCCCAGTCAAACTACCCACCAGACACTGTCCGCAACCCCGATTAGGGGCCCACGTTAGAACATCAAACATTAAAGGGTGGTATTTCAAGGTTGGCTCCACGCAGACTGGCGTCCACGCTTCAAAGCCTCCCACCTATCCTACACATCAAGGCTCAAGGTTCAGTGTCAAGCTATAGTAAAGGTTCACGGGGTCTTTCCGTCTTGCCGCGGGTACACTGCATCTTCACAGCGAGTTCAATTTCACTGAGTCTCGGGTGGAGACAGCCTGGCCATCATTACGCCATTCGTGCAGGTCGGAACTTACCCGACAAGGAATTTCGCTACCTTAGGACCGTTATAGTTACGGCCGCCGTTTACCGGGGCTTCGATCAAGAGCTTCGCCTTGCGGCTGACCCCATCAATTAACCTTCCGGCACCGGGCAGGCGTCACACCGTATACGTCCACTTTCGTGTTTGCACAGTGCTGTGTTTTTATTAAACAGTTGCAGCCAGCTGGTATCTGCGACTGGTCTCAGCTCCGGGAGCAAGTCCCTTCACCGAATCCAGCGTGCCTTCTCCCGAAGTTACGGCACCATTTTGCCTAGTTCCTTCACCCGAGTTCTCTCAAGCGCCTGAGTATTCTCTACCTGACCACCTGTGTCGGTTTGGGGTACGATTGACTGTTACCTGGAGCTTAGAGGCTTTTCCTGGAAGCGTAGCATCGGTTACTTCATCACCGTAGTGACTCGTCATCACGCCTCGGTGTTAACAGTGTTCCGGATTTACCAAAAACACCCACCTACACGCTTAAACCGGGACAACCGTCGCCCGGCCAACCTAGCTTTCTCCGTCCCCCCTTCGCAGTAACAACCAGTACAGGAATATTAACCTGTTTCCCATCGACTACGCCTTTCGGCCTCGCCTTAGGGGTCGACTCACCCTGCCCCGATTAACGTTGGACAGGAACCCTTGGTCTTCCGGCGTGCGGGTTTTTCACCCGCATTATCGTTACTTATGTCAGCATTCGCACTTCTGATACCTCCAGCAACCCTCACAGGTCACCTTCGCAGGCTTACAGAACGCTCCCCTACCCAACAACGCCTAAGTGTCGCTGCCGCAGCTTCGGTGCATGGTTTAGCCCCGTTACATCTTCCGCGCAGGCCGACTCGACCAGTGAGCTATTACGCTTTCTTTAAATGATGGCTGCTTCTAAGCCAACATCCTGGCTGTCTGGGCCTTCCCACATCGTTTCCCACTTAACCATGACTTTGGGACCTTAGCTGGCGGTCTGGGTTGTTTCCCTCTTCACGACGGACGTTAGCACCCGCCGTGTGTCTCCCGTGATAACATTCTTCGGTATTCGCAGTTTGCATCGAGTTGGTAAGTCGGGATGACCCCCTAGTCGAAACAGTGCTCTACCCCCGAAGATGAATTCACGAGGCGCTACCTAAATAGCTTTCGGGGAGAACCAGCTATCTCCCGGTTTGATTGGCCTTTCACCCCCAGCCACAAGTCATCCGCTAATTTTTCAACATTAGTCGGTTCGGTCCTCCAGTTAGTGTTACCCAACCTTCAACCTGCCCATGGCTAGATCACCGGGTTTCGGGTCTATACCCTGCAACTTAACGCCCAGTTAAGACTCGGTTTCCCTGCGGCTCCCCTATACGGTTAACCTTGCTACAGAATATAAGTCGCTGACCCATTATACAAAAGGTACGCAGTCACCCTGATAAATCAAGGCTCCCACTGCTTGTACGTACACGGTTTCAGGTTCTATTTCACTCCCCTCGCCGGGGTTCTTTTCGCCTTTCCCTCACGGTACTGGTTCACTATCGGTCAGTCAGGAGTATTTAGCCTTGGAGGATGGTCCCCCCATCTTCAGACAGGATAACACGTGTCCCGCCCTACTCATCGAACTCACAGTCTGTGCATTTTTGTGTACGGGACTATCACCCTTTGTCGTGCGACTTTCCAGACGCTTCCACTAACACACAAACTGATTCAGGTTCTGGGCTGTTCCCCGTTCGCTCGCCGCTACTGGGGGAATCTCGGTTGATTTCTTTTCCTCGGGGTACTGAGATGTTTCAGTTCCCCCGGTTCGCCTCATCACACTATGTATTCATGTGATGATAATGTGTCGAAACACACTGGGTTTCCCCATTCGGGTATCGTCGGATATAACGGTTCATATCACCTTGCCGACGCTTTTCGCAGATTAGCACGCCCTTCATCGCCTCTGACTGCCTAGGCATCCACCGTGTACGCTTAGTCGCTTAACCTCACAACCCGAAGGTGT
>NZ_JAKMAJ010000046.1 GCF_022378355.1 Brenneria bubanii
AGAAAGCGGTCAGCAAAAATGATCAAATAGCGGGCATTAAAAATGGCGAAAAACGGTCATAAAGCTTGGCGTTGACAGCGGATTGCCGGCGTTGTCCCAGCGCCACTGCTCGCGGCCGGGCAGGTCGCCGTCCTGGAGCAGCAGGCGTCCGGCGCGGTCGTACTGCCAGCGGGTGGCATTGAACAGGTCGTCGTCGCGCTCCTCACGCACCAGGTTGTTGCGGTAGTCATAGTCCCAGCGGCGGGACCAGCGGCACGGGGCAGGGCGCTGCGCCTCGCCGGTGAAGACGTCGCGGCGGTGGAGACGGCCAAGGCGGTCGTACTCGCTGCGGCTGGTGAGCGCGCCCTGCGTGCGGCTGATTTCGCGGTGCAGTTGGTCACGAGTAAAATCGGTGACCGGCAGGCGGTCGAGGGCGATACCGAGCAGATGGCCGCTGCCGTAGTAAAAATGCTTCAGTTTTCGGCCGTGGCTCAAGCTGCGCGTGATGCCGGGGTGTATCGTCATCACCGTGTAGGATATTCGGGAGCTGTGGCGCTGTCTGGAAGGATTAAGCCTGCAACCGTTTGATGAACGCGCCGCCGCCGACTGGCTTAACCGCTTTCCCGGTGGGCTGGATCTGGCGGGGATTACAGGTAGTACCTGATCGATAATAAAAAAGCCGGAAGGATCGTTTAGATCGCTTCCGGCTTTAAGTCAAGGATGTTTAATACCTAATTTTTCCCTTTCCCATTTTAGTTCTTCTTCACTTTTTGTTCTAAGTTTTATTATTGCAATACCGATAACTCGTGATTTTGATTCATCTAAATATAAATCAAAGCCATACTTTTTATCGTAACCACTTAGAATATGAATGTTTTTATCTGTGCTGTTTTCAAGATTTTTTTTCAGTAAAGGGTAGCCAATAATGTTATCTCCATTTTTTCTAACATTTTCAATATGAATATCCATTTCCTCAATCGATCTATTGCGATTTTTCTTTGTCAAATGCAAACTATTGACATCATCAAATACAATATATTTCCGTAACAGATTTGGTGATAAGGACTGCAGGATTAATTGTTCACGAGTATTTTTTATCATGGCAAAAACACCTCAATATCTCCGCTTCGAGGTCCTCTAAGCAGGACTTCTTGCTCGTAGTATTTATGCCCATGACCAACTGGCTCCTTCTTTAGGCGCACCAGTCTTGACTCTCAAGATCACGCTGTCCTCCTTAGCAAATTTTCTGGCAATATCAGGATCTCTTGTCCATGACGTAAAGGGACTGTTCGCTGATACTTCACCAGTATTGTGCTCTTCTTCAGAGATTTTTGACTTTGGATTACCGGGAGATACACGTCCTCTGAGAGCATTAGCTTCGTCTGGATGGCCGCGATGAATTCCTCTATATAAATATTCACCTTCAACATGTGGCGGCAAACGCTTAGTTGGTCTGGAGCCATCACATTTACTCAACCCCAACGGATCGATCCAAGTTAACGGATTCGGCGCATACTGGTAGAGGTTTATTCCCCCCGCCAGCCCTATCGGGTCCGAGTGTGTAAACCGTCCGCAGTCCAGATCATAATACCAGAACAGATCATATTTTCCGAACGCGGTATTACCTTAGATACACATGTTTTTTAACAAAAAAATAATAACTATATGAAATGATTATATTTACTTTATAAATATTTATTTAATTAAAATTTAGAGTGATGAAAACCATTTCTTCATATATTCATCTTGTTCTTCTGGATCTGAAACAATGTTTTTATCTTCATAGGAAAAAATATCGACCAAATCTTTTTTATGTGCTTGTTGACCTAATGTAGTCTCATAAGCACTTAATCCATTAGTCATTTGCCTTGTCATTCTTGATGGTAAGACATTCTTTTTCGCTCCTTTGCAGTAATAGGTTATTTTTTTGTTTTTTCTTCTTATATCCTTGAAGCATTCAAAAAAATCAGTTCCTGTAGATATATACTCACTACCATCATTTAACCTTATTTTCAATATGCAGCACTCTTTAAATATAATTTCCAAATCAGCATCGTATGTATCAATCCCATTAGAATATCTAATTTTCCTCACAATATTTTTCATGCTAACCTCTTTTAAAATTTATAAAACTAAAGCCAACAAAACTACCATCTGCATTAATAGGAGTAACACCAAGAATGTCTTTTGGTAAAATTCCACCTGGAACTGCTATTTCTAACTCATCAGGAAATGGTGTTTTCTTTCCTAAAGTTTCATTTACATTAATACCATTTATTGGTTTCTTCATTGAATAGATAAATCCTGGTGTTTCATATCGAGATGCAAATGCCGCTGCAACGTCAAGATCTGTTGACGTACTAATAAAGTTGCTCGGTGGAGATGTATTATCTAGAGCATGCAAATGAAGATCCTTGCTATTACCTAATGGCTTAAAACCTTCTGAAAGAATAACATTAGGATGTCTTTTATCACCCCTGTATATATATTCTTCTTTACATTTTTGGAGTCCTAATGGGTCAATCCAACTCAATGCATTCGGCGCATACTGATAAAGGTTAATCCCTCCCGCCAGCCCTATCGGGTCCGGCTGGGTAAATCGTCCGCAGTCCGGGTCGTAGTAGCGGAACAGATTATAGTGCAGTCCGGGAATACTCGCCTCATCCATGAGGCTCGCCCCTTCGGGGCCAGCGCTTTGCGCTGTTCAAATTTTCTCCCGGAAAATTTGTCGCGATCCAGATATTGCCCCTGCATGCGCAGATTCTGGGCGGGGGCCGGGTCGGGCAGTGGGCTTTCGCGCAGCAGCTTGCCCCAGGCGCCGTTCTGGCCTTCCCAGCGCAGCCGCCCTTCGGCGTCGGTCAGCCG
>NZ_JAKMAJ010000047.1 GCF_022378355.1 Brenneria bubanii
CGTTCAACCCATCGTCTGGCTTCATCAAGTCCCGTGAAGCCCGCTGACGGCCAGCCCGGCACATATTTTAACGTTCTGAACAATGACTCCACGAACGGATTGTCGTTACTGACCCGAGGCCGACTGTGCGAACCCGTGATATTCAGCTCTTCCAGTTTTGCCTTTAACGTTTGGGACTTCATCGGCCCACCGTTGTCGGCATGCAGCACCAGCGGTTGCCGGTAGCATCGTTCTCGCAGCACGGCACGGTGCAGCAACGCGGCAGCGTGCTCACCGCTCTCCTCTTCATGAACCTCATAACCAACGATTTTCCGGCTAAAAATATCTTCTATCAGGTACAGATAAAAATAACGGCCTCGTACCCGTGACGCGCACCACGTCACATCCCAGGTCCAGACCTGACGGGGCGCAGTGGCATGGTAGCTGGTCGGCTTACTGAGAGTTACCGGCGCCCGGCTACGACCGCGATGATGAACCTGACCATGGCGCCGGAGTATCCGGTAAAACGTTGATTCGCTTGCCAGATAGATGCCATTGTCCGCCAGACGCGGTACGATCTGCGCAGGGGGCAGGCTGGCGTATTCCGGCTGGTTACACACGGCCAGTACCTGCTGTTCCTCCGCCAGCGTCAGTTTATTGCCCGGGGTCGGACGTACTGCGATGGGACGCCGATCTTCGGCCTGCCTGTGCCATCTCTTCCAGGTTCTCAGGCTGATATTCACTTCCCGGCAGGCCGGAACCAGACGGGCCCCCTGGTTCATCGCCTCCCGTATCCACTGGATAAATTGCACGCGTTCAAGGACGGGCGTCAGTCGTCCTCGTCTTCCATCCCGTAGTAACGGTTGAGCTTTTTTCGCAGTACCAGCAAGGCGGCAGCCTCCGCCAGCGCTTTTTCTTTTCGCGCCAGTTCACGTTTAAGTTGTTTGTTTTCTTTAGCCTGTTGCTTTAACTGCGCTTTATCCGCAGGGCTATCGTTATTCTGTTCGATAAAAGCCTGCTTCCACTGTGCTATTTGCTGTGGATAGAGTCCTTTGCGACGACAGTATTCCCCTAATTCCGCCTCACTGAGCGTGGCGGTTTCAACAATGACGGCAAAACGGGCTTCGCTCGACCATTGCTCAGTAGTTTTATTGGCTCCGGGCACCGGTTTCCCCTCCAGTCTGGCCTGATTACGCCAATTATACAGGGTTGCGTCAGAAATCCCCTCCTGCTGAGCCAGCAAGGAGACGGTCATGTTGTAAGGCGGCAATAATTTTGCCAATACCGCGGCTTTACGTTCCGGTGAATAACGTTTCATATCAGGCTCCATTGTCCCCATTTAGATTTTCAACAGGGGGTGACAACTATCCTGACAGAGGGGGGATCCAAGACATTATTGAGCTGCACTTTTTTGCTGGTTAGCTCACGAGTAGATAAATTAACTTTCTATGCATTAACTTCAGCAAGAGCTGTTTTCCGAGAGTTTGCACCATACACACCACCCAAACCTTTTCCTGTATATCGATGGTTTGACCCTACATTCCGTTTAAGCACCGGGCTGCCGCTCAAACTGCGTGTCATGCCGGGCAGCATTGCCATTACCGTACCGTGCAGGATATTCGGGAACTGTGGCGCTGTCCGAAGGACTGAGGCAGGAACCGTTCGATGAACGCGCCGCCGCACAATGGATTAACCGCTTAACCGGCAGGCTGGAACTGGCTGAGATTACAGGCAGTGACTGACCGATGATAAAAAAGCCGGAAGGATCGTTAAGAGCGCTTCCGGCTTTAATTATTCAGTAATATTCGATCTCATATTTTCCAATTATGTCAAAAACATGATCATAAGTACTAAGTATTATATGTTGTTTTCCGTCCTCATGATTTCCATCAACGTAATCAAAACTGGACTTAGAATACTTCTCATAAGGATATTCATCAACTTTATAAATAGATAGTTTTTTAATATCACTAAAAATAAATGTTATCTTAACATCTGGAACATTTAAGACTTCTGGCTTACAGGCTGATAAAGCTAATGACGCATTAACAATAAAATTAAATGGATAAAACTTTAGCTCAGTTCCAGATAAAATCAAAGCATCACGCCCATAAATAACACCATACTTTGTTTGTATTTCTTTCATATTCATATCCATATCAACCACATCCTCTTGTTCTTATTGACTTACCGCCATTTTTGGTTGAGAAGCGCCGTTCAAGATTAATTTTAGATAATTCATCTGGAGTTGCCCACCTTGATGGAATCTTAGATACGCCAGCCTCTTTGGCAGCATAAAGACGCCTATTATCCAAACTAAAAACAGAGTCTTTATGTGCACCTTGTGATAATAGCTTATCTTGTACATTATTAGGTAAATCACGCATCCTAACTTTTCTAATTGGCTCTACTTGACTTATATATGATGGATCATTTTTGAGTCTATGTATTAGTTCATTGACGTTTCTGCCATCATCAAAAATAGGATTAATACTATCTTGTGAAAACAAGATAGTATTAGGGCTTACGGGACTTAACCCCAGCGGATCAACCCACCCCAACGCATTCGGCGCATACTGATAAAGGTTAATCCCTCCCGCCAGCCCTATCGGGTCCGGCTGGGTAAATCGTCCGCAGTCCGGGTCGTAGTAGCGGAACAGATTATAGTGCAGTCCGGTTTCGCGGTCCAGATACTGCCCCTGCATGCGCAGATTCTGAGCGGGGGCCGGGTCGGGCAGTGGGCTTTCGCGCAGCAGCTTGCCCCAGGCGCCGTTCTGGCCTTCCCAGCGCAGCCGCCCTTCGGCGTCGGTCAGCCG
>NZ_JAKMAJ010000048.1 GCF_022378355.1 Brenneria bubanii
ACCACCCCCTGGCCGCGCACTTTTGGGCCGCAGACGGCCAAGGTGGTCGGCCCCAAGGGCGAGTCCATCTGGACCGATAAATACGGCCGAGTCAAGGTGAAGTTCCACTGGGACCGGCTGGCCAAAGGCGACGATACCAGCTCCTGCTGGGTGCGGGTCTCCAGCGCCTGGGCCGGTCAGGGCTTTGGCGGCGTGCAGATACCGCGCGTGGGCGATGAGGTGGTGATTGATTTTATCAACGGCGACCCCGACCGCCCGATTATCACCGGCCGCGTCTATAACGAAGCCAGCATGCCGCCGTGGGCGTTACCGGCCGCCGCTACTCAGATGGGCTTTATGAGCCGTAGTAAAGATGGCTCGCCGGATAACGCCAACGCCCTGCGCTTTGAGGATAAAATGGGTGAAGAGCAACTGTGGCTGCAGGCCGAGCGCAATATGGATGTCAACGTGAAAAATGACGCCACCCGCGCCATCGGCGGCCACCACAGCCACTATGTACGCAAAAACGAGCGCCACCGCGTGGAAGCCAATCAGTTGCAGGCGGTAAAAGGCGGAACGGAAATTCTCACCGGCAAGGGGAAACTTGACGCGGTGGTGGAAAAGTACGAACTGGCCTCCGGCACTATGCTGCGGCTGGTTTGCGGTAAAAGCGCCATCGAACTTCAGGCGGGCGGACAGATCAACCTGGTGGGTACCGGCTTTAACCTGTATGTGGAAGGCGACGGTCATATCTCAACCAGCGGCGGCAAGCTGAATCTGAATACGGCCAACGCCGCGGCTGGAACCTCCGCGCCGGGTCCAGATCATATGTCGAATATCAAGGCGGCGGTGGAGGCGCAGTTCTCGCCGGAAAAAGGGAAGAAGAAAGGCGCCGCGCCAGCGCCGGCCGCAAAGTCGGCTGCACCCGCGGCCGGAAAACAGGCAATGAGTGAGACAAAGGCAGCAACGACGCCCGACGACACGGATAATTTTTCTAAAATATCTGCGATTATTTTGCGACATGAAGGAGGGTATAAAAACGATCCGGAAGACCTAGGTGATCCGACAAATAAAGGTATTTCATGGCCTACATGGACAAAATATGCTAAAGAGGATATTGGGGTTGAGCCTACTTTAGATAACTTAAAAAAAATCACAACACAACAGGCAGAGATTATCTATAAAAAAAGATATTGGAATCCAAGTGGTTTCAATAATATAAAAGATCCCAAGTTAGCTTTAATGTCTTATGACTGGACCATAACATCGGGAGGAGCTGGAAAAAAAATCCAGAAACTCTTAAATAATGAATTTGGAGGTAATTTATCTACGGATGGTGTTATTGGGCCAAAAACCATTGAGGCGATGAATAACGTGGCAGACTCTGAGGTTTTGACGAATCGAATTTCTGAAATAAGAAAAGATTATTATAAACTATTAGTTGAAAAAAAACCAATCAACAAAAAATATATAGACGGTTGGTTAAATCGTGTTGATGATTGTTTATCTAAGGAGATAAAATGAGAAAAATTAAATTTATTGCCATAATATCTTTATTAGCAAGCACAGCACAGGCATTTTCTGAAACAAATTTTGATGGAACATGGCAAGGCGAAATTTTAGGTGGAAATAACGGATTACCGAAATCAACTTTCGTGTTAACAATAAGTCAGATTGAAAATAACTTGACAGGAAGATATTGCTATGTAGGGAACTCTGGCAATAAGACTGATTGCTCCATCGATGCAGACAACATCCATGGCATTGTAAAATCTGATACCTTAGCAGCTCTATATTTTTATTCTGACATTCATGGAGAAGAAGGTGAAATTGAACTCTCTCGTAATGAAAATGAAATGGAGTGGAAAATAAAATCCGAGCCTGCTACCAGTAGGTACTACTACCCTAGAACATACGCCCTTGATAAAGCCCCCAGCAAAGATAGCTCATCAGTAGAAAAAACCCTTAAGACCAAGGACTTTACCATCACAATAATCAATTATTGTGGTGGATTTTATAAACAATGTGATGATACATCATACATTGGAATTAAAAACTCTAATAAAAAAACAATAATACTTAATGGAAAAACATTTCCCAAGGATGGGGTTAGCGGATATGAGTTCAAGAATAAAAACATAATTTATCGGGTAAATATTAATGATGCTTCGATTGAAATTATACAAAACAGTAAAACATTAAATAAACAGTCAGGAAAATGGGTATCGTAATCGAATAAAAAACAGACTTTATTAGCCGTTCGAATCGACGCGGTGGTGGAAAAATATGAACTGGCCTCCGGCACTATGCTGCGGCTGGTTTGCGGCAAAAGCGCAATCGAACTTCAGGCGGGCGGACAGATCAACCTGGTGGGTACCGGCTTTAACCTATTTGTGGAAGGCGACGGTCATATCTCCACCAGCGGCGGCAAGCTGAATCTGAATACGGCCAACGCCGCGGCTGGAACCTCCGCGCCGGGTCCAGATCATATGTCGATGTTAGCGCCAATGATATAAGACAGTAATTCACCATTTGGATTGTCCGCTCCACCCAACATGTTGTTTCCTTGAGGT
>NZ_JAKMAJ010000049.1 GCF_022378355.1 Brenneria bubanii
ATGAATGCCGCTTCGCCATTTCCCGGTAATCAACACGGGCTGGTTAAAGTGGAGCGCTAATATGCGAAGTTATTTAGGAAATGCCCCTTAGGAGTTGCATTTTCTATTTCCTGTAATCGACGATGAGCATTGGCCTCAGCAAGCTCATTAATCCTTGCCTGTCGCTCAGCTCTCGACATTTTCTTCGGATCAGGTGGACATCCCGCCAACCCCAACGGATCTACCCACTCCAGCGGGTTATGCACATACCCTTGCAGCCTCAGCCCACCACCCAACCCTATCGGGTCCGGCGAGATATATTGCCCGCTGTCCGCATCATAGTAACGATGCCGGTTGTAGTAAAGTCCTGTTTCAGCGTCGTAGATTTGGCCCTGATAACGCAGCTAGCAGTACACTTCTTCGTTCGCCGCGTCGCCCAGATAGCGTTTCAGCCCAATCGGTAGCCGTCTTCGCGGTGGCGGTCCCACAGCGCCTGTTCACCACGCCAGTGGACTTCCCCGCTTTCGCTGCACAGCTCGCGCGCCGTGCCCGCCACGTCCGTCACCACATAGTGCAGCCGGGTGTCGTCTCCCTTGCGCTCGACCTGCGCCAGCGGGCGGAAGCTGCCCGGCTCATACACCCACTGCACTTCCCGTGCCGGGGTGCCGTCAGCGTAATATTGCACCTGCCCCACCAGCTGGTCGCCGTCCCACTGGTACTGGACCTTCGACACCGACTGCAGTGAGGCCACCTGACCTTCGCGCACCTTGCTGACCCGGCGTCCGAGCGCATCGTAGCCATAGCGCCATCGCGCGCCGTCCGGCAGGCTTACCCGCCGCAACCGGTCCTGCGTATCCCACTCGCAGGGTAATATGTTGGCGTAGCCATAATAAAAAAGCCGGGAAGATCCAGAGAGGATTTTCCGGCTTTATCAAAAGGCTTAAATTTTCTTTGATTTATACTCTACAAGTTTAATAACCCAGTCATCAAAGTTTATAAACTCACATTCTTCTATCCATAGTTCAGGTGGAGTTTCAGGATAAAATATCCCATAATTATCTTTCAATTCATCCTCCATCCAAAATCCACCAAAATACCCAAGCTTAGAGATTGAGGTTGTTAATAATAACTCTGGATAAAGATCATCACCAAAATTATAAAAAACACTCCTTGAGAACTCTCTTATATCATTAGGTGATAAAATTTCTATTCCCGCAGTATTCTCACCAACAAATATGTTTACACAACCTACATTAATTAAAAATGACTTATAATCATCAGGTAGTTTTAAATTACTCATTGACTCAAACTTAGATAATTCGTCTTCAGTAATATTTTTAAGACGAGAGAATGAATAGCGTTCACTTCCACCAATATCTATTGGATTTCCATTACTTGTGTTAATCCACGCATTCAATTGATCATATGCATCTGCAATATTCATTACCACCCTCCTATGAGCCTAATAAATTCCACAACCTGCCACCCTCTTTCTGATAAGGAAGATGGGTCCTAAGGGCAGAGCCAGTTCCATGTATAGTCCCCGTATGTGGATGTTGCACAGGTATTATATTCCACCATTCATTAGAACCACCATTCTTAATAGGAATAACATGGTGAGGCGTTGCTCTGCTGCCATTTGAAAGTTTAGGCCAGCTCATCCCCGTTTATTTTTCCCATTCACTAATTATTTTTGATTCATTCGCATTAAAATGTTCTCGCATTTTAGCATTCAATGCTTTTGATCTTTCTTTTACAGTGGAAAGCTTATCTTTAATCATTCCTTTTTGACGATCACTGATCTTTGATAATGACCATTTATCAGCATCAGCTAATATCTCACCCATTGGGCATTTGGCTAGTCCTAGAGGATCTACCCAACTTAATGGATTAGGAACGTAAGCATAAGGATTCTCGCCCCCACCCAACCCTATCGGATCCGGCGAGATATACTGCCCGCTGTCCGCATCATAGTAACGATGTCGGTTGTAGTAAAGTCCCGTTTCCGCGTCGTAGATTTGCCCCTGATAACGCAGCTCGCAGTACACTTCTTCGTTCGCCGCGTCGCCCAGATAACGTTTCAGCCCAATCGGCAGCCGGTCTTCGCGGTGTCCGTCCCAGAGCGCCTGTTCACCACGCCAGTGGACTTCCCCGCTTTCGCTGCACAGCTCGCGCGCCGTGCCCGCCACGTCCGTCACCACATAGTGCAGCCGGGTGTTGCCTCCCTTGCGCTCCACCTGCGCCAGCGGCCGGAAACTGCCGGGCTCATACACCCACTGCACTTCCGTGCCGGGGT
>NZ_JAKMAJ010000050.1 GCF_022378355.1 Brenneria bubanii
TAGCCATAGCGCCACCGAGCCCCGTCCGGCAGACTCACCCGCCGCAACCGGTCCTGCGTATCCCACTCGTAGCGCGTCTCTTTCGGTCTGAATCCCGCGCGCACTTCTCGCTTGCGGCTCATCCTGCCGCAGACGTCATACTCATAGCGCACGTCGCCGCGCTCGACGATACGGCCTGCGCCGTCATAGCGACGCTGACCTGCCGATACCGCCTGAGATACCGACAGCGGTACGCCCGATGCGGCGATAATTTCCGAGACTTCACACAGGTTCTGTTCGCTGTCATAACCGAACAGTTTCGCCTGACGCCAGCGTCCATTGCGACGCTCCGCCGTCACCTGCCCGTTGCCGTTCAGACGGAAATCCTGTTCGTTCCAGTGAGCGTCTTTTATCCCCACCAGACGGTCCAGCACGTCGTAACGATAGCGCCGTTCCAGATGATGCGGCTCGCTGCCGTCGCCGTTCACCAGCGTCTGACGCTCCAGCAGCCCGGTCTCGCTCCAGCTCTGCGACAGCGCAAAGCCCGCGCCGTTGCTGCGCAGGCTTTCCTGCCCCGCGTCCGTATGGCTAAACGACAACGCCTGATGCGAGCCTACGCCCAACGCAGATAACCGCCCTGATTGCCACTGCTGTTGCAGCGGAGCCAGCATTGTTGGTGAGCGTTATACCTGCATACCTGCGACTAAAAAGAAAAGAAACTGAAAGCAGGGCGTTACTACATCGTGGGATACGCCCCGCATAACGGCAAGCCCAACCCGCCCTCCGCTACCAACCTTAAAAGCCGCCAACTCGAAAAGTTCAGCTGTATCACCGTGATGCCTTTCACCGTTACGGTGGAAAGAGACAGGATTATTATTGATATGCAAATTAATCTGTAGAAAATCACCTGACCGTAAAGTAAAAAACCGGAAGAATCTTTGTGATCGTTTCCGGTTTTTAATTAATAACAACTACCACGGATTTAGTTTATTTATAGAATCAACAACCAAAAAATCAACATCTGATTTCATCGCGCATCTTTCAAATAAAAGACAAAGTGCATCATCAAAAAAAACAAAAGTATCACCAGCCTCTGGCATATAGTGATTGACAATAAAAACACCATAACCCATATTTAATATATCTTTTATATCTTCACTATAAACATGATCACCATCCATTAATTTTAATATAGCAGGTTTTATGGGTTCAGGTGATAATGGTAAAGATTTCCTCTTCTTAATTTCATTTTTAAGAAGGTTTTTTTTATAATTTTTAAAAACGCAATATAAATCAACAACAGGAGCATGCCTTGAGTAAATATAAACGCCTTTTCTTTTAATGAGTTGATTCTTTGCAACTTTCTCCATATCTAATTTGTTTAAATAATACAAGTCGTCATTAAAAACCTCATTAATTATTTTTCTTCCTTTTTCGGTATTAAAACCGTAAGGGCCAAAGCCATTTTTATCAAAGTCATGTTGATAGCAAAAACAACAGACTTCCAAGTCATCATTAGATATAAATGGCTCATTCCAGTCAGGAAGAGGGAACTTTATAACTCTTTCATTTTTTACCATGTAAATATGACCTCATTACCCTTAGAGTTAACAGAATGAATATGCCCGCTAGCATGATGATCCGGAATTCCTAGCTGACCAGCATCAGCATGCCCATCGGGATGCTCAAACCAGTAGTTATTACCATCAGGGTTCTTCCTACCTAAGACTTTTGCTCCTTTTGATTTCATTTCTTCCCAGTTCTTTCCTCGACTGGTTTTCTTTAATTCATCCATGCCAATATCCTCGCCACCTCTTGAAATTAGGGGAACTTGAGCATGATCTTTGGCTTGTGTAATTGCATCTCTGCGGCTTTTAGCCTGAACAGCTTTAGTTTCAGATTTCTTGGGCTCGGGACATTTTTCCGAACTCAACCCCAGCGGATCAACCCACTCCAATGGATTATGCACATACCCCTGTGGCCTCAACCCTCCTGCCAACCCTATCGGGTCCGGCGAGATATATTGCCCGCTGTCCGCATCATAGTAACGATGACGGTTGTAGTAAAGTCCTGTTTCAGCGTCGTAGATTTGGCCCTGATAACGCAGCTAGCAGTACACTTCTTCGTTCGCCGCGTCCGGTAAGTGTCAAGGTTGTTGTCACCCCTTGCTGATTTAGGCCGCCTGTTTTTCCCGCTCCGGATTTAATGTCACAG
>NZ_JAKMAJ010000051.1 GCF_022378355.1 Brenneria bubanii
GGATCGTTAAGATCGCTTCCGAATTTTTTATTTTCCTCTTATTTTTGCCAGCCCTTTCTCAAGGCGACTGATGTTTTGATATTTATCAGGATCTGTACTCTTTGATAAATAATTAAACCACCCAGATATTACTTTATTTTTAAACAATTCAATACCATCTTCAGAGACATTAGACATATAAACCTCAATATCTAGTTTCAAGTTCCCATCCTCATCGAAAGGTTCACAATTTATAAGTAAATTATTTTCCTTCATGAAGTTAAGAAGTGATGATGATGTTTCAATGAACTGTTTCTTGAATTCATTGTTTTTAGTCGATTTAAGTAAATCCGGAACACTGTGTAATATATAATCGATATTTTTCATTATTTGACCCCAATAACAGTTGATAACTCATCCAGTTGAATCAATTCACCTGTATTTTTATTCTTTACAAATATGCCACCGGCTGCATGGATTCTTCGTTCTTTAGCTATTTGGTCAATTTTATTTTGCACGTTAGTTCTGCTTGTAATTTCAACAGGCCGCCATTGACCATCCTGACCTTTCACCACAAAGTCAATTCTTCTTCTTTCACCCGTCAGCGGATCTTTAACTGACCGACCTGTGAAATCACGTAAGTAACGCTCGCTGAGCACATTTTCTTTGCCATAACGGCGCTCTAATATTTCCTGTGCTCTTTTCTCACGGGCCATCCCCGCTTTCTTATTTGGGATACAGGCTAGGCCCAGCGGATCCACCCAACCCAACGCATTCGGCGCATACTGATAAAGATTCAGTCCCCCCGCCAGCCCTATCGGGTCATCGGGACGACTCCCTTGAACTTTTGGATCGTACTACCTGTTTCGACTGTAAGTTATCTTCATTTTTTCGTCGTAGTGTATGAAAAATCGCTAACGTTTATGCTATCTCTCATCCTATTGAGTATAATGGCATACGATTTCCGCTGTCTGATTATGAGGGTCATATGCAGCATCAATTATTCCCCAGTCTGCACTTACTGGCAAGATAATAGCTGTTCTTGAATTAAACCAAGTTCGAAGAGCTTTTGTGAGCTTGCCTTCTGGTCTTTTTTGCTGACCTGTAAATTTATGAGTTGGGGCACATAGCCAACTTTTTAATGAAGAACTGTCCAACGATGAACCATTAAAATTTATTACGACAGTTATTTTTTCATGACCGTGAATATCCTTTATATCAATTACTGTTCTATAATTAAATACTACACCATTTATCTTTGGAAACCATTCTTCCCATATAACATTTTGAGACAGAATCTCTTTCTTTTTCATATATGGCGAAAGAGATAATTTTTCACTTAACTCAAGAATTCCGTTATCACAATTAAAATTCATAATCACATTCCTAATAAAAAAGGCGAACCTATTGGTTCAAGTACTGTTTTATAATTTGATAAGAAAAATTGTGTTCCACCGCCTTGACCAAATATAGTGACATCTTGTGATAGCGCTTGCCCTGTTCCTGCAATTGCATCGCGTTTTACACGATAAGCTTGAATTTGACCTCGATAGCCGAAATCACGGTGTGGCAGCACCTGCAAACTTTCCCATAATTTCTGTCTGCTACCGCCAGCGGCATCAAGCGTCGCCTTATCAAAATAAAAGCCAGACTGTCCAGGCGCACCGCCGTAGACGATATCACCTTCTTTTAACATAGTGTTAGACCACGAGTCGCGTCCTTTATACGCACCATGACCTTGCCACTGCCTACCGAAAGCAGCCTGATTATGGTCATTTGCTTTCGTCGGTGCACATTTGGGTTTCAACCCCAACGGATCTATCCACGTCAGCGGATTCGGCGCATAAGCGTAGTTATTCAACCCACCCAGCAACCCTATCGGATCCGGCTGGGTAAATCGTCCGCAGTCCGGGTCGTAGTAGCGGAACAGATTATAGTGCAGTCCGGGAATACTCGCCTCATCCATGAGGCTCGCCCCTTCGGGGCCAGCGCTTTGCGCTGTTCAAATTTTCTCCCGGAAAATTTGTCGCGGTCCAGATATTGCCCCTGCATGCGCAGATTCTGGGCGGGGGCCGGGTCGGGCAGTGGGCTTTCGCGCAGCAGCTTGCCCCAGGCGCCGTTCTGGCCTTCCCAGCGCAGCCGCCCTTCGGCGTCGGTCAGCCG
>NZ_JAKMAJ010000052.1 GCF_022378355.1 Brenneria bubanii
GGGCATTGTGGCGTCGGGGCTGGCTGATGACGTCGGTCAGCCGGTGTTCGGTATCGTAACGGTACTGCCAGCGGGTGGCGTTGAACAGGTCGTCGTTGCGCTCTTCACGGATGAGGTTGGTGCGGTAATCATCATCCCAGCGGCGCGACCACTAACGTGAAGCCAACCTGGGTCGATGGTCAAGGCAATGTCGTCGATGGCCGCGTGAAGGTATGGTGATGTTAAACCCAGGTAAGCCACAAAATGCATCAGAAAGAGCAGCCTGAAAACCCATTAAGGATGACACTTCGTTGACAGCTACCGATTTCAACAAGAGCTGTTTACCGAAAGCTTGCATTTTACACATCATCTAATGATGACGTATCGAATCTAACGGGAACGGTTGACGCAGAGCAGCTTTATAGAAAAAGCACTGCTAATGAGTATGATCTTAGACAAGAGGACCGAGTCTCATCAAAATCAATAAAGTAATATATTGGTATAGCAACCAAAAAACTGGAAATATCCAGAGAGGATTTTTCCAGCAATGCTATTTATAAAAACTTTAATTTATCCGCAACAGAACAACTCGCGATTTGGAACTCCGATGGTCTCGTATTTACAAATGTACTGCCCGATATATTAGTTCCAGTAAGTTTAGCATCATCAAAGATGCAATTATCAAAATAACAAGTATAAAAACTAGATTTTGCTAAATTAGATTTGCTAAAATCACAATTAATAAACTTTTTACCACTAACTAAAATATCTCTCATTTTAGCTTTAATAAAGTGGCAGGAGTTAAAATCTGCATTTATTCTAGTGGATTCAAATACCGCACCACTAAAATCACAACCCGTAAATATTCCAGATAAATTGGCTGGCATTTCAGCATCAATAAAAACACAATCTTCCATTATTGTATCAATGAAACTTCCACCTCGGGACATACCATATCCATCAATAATCTCATGTAGCGAATGAGAATACGAAAAATCAATATTGTATATATGATGATATTTGGACGGTTCCCTAAAAGGAAATCCTCTAAAATCTATTTTACCTCTTTCTGTTAATCCAAAAGGCTGAAGCATCCAACGAACATTAGGGATACTTTTATCTTTCCAGTTCTCTTTTTTAAGGCCACGATTGATCTCAAAATCTAACTCCGCAGACCATCGGCCCCTTAACTCTTTTTTTACCTTCCTGCTCATATAAGCCACCTTAATAAAGGATATTAATCAACCAATCAGTCACGCCATCAACATTATATTTCCTGATTTTAGGTGCCTGACCGGGAGTTGTTATATCAAATACCGCAACTTTGCCATTAGGTAGTGTAGCATGATAGTCTGGACGTAAATTCCCCCACCATGACCCGGTCACATTCCTTTTAATATCTATATCTAACAAGTATCTATTATTTGCAGTTAGCTTATCTGTTATCTGTTGAATAGCATTTCCGCGTGATACATTTTTTAACCACTGAGGTGTATGAGAATTATTCGACCAACGCTGATGTATTTTTCCCCATGGCGTATTCATATGACCACCACGCTCAAGCAATCGGTTAGCACGTTGTACCGCCGTATCCAGTTCAGCCGCTGCTCGATCTACAGCTCGATTACCCCCAGAACCTTTACCCCCAGAACCTTTACCTACACATGACAACCCCAGCGGATCAATCCAACCCAACGCATTCGGCGCATACTGATAAAGATTCAGTCCCCCCGCCAGCCCTATCGGATCCGGTTGGGTAAATCGTCCGCAGTCCGGGTCGTAGTAGCGGAACAGATTATAGTGCAGTCCGGGAATACTCGCCTCATCCATGAGGCTCGCCCCTTCGGGGCCAGC
>NZ_JAKMAJ010000053.1 GCF_022378355.1 Brenneria bubanii
GCACTGCTCTTTAACAATTTAATCAGACAATCTGTGTGGGCACTCACAAGACCGTATCGGCTAACGATATAAAAAAAGTCTTGAAGAGTGACTAGCAGTAAATTCATTACGAATGAACAGTTACTAATTCTTTGAGCACAGCTATTAACTTAGCGAATCAAACAAATCTTAAATTGAAGAGTTTGATCATGGCTCAGATTGAACGCTGGCGGCAGGCCTAACACATGCAAGTCGAGCGGCAGCGGAAAGAAGCTTGCTTCTTTGCCGGCGAGCGGCGGACGGGTGAGTAATGTCTGGGGATCTGCCTGATGGAGGGGGATAACTACTGGAAACGGTAGCTAATACCGCATAACGTCGCAAGACCAAAGTGGGGGACCTTCGGGCCTCACACCATCGGATGAACCCAGATGGGATTAGCTAGTAGGTGGGGTAAAGGCTCACCTAGGCGACGATCCCTAGCTGGTCTGAGAGGATGACCAGCCACACTGGAACTGAGACACGGTCCAGACTCCTACGGGAGGCAGCAGTGGGGAATATTGCACAATGGGGGAAACCCTGATGCAGCCATGCCGCGTGTATGAAGAAGGCCTTCGGGTTGTAAAGTACTTTCAGCGGGGAGGAAGGGGAAAAGCTTAATACGCTTTTTCATTGACGTTACCCGCAGAAGAAGCACCGGCTAACTCCGTGCCAGCAGCCGCGGTAATACGGAGGGTGCAAGCGTTAATCGGAATGACTGGGCGTAAAGCGCACGCAGGCGGTCTGTTAAGTTGGATGTGAAATCCCCGGGCTTAACCTGGGAACTGCATTCAAAACTGACAGGCTAGAGTCTCGTAGAGGGGGGTAGAATTCCAGGTGTAGCGGTGAAATGCGTAGAGATCTGGAGGAATACCGGTGGCGAAGGCGGCCCCCTGGACGAAGACTGACGCTCAGGTGCGAAAGCGTGGGGAGCAAACAGGATTAGATACCCTGGTAGTCCACGCTGTAAACGATGTCGACTTGGAGGCTGTGGTCTTGAACCGTGGCTTCCGGAGCTAACGCGTTAAGTCGACCGCCTGGGGAGTACGGCCGCAAGGTTAAAACTCAAATGAATTGACGGGGGCCCGCACAAGCGGTGGAGCATGTGGTTTAATTCGATGCAACGCGAAGAACCTTACCTACTCTTGACATCCAGAGAACTTGGCAGAGATGCCTTGGTGCCTTCGGGAGCTCTGAGACAGGTGCTGCATGGCTGTCGTCAGCTCGTGTTGTGAAATGTTGGGTTAAGTCCCGCAACGAGCGCAACCCTTATCCTTTGTTGCCAGCGATTCGGTCGGGAACTCAAAGGAGACTGCCGGTGATAAACCGGAGGAAGGTGGGGATGACGTCAAGTCATCATGGCCCTTACGAGTAGGGCTACACACGTGCTACAATGGCGCATACAAAGAGAAGCGAACTTGCGAGAGTGAGCGGACCTCATAAAGTGCGTCGTAGTCCGGATTGGAGTCTGCAACTCGACTCCATGAAGTCGGAATCGCTAGTAATCGTAGATCAGAATGCTACGGTGAATACGTTCCCGGGCCTTGTACACACCGCCCGTCACACCATGGGAGTGGGTTGCAAAAGAAGTAGGTAGCTTAACCTTCGGGGGGGCGCTTACCACTTTGTGATTCATGACTGGGGTGAAGTCGTAACAAGGTAACCGTAGGGGAACCTGCGGTTGGATCACCTCCTTACCAAAAAGCCTGATACAGTAGTGCAGTGTCCACACAGATTGTCTGATGAAAA
>NZ_JAKMAJ010000054.1 GCF_022378355.1 Brenneria bubanii
GGAAGAGGATAAGCTCATCCTGAAAAAAGCGGCGGCGTTCTTTGCGCGGGAAAGCCGCTAAGATACGCCATGGTCACTCAGTTATCGGCTTTCCATGCGGTGAAACGAGTTTGCCTGTTGCTCAATGTCAGCAGGCGGGGTTACCAATCATGGCGTAACCGTCCTCCCAGCCAGCGACAGTTGGCCGACGACATCCTGAGCCAAAGGCTGATCCAGTTGCATCACGACAGCCGGGGAACTTACGGTATCCGGCGTCTGCAAAGTGATTTACAGGATGAACAGCGTTTTCATGGTAAAAGCCGCATCAGCCGACTGATGAAACAGTCCGGTCTGAAAGCCGCGAATCAGACGCGCTATAAAGTGACGACGAACAGTCAGCATGATTATCCGATAGCGCCCAACCTGCTGAACCGGGAATTTAGCCCGGCAGAAGCGGATGTGGCGTGGGCTACGGATATCACGTATATCCGTACGCAAGAAGGTTGGCTGTATCTGGCGACAGTCATCGACCTGTATTCCAGGCGAATAATCGGCTGGAGCCTGAGTAACAGACTGAAAACTCAGGTTGTGATTGACGCACTGGAGATGGCGATAAAACAGCGAAAGCCGACAAGAGAGGTGATAGCGCATTCGGATAGAGGGAGCCAGTACGCCAGCCATCGGTATCGTGAGGTATTGAAAAACAATGAGTTAGTCTGCTCAATGAGCGGGAAAGGCTGCTGTTATGATAATGCGGTAATGGAAAGCTTCTACCACACGCTGAAAACGGAACTGATGCGGGGAAAAGCGTTTGTCAGCAGAGAACAGGCGATGAACGCGATATTCGATTATATTGAGGTGTTTTACAATCGTCGTCGCAAACATTCGACGCTGGGTTATCAAACGCCGGTGGATTATGAAATGGCGGCATAATTAGGTGGGAATAATTTCAGGGACAGATCAGTTATCGGCTGGATGGTCTTGGCGGTAGACGTGGCACAAATCAGTTATGAGTCAATGGTACGCTATAACCGGATTGTTAAGCCGGAGGATAGGATATGGTAGGCAAGGATATGGTAGACAAACACGCAGAGATAGAGCGGGCTGTCTGGGAATTAGTCGGAGAGTATAACGGGCGACGCCTTTTCACGTTTAAACCGTACCCGCTCAAGCTTGATACTGATCTAAATGAAGAATTCCGAATGGATCCGCTTGATGCTTACGAGCTAATGGAGCGGTACGTAGAAAAGTTCAACGTTGAGCCGTCAGATATCGATTTTGGAAAGTACTTCCCCGAAGATTTCAGCAAGAATCACCCGCCGCTAACCGTAGGTATGCTGATTGAATCCGCCAAGGCTGGCCGCTGGCTTTATGAGTGACCGCATCATTACCTGATAGATATCATGGGGGAACCAATCCCCCATCTTCCATTCTCCAGTGCATGATCAACAACAATAAACGCGACGGCCTCAAACCTCATCTGTACCGCAGCAGCCAAAGTTCGGACGCGTGGCAAACTCCAGACAGGGTTTTTAATAACTTGCACCGGGAATTCGGCTTCACCATAGATGGGGCGGCCAGCGCCAACAATGCCAAACTGCCCCGGTTTTGGTCGCGCCATGATGACGCCTTGCGCCAAGATTGGGGTGGGGAGTAGACTGGCCCCATAGATCACCAGACACTTCGACTCTCTTAAAATAAGAGGTAGTCTTGGAACTATGTTTAATACCA
>NZ_JAKMAJ010000055.1 GCF_022378355.1 Brenneria bubanii
CCCCCTCTGTCAGGATAGATGTCACCCCCATCAAAAACGCTAATGGGGCGGTGGGGAAACACCATGAAACGCATTTCGCCCGAACGAAAATCAGCAGCACTGGCTAAATTACTGCCACCTTACAACATGACCGTCACGGCGGTTGCTCAACTGGAAGGAATATCGGAAGCTACCCTCTATAACTGGCGTAATCAGGCAAAAGCAGAGGGGAAACCGGTGCCCGGCGCAGACAAAACCACAGAACAATGGCCAGCGGAAGCCCGTCTGGCCGTCATTGTTGAAACCGCCACGCTCACTGAAACGGAGCTTGCACAATATTGTCGTAAAAAAGGCCTCTACCCTGAGCAGATAAGTCAGTGGAAACAAGGCTTTTTGCAGATGTCTTCACCTGATGATAAAGCCGCACTCAGGAAAAGCCAGAAGGAGATTAAGCAACTTAAACGCGAACTGGTCCGTAAGGAGAAAGCCCTGGCGGAGGCGGCAGCGATACTGGTGCTGCGAAAGCGGTTGCAGGACTATTACGGGGAAACGGACGGGGACGACTGACGCCGGTCCCGGAACGGGCGGCATTAAGTGGTTATGTTCGCGAAGCCATGACAAATGGTGCGCGACTGTCCGTTGCTCTGCGAGAAATCAACCTGAGTGAACGCACCTGGCGGCGATGGCACAAGAGTGCGGAAGACGGGCGGCCGGGGGCAATAAGGCCGGCGCCGGGCAACCGCTTAACGGCAGAGGAAGAGCAGCAGATACTGGCGGTGTGTCATCAGCTGGCATATGCCAGCCTGCCGCCGTCGCAAATCGTGCCGCGACTGGCGGATGAGGGGAGATATCTGGCGAGCGAGTCCTCGTTTTACCGGGTGCTGCGGCGGCATGGCGAAGCGCATCGACGGGGGCGGCAGCGGACGGGAGAGAAAGCCCGGCCAGCCACCACCTGGAAAGCGACGGAGCCGAATCAGGTGTGGATGTGGGATATCACCTGGCTCGCCTCAGGGGTGAAAGGGCGCTGGTTTTATCTGTATCTTATCGAAGACCTGTACAGCCGAAAAATCACGGGTTACGAAGTGCATGAGAGCGAAAGCGGAGAACAGGCGGCCGCACTAATCCAGCGCAGCGTGTTGCGGGAACGGTGTTATCGCCAGCCGCTGGTGCTGCATGCGGATAATGGCGCGGCGATGAAGTCACAGACATTACAGGTGAAGCTTCAGGAACTGGCGATAACCCCGTCTCACAGCCGTCCGCGGGTAAGTAACGATAACGCACATGTGGAGTCGCTGTTCAGGACGCTGAAATATGTACCGGACTGGCCGTCATCAGGGTTCGTAACGCTGGAAGAAGCGCGGGACTGGGTGGAGAGATTTACCCGGTGGTATAACGGGGAACACCGGCACAGTGGTATCCGTTATGTAACGCCGGCGCAGCGACACCGGGGTGAAGACAGGGAGATACTGCGGAGGCGCGATGAAGTATACCGGTCGGCCCGTTCGGTCCATCCGGAACGCTGGTCAGGAAGGACAAGAAACTGGCAGCCGGCAGGCTCTGTGACATTAAATCCGGAGCGGGAAAAACAGGCGGCCTAAATCAGCAAGGGGTGACAACAACCTTGACACTTACCG
>NZ_JAKMAJ010000056.1 GCF_022378355.1 Brenneria bubanii
AGAAAGCGGTCAGCAAAAATGATCAAATAGCGGGCATTAAAAATGGCGAAAAACGGTCATAAAGCTTGGCGTTGACAGAACGCATCCCACTCGTTAAACACGGAGCCGAATGATGGATGAAAGAGGGAAATTGGAAGGTGTGGAGCCTCACAGATTTCCGGCATCATTGTGCCCAATACGGGATGCATAAAGCTCCCTCAGACTGGAGACTCCACAGCATGAAATATACACCGGTTGGCGTTGATATCGCAAAGCATCTGATTCAGGTCCATTTCATTAATGAGCATACAGGTGAAGTGGTTGATAAACAGATACGTCGTCAGGATTTTCTGACGTACTTCAGTAACCGGGAACCCTGCCTGATTGGCATGGAGGCCTGTGGAGGCTCACAGCACTGGGCGCGTGAGTTGAAAAAGCTGGGTCATGAAGTGCGGTTGTTGCAGGCCCGCTTCGTTAAAGCGTTCGTCATGGGCAACAAGAATGACGTGATGGATGCCCGTGCTATCTGGATGGCAGTACAGCAGCCCTGTAAGGAAATAGCGGTTAAAACGGAGGAACAACAGTCAGTGCTGGTTCTGCATCGTTCACGCAGACAACTGGTTAAGTTCAGAACCGCGCAGGTTAACGCCCTGCACGGAACACTGCTGGAATTTGGTGAAACCGTCCATAAAGGCCGGGCAGCGATGGACAGAGAACTACCGGCAGTCCTGGAACGAATGAAAGCGAAGTTGCCAGCGTATCTCATCACTGTGCTGGAAGACCAGTACAGCAGACTGAGTGAGCTGGATATGCTGATAGACGGCCTTGAAAAACAGCTTAACAGCGTGGCGAGACAGAGTGAAACCTGCAAGCGGTTGATGGAAATCCCCGGCGTGGGACCGTTAATCGCCACGGCGGCAGTCGCCACCATGGGAGAGGCATCAGCGTTTAAATCCGGTAGACAGTTCGCTGCTTATGTTGGTCTGGTGCCAAAACAGACCGGCTCAGGAGGAAAAGTTCGCCTGCTGGGGATAAGCAAACGAGGTGACACCTATCTCCGGACATTATTTATCCATGGGGCAAGGGCGGCAGCATTGCTGACTAAAGAGCCCGGGCAATGGATAACGGAGCTGAAACAACGGCGTCCGACCAGCGTAGCGATCGTGGCGATGGCGAACAAACTGGCGCGGACAGTATGGGCGATAGCAGCCCATGACCGTAAGTACGATAAGGATCATGTCAGTATCAGACCCTATTAATTGCTGATACCGATAAACATTAACGCTTAATAAGGGTGAATGCTGAAAGGTTGCTATGGCGGCCTGATCCTACCCACGAATAGTGGACACGCTGTTAAGCGAGTAAAATCGTTAACAAGGTGAACCATGACGCAAGCAAAATCTGTGAAGAAGACATCCCGTAATCAATATACCCCGGAATTTCGCCAGCAGGCGCTGGCGCTGGCTGAGCGCATCGGTGTGGCCAAAGCTGCCCGGGAGCTCGGCCTGCACGACTCTCAACTCTACGTCTGGCGCAGTAAACAACGTCAGCAGGGCTCCACCTCTGAGCGTGAGCAGCAACAGGCAACAGAAATCGCCCGCCTCAAGCGCCAACTGGCCGAGCGGGAT
>NZ_JAKMAJ010000057.1 GCF_022378355.1 Brenneria bubanii
TGTCAACGCCAAGCTTTATGACCGTTTTTCGCCATTTTTAATGCCCGCTATTTGATCATTTTTGCTGACCGCTTTCTGCCATTTCATCTTCATTGATTGGCATTGCGTTTTTAGCCAGCACACCCGCTTTGCGCTTTTCTTTCAATCGGTAGCTTTCTCCTTTGATATTCAATGTGGTTGAGTGGTGCAACAGTCGATCCAGGATCGCAGTTGCCAGTACGTTATCTCCGAACATCTCTCCCCAGTCTGCGAAGCCTTTGTTGGACGTCAGGATGATGCTCGCTTTTTCATATCGTCGGTTCAGGAGCCGGAAGAACAGACTGGCCTCCTCTCTGGTCATTGGCAGATAGCCTATTTCGTCCAGGATCAGCACCCGCGCATAACTCAGTTGTTGCAGCTGTCGCTCCAGCCGGTTTTCCTGCTTCGCTTTCGTCAGCGTGGCTACCAGTCTGTCCAGCGGCATGAACAGCACCCGATGACCCGCATCCGCAGCCTTCACGCCGAGAGCAACGGCCAGATGGGTTTTCCCCACACCGGGCGGCCCCAGCAGGATCACGTTCTCGCAGCGCTCCACGAACGCCAGCCCGGCAAGCTCCCGGACAACCTTGCGATCGATACCTGGCTGGAAGCTAAAGTCGAACTGCTCCAGCGTTTTGACCCACGGGAAGCGCGCCTGCTTCAGTCGGGATTCCATTCCGCGCTGATGTCTGCCGTTCCATTCCTGCTGTAGCGCCATGCACAGGAACTCACGGTAGTTCAGCTCTTTTTTGGCCGCCTGCTCCAGCAGGCTTTCAACGTGGTAACTCAGGTGCTCCATTTTCAGACGCCCCAGCAGTGCTTCAAGCTCATGCATCACAGCAACTCCTCATAGGTACTCAGTGGGCGATGTTCCACCATGCTGACCTGCTGCCAGAGCGGAGCATGATGTTCCGGTACTGTCTGCCAGCCAGATGATGCTGAACAGAGTCGGTGTGACGCCACCTGCTGATCATTACTGTAGATCCGTAGCTCATCATCCAGCGAGATCCGTATCGAGACCGGCTGCCCACACAGGGTTTCGGGAACACTGTAACGATTGCCACCCACCTCGATATAGCTGTCCCATGACACATGGCGGATGTCGAAGTAGCTGGTATCGAAGTCGCTCCCCGGCAACGGCTGAAGGTGCTCTTTTTCCAGCGCGAAGCGCTGTTCCGGTGTCTGCCTGAACTGGCGAAGCTCCCGTTTGTCAGCAACATCGGCCATCCAGCGCTCCAGTTGCTGGTTAACGTGGGCGAAGCTGTCGAACCTGCGATACCGGACAAAAAAGTTCTCCTTGAGATATTTCACCATCCGCTCTACTTTGCCTTTGGTTCTTGCCCTGCGCGGGCGACAGGCCCGTGGCAGGAAGTCATAGTGGTCGGCCAGCAGCAGGAACCCGGAGTTGAACACCACTTTCCCGTTGTTATTTTTCAGCACCGCGGCTTTCTGGTTATCAACCAGCACGGTTTTAACACTGCCACCGAAGTAGCGGAAGGTACGGACCAGTGACTCATAGGTATGTTCAGCATCCTGCTTTGGCGCGGCGAAGACATGGAAGCGACGGGAGAACCCTAG
>NZ_JAKMAJ010000058.1 GCF_022378355.1 Brenneria bubanii
GCCTCGATCAGCATCGATAACATCACCGCGGATAACGTGGTGAACGCGACTGAGTCTGGCCAAAGCATCAGCGTCAGTGGTCAAACCGGCGGCAATGTGCAGGCGGGCGATGCGGTTACGGTGACCGTCGGTAACGAAACTTACCAGACCACGGTCAACGCCGACGGCAATAGCTGGAGCGTCAATGTGCCGGGCAGCGTGCTGGCGGGGAGTTCCGCGGTTAACGCCACGGTGACTACCGCCGATGCCGCTGGCAACACGACAACGGCTAACGCAAGCCACGGTTATGCGGTTGACACCACGGCGCCGGATGCCTCGATCAGCATCGATAACATCACCGCGGATAACGTGGTGAACGCGACTGAGTCTGGCCAAAGCATCAGCGTCAGCGGTCAAACCGGCGGCAATGTGCAGGCTGGCGATGCGGTTACCGTCACGGTGGGTAATGAAACCTATCAGACCACGGTCAATGGCGATGGCTCAAGCTGGAGCGTCAACGTACCGGGCAGCGTCTTGGCGGGCAACTCGTCGGTGACGGCAACCGTCACCACCACCGACGCGGCGGGCAATACCACCACGGCGAATGCCAGCCACGATTACGGCGTTGACACCACGGCGCCGGAAGCGTCGATAACCATCGATCCCATCACTGCGGACAACGTAGTGAACGCGACGGAATCCG
Source organism: Brenneria bubanii (assembly GCF_022378355.1). Lineage (GTDB taxonomy): Bacteria > Pseudomonadota > Gammaproteobacteria > Enterobacterales > Enterobacteriaceae > Brenneria > Brenneria bubanii. Next base: position 683 of record NZ_JAKMAJ010000058.1, read on the forward strand.
GTCAGACGATTAGCGTCACCGGTAAAGTGGGGGGCGATGTACAGACGGGCGACACGGTGACGGTGACTGTCGGCGGCCAAACTTATCCCGCCACCGTAACCACCGATGCCGATGGCGGCAAAAACTGGAACGTCAATGTGCCGGGCAGCGTGCTGGCGGGTAATGGTTCTGTCACCGCCACGGTCACCACAACTGACGCGGCAGGCAATACCACTACAGCCGACGCCAACCGTGGCTACAGTGTAGATACGGTTGCACCTGAAGCTTCGATCACCATCGATAACATCACTGCCGATAACGTGGTGAATGCGGCTGAATCCGGCCAGAGCATCAGCGTCACCGGTCAAACCGGCGGTAATGTGCAGCCGGGCGATACGGTCACCGTCACCGTCGGTAATGAAACCTACCAGACTACGGTCAATGGCGATGGCACAAGCTGGAGCGTCAATGTTCCAGGCAGCGTGCTGGCAGGCAATGGTTCTGTTACTGCCACGGTCACCACGACTGACGCGGCAGGCAATACCACTACAGCTGACGCCAACCGTGGCTACAGCGTAGATACGGTGGCACCGGAAGCATCTATTACCATCGATAACATCACCGCGGATAACGTGGTGAATGCGACTGAATCCGACCAGACGATTAGCGTCACTGGTCAAACCGGCGGCAACGTGCAGGCTGGCGATAACGTCACGGTCACAGTGGGTAATGAAACCTATCAGACCACGGTCAACGCCGACGGCAATAGCTGGAGCGTCAACGTACCGGGCAGCGTGCTGGCCGGTAATGGTTCTGTCACCGCCACGGTCACTACGGCGGATGCCGCCGGCAATACCACTACGGCGAACACCAG
>NZ_JAKMAJ010000059.1 GCF_022378355.1 Brenneria bubanii
CCTTACAACATGACCGTCACCGCACTTGCACTCCAGGAAGGGATACCGGAAGCTACCCTCTATAACTGGCGAAACCAAGCCAAACTGGAGGGAAAACCGGTGCCCGGAGCCAATAAAACCACAGACCTTTGGTCGACAGAGGCCCGCTTTGCGGTCATCGTTGAAACCGCCACACTCAGTGAAGCGGAACTGAGTGAATACTGCCGTCGCAAAGGGCTTTATCCTGAACAAATAGCCCAGTGGAAACAGGACTTTCTCCAGACACCACAAACCGATACACGCCAATCGCAAAAACAGGCTCAAAAAGAAATCAAAGGGCTGAAACGGGAGCTGGCCCGTAAGGAAAAAGCCCTGGCGGAGGCGGCAGCCTTGCTGGTCTTGCGAAAAAAGCTGAATCAGTATTACGGCGAGGCGGACGGGGACGACTGACCCCCGCTCACGAACGCGTGCAACTGATCCGGTGGATACGTGAAGCCATGAGCGCCGGGGCACGTCTGCTCCCCGCTTGTCGGGAAGTGGGGTTAAGCCTGAGCACCTTGCGGCGCTGGAACGGACAAGCTGAAGACCGTCGGTCCACCGCAGTTCGTCCGGTACCGGCCAATAAACTGACCGCCGAAGAAGAGCATCAAATACTGGCGGTATGTAACGAACCTGAGTATGCCAGTCTGCCGCCGGCGCAGATCGTGCCGCGGCTGGCGGATAAGGGCCGCTATCTGGCCAGTGAATCGACGTTTTACCGGGTACTGCGGCGACACGGTCAGGTGCATCACCGGGGCCGTAGCCGGGCACCGCTGAAGGTGAATAAACCGACCAGCTATCAGGCTGTTGGGCCATGCCAGGTGTGGACGTGGGACGTCACCTGGCTGGCCTCCCGGGTTCGTGGGCGTTATTTTTATCTGTATCTGATAGAAGATATTTTTAGCCGAAAAATCGTCGGCTACGAGGTTCATGAAGAGGAAAACGGCGAGCAGGCGGCCGCGCTGCTGCATCGCACCGTATTACGTGAACGGTGTTACCGCCATCCGTTAGTGTTACATGCCGACAATGGTGCGCCGATGAAATCCCAGACGCTGAAAGCGAAACTGGAAGAACTGAGCATCACGGGTTCGCACAGCCGACCACGAGTCAGCAACGATAATCCGTATGTGGAGTCGTTGTTCAGGACGTTAAAATATGTTCCGTCGTGGCCGTCATCAGGCTTCCGGGATCTGGCTGACGCACGGCGTTGGGTCGAGGGCTTCAGCCGGTGGTATAACGAAGAGCACCGGCATAGCGGCATCGGTTATGTCACCCCGGAACAACGACACCGGGGAGAAGATATAAATCTGCTGGCAAAAAGGAAAGCGTTATATGAATCGGCCAGAAAAACCCGACCGGAACGGTGGTCATCTTCATGCCGTCAATGGCAACGGGTCGGGGTAGTGATGCTGAATCCGGAGAAGCCAGAAGCTGGGCTGAAAACGGCAGCGTAAAAACGAATAAAGGGTGTCAACTTCGTTGACAGCTACCG
>NZ_JAKMAJ010000060.1 GCF_022378355.1 Brenneria bubanii
TCGTAACGAGCCATGGCGATATCTACATGAAAAATCAGAACGATATTCTATCAAAATCTATTGAGGGACACAGCCTAGTATCCGGCGGGTTGTTCTTCAACGCCTTAACCAACAGTAAGGAATCGTTTACCACTTCGCAGGCGATCAATCAGCAAAAATCGGAACTGGATGCTGCCTGGTCGTTACTGCTGCAAACCCGCATTACGCTAAGCCGGGCGGGCACGCGCGCGGTACTGCAGCTCAACGGTTCGGGCGCCAGGGCGGACACCAGCGGTCTGCTGGACTCGGCCAAAGAGTCGCTCAATGGCGCCAGCGAACATTTTCTCCGCTATGAGAAAACGGCCAGCGGCATGAGCCAGGACCCGATGCTTGCCAGTGAGGTCAAGAAACATTACCTTGCCTACCACGCCGCTCTCACCGAACTGATTCAATTTCTCTCCGCCAACGAAATCCAAAAATTCCTCGATCAGCCGACCCAGGGTTTGCAGAATAACCTGGAAAAAGCGCATCAGACTTACCAGAACGACGTTACGCGGATTTACCAGCAGATTAACGCTCAAAATAATCGTAACTACCGGCTATCGCTGTGGACGCTAGGGACAACGATCGTTGTCATCACCTTGCTATTACTGCTGGCGTGGTTCGGCAGCCGTCGTTTGCTGGTCAGTCCGTTGACCAGCATTATTGACGCTATCCGGCACATTGCCACCGGCAACCTGACCCACACGCTGAACGTACACGGCAGAAACGAAATGGGCGTTCTGGCGGATAACCTGCGCCATATGCAGAGTGAGCTGGTCAAGCTGGTGAGCGAGGTACGCAGCAGCGCAGAATCCATCCTGACCGGCGCGACGGAGATCAGCGAAGGTAATAACGACCTCTCCTCCCGCACCGAGCAACAGGCGGCATCACTGGAAGAGACGGCGGCCAGTATGGAGCAGTTGACCGCCACGGTAAAACAGAATGCGGAAAACGCGCGCCAGGCCAGTCAGCTGGCGCTGAGCGCCTCGGAAAGCGCGCAGAAAGGCGGCGAAGTGGTGAACAACGTGGTGGCGACCATGCGCGACATCGCCGGCAGCTCACAGAAAATCGCCGATATTATCAATGTGATCGACGGTATTGCGTTTCAGACCAACATCCTGGCGCTGAACGCGGCGGTGGAAGCCGCGCGCGCGGGAGAACAGGGGCGTGGCTTCGCCGTGGTGGCGGGCGAAGTGCGCAATCTGGCGCAGCGTAGCGCGCAGGCGGCCAAAGAGATCAAATCCCTGATCGACGATTCGGTCAGCCGCGTAGATGAAGGTTATTCGCTGGTGGAAAATGCCGGAGAAACCATGGGGGAAATCGTCTCCGGCGTGACGCGCGTGACCGACATCATGGGGGAAATCGCCTCCGCTTCCGACGAACAAAGCAAAGGCATCGCCCAGGTGGGCGTGGCCGTGAGCGAGATGGACAGCGTAACCCAACAGAACGCCGCGCTGGTGGAAGAGTCGGGGGGGGGCCCCCC
>NZ_JAKMAJ010000061.1 GCF_022378355.1 Brenneria bubanii
GCCCTGCACTGGTTTCTGCGCCCGGCACTTGCCCTACGCCCGGCACTTGCCCTACGCCCGGCCCTCGCTTCGTACAAAAAAATAATCTGCAAAAAAAAGATTGCAGCAACGGAATTTCCCCTATGGTCTCCCACTAGAGTACTCAGTCCGTCTCTTACCAGCTTAACTACAGTTGATCGGACGGGAAACGGTGCTTTCTGGTAGATATGGCCGCAACCGAAATACACTACCAAAAAACCTTAAGATATCTTACATTTTCCAAAATGTGCACTTTGTAGCCTCTATACCCCCCATAGTACGCCCTCCCGTGCCACATGATCCCACTCATCCACCAAGTGGAAATATACCGCCCCAGCCCCGCGCCCTGCGCCTGCAATCACCGCTCCCGTTCCAGGCCTTGCAGCCCTCGCGCAGCTATCTGGGGACACTGCTCCCGAGCCGCCGACCCTGCTGTGTGAGCCGTGAGCCGCTTGCCGCGTCCAAAACGTCACGTGAATGTCACCTGCCCGCACTCCTCCTGTGCCTCCTGTGCCTCTGGCCCCCGTTCTTGCCACCCCTGACGCTGCTACTGCTGCCTACCTATCCTTTGATACCACTCCGGCAGCCCTGGCACCGCTGCTCGCCGCTCCAGCTGCGATCCTATATCCGCCGTGCAAAACGCCAAAAAACTCACATCTCGCATTTTAGCCGCCCTGCTCCCCTGCGCCCTCCACGCTCTCCACTACCCTCTTGCCAGATGCACTGAGTTTTTCTGAGTAGTAGGATACCGCTGTGGTACTGCTCTGTGTTCAGTAACCTGCTCAAATCTGTGTTGGAAAGGTCAATTTTTGGTTTACAATTAGGTGTTTGAAACACATTTTGAATTAAGTAGTTGATGGTAAGGTGGAGTAGAGATATTAGAGTCAAGAAGTAAACAAATGAGGGTGCTGTGTAGCGGGTTTCTGATGCAATTCAGTGGTAAGTGTGTATATAGACCTGCAACAGAAACTTACTGTGATACATGTAGGCTGCTGTAGGCTGTGCCTGGGACCCTGTAGCGAGATCTGCGCATGTCTGCGACCACGTAGAGCAACGATATGGGGGGTGGAGCAGTCCTGTAGGAAGCTTTGGCGGTTCAGGAACCTAGACAGGCCGGTCTGCGGTTCGTCTGGCGGCTCTGGGGCCGATAGTAGAATTTCGGGATTCTGCGGGTCCACGTGACGGGCTCTGCCCTTGTATTTAAGATATGAGCCGGAAGCGGTGCACTAGCCGGCCCAAATACGGGCTTGGAGTGGTTGTTGAGCGGCCCCACGTACGTAGGCATGGCATCTGCGGCCCACAGAGGCCTCTAAGGCAGAGATGCAGATTGTATCTGCGGCAGGAGCGGCCTTGCATGCCACTCATGAGCCACTGGACGTTGCGGCGGGCTATCAACTATATACGCAAGCAGACAGTAGGGCCCCGGAGGCGATCCGAGGGCGCTGTAGGAGAGGCGGAACCG
>NZ_JAKMAJ010000062.1 GCF_022378355.1 Brenneria bubanii
TTTTAGGCTTTTCGGGTGAGGGGGGGTAGCAGTGGCCGAGGGGGGAGTGCCTTTATGAAAAAGGATGGAGGAGGGTATTATATAATAATGATGAATATATTTCAATGGTAGAAAATACGCTTGTGGTGCGTTAAATCTGAGTTCGATTCTCAGTATTCATCCTATAAGCTCTTTCAAGGTAATCTATCCCTCATTTCCTCCTCTTCCATCCATTTATGAAAAAGCTACCAACCACCTCCCCAGGACTCTGGTTAAAATATTTATAATATTATAAATATTATTATTTAGTGAGGAATTAAATTATAAAGGTGGGTAGTATCTTTAGGGTGGTGAGGTAGTAAAAGGTATGAGGATAATATTTAAAAGAGAGTTATTTATAAAAATAATTTATAACTTGTATAGTTTAACGGTTAAAACATTTGTCTCATAAACAAATAATGAAAGGTTCAATTCCTTCTACAAGTACTAAATAAAACTACAAATAAATATCAATTATTAATAATTGATACAATAAATAAAAATAATTTTTATTTATTGAATAATTAAATAAATAATTAAATAAATGAATGTAAATTTATTAAAATTATTAAATAAATTACAGAATTCTAATAATAAAAATAATATAGGATTATCTTTAAATAATTCTATAGGTCTTAATTCTACTTTTTCTTTAAAAGGAAAAGCTACTACTTATCAAAAAGAAGTGGGGTCTTGATATGGTGATATTAATAAAGAATTATTATTAAAATATTTATTATTAGAATTAAATAAATTAAGATTAAATAAAAATATTAATATTTTAGCTCCTAAAGGTGGTTATGCTAGAGATATTAATAAATATATTAAAGAATTAAGTAATAAAGGTAATAAATTACAACATTTAAATCTTATGAATACTTGATCAACACAAATTTATAATTATAATAATAATAATGAAATTATGACATTTATGAAAGATATGGTTATTAGAAAATTATTATATAAATTAATGACATATAAATTAGATTTAAATAATAATAAAATTATTATTATTAGTAAACCTATTTTTGAACATAGTTTAAATAAATTAAATATTAAATTCTATTATTATAATAAATCATCATATATTCATAATAATAATAATAAATTATATTATATGAATATGTTATCAAGAATTATTAATTTATTAAATAATGATTCAAATAATTTAAGTAGAATTTTAATTTATTATTATAATAAAAATGTAACTATTGAACCTATTAAATTATCATATAATTATTTAAATAGTGATATTTTTAGTAAATCAATTAGTTTAGATAATATTAATAAAGGTATTAAAAATGAATACTCACGTCTATTAAATAATAATTTACCTAAATTAAATGATAAAAATATTTCTATAAATTATATTAATAATATTAAAT
>NZ_JAKMAJ010000063.1 GCF_022378355.1 Brenneria bubanii
TGGATTTGACCCTATATATCCAGACGTTTTTGCTCTCTTACGGTTGCGATAACTTCCTGCGTATATATTCCCGTGGTGAGCGATATCCCAGTGCACTATGCGGATGATGTTCGTTGTAATGACTGAACGCCACCGCCAGATTCATCACCGCTGCCTGGCTGTCCGGTTTAGGCATGATGCTGATGTAGTCCCGTTTTATCGTCTTCACGAAGCTTTCTGCCATGCCGTTGCTTTCCGGACTTCGCACTGCTGTCGTGCAAGGCTCCAGTCCCAGCAACCGGGCGAACGCCCGCGTTTCATGAGCCCTGTAGGCTGAACCGTTATCCGTCAGCCACTCCAGCGACTCTATTGGCAACTGCCTTCCGAAGCGTTTTTCCACCGCACCCAGCATGACATCCTGCACCGTTTCTTTGTCATAGCCTCCGGTACTCGCTGCCCAGTCAATGATCTCCCTGTCGCAGCAGTCCTGCGCGAAGGTCACCCGCAGCTTTTCGCCATTATCACAGCGGAACTCAAAGCCATCTGAGCACCAGCGCCGGTTACTTTCCGCTACTGCTACGCGCCCCTTATGGGCCCGCTTACGGCAAGGAGCAGCGGGTTTACGTTCAAGAAGCAGATTATGCGTTCTCATAATGCGATACACCCGCTTCGCATTAACCACAGGCAGGCCGTCCCGCTCCGACTCCCGTCGCAACAGCGCCCATACACGGCGATAACCATACGTCGGCAGGTCAGCCACCGCCATGTTTATCCGGGACAATACGGTGGTATCGTCAGAACGGGGCTGCCGTCTGCGATCCTGCCAGTCAGAAGGCCGGTGAACCCTGATGCTCAGTTGCGCACGCGACACACCAATACTCCGGCAGACGTCGGTTAGTCGTCGTCCCCGGGCAACAAGGGCGCATGCGCTATCCATTTTTTTGCCCGACCGAACTCCACGGCCTCTTTAAGGATCTCGGCTTCCATCGTCTTTTTGCCCAGAAGGCGCTGGAGCTCGCGGATTTGCTTATTGGCGGCAGCGAGCTCGGAGGCCGGCACTACTTCCTCGCCCGATGCAACAGCCGTCAGCGAGCCGTCTTCATATTGCTTGCGCCATTTGAATATCTGGTTTGCATTGATACCATGCAGGCGCGCGACATGAGACACGGTCATACCGGGTTCCATAGTCTGCTGAATAATGGCAATTTTTTCCTGCGGAGTACGGCGGCGACGCCGTTCAGGCCCTGATAACACGTCAACCATCTTATCGTTCTGACTGGTATTAAACATAGTTCCAAGACTACCTCTTATTTTAAGAGAGTCGAAGTGTCTGGTGATCTATGGGGCCAGTCTA
>NZ_JAKMAJ010000064.1 GCF_022378355.1 Brenneria bubanii
GAGAGCGTTCATAATTCTGTGTCACGTTAAAAAATCACTACAACGTTATTACTTTATCGAGGCGGCCTTCAAAATAAATTGCCAACTGGGACAATGTCAAATTCCAGCTCTGGATCGGCATTGTCCATTTTTCCTGCGCATTCATTAACCCCAGATAAAGTAACTTCAACAGACTGTTTTCATTCGGGAATGCACCTTTGGTTTTCGTTAGTTTCCTGAACTGCCGATGCACTGATTCAATCGCATTCGTGGTGTACATGACTTTACGGATCGTCGCCGGATAACGGAAGTAATGCGACAAATTGTCCCATTTTCTCCGCCATGACTGGATAACTACCGGGTACTGCTGGACCCATTTCTCCTCCAGCTCATTCAGTGCTGTTTCTGCTGCCTCTTTCGAGACTGCACGATAAACCGGCTTCAGATCGGCCATGAACGCCTTATGGTGCTTTGAGGCGACATATTTAATCGAGTTGCGGATCTGATGGATAACACAGAGCTGGACTTCGGTATCTGGGTAAATACTGTTTATCGCCTCCGGGAACCCCGTCAGACCATCCACACAGGCAATCAGAATGTCGTTCAGGCCACGGTTTTGTAGGTCAGTCAGCACTGACAACCAGAAGTTAGCCCCTTCGTTTTCAGAAAGATACAGGCCCAGGATCTCTTTCTTGCCTTCCAGATTCAGTGCAAGAACGGTGTACACGGCTCTGCTCTGATAGCGCCCGTCTTCGCGGATTTTATAGTGAATGGCATCCAGCCAGACGAAGGGGTAAACCGCCTCCAACGGGCGTTGTTGCCATTGTTTCAGCTCAGGAATAACTTTATCGGTGACAGCGCTGATCGTGGCGCTGGAGACGCTGAAAGCATACAGGTCTTCAATTTCCTGGCTGATATCTTTGTAACTCATGCCCAGTGCGAACATACGGATGATCTTACGCTCGATCTCATCGGAAAGCGTGGTCTGATGCTTCTTCACGAGTTGAGGCTCAAAAGTGCCGTTACGATCGCGGGGCGTGGTGAGTTCAAAGGCACCGGTTGGTGTTTTGAGGGTTTTTCTGGACGAACCATTTTTACGGTTAGCGGCAATATCCTGAGCGAGATGAGAGTCGAGTTCAGCAGCCAGAGCGGCCTCAGTTAACTGTTTGATTAACGGCGTTAAGATGCCATCTTTGCCGGTTAGTGCCTGACCATCCTGAAGTGCTTTCAGGGCTTTATCGAAATCGAAGGGCTGGGACATGTGTCATTCCTTTTTGATCGTATATTACTGGAATGACACAGAATTTCTAACACTCCC
>NZ_JAKMAJ010000065.1 GCF_022378355.1 Brenneria bubanii
GAGAGCGTTCAGAATTCCGTGTCACGATAAAATCGTTATAGCGTAATCACGTTATTCAGCCGTCCCTCAAAATAAATGGCTAACTGCGACAAAGTCAAATTCCAGTTCTGGAGCGGCATTGTCCATTTTGCCTGCGCATTCATCAGCCCCAGATAAAGTAGCTTTAACAGGCTGTTTTCGTTAGGGAATGCGCCTTTGGTTTTCGTCAGTTTCCTGAACTGCCGATGCACCGACTCAATGGCGTTAGTGGTATAAATGACCTTGCGGATATCCGATGGATAGCGGAAGTACGCCGACAGATTGTCCCATTTCCGACGCCATGACTGGATAACCACCGGATACTGCTGACCCCATCGGGCTTCAAGCTCATCCAGCGCGGTTTCCGCCGCCGCTTTCGATACCGCGCGGTAAACCGGTTTCAGGTCGGCCATGAACGCTTTGTGGTGCTTCGACGCCACATATTTGATGGAATTGCGTATCTGGTGGATGATGCATAACTGCACTTCGGTCTGCGGGTAGATGCTGTTTATCGCTTCCGGGAAGCCGGTCAACCCGTCTACGCAGACAATCAGGATATCTCTGACGCCCCGGTTTTGCAGGTCGCTCAACACAGACAGCCAGAAGTTGGCCCCTTCGCTTTCTGACAGATACAGCCCCAGTACCTCTTTTTTACCCTCAAGGTTAAGTGCCAGCACGGTATACACCGCCTTGCTGACGTAGCGACCTTCCTCGCGGATTTTGTAGTGAATGGCGTCCAGCCAGACGAAGGGATAAACCGGCTCCAGCGGGCGCTGTTGCCACTGTTTGAGTTCGGGAATGACCTTGTCCGTCACGGCACTGATGGTGGCGGAGGAGACGCTGAAAGCATACAGGTCTTCGATTTCCCGGCTGATGTCGGCGTAACTCATGCCGAGGGCGAACAGGCGGATAATCTTCTGCTCAATCTCGTCCGACAGGGTGGTCTGGTGCTTTTTGACAAGTTGAGGCTCGAATGTGCCGTTGCGGTCACGCGGGGTGGCCAGTTCAAAAGAGCCGGTAGTGGCTTTGACGGTTTTCTTTCCTGAGCCATTTTTCCGATTAGCTTGAACATCCTGAGCCAGATGGGAGTCAAGTTCCGCGGCCAGCGCCGCTTCGGTTAACTGTTTGATTAATGGCGTTAAGATGCCATCTTTCCCGGTCAGCGCCTGACCAGACTGGAGCGCTTTCAGCGCTTTGTCGAAATCGAAAGGTTGGGTCATGTATCATTCCTTTTTTGAATATATTACTGGAATGACACGGAATTTCTAACACTCC
>NZ_JAKMAJ010000066.1 GCF_022378355.1 Brenneria bubanii
GGGCTTTCGCGCAGCAGCTTGCCCCAGGCGCCGTTCTGGCCTTCCCAGCGCAGCCGCCCTTCGGCGTCGGTCAGCCGCTCCGGGGTGCCGTTGGGCTAGCGGTGGAACCAGAAGATTTCCGGCGCGTCGGGGCGTAGGGAGCGCACACGCTACCGCCACACAGTGACTTCTCTATCTGCGCATCCCGCATCATAGCAAGACACCATTACTACTGGAATTACCTGTTTTTATAACGTGAAGTATTCGAAGAACGCGCCGCCGCGGACTAGCTCAACCGATTCCCCGGCGGGGGCGCGCAATGAGTATTCAGACGGCCTTTTATCCGGGAGAATTGCCGGAACTGATGCTCACCGGCGACGAACTGGCTTAGGTGGACTTTACCGCCGGGACGTTGTTTCGTATCAGCCTGTACCGCAATGGGTTGATACTGACACGACTCGATGAGGATACCGATATCGCCGCGCTGTTGGCAGCGCTGGACGCTCTCGACTGCGAGGGTGCGGACTGGATACGCGAGAACGGCGGGCTTTATCTGGCGGGCGATTGGCTGACACGCTGTGGCTTGCTCGGCCAGTCGCTGGAGATTGAGGTGCTGCCCGGCAAGGTGATTATTCGAGTGGAGTTTGGAACAATGCTGGCGTAATAATTGGGCGGGTAAATAAAATAGCCGAAAGGATCGTTAAGAGCGCTTCCGGCTTTGTTTTTATTTAATTAGCATTAAAAATGTCGTGCAGATCTTTATTGGCATTCAGCATAATAGTTGAGTTTTTAGCATTCTGATAATTAAGGATCAATTCACCCTTGTTATCATCTTTTATCGCACGAACACCATCGATTACACACAACATTCCGAATACCGCATCGTCAGCGACATATTTCATTATCTTATTAATTAATAACTTACTCTCTTCATTTTGTTTATTATAAAACTCAGATAATTTAATAAGTTCTTTAGCTGGCTTTCTACCAGGAGGAGACTCAAGGATTGAGATCGTGTCTTCCACCGCAGCATCTCTAACCACAGTATTCAATACATCAATAAATTCTTGGGAATCCATTTTTATCACCTTAATTTAATAAAAGCTTCAGGGAACGTTTTGATCTTGCCCAGCAACGGTGGACACAGCCTTAAGCGAGGTTTTTTTCCTCAAATTGCACCGGGCTTAGCCCGCCGTTGGCACTATGCCGCCGGTACCGATTGTAGTCTATCTCGATATACTCGAATACCGCCGATTTCATCTCCTCCCGCGTGTTGAACCTCTCTCCGTGGA
>NZ_JAKMAJ010000067.1 GCF_022378355.1 Brenneria bubanii
TGATCTGTCCCCGAAATTATTCCCACCTAATTATGCCGCCATTTCGTAACCCACTGGCGTTTGATAACCCAGCGTCGAATGTTTGCGACGGCGATTGTAAAACACCTCAATATAATCGAATATGGCGTTCATCGCCTGTTCTCTGCTGACAAACGCCTTTCCCCGCATCAACTCCGTTTTCAGCGTGTGATAGAAGCTTTCCATTACCGCATTGTCGTAGCAGCAACCCTTTCCGCTCATTGAGCAGCGTAAACCGTTATCTTTCAGTACATCCCGATATCGATGGCTCGCATATTGACTCCCTCTGTCCGAATGCGCTATCACCTCCCTTGTCGGCTTTCGCTGTTTTATCGCCATCTCCAGTGCGTCAATCACAACCTGCGTTTTCAGTCTGTTACTCAGGCTCCAGCCGATTATTCGTCTGGAATACAGGTCTATGACTGTCGCCAGATAGAGCCAACCTTCTTGCGTACGGATATACGTGATATCCGTAGCCCACGCCACATCCGCTTCTGCCGGGGTAAATTCCCGGTTCAGCAGGTTGGGCGCTATCGGATAATCGTGCTGGCTGTTTGTCGTCACTTTATAGCGCGTCTGATTCGCGGCTTTCAGTCCGGTCTGTTTCATCAGACGGCTGATACGGCTTTTACCATGAAAACGGTGTTCATCCTGTAAATCACTTTGCAGACGCCGGATACCGTAAGTTCCCCGGCTGTCGTGATGCAACTGAATCAGCCTCTGGCTCAGGATGTCGTCAGCCAACTGTCGTTGGCGGGGTGTTCGATTGCGCCATGATTGGTAGCCCCGCCTGCTGACATTGAGCAACGGGCAAATTCGTTTCACTTCATGGAAAGCCGATAACTGCGTGACCATGGCGTATCTTAGCGGCTTTCCCGCGCAAAGAACGCCGCCGCTTTTTTCAGGATGAGCTTATCCTCTTCCAGTTCAGCGATTTTGGCTTTAAGACGGCGGATCTCCAGTTCCTGTTCGGAAAGCTGCGGCGTGTTGGAGAAAGCAGCCTCCGCCTTATCCTGATAGAGTTTTTTCCAGTTATAGAGCGTGTTCTCTTTGATATCAAGCTCCTGAGCCATACGGGCAACAGACTTGCCGCTTTCGAGCAGTAACGCTACCGCCCTGCGCTTGAACTCTGGGGTATATTGTTGTCTTGACATAGTGACCTCGCTTTCGTTGACTGATTTGAAAACAAGGTGGGCACTAAATCAAGGACAGATCAA
>NZ_JAKMAJ010000068.1 GCF_022378355.1 Brenneria bubanii
ATTTATTTTGAGGGACGGCTGAATAACGTGATTACGCTATAACGATTTTATCGTGACACGGAATTCTGAACGCTCTCAAACAGGCAGCCTAAATCAACCGGGGGTGCCAACTATCTTGACACTTACCGGTTACGCGCCTGAGCTATCAGAGCGCTTAACATCTCCGAAATCATCTTCTGCTTTGCCTTGGGCAAACTGTCTATCTCTTCAATAAGCTGTTGCCATTTTGGCGTCGGGCCACGTTTACGGGCGGCTTTCTCCGCTTCTTCACCGAGTAAATCCTCAAGAGAAACTGACAATACCCTCGCCACGGCTGGGAGTATGGAAATCTGTATCCTTCTTCTCCCCGCCTCCCATGCCTGCACAGCCTGCTGGGACACGTTCAGTGCCTGTGCAACCTGTGCCTGTGTCATCCCGGCTTCCTTCCTCAGCGCGGTTATCCGCTTGCCAAGTTCAGCGATAAATATCTGTTCTTCGTTGCTAATCGGTGCGGCCATAGTCGTTTTACCTGAAATCCTTTGTGACCTGATGACCATAATCTACTCCATGTTTTACATTATACTGTTGTAAATACTACTAGCTGATGTATATACTTGTCGAGTTATTTTTACCCTAACCCTATTGACAGGTTTTACAGGAGTCCCCGTTATGGCCCGCATCCCCGGATCCGAGTTGCAGCACCTCAAAGCCGCCGTGCCGTTAGTGGACGTGGTGCGTTCACAGGGTCGGCAGGTGTTCAAACGCGGCAAAGACTGGGTGGTGCTGTGCCCGTTCCATCAGGAGAAAACCCCGTCCTGCGTTATCAGCCCGGACAAGAATCTCTATCACTGTTTTGGCTGCGATGCCGGCGGCTCGGTGCTGGACTGGGTGATGAAGACGGAGGGCTTAAGCCTGCACCGGGCGGTTGACCGTCTGCGGGGTGAACTTGGCGTGGTGCCCGCGGCGGCACCGTTGCCGCCCGTGCGTGATATCGCGGATGAGCAGGAAAGGCAGGCGTTACTGACACGCGTTATCGACTTCTATCACCACACGCTGCTGAATGCGCCGGAAGCCATTGCCTATCTGGAAAAGCGCCGCCTGAATCATCCTGAGTTAGTCGCTGCCTTTAAGTGTCAACGCCAAGCTTTATGACCGTTTTTCGCCATTTTTAATGCCCGCTATTTGATCATTTTTGCTGACCGCTTTCT
>NZ_JAKMAJ010000069.1 GCF_022378355.1 Brenneria bubanii
TTTAAAATATTATGAAATTATAATAAATATTAGTAAATTATTTAATACTTCTTTATATTCTAGAAATAGGGAGTTAAGTTTAAATAATAATCCTCTTAAAATTTATTCATCATATATTATAGCTGTTTATAATATAAATAATTTAAAATTAGTAAAAGAATATTTTAATAAATATCCATTATTAAGTTCTAAATATTTAAATTATAAAGATTGAGAAAAATTATTAGATTTAGTTTTAAAATATAATAAATTTTCTCATCCTGAGATTAATAAATTAGCTAAAGTAATCAAACTTAATTATAATAAAAACAGAACTTCATTTTCTTGAAAACATTTAAATAATAATTATTTTTATAAATAATTGCCGTTTTATATTGTAAAATATAAAATTATTACATTACTATATACTGGAAGTTCCTAAAGATTTATATAATATATTTTTATATTTCAATAAAAATTTTTAATTTTATCTACTTTTCCAAAGGAAAAGATGATAAACGAAGAAAAGAAATATTTTAAATATATTGAAAATTATAAATATGTAACAATGGATAATCAGTAGGAAACCAATATATAATAATACCCTAAGGGTATTCAGTGATTAAGAATGCTTATTAAATTTTATTTATAATAAAAACAAAACACTTTTTGTGCTGGATACTTTTATATGATAATAGGGGGGACATTATATTAGTAGGATCCTCAGAGACTATACGTGATGCATATATAAGAATATTTTTATATATGAAGAGATAGTCCAAATTATATAGAAATATATAAATAAAAAGAATTATATCTTACCTTTAATGATTGGTGCATCAGATACAGCTTTCCCAAGAATTAATAATATTGGATTTTGACTATTAGTACCAGCATTAGTATGTTTAATTGCATCAACATTAGTTGAATCAGGTGCAGGTACAGGATGAACTGTAATTATAAATGAAATGATATGCAGTTGTAAAATGTCACTCGATGCATGGAAAACCTTATATAATTTTATTATATATCTATTAAAATACTCAATTTATATTAATAAATTAGTAAAAATGTTTAATATTATAGGTTTATATGCCAGTGTTATATTTAATTATTTAACACTTCAGAGACTAAACGTGACAAAATTAAAATATTTAATTATAAAAAAATATTCTCTAACAAATAAAATAAATAAAAGTTATTTTA
>NZ_JAKMAJ010000070.1 GCF_022378355.1 Brenneria bubanii
GGCCTTAGTTTTAATGGTCTGAAGTCCTTGGTTTTAATGGTTTAAAGGCCTTAGTTTTAATGGTTTAAAGGCCTTGGTTTTAATGGTTTAAAGGCCTTGGTTTTAATGGTCTGAAGGCCTTAGTTTTAATGGTTTAAAGGCCTTGGTTTTAATGGTCTGAAGTCCTTGGTTTTGATTTCGATTTCCGGGATTACTGGGGGAATTCAAAGTTTCTCTCTCTGAAGACTTGGATACGTTCTCTGCCTGAATCTTGGAATCCGCTTAGTTTGGGACTGGTGGTTTTGCGTTGGAATTCGGCCAAGTCATGTTCCACCGGAAGCAGGCTTGAGCCAGTTTTATCCAGCGAGGCCTAAGTCCTTGAGCTCCGTCTCTAATCACAATGCTCCATTCGCATGTACATTCTATCTTGAAGCGGACAAGTAGTGCCGCCGTTTCTTGCGGGTTTAGCGGTGTTACGGCTCACGGCGTCACGGCATCGAAGTGATGGCAAACTTGTTGGCCATGATACACCACACACAATGCTTCCATTGGTGCAATGGCGTTCAGAAGGATGCTGTTGTAAGCATTGGAGCAGAGTTGCTCCTAGTGTCAATTATCCATACGAGTGACGGGACGTACCATATGTCTTGTCGTTCTATCCACACAGCTGCGATGCTTGTGTAGCATACCACCTTGTCATTTCACACATCTTCAATGCTTGGTATCGCGGCTCCAATGTATCATATCTCCAATGCTTGAGTGACGTGACGTACTTGTTTGGTCATTCGAGGCAGCATGTCTACTTCTATGTCTAATCGTCTTATGTAACTTGTATCATCCTATTCATCTGTCATCCTATTTATCCTCATGCTGTGTCGTTCATGTCTAACTCAATTGTCCCAGTGTTGCAAGTCTTGGAGTGGTATGTAGTTGACCAAGTCTTGTTTATTTGGTCGTCGACGTTAAAAATTTTCAGCCCTAAGTCTTGAGCGAGACGCGCTGTCGCGAATTCGCGTCGGCTACGGCCCGGCTACGGCCTCGGCCTCGGCCTCGGCGCTTAGAAAAGCGCGTGCAGACGCATACCCCCCCCTCCGTCAGAATGGCCCGTACGGTGCCTTGGCTCGAGGTCCTGCCCTGGCTCGAGGTCCTGCCCTGGCTCGAGGTCCTGCCCTGGCTCGAGGTCCTGCCCTGACC
>NZ_JAKMAJ010000071.1 GCF_022378355.1 Brenneria bubanii
CTAAATAGCTGTTCCTAATACCGCTACACTTTTGCCAGTCCATGGTTTCCTCCCGGGAACGGACTGACGGTTTCCATAAAATGGCGAACTTTTTTCAACAGTTTCCACATCGAACGGCACTGATGGTTACGTGTTATCGTGTCGTGAAGCGCCTGCCATAGCCGTTCAATATGATTCACCCAAGGTGAGTAAACCAGCTGATAAATCACCCTGAACTTCGGGTTTTCCTTCAGCCAGCGCTGTGTTTCCCGGCTTTTGTGGATAACGTAATTGTCCACGATGAGCGTTATCGTTTTTGCCCGTCGGTACGTCGCCTTCAGATGCTTTAACAGGCTAATAAACAAAGATGAAGCTTTGCTGCTACCGCCCACATAACTGACTTTTCCTGTGCCGCTGTGCAACGCGCCTGCCAGATAATATTTTTCATTCTGCCCCGGTGTTACCACTCGTTTTTGCTGCCCGCATACCTGCCAGTCCGCACCGATTTTTGGGTTCAGGTGGATATCCACTTCGTCCTCGTAGAACACGGGATTTTCTGAACTGCATTTCTCCAGCGCGTCCTGGATGGCCGCCATTTTTTCCTCTTTGTGCGGATCACGGATACGCAGCGTTGGTGCAGCTCTTCGCCACACCAGACCGGCTAACGGCAACCAGCGGCGAACCGTAGAGGCATGTAGCTGGCAACCGGTTATCTCATTGATTTTTATCGTCAGAAGTTCCGTACGCCAGCGTGAGCGCTGATAGCCAAGTCTTCCGGGGAACGTTTTACGAGCTGGAGTAACAGCTTGCAGATCTGTTCAAACGGCCAGCGACGTCCACGACCGCGCGGCAAAGATTTCAGGCCCTCAATGCCGTACAGGGTGAGCCAGTAAATCCAGCGGCCGATTGACGAACGGGCGCAACAAAGCGTTCTGGCAACATTGCTGATACGGTCCCCACGGTGCAGCATCAGCATGGCGGTCAGTCTGCGGGCATGATTTTTATCGCGCGTTTTATGGATAGCTTTCTGCATCAGGCGTCGTTCGCTACGGGGGATTGGTGCTATGATCGGCATCGCTCAGTCCGGTTAGTGATTTGGGATATTTGGCGATTGATCAGATCGCACAATCCGGGCTGAGTTCCCTTTAAGTGATCTACTATTCGGAACAGCTATTTAG
>NZ_JAKMAJ010000072.1 GCF_022378355.1 Brenneria bubanii
TATTTGGCGATTGATCAGATCGCACAATCCGGGCTGAGTTCCCTTTAAGTGATCTACTATTCGGAACAGCTATTTAGCTTTATCTATATAATGTATAAATGCATTCTCGGCAGCCAACCCAAACGGATCAACCCAACAGGTCGGATTCTGGACGTAACCATAGTTACTTTCTCCCCCCAACACCCCTATCGGGTTCAGATGCGAATTCGGCCCATCCGTCGGGTCGTAACATCAATTTCGGTTGTAAATCATCCAACGCTCCGCATCATCGTTCATATGCTACCGCCCTACCCTGATAGTTTTATCTGCACAAAGTTATTGTAAATCAGACGGTAATATAAATACAGACGGATTGAGACACAGGAACATCATCCATATTGGCGTCGACTGGATACGGGATAGCGGCGAGCTCTATCTGATAGCGTCTTTTATCAGCAGCACGCCGTAACGATAGCACCGTTCCAGATGATGCGGCTCGCTGCCGCCGCCGTTGACCAGCGCCTGACGCTCCCGCAGGCCGTCGACCTGCGCACGGTAACCGCTTGCATCGTAGTCGCTGAGTATTTTCTGCCCGTCAATCCGTTCAGCAATCACCCGTTTTACCGGTCGGCTGGACAAAGGAGGCGCGCAGTGAGCATACAGACGGCGTTTTATCAGGGGAAATTGGCGGTACTGACGCTGGAGGGCGACTGGCTGACCCGCAGCGGATTGCTCAGCCAATCGTTAAGTATTGAGGGGCTACCCGGTAAGATAACTATTTGGGCGGAGCAGGGGAATATGCTGGCGTGACAGCACAAGCCGAAAAAAATAAAATAGCCAGCAGGATCATGTGAACGCTTTCGGCTATTTTTATGTATCAATAAACCACTAAATTACCATTAGGCCAGACACCATCCCAACCACAAGGAATATGTCCTGACTCATAGACACATATTAAAGAATCAAAAAACAGCGGTTTTTTTAACTTATCATTATATGCATCCTCAATTAAATAATGAACGACATCCCATTCAATACATTGCAAAAGTATAACGTTATCAAAATCATTTAAATGAGATATATTTCTTAATAACTAGACTGGCCCCATAGATCACCAGACACTTCGACTCTCTTAAAATAAGAGGTAGTCTTGGAACTATGTTTAATACCA
>NZ_JAKMAJ010000073.1 GCF_022378355.1 Brenneria bubanii
AACCGCATCACCGTACAACTGCCCGTTGAAGGGCTGCTCTTCTGGAAGCTCAAGGGCAGCGAAGCCCTCTCCAAACCCTTTGAATTCGACGTCACCCTCCTCGCCGGCGAGGCGCGCATCGACCGCAGCCAACTGCTCGGGCAGCCCATAACCCTTACCCTGCCCACCCAAAACCTCCTTGCTCCCCGCTATCTCAACGGCAAGGTCACCCGCGTCGCCGTCCGCGCCGTCGAACTCTCCGGCTCCCGCTACGCCGCTTATCAGCTCACCGTCGAACCCGACCTCTGGCCCATGAAGCGCGACCGCAACCTGCGCATCTTTCAGGAACAGACCGTCCCGCAGATTGTTAAAACCCTCCTCGCCGAATATCAGGTCAACGTCGAGGACAAACTCGCCGGCAGCTACCGCGTATGGAACTACTGCGTCCAGTATCAGGAGTGCAGCCTCGACTTTATCCAGCGACTCATGGAGCTCGAAGGCATCGCCTACCATTTCCGCCACGAACAGGACCGTCACACCCTGGTGCTCACCGACGCCGCCCAGCAATATCAGCCCTTCCCCGGCTATGAGCTCATCCCCTATCACGTCACACCCTCCGGCGGCAGCACCAGTGAAGAAGGCATCAGCCAGTGGGCGCTGACCGACAGCGTCACGCCCGGTATCTACAGCCTTGACGACTATGATTTCCGCAAACCCAACGCCTGGCTGTTTCAGGCCCGACAGAACCCCGCCTCCCCCACGCCGGGCAGCATCGACGTTTACGACTGGCCGGGACGCTTTGTCGACCACGACCACGGCGAGTTCTACGCCCGGATACGCCAGGAGCGCTGGCAGGTCGAACACCAGCAGATTAACGGCACCGCCACCGCCCTCGGCATCGCCCCCGGCTGCACCTTTACCCTCACCAATGCCCCCTTCTTCAGCGACAACGGCGTCTACCTCACCACCGGGGTCGCCTATCGCTTCGAGGAAAACCGCTACGCCAGCGGCGCCGACAGCCAGACCGTCCACCGCATCGACTTTACCGTTATCCCCGCCGCCGTCCCGTTCCGACCGGCTCAGACCACCCCCTGGCCGCGCACTTTTGGGCCGCAGACGGCCAAGGTGGTCGGCCCCAAGGGCGAGTCCATCTGGACCGA
>NZ_JAKMAJ010000074.1 GCF_022378355.1 Brenneria bubanii
AAACTATCTTTCGATGGTGAAATTAGGCTGCATCCGACTTTTTCTCAGAAGATTATGTAATTGAGGGACACAGCCTAGAAGTCAATTCTCAGCAGAATACTTTGCTACTCATGGCAGCAGCGCACCCAGAAGTATTAGTCTTTGGAGAGATACCGTCGGAAGCAATAATTAGATTTTTATAGGTGAATAATATGTTGGAAGAAATAAAAGAAAAGATCATAAGAAACAGTTTTGTTGATGAAGTTATGACCAATATGGCGTTCAATGAAGATGCTTATATGTGATCCTACCCACGAATAGTGGACACGCTGTTAAGCGAGTAAAATCGTTAACAAGGTGAACCATGACGCAAGCAAAATCTGTGAAGAAGACATCCCGTAATCAATATACCCCGGAGTTTCGTCAGCAGGCGCTGGCGCTGGCTGAGCGCATCGGCGTGGCCAAAGCCGCCCGGGAGCTCGGCCTGCACGACTCTCAACTCTACGTCTGGCGCAGTGAACAACGTCAGCAGGGCTCCACCTCTGAGCGTGAGCAGCAACAGGCAACAGAAATCGCCCGCCTCAAGCGCCGACCGGCCGAGCGGGATGAGGAACTGGCCATCCTCCAAAAGGCGGCACCTACTTCGCCAGACGCCTGAAGTGAAGTACGGTTTTATACACCAACATCAGGCGGCGTTCTCAGTGAAAAGCCTGGCCCGGGTACTGTGCGTCTCGCGCAGCGGCTGGTATGCGTGGCTGAAGCGCCAGCAATCCCCCTCGCCGCGGCAGATGCGCCGCCAGCAGTGTGATGAGTGGGTGGCGCAAGCTTTTATACAGGCAAAACAGCGCTATGGCGCGCCCCGCCTTACGCAGGAGTTGCGTGAGGCCGGCCATGGCTGGAACTGTAAAACGGTGGCGGCCAGTCTGCGACGTCAGGGATTACGGGCCAGAGCGGCGCGCAAGTTCAAAGCCACGACAAACAGCCGGCATAACCTGCCGGTGGCGCCGAACTTGTTGCAACAGGACTTCAGTGCAACGGGGTCGGACCAGAAGTACTGGATTTGACCCTATATATCCAGACGTTTTTGCTCTCTTACGGTTGCGATAACTTCCTGCGTATATATTCCCGTGGT
>NZ_JAKMAJ010000075.1 GCF_022378355.1 Brenneria bubanii
GTCTTCCCAGCGGGTCATAGCGGAAGCTGACGTGAACCTGTGGGGCATTGTGGCGTCGGGGCTGGCTGATGACGTCGTAAATCCAGATGTACCGGGAATCTTTAGATGAACGCGTCGCCGTTTAAAATAGCTGGGAAGACCGGAGATCTTTTCGTTTTTATATCACTCTAATATATCAGCGTAAAAAAATGTTTCTTCATAAGAAAAAATCATCTTATTTCTATTGATAATTAAAGCAACACTTGTTTCATCACTAGGGTAAAAAAAATCACTCCATGATTTTACAAAAATATCTACAGGTACAATAGCACTAGCTCTTTTTCCCCAAAAGAAAAAAACAAATGAAATATCTGTTAGTTTACTCTTAAAAAACAAAGAAGATTCCTTCTGGTGATCAAAATTCAACTTATTTTTTTCTATCACAGAACAAAACGATGAGTCCATTTTCATTAAGTGATTAAATGGGAATGTTATATTCCAAAGACTTTCAGAGTCTTCCTCATCAAGAAAAATAATCTTTCTTTTTTCATCAAAAGATAACGAGCAATCCTCAGAGTTAAATCTCCATGCAATAGGATGTTTTTTTTCATCAAGAATTAATAATTTTTTATTCATAGAATATATGTCCTGCACCACCAGATTTTTTACCCAAGCTCCAATCCTTCCATTTTATATGGGGGATATTATTCTCTGGTGCATTTATTGTATGAGATTCATTAGGGTGGTGTTCATAACCTTTTTTATACGGGGATTCAGAGTACGTAGGTTGATTGTCCATTTTTCCTCTAGCATCTTTTAACAATTGTTCAGCAGTTTTTTTATCTTTCACTCTAAAATTGGATTTGCCACCGCTCTGTATTGTTTCAATCGCTTTTTTCCATTCAGGACTACCACGCTTGATAACAGGTAAATTAGTTGCGTCACCAACTTCGTTTCCAGTTAGACCACATTTCATTAACCCCAACGGATCGATCCAAGTCAGCGGATTCGGCGCATAAGCATATAAGTTTAACCCGCCTCTTAGCCCTATCGGGTCCGGCTGGGTAAATCGTCCGCAGTCCGGGTCGTAGTAGCGGAACAGATTATAGTGCAGTCCGGT
>NZ_JAKMAJ010000076.1 GCF_022378355.1 Brenneria bubanii
GTCAATGGCGACGGCAACTGGAGCGTCAATGTGCCGGGCAGCGTGCTGGCGGGGAATTCCGCGGTTAACGCCACGGTTACTACGGCGGATGCCGCCGGCAATACGACGACCGCGAACACTAGCCACGGTTACGCGGTTGACACTACAGCCCCAGACGCCTCGATCAGCATCGACAATATCACCGCGGATAACGTGGTGAACGCGGCTGAGTCTGGCCAAAGCATCAGCGTCAGCGGTCAAACCGGCGGCAATGTGCAGGCGGGCGATAACGTCACGGTTACGGTGGGTAATGAAACCTATCAGACCACGGTCAATGGCGATGGCAACTGGAGCGTCAATGTTCCAGGCAGCGTCTTGGCAGGGAATTCCGCGGTTAACGCCACGGTCACTACGGCGGATGCGGCGGGCAACACGACGACTGCTAACGCAAGCCACGGTTATGCGGTTGACATCGTTGCGCCGGAAGCCTCGATCAGCATCGATAACATCACCGCCGATAACGTAGTAAATGCGGCTGAGTCCGGTCAGAACATCAGCGTGAGCGGTCAAACCGGCGGCAATGTGCAGGCGGGCGATAACGTCACGGTTACGGTGGGTAATGAAACCTATCAGACTACGGTTAACGCCGACGGCAACAGCTGGAGCGTTAACGTACCGGGCAGCGTCTTGGCAGGGAATTCCGCGGTTAACGCCACGGTAACGACCGCCGATGCGGCCGGCAATACCACTACGGCGAACGCCAGCCACGATTACGGCGTTGACACCACGGCGCCGGAAGCTTCGATCAGCATCGATAACATCACCGCCGATAACGTAGTAAATGCGGCTGAGTCCGGTCAGAACATCAGCGTGAGCGGTCAAACCGGCGGCAATGTGCAGGCGGGCGATGCGGTTACCGTCACGGTCGGTAATGAGACTTATCAGACCACGGTCAATGGCGACGGCTCAAGCTGGAGCGTCAACGTACCGGGCAGCGTCTTGGCGGGCAACTCGTCGGTTACTGCAACCGTCACCACTGCGGATACCGCCGGCAACACGACGACCGCGAACACCAGC
>NZ_JAKMAJ010000077.1 GCF_022378355.1 Brenneria bubanii
TGGTATTAAACATAGTTCCAAGACTACCTCTTATTTTAAGAGAGTCGAAGTGTCTGGTGATCTATGGGGCCAGTCTATGGGGGTATTCGCTGTTCGGTATAAAGGAGATACCCCCAGATGAAGCTCAATGCCTGACAGGTCGAGACTGCCAAGTCCAAAGATAAACCCTACAAGATGGCTGATGGTGGTGGCCTCTACTTATTGGTTAAAACCAACGGGTCACGCTACTGGCGTTTAAAGTATCGTATCAATGGAAAGGAAAAGTTATTGGCGCTGGGGGTATCGATCCTTTAGAGCTTAAGAAAGAACATAAAGCTGAACGTGAAGCGCAGGTCAAAAACACCTTTCAGCAAATTGCGCTCGAATGGCACAGCATGGAAGTGAAAAAATGGTCAGTGGGGTATGCCTCTGACATTCTTGAAGCGTTCAACAAAGACGTCTTCCCGCTCATTGGTCAACGCCCTGTTGCAGACATCAAGCCGTTGGAACTGCTAAATGTGCTTAAAAGGATGGAAGACCGAGGGGCGACCGAGAAAGCCAAGAAAGTGCGTCAACGCTGCGGTGAAGTGTTTCGCTATGCCATCGTGACAGGCAGAGCCGAGTATAATCCCGCGCCAGATCTCACCAGTGCCATGCAAGGGCATGAGTCCACACATTATCCATTCCTGACCACCGAAGAGCTTCCGGCCTTCTTTAAAGCCCTTGCTGGCTACTCTGGTAGTGAACTGATGGTGCTGGCAGCAAGATTGCTGATCATTACTGGCCAAAGAACAGGTGAATTGCGCGGTGCGTTATGGTCAGAAATCGATACCAAGAAAGCGCTATGGGAAATTTCTGCTGAACGCATGAAAATGCGCCGTCCCCATATCATCCCGCTATCTACCCAAGCGTTAGCCCGTAAACCCGTTCAAGGTTATGCGGATCATGACCTTTAAACTAGGCACCTTTGTAGGGCGGAGTATTCCTGTTTGATCTGTCCTTGATTTAGTGCCCACCTTGTTTTCAAATCAGTCAACGAAAGCGAGGTCACTATGTCAAGACAACA
>NZ_JAKMAJ010000078.1 GCF_022378355.1 Brenneria bubanii
GATCTGATTTATCTAATTCTAAATATTCAATTTTATTTACTGATTCTTCATTAGAAAATAATGGATTATTAATATTATTATCAATATATCTATGAAATCAATCAATTAATCTTATAAATTCATAATATTTAGGAGTTCTATAAAAACCATTAGTTAAATTAACAATTTTATATACATCCTCTATTTTTTGAATTTGTCAAATTAAGAAATTACCTTTTTTTTCATATAAATTACCCATATTTAATAAATTCTTTAAATAAATAGCTAAAGGTTTATCATTTTTATGAAATACAATACTAATTGTAGGTCTTTTTAAATTTAATGGTACATAAAAAGTACCATCACCTTCAATTAAACCTGCTAAATAAGGACCTCATTTTTCTCTACTTACTCCTTTAATAGTCCCCAATAGCTTTTTATTGGGACCTTCAGGATTATTAATATATCATTTTTTATTCCCACCTCTGACAAAGTTGGGGTGGGCTAGGGTTTTACCAAACCCTCCAATTAATGCAGGCATAACTAAGAAGAAAATCATTAAAATAGCATGACCTGTTGCTAAAACATTGAATAATTGATTATTACCACCTAAATATTGTACACCTGGTGCTGATAATTCCATTCTAACAATTACTGACATAGCTGTACCAGCCATACCACTAAATAATGCAAAAATAAAGTATAAAACAGCAATATCTTTGGCATTTGTTGAGTATAATCATCTTTGTACCATAATAAAAATATTATAATTTTTTTAAATTAATTAGTTACCCTCTTATTAAACCCCTATATACAACTCCTACAAATTTAATTACTCCGAATAAATAAGCCACCATCCACACCCCCCCCCAAAAAGGGGGGTGGTTGGTGCCGGTCGCCACCAACCAAAGGTGGCGATGCCTTAAACAAAAGAGAAGGAGCTACGATATCCTAACTCCACTGAGGGGTCGTTAGGAGCTAAAAATAATTTTACATTATAATTACCGAGGTTATAAATATACAAAAGGGATTAAATAATCTTCA
>NZ_JAKMAJ010000079.1 GCF_022378355.1 Brenneria bubanii
GGTATCACCATCAACACCTCTCACGTTGAATACGATACCCCGACCCGTCACTACGCGCACGTTGACTGCCCAGGACACGCCGACTATGTGAAAAACATGATCACTGGTGCTGCGCAGATGGACGGCGCGATCCTGGTGGTTGCCGCGACTGACGGCCCGATGCCGCAAACGCGTGAGCACATCCTGCTGGGTCGCCAGGTAGGCGTTCCTTACATCATCGTGTTCCTGAACAAATGCGACATGGTTGATGATGAAGAACTGCTGGAACTGGTTGAGATGGAAGTACGCGAGCTGCTGTCTCAGTACGACTTCCCGGGCGACGATACCCCAATCATTCGCGGTTCCGCGCTGAAAGCGCTGGAAGGCGACGCAGAGTGGGAAGGCAAAATCGTCGAATTGGCTGAAGCGCTGGATTCTTATATCCCGGAACCAGAACGTGCCATCGACAAGCCGTTCCTGCTGCCGATTGAAGACGTATTCTCCATCTCCGGTCGTGGTACCGTTGTTACCGGTCGTGTAGAGCGCGGTATCATCAAAGTGGGTGAAGAAGTTGAAATCGTCGGCATCAAAGCGACGACGAAAACCACCTGTACCGGCGTGGAAATGTTCCGCAAACTGCTGGACGAAGGCCGTGCGGGCGAGAACGTAGGTGTTCTGCTGCGTGGTACCAAACGTGATGACGTTGAACGTGGTCAGGTATTGGCTAAACCAGGTTCAATCAAGCCGCATACGCAGTTTGAATCTGAAGTGTATATCCTGAGCAAAGATGAAGGCGGCCGTCATACTCCGTTCTTCAAAGGCTACCGTCCGCAGTTCTACTTCCGTACTACAGACGTAACCGGCACCATCGAACTGCCGGAAGGCGTGGAAATGGTAATGCCGGGCGATAACGTGAAGATGGTGGTAAACCTGATTGCGCCAATCGCAATGGATGACGGTCTGCGTTTTGCAATCCGTGAAGGCGGCCGTACCGTTGGCGCGGGCGTTGTTGCTAAAGTTATCGCTTAATCGCTGATA
>NZ_JAKMAJ010000080.1 GCF_022378355.1 Brenneria bubanii
GGAAATATAGGATTTGAACCTATATTTCCTAAATATATCTACAGGTTTATTTCCTTAATAAATAGTTCCGCCACACCTTTGGGTGTGGCGGGGGTCTGAAAAACTATTAGTAGATATATTCTTTATATCTTAAAGTTCCTCTTTAATAAATAAGCCTACTGTTTAGTAAAAGCTAGCTTATTGATTAAAAATAATTCCTCCGACCTAAAATTATATTAGAATATAAGTTCCCCCCTGACCATGACCACTCTGGGCTGCTCTTTAAGAGGGGCCCATCGCTACCAGCCACCTTTGGGTGGCTGGTGCCTTAAGGCAGGTGAGATAAGGGCAAGGAGGGGATAAAAAGAAGGAGGAAAATTAATGTTTAATATATTAATATTATATAATATTAATATTAAAGATAAAAAATAAAAATAAAAAACAAAAATGACAAATAATCTATATTTTTATAATTAATAAAAATAGGTATAAGTTAATTGGTAAACTGGATGTCTTCCAAACATTGAATACGAGTTCAAGTCTCGTTACCTATATATATATATATATAAATTTTATAGGATCTGTAGCTTAATAGTAAAGTCCCATCTTGTCACGATGGAGGATGTCAGTGCAAGTCTGATTAGATTCGGGAAAATTCGTCATTAGGTAAGACAAATTATTTTATTTTATTTGTGGGTGAAGTAAATGGATAATTAGGTAAAGAAGCTTATCAAATCTTTTATGTGTTATTGAAAATATTAAATAAGATAAATTACAACATTATACTACATATTCATCCTCAGAGCTCCCTTCCTTAATAGGAGGGGGATGGTGTCCGTTGGTTTTTAATATTAAAAACATCGAAAAACCTCTATAATTAAGTTAAGGGTGCACCTGGTATAATAGATCATTAATATCCAACAACCTAGGCTCCATCTTCCTCTAACGGATCCCTCCGTACCTTTTTCCACATCCCGCCACACCGAAGGTGCGGCGGTGATCCTTTTTAA
>NZ_JAKMAJ010000081.1 GCF_022378355.1 Brenneria bubanii
ATGGAAACCGTCAGTCCGTTCCCGGGAGGAAACCATGGACTGGCAAAAGTGTAGCGGTATTAGGAACAGCTATTTAGATTTGAAAGTATAATGAAGACTGGGGTTCTTAGACCAAATGCCGCAGGTAAAGTATATGTGACAGATATTTTGATGTCCCCTAAAGATGTTCTGAGAGATATTTTAATTAATGCCCCTAGCGTGCGGGGCGTGGTGATTATGCAATAATATTTAAAGCAGATAATCAAATAATTATGCGAGGTAAATGCGGTGTTGGAAAATGAGAAAAGCATAATCATTACACAAGATGAAATTAGTGCATTAAAAAAGCTAATTATGTATATTAAGTTTTCTTGCAGTGATGTCGAGTCACTGCAATTTTCTGGCAGTTATGCTATTAACTCACTATTTGATAAAATTATCGAGGTTGATTACCTTGGGGAATATGAGAAGGAATTTTATAGTAAAAGGAATTCGGATAATGAAATTATCTTAAAAGAAAAAATTCAAAGATATAAAAAGTTGTCAATCAATGAAATAAGTGATGATGTATTGAATGAAGTATTTAAAGAAAGTATTCACCCATTCCCGTCAGAATGAACTTATTGATTGAAATCGCTAATCAATAAAGCCGGAAGCGATCCCCACGATCCTTTCGGCTATTTTTTACCTGCTGTTTATTCCGTGAAGTGTCAGAGATTAATCTCCGTCTCAATCACTATCCTGCCCCGTTCGACGATAATGGTTATCGGCATCCCGGTCATAAACCCCGCCCCCTCCAGCCAGCGGCCTTTAAGGCTGATGGCGGATTAGGCCTGCCGTTTTGCAGGGCTTATCCCACGGTGTAGTAATGCTCTACTTTCACTCTATTCTTTATTTAGTCGCAAAGTGTCAACGCCAAGCTTTATGACCGTTTTTCGCCATTTTTAATGCCCGCTATTTGATCATTTTTGCTGACCGCTTTCT
>NZ_JAKMAJ010000082.1 GCF_022378355.1 Brenneria bubanii
ATATATTATATGAGTGAAAGAATAATATATTATATGTACGACGGATTCTTTGGTCACCCCGAGGTCTATTTTTTAATTATCCCGGGATTCGGTATTGTATCACATGTTGTATCAACTTATTCTAAAAAACCAGTATTCGGTGAAGTGTCAATGGTATATGCTATGGCATCAATTGGATTCTTAGGTTTCTTAGTATGATCACATCATATGTATGTAGTAGGTTTAGATGCAGATCTTAGAGCCTACTTCACATCAGCACTAATGATTATTGCTATTCCTACAGGTATTAAAATTTTCTCATGATTAGCCCTTATCTATGGTGGATCTATTAGATTAGCTCTACCAATGTTATTTGCTATTGCATTCTTATTCTTATTCACTATGGGTGGATTAACAGGAGTAGCATTAGCTAATGCATCATTAGATGTAGCATTCCATGATAAAACAAATATTATTATTGTTTTTTTATTTATTATTTATTATTTATTTAATTCTGGCCCTGTTTGCAATGTAAATGGACTGGTATGACGAAGTAGTAAATTTATAAATAATATTTTTAATATTAATAATTTAAGTACAACATTAAAATTAAAACATCCAAAAATTTATATTAATTTATTTAATTCCTTATCTCTTGTAATACTAAAGGATAAAGAATATTATAAAATATTTTTTGTAGGATTATTTGATGGAGATGGTAGTATTCAAGTAAATCATTATAAATATAAATATTTACAATTTAGATTAGTAATTAAATTAAAATTATTAGAAGATAATGTTAATATGTTAAATAAGATTAAATATCATTTAGGTGGAAATGTTAAAATTAATAAAAATTTTGTATTATGGGTTATGAATGATATAAAAGATATTATAAATTTAATTAAATTATTTGAAAAATATCCATTAATAACTTTAAATAAAAAATTACAATTAGCATTTATAAAATCTATA
>NZ_JAKMAJ010000083.1 GCF_022378355.1 Brenneria bubanii
CTGTGACATTAAATCCGGAGCGGGAAAAACAGGCGGCCTAAATCAGCAAGGGGTGACAACAACCTTGACACTTACCGATGCCAGCCTGCCGCCGTCGCAAATCGTGCCGCGACTGGCGGATGAGGGGATTTATCTGGCCAGCGAATCCACATTTTACCGGGTGCTGCGGCGGCATGGCGAAGCGCATCGCCGGGGTCGGCAACGGGCGGCACAGAAAGTCACCCCGGCAACGACCTGGCAAGCCAGCGGCTCGAATCAGGTGTGGACATGGGACATCACATGGATACCGTCGACCGTGAAGGGACGCTGGTTTTACCTGTATCTGGTGGAAGACCTCTTCAGCCGAAAAATAGTGGGGTATGAAGTGTATGAAACAGAAAGTGGCGAACAGGCAGCAGCCCTGATAGAGCGCACGGTACGTCGGGAAGGATGCTGGCAATGTCCACCGGTACTGCATGCAGACAATGGCGCGGCGATGAAGTCACAGACGTTGCAAATGAAGCTTCTTGAGTTGGCAATAACCCCGTCTCACAGCCGGCCAAGGGTCAGTAACGATAACGCGTATGTGGAATCGTTGTTCAGGACGCTGAAATATGTACCGGACTGGCCGTCATCAGGGTTCGTAACGCTGGAAGAAGCGCGGGACTGGGTGGAGAGATTTACCCGGTGGTATAACGGGGAACACCGGCACAGTGGTATCCGTTATGTAACGCCGGCGCAGCGACACCGGGGTGAAGACAGGGAGATACTGCGGAGGCGCGATGAAGTATACCGGTCGGCCCGTTCTGTCCATCCGGAACGCTGGTCTGGCAGGACAAGAAACTGGCAACCGATAGGCGAGGTCATGCTGAATCCAGAGCGAGAAAAACAGGCGGGAGTGTTAGAAATTCCGTGTCATTCCAGTAATATATTCAAAAAAGGAATGATACATGACCCAACCTTTCGATTTCG
>NZ_JAKMAJ010000084.1 GCF_022378355.1 Brenneria bubanii
CCGATTGTAGTCTATCTCGATATACTCGAATACCGCCGATTTCATCTCCTCCCGCGTGTTGAACCTCTCTCCGTGGATCAGTTCCACTTTCAGGCTGTGGAAGAAACTTTCCGCACAGGCGTTATCGTAGCAACAGCCCTTCGCGCTCATACTGCATATCAGTCCATTGTCTTTGATAACACCCTGATAATCATGGGAACAATACTGGCTACCTCTGTCAGAATGAACTATCACGCCTCGCGGCATCTTTCGCCGCCACAGCGCCATTTTCAGCGTATTGCACGCCAGTTCCGCCGTCATTCGTTCCGACATTGACCAACCCACCACCCGACGCGAATACAGGTCGATAACCACCGCCAGGTACAGCCAACCTTCCTCTGTCCACAGATAGGTGATATCCCCAACGTACTTCTGGTCCGGCCCCGTTGCACTGAAGTCCTGTTGCAACAGGTTCGGCGCCACCGGCAGGTTATGCCGGCTGTTTGTCGTGGCTTTGAACTTGCGCGCCGCTCTGGCCCGTAATCCCTGACGTCGCAGACTGGCCGCCACCGTTTTACGGTTCCAGACATGGCCGGCCTCACGCAACTCCTGCGTAAGGCGAGGCGCGCCATAGCGCTGTTTTGCCTGTATAAAAGCTTGTGCCACCCGCTCATCACACTGCTGACGACGCATCTGCCGCAGCGAGAAGGATTGTCGGCGCTTCAACCACGCATACCAGCCACTGCGCGAGACGCACAGTACCCGGGCCAGGCTTTTCACTGAGAACGCCGCCTGATGTTGGTGTATAAAACCGTACTTCACTTCAGGCGTCTGGCGAAGTAGGTGGCCGCCTTTTGGAGGATGGCCAGTTCCTCATCCCGCTCGGCCAGTTGGCGCTTGAGGCGGGCGATTTCTGTTGCCTGTTGCTGCTCACGCTCAGAGGTGGAGCCCT
>NZ_JAKMAJ010000085.1 GCF_022378355.1 Brenneria bubanii
ACAACAATATCCTAAGAATGCTGCTGCCATTGTTAAAATGAAAATAATAACACCTACTGTTCATAATACAATTCTTGGTGATCTGTATGATCCATAGTATAAACCTTTACCAATATGAATATACATACAAATAAAGAAGAATGATGCACCATTAGCATGCATATATCTTAATAAATAACCGTATTGTACATCTCTCATAATATGTTCAACTGATGAGAATGCTAATTCAATATTAGATGAATAATGCATAGCTAAAAAAATACCTGTACAAATTTGAATAACTAAACATAATCCTAATAATGAACCTAAATTTCATCAATAATTAATTGATGATGGTTGTGGTGAATCAATCATATAACTATTTACTAAACTTAAATATAAATTAGATTTTCTAAATGACATTTTTATTTTTTATATAATATACATATATTTATTATATAAATACACTAATTAAAAATTATATGTATATTATTCATTTTATAATTAATCTTTCTTAATTATATTAATTAAATTTGTTTTTTATTTATTTATTTTTGTTATTTTTATTAAATTATTATATTAAAATAATAATAGGTAATTTTAAATTATTATAACCTTAACCGGAATTGAACCGGTATTTTCAACATGAAGAGATGATGTCGTAACCATTAGACGATAAGGTCATTATATATATATTCTATTTCTTATAGTAAGAATAACACCTTCATTATTATACCTTACCTTTGCCCACTATAATAATAACAACATTCAACTATCGAAGAACCTACCCACCTTTATAAAAGTACCCCTCCCCCCTAGTTCAGTTAATAGGGGGGGGGGAGTAAGGGATAAAGGAGAATAGTAATAGAGAGAGGAGATAAGAGAGAGAATATTATTAATATTTATATATTACTAAAGTCCTCCGGCTAATTAAGGGATA
>NZ_JAKMAJ010000086.1 GCF_022378355.1 Brenneria bubanii
CCGGAGAAGCCAGAAGCTGGGCTGAAAACGGCAGCGTAAAAACGAATAAAGGGTGTCAACTTCGTTGACAGCTACCGGTCAGACTGCGCGGTAAATAAAGTAGCTAAAACAGAACGTTACTACACGGTGGGATTCGCCCCGCAAAACGGCAGACCCAACCCGCCGCCTGCCATCAACCTTAAGGGCCGCTGGCTTGAAGAATCGGGGTTTATGACCGGGATGCCAATAACAGTGACGGTTGAGCAGGGCAGATTGGTGATTGAGGCAGAGATTAATCCCTGATCGTTGCCCTAAACGTCATGTAAAAAAATAGCCGGAAGGATCACTAAGATCTCTTCCGGCTATTTTTATAAATCTATAGATTGGTTTAATAATATAGCTATTGCCTCTTTGTCTTTTAAATAAGCACATCGATAGTTAACATATTGAATAGATGAAAAAAATGTATTCACTATTTCAATATTTCTATAACTTAAATTATTCACTTCCAATAATAATATTTCATCTTTTTGTAATGTAATAGTAGTCATTCCATCGTCTGGATAACGTAAGCTTGTTAAACAATCAATTAACGCATGAGTGTTTTTTCCATAGAAATCAGGAAAGCCAAAGATGGATTTCATTTCATTATGAAAGTCATCCATTGTCTCTATTTTAGAAAAATCAATATATAATCTTTTTACTTTCATTATTTCCATCCTCCAAGATCTATCTCTATGAACGAATCATAATGATCATGGCTGTAATAGGCTTTCCCTGTTCCCTTATCGACAACGATACGTCTTGTGCCTCGATTACTAGGCTGTGTCCCTCAATTACATAATCTTCTGAGAAAAAGCCGGATACAGCCTAATTTCACCATCGAAAGATAATTT
>NZ_JAKMAJ010000087.1 GCF_022378355.1 Brenneria bubanii
GCCCCAGGCGCCGTTCTGGCCTTCCCAGCGCAGCCGCCCTTCGGCGTCGGTCAGCCGCTCCGGGGTGCCGTTGGGCTGGCAGTGGAACCAGAAGATTTCCGGCGCGTCCACGCCGTCGATGCGCGCCAGCGGGGCGTAGCTGTCCGGGTCATCGTATACATACGTCAGCGGCAGGCCGCCGTCGCGAACTTCCTGCAACAGCCGGAAGCCCTCCCAGATAAAGCGGGTGGTGACGGTTTTTCCCTGCGGCGCGCCATGCAGCGTCTGCCGGCGGGTCTTGCTGATGCGTCTTCCCAGCGGGTCATAGCGGAAGCTGACGTGAACCTGTGGGGCATTGTGGCGTCGGGGCTGGCTGATGACGTCGGTCAGCCGGTGTTCGGTATCGTAACGGTACTGCCAGCGGGTGCGGCCGTTATCTTTTCCAAGCAGATGGCCGCTGCCCTAATAATAACTTCCTGGCTGGAGCGCTATCAGCGTGTCGGCTACCGCCCCAACAGGGGCGACACCGCCACGCCAGCCATTACTATCAGCGGCAAGTGGCTACAGGGAGGCGGGTTCAGCACCGGGCAACCGTTCAAGCTGCGCGTGATGCCGGGCTGCCTCGTCATCACCGCGCAGGATATCCGCGAACTGTGGTTTATGCTGCCGGGGCTGAGTCGCGCCCCGTTCGATGAGCGCACCGCCGCCGAGTGGCTGGGCGCTTTTCCCGGCGGGCTGGATCTGGCGGGGATTACAGGCAGTGACTGACCGATGATAAAAAAGCCGGAAGGATCGTTAAGATCGCTTCCGAATTTTTTATTTTCCTCTTATTTTTGCCAGCCCTTTCTCAAGGCGACTGATGTTTT
>NZ_JAKMAJ010000088.1 GCF_022378355.1 Brenneria bubanii
AAACTATCTTTCGATGGTGAAATTAGGCTGCATCCGACTTTTTCTCAGAAGATTATGTAATTGAGGGACACAGCCTAATTCATCCTGATGCATCTTGTGGTCCTCATTGTCATGTTAATAATCCAGCAGGAGAGAGACTCGATATAAATGGAAAATTAGTTCCCCCTGAATCTCCTGATGCTCATCTACCATTAGATATGGATCCATAATGAATATAAATATACATGATTGGACATTGCTTTCTTTATTAGTTGACTGGAGTAAAGGAGAACTCAATATTAGCTTGTTGAACAGTGGTTCTGAACAGGTCGTCATAAAAGCTAATGGTATTAAGTTGATTAATATACCCAAGAGTGATGAGTGGGGAGAAAGTGTAAGTGTTAATGAGCTTATTGAATTTAATGCGGATTTTAATGGATTTGAAAGGATGAGAATTGAAGTCCAATCAGGTGATGTTATAGAAGTAATTGCAGAAAAAATACTATTTCCAGATTAATATTTAGTCTGCAAGATAATATCCTATTTTAAAAGTCGGAAGTGATCTTAGATCCTTCCGGCTTTTTATTTTATGGTTTATGAGTTAGCCCCCTCTGTCAGGATAGTTGTCACCCCCTGTTGAAAATCTAAATGGGGACAATGGAGCCTGATATGAAACGTTATTCACCGGAACGTAAAGCCGCGGTATTGGCAAAATTATTGCCGCCTTACAACATGACCGTCACCGCACTTGCACTCCAGGAAGGGATACCGGAAGCTACCCTCTATAACTGGCGAAACCA
>NZ_JAKMAJ010000089.1 GCF_022378355.1 Brenneria bubanii
TAACTCAACTTCATTTATTTCTATCTTCTAAGATTATCTAAACAGGAGGGGATATTTATATTTTTAACTAAAATAGTTAGTCCTCCGATAATTTAGAACTTATAAGAAAAATCCTTTTTATCCTTAATTTAATGGAAAAATATTAAAATACGAATTTAATTATATAGGTTCAAATCCTATAGGATATATATATATATAATATATTATATAAATAATCTATTATCTGGAGTAGTATATCAAACAGTATTATATTAGATAATAACAGAAATAAATAATATTGAAAGTAATTATTAATAATAAATAATATAAGTAATAAATTAATAATTTAGTCTTTATAGCTTAGTGGTTAAAGCATCTCACTGTTAATGAGAACAGATAGCGTCGATTCCTATTAAGGACTACTTCGAAGGTACCACTAATGGACTAAGAATTTTATAATAAACCTTCTTTCGGAGGCCCCACCCGCCGTATCGTGATAGGTAGGGAGGGCCTATTAAACAGCCTAATAAATAATCAATTAATTGTTTACCTCTTTCTATTAACTAGGGGGGTTATAGTTACATCACTTCTATTATTTTAATCTTAAAAGCTAATACTACTTAAGGTACTATTAACCTTTAGTAGGAGGTAGCTTTTTTGTATTATAAGGTAGAGGGGTTCAATAGAATAAGGTTTTATATAAAAAACATTTTTAATTCTCATTCCTTTATTTAATGGAATAGTTGGTAGGCTGGAGAAGATAGGTTTAAACTAAAAA
>NZ_JAKMAJ010000090.1 GCF_022378355.1 Brenneria bubanii
TAAAAATTAGGAAATGGAAGATTAATATAATAATATTATTAAAAACCCACCAACCACCATTGGTGGGTTTTTAATAATATTATTATATTAATCTTCCATTTCCTAATTTTTAGGGAAAAGGGGGGATAAACTTAATATGATCAGGAAATATATATAGTTATGTACCGTAATGTAAACCGACTCAGGTATGTTAGTAGAGAATATGAAGGTGTATTAGATAATTAAAGGGAAGGAACTCGGCAAAAATAGCTCTAACGTTAGTCAATAAAGAGTAATAAGAACAAAGTTGTACAACTGTTTACTAAAAACACCGCACTTTGCGAAAACGATAAGTTAATGTATAAGGTGTGAACTCTGCTCCATGCTTAATATATAAATAATATTATTATAATGATAATATTATTAAATTTAAGTAAATAGCAGCCTTATTATGAGGGTTCTAAGGTAGCGAAATTCATTGTCCAATAAATATGGTCCTGCATGAATGACGTAATGATACAACAACTGTCTCCCCTTTAAGCTAAGTTAAATTAAATTCGTAGTGAAGATTCTGCGAACCTATAGTGTGACGGAAAGACCCTATGCAGCTTTACTGTAATTAGATAGATCGAATAATTGTTTATTTTATTCAGTATATTAAGTAATTTATTATAATGCAAATGAGATACTTATTTAAATAATATAATTATTCTAATCTTACATATTTAATATTAATTGATATTTTATTCTTAATATTATCTCTTTTG
>NZ_JAKMAJ010000091.1 GCF_022378355.1 Brenneria bubanii
TGAATATTATTGCTAATGACGTACCAACTCCTTATGGATGTTATTTCCAAGATTCTGCTACACCTAATCAAGAAGGTATTTTAGAATTACATGATAATATTATGTTTTATTTATTAGTAATTTTAGGATTAGTATCATGATTATTATTTACTATTATTAGAACATACTCAAAAAATCCTATTGCATATAAATATATTAAACATGGTCAAACTATTGAAATTATTTGAACAATTTTCCCAGCTGTTGTATTATTAATTATTGCATTCCCTTCATTCATTTTATTATACTTATGTGATGAAGTTATTTCACCAGCTATGACTATTAAAGATATTGGATTACAATGATATTGAAAATATGAATATTCAGATTTTATCAATGATAGTGGTGAAACAATTGAATTTGAATCATATGTTATTCATGAAGATTTATAAGAAGATGGTCAATTAAGATTATTAGATACTGATGCATCAGTTGTAGTTCCTGTTGATACACATATTAGATTTATTGTAACTGGTGCTGATGTTATTCATGATTTTGCTGTACCTAGTTTAGGTATTAAAGTTGATGCCGCACCTGGTAGATTAAATCAAGT
This sequence comes from Brenneria bubanii, assembly GCF_022378355.1. Lineage (GTDB taxonomy): Bacteria > Pseudomonadota > Gammaproteobacteria > Enterobacterales > Enterobacteriaceae > Brenneria > Brenneria bubanii. The sequence goes on from NZ_JAKMAJ010000091.1 coordinate 593, forward strand.
ATCAGCCTTAATTCAAAGAGAAGGTGTATTCTATGGTCAATGTAGTGAAATTTGTGGTGTAGCTCATTCAGCTATGCCTATTAAAATTGAAGCAGTATCTTTAGATAAATTCTTAGAATGATTA
>NZ_JAKMAJ010000092.1 GCF_022378355.1 Brenneria bubanii
ATAATCTATGGATCCTTTTATATATTTTTATTAATAATAAAGTCACCCATAAAAGATGGGTGGGAGGTGCATCGAGGATATTATAGACCTCATCAGTAGAATACGATATATAAGAATAATCAGATAACATCTAAAACATGTAAGTAAATAATAGTAGTTTCATAACCTACGTGATGTTGTGATGTTAAATGATAATTTCTCATTCTTCAGTAATTAACAGCTAACATAGCAGCTAACATTACCATATGTAAGAAGTGTAATCCTGTACCAGCATAGAATACTGAACCATATACACCATCAGAGATAGTGAATGTAGCATTAGTATATTCAATATATTGACAAGCAACGAAGATAATAATTAATCATAGTGTAATAAATAAACCAGATAATGCATTTTTTCTATTACCTTCAATTAATGCATGATGACTATATGTAGCTGTAGCACCTGATGCTAATAAGATAATTGTATTTAATAATGGTAATTCTGTTGGTTGTACAGCTTGGATACCTACTGGAGGTCATACACCACCTAATAGTACATCAGGACTCATTGCTGAATGAAAGTATGCTCAGAATAATCCTGAGAAAATTAATACTTCTGATACTACAAATAATAAGAATCCCATATTAATACCTTTTCTAACAGCAATTGTATGGTCACCTAAATATGTTGCTTCAGCAATAACATCTCTAAATCAT
>NZ_JAKMAJ010000093.1 GCF_022378355.1 Brenneria bubanii
AAAAACAAAATATAAGTAATGAATAGTAGATTTGAAATAATTAATTATATAGATTTAAAGAAATAATCATGGAATACAAAAGCTATTAATAGATATAGGTTACTAATAAAAAAAATTAATATTTTTTTTTAAAACCTAAGGTAAACCTTTTAATAAATATACTAAGTGAACTGAAACATCTAAGTAACTTAAGGAAAGTAAATCAACAGAGATATCATAAGTATTGGTGAGAGAAAGTGATATAGTCATAATAAGTATTATGTAATATAAAATATGTAAGAATATAGGACAAACTAGTTCTAAGACTAAATACTATTAATAAGCAAAATAAGTACTGTAAAGGAAAGTAATGAAATGGTTATTTTATAAGTAATCATAGATACAATATAAATTGTATTAATGATGTACCTTTTGTATAATGGGGCAGCAAGTAATTAATATTAGCAAAATAAAAAATATTATAAATAATTTGATATATAAATAGTTAATATTAATTGACCCGAAAGCAAATGATCTTACTATGGTTAGACGGATACGGTCGAACAGGTTGATGTTGCAAAATCATCTGATAAACTGTGGTAAGTAGTGAAAGACAAATCTGATTTGCAGATAGCTGGTTTTCTACGAAATATATGTAAGTATAGCCTCTATAGTAATTAATTATTATTAATTACCCC
>NZ_JAKMAJ010000094.1 GCF_022378355.1 Brenneria bubanii
CAAAAAAGCTGGTTATACTTTACAATTAGTAGAAGTTATATAAGTAAATAATAAAGTAAATATAATTTAATTGGTTAAAATATATGTTTTTAGGTGCATAAGATTTGAGTTCAAGTCTCAATATTTACAATAATATTACTTATTTCAGCTATTGGCCCATTAAAAAGCTTATTTATATTGCCCTTAATGAGAATCGAACTACATATAGGTAAATCTTCAATTTACTGCTTTACCATTAAGCTATAAAGGCTATTACTTATAATATATATTATATTTATATTATAATATATAGTAAGAATATATAATTAAAATTCCCCCTTAATTACATTACCCTACGATTATAAACCTCCCTTATTTAAAAAAGGGGAGAAGGCTCTTATTAATTATATCGTAGGAGGTATAGAAAATAAGAGGATAAGGATGGAGGAGGGGTGGAGATAAAGTGAAGGTTTTTGATATATATAATATATTAATATATAGTAGTATAACTAGAACTTATTTATATTTTTAATAATTAAAAGTTTTTGGAAAAGTTAATTTAATTATTTTTAATAAAAGGTTTTCGATTGGATAAGATATATTAAATAAAGTTTAATTTAACTTTAATATTATATGTACCATTTTTATTAATATTATGATTACTTGATAAATTATGATTAGCTGAGATATAATTT
>NZ_JAKMAJ010000095.1 GCF_022378355.1 Brenneria bubanii
CGAAATCGAAAGGTTGGGTCATGTATCATTCCTTTTTTGAATATATTACTGGAATGACACGGAATTTCTAACACTCCATGACAAAACTCTTCTGTTGATATCCTATCTTTTTCAAAACTATTTTTTTAGTTTTGATATTAACTTATCCCAAAAAGAATATTTTTTAACAACAGGTGCCGGATTCGCCCATGATGGATTTAGAAGATCACTTGGTAGGGCATATTTATGATCATCTTCATCAATAACTGTTGCATTTAATTTCTTAGCTATTTGCAACATCTTACAATAGAGGGCCTCGTCGGGATGTTTGGTTGAGACTCTTCCATCATCCCATTCTAGCCAAGGTTCGTCATATTCACTATGACCGCTCCAAATAGCGAAAAACTCACCATTTTTATTATCGATGGACAGCTCTTCATCATCATGAACAAGCTGGAGCCATTCCGCACTGGTTAAAGGGTTATCGCTGCTATCAAAGCAATGCTCAGTTGATCTGTCCTTGATTTAGCGCCCACCTTGTTTTCAAATCAGTCAACGAAAGCGAGGTCACTATGACGAGACAACAATATACCCCAGAGTTCAAGCGCAGGGCTGTAGCGTTACTGCTCGAAAGCGGCAAGTCTGTTGCCCGTATGGCTCAGGAGCTTGATATCAAAGAGAACACGCTCTA
>NZ_JAKMAJ010000096.1 GCF_022378355.1 Brenneria bubanii
CACGCCCTTCATCGCCTCTGACTGCCTAGGCATCCACCGTGTACGCTTAGTCGCTTAACCTCACAACCCGAAGGTGTCTCAACTGTCGTGGCTACAAAACCATCCTGCCGTGTTGTTCCGTGCTCGCCATCCTCATGGACACTAAGTCCACTGCGGTGGCTGCGCGCGGTACGCCTTGCCGGATGCTTTCTCGCTCACGCCGTAATATCGACGTTGTCTTCGTGCTGCGATTATTTGAGAGACTCTGATACAACCAAATCACATCTCAGTACTGCACGGAGAGACATGTTCAGCTGCATCGTTTCAAATTTCAGCTTGTTCCAGATTGTTAAAGAGCAATATCTTAAACACGACTTGGTAAAGTCATCTTTAAGATATTCAGTTGATAATGCCTTTCACTCATTATCGGTATGGCGTCCCCAAGGGGATTCGAACCCCTGTTACCGCCGTGAAAGGGCGGTGTCCTAGGCCTCTAGACGATGGGGACACGAAATTCGATCAAACCGCGGTTCAATCGTTCGCATCAGCATGAGTCAGAGACTCATCATCAACAGGTGCGCTTTTGCTCATTATTTTTCATCAGACAATCTGTGTGGACACTGCACTACTGTATCAGGCTTTTTGGTAAGGAGGTGATCCAACCGCAGGTT
>NZ_JAKMAJ010000097.1 GCF_022378355.1 Brenneria bubanii
TATTTACATTACTAATGTAAATGAAAGGAATTAAGACAAATCATGATGATCCTTATAATATGGGTAATAGACGTGCTATAATAAAATATTAATAAAGTTATAATAATTAATTAATTAATTAATAACAGAAAATATTTTAATTTTTAATACATTTTTGTATTATATATAGTATGGATTATAATCTGAAACTCGATTATATGAAAAAAGAATTGCTAGTAATACGTAATTTATCATATTACGGTGAATATCCTAACTGTTTCGCACTAATCACTCATCACGCGTTGAAACATAATACTATCCAAATATATAATAAATAATTAATATTTTTAATTATTAATTATTACATATTTTTTTATTTATTAATATAAGAAGTATTATGAATTGATGCGAAGTTGAAATACAGTTACCGTAGGGGAACCTGCGGTGGGCTTATAAATATCTTTAATATTCCTTTTTTTTCTCTTTAATATATCCCTCATCTAAGCTACCACCAACCAAAGATGGGTGGCGCCGATAGCTACCGGTTGTCCGGTATAAAGCTCATCTGATAATATTGAATAAATCCCTTTATTTAAAAAGCTCACCCCCCCCCCTCCCCACCTTTTAAAATTAATATGGAGGAGGCAGGG
>NZ_JAKMAJ010000098.1 GCF_022378355.1 Brenneria bubanii
CACGCCCTTCATCGCCTCTGACTGCCTAGGCATCCACCGTGTACGCTTAGTCGCTTAACCTCACAACCCGAAGGTGTTTCGTAAAACACGTTCGCGCTGCGATTATTTGAGAGACTCTGATACAACCAAATCACATCTCAGTACTGCACGGAGAGACATGTTCAGCTGCATCGTTTCAAATTTCAGCTTGTTCCAGATTGTTAAAGAGCATAATACTTCACAGCATACTGTCGCCAATACGCTCTGAAGTCTTTTTATGGTGGAGCTATGCGGGATCGAACCGCAGACCTCCTGCGTGCAAAGCAGGCGCTCTCCCAGCTGAGCTATAGCCCCAAATCAGTCATACCTTCAGTACCACTCGTGAGAGAGTTAATTTTTTCTTGGGCAAGGCATGCGATGGCGACGTTTACCCTTGTAAACAAGCCAGAGCATAACGCAGCATAAGAGAAAATTTGGTAGGCCTGAGTGGACTTGAACCACCGACCTCACCCTTATCAGGGGTGCGCTCTAACCACCTGAGCTACAAGCCTATTAAGGTATTTCTGCTCGTTATTTTCATCAGACAATCTGTGTGGACACTGCACTACTGTATCAGGCTTTTTGGTAAGGAGGTGATCCAACCGCAGGTT
>NZ_JAKMAJ010000099.1 GCF_022378355.1 Brenneria bubanii
AAAATTTTTTTTTTTTTTTTTTTTTTTTGGCAAAGGCGTAAGACCGGGTAATGAGAGGTACAAGGACACAGAGTAAGACAGGATATATAGATAGGCCAAGCGTCTACGTAAGGTTGTCTGAGTAGGGTAACGTTTTGCTTTTCCACATTATTTGTCTAAGACTTTCATTTGTGCGGCTGTGCATCTGGACTGCTAGCTCGACTTGCAACTGCTAGTCTGACTTGCAACTGCTAGCCCGACTTACTGAGTGGTGGCTGAGATATGAATCTCACAAGAATCGAATGGAAGACAGATTTAAAACATTCTGGAATATTCTCAGCGCAGACGGATGGTAAGACAAACGAAGCAGACAAGAAAAAAAATGGCAAGCTACTGCTGAAAGTATGCGCTGGGATCGAACGCAAGACGTGGTTGATATGAGCTGCAGCAAAAAGTACCACTGCACCAGACGCTCGATAAAGTCTGATAGCATAATTGAATAGCCAAGTTCCCTATCAATTACGGTGGAAACCACCCCCCCTTGGCGACTCGGGCGGAGCGCTTCGCTTCCGCCGAGCGCGACTTGCTAGCGCCGGTTAGCCGCCGAGAAGTAGTTGTTAGCTGTGTGTGGG
>NZ_JAKMAJ010000100.1 GCF_022378355.1 Brenneria bubanii
AATTAGACTATTTATGGGATTTGTATCACCATTTTATGACTTAAGTTTTTTAAACTTTACTACATTCACATTATATTCATTAATTGTATTATTAGTAGTAGTAGCATTAAATCTATTAACAACTAATAATGGTAAAATTATTGGATCAAGATGATTAGTATCACAAGAAGCTATTTATGATACTATTTTAAATATGGTTAAAGGACAAATTGGTGGTAAATCATGAGGATATTACTTCCCATTTGTTTTCACATTCTTTATCTTTATTTTTACAGCTAATTTAATTAGTATGATTCCTTATTCATTTGCATTAGCTTCACACTTAGTATTTATTATTACATTAAGTACTGTTATTTGATTAGGTAATACTATTTTAGGTTTATACAAACATGGATGAGTATTCTTCTCATTATTTGTACCTGGTGGTACACCATTACCATTAGTACCATTATTAGTATTAATTGAATTATTATCATATGTTGCTAGAGCTGTATCATTAGGATTAAGATTATCAGCTAATATTTTAGCTGGTCATTTATTAATGATTATTTTAGCAGGATTAACATTAAATTTAATGTCTATTAATGTTTTCACA
>NZ_JAKMAJ010000101.1 GCF_022378355.1 Brenneria bubanii
TAGGCTGTGTCCCTCAATAGATTTTGATAGAATATCGTTCTGATTTTTCATGTAGATATCGCCATGGCTCGTTACGAACTTTCTGACACCGCATGGGAACTGATTTCACCTTTGCTTCCCCCTGAACGCTCGCAAAAAGTCGGTCATCCTTACGTTGAACACCGCAAGATTATTAACGGCATGTTTTGGGTTCTTTGCTCCGGCGCACCCTGGCGTGATTTGCCTGAGCGATATGGGTCGTGGAAAACGGTTTACAACCGTTTTAATCGCTGGTCTAAATCAGGAATTATCAATGTTATTTTCAATAGGTTGCTTTCAATTCTTGATGAAAATGACTGCCTTGACTGGTCGGCAATATCACTCGATGGCAGTAACATCCGCGCCAGTCATTGCGCCGCTGGCGCTCAAAAAAACATCCCGATATCGCTGATGCTCATGCGCTGGGTCGCTCACGAGGCGGTTATGGCACCAAAATCCATCTGGCAACAGACGGACAAGGCTTCCCACTAAATATTCTGCTGAGCGGCGGACAAGCCCATGAAAGTCAGTACGCACTTCGGCTTCTGGATGGTATCGGGGTAACCCGTAAAGG
>NZ_JAKMAJ010000102.1 GCF_022378355.1 Brenneria bubanii
CAAAAACATGAAATTAATAAATATGTTTTAAATTATATTTTATATTTATTTAATAATTCTTTTAATAAAAAATTAGGTCAAGTTTATCCTCATCTTAAAGAAAATGTATGAGAATTAAGAATTAATTCTTTATCTAATAATTTATTATTAATAAATTATTTTAAAGATAATCCTTTATTAACTATTAAATTAAATAGTTATAATAAATTTACTCTTATTTTAAGATTAATTAAAGAAGGTAAACATTTAATTCCTGAAGAAAGATTAAAAATTAAAGAATTATGTAAAAAAATTAATAAAAATTAATAAAATAAAGTGGGAATAAAGGAAATAGTTTAACTTAAGTTAATTAGAGAAAATATAACAAATGCTGATTGAGAATTTAAATTAAATACGAGAGACTTTAGATTATATTTTTGAATATTTATGTATATAAATATACTATTTTCTAGTTTTATATTTTATATAAAGCGACATTGATGGTACGGTCAACAATTTCTCAAATTTAGACCGTCAATTACTATATATAATATATATAATGATTGCT
>NZ_JAKMAJ010000103.1 GCF_022378355.1 Brenneria bubanii
AAATACCCATGAACAAGTTATTAAATTAATACAATAATAAATAAATTCAATATAAAAAATAAAATAAAGAATAACATTAAAACAATAATTACCTATTATAGACCTTTATTTATTCCGATACCATTTATTTAAAATAAAAAGAAACCAAAATAAATTATAACCACTAAAGGTTATAAGCCTAGGTTATATATTAAATTATATAATGTTCATAACTATATAATTCTTAAATTATCATTTTTTTATTTATTATAATATTACTTATAATTAGTTTCCGTTAATATTAAATATATTTTCCCCATTAAGTTAAGGGTAGGAGTTATCCCCCTTTTATAGTTTATAATAATAGAGGGAAAGGTTAGGAATATGTTATATTAGGGATTTGAACCCCAAACCTTTCGATTACAAAACGAACGCTCTACCAATTGAGCTAATATAACTTTACTTCTAATAAGCCATCACTCCCTCGCGCCTTCGGTGCGATGGGCTGGTGTTGATTTCCTAAAAGATGTCTTAATATAAAAAAGAAGAAATAACTACAAAGTC
>NZ_JAKMAJ010000104.1 GCF_022378355.1 Brenneria bubanii
CATTCAGGACCTAGTGTTGATTTAGCAATTTTTGCTTTACATTTAACATCTATGGCATCATTATTAGGTGCTATTAATTTTATTGTAACAACATTAAATATGAGAACAAATGGTATGTCAATGCATAAATTACCATTATTTGTATGAGCTGTATTTATTACAGCATTCTTATTATTATCATCATTACCTGTATTAACAGCTGGAGTAACAATGGTATTATTAGATAGAAACTTCAATACATCATTCTTTGAAGTAGCTGGTGGTGGTGATCCAGTATTATACCAGCATTTATTCTTTCCAAGTTTATTAATTTTATTAATAATTATAAAATATGATAAAGAGAATATTAAAAATATTTATATTGATAATAATTTAAATGATATTAATATTAATATTAATAAAGAAAATATAGATTTTAATGATTTTTATAATAAATATAAAGAATTTAAACCTAATGATAAATTACCTGATAAAAAATTTTTAGAATGATTTTTAGGATTTTTTGAAGGTGATGGTTCATTTATTTTAGTTAAAAGAGGT
>NZ_JAKMAJ010000105.1 GCF_022378355.1 Brenneria bubanii
TGTTAGCGCCAATGATATAAGACAGTAATTCACCATTTGGATTGTCCGCTCCACCCAACATGTTGTTTCCTTGAGGTTCTCACACCAGAAAGGACATCAACATGCTGAGCAGAGAGGACTTTTACATGATAAAGCAAATGCGCAGGCAAGGTGCGTACATCGTCGATATTGCGACTCAGGTGGGGTGCTCTGAGCGCACCGTCAGACGGTATCTTAAATACCCTGAACCACCGGCCAGAAAAACGCGCCACAAAATGGCCAAACTGAAGCCGTTCATGGACTATATCGACACGCGACTGGCAGAGAATGTCTGGAATGGCGAGGTCATCCTCGCTGAAATCAAAGCAATGGGTTACACCGGTGGACGTTCCATGCTGCGCTATTACATCCAGCCCAAACGCAAAATGCGGCCGTCGAAGAAAACAGTCCGCTTTGAAACCCAACCCGGCTACCAGCTTCAGCACGACTGGGGCGAAGTTGAGGTAGAGATCGCAGGGCAGCGATGCAAAGTTAACTTCGCGGTTAACACGCTAGG
>NZ_JAKMAJ010000106.1 GCF_022378355.1 Brenneria bubanii
TAGGCTGTGTCCCGCAATAGATTTTGATAGAATAACTCTCTGATTTTTCATGTAGATACCACCATGGCTCGTTACGAACTTCCTGACACCGCATGGGAACTGATTTCACCTCTGCTTCCCCCTGAACGCTCGCAAAAAGTCGGTCATCCTTATGTTGAACACCGGAAGATTATCAACGGCATGTTTTGGGTACTCTGCTCCGGCGCACCATGGCGTGATTTGCCTGAGCGCTATGGCGCGTGGAAAACGGTTTACAACCGTTTCAATCGCTGGTCAAAATCAGGGATCATCAATATTATTTTCAACAGGTTGCTTTCAATTCTTGATGAAAATGATTGCCTCGACTGGTCGGCAATATCACTCGATGGCAGTAACATCCGCGCCAGTCATTGCGCCGCCGGCGCTCAAAAAAACATCCCGATATCGCTGACGCTCATGCGCTGGGTCGCTCACGAGGCGGTTATGGCACCAAAATCCATCTGGCAACAGACGGGCAAGGCTTCCCGCTAAATATTCTGCTGAGC
>NZ_JAKMAJ010000107.1 GCF_022378355.1 Brenneria bubanii
ACCTACTGAATCAACTGAGTACTATTCTCCAAATCCACTTGTCCAACTGAGCAAATGAAACCACTTCTGCTTCCATCTGCTTCCCCTTGTCTCTCATCTCTCTGTGAAAACACATATCATGCATTGTCCTGCTTACTTTCTTTATCCACTCAGCATGTTCTGTGCTAATCTAGCCTCTACGCATAGTCTTCACCAAGTAACCCCTCCTCATTGCAATACACAACTAACACCTAATTCAATTCTCTATCGCAACCCACCTCCATCTCCAATTCTTTGATTACCCATCATTTGCATCGACATTGAAATTCCCATGCTTATCGTGTTCCGCTACTCCTTATGCCAAAAAACACTTACAATACCAGACGGACACAGGATCCACTGCAATTACCAACTACCACTATTGTCGCAACCTAATTTAAAATAGCTCCATCGTCGCTGTTTTCCCTACTCTTGCCCTTCCAGCCCAGTATACCTCATACATTTTTTTCTCTTCAGCATTCAGACAACACAACAAACCTG
>NZ_JAKMAJ010000108.1 GCF_022378355.1 Brenneria bubanii
GCTGGCCCCGAAGGGGCGAGCCTCATGGATGAGGCGAGTATTCCCGGACTGCACTATAATCTGTTCCGCTACTACGATCCGGACTGCGGACGATTTACCCAGCCGGACCCGATAGGGCTGGCGGGGGGATTAAACAACTACGCTTATGCGCCGAACCCCTTGACTTGGATCGATCCATTGGGGTTGAAATGTACTCATTCAGCTAAGAATCCAAAACAGGCTCATGCTGCCATTAAAGATAAATGGGGGCATGATATGACCCCGAAAGAAATGCGAGAACTTCAAAATACTATAGATAATATAAAGTTAAATCGCCCTGTTCACTCGAGAGACGGTATTCCGTTTAAGAATTCCCATGAAATGAGTCCAAATAGTCAACGGTTAGATACAGGCAGTGGGCCATATAGAGAATGGACTGTTAAAACACCAGGTATTAGGCTGTGTCCCTCAATAGATTTTGATAGAATATCGTTCTGATTTTTCATGTAGATATCGCCATGGCTCGTTACGA
>NZ_JAKMAJ010000109.1 GCF_022378355.1 Brenneria bubanii
TGGTGGGTTTATAGTTTAGAATTATCCTATCGTAGATTATATTTTTATTCTTAATTTACTTAAGGGCCGTACTTTTATAGTAAAACCTTATGCTTTAGGTGAAAAAGTTTTAACTTTTTTATCGTTACTCATGTCAGCATTCTCTATTTAATTACTATTTTATACCCTGCCTCTTTAATCGTATCAAAGATCCGATAAGGGGACAAGATATATATAATATATATTATAATATTATATTAATATATACTAATTAATAACTAGTATAATTTTTCATTAAATGTTCTACTACCATATTATTATATATTATAATAATATTTAGATATTCGGTTGTATGATTATTATTATTAAGATCCGTATATTCTCTATTATAACCCCCTTTTATAGGAGTTTGTTTAATATTGTTTTAATATTTATAAATCAGTGCATTGTTACATGTTCATTAAATATATGGTTATTGTCAAACCCATTAACTGATAGTATTACAATATTATAATATTATTTTCACT
>NZ_JAKMAJ010000110.1 GCF_022378355.1 Brenneria bubanii
CTAAATAACTTCGCATATTAGCGCTCCACTTTAACCAGCCCGTGTTGATTACCGGGAAATGGCGAAGCGGCATTCATAAACTAGTTTACCTGTTCCAGTAACTGCCACATGTACCGGCACTGATGATTTCGCGTTATGGTTTCGTGTAACGACAGCCACAGCCGCTCTATCGGATTCAGCCACGGCGAGTACGTCGGCAGAAACAGCAACCGGAACTTCTTATTCGTTGCCAGCCAACGCTCCACTTTGCGGCTTTTATGGATGATGTAGTTATCCACCACCAGCGTAATGGTTTTCGCTCGTCGGTAGGTGCGACGTAACGTTTCTAACAGATTGATAAATAAATCAGAACTTTTACTGCCGCCGCTGACGTAGTGGACTCGTCCCGTACCCGAATGTAGCGCGCCAGCCAGATAATGCTTTTGGTTTTGCCCCGGCGTAACAATGCGCTTTTGTTGCCCTTTTAGCATCCAGTCCGCACCTATTTTCGGGTTCAGGTCGATAT
>NZ_JAKMAJ010000111.1 GCF_022378355.1 Brenneria bubanii
GACTTGAACATGGAATCTTAATATTAGAAGTATTATGCTTTAACCATTAAGCTAAGAGAGCTATTATAAGAATAGTTGGAATCGAACCAAACATGGGCTGCTTAAAAGGCAACTGTTTTACCATTAAACAATATTCTCCTTTTTAACCTATTTATAAAATTTTATATCCTCCCTATTCCCACACACGTTGTCATTCCCCTAAAGGGAATCTTTTTATAAAATAATATTTGCAGTAAAAATTGGACCTATCACTTATTATTATATTAATAATAAAATAACCACTCTCCTATACTCTTTCAGTAGGCCTTTAAGAGGGGAATATTGCGTAGATGGGATTTTATAATTAATTATAATAAAGTATATAAATTTGAAATATACTAATATATAAATTACCATTAAACAATATAATTTGAATCGGTTTGATTCGAACAAACAAATACCAAACTCAAATTTTGGTGACTTACCTATTAGTCTACGACTCATATATATATATG
>NZ_JAKMAJ010000112.1 GCF_022378355.1 Brenneria bubanii
CATTTTGCTCTTGAATAGCCTTATTCAAGAGCAAAATGGAGCGGGAGTATGCCATAGGGAGCTCACGAGATTTTCAACGATACGTGCTGGTAATGAAAAAAAAATTGGGTTTACGATTGAAGGTACCCAATTTTTACAGGAACTTTTCATGGAGAGAAAACCCTTCGACAGAGAATCTAAATTTGAACCGTTAAAACTGAAATTAGAAGAGGGAAGTACCGCGGTTGATGAACTGGATGATATTAACAACAAGGATTCGATGAGTAAACAATTAATGTTTGGCAAGGACGGATCTTTGATTGGTGCCTCCTTCAAGGCATTAGTATACAGGCTAACGAATGAGATGAATAAACCAGATAAGTTTTTCACCGCATCTTTCGTGTTAAATTTCAGAAGCTTTGGGTCAACTGTGGATTTAATCGACAGTTTAATAGCTAGATTTGATCTCAATGATAAGTCAATTCAGTATGAAC
>NZ_JAKMAJ010000113.1 GCF_022378355.1 Brenneria bubanii
TGAACACCGCTCGTGGTGCCATCATCGCCGAGCAGGCCCTTATCAAGGCTTTGAAATCAGGCAAGGTCCGCAGTTTTGGTGCCGACGTGTTCGAGAACGAGCCCCAAGTGCCACAGGAGCTGTTGGACATGCCCCAGGTAATCGGGTTGCCCCACATGGGTACCTATACCGTGGAGACCATGAAGCACATGGAGGAATTCTTGGTGCAGAACGCTGAATCTGTGATAACCACTGGTAAAGGTGCTGCTGTGGTACCAGAGATGAAAGGTGAGGCTTGGGTTGACCAGTCCAAGCCCTTGGTCTGAAGATGTTAGTTTTATTCTGATATACACATATATATTGAAGTAATTAAAGTTACACTTTGATGTGATGAAACTCCAGATCCTCTTCCGCCTCCTTCTTCTTGAGGAGTTGCTTCTTTTTCCTGCCGAATACAAACTGGCCCGCGTAGTTTACCTGTACCATAACCAC
>NZ_JAKMAJ010000114.1 GCF_022378355.1 Brenneria bubanii
CCAAAAGGAATATTTGGACTGCAGTATACGGTCGGAGGAATTCTTGGAAACTTAGGCTATAAGCCAAGCCAAGTGTTTAGATTTTAAATGTCACACACTTAGGGATTCTCAATATTTCTCAAAAATAGAAAGAAAATCGGAGGAGTTGAAAATTTCTAGTGCATAAGCAAAAGAAAGCCGTAAAAACGAGCATACATACAAATTTACATATTTGATTGAATATTCAAACCTCAAGTGCAGTAGAACAATTGTATACCGTTCGGAAACACCATGCAAGTGGTGATGGGATTTTTTTGCTTTTGTTCACAAATTATGATCAGGAATGAAAAGGATTAAGCTTTGAGTGGAACAAAATGAATCATAATTTTAAAGAAAGATTTTGTACTTTTCCGTAGTTATTCCACAATTGTTTTCCTCTAGTAGGAGGTCGACTTGTTTATACAATATATAACTCTGTATAGGTGCTTGCC
>NZ_JAKMAJ010000115.1 GCF_022378355.1 Brenneria bubanii
GATTGTAATGGTTATTGATAACGAATAAAAGTTACGCTAGGGATAACAGGGTAATATAGCGAAAGAGTAGATATTGTAAGCTATGTTTGCCACCTCGATGTCGACTCTACCTATCCTCTTGGTTGTAACTGCTAAGAAGGGTTTGACTGTTCGTCAATTAAAAAGTAACGTGAGTTTGGTTAAATATGATGTAACTCAGTATGGTTCTTATCTACTATTGGTAATATTATCAACTTAAGTCTTGTTCTTAGTACGCAAGGATCAGAATGAACTAATCCATGGTGCATCTATTGATTATATTAATTCTTCTGCCCTACTAATTATATTATATAGGGAATCTAAGAAGAATCTATATTAGTTTATATTTTATAATATAATCACAGTAGATAAGCTAAATTAGTAAATAATAAGTATTGAAAGCATATGAAATACAAAGTAGTCTTAAG
>NZ_JAKMAJ010000116.1 GCF_022378355.1 Brenneria bubanii
AAAATGGTGATGGTGTGAGTGGAGACAAAACTACTTTAACATCAAATATTAATAATAATTTTATTAATACTTGATTTGCTGGATTTATTGAAGCTGAAGGATGTTTTTGTATTAGAAAAAATAATAATAATTCATTTTCATTTTCACAAAATGATATTAACTTAATAACATTTTTAAATAATTATTTTGGTATTAAGAATAAATTATCTTTAAATAAAAATACTTATATTCTTGAAGTATATAATAAATATTACTTAAATTTATTTCTAAAATTTTTTAATAAATATAATTTACAAGGAAATAAGTATAATCAATTTATTAATTGAAAAAATAATAATATTTAAAGTGTCATGTAGTAAATTCACTATCCCAATATTATTATATAATAATATTGGGGGTAATAATATTAATATATATTATTGCTAACGAAGA
>NZ_JAKMAJ010000117.1 GCF_022378355.1 Brenneria bubanii
TTGAATGCATGAACAGCAGGAGGTGAAGTTAATAAGAATTCAATAGATGATGATTTAACTTCATTTAATGAGAAGATTTCATTAGATTCAACAAAATCTGGAGATTTTGCATAAACAACTGATTTATTATTAGCTTTATTTTCTAATCCATTAACTAATTGATCATACATAATATAGATGAATAAGAATAATGAAACTAGTGCAATAATTGATCCAATTGATGCTACATAATTTCAACCAGCAAAGGCATCAGGGTAGTCAGGAATTCTTCTTGGCATACCATTAATACCTAAGAAATGCATTGGTAAGAAAATAACATTAGCACCAATGAATACTAATCAGAATTGAATTTGTGCTAATTTTTCATTATAATGTAATCCTAAAATATGAGGACTTCAGTAATAATATGCTGCAAATAATGAGAAAAT
>NZ_JAKMAJ010000118.1 GCF_022378355.1 Brenneria bubanii
CAGGTCTCTGTGTGAGGTAAGTCACTTTGATGCAGCGGTCAATCTCGGCTGGTGCAGTCCTGATGTCAGTCAACCACGCAGTGGTCTCAGAGATGTTAGCAGACATTCTGTGAAACACAGTAAAGTCACCGTTACCTAGAGTATGGTGCAATAGCAATTGCTTGGCCTGGGAAGAAATGGAAGGCACACCCACAATGTGCAGCACACCAACGTGCTCGGCGTAAGAACCAGCAATACCATTCAAAGCAGATAATTCACCGACACCAAACGTGGTGATTAGAGCAGCCATACCCTTGACTCTAGCGTAACCATCGGCGGCGTACGCAGCGTTCAACTCGTTGGCATTACCAGCCCATCTCAGGCCCTGCACTTCATAGATCTTGTCTAGCAGGGACAAGTTAAAGTCACCTGGCACACCAAAGATT
>NZ_JAKMAJ010000119.1 GCF_022378355.1 Brenneria bubanii
ACTGCTGAAAAAGTTTATTGAACGATGACACAAGATAACTAGTGCTTAAAAATCGGCTCTTCCGTGGATAGATGTCTACGACGAAAGCGTCCAAGGCAAGTAGTACTCAGAAGCTCATGTACTATGTGGAATTGCTCTCAAGCTGTTGTTCGTGCAGGAGGACACCACATCGCCCAATGTAAGGGAGAGAAAATCAGCCAACACCTTGAGGGCAGTGGCACCCATTCCTCTAATTGAATATGCGCTTAGTGGAATCAGAGGAATCGTTTGCCTTTAAGTGCATATGCAGATAGCAGCCTTTTTCCTCTAAATGCATATGCACATAGCTGAAAGTCGTTACACATTTCGCTTCTGCGCCTTGTTGTCGCGCGATGCGCTATTTGAGATCGCACGCGAAGGCCTCGTCCTCTAACTGCATA
>NZ_JAKMAJ010000120.1 GCF_022378355.1 Brenneria bubanii
TATGTACATTCTTTTTGATTAACACAAAAATTAGACTATATTGTTATATATAGTATTAAATTATTATTAAATATTAATTCTTCAATTGTTATAAAATCTCTTTCTAATAAAAGTAATTTATTTTATAAATTAGAAACAACTAATAATTCTAATATTAAATATATTATTGATTATTTTAGATATAGTAACTATAAATCAGTATTTTTAGGTATAAAAAGTTTTGAATATAGAATTTGATCTAGAACTTATATAAAACATAAAGCCTCTAAGGGAGACCTCGAAGGAGGAAATAATGAAAAATTATTACAAATTCAAAATTTATTACGAAAATTTAGAAAAAACTATTAATATCTAGATTTCTATTAGTTATGTACGGAGAGATTTTATATATATATAATTTTATTTAAATTATTCTAA
>NZ_JAKMAJ010000121.1 GCF_022378355.1 Brenneria bubanii
CCTGGTGGCTTCAGTAACCCTGCGAGAATGAAGGGCCTCATGAATGGACCATTCTCGTCTGAAGCCACCAGGCAATCCCATTACTCCCAAAAGGGCACCCACAGTGTCAGATGCTAGATCATCCCAGTAATCGCGGTCATTCTCGTCAGTCTTCGTTCCAGAGATTTGACGAAGTAAATTTTGAGGATCTTCCAGTGCTGAGCTCCAAAGAGATGAAGAGTCCCTCCAAAGTGAAGACATTGAATCCCTAATGGACCCACACTTATCAGAGAATGGGTCTCCAATCACTTCATTCAAAATCTTTTCATTGACGGGAGCAAGCTTGTCGCTCTCGCTTTCGCTATCTTTACAAATACCCATTGTGGTAAAGTGTAGTGCGTGTGAGTTCTATTTATGATCGTGAGCGGAGTTGTC
>NZ_JAKMAJ010000122.1 GCF_022378355.1 Brenneria bubanii
GTTGGGCTCCAAATTACAAACTGTCTTGCCAGCACTGAGGGAAGAAGAGACTTTACCCAGAACTCCTTCAGTAGCCACCCAAAATGCAGCTGGTTTTTTTACTACGCTGTCAAAGAACATGTCCTCGCAACCTACTCAGAGCTCTGTCACCAAACAATCAACCACTCACCCCTTAACGCCTTCATACCAAGCAAGCTACAAACGCCCCTCTTACACAGAAATATGCCAACTTCCTCCAATTGGTCCCCCAGCCAATGCAACCAGAGAGAGATCTTCAATTGCCATGCTACCATCTCTGAATTCAGTACCTGTTTTGAATCCCAGGCACAGCACTTTTGAGAGGCTACCTCATTTCAATACACCAGGTCAGTATTTCAGTTCCCATCAAAAGAGCAATGGCAATATTG
>NZ_JAKMAJ010000123.1 GCF_022378355.1 Brenneria bubanii
GAGGTGGGTTGAGAAAAGCCATGCAAGATGTGATTAGATTGAGAAGCTGTCAAAGTAAGCGTGACTAGCTATAAATTTGTGTAACATGGGAAGCTCTAGACCACTTTGAGATTCAGTTTGGTGCCCTACATTACTGAATATTCGTATGGTAGTAAATGAATCTAGGCTGGTGAGAGAGGATTGATGGAGCTCGCCTAACAGGCAATGGCATGATGTCTAAGCCGGACGTCATGCTAAGAATGCGTCTAAGACACGCATTTAAATGAATGAATAATGTGTCCGTTTTGTGCTATTGGCTGAGCCATTAACCGTCATGTAGTTGGGAAGGAATTGGATATAGTTGCTTAAGAACGGCGATGTCAGTTCGAGTAGGGATACAGAACATGTTCTCACCGCATAAAAG
>NZ_JAKMAJ010000124.1 GCF_022378355.1 Brenneria bubanii
GGCGATGCGGTTACCGTGAGGGTGGGTAATGAAACCTATCAGACTACGGTCAATGGCGACGGCAACTGGAGCGTCAATGTGCCGGGCAGCGTGCTGGCGGGGAATTCCACGGTTAACGCCACGGTCACTACGGCGGATGCCGCCGGCAATACCACCACGACCAATGCCAGCCATGATTACGGTGTCGATACCACAGCGCCGGAAGCGTCGATTACTATCGATCCGATCACTGCGGACAACGTAGTGAATTCCACTGAATCTCAGCAAGACGTCACGGTCACGGGTAAAGTGGGCGGCGACGTGCAGGCGGGCGACATGGTGACGGTGACTGTCGGCGGTCAAACTTATCCCGCCACCGTAACCACCGATGCCGATGGCGGCAAAAGCTGGAGCG
>NZ_JAKMAJ010000125.1 GCF_022378355.1 Brenneria bubanii
TGTATATGGACAAATGTCACATTGAGGTGCACTAGTAATTACTAATTTATTCTCAGCTATTCCATTTATTGGACAAGACATTGTATTATGATTATGAGGTGGATTCTCAGTATCTAATCCTACAATTCAAAGATTCTTTGCATTCCATTATTTAGTACCATTTATTATTGCAGCAGTAGTAATTATGCATATGATGGCATTACATTTACATGGATCATCAAATCCATTAGGTATTACAGGTAACTTAGATAGATTACCTATGCATGGTTACTTTATTTTTAAAGATTTAGTAACAGTATTTGTATTCTTAATCTTCTTCTTATTATTTGTATTCTACTCACCTAATACATTAGGTCATCCTGATAACTATATCCCTGGTAATCCTTTAGT
>NZ_JAKMAJ010000126.1 GCF_022378355.1 Brenneria bubanii
GGAAGCTTCGCTGTCCTCAGCTGGCTGCCTTATCGCATTTGGGGTAGAATTTATAGGAGTCTGAAATAGTGCAGGTTCCTGTAATTCTAGTTGTTCAGCAGGAAACGGTGGTGTCTCGTGCGAATCAGTGATCGCTATGGGAACATTCGTACTGTGAGATGGTGTCGCTGGCGCAATGTTGCAATTCCCTAAGCGGGCGCTCAGACCTAACTTCACAGCAAGGTGAGAAAACATAGCAGGGGAGGATGAAGATCTAGTCCTTCTGGTTTGGGGGGTTTCGAAACGGTCTTCTCTCTTTTTCGACAATAATACGGGCAATTTACGTTTTTTGAGCTTCGGTGATGCTGCAATGTGAGACTGCAAATGAGCGTACGTGTTTCGCTCATCT
>NZ_JAKMAJ010000127.1 GCF_022378355.1 Brenneria bubanii
CGTAGAGATTAGAAAATGAAGCAAAAAACAGTTTTTAGTGATCGAAAATTAAACCGGAATTAATCAGAATGAATGAATGAATTAGTCTTGCTTAAAAGTAACATCAATGACACTGAAGCTGTGGGCAAAAACAACTACAAAAGAAAAAAACAACAACAACAATTGGCTTGTCAGACCAAATACTTTATTCAACAAACTGTGAAGAGAAAACAGGAACATGGGAAATTTGAAATGATTTACAGGGGTGGTTAGGAGGAATTTGCATGTCTTAAGTGATGGAAAATATATTATAATGACAAAAACAATAAAACAAATTGTAACTCGAAGACCAAAATTTAGCAAAGTCAGGCAAAAACGAATCCATTACTCCCATTCTCCAATCTGTC
>NZ_JAKMAJ010000128.1 GCF_022378355.1 Brenneria bubanii
ATGGAATGATCACTGTAGAAAACTTCGTCCGTGACTTCTTCTGTGTGTCTGGGCAAGCAATGCATGAACTTATAGTTCGAGTCTGCATGTTGAGCCAGCTCTTGATTTATTTGAAAACCCTTGAATTGTCTTAGCTTAGCTTCCTTGGCATATTCTTCACCCATAGAGACAAAGGTATCGGTAACCAGAATATGCGCATCTTTGCAGGCCTGTACAGAATCATGATTTAGCAGTAATTTACTACCGTTTTGTTTAGTAATATCTTCAGCTGCCTTCACGATAATAGGAGACATTTCTATGCCTGGCGGTGTCGAAATGGCAACATCCATACCCAACTTTAAGCAAGCAATCGCCATGTCGTTAATCACATTGTTCGCATCACC
>NZ_JAKMAJ010000129.1 GCF_022378355.1 Brenneria bubanii
AACATCAACAAACAACAAAACAAAAACAAAAGAACAACAACAAATAATGGAAACACCTTACAGCGTCGTTTGTTACATATTTCTGCGGCGTAAATACTCCTGCTTTGAAATGTCTGTACGAATATCGTGATAGCTGGTCTCAAAGTTTACTGTTGCCGCTGATGAGGACGATGGCTGGCATTTCGACAGAGGAGTCGAGTTGCTTGTGTGAAATTTACTGTATATAACGGGAGCATTTTCTGACAAAGGCTTGAATGCTTTTGGCTTTTTGTTAACTAACCCATCGGAAAATATGGAAACCGGCTACTATCAACCAGTTAACGTTTTTCGCCAGCCTGCAATCAGTGTGAAGACGAGAAATCCGCTT
>NZ_JAKMAJ010000130.1 GCF_022378355.1 Brenneria bubanii
TTTTACCAGTTGGTTCCCAATTGCAACTGTAAGTGTATCCAATAGTGGCACGGTTCCATTTGCTGCTTCTTATGAGACTTATAGCGTTATCACTAGTACCGAAAATGGACAAGTTACTTCTTTTACTAGTTGGTTCCCAGTTGCTACAGAAAGTGGTTCAAGAAACTAGGCAACTCTCTCTGCCACTCTATATGAAACTTACAGCGTTGTCACCAGCACCGAAAATGGACAAGTCACTTCATTTACCAGTTGGTTTCCGGTTGCAACGGAAGGTACCTCGAGTAACTCTACAACTCCTTCTGCGAAGTCATATGAAACTTATAGTGTCATCACCAGCACCGAAAATGGGCACGTTACTTCTTTTACT
>NZ_JAKMAJ010000131.1 GCF_022378355.1 Brenneria bubanii
AAACTTATCCAGCAACCGTAACCACCGATGCCGATGGCGGCAAAAGCTGGAGCGCGAATGTGCCGGGCAGCGCGCTGGCCGGGAATTCCGCGGTTAACGCCACGGTCACTACGGCGGATGCCGCCGGCAATACGACGACCGCGAACACTAGCCACGGTTACGCGGTTGACATCGTTGCGCCGGAAGCCTCGATCAGCATCGATAACATCACCGCCGATAACGTAGTAAATGCGGCTGAGTCCGGTCAGAACATCAGCGTCAGTGGTCAAACCGGCGGCAATGTGCAGGCTGGCGATGCGGTTACCGTGAGGGTGGGTAATGAAACCTATCAGACTACGGTCAATGGCGACGGCAACTGGAGCGTCAA
>NZ_JAKMAJ010000132.1 GCF_022378355.1 Brenneria bubanii
AACGTTTCATATCAGGCTCCGTTGCCCCCATTGAGATTTTCAGTATGGGGTGTCAACTACCCTGCCAGAGGGGGGGTGTATGAGCCCGGCAGTTTCCGGCCGCTGGCGCAGGTGGAGCTCAAGGGAGGCGACACCCGGCTGCACTATGTGGTGACGGACGTGGCGGACACGGCGCGCGAACTGTGCAGCGAAAACGGGAAAGTCCACTGGCGCGGCGAACAGGCGCTGTGGGACCGCCACCGAGAAGACGGCTACCGATTGGGCTGAAACGCTATCTGGGCGACGCCCCCTCTGTCAGGATAGATGTCACCCCCATCAAAAACGCTAATGGGGCGGTGGGGAAACACCATGAAACGCATTTC
>NZ_JAKMAJ010000133.1 GCF_022378355.1 Brenneria bubanii
GGTGCGGTGGTCGAGAACCGCGAGACCGGCGAGGAGATCAGCGTTAAGTCCAAGGTAGTGGTTAATGCCACCGGGCCATACTCTGACTTGATCTTACAAATGGACAGGAACAAAGACGGTTTCCCAGACCCCGCGCCCCCTCAGCCTGATCATGTTTCCATTGCCAACGAAGTTGCTGTTAACAAGCCCGAAATGGTGGTGCCCAGTGCCGGTGTCCACATCATTTTGCCCTCATACTACTGCCCTCAGACCGTTGGTCTGCTTGACGTGAAAACCGCCGACGGCAGAGTCATGTTCTTCCTACCATGGCAGGGCAAGGTGCTGGCCGGCACCACCGACATCCCCATGAAGACTGTTCCAC
>NZ_JAKMAJ010000134.1 GCF_022378355.1 Brenneria bubanii
CCAATATTAGAATGAAAGGTGATTTCTAGTGACAAAAGTCGACTAATATTAAACATTAGGTATATGTGTTTATATGTAATTGTTACTACAATGCATTTTATTGGAAAAGAATCAAATTATAGATCTATAGAGCTACGCGAACCACATTAATTGGATTGATTTTGATAATGTAGGGATAGGAAATTTTTTATTACGACAACCTTATAACATTCAAGTGCTGCGTCTTGTATCTTATTGGTCGTGCTTTATGATCGTGACTTCTTCACTTTTTTTTTTCCGGTCATGGGAAATTAACGAATTCACGAAGAATCGGTAAAGAAACAGTTGACCTAGCATAGCTTAGCCGAGTTCGTCACGTTTG
>NZ_JAKMAJ010000135.1 GCF_022378355.1 Brenneria bubanii
CATGCCGGCGTTGACAATATTGAAGAAAAACACACCGTAATCCAGCCCGTGTGCTTTAACCAGATTGGACACCTGCCTGAACTCCTCCTCGGTGAATGGTGTAAACTGAGAGTGGTAATTCCGCATTCTTTTGGCGAAATCCCGTACGGCGTATTCGTAAGGTTTGTCGAAATAGTCAGCGTTGAAGGATTTGTTATGGACATTAAACTTGATGAAATCATGGTCGCTGCACGAAATCTGCAGCACTATTGGCGTTATGCAAAACCTGGTGTTGCGCTTCTGGTTGTACGAGCAGATTTCATCAAACACAAACCTCCTCCGGTTGACACGCGAGTTGGTAGCGTCGAAAATTGCCACATC
>NZ_JAKMAJ010000136.1 GCF_022378355.1 Brenneria bubanii
AAAAGGCTTCGAAAACGGAAGATCAAGAGGAAGCTAAAAAGTAAGATAACCAGAATAACGAATCGAAGGAGACTAAGGAAGATGAGGATCAGTCCCCAGAGTCTCCTGATATTCATTTCGAACCCATTGTCCACCTTGAGAAAGTTGACGTGAAGACCATGGAAGAAGATGAAGAAGTTCTTTACAAAGTTAGGGCCAAGTTATTCAGGTTTGACGCCGAAGAAAAGGCTTGGAAAGAAAGAGGCACTGGTGATTGTAAGTTTTTGAAAAACAAGAACACTGGAAAAGTTAGGCTACTCATGAGAAGGGACAAGACATTGAAGGTCTGTGCTAACCATATTGTGGCGCCAGA
>NZ_JAKMAJ010000137.1 GCF_022378355.1 Brenneria bubanii
CGGTAGCTGTCAACGAAGTTGTCACCCTTAATGCGTTTTCAGGCTGCTTTTTCTGATGCGTTTTGTGGCTTATCCGGATTCAACATCACCACGCCTTCTCGCTGCCATTGACGACATTGCCTTGACCATCGACCCGGTCTGGCTTTCCTCGCCGCTTCATACACCGCTTTCCTGTTTGCCAGCAGACTTATATCTTGCCCCTGGTGGCGCTGTTCCGGTGTGACATAACCGATGCCACTATGTCGATGCGCTTCGTTATACCAGCGGCTAAAGCGTTCAACCCATCGTCTGGCTTCATCAAGTCCCGTGAAGCCCGCTGACGGCCAGCCCGGCACATATTTTAACGTTCT
>NZ_JAKMAJ010000138.1 GCF_022378355.1 Brenneria bubanii
GAAATATTCTTCGACCAGGCTTTGAAAAGAGCCAGTGATCTTGACGAATATTTCAAGCAGACAGGGGAAATCGTAGGTCCACTACATGGCATACCTATCTCACTTAAAGATCAGTTAAACTTACCTGGTATCGATACAACCATCGGGTATGTCTCCTATGCTGGTAACCCATCGAAATCTAAGTCATTACTTGCTCAAGTTCTCGAGGAAAAGGGTGCTGTCTTTTACGTCAAAACTACTGTGCCAATGGCTATGATGGCTCCCGAAACTGAATCCAATTTACACGGCTATACATACAATGCCATCAATCACGAATTTTCAAGTGGCGGAAGTTCTGGAGGTGAAGG
>NZ_JAKMAJ010000139.1 GCF_022378355.1 Brenneria bubanii
GCCCCAGGCGCCGTTCTGGCCTTCCCAGCGCAGCCGCCCTTCGGCGTCGGTCAGCCGCTCCGGGGTGCCGTTGGGCTGGCAGTGGAACCAGAAGATTTCCGGCGCGTCCACGCCGTCGATGCGCGCCAGCGGGGCGTTATACATACGTCAGCGGCAGGCCGCCGTCGCGAATTTCCTGCAACAGCCGAAAGCCTTCCCAGATAAAACGGGTGGTGACGGTTTTTCCCTGCGGCGCGCCATGCAGCGTCTGCCGGCGGGTCTTGCTGATGCGTCTTCCCAGCGGGTCATAGCGGAAGCTGACGTGAACCTGTGGGGCATTGTGGCGTCGGGGCTGGCTGATGACGTCG
>NZ_JAKMAJ010000140.1 GCF_022378355.1 Brenneria bubanii
CTGGCTCAACGAAGGCTGGACAGTGTACCTAGAGCGCCGCATCACAGGCGCAATCCATGGAGAGCCGACGCGGCACCTGAGCGCGCTGATCGGATGGAACGACCTCACAGAATCAATCGCTGCGATGTCTGATCCAGGCCGGTTCTCAAAGCTGCTGCAGGATCTCGGTTCACACGGCGATCCAGACGAGGCGTTTTCTTCCGTGCCTTACGAGAAGGGCTTCAACCTGCTGTTCCACCTAGAGCAGGCGGTGGGCGGCAAAGACCAGTTCGATCCCTTCGTGAAGCATTACTTCAAGAAATTCGCGCGGCAGTCACTAGACACGTTCCAGTTCTTAGACACTTT
>NZ_JAKMAJ010000141.1 GCF_022378355.1 Brenneria bubanii
CTGAATGATACTTATTACCATTCTATGCTATTTTAAGATCAATTCCTGATAAATTAGCAGGAGTTATCGTAATGTTTGGTGCTATCTTAGTATTATTAGTTTTACCATTCACTGATAGAAGTGTTGTAAGAGGTAATACATTCAAAGTATTATCTAAATTCTTCTTCTTCTTATTTGTTTTCAATTTTGTATTATTAGGACAAATTGGAGAATGTCACGTTGAAGTTCCTTACGTACAAATGGGTCAATTAGCTACTTTCTTCTATTTTGCTTATTTCTTAATTATTGTACCAGTAATTTCAATTACTGAAAACCTATTATTCTATATTGGTAGAGTTA
>NZ_JAKMAJ010000142.1 GCF_022378355.1 Brenneria bubanii
CCTCCAAATTGGAACTATGCAGGGAAGTAGTTTCAGCAGATGATGAAAACCCCGTAGGAGTACTGGACATTACATCGTTCTTGGTAACTTGCTTCCCGGCGTCGTTGAACTTCTCATCGGATAAGAACGAAACTATCAAGTATGTCAGTGTAAGCTGGATTTCTACCATGTCGGGCTTAGTCAAAGTTGGGGAAAGATGGGCAGCTTCATCAGGATCAAAATCATCCTCGTGGTCCTGCATTTGATGATATAATTTCCATTTAACTAACATTTTGCGGAACGACTCCGTAACGTACACGAGCTTGGACCTTCCTTTAGCATGATCACCGGCCAGAATG
>NZ_JAKMAJ010000143.1 GCF_022378355.1 Brenneria bubanii
CTTGTGGTTTCTTCTGAACTTAGGGTCAACACCTTTTAGAGAAGGGTATCTGTGGGTCTTTGGCTTCTTGATACAGTTATTGTGAGCCTTCTTGGACTGGTTGTGGTTGGTATGGTTCTTCGACTTGGCCATTGTGCTTTACTTGCTTTCGATGGTCCAAAAACCTCTGTGCCGATTATGAATGAAGCTTGATTTAAACTTACACTACTATTTTCTTCAAACTACTCACTCGCGCTCTTCCCTCTCTGTGCTACTGCCAGGCGATGGGCGAGACGTTCTGCGTCGGTTACCCGTTTGGTTTTCACGCGTTTTTTTATAATTTTCAGGAATTAAAATCG
>NZ_JAKMAJ010000144.1 GCF_022378355.1 Brenneria bubanii
AGTGTAATAAGCTCATTCCATCATTCTTTGAAGGCTAGATGCGTCTGGGAGTGGTGGGAGGTAGTCAAATTTTTACAAGACAAGATAATGATGACGAATGTTTTCACATCTCGCAGCAAGTCAATCAATAATCCACTGCAAGAAAATTCAATGATACCGTCCGGTTCCCAAAGTTTAAAGTATCCTACAAAACATTATTTAAATACGCAACTTAACGATAGGTATACTTTTAATCATACCGCAGCAACTGCTGAATTTTTGTGACTAGAGCCAAATTCAATAGCCAAAAAGCATTCTCTACCTGCCAGCTTTTAACGCTCTACAGAACTATTTTAC
>NZ_JAKMAJ010000145.1 GCF_022378355.1 Brenneria bubanii
TAGGCTGTGTCCCTCAATTACATAATCTTCTGAGAAAAAGTCGGATGCAGCCTAATTTCACCATCGAAAGATAGTTTCTGGCGGTCTTTTCATAACGAGTAGCAACCCGGCGGCACTCTTTTAAAATACCGAAACTTCTTTCAACGACATTGCGGGATTTGTATGACTCCATATCAATTTTACATCGTCCGTCACTCGCTGCTTTCTCATTGATTTTATAAGGGATAACAACTTTTATTCCTCGTCGTTTCAAGGCGCTACGCAGCACTTGAGATGAATACCCTTTATCAGCAAGAACCGCTTTTCCCCGACGTTTAAGGTAGCCACCTTTACGG
>NZ_JAKMAJ010000146.1 GCF_022378355.1 Brenneria bubanii
CTGTTAGATTGCAAATCTATACATTAAGAGTTCAATTCTCTTCATCTCTTACGTAGTTATCATATTCTAAGTATAATAGGAACTTCCAACCGAATTTGTTTATCGATGGCCGTATAAGATAGCGCTAATTAATCTTAAATATTTATAAGTAATAAAATATAATAAATTAATTGCAATATGATGTAATAGGTTAACATATTAGAGTCATGATCTAATTCTATACGTTCAAATCGTATTATTGCTATTATTATTATTATTATTTAAAGGAAAGTCATAAAATATAAAAAATTAAAATATAATGTAATATATTTTTATAATAAAGTAATTAATATA
>NZ_JAKMAJ010000147.1 GCF_022378355.1 Brenneria bubanii
GATTTGGGTTACTGACGGGAAACAACGAAACCAACTCTCTTAAGGATGTCCCATCACGCAGCTTGCCATCTTCTCCGACGGACAGACTGACATAAAACGGCTTGCTAATAATTGAATCATCCCAGGACAATATGGCTTTCACTTCGTGAAAGTTCGAAATTGTCTCGAGACCTATGATATCAATGGCTTCGTTGCGGTTGAAATTGCGCAGCTGAGGTCTGAAGTACTCCAGAAAATTAATCTTTTCTGGTAGCGGCCCATAGTCACCAGTATATTCTGCGCCTACATGTGCAGCATACGATCCGATAGTACCGATCAAATAGTG
>NZ_JAKMAJ010000148.1 GCF_022378355.1 Brenneria bubanii
CAGCGCGCTGCCCGGCACATTCGCGCTCCAGCTTTTGCCGCCATCGGCATCGGTGGTTACGGTTGCTGGATAAGTTTGACCGCCGACGGTAACCGTCACCGTGTCGCCTGCCTGTACATCGCCACCCACTTTACCGGTGACTGTGACGTCTTGCTGAGATTCAGTGGCATTCACTACGTTGTCCGCAGTGATCGGATCGATGGTTATCGACGCTTCCGGCGCCGTGGTGTCAACCGCATAACCGTGGCTGGTGTTCGCGGTCGTCGTGTTGCCGGCGGTATCCGCAGTGGTGACGGTTGCAGTAACCGACGAGTTGCCCGCCA
>NZ_JAKMAJ010000149.1 GCF_022378355.1 Brenneria bubanii
GTCGTGACAACGTCCATCACTCTCCAACTTCTCTGCTGGAATCTCTACATAATAATATATCAATTTTACCCTCTGGAACATCATCGCTACCTAGCTCTTTGTGAACCGCTACCATCAGCATGTACAGTGGTACTCTCGTGTTATCTGCAGCGACAACTTCAACGTATGCCAAATCAAGCCAATGTGGTAATAACCACACCTCCGAAATCTGCTCCAAAAGATACTCCAGTTTCTGCCGAAATATTTTATTGTAGAACAGGCCTATCAGCATAGAGAGGAAAGGCGTCCAATGCGGCAGTTTAGATGGGGTAACTCCCAGCGC
>NZ_JAKMAJ010000150.1 GCF_022378355.1 Brenneria bubanii
ACCAAAAGCGATCGCGTGACGCTCGAATTGTATCCGGTCAAGACGTTCATCTGGTATCCTGCAAGGCCTGATCTCCAAAACATGCAGATCGATGCTGCTTGACGGAGCCATTGGCAGGGGCAGTAATCTACACAAACAGCTCTGGTATCCACAGTGCCCTGCGCGAGGCATGCCACCCCGTTACCCTGCCTGCATACTGCCACCAGCTGAGCCGGAAATTCCGAAACCCGTGGCTCACAGCACCGGTTGCGGTCATTGTCTCTAAACGGAATGAGCCGCCGCCGGTTCCGCTAGTGGCCCATTTAGGAATGTCT
>NZ_JAKMAJ010000151.1 GCF_022378355.1 Brenneria bubanii
AAATAAATGGTCAATATAGACAAATATCTTCCCAAATACTTCCTCTTCAGTGAGCCGCTTTGTAACATCATCATCATTGCCGTGTGTGCAGGTGTGAAGAATTGAATTCATATCTAGATAAAGATTATCAAATTCAGGAATATGTTGGCCATCAATCAGCTGCAAAATCATAGGCCACCTTTCGGCGATATATTTGAAAAATTTTGGAATTCCCATGATTAAATTATTACCGAGCTCGTTTTGATGTGGTAAAACCCTTGAAAAATGCTACTATTACAAGTAATCTGTCGAGTAATTCAAAGTTAACTGTTAGA
>NZ_JAKMAJ010000152.1 GCF_022378355.1 Brenneria bubanii
CTGGCATATATTTGTATGCAAAAAATGAGACGGGGAGGAACTTTCATGTACATTGCTAGCTTCAAGTCTCGGCTCAGCTGCAAACCTTGTCTCATGACAATAAAACCATACAGTTTGAACAGCAAGTTGGCCATTGGCTGAAATGGCAGCATATAACCACAAATCAATTCAGTTATGACATTAAGTCCAACATGCTGATTTGTAAAAGCCTCCAAAATTCCTTGGGGAATGAAGTTTACAAAGGATATTAGCAAGGCAATAACAAAAGCCCAGGCAGGGAAATGCGTGTCAAACCCACAAACGGTGGCAAATCC
>NZ_JAKMAJ010000153.1 GCF_022378355.1 Brenneria bubanii
CTTTGTTATTCAGTATGTTCCTATCTCCTTATCCTTAGGTAAGGAACTTCCGCAACGGATTTCCTCTACTAGTGTGAGTAAAATACCACACGAGTGCTTTGCCGTTGAGCTAAAAAACTCTCCTTTCGTCAGAAAACACATAAGCTACTACATATATGTATACATGTCATCATATTGTTTTTGAATGGAAGACACTTATGATCCTAATTGCCAACGTCAGCAGCACCTGGCACCTTCCACACTTAGTCACGATTTACCCTGACTCTTCTAATATTTAAAGTCCGGAATACCACGGTAAAATGGACAACTATTT
>NZ_JAKMAJ010000154.1 GCF_022378355.1 Brenneria bubanii
TAAAATATAATTTCCTTCGGGAAAATAATTTATTATAAATAAATATATAAATTGATTAAAAATAAAGTCTATAAATAATTAAAATAATGATATTAATTACATTCTTTAATTGAATGATATAATATTTTATATTATATTTTAATAGTCCTAACCAAGATTTGTGCCAGCAGCTGCGGTAATACAATGAGGGCTAGCGTTAATCATAATGGTTTAAAGTATCCGTAGAATGATAAAATATTATTAGAGTTAATAAATTTAATTAAAGAATTATGATAGTAAAGATGAAATAATAATGATAATCATAAGACTGGTA
>NZ_JAKMAJ010000155.1 GCF_022378355.1 Brenneria bubanii
AAAACGTCAATCACAAAGACTGTCGCCCTGTACAAGCCCGATCTGCAAATTATCAGCACTGTCAGCACAAACATACAAATAAAGTTCAAAAATGGTAACGTTAAGCTGCCCAATTTCCTCATGAGACACTATGCAATGCCTACTTGCATTATACCTTACGAATTCATTGATCCAAAACTGCTAAGGGAGGATGCCGGAGTTCCGGCAACTGAGAAAGAGCGGCGGCAGCGACTGTCGCCCTTGCCGGCTAGCTCAAAGGATCGTTTGGATGATCTGGACAAACTAATCCTGAAAACGCTGAAAAATCCATATG
>NZ_JAKMAJ010000156.1 GCF_022378355.1 Brenneria bubanii
GGAAAATTCTTCATTCCACTTTTGTGGCGTCCATTGAGAAATTGATAATACTGCTAACACACCAAGCATATCGGAAATTGCATCGCCAACAGACTGGTTAATCAACTGGGAAAATATTTCCAACGTCTGAACAGCTACCGAACCTTCACGATGATCTTGAATGATTTGAAAAAAGTGATGCGAGAAGACAACTGTACCATGGCCGTTTGCTTCAAAATAAATTCCGATATCGTAATTTGTCACAGCGGCATGATGCAAGTGCTTAACACCGGTCTTAGCACAGGTGACCGGAACATTGAGTATCTCTCTG
>NZ_JAKMAJ010000157.1 GCF_022378355.1 Brenneria bubanii
ATAACTAGCTTAATAGCTCCTTCATTCTGCTCCAACAAGATCGGTAGTTGTACGTTAAGAATATGCTCTTGGTTGATCAAATCACAGCAGCTGACGGTATAAACATTCTTCTGAGAAACGCCATGTCTCGAAAGCTCTTCTCTCGCTAAAAGCATCGTTTCTAATCTTTGCGTAGGTAAGGCGCCCTCAGTTGTGATATAAACACATTTAGCCTTGAATCCGACCATATCGAGCGGGAGTTGGACGCTGAGGCACAATTGCATAAGAAATTGTGATTTACCTGAAGAGCTTTCACCAAAAATTTCCGTGA
>NZ_JAKMAJ010000158.1 GCF_022378355.1 Brenneria bubanii
AGAACAAGTGACGGTAACCGCCTTTAAACCTTCCGAAATTGTATCCAAAAGCTCTTTCACTGCTTCTCTATTTGTTTCAGGACTTCTGTACTTCTCGACCAGTTCGGGAGGGATCTCCAAGGGGTCGCCAAATTCGACCACGGCTCTCGATCTAAATTTGTGAGGATGGAAGTAATTCATACCGCAAGGCACAATCTTCACATTAGCATCAGGATGTTTTTCCATGCAGCCAAGAGCCATAATGGCTACCCCGGCTTTCAAAGGTAGAAGGTCTGTTCTGTCGTGGGACCCCCCTTCAGGGAAAAT
>NZ_JAKMAJ010000159.1 GCF_022378355.1 Brenneria bubanii
CAATACCAGTGACAATCTCCCCCAACAACTTCGTACTGTTCTTGTTCATCCCTCCCGTCAGTCACAGCCGTACATTACGCTGCGCTCTCGCGGTTTCCTCGCGAACAGCAATAACATCAACAGGTCAAAACTGGTGAGTAATTGGTTTTGTATACATATCGTTTACTACACTTTTTGCGTACAATAGCCTCTTATACCCTTAGCGAAGGACCACGAGAGATTTTCAACCTTTTGGGCCTTCTTAATCTGCAGCCCTGAGTCATTGTCTATGACGGCTAGCGAGTACTGCTTAGAAGAACGTGCATC
>NZ_JAKMAJ010000160.1 GCF_022378355.1 Brenneria bubanii
TATTACCCGCACAGGTCTGTCGAACCAAAGTAAAAAAAGGTCAAGTTCACTGAACAAGAGGGTTTTGCCACCTCGTTGAGGATTATCCATCGAAGGAATCTGGAACATCGCCAGGGTTTTCAATAATTCTTCGGAGAGAGGTTCATCATCTGTATCATGGTGCTAGAAGCTACCGTTATAACTATTGACAATTCAGAATACTCTAGAAATGGGGACTTCCCTAGGACAAGGTTTGAAGCACAGATCGATGCTGTTGAATTTATCTTCCAGGCTAAGCGCAACAGTAATCCCGAAAATACCGTAG
>NZ_JAKMAJ010000161.1 GCF_022378355.1 Brenneria bubanii
AGATAATAAACTAATAGAAAAACAACCTTCAGCATCAATAAATCCTGTAATTCAAGAATTATCTAAATTAGGTAATTTACAATAATGTTTAAAAATAATTAAAGGTTCATTGTTTTTTAATAATTTTTCATTTAATTTAGCTAAAAAAATATTAAATTTAGCATATCTTAGAGGTAATACTAAATTACCATTAAATAATAATGATAATAAATAAATATTTTTTCTTTTATTAACTACTCATCTATATGTTTTATCTTTTTTAGATTGTAAAATAATATTACCCATATTTATATTTTTTTTAAT
>NZ_JAKMAJ010000162.1 GCF_022378355.1 Brenneria bubanii
CATCCGTAGCTCAGCTGGATAGAGTACTCGGCTACGAACCGAGCGGTCGGAGGTTCGAATCCTCCCGGATGCACCATATTAAATGGGAAGCAACAACCCTGGGCTGGTAAGTGTTAGGTTTTACCAAATTATCATTAGGGTCGCTTGTTTCAATAGATGGTGAGTATCAACCGATATTTGATATCGGCAGTGACAAGCAAACACTACGTTATATAAAGAATTAGCTATGCATCCGTAGCTCAGCTGGATAGAGTACTCGGCTACGAACCGAGCGGTCGGAGGTTCGAATCCTCCCGGATGCAC
>NZ_JAKMAJ010000163.1 GCF_022378355.1 Brenneria bubanii
GCGATGAACGCGATATTCGATTATATTGAGGTGTTTTACAATCGTCGTCGCAAACATTCGACGCTGGGTTATCAAACACCGGTGGATTATGAAATGGCGGCATAATTAAGTGGGAATGATTTCAGGGACAGATCAAAAATCGATAGAGCAAGGTTCTGAAGTCATTCATTTGTAATTATCTAACCACCTATTAAAAAATAGGTGGTTAGATATGCTTTTAAAAAGGGAGTGTTAGAAATTCTGTGTCATTCCAGTAATATACGATCAAAAAGGAATGACACATGTCCCAGCCCTTCGATTT
>NZ_JAKMAJ010000164.1 GCF_022378355.1 Brenneria bubanii
GTCCTTTGGTCATCGCAAATCTGCTTTATTCTGTGGATGTACAATATGCGTGAGCTATAGAAGGACGTCTTGACGTATAATCAAGAAAGTTCTACAAAGACTTGAAATGCATCAGTTGAGTGTATTTTTACAGTGCAACTTCATGAGGTATACGTGTAAATAACAGAAAACATTTTCTTCAAGTAATTGTTGTAATACATTCGTTGTCTTTTTATTTTCCGGGGGATAGAAAGAGGGAAAAGGATTTATGTTTTTCATCAGAAGTGAAGCATTGGGGAAAGCTGTGAGAAAATATCAACT
>NZ_JAKMAJ010000165.1 GCF_022378355.1 Brenneria bubanii
TACCGGAGATGTTACCTTATGACTTAATGCAATCTACTTTTCAAGAGTTTGTTCCTGACGAGCCCATGTTCACCATAAAACTAAACAGAGCAACTGAGTGCCTAATTAAGGAACTTGAACTTGCGAAATCGCAGGTAGATACTATTATTAAGTGCATCAATGGTGGAGACAATAACGGCCTATTAGTGACTGCCACCAGGCTGGTGAAAAGTCAAGCTCTCGACTACTATAACAGGGTGAAGAATTCTATAATTGCCTCCGAAGATAACTCGAAGCAAATAAGGGCTGCTTTGGGCTC
>NZ_JAKMAJ010000166.1 GCF_022378355.1 Brenneria bubanii
AATAAAATAAAATAAAATAAAATAAATTGGAGGCCATTCATAAATATTAATTATTGATAATATTCTATACTTTATTTCACTCATAGGGGCACCAACCACCAAAGGTGGTTGGTAGCGATCGGCACCACCCACCAAAGGTGGGTGGTAGCTTAATTTAAAGGGGGTGGTCCCCTTAGGTAGATGTGGGGTTACATTGAAAATAATATAACATATATATATATTATTATATATTATTATATTATTATATATTATTATCAGATAGGATAGATTCGAACTATCTAACTCTTTCTCACAAA
>NZ_JAKMAJ010000167.1 GCF_022378355.1 Brenneria bubanii
TTCTGCTGCATTAATCTTTCTCTCCTTCTTTCGAAACTAGAACTCGTGGGAGAGTTATCAGCTTTAATAAAATCAGAATCTGGAGACGTTAGTGGAAACTTGTAGTTCATGTCAAGCCGGTCTGTCTTGGTGGTAGGGCTGCTGGACTGCAGTTGTAATTCTGGTTCTTCAAAAGAGTCAAAAAATTTTAGTGAGCCGGTCGAGGTAGTAGATGCAGGTTCGTGCTCGAGATCGGGTATACTGATTTGCTTGAAAGGTGTTTCCAGGATATTCAAAGATCTTCTGCTTTTTGAT
>NZ_JAKMAJ010000168.1 GCF_022378355.1 Brenneria bubanii
GATCACTGTACTTGGCCAACATTTCTGGAGTCTTAGAGGTAGCAGAACGGGGGGCCCCAGGGGGTAAAGCAAATTCGTTTTTATTTACATAGGATCGACATGCGTTGTCCAGGGCTTTCGCAAAAAGAGGATCATTCTGAAAACACTCATTAGTCATACTGCGAAAAGTGCGGTATACCTCTAGCAAAGTTTTAACATAGTCTTTAGGCGGTAAAGAACTCAGTGTACTGGTGACTTTTTTATGTGCTGGGGTAGACTCCTCGTTTCCATTTGCCATAGTGGCTTTGTGCACGG
>NZ_JAKMAJ010000169.1 GCF_022378355.1 Brenneria bubanii
CAAAAGACTCTGTCCGCTTAGCCGGACAATTTTTAGCGTCCAAATATTCGATGTTATCCCAATTGTCATCATTCTTGGGAGAACGACTATTGGAATCCTCCTTACGAGGCCTTTTGGTGGACATTGTTCGAGGGTCGGCAAGATCGTACGGATCTTTTTCTTCCTCTGACTCTTCAGATGACGGCCGCTTCGGTTTTCAGCTCTCATCCTCTTTCGGTATCAGCATATTGAAATCCACGATACTACCGTAATCATCTCTCTTTACTCGTGGTGGTTGAAAAGGGAACATTT
>NZ_JAKMAJ010000170.1 GCF_022378355.1 Brenneria bubanii
TGTACCAAGACAAATTGCCCGAAGGTGTCAAACCTCGTGAAACGGTTGCCTACACGAAGACGCAGCAACGGATCGTGCAGGACAAGAAAGTACAAGCAATTGAACAAGACGAGGAATTCAAGTTCAACATGGCCTTTACATTGGTGTTGACGTTAATCTCCGCAGTGTATTTTTACGTAAAGTAAATCTAAGTACATTTCTTTTCAATTTTTCAATTTTTCAATATTACAATTTCTTATTTTTTTATTGTTCTGGCATTGTTTTTTGATTTTTTTCCCTTTTTCACACATC
>NZ_JAKMAJ010000171.1 GCF_022378355.1 Brenneria bubanii
CGCTTAACATACCACGTGATTTTATGTTGATTACCTTTTCTACATGATTACAGTTCAAGGATATAGAAGTTTCGAAAGAAGGAACAAGCTCTATACTAAAACAACTCCTAATGACAGGAAACAAGCTACCAGATTTCTCGTCATGTCTGAAATTTATGATAGCGGCTAGAAAGCATCTACTCTATTTCTACAGAAAGCAAGGGTCCGATGATGCTGCAAATGCTGACATTGATGTCGAGCGTCAAGCAAATATCTTAAAGAGTCTGGTGGAGCGTTCTTACATGCACGAA
>NZ_JAKMAJ010000172.1 GCF_022378355.1 Brenneria bubanii
TAATAGCTTCTCGTCGCCATGCAAAGTCTGCAGAAGTTTCATCTGTGCGTCACCTCTACAGACTTCCCGCTGAATGCACTGTACTTCCTTGTTCCCTATCAAAGTATGCAGGTGTAGTTTATCAAGTATTTCAGCTTTAGCCATCTCATACTTAAGTTTCTCTACTTCTTCTGATTCACCCGATGATTTGACCACATCGGCGCCGTGAGGTCCATCGTCACTTCGACCAGAGACACTTAAGCTAGACCTCCCATGCATGCCATCATCTTCTCCATCATCTGCATCAATC
>NZ_JAKMAJ010000173.1 GCF_022378355.1 Brenneria bubanii
ATTTTTTACCACGGATTTGGAAAATTTCAAAACCACCATCAAGGCTTTGCAGCATATCTATAGATTTTTCTAGGTCCTTCATATCAACCTTTAATTTCCGAAAATAACTTTTCTCTAGTTCATCAAAAGACAAAACACCACCGTTCATGTCCTTAGTCTTTCTGCATATTTCGATAACTTTGACACAGATCTCATAATAAAAATCATTGACATTGAACAAATGCTTATCCTTATCAAAAAGACTCAACGGGTCTATGCCAATGGAGGAGCACATACGAATAAATTTG
>NZ_JAKMAJ010000174.1 GCF_022378355.1 Brenneria bubanii
AGGAACTACACCAGACGACTAGAGGAGTATGCCAAGAGCCATTTCGCATTTGTCAATAAAAATTTCATAGCAATGGTCCATTCCATATTTGGCTTGGCTCCAAATAACTTCACTGAATTGCCGTTTATCTTGTCCTTATGCATAAGGTAGGGTAGATCAAGGCCTACATCATTTCTGCTTGAGTTGCTGAATATTTCATTGGTTTCGGCAGCTGACCCAGATAACCATAACGCCATCTGTTGAATCACACTCAGGATAGATTCCATCGCCTTGTCAAAGTTAGTCTC
>NZ_JAKMAJ010000175.1 GCF_022378355.1 Brenneria bubanii
AACACCAACCGGTGCCTTTGAACTCACCACGCCCCGCGATCGTAACGGCACTTTTGAGCCTCAACTCGTGAAGAAGCGGTAAGTGTCAAGATAGTTGGCACCCCCGGTTGATTTAGGCTGCCTGTTTTTCTCGCTCTGGATTCAGCATGACCTCGCCTATCGGTTGCCAGTTTCTTGTCCTGCCAGACCAGCGTTCCGGATGGACAGAACCGGTAGCTGTCAACGAAGTTGTCACCCTTAATGCGTTTTCAGGCTGCTTTTTCTGATGCGTTTTGTGGCTTATCCGG
>NZ_JAKMAJ010000176.1 GCF_022378355.1 Brenneria bubanii
GTTTTGGCCAGCAGCAACAAGATGGCCAAAACCGCCACCTGCGGTACTCGACTTAGTACCATGGCCACCTTGCTGTTTATTATATTTGCATAGTGACAGATTAATCTGCTCTTGCATAGACCTTTCTTGCTCGCTAAAATTCCATATCCTCAGCGAATCACTACATGTAGCAAACCTACGTGGATGTGGCAAGGATGGTTGCCACTGAATAGTGCTTATGGGGTTCGTGACATTACACTCAGCCACTTGATCCCATGAAAGTAAATCTCCAGAGCGTATCATTTGA
>NZ_JAKMAJ010000177.1 GCF_022378355.1 Brenneria bubanii
TCACAGAACTCCAAATTCAGAAGAAAGTGAAAAAAAACAAAAAAAAACACGTAAACTAAAACACAGAACTTGGGCATCAAGTCACATATCGATCAAAACTCTCTATGTCTCGTGCTCTATCCTATTTCTTGTTACGCCAGGATCGCTAGTCATCATGAAAATTTCATTTTAACTGCTGCCTCTGATTGTCAAAGATTGATTTGACCCAGTGTTGCAAATGTGCCGCGTTCATATGAAACGCGTTTTGCATTTTCGAGTTGCGTGCTACGTTTCAAATAGTTGTCC
>NZ_JAKMAJ010000178.1 GCF_022378355.1 Brenneria bubanii
CATACGTATCTTGGGTACCTCATTTTCCACGTTGATCTGCGGAATGCGATATAAATCGTCTGGGTGCGTCTGATGGCGCTCGGGATCCAAATCTGAGGCAAAGATAGACTTGTCCGCTGCATCTTCCATGAATGTGGTTCTTCTGGATCGCTTGTATTTTTTCTTGACTTGGAGGGATATCTGGTAGAGACCCTCGTAGGTGCGACTCTTCTCTAGCCCTTGCGATACTATGAAGTCGTACCATGCCAGCACACTACGCGCCACCATTTTTACCTGCTTTGGGC
>NZ_JAKMAJ010000179.1 GCF_022378355.1 Brenneria bubanii
ACGCGCTACGAGTGGGATACGCAGGACCGGTTGCGGCGGGTGAGTCTGCCGGACGGGGCTCGGTGGCGCTATGGCTACGATGCGTTCGGGCGTCGGGTCAGCAAGGTGCGCGAAGGTCAGGTGACCTCATTACAGTCGGTGTCGAAGGTCCAGTACCAGTGGGACGGCGACCAGCTGGTGGGGCAGGTGCAATACTATGCCGACGGCACCCCGGCACGGAAGTGCAGTGGGTGTATGAGCCCGGCAGTTTCCGGCCGCTGGCGCAGGTGGAGCGCAAGGGAGGC
>NZ_JAKMAJ010000180.1 GCF_022378355.1 Brenneria bubanii
TTTATGGCATTGGCCAAGACTCTTCGCAGAAAGAATTCGTCGACATCTTGAATGGCCACTTTTACTACAGGATTGTCATTTACTCCCTGAATTATCAAAGTTTCATCAGTTCCCTGTGTGGCAAACTCGCGATCTACGTGATGAGTTTTTTCTTCCTCAGCTTCAATTCCATCTTCCTCCCCTCCTTCAGTTTCTATAACAGATTCTTCCCTTTCTGCCTCGTATGGCTCTTCAGACAAAATTGCTACCGCCTTTTGT
The DNA here is from genome assembly GCF_022378355.1 of Brenneria bubanii. Classification (GTDB taxonomy): domain Bacteria; phylum Pseudomonadota; class Gammaproteobacteria; order Enterobacterales; family Enterobacteriaceae; genus Brenneria; species Brenneria bubanii. Next base: position 259 of record NZ_JAKMAJ010000180.1, read on the forward strand.
TGATCAGTAATACTCTTTGATTCAT
>NZ_JAKMAJ010000181.1 GCF_022378355.1 Brenneria bubanii
TCTTCAGTCTACTAGGTACCATTGGGGTTGAAGAAGGATCTTGCACAGCATCAGTATCAATGAGATTTTCAGAGTTTTCGTTGGAACTATTTACTTTATCCGATAAATCCTTTTCATTAGGGGAATACTTCCAAATGACTTCTTCAGTTGGCCCATCTTCTTCAGTATATCTTGCAGGAGGCTTTAGACTATTTTCGCGACGTGAAACAACTTGCGGAGGAGCACTTGCTCGTTTCAATTTTTGGGATTGCTTCAAGCTACTGAAGGCAGTATTCCTTACC
>NZ_JAKMAJ010000182.1 GCF_022378355.1 Brenneria bubanii
ACTGATTGGTTAAATTATTCTTTAAAATTGCATGAACCCCCTCAAATCTACCTTCAACATCAAAGGTATCGTAAAGAATATTGGTAGCAGCCTGGTACAACTCAGTGTTTGATGAAAATACGCATGACAAAAAGCCTTGCGCAGGTTCCCTCTCGGCGAGAATGATTGATAACTGACTGGGAAGAATATCTGCAAATTTTCCAACTAACTTCGTGCAATGGTGATGATACTGCTTAATAAGAGCATTGTGCCTTTGCGCCGCCGGGTCTTTCGATTTCTC
>NZ_JAKMAJ010000183.1 GCF_022378355.1 Brenneria bubanii
TTTTCCCCGGTGGTCCTTTTAGGCTGTGCTTGGTATACCAGACCGATAGTTGTTACCGTGTGATGGCGTTAAAGAAGTTTTGCCAAGTGGTGCAGCGCCGTATGTTCTTTCTGTTCATCTTGTCATACGTCTAGCAGCGGGTATTCGGTTGACAGGGCCATGAAGAGAACAGCTGTGGATTGCTGGGTCGTTTAAAAAGCTCTCATAAGAAACGAAATTCCATCATTGCATAAGATTTAATGTTGCTCAATTGACATGCGAAGTGGGGCAGAAGTGTATG
>NZ_JAKMAJ010000184.1 GCF_022378355.1 Brenneria bubanii
GATTACATCATGATGAGATTTTCACTTAATTTCCGATGAGTCAAATATTTCAGTAGGAAGGAGAGACAATATTGTTGCCATCCAACAGCAGTTTTTTGTGTCATTCAGATCCTATACACCGAGTGCATTTTTAATATTTTAACCTCATCATTTGCCGAAGAAATTGACCAATTCGTAGACAAATTGGAAGCAATGAGATCTACAAACGAGTAGATATCGTCAAGCAGTCGATCAATACTCTGCCCTTCGTTTGCGGTAGTTCAGCTGCTACTTTAGTCA
>NZ_JAKMAJ010000185.1 GCF_022378355.1 Brenneria bubanii
TGTGGCTAATTCCACGAATGACGCAAGGCGAGGATTGCGGAAAATGGGAGATGTGTTGTACTGAGAAATGTACAATGAGTAATTGATAGGCCCCTCAATAACAAATTCCGGGTAGTATTTAAAGGGAACAGGTGCATGTGCTCTCAAAAAATCAGCATTATCAACATTCTCGACACCTACTTGAGCTGGAATCAATGGTAGTGAGAAATATTTTGAGGGGAAAACATGCTCAGGATCGATTGCCCTCATTAAAAAGACTGAAGCTCCACATATAAAAT
>NZ_JAKMAJ010000186.1 GCF_022378355.1 Brenneria bubanii
CTGACGCCGACAGCCAGAATCAGTACTAGCGAAACTGCCATAACTACCCTAAACTTGTCCGAAGAACCCTTTGTTTTGACGTAGTGACCGAATGCGACGATTTGAATCAAGCCAAAGACTCCAAGAGCGGCCATGTGGTCATTGGATCTAATTGGCATAAATCCGACAAAGGGAATCTGCATCGAAGCCAATGTGCCTATGGTATCCCAAGTAGTGTATGCAGAATACAGACGAGAGCTGTAGCGTCCCATGAGTATCAGGACAAAAATGTGCAGAGG
>NZ_JAKMAJ010000187.1 GCF_022378355.1 Brenneria bubanii
ATGAGCAATTCGTGAATTACGTACTACAACCCATTAGGGAGAGGATAAACTCCACTTTATATCACAATGATCAAGCAACCCTCATCACTTTGATATCCCAAATTATCTCGACCGATATGGAATTATCCAAATCATTTCACTACAATGGCATGGGGTTCGCATCTTTGGTACCGCCTCGTGTATGGGATAAGTGGCTCAAATATGAAGTGCAGGTGGCTATGGGCCAGTTGCACAAAGTCGTGGCAAATCCAACTAATCTCGCTAAATCTGCATTCGAC
>NZ_JAKMAJ010000188.1 GCF_022378355.1 Brenneria bubanii
ATTCCCATCGCGGGAGAGCAAGAAGACGCAAGAGCCGCCCTCAAGAGACTGATCGCAGAGCGATAATTCACATGATAGACTTTTCTTTTCCCTCTAGCTATCAGTGCGATGGTAATAGTAAGTAACATTAATATATTAATATTTTGACATCATATGTAAGGCTTGTGGAACATAGTCTGAAGAATCACTCCCACACTGGTTCATCAAAGTTGTACAACCACGAGAGCCCACTCCAAGAGCCCATGATTCCCACTGAGCAATATACGCTATAACTCAT
>NZ_JAKMAJ010000189.1 GCF_022378355.1 Brenneria bubanii
ATGCTGTTTTGCAGGTGCATCTATTTGCGACATTTGCCAGGTGTAAAGCTGTATGGCCCGTGTTTATGAAACAGAAGTCTGGTTACATCCTAAACGTAACTTCAACGACTGGAATATACGGGAACTTCGGCCAGGCAAATTATTCAGCTGCAAAATCTGCGATTCTTGGGTTTTCCAAGACGATTGCGATTGAAGGTGCGAGCAGAGGAATCATCGTCAATGTCATCGCTCCGCATGCAGAGACGGCAATGACAAGAACTATTTTCAGGGACACCGA
>NZ_JAKMAJ010000190.1 GCF_022378355.1 Brenneria bubanii
GGAGTCGTATGTCCCAATGATAGGTCGCTAGTAGAGGAGAACGGTGCCTCTGTAGTAGAGTGCTCATGGGCTAGGTTGGAAGAGGTACCGTTCAATAGGATTGGAGGTCGCCATGAGAGATTACTACCATATCTAGTTGCCGCTAATCAAGTCAACTATGGTAGACCGTGGAAATTAAATTGCGTGGAGGCCTTAGCGGCCTGTTTTGCTATAGTGGGACGAATGGATTGGTCAAGTGAGCTACTTTCACATTTCTCCTATGGTCCAAGTTTTTTG
>NZ_JAKMAJ010000191.1 GCF_022378355.1 Brenneria bubanii
GACAGCAGACGCCAATAAAACATCATTCGCGTACAATTTACCATTCGCAGTGAGTCCGAACGCAACTATTTCCGAACTATCCGTATCCCATTCACCTATTGCATTTCCAACCAAATTATGAACTCTTTTAACTCTGAAATCACGCACCAGCTGAGGAAACCTCGCAATTTGTTCTAGTTGACCCTCTGAATCTAATTGCATCACCGTACCGTCCTTGGTTTGATATACCAGGCTGTTATAATCGAAAGAACTTCTCAGAAGGACAATCTTGTCAAA
>NZ_JAKMAJ010000192.1 GCF_022378355.1 Brenneria bubanii
GCGGCCTTGGCATCAAACATACCACCGGATTCGGAAGTCATGACGTCTGCTAGGGCTTCAGCGGTAAGAGCCTTCGAAGCGTTAGCACTCTTTAGAATCAATTTACCAAATATACTCCTACCTTCAGTTCTTTCGAACGACTTGGCCAAAAACTCAATGTCTAGAGTTAATTGGTCCAACGATATGCCTTCTTCGGGAATATAAGATGCTTGAGCACCACAAGCCAAAGCTGCACTCGTGGCCAAGTAACCAGAGTTACCACCTTGACATTCCACC
>NZ_JAKMAJ010000193.1 GCF_022378355.1 Brenneria bubanii
CTTGTCTTTCAACACCTCTTCAGTTATTTCTACAGCATTTCCGGGTACAAAGTTCACCACGCCATTTGGTAATCCAGCCTCCTCTAGCACAGTAAGTAATAAATAGTTGGATAAGGCTGCAGTCTGAGATGGCTTCCACACTACAGTGTTGCCCATCAAGGCTGGTGCGACAATCAAATTTCCCGCTATGGCAGTAAAATTGAACGGAGTAACGGCATATGTGAACCCCTCCAATGGTCTGTATTCTGCATTATTCCAAACCCCTGGACTTGATTC
>NZ_JAKMAJ010000194.1 GCF_022378355.1 Brenneria bubanii
GTTCATAACCTTCCACTTCGATTTCCTCATATAATACATTTAAAAATGATAACGCTTCCATGATAGATTTAACCAATTTGATAAGCGAGTTGACCGCGATATTTTCTGCTTGGTTTGCCACTTCTTCCGATTTGTCCACCGAATTAATACCTGCCCCATTGGACACAATGCCTGTAGATAGTGTCGTGATAGAATCAGCATAACTATTGAAAAATTCATTCAGAATGGTGATAGAAGACAAATAATATTCTACATCCAGCTTGGATATTGAAGTG
>NZ_JAKMAJ010000195.1 GCF_022378355.1 Brenneria bubanii
AGGATGATTCCTGGATTGGTCTTCATGGGATCCAGATGGCCCAGGCTTGCTTTAATGCGCACCGTGGGAAGGCCCACGGGATATCGTCGTTGTTATAGTGTCGGAAACAAGAACAATGAAGATAAGAACGAGAAAGAGAAACCAAAGGATCGGAAGGAGCCTAAGAAGGCCGAAACTGATGCCAAACCTGGGTTTCAGCAGGAGTCCAAAGGACCTGTTTCACATGCTGTGCTGGCCGCCAAGGAGCAACAGGCTAACAAGGATTTGACAAACCC
>NZ_JAKMAJ010000196.1 GCF_022378355.1 Brenneria bubanii
TACCCCGAAAGCGAACGTCTTACCAGATCCAGTTTCTGCAACACCAATCACATCTCTGCCTGCTAGTAAATAAGGCCAAGAGACAGCTTGAATTGGCGTGGGTTTTGGGAACTTGGAGATCTCAGATTGAATTTCGGGCTTCAGGGACAGGTGGTTGAAGGATAATAGAGGACGATAATTATAATTCAACTTATCTTCCACGCTGACTTCATTTTCTTTGTAAAAAATATCCCCATCTGCTTGTGGAATATTCGATAAATCTTCACTTTGTCTA
>NZ_JAKMAJ010000197.1 GCF_022378355.1 Brenneria bubanii
ACACAAGGAAAAGAATGAAGAAAATGTGCTCTTTAATTTTATATATACCTTTGATGTGTTCGTTACCGATAGTGTTTTTTCTCTTTTGAGCTCAAGTGTACATTTCCTAAAGTTTTAGGGCTCTTCAAGCATTGAAATGTTTTTTAGTACTTCCGGAGTATACGGATCACACATAGCTCTTTCTTGCCTGAATAACGCGACTTCACTGAGCAGGAATTCTCTCAACTTAGGCATGGAAGAAAGTTGATGTTCATAAGAAAAATCAAAAGGCCCC
>NZ_JAKMAJ010000198.1 GCF_022378355.1 Brenneria bubanii
CATCAGCCAAGTGCAGCGACATTTCGGGGGTCTCATCGCCGCCATTATCGTTGTCCTTCAACGTTGTAAGGGTGGCGTTTGATTTGAGTGCTGATAGCCCAGGCCTATTAATCGACATGTTTGCCATGTGCATGTCCAAAGGATTCTGTTCTAATTCTGCCTTAGGTGTAGCTAGCGTCTCAATCTGTTTCCGAGAGAGCCCAGGGTCGTTGTTAGCAGTTGCAGTTTGCCGGGATTCTGCAGAACCAGGCTGATTGGGCTCTTCTCGAGGGCC
>NZ_JAKMAJ010000199.1 GCF_022378355.1 Brenneria bubanii
GGATGATATTGTGAATTGGATAGATATAAATAAGATTTCAGTAATAATAAAATAGGAATATTGGTTAAGGCATTGTTGAAATAGGTCGAATGAGTATGGATATTAAGTTAAAGAATTATTTTGGTGCGGTTGTGCAATGTTTCAATTCTGAAAGGGTAGAAGATGGAAGAGAGTTAAGAAGTATGGTAGTATTGTAGAATAGTATTCAAGGTGTTGGTGATAGATGGGCATATTTACTTTGACCTGAATGAATAGTATTGTTTATAAATGCATA
>NZ_JAKMAJ010000200.1 GCF_022378355.1 Brenneria bubanii
CTCAATTATTTTAGCCAGTTCTAAACCCACGGATGCGGATAGCTTAGCCAAATGCTCATGGACCTCTAAGTCATCGCGGCCTACGTTTGCTACCTTAACTGTTAAACTCAGCATGCTTAACAAACTCAGCTTGTCCAACGGTTTCATTTTTTTAGATATGATTTCACACAGGCATTGCGCGCAGGCTATTTTTGTATTCTCGAAATCCAGATATCCATAAATGACGGTTATGTATATTGGATTAACAATTAACTGTACGTCAATCCACGAAATA
>NZ_JAKMAJ010000201.1 GCF_022378355.1 Brenneria bubanii
GCAATATGGTGAATTCATGGATGTCGAGAAATTTCATTATCAATGGTTGAATGTTATCAGAAACGCCGACTGTCCATTATTAGGATTCTTTAATATATTGGAAAAATTTTTGAGTAATTCAGACTACTTACTGACACCCCCCATGGATAGAAGGAACCAGAAATATGGGCAGTTTTTGATACAAATGAGCTGTTATTTTGAGCAGTTTTTTAATAAAGTATACATATTAGTCAACTCGGAACTTTTACGTCGGAAATTGGAGACGGATTTCGA
>NZ_JAKMAJ010000202.1 GCF_022378355.1 Brenneria bubanii
TTTGATTACAACTTTGTGACCATTCAGACATTTAGCAACAAGTTTCTTGTCTCTTGGCACTGGCAGCACGACGTTGAAGCTATCGACAAGAGAATACATGATTCTAGTGATATCAAAAAGTCTTTTTTTTTGGTAAAGGCTGATAACGGGCACATGCAAGATATTCCAGAGTATTATTTTCAGTGGATAATAATCTTTGAATTGTCTCCTCAACAAAGTGATTAAACCTCTGATGCTGGATTTCATTTTCTGCTGCTTACGCTCATTGATTTC
>NZ_JAKMAJ010000203.1 GCF_022378355.1 Brenneria bubanii
GCAAACTTTGCCTAGTCCTCATTTTGGGGTTGAGATGTGTGACGTGATCAACGATGCCGTGGCCGTGTATCTAGCGAGCAAATTCATGTACAAGAACCAGAGTATATCACTGATCTTGGGAACTGGCGTTAACTCCTGTTTCGAATTGCCTCTAGAATTGATGCCACTGACGAAGAAACCTATGAAGAATGCTCCTAATTGCAATTGCCGCGTCAACGTTGAAGCAGGTTTCCTAGGTGCCAAGTTTATCAACATCACCCCGTTTGATGACCA
>NZ_JAKMAJ010000204.1 GCF_022378355.1 Brenneria bubanii
AATGATAGCGCGGGCTGTTAATTCTTTCGCATTAAAACGTACACTATCTTTTGTCATTCAAGAACAGACCCTAGTGCGCTTTTTCGGACTGGTTAACGTTCCTCTTCTCCTCTCAGATGCAATTTGTGTTTTACGAGGTCTTCCTCGTTTCCGTTTAGCTAATACTGGTGTATCTATGCTAGTACGCTGTGTGCCATCGTCCTGCTGCTTATTGGACAAATTGCGCGATGCTGTGGAAGCAGTGAGCTGATCACCTGGCGGTTTTGCCCTCC
>NZ_JAKMAJ010000205.1 GCF_022378355.1 Brenneria bubanii
GATTATGGTTTGTGACGCTTCTACTAAGCGCCAGAAAGTCCATTAGCCATTTGATAAAAATAGTCAAGGCCAGGAGCAAGCTCACTAGGGAGATGCGCGAAATGAAAATAGAGGACGATGATGATTTGGTCAAGCAAGTACTCAAGAATAAGTTCACAGATGCGTTAAAAAAATGCGGCATACTAATTAGAGATGTTATGTTCGAACTATTACAGACTTTCTCTTATTTGGCTATCGTGACGATTGAAGTCTTTAAATTTTCGGTCAACGCC
>NZ_JAKMAJ010000206.1 GCF_022378355.1 Brenneria bubanii
AGCGCTGTTTTTCGAGTCTGCCTCAATTACAGCCCAGATCTCCACTCCAGAACCTCCAGATTCAAAGCCATTGTGGGGTAGCATCCCCCAAGATTCTGCATCCCAAAATCCCCTAGTAAATCTCAGATGAAGTTGCCTCGTAGCTGACTTGTCCAAAAGGGGTTTAAATTCCTTAGGGAAAACTGTGTAGTGACTGTAGTCGTCGAAATCAGTCGAGAGCTTTCCAGGCAAAAATTCATTTGATTTGGTTCTGAACGCAAATGATGTTAGA
>NZ_JAKMAJ010000207.1 GCF_022378355.1 Brenneria bubanii
CGTGTGGAGAGAGGTAACTTGAAGAAGGGGGAGGAGGTCGAGATTGTAGGGCACAACACCACCCCATTGAAGACTACCGTTACCGGTATTGAAATGTTCAGAAAGGAATTAGACCAGGCCATGGCCGGCGACAATGCTGGTATTCTTTTGAGAGGTATTAGAAGAGATCAGTTAAAGAGAGGTATGGTTCTAGCAAAACCAGGTTCTGTTAAGGCTCACACTAAGTTTCTTGCCTCGCTCTACATCTTGTCCAAAGAGGAGGGTGGTAGAC
>NZ_JAKMAJ010000208.1 GCF_022378355.1 Brenneria bubanii
TCGACTGGCGGATCATTCGTCTCACCAGAGACAAACATCATCTGTTGAATCTCGATACGATACTTGTGTTTATCCATGACCCTTTGGTTACTTTTCAGTGTCCTACAATTAGAAATTGGTTCAAATTTTATTATTTCATATCAGAGGTCAGTTTTGTCGAAAACATGGAAAGCTTCGTCTTTAGAAAAAATGACTTTCTAATGACTATTGGGGCAACTCCAAATGCAGGAATGGTGCGTAGAAAATCCTGAACGCATTAAAGTAGATGTT
>NZ_JAKMAJ010000209.1 GCF_022378355.1 Brenneria bubanii
TAAGCTCCTCCAAGATATGAGCGAATTCTGCTTGCAGATTCGACACATCCTGGATGGTTTGATCCAAGACGGAGCTAGGATCCATGCTCATGTTTGTACACCTGCGTCTCTGCGTCTCTGACTAATTCTGCTGCTATTAAATTTTGAGGATGCTCCGAAAAACGTTCAAGATGCCCCACGCCAATTTAAAGCTGACACGAGATAGTCTAGATGTTAGAGGTTCATTTTATTTCTGCTGCAATTATATTAAAGCACATGACAATTGACCCC
>NZ_JAKMAJ010000210.1 GCF_022378355.1 Brenneria bubanii
GTTTCAAGAAACGGTAGAGTATGATGATGAAGTTGCAGAGGACGATCCTTTTCACGATTTTAACTCTATGAGTCTAATGAAGCAGGACAATAACTCTTTGATCTACGGTGACAGTAATTCATATGGAAAAATCTCATATACTCCTAATACGACTAGATCAAGGAGTAACAGTCACAAGGGATTCTTCAAAAGGTAAAGGAAGTGCGGGTCAAAAGGCGAACTTTCGCTTTTTTTTCATTTTCATTACTGTCCTTACTATCATAGTCATTA
>NZ_JAKMAJ010000211.1 GCF_022378355.1 Brenneria bubanii
TTGAAGGGCCCGAATTCATGATTTTACAAGACGGCAAAGATCCTTTGGGAATCGTTGCTGCTGTTGGTTATGCATATGCACCGACTTTTTGCAAAAGGTGAAGTTGAAGCGCATAGAATTATGTTGCGGCTGCCACGTTGAATGATCATTTTGGCAGAGGCTGCTAATCTAAAGATCTCCATCGTCGTGCCCAAGGTTTAGTGCAAGTATGTTTCGTTTTTGCTTACACTATAGGCAATACGTTCTGTAAACATTACTGGATGTTAGAAG
>NZ_JAKMAJ010000212.1 GCF_022378355.1 Brenneria bubanii
ATTGCTTTCTATTTTTTGGTACACTTCCGTGTTGATGCGGGCAGGTTTTTTTTTTATTTTCTCATTAACGTGCTTGCAATATTCACTATGTCGCACCTGTTTAGGTGTGTTGGTTCTTTGACTAAAACTCTGACAGAAGCGATGGTACCTGCGTCTGTTCTATTACTCGTTTTATCCATGTATACTGGCTTCGCTATACCTAAGACTAAAATGCTCGGCTGGGCTAAATGGATTTGGTACATCAACCCATTAGCATACCTTTTCGAATCG
>NZ_JAKMAJ010000213.1 GCF_022378355.1 Brenneria bubanii
CCTTATTATTTACCTTTCTTGTAGCAATTTTTTTACCTTACATGAGCTTGGGCTTGGGCAGTAGTCCATGCAATTTATATTCTGCTAAAATGTTTTAGCGCAACAAATTGGTATATTACTCAACAATGAAATTTGAAGCAACTTAAACCAACAGGCGTATGACATGAGAGTTTAAGATTTGTAGGTTCTAATCGTGCCGCAGTATTTTTGAGTTAAAGAGACAATCAAAGCACTGCTTTTAAGCTCTAAAGTTTTGTTTTTTTCATCAAC
>NZ_JAKMAJ010000214.1 GCF_022378355.1 Brenneria bubanii
GAAAATTTGTCGGTCAGTTTAGCTTACGCAGAGGTAATTAGTCAATTACTCTTGCCATTGGCTGGTTCAATGACAGCGGAAGTTAACCATCCTACTTGGGTCGAGGCTATGACGGCTCTCCTGACCACTGCTGCGAAATTACAAACTGAGAGCAGTAAATATTGGGCCAGCATTTTTCGACTAAACGTTTCAGTACTGTGTGTTTCTCCTGCGTCGTTATTCTCAGAGCATTGGATTCCTTTAATAGAGAAAAATGCCAGAAAGATTAAA
>NZ_JAKMAJ010000215.1 GCF_022378355.1 Brenneria bubanii
ACAAGAGCATGCGCAGAGTTAAGTGCTTCGAGAAAAATAATGCTTTTGTTGCCGACTCGTATGCTAAATCTAATCTTCGGTCAACATCATTTTCAGAAGACGAAACAGATTGCTGGGATATAATTTCTTTCAAACTCGGGAGGCCATAAATGTTGTCTGGATCACTATCCACCGCTCCTTCAGTAGAATGTAGCAAACCACTGTTAATCAAACCGTTGAGAACTTCACAAATGTTTTTGTTGTTATGAGTTAAATCACTCAAGGAATTTA
>NZ_JAKMAJ010000216.1 GCF_022378355.1 Brenneria bubanii
AAAGTGCTTGTCTTATGCCATTTCCATCGTGAGTACATTGTCAGTGGGCGATCCATTTTTGAAAGAACAAGAGATCAAGCCAAGTGATGGAGATTACAACAGTGGCGAAGAGGAGGTAAATGACGAACAGAAGAGATTATTGCTCAAAAATTTCCATAAAAGTAAGGGTAAATTCAGTAAATTAGATCCACATTCTGACGTCTTCCGCTTGTTACGTGTTGTGAGTGCTTTCGATTATGTCCCAAGGAAACAAAGGGCAGCTTTCATACG
>NZ_JAKMAJ010000217.1 GCF_022378355.1 Brenneria bubanii
ATATAATACAGATGACAGCCAAAGTTTTCAGATTTTTTGGCAGAATTAGTGCTACCTGAGCAAGCCCCTTTAGTCATCATAAACTGAAACTAGCAGATTTCTGGCCAGGTATGTTAAAAAATATCTTGAATCTGTCCGGCCTTGAACAACGCTATGGGACTTTGGTAAATGACGATGTGTTTTCGACTTTGTTTGGGAAGATAATTGAATATTTTAACGATGTTTACGAATCAATATGACATTATAATTCTAGCAATCATCTTGCGGGG
>NZ_JAKMAJ010000218.1 GCF_022378355.1 Brenneria bubanii
AAAAGGTCGAAAGGCTTGAGCAGTTTTCCAGGTCATATATCTCTGCCCGGTGGCAAAGCGGATACCGTGGAAGAGTCATTCGAGAGCGTTGCTAGGCGCGAAGCTGAGGAAGAAATTGGGTTGCCACAGGATGCGGAAATTCTGCAGCAGCAGTTTGGAATGGCAATAGAAAATACATGCAAGGAAATGCCTTGCTATCTCTCGAGGACATTTTTAAGCGTAAAACCACTGGTCTGCTTTCTCCACACGGTGGAACAAAGTGCTTCAGA
>NZ_JAKMAJ010000219.1 GCF_022378355.1 Brenneria bubanii
TATGAATACCAAATAAGAGCCTGTGCAGAAAATTTTTTCCAAGACATGATCAATTCCTTTTCTGAGTTATTAGTTCCTTATTTGCTGAAAAAGATTGAAAACGATGCTGCTAATTTACCCAACTCTTTGGAGGGTTTTCTGAGTAAAGATGCTATATATGCTAGCTTTCAATTGAGTGCAGCGGCGATCGGTGAAATGGTTGACTTTGATAGGTTATTGGTGCAAGTATTTTTACCTGAGGCCACATCCAGCAGTGAACCCGAAAATG
>NZ_JAKMAJ010000220.1 GCF_022378355.1 Brenneria bubanii
GTAACATTGTGGATGAAATACAAAGGGAAGAAGCTGTAGAAGCAAAAAAGGAAAATACACATGCACTAAAAATTGAAGGAATTGATGGAGCGAAGAAAATGCAAGGTAAGGAAGAGAGAGAACTTTCTGCTGGAGAAGGTGAAGAGATTGTTGTATCTGGAATATTAGTTTCTGACGAGAAGAATTTTGATTTAAATTTAGTTTCGCTGACCGATTTGAGAGAACATCATAACGAGTTGTCAACCACAGTTTTGAGGGAACGGCAAAC
>NZ_JAKMAJ010000221.1 GCF_022378355.1 Brenneria bubanii
CGCTTGTTGACTTCGCTTTAGATTTAGAATCAGCGTTTAAATTAGATACAAAACGCTCAACAGTTCCTGTGGGGTACGCTTATTGATTTTTGTATCTTTTATTCATCGATATTATCTTTGCTTGCCAGAATTCGGTATGTCAAATTATTCTCATTAACTTCGAATAGCAATCGGAGCAGGATAGAGTTGAGCGCTACTATTGAGTATGTTGAAGCTCATTTTTTTCCAAGGGAACTAGTTTCGTTAAATATTAGGAATGACTCGCACA
>NZ_JAKMAJ010000222.1 GCF_022378355.1 Brenneria bubanii
GATCCCGGCAACTATCAGTTTGCAGGCCAGTTCAGAAAATATTAGGTTATTACTACGAGAGTCTTCAAAGAGTATCCTTGTGCGCCGATTTTCATTCCCCCCATCTGCTGCAACTCTTTTAAGCTTTTCTCGATCCAGTTCTTGTGGCTTGCCGGGTGGTGGAAATAGACCACTAAGCTTAGCTCTCTCTGCTGGAACATTCTCAAATCCCTTTTGAGTTAAATCCCATTTGGTAGTGCCGGATCGACGCCTCTCATCGATGGGCACC
>NZ_JAKMAJ010000223.1 GCF_022378355.1 Brenneria bubanii
ACAACTACTATTCAACTGCTGAGCTAAAAAAAAGATATCCCTATCGCCCAGGACTTTTAGAGTATTAAAAATGTCACTAAAAAATAAAACGAACTACCCATAGTCAATTTTGAATACCTGCAGTCAACTTTATGATTGAAAGAAATATTATTTCAAAATGTTAAGATGACTGGCTTCTTCACTTATTTTTACAGTTATTTAACTAAATGTGCTGAGTAATTTAAGAAAAAAAATTCGAAGTTTCATTCATAATTCTATTACCGTACTC
>NZ_JAKMAJ010000224.1 GCF_022378355.1 Brenneria bubanii
GAAGAAAATTAGGAGAAAATACAGTTGTATCCCATTTGATTGGTCTTCGCTTAATATTTTAGCAGAGCTTTTTTTGAAACTGACATCGCGTGGAAGTTTGGGCATAAAAACTATCAAGCGATGTGCTCGCTGGATAGAACACAGGGAGACTCAGATTTTCTGGGATGATGTAAATGATGACTCTGAGTTTGATGACAGAAGATATAAGAATAGTAGGTTTGACGTCTTAGCTGAGACAGAGAAAATAAAGTCATATGGTTTACCAAT
>NZ_JAKMAJ010000225.1 GCF_022378355.1 Brenneria bubanii
CATTACTTCTCAAAGAGCTTCTTCAAGTGTCTCAGGATGTGACGAACACTAAAGAACTGGAAGTTGCGCTCGATATCTCCAAGGGTATCGCTAGAAGTATAAATGAAAATCAAAGGCGAACGGAAAATCACGAAGTGGTTAAAAAGTTATACAATCGAGTGGTCAATTGGAAAGGTTATAGAATAGCCAAATTTGGCGAACTCTTGTATTTTGACAAGGTTTTTATTTCTACCAGCAATTCTTCAGAACCTGAGCGGGAATTCGAAG
>NZ_JAKMAJ010000226.1 GCF_022378355.1 Brenneria bubanii
CGGAGATTGTCATGCCTAGAATAAGAGAATACAAAGGAATCAGTAACAAGAGTGGTAATGGACTAGGTTCTCTGTCATTCGGCCTTACTTCTGAGGACGTCAAATTTTTTCCCGAAATTGACTCGAATCAGGATCTATGGCCCAAAACTTTCGGTATGCACATCAACATCAATACGTCGGCCCAGACTGATGTCCAGGCCAGAACTCTGATCAGCGGGTTCCAGATACCCTTTCATGGTATATAAAAAAAAAAACACTAAAAAATCC
>NZ_JAKMAJ010000227.1 GCF_022378355.1 Brenneria bubanii
GATCAGAGTGACGAATGCCATGTTGCGTGGGGTGAGCATCTGCTAAAAAAGTCAGCATTTAAAGATTCCTACTTTGGGCGATAAATCAATAACAAATTGGAAGTATTGACCACATGAATACACAATCGCTGCAAGTTTTATGTTCGAAAATCTGGCTGAAACGACCTAACAGTTAAGCTTACAGAAAGTTACATCTTATAGATGTTCATCGTAGCAATTGCACTTGCAAACCCTATCTAGTTACTTTTCTGAGATATTTCAAAGTA
>NZ_JAKMAJ010000228.1 GCF_022378355.1 Brenneria bubanii
CGTGTGCGCATTTCACCTCTCTTGACTTCTCGGGTACCTGTTGAAGATTTGCAGAGCGACGTCCGTGTGAGATTCGATTATGATGATTTCCCCTTACGAGACTATTATAGCAAGAGACCTAGGAGAGCTTTCTTTGTGGGCGGAGCTTCCAAAAATGATGCTATCGTCAAAAAATTTACCGAAATTTTAGGTGCCACTAAGGGTAATTACAGGCTAGAGACACCAAATTCCTGCGCTCTTGGCGGCTGTTACAAAGCGTTATGGTC
>NZ_JAKMAJ010000229.1 GCF_022378355.1 Brenneria bubanii
GTTTGGCACTGCATTCCAAGTATCTAAGTGCACCAACCTTCTTAGCCATTTCAACGCCTTCATCGTAGGTTATGTAATCATTATTCCTGCTCTCTGAATTGCTATTGTTCAGTCCCATATTTTTCGTGCTGTTGTCTACATCTGATCCTGATTGGTGAGTCCGCTGCTGATTGATCAAATTCGGCGTGATGGCAGCATTTTCCGTTTCCACTCGGCGCAGATCACATTTCAGTGCTACAAGCACCAATTTGACGCCCTCACAATGA
>NZ_JAKMAJ010000230.1 GCF_022378355.1 Brenneria bubanii
CAAGATATTGGCTACCACGGATATGGAAATTAAGTACAAACCCAAGGTATTGATTTCTCAAGTATGGAACGCTATTGTGATTTCCATGTACAGAGAACATTTGTTGGCCATTGACCATGTGCAAAAGCTGTTGTATCATCAGGTACCATCAGAGATTGAGGGCAAAAGAACATTAAGAGCTCCTACGTTTTTCGTTTCTCAGGACGATAATAACTTCGATACGGAGTTTTTCCCTCGTAACTCTGAGGCTGAGCGTCGTATTTCT
>NZ_JAKMAJ010000231.1 GCF_022378355.1 Brenneria bubanii
TAACTCCAAATCTCAACTTCTGGTGCTTAATTGCGGAAACGTCTCGCCACTCTAGAGGAACGACTTTAGGGTCTAGCTCCCACGCGTGTGAATCAACTATGACTTTCATGAGAATCTCTACGTCCCCAAGTGAAGTTGCCAAGGGGCCGATCACTGAAGGTATAACTTATTGGCCCAGGTAAGAATTTGCGACGTCTAAGTATGTTACTCTACCGTGAGAAGGTCTCAATGCATGCAATCCATGAAAAGAAGCAGGAGTGCGGAT
>NZ_JAKMAJ010000232.1 GCF_022378355.1 Brenneria bubanii
TATGAATTAACTCTCAACAATCTGGACAAGCTCCGAAAGATTAACATTTACAATGAGACTTTCAAGATTTCGCATGAAGGTCCATTTGGCGTTATTAATGGATTGAGGATAGGTGGTTTTGACAACGCGACGGTTCCATGGAATGAGATTAACGCCGCACTTGGACAGATAATATTATTGCTAGCGACAATATCTGCCAGATTAAAGATGAAGTTGGAAGGTTATAAACTACAGCCCATGGGCTCTTTTTCCACTATTTCAAAGT
>NZ_JAKMAJ010000233.1 GCF_022378355.1 Brenneria bubanii
GATATCGCTTTCCTTCTTTACTTTGTATTTGCCTCCGATAGTGAAGAGAGGTAAGTTTACCCCAGAAATTCTTTTGAAGTTATCAATGTGGGTTTGTTGGTGCGGACCATTGGCATTGTTCTTATTTGGGTGGACAGCTTCTATACATTGGATACTGCCCATAATCGCAGAATTGTTTTTTGTGCTCTTTCTTTTCAACCTTTTTCAAGCAGTCTTCGCGTATTTGGCCACCTCATATCCAAAATACGTCGCCTCTGTTTTCGCA
>NZ_JAKMAJ010000234.1 GCF_022378355.1 Brenneria bubanii
TACATTTTCTCTGTTCTCGAGATGGAACGTCGGACAAATTACGGGAAATTTTTGGGGAAGGTTGTCCGTCTGACGCGCTATATATAGGTACGCCAAAAAGGTCTCCCTTACTTCGAAGCGTGAGGTCATATACTTAATAAGGAAATGTAATCTATAAGTTTTTATTATTTTGTTCTTTTCGAGAATGGAAGAATCTGCAGGCTGAGCGCGTAATTCCTTGGAGCGACCAACAGGTCCATGTTCAAAGTATCCAAGAGAATATCCA
>NZ_JAKMAJ010000235.1 GCF_022378355.1 Brenneria bubanii
ATGAGGCAATTCGTCGTTTTGACGGAGCGTATCTCATGGATCGCCAAATATTTGTCAGGCAAGATAACCCGCCACCAGAAAACAGTCGTGAGAGGCCTCAGGAGAAGAGAAAAGAAGGAAATGGTCCTATTTATGAAGTTTTTGTCGCCAATCTTCCGTATTCGATCAATTGGCAGGCACTGAAAGATATGTTCAAAGAATGCGGAAATGTTATACGCGCTGATGTCGAAGTAGACCGCAGTGGATACTCTAGAGGGTTTGGTAC
>NZ_JAKMAJ010000236.1 GCF_022378355.1 Brenneria bubanii
TTTAGTTTGGAAAAAGAGGTGAAATAAATATTTCATATTTTCTCCTATATCGGCAGCTCTTCCGGATTAAGGGTCCAAATCATAAAGGAATCTATTCTTACCGCGCCGAAAATGATAATAACCATTACCAGAATACAGCGAAGAAATAAAAAAAAAAAAACTGCAAAAAAAGAGAAGCAGAAGGATAAAGACGCTGGCTGTGTGCATTTCTCTTGTTTATGATTTATCATTATCAAATACGAAACCACTTAGGAATCTGGCGTTG
>NZ_JAKMAJ010000237.1 GCF_022378355.1 Brenneria bubanii
GTGACCATGGCGTATCTTAGCGGCTTTCCCGCGCAAAGAACGCCGCCGCTTTTTTCAGGATGAGCTTATCCTCTTCCAGTTCAGCGATTTTGGCTTTAAGACGGCGGATCTCCAGTTCCTGTTCGGAAAGCTGCGGCGTGTTGGAGAAAGCAGCCTCCGCCTTATCCTGATAGAGTTTTTTCCAGTTATAGAGCGTGTTCTCTTTGATATCAAGCTCCTGAGCCATACGGGCAACAGACTTGCCGCTTTCGAGCAGTAACGCTAC
>NZ_JAKMAJ010000238.1 GCF_022378355.1 Brenneria bubanii
ACCTGTGACTATTACATATTTACCATTCTTTCTGTTTTGCAGACGGTCTAAAAGTTTTAGGCTAACTTTGGCCTTAGTAGAACCATATGGCTCCACCTCAGAGGGTAAAATTCCTGCCTCCAAAGCCACATCCTTGATTTCTTTCGGCTGCTGAGCTCTTGAGATTTCAAAGTCAGAAGGAACAGGTTTTTTAAGGTCCAGCTGCAAAGGCTGGAATTGACGTAGTTTGCCATCATTGTCTCTTTCACGTTTTGCCGCCTTTAA
>NZ_JAKMAJ010000239.1 GCF_022378355.1 Brenneria bubanii
GAATGAGGTCCCCAATTTTAGCCGTACCTTTTTGGCTTAATCAGATAAACCCTTGGATAATTATAGCTCCTGTATGAGCATGGCAGGATTCATCTGCGTTTGAAAAAACATTAAATGATTTATCACCATCTGCTGGGTGATATCGCCAAGTTCGAAGCATTGGAATGACATGCAAGCTGAAATTATTCTAACACTACCTCCAAAAAGAAGTGCAGTATGCTTTCGTATGTACCACAGCTACTCAGTGAATGTTATCACTAGAAC
>NZ_JAKMAJ010000240.1 GCF_022378355.1 Brenneria bubanii
AGTTCCTGGTGAAGTCATTCGTCACCATTGACACAGACGCCCGGGTGATCCGTTTGGAGACGTTCTCCAAGATGTTCGCGCCGGGCCTCAGGCTGAGCTTCGTCGTGGCCAATAAATTCTTCACCGAGCGTGTTGTGAACATCGGTGAAGTGTCCACGAGAGCTCCCAGCGGAGTGTCTCAGGCGGTCGGCTACACTGTGATCAGAGAATTGGGCAAGCGTCATGCGGCCGAGTACGAAAACCCCATTGACGCGATGTTTGCAG
>NZ_JAKMAJ010000241.1 GCF_022378355.1 Brenneria bubanii
TGCTTAATCAAGACTTCGGAAGCGATGAAGGCAGAGTACTTCTTAGCCAGCTTCTTAATCAACTTCTTGTTCTTGTTCAACTTCTTCAAGTCCTCCACAGACATGGCGTCAACACCGCACGACTTAGCTCTGTCGACATCGAAAGCATCACCGAAGATACAGATAGACAGGTTTGGTCTTGGACACTCTGGCAACTTCAAGGTACCGGAGAAACGCTTGTCTCTCTGAGGGTCATAGTTCTTTAGACCGACTTGCAACTCAACA
>NZ_JAKMAJ010000242.1 GCF_022378355.1 Brenneria bubanii
CCTTGTAATAGCGTTTACACTCAGTTGCTGACAAGCAAAGACTGGCACACACCCAAATGAGAGGCCATACAAACTCACGGCTAGCTGATAGTAGGCTGCAGTAAATTAAAATCTCGTCCAAGTAGTGCGGGCAGCATATCCATCGGAATAGTCTCTGCTGCGGGAGTGAATATTTTACTAAAGCGGCAAGCACTTTATGGTTTTCATACTGATCCCATGCTGCCACGCAAAACAAAATGAGGGCTGGCATGTTAAAAGAGCGCG
>NZ_JAKMAJ010000243.1 GCF_022378355.1 Brenneria bubanii
CACAAAGTAACATAGGTATTTAAAAGACGTGTGCTTTAGTGTTACCATTATCGTTACTATTATAATAATTGTATTAATGATTATGTGGTTTCCGCTGAAAATAAGCAAGTTATCATTCCGCCCCGTAAGCGTAAATCACGTATAGAGACAACACCATAACACCTATTCCGAACCAAACCAAAAGGATGCTGCACCTTTTGTAGAAAAGTTCTTTAGCGGGTACCAATTTTCCTGCCGCCAAGTAGTCTGTACCAATAAGTTTA
>NZ_JAKMAJ010000244.1 GCF_022378355.1 Brenneria bubanii
ACATCATTATCTTAAAAGGGAGATTGGCAGATATTCATAAAAGGGCACATCTCAGACGAATGGATGGTCAAACCCCAAAATTGCTATAATTTACGTATTTAATGAAAGATAGGAAATTGAAAACGGAATTCAAGTCTCTGACGATAAACCTATAGGGTCATTGACCAATATTCTATTGTTCGAACCATACTAAGGAGCTATCAAAATTTAACCGAGTAAACTATTCTTTCTGAGCTCCATCAGGACTGGCACCGGCACCGGCA
>NZ_JAKMAJ010000245.1 GCF_022378355.1 Brenneria bubanii
CAAGTTTGGACCTAATCAGTTGCTGTTTTCAACTTCGTCCAAAGAGGTGAGGATGTATGATTTTGACTTAAATATGTTCAAGAAACCATTTAAGGGCAGCAAGGGAACGGGCCTCCTCAAACCATGCGGCTTTCTGGGTGTAACTGGATATTTCTACTGCTGTGGGCTTGATGGTTCGCTAAATCTCTTTGGCATGGCATCTGACACCGCACTTTACACGTACAAGATTCATGGACGAATGGTTACGCACACAGACATTTGTC
>NZ_JAKMAJ010000246.1 GCF_022378355.1 Brenneria bubanii
TGAAATTCTTCCCACACTGTTGGAGATAGTGAGGAGTTATTCTTTGATTTTAAACTTGCAAGAGTTTTTTTCTTGCCCCACATTTTCGAAAATTTTTAGTCAACTTTCGAGGTATTTCTTGAAGCTTAGAGATGACGCATTTGAATTGACATTAAATATTTGGGAAAACTTGACTTTATTCAATCCCACAGATTACGAGAAGCCTTTATTAGAATACTTTCATCAAGATGGCGTGTTGCAAGCAATTTTTGATAGCATTTTT
>NZ_JAKMAJ010000247.1 GCF_022378355.1 Brenneria bubanii
ACGTCCTCCGGGATAGGTGTCAAAAACTGAGATAGCTTCGAAAGTGGAATATTATTACCAGCAATACTAAGACTTTTCAATTTTGGGAAATTCCACTTGATGAATGTAAGGGCATCGTGGCACTGAAAATAAAAGGTAGACCTTGTCACCGAGGTATCGTTCGACTAATGCAAAGGCATGCCACTGAGGTTCAGGTACTGCAAGGTTTTATTGTGGCCATACTGACACAATTTTTTGAGTAGGAAAGAAGTGTGTACTTCGG
>NZ_JAKMAJ010000248.1 GCF_022378355.1 Brenneria bubanii
CGATGCTGTCGTTGGTGAGGGGTGTAAATATTGTTGGAAGGGGAAATAACATAATAAGAACCATAATAATTAAAAGAAAATTTTTTGAACTAAAAAAAAAAAGAGGGTCAGTTCGCCCAAAGGCATGCGACATGTGTCTCGTAAAACAGCTTCTTGATAGTACTTTCAATCTTTCTAGGGCGGCGCTCAGGCTTTCTTGCAACCGGGCAAATTGGATGCTTCCCTTTTTCCTCATTCTCTTTTTTTTTTTTTCCAATCTGAC
>NZ_JAKMAJ010000249.1 GCF_022378355.1 Brenneria bubanii
CCCAGGTGGCACTTATGGTGAGAATTTGCCGTCCTGACTCATCGTAGTATGAACGTTGTTCTTTCATGAAATTATCATGGTATTGTCTTGTTTGATGCAATAGCTCGTGATGATGGTTTTCGTATTCCGCAGAAAACGAAAAAGTGGTTCCATCAGACTCAAGAGTTTGCAGTGCTTCATCTTCTAGCATTAGTTTCTCCTTGCTACTCAACTCCACGTTCTCTTTACGGAGCTCTTCTAGTACCTGGGCCAACGCTTTGCG
>NZ_JAKMAJ010000250.1 GCF_022378355.1 Brenneria bubanii
CTTCAAAACATATCGTCAACCAAATAAAATATCAAATACCATGATAATGAGGATGTTGAGTTAAACCAGCTCAGCTCTGCGGCACTCATTGCGACTATTGGCAGAAAAAAGTCGTATGCTTGCATTAATCGGCTAAAGATAAGCTTCTACAGGAAAAGGAATGCTTTTCATGCACTTTTCAACTCAATTCGAGGCAGCATCTTATTACACTTCCGCATATACCTGTAACGCATCGTACAACTGCCCAAAAATACCATGATGC
>NZ_JAKMAJ010000251.1 GCF_022378355.1 Brenneria bubanii
GAAAACCCACAGGATCGGAAACTCCCTAGATTTTCAAATGCTTGACCGGTAGTAATAAGTAATATCCTGTTTTTAGAAGATAAACGGAAAGAGTGGCAGGCTGCTTTTCTTCAAAAGATGGCACCTTCGTTCACAAATAATCTCGACTGATGCTTTCTACACCAGGCTACAATTTTTTTGGCACTCTCGAGAACTATGTGCGTGTCTTCAACTCCATTGTTGCAAATGAGGTAGAGTTCGAATTTTGGAGAGATCCATCCCA
>NZ_JAKMAJ010000252.1 GCF_022378355.1 Brenneria bubanii
TACAAAGGACCAGAAAAGAAAACTCTGTGGAAGAATTTAGACACTAACGAAATAATTGACAGACAAGATCCCAAGATTGAGATAGATAAGAAGTTTGTAGAGTTGTCATCAGGAGCTCACGCAGGATTGCAAACACCAAACGACGTCGAAAGTCAAATAGAGCAAAAAGAACTAAAGGAAAAGAAGCAACGCAATTCGGCTCAAGGAAATTCCGAGACAATATATCGAGATGATAGAGGGCACAAATTAGCGGATTATCGCC
>NZ_JAKMAJ010000253.1 GCF_022378355.1 Brenneria bubanii
GCGAAATCCTGGTGCAATGCTCTTAAGAGGCAACATTTTGCCGCCCAAAATGCTGATAATGATTCTGTAAGTTTGAAGATTCCTTTGGTTAATATCGTAGAGGTAGTGAATGAACCAATTGTCGGCAATGCTTCCACCTTGAGATTGAAAACTTTGGAGAGTTCGCGTGGCGATGCTGTCATTGAATTTGTGTTCGTTTTCTTGAATTCCTCAAGTGCGGCAGTCAAAAAAAACGTAGATACGCTAATACGGAATTTTGAA
>NZ_JAKMAJ010000254.1 GCF_022378355.1 Brenneria bubanii
TAAGACTTTGAGAGCGGAGGGAAAGAAGACTGTAATGATTAACTACAACCCGGAGACAGTGTCTACAGATTTCGATGAAGTAGATCGACTCTATTTTGAAGAGCTTTCATATGAAAGAGTCATGGATATTTATGAACTATAGCATTCAGAGGGCTGTGTTATTTCTGTGGGTGGCCAACTACCACAGAATATTGCTTTAACTCTACATCAGACAGGTTGTAATGTTTTGGGTACTTCGCCAGTGGACATCGACAACGCAGA
>NZ_JAKMAJ010000255.1 GCF_022378355.1 Brenneria bubanii
ACCATGTGTAATCTTCTAATAACAAGCAGCATCTCTTCTTCACTGAGTTCAATTTTATCTTGTCCACCTGCGCTAGAAAAAGGTGTATTGAACCATTCGTCAAATGACTTTACGGAATTGAAAATCTTGGGCAAAGCAAAATTGAGTAAAGCCCACAGTTCTTGTAAATTATTCTGGAGAGGTGTACCTGTTAAAATCAATCTGTAATCTGCGTGATAAAACGTATTCAAAGTTAATGAAAGTTTTGATTGGGTATTTTT
>NZ_JAKMAJ010000256.1 GCF_022378355.1 Brenneria bubanii
CAATTTTTGAAGTGTTAAAGTGAAAAGGAAGAAAGGAAAACCGGAGTATGGTATGGTTTGGTATGATATACTCTAATAAAGGTTATTTTGCCTTGAAAGAAGTCACAATGCTACCGAGATCTAAAAGGATTACATAAGGTCTCATCAATGCTCAACAATTGTCTCCTTCCCCTAAAGTGAGCATGGCAATAATCTCTGCTGATATTCATCTTGGGCTGACCGTAATTCGTTTGACAGTAAATTATACTATTTATTTGGTG
>NZ_JAKMAJ010000257.1 GCF_022378355.1 Brenneria bubanii
TTTGAGATGCAGACCTGCTATTAACATACTGAGGTGTTGAACCTGAGTTTGATTACATTTTCAAATTTTGCAGGTGGGAAAAAGGTGTTTTAACTCAAATTCGATAACAATTAAATATATGAATTGGAATTACTTCTTATAATATAATGATGGCAACTATGCCTATGCCTGCGCAGATTCAAACGTTATCAATAAAAAAATCAGTTGCACCACCCCACATAAGTCTGCTTTACAAAGGGATCTTTCTCGAAACTTGCAGC
>NZ_JAKMAJ010000258.1 GCF_022378355.1 Brenneria bubanii
GACCCACGCGAGGGCAACGGCAAGTTCCTCGTCGACGTGGGCACGTCCATTACGGTACGCACGCACGGCAACGACCAGAACAATATCGACGCTCGTTTTGTCGACATCGACTCTGGGCTCTACGTGGACATCACTGGGCTCAGCGTCTCGTCCAACCCTCAGCGTGACAACTTCAAGGACTGGTACGAACAAAAGAAGAAGACCATCAACATGGAGCAGGACATGAAGGAGTTCAAGAACCCCGAAGTCGGCGACGGCCT
>NZ_JAKMAJ010000259.1 GCF_022378355.1 Brenneria bubanii
GGGAAAAAATGCTGGAATATTATCAATCCTTGTTTAACGCTGACAGTTTTCAAGTGAACCCGGAGGATATCAAAAAAAATGATCTGTATTTTAGACAGGAATCATTCCCGGCACATGAGAAAGTGCGCCAGCTCTTGGACTACGTCCATAAGCAGAACGATGTTAGAGATGTCAGTGAATTGGATGCAATTATCGATTCTATTAGACAAGAATTTGGATCTATCATCTCCAATTTCCATCAGTTTATCATTGTACTGCT
>NZ_JAKMAJ010000260.1 GCF_022378355.1 Brenneria bubanii
TATTTTAGCGGAACATGCGATGAATGATGCCTGCCATCTAACAAACCCCATTCAATTCACTAAGGATGAAGTAAAAGCCATTTTAAGTGACGCGTACGAATAGATGAAATCATTCTCCATTTTTTTTTTATGCATTATTTATTGTGGAAATTTCTGTCAGAGTTTCTAAAAACTAAAGTTTAAAGATAATAAAAATGTTAGTTGGTGCCTCGTAAATAAATTTTTAGAGTCAGTAACACTTAGAAATAGCGAGTTTTGT
>NZ_JAKMAJ010000261.1 GCF_022378355.1 Brenneria bubanii
CGATTTCCGAAATAGGCACGACGGGAAGTGGTGATACTACTTTAGCTTTAATTTCTTTGGGTTCATCGTCAAAATCTAACAGGATGCCTTGATTTCGTATGTTGATTGGTGCTAAAGGCGCAGGTGACGGGCCAGAAGATGTTTGGTTTTCGTCCAAAATTAGCTTCTCACCTCCGTCACTAAACAAGTCAACTTCAACAGGCTGCTTTTGAGGTAGTTCATCGGGAAAGAAAGCATCTTCCCGACGCTGTGGAAAGCT
>NZ_JAKMAJ010000262.1 GCF_022378355.1 Brenneria bubanii
CCAGCAGAGGTTTGATGTTGAGGTAATTTGCAGCCTGGATAATCTCATACAACATCTCCTGGTCTACTTTCAAGAACTCGCGGTCCCACGAGTCCATCGGGGCGCTTTTACGCGAGTCATCATCGTCCTCGTCCGGGAAAGTTGAGTCCCTGTGGTACTCCGCCCACTCAATCACTTTTTGCAGAACGCTTGACCTAACGTTTGGAATTGGCATGACTACATCCTCTTCCTCATCACTATCCTCCAATACACTGTCGTG
>NZ_JAKMAJ010000263.1 GCF_022378355.1 Brenneria bubanii
TCTCCAGGTGGCTTCTTTCTGTTATAGCGGCAAATACAGCACCTACACCTATTGGACCGAAGTGGCCAACAAATATTGCTTCACGCCATGATTTTATATCCGGTATCAGTGGCTTTAACAACAATACCGCCGGAATTCTTCTCAAGAAAATAACGATAATCGCTAGGATGATTAATCTCCAGATGTTCGCACCAATTTTTGGATCATTGAAATGTTCCCATGGAATGATGGCTCCAAAATAGACAAAATATGCATAGTT
>NZ_JAKMAJ010000264.1 GCF_022378355.1 Brenneria bubanii
AATCAGTCACCGGTTACTATAGAGCAAATCGAAGATATCTTGATTGATTTGACCAACAAGCTGGGTTTCCAGAGAGACTCCATGAGAAACATGTTTGATCATTTCATGACACTTCTAGATTCGAGATCTTCTAGAATGTCCCCCGAACAAGCCTTATTGTCTGTGCATGCCGACTATATTGGCGGTGACACTGCTAACTACAAGAAGTGGTACTTTGCCGCACAGTTGGATATGGATGATGCTGTTGGGTTCAGAAACA
>NZ_JAKMAJ010000265.1 GCF_022378355.1 Brenneria bubanii
CGCATTTGCATCTGAACTTGGTTGGTGTTTGCCCAACTCCGATTTTTCGTAGTATAAAGGATCAATACTCTGTCACATTTCTTCAAGGGCGCAACCTGATGTTATAGGGTCATCCAAATCAACAGAGGAGCCCTCACTGTAGCGCTCTCGTAGTCTCCCTCACTCGCAGCTGCTCTCCCGCTAATACGGAAGAAATTCGAGTCAGCTCAACCGTGCTTATCCCTCCACTCTTTCAAGGTAATCGGAGGGGATAAGCACG
>NZ_JAKMAJ010000266.1 GCF_022378355.1 Brenneria bubanii
AGTATTGACAGTTATACAATACATACTCTTCGGATATATTGTTATATCAATGCATGTTGAATTGCTTCTACCTTCGACGAAATATTATGACCTTGCTTGCTCCGAGCTTCCCTAGCCCAGCATGATATCGATATTCTCAATATCGGCGATATTTATCACACGGATTGTTATCGCGGATAATATGACGGATTGTGCTAGCAACGGTAAGTGCATACGATGCATCATCAGCCGCTAAAGAATCTCCCACTGTGTGTTACCT
>NZ_JAKMAJ010000267.1 GCF_022378355.1 Brenneria bubanii
CCTGTCTGTTGAAAGCCAAATAATTACCCTGTCTAGTCATCAAATCAGCTATCAAGTCTAAATGACGGAAAGAAACACTGATAGCATAACGAGAAAATACGTTATTAATCTCGTTCACAATAGTGTTTCTAGCTGCTTCAACACCGTATGTACGCAACACGGCGGCAACATCATTAGATCTTATACCGTCAACATCAATGAACATTTCTTGATCCCACATAGCTTGGAAATTGACGCCTTCTGTAACCAACATGCGTC
>NZ_JAKMAJ010000268.1 GCF_022378355.1 Brenneria bubanii
ATACCCACGCACACCAAACATATTGATGACGACAATCACAACCCAAAACAGTGCCACAAAACCATCACGGTATTTCTTCGGCGTGTTCCAGTAGTTGACAGTGATAGATGCAGCGACGATTTCTAGCGGTAACACCACCAGCCATTGTAACATATAATTGAAGTTATTAGCAAAACCAAACGATTCGTCCACGAATCTTGTAGCATAAGTTGTGAAACCACCCGAGACGGGGAATGTAATCGAAAGCTCGGCTACAGA
>NZ_JAKMAJ010000269.1 GCF_022378355.1 Brenneria bubanii
TGAAGAAGCTGCTGATTTTGCGAGAACCGTTGACGAGAAATTGCAGGCTACGACTTTTGCGGAAGCTGCTAAAGTGCAAAAAAAAATTAGAGCTGATCCAATCGTCAGTGCAAAAATTGAAGAAACGCTAGCCGCTTATAAGGCTCAAGGTGTCTTCTAGCTGACTACAATAAAGAGCATTCGTCCCTATTGAGTACTTTCCTTCCTTTTTTTTAATATTATGTCTGTAAATAATGAATCTTTTTGCTGTAAACAGC
>NZ_JAKMAJ010000270.1 GCF_022378355.1 Brenneria bubanii
GCTAGATAATACAGAATTAGATTTGCGCAGAAAGGAAGAAAGAGAATCCAATCCGTTTTATTTGTCTCGGGAGGAGGACTATACAGGTAAGCAGAACTCTCATTTATTAGGATCGATTGGAAAAGAAGACAATGAGTCAGAAAATAATATGATAAGGGTGAATAGAGACAATGATCCAGAAAATCATATGATTAGGCTGAATAGGGACGTCGATGCAGTTGAAAAAGATAATGCTGGAATAACAAAGAGCAGGAAAA
>NZ_JAKMAJ010000271.1 GCF_022378355.1 Brenneria bubanii
GCACCATCAGTAAAAATCATGAAGAAGAAGGTGTTCAAGCGGAATCGTCGAAAGAACCCGATGATATTATGCTTGACACAACAATCAAACCTAATTATTTCAGGCAAGAGAATCAATTAGTGAAAGATCCTATAAATTGCCACAAGTCTTTGGGAAAGATCTTCAGAGATCTAGCGAGAAGGTCATGGCAACATTCAAAGTCCAGAGAGACTGTAGGGATGTTCATCTTACCGGAAGTTGGCGCTTTCTTTCGCGCC
>NZ_JAKMAJ010000272.1 GCF_022378355.1 Brenneria bubanii
TCCATGTAGAGATGACAAAGCAAATCTTAAATTGTAAAGCAAAGTCGCATAGTTGACAATGTTGCGTTTACCACCCGATTTTGCATTCTCGTAGATGAGCTTCTCAAGTGGCACTTCCTCAGAATTCTTGGTTAATGCATTCAATTTTTCTGTGTAATATTCGGCCCTTTGGAACCATGCATTTTCAAGGCCTCTAGAGGAAAATACACCATCCAGCCCACCGTTAGGAGTTAGATGCCCCAGTGATGGGTTGATAT
>NZ_JAKMAJ010000273.1 GCF_022378355.1 Brenneria bubanii
CGACAGACTGGGCTCTGTCAGGCCTCACCAAGTTGACTCTTGAGAGTCGCTCCAACGCTTGAGGTTCCAGGTAGCCTGCTATGGCAGTGCCAATTGCTGGACGAGAGTCGCGACCACCTTGTTTGCCGCCGGCGGCAGCTGAGCCACCGCCAGATCCGGGTGTGTCTCCCTTTAACTGAGCAAGACGTGCCTCTCTAAGTGCCTGTAGTTCTGGATCCATTTAGATGTGGTCGCTACAAATGTTGCCACCTCTAATC
>NZ_JAKMAJ010000274.1 GCF_022378355.1 Brenneria bubanii
TGCAGAAACAACAGCAGATGCACGATGGTATGGCCAATCCGGCAGCAATGGGCAACCCTATGGCTCAGATGTATCAAAACCCAATGATGGGTGGTTTTAACCCGATGTTCAACCCTCAAGCGATGGCTGAATACTACCAAAAGATGCAAGAATAATACCAACAGATGCAGCAGCAAACAGGGATGGATTATACGCAGATGTTTCAACAGCAGATGGCTATGATGATGCCTGGCTACCCTACGGGGGGTGCCATGCC
>NZ_JAKMAJ010000275.1 GCF_022378355.1 Brenneria bubanii
CTTCTAGGATCCACCCAAGTAGTGGTTCTTGTATTGTGGTCGACAAAATAAGCCCTGCCTTCAGGTGTAAACCTTTGTTCCCAACCGGAGGGCAACTCGCCAAAACCTGACGTTGTGCCCCCGGTGGCAGCGAAGGCGGCAGCAGCAGAGCCGTTCACTGCCGGTGTTTGGGACTCAGGTCCTGTTTGTACTGTCACTGAAGAACTGTCGTTTGAGCCCGAGGGAAGAGTTCTGCCCCTATGTTGTCTTCTCTGCA
>NZ_JAKMAJ010000276.1 GCF_022378355.1 Brenneria bubanii
CGCTCTCTAAATCCATGAACAAATTGGAGAGTCCCATGAAAGTCTTCAACGTAGCCTCTTGCAGCTAGGCTGTACAAAATGGTAGGCATTTCAAAAATACTGGTCTGCTTATAGTCAACTTAAGTGCAATAAATCCAGGTACCAATTGCCAAATTGAAATTTTGACAGTATGTTTTCTGTCAGTTCTTATAAGAAATACTAGCAAATTTACCATCCACCTGACTCGAACAATATCCATACTTCTTTGACTTACGAC
>NZ_JAKMAJ010000277.1 GCF_022378355.1 Brenneria bubanii
TATAACCTTGAATGATCTCCACAGCTGAAAGGCCTAAAGCCAACAATTTTTCGGACACTATGAGTAACTCACCTGCCAGTACCATGACGAGGTTGGTATTATCCACCATGTCGATTTTTTGCTGGTCTGTGGCCATTACAAGCACTTTCACTGCAGGATGGATGATATCTAGCTCCCTTAACATAGTTGCAGCATCATTCGTAATAATGATCTTTCCCAAATGGTTTACAATGACTTTGTTTCTTCCACATGGGCC
>NZ_JAKMAJ010000278.1 GCF_022378355.1 Brenneria bubanii
CAAAACTTTTACCCTCTAAGTGCAGGTTGAATTCCACAGGTGAGGATTTTTGCTTATTTTGCGTTAAAGAGTTCAACAGCAAGACTGCAAATTTTATCACCGCTTTCATCTTTATATCAAATAGCGAGCGTAGCATACTATAGTGAAATATGTCAAAAGGTTCGTTAAAATAAATTCTGGCAACTATAATAAGCGCAGCCAGCAACTGACTCGTTTCTAGAAAAGTAATATTAATAACCGCTGATCTTTACTCCT
>NZ_JAKMAJ010000279.1 GCF_022378355.1 Brenneria bubanii
GGTCATCAGGGAGTAGCGGAATTGTATAGGCAGCCAAATCACTTGAATTTTTACCAAATACATAGCCAACTTGCCAATTACCAAACTGCACGCTATCCAGATGTCGCCTCACCTGTGCAGTCGATTCGCCTGGGATTTGCAACTTAGCTTGGGAGGTTGACTCGAAAACATGACACAAAATATCGTCTAAGATAGACAACCACCAGTTTAGCAACTGGACGCCATTCAAACAGTGTTTGTTGGGATTTTTGGATG
>NZ_JAKMAJ010000280.1 GCF_022378355.1 Brenneria bubanii
GCAAAAATTGTACCATTCAAAATTTCCCGAGAAGTCATAAACACGTTTGTAATTTACCACTGTGTCCCTCATATACTTTCCTTCTTCAAGCCACAATACTCTTCGCAGCATCGCTTCACATAATGGGGCCACTGCTAAGAAATAATCAACAAGTAGGTTGTACTCGGGATCCAAAATCAATTCAGCTGCCATGTATTTAGAGCTCACCAAGAAGCCAAGGCGAAGCTTCCACTCCACTTCAACGAATTTTTCGCA
>NZ_JAKMAJ010000281.1 GCF_022378355.1 Brenneria bubanii
ATCAGCTCCACGCACAGAATCCATAATAGTTTGCGCGCTGCTAATGAACATGATACTAAATCCAACCGTAATACAAGCGAAAAAGGGCAGTTTTTGCCTGAAAGATTTTTTTTGCTTAGTTAAAAGCAAATTTGCCCAAGGAGGTAAAATATAGGCCATTGTTGAAGCAGTGGTTGCACCAATAAGCTCAAATATTGCCCCGAGGTTACAAGTCAACAAAGAAATAGACATTGTACCGAAAACTAGAATCGACGT
>NZ_JAKMAJ010000282.1 GCF_022378355.1 Brenneria bubanii
TGGTCAACCATGTTTCTGATCTACACACAAATACACGAAACGCGAAAACCTGAAACTTCGAACACAATAGTCATCACTGCAACATTAGTCCGTATACCAGGGACAATCGGACACTAAGCAGATAGCAAGCCCTTAGCCCGCTCACGGACCCAAAGCCGGACATTGGGTGGGAGAGGTTACGCCGCATATGTCTTCTGTAGGGTCCCACCTTTGACTCGAAGTTAAAAAGTAGTCGGACTTACTACGGCCATTTCG
>NZ_JAKMAJ010000283.1 GCF_022378355.1 Brenneria bubanii
CCAAGTAAGGAACAGCTAATACAAGAACCAGGAAAAATAAGCAAAACGAGCAAAACGAGAAAAGCGAGCAAAACGAGCAGTGTAATTAGTACCAAGGAAACAGTAACCTTTAACAAAGAAATGTTTGTTAATGCGATTTATTCACTTTTTTTCTTCGTTTCGTAAAGTATATATAGTAGAAAATACAAAAATTTACCGGCCTGTCTATGGATTATATATGCAAAGGGTTTGACACAATGCCAGTGCCAGTTTAAG
>NZ_JAKMAJ010000284.1 GCF_022378355.1 Brenneria bubanii
AAGTGAGGGCTCCAAGAATAGCATTAGTGAAGACCCTGAAAATACCGAGGAAATTGCTAATATGAAGCTAGTAGACGATTTGCCCGATTTTATGGGATCCAGTGATGACCACTATACAAACGAAGGCTATGCCCACGGTACTTTCCCTGACGACGGTACCCCTCAATGTGCTCACCAGTAAGCACAAGCGTGTGAACATTAATTCAGGTTGTAATCTTGTAAATAGTTTAAGTTATACTATCACGTATGTGACGA
>NZ_JAKMAJ010000285.1 GCF_022378355.1 Brenneria bubanii
GATACCACGTTTTTTTCTCCAGTACGTGTGTGGTATCAGTATATGGAATGAATGTGGAGCAGCAATGCTCTACCTGCGTACTGAGAATATGGCCTCTCCGGGGTAATACTGTTATGATATATGAAAAGAATATTTGAAATTGATGACCTTTTGCCCATTGAAGCACAAGAACTCTAGTGAGACGGATTATAACGGACGATTAAACAGGGAAGGACCAATATCTGCCAGTTCAATGCGTTTTTTTTTTGGCTTGGA
>NZ_JAKMAJ010000286.1 GCF_022378355.1 Brenneria bubanii
GATCAGCGTTAGCCAAAAATCCTACCAGCAAAGGGCCCTGTGGCCTGATTGGCTTAATGGCTTCCACCTTGGAAGTTATTTCATCCACATAGATCTTAGATATCTTCGATGCCAGCACAGTGACACCTGGTTTTGAAACGATGGAGTCGGACATAATGAGAATAGATAGTTTGATGCTCTGTGGTATAAGTAAAAACCTCAAGACTTCAAATCTGGGTTTATGAAAATTAAAATATCATTAAATACTGAGAACTT
>NZ_JAKMAJ010000287.1 GCF_022378355.1 Brenneria bubanii
TACACAATTAATTGAAAAAGTGATAATTTAAAATATTCCAAAAAAACCATAACTTCAATCGTTATTCGTCTTCGAGGCCGATAAATTCATAAAATTATTATTTGCCCTATATTTACCTACTCTCTGGGCCTTATTACTTGATTTTGAGCAATATTTTAGTCACATACTCCTAGCTGGGATGATGGATAGATTTATAAAGCAGAGACATTATTAGTAACAAAATAGTAATGGAAAATAATATTTCTTTGTTAAAGA
>NZ_JAKMAJ010000288.1 GCF_022378355.1 Brenneria bubanii
ATTTCGATAAAGCCCTGAAAGCACTTCAGGATGGTCAGGCACTAACCGGCAAAGATGGCATCTTAACGCCGTTAATCAAACAGTTAACTGAGGCCGCTCTGGCTGCTGAACTCGACTCTCATCTCGCTCAGGATATTGCCGCTAACCGTAAAAATGGTTCGTCCAGAAAAACCCTCAAAACACCAACCGGTGCCTTTGAACTCACCACGCCCCGCGATCGTAACGGCACTTTTGAGCCTCAACTCGTGA
The DNA here is from genome assembly GCF_022378355.1 of Brenneria bubanii. Taxonomy (GTDB): domain Bacteria; phylum Pseudomonadota; class Gammaproteobacteria; order Enterobacterales; family Enterobacteriaceae; genus Brenneria; species Brenneria bubanii. The sequence continues at coordinate 250 of NZ_JAKMAJ010000288.1, forward strand.
AGAAGC
>NZ_JAKMAJ010000289.1 GCF_022378355.1 Brenneria bubanii
GGAGTCAACCGCACCAGCGACGAGGACGTTGGGAGGCTTAGGTCTAATGCTTGCGGGATTGTATTGGCAGGCGTCTGACGCCTGGTTACCAGCTGCTATGATTATACTTACATCAGCGTTAAAGTTAGAAATGGCATCTCTTATTATGGGATTCACACCACTATCTGGCGATCCTATGGGGATCACCACCACGGAAGGTCTCTTGGTCTTTTCAATGTGTTGCTGTGCGATAGACAGTGCTGCCAGCAGAGCTG
>NZ_JAKMAJ010000290.1 GCF_022378355.1 Brenneria bubanii
AACAAGTTGTTTTCAGTGATTCTCTTTGGCGTGGGTATTTTCGTTTGGACCCTGATTGAGTACGGTTTACACAGATTTTTGTTCCACTTGGACGAGTGGTTACCAAACAACAACGCCGCATTGACTATGCACTTTTTGCTGCATGGTGTTCACCACTACTTACCCATGGACAGGTTCCGGTTGGTGATGCCTCCAACTTTGGGTTTTATTTTGTGTGCACCTTTCTACAAAACCGTTTTTGCACTACTTCCTCG
>NZ_JAKMAJ010000291.1 GCF_022378355.1 Brenneria bubanii
AGTGGTCAGCACCACTCCTACACTTTCAATGCATTGACCTCCAAAGAGAAGGTTCACGTTCATAACGCATCAACTTCTCGCTCGAGTAGCATCAGTGAGGGAAGACCACCTTCAGCTTACCACAGCCCCGTAAAATCTGTGGCAGGCGAGGTGACAAGGCAATGCGCTGAGGATGACAGCGGATTGGACGTGGACGAGGCTGGACCTGACACCAGCTTTGCCAGGTCAAAAGAGGCCATCGTGCAACAGCCTGA
>NZ_JAKMAJ010000292.1 GCF_022378355.1 Brenneria bubanii
CCAACGGTGCTACTAAATGTTATAAGGGGACCAAAAGACGTCACCAAGGGTCCGCCTCTACTTAGGGTGGTCGTTTCGCCAGATGAAGGTTTCTATAAATGCGGCCACTTCCAGTTCGAATTGCAATTCAATGACAATTATCCAATGGAGCCACCTCGCGTCCTATGTTTAAATAAGATTTTTCACCCCAATATTGACCTCGATGGTAGGATATGTCTCAATGTTTTGCGCCAGGATTGGTCTCCAGCACTGGA
>NZ_JAKMAJ010000293.1 GCF_022378355.1 Brenneria bubanii
TTTTTTTAAATTATTCTTGCTTTGTGCACAGAACTCCTACGTAGATGCAACCTAGGAAGAGAATTATAGAAAATAGATGGTTCAGTGAGCGACCACCAAACTAGAATTAATGGAGTCGAAACTTTGAGCCTAGTTCACTAAAATCAATATTTGAATATACAAAAAAATCTCTCGGGGGCGAGTCGAACGCCCGATCTCCAGATCACTTTTCACATTACAGTCTGGCGCCTTAAACCAACTTGGCTACCGAGAGA
>NZ_JAKMAJ010000294.1 GCF_022378355.1 Brenneria bubanii
CTTAATGGAACAAGAACCTAAACCCCGGTCTCTCGGTTTTTAACTGAACACCACACAACTACTCAGGAGGAATTGGCTAACAACCGCGAGGGAAGAGGGGCATCTGGGACCCTTAGCCGCCTGTGGTGGGTGTGGCTAACGTTTATCAGGCAGGGAGAGATTCCAGAGTAGCAACGAGGACCAACGGACCCTTTTGAACCGCCAACGATAACCTTATTGAGTTTCCGCGGCCCCCTCTCCCTTCTTCATTTGC
>NZ_JAKMAJ010000295.1 GCF_022378355.1 Brenneria bubanii
GTTAGATGGCATGCAATTGGGTCGTCTGATCAGTAAGATTTTGGGCGGATCGGGGAACGTTCCCAAAGATTGGCAAATGGCTGTTCAGAGCTTATCTCAAGGGCACACTTCGATACAAAATTTCACCAAAAAATTGCAGACAACCAGTACTTTTACCACAAACCCTTTGATACCATTGCATCAACAATTCGAGGAATTGCACATCAAGGATCCTCCAGGCAAATTAGTCGTTATGACCAATTTGCAAAATGCC
>NZ_JAKMAJ010000296.1 GCF_022378355.1 Brenneria bubanii
GGCCTTGAGCCAAGGGTTTCTTATGCAGCAAAGGTTGATTAGTATCACACCTAAAGACCAAACGTCCCCGGTGGACGTTGGGAAGCTTGTCACAGTGTCTTTGTTACCACTAGTATACAGTATCCTCTCAGGTGCCATATAATATGAGGAACCTAAGCAGACGTTGGGGGCGAGGTATTGGCACGTCGTGGACAACCCGAAATCACACAAGTGCACGTTGTCGTTGGAATCTAGCAGCACATTCTCAGGTTTG
>NZ_JAKMAJ010000297.1 GCF_022378355.1 Brenneria bubanii
GTTGGTCTTGGTGCAGAGTTTATTTCCTCTCTCTTTTTCAAGTCAGGCACGTAGTCACCGACTTGAAGAAAGTAGTAAGGTTCATCTTCCACAATCAAAAAGTTGTGCTTCTGTGCGATACGGTAGATCGCCTCCTTTCTTTCACTTGACAAAGAGGTACCAGTTGGGTTCTGCCCAGTAGGGATGGTGTAGAGCAGTTTGGGCTTGGGGGCACCTTCAGTCCAGCTGTCCAGCAGTTCCTCCAATTTCTCAG
>NZ_JAKMAJ010000298.1 GCF_022378355.1 Brenneria bubanii
ATTGTTGGACCAGAGTGAGAGCTTGTCCCTGGAGCACTCTCGAGAATGCCTCAAGACAATTCTCGCTGCTTCACACCAGCCAAAGCAATTTGACTTTAGTCGCTTCTTGTTAGGTTGCCATGACAAGGTTCTTTGCCAGGAAGCCATCCTCAACGCTAAGTTTTGGGAACTGTTTGAAGTGACAATGACCGATTCACCACCAGACACTTTAGCCATTTGTCTTACCAGGGTCTGCACTTTATCTTTAAGGGAG
>NZ_JAKMAJ010000299.1 GCF_022378355.1 Brenneria bubanii
CCGGCAAGTACTTTGTAAACCTGAAAGTCGTTCTCTACATCGTAGATCATAATTTTTCGGTCAGTCAATGAGTCGGACGAAGCACTGGCCAAGTATTTGCCATTTGGTGAAAATTGGAGATACCAAATCTCATCTTCATTTTGCACTAATGTCTTTTCTTCCACAAATTTGATCTGCTGGAAGTTGTAAGTATTGTCTTGCAATAAATTGAACTTACGATGATGTGGTCCAGCTCCTTCCAAATGTTTAACAT
>NZ_JAKMAJ010000300.1 GCF_022378355.1 Brenneria bubanii
CAAATTCTATATCCAGAATCTGCATACTATGGAGGAGTTGAACTTCACTGGTAACTGCTTGAGAGGTTCTAGACCAATTCTGTCTTTCGACCATAGATTCGATCCCTCTCCTCATTACAAACTAATCAAGGAACTACTTTTACACAGTTTTGGTGTCCCACCAGGTGCTAGAAAATCTAAACCATTTTTTGATCATGTTATGTCGTTCAGTATTGTCGACGACAAGATTTGGGTGAGGACCTACGAAATCTCG
>NZ_JAKMAJ010000301.1 GCF_022378355.1 Brenneria bubanii
GCCAAAGTGATACCAGTGTAAATAGAGGCCTCTCTAGCAGCAACAGGCATGTTGGACGTGTTGGCCACTAAAGTAGTACGCTTCATAATAGGTTCTTTCCTTCCGTTTTTCTCAGTGAACAACTCGGGGAATTCCATCAACACTTCAGCCATCTCATTACCTCTTTCACCACAGTTGTGAACCACAAGTTGGTTAGCTAGTAAAAACTGATGATCAGATTCCTTGGCAAGAGTAATACCATAATAATCATCTT
>NZ_JAKMAJ010000302.1 GCF_022378355.1 Brenneria bubanii
TTAAATACCACAGTGAACATGAAAGTGGAAAGCATTTGATTTTGGAGTCCTTGCAGCGATCTGTCTGCCTTGAATACTGTGAATCCAATAAAGATTTCACTTAGCACAGTAAGGAAAATTTTTGGCAATAAATACTCGGGACTTCGCCAATATTGTTGCAGTAATCGGTGACTAACTATTCTAATCTGAGTGAATATGTCAGTGGCAAAAGACTTGTGCATCTCAGCAGAATCCTCATCCGTAATTTGTTGT
>NZ_JAKMAJ010000303.1 GCF_022378355.1 Brenneria bubanii
TGATAATCCGTACCTAGACGGTTAATGAAATGGTTGATAAAAATAGCGGCTACATGTGCATAAATGGCCTCCTGTGGAGAATACTCACGCTTTTCGTAGAATTCCTGGAATGAATTGTTGGGAATCGCGTATAATAGAGAGGCCTCCCTTTCGACCTGTCTAATGGAAAGTTCCAGGGTATTAGGTAACACATCTTCACTCTGCCTAGATTTGTTCAAATAAATTGAAAAAATTACCACATCATTGGTGTTG
>NZ_JAKMAJ010000304.1 GCF_022378355.1 Brenneria bubanii
TCACGGTTTTGCAATTGACGGCATACTTTTAGCGTATTTTCAATGTCAGGAATTCGTGTCTTTAAAAGTCTTATATTACTAATATTAGATTCTAGCATGTATTTGTACATTGAAAGTCTTTCCTGAAATTTGCTGAAACATAGATCAAAATCGCTTGGGTCCTTAATGAAGTCTTCTACCTTTTCCACAAATGGAGCTTCGGGGATGCCTCTGGGGGTGGTCTTCCCGGTATTCATCAGAGAGTCCATCTTG
>NZ_JAKMAJ010000305.1 GCF_022378355.1 Brenneria bubanii
GTGGTCACCTGCTACTTGTAAACCTATTTTTATGTTCGGAAACAATAAACTTAAAGTAAAGCATAATATTTAACCTTAGTTTCTTATAAATAAAATAAACAAAATATTGTTTATTAAATAATTAAGTGCTTTATCTGTAATAATAATATAAATTAAATATAATTGTTTTATTTTGCTAAACTTTTCATGTGATAATTATCACATGTTACTATTTTGCGAGGATAATCTCATCGAAGGATATTTCAATCCTAG
>NZ_JAKMAJ010000306.1 GCF_022378355.1 Brenneria bubanii
CAAAACAGAACAATAATGCTGAAGACGTGGATGATGGGCCCCTCACAAACTTTACCGAAATTTTTTGCAATCCCTTGATCAAAAGAGTGCAAAAGTTGTACCAGAATCAACAAGAATTTATTCTCGATCCAAATTTCGCTGCTGATTATGCCTTTCCCTCCTTACCTGGCTCACATCTAGAGAATGGAAATCCGCTGCTTGAACTCGTTAAGTATTTATGCCATATCATGCTACTATCGAAGAAAACTATTC
>NZ_JAKMAJ010000307.1 GCF_022378355.1 Brenneria bubanii
GAACCTTGTTCGTAATTGCTGTCACGCTCTTAATGACTCTTTCCTTAGTAGACACGCGAGAGCCATCCTCCAAGACATAAGATTCTAAGTCACCAGAACCTATTTTAGATTTGGAGTCAGGCATCACAGGCTTTTCTTCAATCACTTTCAGAGCAGCATTGATCTTTTCAGTATTAATCTGAGCCTCCGATTTTTCTTTTGGTCTCGTCATCGCTAAATAGCTCTAATAGGACAAGGCTTGATGAACTTCAC
>NZ_JAKMAJ010000308.1 GCF_022378355.1 Brenneria bubanii
AACGAACTGCTCAAAACATTATGCTCAGATAATCAAGAATATTCCGAGTACAGAAAAAATAACCGCCTAGAGAAAGAAAAATGTCAAGTAAGAAATCAAACAGAAAAGGAGACAATTGATGGAAAAAGAAACACTCATGGATCAGAAGTCCTTTGTTCGCTGCTTAGCTCAAATGCTTCAATTTCCTTGCCAGACATCACAGGTCCAATCAAGGGGCTTTTTCTACCCTCCAAAACACTTAAGTTTTCTTGT
>NZ_JAKMAJ010000309.1 GCF_022378355.1 Brenneria bubanii
GAAATGATGAGCAAGAAGTGAGAATCGAAGAAAAATTCCAGGACGTTGATCGCAAAAATGGGAATCTGCCGAGCAAAGCTGAAAAGAAAGATATTCATGAGACTACTCAGAACTTTAGCGATTGTCAAATGATTGCTGCTCAGGCTGTAAAAAAACTTACCAACGCAACAAAGATGGCCGATCATTCACCATCGAACGACGAAAATTCTCCGAGAGGTAATAATTCAAGTCCTGGAAATGCAAGAAAAGAAC
>NZ_JAKMAJ010000310.1 GCF_022378355.1 Brenneria bubanii
AATAATATCAGTAAGAGGCCCTGTCACAGGCAAAATCATCAACATTTCCAAATAAACGATAAGGAAATACAGTTGACCGTCGTGATAAAATAAAATCATCATAAACAAACTTTGTAGGAAAAAGAAACCGTGAACCTTCTTCTTTCATCTGTTACTGCATCAGACAGTGTTGACTTTATCTGACATGCAAAATTCAGACATATGCTTGTCTTTTTGAGTAAACTGTTTCATCTTCTGCAAAACATGAGTACT
>NZ_JAKMAJ010000311.1 GCF_022378355.1 Brenneria bubanii
GGGTCAATTACAGTGTAGAATAGGCCTAGTGAGGATGGAGCTTTGCTTTTAGTATTAACAGTTACCTTGACGGGATTTCTAAGACCTGTTTTGAAAATTTGATCACCAGCGCTTCCAATAGTCGCAGAAAAAAGGCCTGTTCTCCTTTGTTTGGGCAAAAGTTTTAATATTCTTTCTACATCTCCGAAAAAACTATCATCCAATAATCTGTCAGCCTCATCTAATACAACCACACTGCATGATTTAGTATG
>NZ_JAKMAJ010000312.1 GCF_022378355.1 Brenneria bubanii
GAAAAAGTTTATAATTTCCGTAATGAAATGAACGTGGTAGAAAACCGTCATACCGCGTAACACCACATTCAATTTGGAATCTGCAGACTCATCGATAGGGTTTGATTCAAAAGTAAGTTGAAATAGGGGATTAGACTGCGTCAAACTCTTTTCGGCAATATCTGAATCTGGATTTCTTACACTAATGATATGTTTGTAAAGTGTATTGGGAGAACCGTCTTCCACTTTAAATTGGTGCAATTTGAAAGATG
>NZ_JAKMAJ010000313.1 GCF_022378355.1 Brenneria bubanii
GAACTAAACGATGAAAATGACTCGTTATACACCAAGCTACAGACCCTTGACGAAATTTCCATCGATAGAAAGGCCTTGCAAGTAGAGTTATCTCAATCAAATAAGCTGACTGATCAGTTAAAGCAGCAGATTGTTCATCTCGAGACAAGAAATAAAGACTATGCTGAAAATTTTACTGCTTCACAAAAACAGATATCTCAGTCGAATGTAGTGATTGATCAGTTGAAACAGCAAGTTCTAAATCTCGAAGC
>NZ_JAKMAJ010000314.1 GCF_022378355.1 Brenneria bubanii
GAAAGTTTGTAGCCCATATAGAGAAATACGAAAATCCAGACCAGACAAGTTCGCCCTTGTCGGTGAAAATATAAGGAGCAGCCTGCCTCGGCCCATGGTTGGTATTATCCGCATAGCCAGAGAAGGGCGCAACGAATATATAACCTGAGGAAGTATTTTCGTTTGCTGGTATAGTAATGTTCAAACGTGGCACAGATAGATCCGGTCTTGTTTTAAATTGCCAATCTGCGAGGGTCGCTGTTGCAAGCAAC
>NZ_JAKMAJ010000315.1 GCF_022378355.1 Brenneria bubanii
TACTAATCAGCTTCTTACTTACTTTAAACAATGTACACACACACGTCTCTACTACATGCTGGCCGGTTGAGCCTGACTCTCTGGCCGCAGTACACGGCAAAGATGCTCGGTTTGGATAGCCATTTGGCAAACGTTCACGCTGCACAGAAAGCACAGCAATCAAGCTTGCCCTCCTGTTTCGTTTTTGAGTTGCTGGTATCCATACAAATTACCAGCCCTTCAGCTGAATTGTGATCTTTTGGATGTACAC
>NZ_JAKMAJ010000316.1 GCF_022378355.1 Brenneria bubanii
GTTGGCATCAGCTGCCAGCCTAAAACACTTAACAATACAACTGACTGCATCCGTGTGTGCGTTAGCATGGAAATTGGTGACGAGACCCGCAAATAGCATGGTGAGCAGCTCCGTGCCATGAGCAATAATAACCTTGTCTATAATTCTTCGCCTCCATTCTTCAGGTATCACATCTAGCGATATGGTCGATATTGGCGGGGTTTTAAATCCCCATGATATAAGGTCATCCAAAAAACGTAAAATCAAGATA
>NZ_JAKMAJ010000317.1 GCF_022378355.1 Brenneria bubanii
ATAATAATCCCATCGGCTTGAGCAACCGTCAAAAGGGAATCGTCACCATACAAATCCAGATTTGAGATAAAGGGGCTAGGTCCCCTATCGACAGTAAGCTCATTCAGGACGTGCCGCTGTGAGACCAATTCTTCTACGGCAATCTTTTCACCTGTGCGAGGATCCAACACTGGAGGATGGCGACGATATACTTTGCATACTAGTCTCATTCTGAGATTAGTCTTGATCTTGTTGTTAAGGATTTTCGGTA
>NZ_JAKMAJ010000318.1 GCF_022378355.1 Brenneria bubanii
GCCCATTCTATTCTTCTCAAGTCCTTTTCGTACTTTTTGTCGCCTTTTTGACCAACGTAGTCGTTGTACTTAAATTTTCTAGTAATAAACCATTTCAAGCCTTTCAAAATCACAGACCTGTTTTCTAACTTAACACCATTGACAAGCAACTTTGTAAGCTCATCATTTTTAAATCTAATAATCTTTTTGCCCCCTGAATCCCTGGTTTTAATTTCGGAGTTCTTCGCAACATTTAACAACAACTGATACA
>NZ_JAKMAJ010000319.1 GCF_022378355.1 Brenneria bubanii
GCAGATGACTTGTCCCAAGGATTAGATACGATAAAAATGTTAGCAAAAAGAGGAATTATGCCGACTTTAACTCAAATCTACACGTTATCCGATATTCAAACAGCATTGCCCGATGGAGTTCATTCTTTAGGAGTTTACATCCATTGTGACAAAAATAACGCCTTAGACCAAGTTCGATACTTGCACAATTTGAAAGGATCATTTTCAGATGGGTTTTTCGAACCGTCTAACACTTCCTTTGGTAATTCTA
>NZ_JAKMAJ010000320.1 GCF_022378355.1 Brenneria bubanii
CTATGACGGACACTTTCACGCCTAAATGTTCCACTCGCTTGCCTTCTTTTACTCTCAAAGTGGCAATTCCGCTTATGCTCTCACCGTCTTCATAAAGCGGTAAACGATCTCTGAGTGTCTTGGAATTGGAGTTAGAGTTACTAGCAACTTCAACATGCTTTCTTGATTCTTCACCATCCAGTAAAATCTCGATATCCAAAGGAGATTTGAAAAAAAGACTCATTTATTTCAAATTCAATAGTGTCGAGTG
>NZ_JAKMAJ010000321.1 GCF_022378355.1 Brenneria bubanii
GTTGCAGTTCCATACGGACTGTCCTTACGAGCAAATCAAGAGATATTTAAGTGAGTCTACCTATGGCATCAATGCCATGTGGAATGAGCATTTTGGTATTGCAGTGGTAGAATACGTTGCATCGGGACTGATACCGCTTGTGCATGCCTCAGCTGGTCCTCTATTAGACATTGTTGTACCTTGGGACGTCGAACATAGACGGCAAGTGAGGCGCAATACTACGGAGACGAGAACAGGGTTCTTCTTTAAG
>NZ_JAKMAJ010000322.1 GCF_022378355.1 Brenneria bubanii
TCCAGATCTGGCACCGCTCGATCTTTGAAGGATAGAAAGTTTTTGACGATGTGTCAAGATCGCACCATTTACTTCTATTGGAGATTCGTAGTAATTTTTCAAATCCGTCACACTTCGATATTTCTGTCTGAGAAATTTGTTTTTGTCAAAATCTATCTGCGAAGTTCCTTTTTTACAATTTCGAAGTCCTCCATTTGTCCAGAGAAGTTGTAAATCTTCGCTAAAATGTGCTATTTGGGTTGAACAAATG
>NZ_JAKMAJ010000323.1 GCF_022378355.1 Brenneria bubanii
CGGCTGACCGACGCCGAAGGGCGGCTGCGCTGGGAAGGCCAGAACGGCGCCTGGGGCAAGCTGCTGCGCGAAAGCCCGCTGCCCGACCCGGCTCCTGCTCAGAATCTGCGCATGCAGGGGCAGTATCTGGACCGCGACAAATTTTCCGGGAGAAAATTTGAACAGCGCAAAGCGCTGGCCCCGAAGGGGCGAGCCTCATGGATGAGGCGAGTATTCCCGGACTGCACTATAATCTGTTCCGCTACTACGA
>NZ_JAKMAJ010000324.1 GCF_022378355.1 Brenneria bubanii
GTGGTCTTGGAAGAGCTAAAAGAAAATCTGATACTTCCAAAAGACATCTTGAGTTTTCGACGGGATGAGATAACGAATGAATATGTTTACAAGGTACGAAGCGGCTTGGTGGGAGACTGTTCCATGCTGTCGTGTGGCTGTTGCATATCTGAAAACCTTTTTAAGGAAATGTGTACTCTTGTCAGCATGACTGAGGTAAGGTGTCCTATATGCCATTCATCTCATATATCGTTGGTGGGGCCTGTCAAG
>NZ_JAKMAJ010000325.1 GCF_022378355.1 Brenneria bubanii
GATTTTTCTTGTCGAGGCATTATGTTCCTCAGTATGCTAGAAGAACACGGAATTTCTTTCGCAACTATTTCGAGTTTAGCTGAGATACAGTTTTAAAGCTATTACTACCTGAACCTTGTACAAAGATAGCATGCTGTGCCTTATACGTTTGAGAATAAAATTGAAAGTGTTGAACAGCTCAGAAGCCATATTAATCATAAAAAAGTTGACATTTTTCTAAAGTTATAAAAATCATACCTTAAAAAAAAG
>NZ_JAKMAJ010000326.1 GCF_022378355.1 Brenneria bubanii
CCAGTTGGAACCGTAATACCTTTGTGCTGCAGTATAGTGTATTCTCTTTAGAATCTCATCCCGTTAATGTTACATTCTTTTACGTTCCCCAAATTGTGCAATGCTTGAGATTTGACCATAGTGGTTATGTTGAAAAGTTGATTTTGGACACTGCCAAGACTAGCGTCTTATTTGCGCATCAAATTGTGTGGAACATGTTGGCTAATAGTTACAAGGATGATGAGGGTTTAGAGGAAGATGAATTGAAAC
>NZ_JAKMAJ010000327.1 GCF_022378355.1 Brenneria bubanii
GGCTAACATTTTGTTTTGGGGGTACGCAGTGTTGAGTTTACCTGTAAGTATCCTAGTTGTTTCTGCCGCAATTTATACTTTGCAGTGGGCTGAACCCGAGTAATTGCCAAGCTGTTAAAGGTCATTAATCTTTTCATTTTGCTTTCTAATATATAGTTAACGAAAATTTGTGATTGACTTATTGAAGCGTGTAAGAATGCATCGCATGCGGAACTCTGCCTACATAGAGAAGTAAGTTTTGAATCATTT
>NZ_JAKMAJ010000328.1 GCF_022378355.1 Brenneria bubanii
GCAGACTTAAACGCACCCTTGGGGCATTGATCAATATAGAATTTGGAGAGTTCCTCTGCAGCTGTGCTAACGATACATCCTGGGAAACTGTAGGTATGGTGCTTGGCAGCTTCGGCCATTGCTTCTTGTATATCAGTGTCACCCCAGCCTAGGGAGCCGACTGCGGCACCTGTAATGGCATCAATCACATTGGTGTATACCTTACCATCTTTTTCAACGGTCATGAATATACCTTTACCATCTTTGGCA
>NZ_JAKMAJ010000329.1 GCF_022378355.1 Brenneria bubanii
TAAAGTGTCATTTTTTTGTATCTCTGCAGCAAGCAATTCTTCACTAGTGATCCCTGGTTCGCTAAGCTGAGCACTAGCGTGCTCAATGTAATTGGGTGAACTCATAAGCTTGTAAATGTAGTCCGCTTGCGATTGTATATTAATCCATGAATCCAGCATTGTGTTTGTGGATTTACATATTTCATTTATTCGATCGAGATGCTGAGGTACAGACATCCGAAGTGAATTATCCACACTTTCCACCATAGG
>NZ_JAKMAJ010000330.1 GCF_022378355.1 Brenneria bubanii
AGTCGCTGTTAGACCCGCGTCTCGTGACCTCCTCCAAGCAGGGCATTTATTTAAATCTGCTCTACAAGTCGTTGAGACAAGACGTGGCACAGGTTGAGCGTGTAGAAGCATTCGTCAAGCGTATTCTCCAAGTCTGTTTACACTGGCTGAACGTCGGCACCGTTGCCGGGTTCTTCTACCTGCTGCTACAACTTGTGCAAGAAGTACCGCAGATCAAAAACTTGCTCATCAACACCCCAACCGATTTTG
>NZ_JAKMAJ010000331.1 GCF_022378355.1 Brenneria bubanii
AAACCAATGTTCTGTGCTAGCTTCCAACTACCAAAGAGCGTGGCACGCAATTAGTCAATATGTATGTAATGCGCGCGTATACCCTTCCAAAACATTTCTCGAATTAGTTTAGGTGAACTAAGTGTAGATGCTTGGCCGCTGGGAGTTTTAGATCGGATTCCCGATGTGCACGTTGTTCTGCAGCGTTCTTCGCTCTTAACGTTCGCTGCTTTTTGGGTGTTCCAAGGGTTAGTCATTATGTCCTGTGAC
>NZ_JAKMAJ010000332.1 GCF_022378355.1 Brenneria bubanii
CCTCTAGAATGTGAGAAAAAAATTTGTCAAAGGCTTTTTCATCAAACTGCAATAAAGTTTGGCCAATAGATCTGATAACAGTTAGCGAAAGTTGATAGTTATCGGACTCTGATGGCTGATTAGGTAATGATATTTGAGGGTCTGGATATCCCACATCAGTATTATGCATAATTTCAAATTTTAGGGCGTTCCACAGCGGAAGCCAGTGCTTTAAGCACGCTTCGCCGCCAAAATTTTTAATACAGGCCT
>NZ_JAKMAJ010000333.1 GCF_022378355.1 Brenneria bubanii
AACGTGGAGATTCCAAGTACAGCTAAAGACCTTTGTCGCAAATAGAAAATGCACTTTGTTTGCTCATATTTTCACAAACTGGTCATATAGGGCACTTGAGAAAAAATGCATACGCCAGTTTAGTTCTTCCTTCGTTGTGAAACCCATATTCGGTTTGTGGATGAGCCGCCAACAAGAAGAGCTGCATGTGAAAAGATTGGCTATTTCGAGTCATAATCAAGTGTTGAAGATAAAATTTTTATCCCATTG
>NZ_JAKMAJ010000334.1 GCF_022378355.1 Brenneria bubanii
AATTGGTTAAACCAACTGGCTTCCTCATCAAAGTATGATCTGTCAGAATCCCCTACATAGCCTTCATTGACGACCTCTTGAAAGGTAAACTCGCCCCACAGAGTTCCTCTGACGTTTTCCATCTTATAAAGCCTCATTTTTTGAGCTGGTCGAGGTAGAGTAATATTGAAGAAAGAAAATTGCAAGAAAGAAGTATCCGAGATGAGGACGCATTCAGAATTTCGATCCTCTCCATCTCCTTGTACATCA
>NZ_JAKMAJ010000335.1 GCF_022378355.1 Brenneria bubanii
GGTTGAGGATGCTTTGCGTATCCAGCATGATGATGAATAAGTGATTGAGAGAGATTGATGGTCCGCCCTGTGAGGCGATAATAATATAATACGTGTTTAACTTGACGAACGGTGTAAAGCATAAATATAAAAATATATAGAAACGATTATTGAACAACGAATATAAAAGAAGCTTAATCATTATTTTTTAATTCAAATTTTTTCTTATTCTTTTTGACATTAAAATAATTCCAATATCTTATTCTCGA
>NZ_JAKMAJ010000336.1 GCF_022378355.1 Brenneria bubanii
TAACTGCCGCAGAATCCCTTTGCGTGAACTCCCAGAAACTCAAAATAGTTAGCTGGGTAAAGCCAATATAAATATACCGCAACATTGCACCTTTTAGTACCTGTCTCCAGTTTAATCTGAACTCGATAAACCTACTGGATTTCACCCACCCAGACCTAATGCATAATTCGAGACTGTATTTGCAAACTATGATGAAACCAGCAAGCACGTAACCGCACAGAACGAAGAAAGTAAACCCTGTACACACA
>NZ_JAKMAJ010000337.1 GCF_022378355.1 Brenneria bubanii
CCCAGGGGATACCAAAGGTAGGGCTCATCACGGCTATGAAACTTGTACAGAGGTTTAAAACAGTGGATCGTATATTGTTGTACATTCAACGAGAGGGAAAATTAAGAATTCCCTCCGATTTTTTAGCTGAGTTCGAACTTGCCAATTTCGCATTTCAATACCAAAGAGTATTTTGCCCTCTGCAATGCAAAATTATTACTCTTAATAACATTCCTGCGAATCTTTTATCCTGCAAAAAACTTTATGAA
>NZ_JAKMAJ010000338.1 GCF_022378355.1 Brenneria bubanii
AAAAGAGGGTAACGATATCCCATTTCTCTGAAGTCCTGATTTGTCTTGTATGCGATCCTCCGCCAGACAACGGGGTCACCTGCTAAGTCGGAACTCGCGACCCCCTCCAGGAAATTCCCGAGAGCTTCCGGTTTCATATGAACTCGCCCATAAGAGGAGATGATATAGATTACGGTGCCTAGGCAATAATGAACAGTAAACCAGGTAAAAGGAAAGGGAAAGTCATTAGTTTCACCAGTACATGACCA
>NZ_JAKMAJ010000339.1 GCF_022378355.1 Brenneria bubanii
AGTGGATTCAGCCGCTGGTACAGTGACAGACTGAGTACTTATGATAGCAGAAGATGCTTTTGAACCGAATGCATTTGTTACTGAGCTTCTCAAAACTTTCACAGTTGTCGTCTGTTGGGATGAGATTTCATTTCATGTCTCTGTAACCGTGGTGGTGCTTGGCTTTGCAGTACATGAACCTTCTGTACAAGAGGTTACAGTAACCTTCGATTCACTTTCAGGACATGTAGTAGTGTAGAAAGTTGTCT
>NZ_JAKMAJ010000340.1 GCF_022378355.1 Brenneria bubanii
GATCAAAAGGCGCTGCAAGTAAAAAAGGATGAGTATAAGCGGTGGTTTGAAGGTTCTGTCATAAGAAATGGATTTTCACCGATAGATGCTATTTTTCAAGGCCAATTGGAGAATGGTCTGCATTGTCAAAGATGTGGTTATTCCTCATACTCGTATTCTACTTTTTACATTTTGTCTCTTGCCATTCCTAAACCAGCTACCGGTTTGTTTTCTAACAAAGAACGCTGGGTGAAACTTGAAGATTGCAT
>NZ_JAKMAJ010000341.1 GCF_022378355.1 Brenneria bubanii
CAATGAAACGGTTGTTCGAGAATACGTCAAAGAGCTAAAGAAAACCGCTAAGGACCACCATTGCACCAAGTTCGAAGCTGCTGCCAATGATGAGGAAGCTCAAGAGTTGTTTGCTGCGAGAAAGAATGCGTTATACATGATGATGGAATATGGGTATAATGAGGTTGATGAAAACGCCAAAATGTGGATCACAGATTTTGCAGTTCCACTGTCTAGGCTAACAAATACGCTTGAAAAAATTGACGGGC
>NZ_JAKMAJ010000342.1 GCF_022378355.1 Brenneria bubanii
AAATTTTCTCATGGTCAGTGGCGTAACGGTTGGGATCATATTGTGGACAGATTGAACTATTCGAGAGCGAAAGTAGCATGTAGGCATCCCATTCTGGCCGACGACGCCGACGAAGAAGAAGAAGAAGAAGAAGCTGACGAAAAGGCTACAAGTGAAAAGGTCCTAGCGGATATGCTTGAAAGTTTTGACTTCGATAGAGCCCCGGTAGATAGTGAAGAGGATAATGAGTTAGTCGATGAATGGAAACA
>NZ_JAKMAJ010000343.1 GCF_022378355.1 Brenneria bubanii
GGTTTCTACCAGATAGAAACCTAAAGCGCTCCTACTTCTGGGTCAAGAGCCTCTACACCTGACGGCAAGCCTATAGGGGTCGTGTTCCGTACGTGTGTAAATATGGAAGGCTACGAGGAGGTGGAGCCGCTACCGCTAGATACCGGCTCGGAGAACGAGCTGTGCCAGATCATGTACAGCGATGAATACAAGTTGGTGGTAGGCACAGCGAGAGCGCTCATGGAGCAGAGAGAGTATTCTGAAAGGGC
>NZ_JAKMAJ010000344.1 GCF_022378355.1 Brenneria bubanii
GGAAAATACAACGTCCATAACAGTACTGGGCATCCTTGAACTCACCCCTGTGCAATCAATGTTTCTCTTATTACCTAATGGCACAATGTATTCCAAATTGAATTTATTGGGAGGCGAGTCATCTACATTTTGGTTATCTAACTGGGGATGTCTGTGAAACAACAATCGCAAAGCCTGTGTAACAGTTGAATCCTCTGTATTGCGAGAATTTTCACTAGTATTCGACTCTGAGTAATGAGCATCATTTG
>NZ_JAKMAJ010000345.1 GCF_022378355.1 Brenneria bubanii
TACTCAATGAGTCGCTGATCGAAAACATTTCTTTCTCCCTCTTGAACAACAAAGGCAACAATTGGATTTTTTTGTAAAGAATCATAATGACGTACAGCTGTAGCCAATCCATCTGCAAGTGCAAACGCGGATTTCGATATTGGGATTTCATTCGAATAAAATGCAGAACCCTCAGCTGGTGCGTATTTGCCCGATTTATTCAAGTAATTATGCAACTCACCGATCTTCGTAGAAAGGCCACCAAAAG
>NZ_JAKMAJ010000346.1 GCF_022378355.1 Brenneria bubanii
GAAAAAGATCCACAGCGGTTTTTATGCCTCAAAAGGTTGTTGACTTACTGCCTCAGGCGTTGAACAAATCCTTGGCTCTACAGGAGGGCAAAAAATCATCAGCAATTTCAGTTTTATACACTTTAGACGCCAAGACTTTGAAGTTGAAGTACACTTGGGTGGGTGAATCTGTTATTGTGCCCTCGGCGGTAATAAGTGTCGAGGAGGTTTCCAAAACTTTGGAAAGTGGCGACCCTACTGGCTTAGT
>NZ_JAKMAJ010000347.1 GCF_022378355.1 Brenneria bubanii
GGCATCGCATACTATTCGACTCATCATAAAAGAGAAGTTGCCTTGCCTTGTTACAATATCAGCCACTACTGTTTTCTCTGGTTTTTTTTGCCATCTTTGTTTGATTTTTGCATATTTTTATGCATCCTCGTTTCCTCTTGGTTTTATATACCCAATTAAATATTGGGTATATAAAATCAACCTATTCTCACCTTCATATGATGGAAGTATGAATGCTTGAATAGATTTACAGATATTCATTCTTTTT
>NZ_JAKMAJ010000348.1 GCF_022378355.1 Brenneria bubanii
ATGGTGATAAGCTATTTTCTTCTTCACGTAAATAAAACGACTAATAAACATGCTGAACTCATACAATAATTGACAATAATTGAATAAGAAATGAAAGAAATGAAAGTTGATTTCCTAAAAGTATTAAACGATTTGCAGCTTTTTAATATTAAAAAATAATATGCCTGTCTACTAATAGTTCTAAAAATCTTGGGTATACTATTTCTGTAAAAGGAAAAGGGAGAAATTAACGGAGAATTGTCATTGG
>NZ_JAKMAJ010000349.1 GCF_022378355.1 Brenneria bubanii
TCGAAAGAGAATTATTTAAAGTACGAAAGGCAGCTTGCATAGGGCTTTAATGAGTGTCAAAGTGGACTATACACATCTTGAATATACATAATATAGATAGAAAGAATACCTTAGAGCTTCGTTTAGCGTGAAGCTGTCTCAGTCATAGCTTAACTTTTCAACTTCAACTTTTCAGAGATTTTTGCTCAGGAGTCCGAAGTCTCGGGCATCGCTTGACCTTTGACAAGAAAACTACGGATGTCCCCTT
>NZ_JAKMAJ010000350.1 GCF_022378355.1 Brenneria bubanii
TTGAAAACACGGGTTCAGGCATTGGTGAGCCAGTGCCTGTATCAATGCAATTGTTTCATTTTTGGAGAGTGGATTATTAGCCAACTTATTTTCTATAATTTGACTTGTCAATTGAATAGATTTTAAAGACAAATCTACAATATCCTGGTGAGGATTTTTCCTATCAACTTTATGGCCAGAGTTTAGAAGGCGCTGATACTCGCGCTCCCATTGATTTCCAATGGCACCGAGGGATGAAATCTCATCC
>NZ_JAKMAJ010000351.1 GCF_022378355.1 Brenneria bubanii
CAATTACGAGAATGGATAGGAAAGCCTCTATTGAGCAGAGTTGACATAGAAAATAGACTCGATGCCATTGAGTGTGTAAAAGATGAAATTAGCAAGTTGTTCTTTGAATCCTTCAATCAATTGTTGAAGAATACGCCAGATCTCTTACGAACTTTGAACCGTATTTCATATGGCAGTACTTCTCGTAAAGAGATTTATTATTTTCTGAAGCAACTGTCCCTTTTTAGTAAGCACTTTGAAATGCATA
>NZ_JAKMAJ010000352.1 GCF_022378355.1 Brenneria bubanii
GATTGCTCAATAGTTTTTACCCACAAAAAGCGTTCATTTATTCACTACTGATCGTGAAACTCCACTCTTGTCGAAAAACCAAGAAACTTCATTTGAAAACAGCGGAGCGGGTCGATACTCATCACAAAGGTACGGCCAAATATATGGATCAGAAAGCTTTAAGAATGAAAAAGTAATTAAAAAAATTTCTGGTAATTGCCTAATATACCTCTCATTTTTATCACTGGACCTAAATATGCTACTCCAG
>NZ_JAKMAJ010000353.1 GCF_022378355.1 Brenneria bubanii
CGTAAGAACAACAGCAA
The DNA here is from genome assembly GCF_022378355.1 of Brenneria bubanii. Taxonomy (GTDB): domain Bacteria; phylum Pseudomonadota; class Gammaproteobacteria; order Enterobacterales; family Enterobacteriaceae; genus Brenneria; species Brenneria bubanii. The sequence goes on from NZ_JAKMAJ010000353.1 coordinate 18, forward strand.
TAGCAGTATCAACGTGAGTGGCTCTACGGGCAGTGACATGCGAAAGTCGTTCGCCAAGGCTCGCCAGTCCTTGGATTTGGAGAAGATCCGTCGCGAGGCTGTCAAGGGAGAAGCCGTAATCGCAGGCAAGAGAAGGTCTCTATTCTCCGTTTTTAGAGGTGACAAGAAATAATCTGTGTAATGCCCAAGCGAATTTTCATAGCAGTTCCTGTATGAATACCTGTCCTAT
>NZ_JAKMAJ010000354.1 GCF_022378355.1 Brenneria bubanii
ACCAGAACTTTTTTTTTCCATATGCCAACAAATAACAAGAATGGCCTCGCTTAAAAGCTCGAAAATACGGAAGTATGGGTGTACCCTTACTAGTGCTACTTATGCATTGCTTATGCACGGAGTTTGGAAAGTATGCAGAAAGAAGCGCGAATTTGGTGCTATTCAAGTTAACAGGTAACTAAGTAAGCACAATCAGATTGACCACAAACTTTCAACTTTGTTAGTGTGGCACCTGATTCCATAGAC
>NZ_JAKMAJ010000355.1 GCF_022378355.1 Brenneria bubanii
CAGAAACTGCCATTTCTGTAGCACCGCCGCCTGGTGACAACGAAGGAGCCAACATGACATTTCTAGTAACTGCTAACGCATCGTTCAAATTCCGCTCAATTTCATTGAGTATATCCTTCGAGCCCCCGCGTAACATAAGCGTGCAAGCTTTAGGGTCTTTAGATTCATCCAAAAAGGTAAAGTATTCGTCGCCAATTAGCTCGACCTTGAATAAGCCACATTTGGTACCAACATCACTTTCTTTCA
>NZ_JAKMAJ010000356.1 GCF_022378355.1 Brenneria bubanii
CTTTCTCGCCACGCGGCCAAGACCTTGGGACAAATTCTCCCAATCAAGGTTTCATCCTTGTTAGAGCCCTCTAGGCACTTCGCAAGTTTAAAATTGCCGCTTGAGAGTGGACAAGGCATTAAGAGCATAACAGCTATAGGAACACCAGTGAATATAGACACGTCAGAGTACCCAGAACTGTTTGAGACAGAATGTAATCAACATCAGCAGCAGCAGCTAGTCACAAATGGGTCAAACAATAACTCA
>NZ_JAKMAJ010000357.1 GCF_022378355.1 Brenneria bubanii
CGGAGCTTTTCCTCGACTTAAAAAACGGTAGTTGTAAAGGCACCGAAAAATACAGCAATGAGGCTTGGATTGAAAAGTTAAATGGATCCAATTCGTCAGATTATTCGGCTCCCAAGAAGCAGTCTCCATTATTGGTACACTGCTCTGCTGGCTGTGGTAGAACCGGCGTGTTTATCACCTTAGACTTCATCTTGAACGTTCTCATGGAGCCAACAAATGCTCGAAACAGTATTGACGTTTGGAACA
>NZ_JAKMAJ010000358.1 GCF_022378355.1 Brenneria bubanii
CTCATCAGCAGAGTTCCCCTCATAACTGGCTCTGAGGGGAGTGATCTGGGTAGAGCGAGAAGAGAAAGCACTTTGACCCGAACGAGCGGGCAGAGGCGGTTTGTTTGGTTGTTTTGTTTCCTGTAAGTCGTCGCTCTTTGTCACAGGTATATCCACCGGTATGGGCGGCAATGGACGGGGTGATGTGGGCTTGCTAGCTTTTCCAGTTTCTTGGGATTCTGTATTCGAAGTCTCTGTTACAGGTG
>NZ_JAKMAJ010000359.1 GCF_022378355.1 Brenneria bubanii
GAGTAATGCAGTCATGGTTTCAGTGCCTGTCTTTTCGTCCTTGCTAGGAAAAGCGCTCGTAATTTGGGCAAACACACCGATGTCATAAACTTCATCTGTGTTATGAATTACATCCGAATCTGAATCTGAATTCTTCAACATGAAAGCTCCAATGTATGGTTGCTGGCGATCCAGCATTTCCCTGATAGCCTTCATTACCCTATCATCTGAGATCACCACTGCCTTGTAAAAACCAGGGAACAAAG
>NZ_JAKMAJ010000360.1 GCF_022378355.1 Brenneria bubanii
CATCTTGCAAACTGATTGTAATTTGTACGTATTTTTATTACCTTATATATTCTCCAATATCTTAGATTCTCATAATTCGTGCATTCTTTTTATGAATTGTGAAATTTGAATGTCCAAACGCAGAAGTACAACGTATAAATAGCTAGCAACGCAAAAAGCGCATACTTATATGTATACCTAGCTTTCTTTGAACATAGAAACCGCCCTGTAGTATCAGATGTACGTCTCATAAATTTCAAAAATTG
>NZ_JAKMAJ010000361.1 GCF_022378355.1 Brenneria bubanii
GAAGAAGAGGCAGATCTGGACGATTACTTAAATGATGAAGAATATGAGTTAATGAACGAAATTCTCCCCCAAGCTAGGAAAGAGATGACCGACTACCAGGGTTGGGACAATTTTGCCTTAAAGAGAAAGATCTTAGAAACCAATTTCGATTTGCCAGAGGCGCTGAAGCAGTTAAAAAGAGCTTTCAAAAAAAAGAAAGCATCAGAAGGTATGTATATTAAGGCATTACAACTGGCATCTCATTC
>NZ_JAKMAJ010000362.1 GCF_022378355.1 Brenneria bubanii
CGAAGCATGTAACTAAGTATGGAATCACTCTATCAATTTTATTCTCATCTGACAAAAATTGAGAAAAAGCCGTCAACATTTCTATACATCGCAGCTTGGTATTGCTTGATGCGATGTGTCTTAAACCATGACAAATATAGGAAATGAATAAAAGAATGGATTCCTCTTGTATCGCAGCTGTATTTGTCTGTATGTCCTGAAGTTTCAGAGATCCACAATCAGATAGGCGGACAGAAAAAGAAAAA
>NZ_JAKMAJ010000363.1 GCF_022378355.1 Brenneria bubanii
CTTCGTTACGCTGCTATCGGTGATATTTTATTTAGTGGTCAAATACTCTTGGTCGTTCGTCTGTCTGGGGGCTCTACTGGTGTGTGTTGCTGTATTAGTATGATCATACCCTAGCGAAGTGAAACTGAAACCGGTAAAACAAAAGGTTGAACTGATCTGCACATTGTGAATTCAAAGCGCTTTTAATTAGTGGTTAGATCTCTGTGTTGCCGATTGGGCTGCTTTTCTATGTTGAAGTGATATCC
>NZ_JAKMAJ010000364.1 GCF_022378355.1 Brenneria bubanii
CCGAGGAGTCCGACTTCCAGGCTAATTCATCTGCTCAGGGTCACGTCGGAGGAACACGTCCCGTTGCAGCACTGAAGGGTCAAGATGCTCGTCTAGACGTCAGTTCCGACTCGGAATTTCTGCAAGACATCAGTGATCATGCCGAATTGTATGCGCTACTCTTTGGGGAGAAAGGAGCGGATTCGAGGACTACTGATAGAAGAAAGCATCGGACATCGCAGAGATATACTGCCAAATCTGCTCCA
>NZ_JAKMAJ010000365.1 GCF_022378355.1 Brenneria bubanii
ATTATTTACAAAGTGTAATTAGATTTGAGGACCAAGCCTACTGTAGCAGGTTTACCTCTTCTTCCTCCACTGCATCATTCACCTCCTTGTTCAGCACTTCTAGCAATTTGGTACCATCCCTAAGGGAGACCCATTCTCCGTTATAGAAGTCGAAGCGGTTGGGCCCTGATATTGGAGAAGCCAACCAGATCTGCTTGTTAGGAGGCTGTTTGTTGATCACGTAGCTACCTAGCCCACCCAGCTCG
>NZ_JAKMAJ010000366.1 GCF_022378355.1 Brenneria bubanii
TACGATTACAAAAAAATTCAAACTCCTTACTCAACATTCTCAAAACGCTAACACTTTCATCAACCTTTAGACAATGCTTACCAACAGACCCTTCAACAAACAAAAAGATTAACTCACTAACGTCCATATCTTCAATCCGAATCAATAATTCACTCAAAAATTCATACTTTGACTGACACCAATAATAACAACCTTGAATCTCTCCACCTTCAACATTACCACACAACTCCTCAGGCAAAACTTCA
>NZ_JAKMAJ010000367.1 GCF_022378355.1 Brenneria bubanii
CTTTTCCCATCTTAATCCACTACAAGTATTGAATGAAATTTCAGCAGCCCGTAGTAACACTGAAATAATGATCCATAATCTGTTAAATATCCTGTCAGGGATCGGGTATGGTCGGTTTCATAGGACTCCTGCAAATCTTGCCAACCTCTCATATTCCGCAGATTTCTCAGTTCTACTGCATTGAGTTGAACTAATGGTCTCGTTCCATATTTTAAGGGGCCAGCATTAATCCAGTGCAATTTTTT
>NZ_JAKMAJ010000368.1 GCF_022378355.1 Brenneria bubanii
ACTGGGACGTTGACTATGGCAACGTCCCAGTTTATTATCAGAAACCGTTTCAACGGCAGTTTTACATCAACGATCTTTCAATTTCCCACCCCTATGCTACCAATCAACGTATTAATGACAAGATGCTATTTGTCATAAGTATCCTCGTCCCATTTGGAGCGATACTGGCCATCTGGGCACTTCTGGCGGACAAAAGCCATAGATGGTATCTGCTTTACATCTCTTTACTAGGGCTTTGTCTTACT
>NZ_JAKMAJ010000369.1 GCF_022378355.1 Brenneria bubanii
AGCCATTTCTTTCCCATTAAGCAGAGGCTTCAATTCATGGCAATTCTGTAATTGCTGCTCATAGATGTATTTGTAAAACTCGTCGTACTGATTGGCCATCTTGTGATTCTGCAGAGTTTGGTCAAATAAAGATGTGAAATGAGCTATTTCCCAAGTACCTTTATATGTTCTGAGAAATGTCCCCACAAATGATCTTCCAAAGGCAGGCTGGTCTCTATTCGCACAGAACTGGTTCACTACATCC
>NZ_JAKMAJ010000370.1 GCF_022378355.1 Brenneria bubanii
TTTCTTGGATCAAACACGCCAACCAAACTCCTCTGGTGATTAGATTTGTACCAGTTCGATTCTATTACCCAGAAATTTAAGTCTCCCCACAATCTAACTTATCTACAATGAAGTGTTACAAGCATGACTTTTCCGAATTGATTGGCGCTGGGTCGCTGAACAGGAAGGCGTTGGGCCGCAAGTTCGTCGGGTTCTTCCGCAGGTACTAGTTACCACCACGCGGGTCGCCAGGTTTATTTTATTG
>NZ_JAKMAJ010000371.1 GCF_022378355.1 Brenneria bubanii
TTCTTTTCTGGCCTGTCTGCGATTGAGTCGGTGAGTCTGTATGCGTGGGTAATTTTTTCTGTAGACGGTTGGTTTCTGAAGCGACTTTTTGGGTTTGTGCATTTTCGTGGGGTATAACTGCAGCCTCTGTGACATGTTGGAAGTTTTCTGCATTGACGGATGTTCTGCCAGATTGTCCTGGAGAGGCGTTGGTAGGAAATCCCAAAAGCGATCCTACACCAGGTGTGAAAGGAGCTGGAGTGGT
>NZ_JAKMAJ010000372.1 GCF_022378355.1 Brenneria bubanii
CAATGCAGGGCCCAGTTGCGCGCAACCCTGATAATATGAAGATATCTGCTTTCCGTCCTACGCCAGCGTTGAATTGAAAGGCTGATTTATCCCTAGAGTAAGCTTGGATAAGCTCATACTATGCCCATGAATTGCTGCGGTCACCCAAGCCATCTAGATGAATTTAAGCAGTTGTGGGACCACAAAGTCATTTTTTTGCCGGAGTTTACGTGCTGCATGACACCTGCTATGATCAGCGAAATCA
>NZ_JAKMAJ010000373.1 GCF_022378355.1 Brenneria bubanii
CCTCGAGGAAGATAAGATCTACTACTTTTAAAAGGGCTAGAGTGTATCGTACTTTACTGAAGCCCAACGACTTGACTCACTATTACGACATGATGTCCTATGCTGACCAAACAAGGTTCTCCGATAGTATATACCAACAGCTTGAATCAGAAGTGCTTTCGTTGACGAAGCGTAATCTGGCACTTGACGTGCCGCTAAATCCCTATGAGCATCGAGATAAATTGGAGGACGGTTTGTTTGCTAC
>NZ_JAKMAJ010000374.1 GCF_022378355.1 Brenneria bubanii
CCGAAAGTCAGCCTCCACGAGAACTACAAGAAAGCTCATTGCCCGAAAAGAGAAGATTTTATACGTACCATTATGTTTCACATTATCAACCCAGAGTTTCTCCTGTAAATCTAGTTATAAAGCGATGCAAAATATATTCCTATATGTCATTCAAGTTTGGCATCGCAAAACTTTTTAGGGCTATTCGAGCATTCAAAACGATCATCCTTGTATCGCACTCTTGCCAAGATTCACCGTACGCTAG
>NZ_JAKMAJ010000375.1 GCF_022378355.1 Brenneria bubanii
GTCAGGTTTTATCTGTCCTTACTGTGCGGAGTGCACCAATATTTTTTCCAGTGGAGGTGGCAAATGCCTTGCGAAGTCCTATTCCATACCCTATCTTGGCTCAATACCAATAGATCCCAAGTTTGTCGAATTAATAGAAGGCCAGTCAACTTCGGGGGAGTTCTTATTGGATTCGTACCACAAATTGGCCCTATTCTCAGTGTTTGAAAAAATCCTCTTGAAGCTGTTGGATAATCAAGGACCC
>NZ_JAKMAJ010000376.1 GCF_022378355.1 Brenneria bubanii
CTTGTCGACTACATCAATGCCATTCGGGTCCTTGTCTCTCAACAAACTATTGGCCCTGTTAATCATTTCCTGAAGGTTCATGGCTGTAATTTCTTCCACAGGGTACTGGACATTATCAACCAAAAAAGCTAAGGAGTTCCTCTCTGTGGGCACGATGTTGACACCAGGATGCTCCCTCATATAGAGCGAAATTTCCCTTTCATCCTTTTCGGTTTTACCCAATAATGGCTTAATATGCAGAAG
>NZ_JAKMAJ010000377.1 GCF_022378355.1 Brenneria bubanii
TACCTAAAAAGACATATTCGAAAAGTTCGATAGCGGCGCAACTCCACGTTTATCTACTATTCACTAATTGATCTGATTGAGGTGACGAATGGCGAAATCGCATAGCTGCAACTTGTTTTCCTCACGTTTGTGCAATTCCCGGCTCCGTAATGGGATTCGCACTGTGGGTAAACCTTCACGCTCTAGATTTCCGAGGTTCCTGACTGAAACACATCCGTTAGATAGCACATGAGTATATGTGTA
>NZ_JAKMAJ010000378.1 GCF_022378355.1 Brenneria bubanii
GGGATAAGATTAATTTGAGAATCAACGTTGCAAACATCATTATCATTAAATGAAAACTTATACAATAAAATCGGTCGAAAACATCAAGCGCTAAGCAACGTTATTTTTTCAAGTAACATTAGTTGGTAAGCCATTTGAACATTTGCCAATCTCATTTTCTCGAGTTCATATCTCTTCAGTATCTTTCGTGTACTTTTATTACCGAAGTCTAAAACGCAATGAGTGACTTGTGTCCAGTTTATG
>NZ_JAKMAJ010000379.1 GCF_022378355.1 Brenneria bubanii
ATTTAGTATGGCGAGCGCGGGAATTGCTCGTCTTTCGTGTGCTTTATGCTGTTCTGAAAGCGAGGGTGTTATTGTCAGCCCCCTGCCGATCGACCTCTTTGTGGCGGCTGGTTACCTTCTCCAATTTAGTACATGTACTGTGCCCAACTACTGGTCAGTTTTACAAGTAATTTTTAATTAACCGCTATAAATTATATCTCTTCACTTTGCTTCGCCTTGGCCCAAGAAAAATGAATAAATTTG
>NZ_JAKMAJ010000380.1 GCF_022378355.1 Brenneria bubanii
TCCTCACGATGCTGAAAACACATCTACTTCTCCAGAACCAGGTGTATTGTCCGTAGCTCGAGGAGATTGGGGTATGAATAAAGATGTGGCGATTTCTGAAGGCTACCAAAGGTCACTAAGAAAAAGGAAGGCTATACAACGGATGCCCTATAGTTTAGACAGAATCAAACATAGGCAGCTTCTGGAGGGCTATGACATGTCAGGTTTTGAATCTATATCGGAGGAGCTCAAACTGCCAAGTCC
>NZ_JAKMAJ010000381.1 GCF_022378355.1 Brenneria bubanii
CTAGGGGACCACCATATTAAGTCTTTCAGGTCATTATCTTCGAGTATGTTGTAAAGCTTATGAATGAATACCGTGCTCTGTGAGGGTGGATGAGAGGATCCACTGTTCTGCCCATTGCTACATGAGTTGCTTATGCCAGGAGCGGCTCCTGCAGGAGAGTAAGCCGTCGCGGCTGACGTAGGTCCAGGGGCAGATGAGGTTACAGTAGTTGAACTGTCTGCATGCGTCCCTGTCATATCTTCT
>NZ_JAKMAJ010000382.1 GCF_022378355.1 Brenneria bubanii
GACAATGTTCAAACTGTGTATGTTTTGCCATCCGTCCAGGATATTTCTCTTCGAGTCATCTGCAGGAGGAACTGTGACGGGGGAAGATGATTTGCCATTGGGTTTATTCTCCTGGCTAGAGTTTTTCTTTTGTTCTTCGCGCTCTTTGATAAACTGGCGCAAAAGGTCATCATGCGAATGATCTACTGAAGAATTGTCTGGTCGAATAGTGACCAAATCATTAGGGTCTGCTAGCTCGTTCAG
>NZ_JAKMAJ010000383.1 GCF_022378355.1 Brenneria bubanii
GCATTGATAACAAAAGGTTTTAAAATTAAAAATTAAACAAAACAAAGCAAACAAAGAAAAAAAAAAGGCCAGACACAACAGCTCCTCTACTGGCTGCCTGCCCCAGCTCCCGCTCCCGCTCCCGTCACCTTGTGCCCATTTGCAGCAGCGCCAACCACACTATCCAGCGACTCGCTTTTCTTGGACTTGATTTTCTGCGCATCTTGCTCCGGTAGCAGGTACTTGGACGACAGCCGTTGCAGG
>NZ_JAKMAJ010000384.1 GCF_022378355.1 Brenneria bubanii
GCTGATGGGTGGCTGCGACCTCTTCCTCTTCCGCGTCTTTGAGACCACAAGTACAGTCTTTGCAAGCTTTTCTGCGCCGGGTCTTGCTCTTACCGCAAGTGATCATGGTCAACACAGGCTCGCTGGGCTCGTTGTCGTCCACGAGGTCGTCTTCCTCGATAGAGTCGTCGTCCAGCGGCGATGAAACATCAAAGTATTTTGACTTAGGGTCAGTCGCTCCCAAGGACAGAGGCTCTGGATCTT
>NZ_JAKMAJ010000385.1 GCF_022378355.1 Brenneria bubanii
ATTGGGGGTAAAATAAATCTATACTACATCATTTCATAAATCTACATAGATCACCCCTTCTTATGTGCAAAAAAAGACATTAGTAGCCGTTTACAATTTGGCATCTTGAGATTCAATAGCAGCCCAATCTTTCGACGTTAACTTTTTGTACTCCTTGTAGTCTTTCAACCAGTAAATTGTGTCCTTCCCGTTCGCACCATGAGGGAGCACCTGATTCCTAAATTTCTTTTTGGGAACTTTAT
>NZ_JAKMAJ010000386.1 GCF_022378355.1 Brenneria bubanii
AGACGCGACATCTGGAGGTGTATGTGTGTCGTGGATATGCCCACCTATGAATCTGGCGTCAAACTATACCAGAACTTATGTCGCTTGAAGTATCTGCGTGATGTCAGGGAGCCACAGGAGGCCCAGCAATATCGTAAGTTGAACGAGGATGGTCACATTTGGTACAGCATGCAGTACAGACCTACGTATGCACAAGAGGCTGTAGCTGATTTAAAAGAATCCATTCTAAAGTCTGGTAGCAA
>NZ_JAKMAJ010000387.1 GCF_022378355.1 Brenneria bubanii
GAAGATATTTTGCCACCTTACGATGTCATTCAGGAATATAAGGTACATTTTTATAGAAGTGTCTACCCAAGTGTTTCTTTCCTTGACGAGAAAACATTTGAAGATGCTCTACAATCAACCCTATTTCCTGACCAGCTTGATCCTTCAAAAGTGGTCATCCGTTTAGGGAACTCGCGTTTGCGACACAAGCTAGAAAATCTTTGTATTTTACTTCTGGTGCTTAAGCTGTCATACGTTTCATT
>NZ_JAKMAJ010000388.1 GCF_022378355.1 Brenneria bubanii
ATCATACCGAAACCGCACTATGAGATTTCGCAAACTTAAATTCGAAATCGTGCTCTGATCTGTATCGCGTGTTGATGATTTCCAAAGCGGACATGGATAATGTTGATGTGGCTAACAACGCCGAAAAATTGAAGCCCATATTTGCTTTTTAGTTACATACCCTTTCCCAGTTACTTCATCAGGCTTCATTATTGCGTTACAAGAAATTCTCAATGGCGATTTTTTTTCCACTGATTGTTAAC
>NZ_JAKMAJ010000389.1 GCF_022378355.1 Brenneria bubanii
CAACGAGCCTTTAATATGATCTCCAACATCTGCTCCAGCGTACCATAGGCACAGCGGTAAGCGCTCTAGGCTCCTGTTTGGGTAACATAATGACCACAGTGGTAGCCGGCTTGATCTAATCCACGGTTGCCATGAGATCAACGCCAACCTTTCGTATTTGGCGTTGATGGCGGCAGTCTTTTTGATCCCTCAGCTGCGATCAAGGATATCCAAACCAGGGTCTGTTCCAGCTCTAGCACACG
>NZ_JAKMAJ010000390.1 GCF_022378355.1 Brenneria bubanii
CAATGTAATGCTGAGCGATACCGCAGGGTGCTTGGTCGTCGTGATCACGTGATTTGTTTTCTCGACCGAGAAATGTGTTGAAAATGCAGTTTAAGTGCTTTCACCCTAAAGTCAACCTAACTTTTGACGCATTAAAGCGTCAGCTCGTCGGCTAGCTGAATAAAGCATTGCAGCTTGTAATCGAATAGGGTCGTTTTTCCTCGTTTACATGTTGTCTAGAATACATTTTTCCTGTCTATTGG
>NZ_JAKMAJ010000391.1 GCF_022378355.1 Brenneria bubanii
ACCACATCTTCCAGCCCAGTTTTGCCACAAAAAAGACATATGGATGGCAGTATTCATACGTTGGTGAATGCTGCAGTCCCCAGTGTGGGTGAGAATTCGACTTCCAACTCGAATGCTGCATCAGTTCCTACTTTGCTAACTTCCCAAAAGGCCAATGAGCCACAATCAAAAAAACTGAAAGTTAAGAAATCACCGAAAAATTCAGTTGCCAATCTAAAGATAAAACCCAGCACAATAAAAGG
>NZ_JAKMAJ010000392.1 GCF_022378355.1 Brenneria bubanii
ATAAAGTTGTCTTGCCCGCATTGTCTAAACCCAAAAATAGTAGTTTTCCGTGCTTATTCCATAGCCCCAAAGACGCCAAAACATCTCTAACTATTGTATGGAGCAGTTAGTAATTGGACAGGCTCGGACATTCAACCCTTTACAGTAAATACATACACCATCCAAATAAATCCCACGCCATTTCTCTGGTCGTTCACTCAATCAATGTATCCGCGGAATTTTGGATCAACCAATCTATTCCT
>NZ_JAKMAJ010000393.1 GCF_022378355.1 Brenneria bubanii
TAAAATTTTCGTGAGTTTAACTCTGTAAATATAACAGGCTTAAATTTAACTAAGGAAAGGAAACATTTAACTCAAAAAGGATTGGAAATGAAAACACTATGTAAAAAAAGATTACATAACCAAAGAGAGCTTCAATCTTATTATACATGGCTACGGATAAACTTATCATAGCTAAAAATACGAGTGTTTTTACACCATAGGGAAAAGAAAATTTTATATCGTTTTACTGTCTCTTTTTTAG
>NZ_JAKMAJ010000394.1 GCF_022378355.1 Brenneria bubanii
CACTGGTACTCCAAGCAAGTTGCACCAAAAATTGAAGAACAACGAGCAGCAGATGGACAGCTCGTTCATCGGACTAACAGGTGGCCAGATTTTCCACGAGATGATGAGGAGGCACGATGTCGACACAGTATTTGGATACCCCGGAGGTGCCATTCTACCTGTTTATGATGCAATTCATGACTCTGAGGCCTTCAACTTTGTCCTACCTCGCCACGAGCAAGGTGCAGGCCACATGGCCGAG
>NZ_JAKMAJ010000395.1 GCF_022378355.1 Brenneria bubanii
ACCAAGATTCTACGGAGTGGATCCCAGCCAGAGTCAACATTATTGGAAGAACTAAAAAGTAATCCTTTTGCCGCGCATTCGAACTGGCTACTGTATTATTACTATTATTGCTATATCGTGCAGCCGTGGCAGTTTGTGTTGTCACACTCAACAGCTTTCTTTTCCCTTTCAGAAGGATTTTTCACAGTTTTGGCTATTCAAGCCATTGGAGAATCTCACAGGTGGCTACTATATGAAAAAA
>NZ_JAKMAJ010000396.1 GCF_022378355.1 Brenneria bubanii
CTCTTGTCGTTGTGAAGATGCCCTTGTGACTGGTTGGAATTTTTCATCAGTCTACTCAGTTCCTGAATATCACGTTATACGACAATGAATCAAAAGCTCTGATGGCACCATTAAGCCAGTTCGGCCAGCTTGCCGCCTCTCCTAAGTATTCGCAGGACCTGTAACGACCGGTTTTCTACACCATATTCTTCAGAAATTGTGTATCAACTGATGCATTGTAGTCGGGAATTGTAGATTGGTC
>NZ_JAKMAJ010000397.1 GCF_022378355.1 Brenneria bubanii
TTGTTCCCGAAAACATATGACCAATTGTAGCTCGATTCTTAGTTTCTCCTGTGCAAAGGAGAAGCATCATACTGCTCTTAACAATTTCTTGTGCATTGTTTACTTTAGAATGTATTTTTTTTCCCTTTTTTTTTATTACCACACTTCTTGCAAGGCTTTATTTCGACTTTAAATAATAAGGCTGAGATAAAGTTTCAAAAACTCAGCATATCTAGAGAATATGGTTTAAGTAATTAGATCA
>NZ_JAKMAJ010000398.1 GCF_022378355.1 Brenneria bubanii
CGTGCTGTAGAACGCTGGCAGAATTGCTTTGAAGATTTTCACTCGAGCTCGATTGTTTTGTCTGTATTTTTTCCCCATCAGTTCCGCAAGACCGAGATTCCCTTGAGCCTGGAGAGTTTGGTAAAGAATCTTTGCCATTTTCTTTTTCCACTGTTTTAGAAGATTGTTGAGGTCTTATGATCATTGAACTTCTCTCTGTTTCAAGATTGAAATTCGAAGGATCAGCAGCAGAGACCGGAAC
>NZ_JAKMAJ010000399.1 GCF_022378355.1 Brenneria bubanii
GAACCTCGTAAACTTTTTCTTGGAATGAGACAGGAGTGTGTCTTGACTTCATATCCGATGGTTGGCTACTATTATTGACAGGATGAAAACATGTCAACGTTGTATTACTTTCGACTTTTTCAAAGGGTAGTGGAGTTACAGGTAGCTCTTCTTCATTAAATACAAACTGTCCCGTATCTGACAACTTGCTATTTTTTGGTTTATAATGCTCATCATCCACTGAGAATGCGGGTTTTGACTT
>NZ_JAKMAJ010000400.1 GCF_022378355.1 Brenneria bubanii
CCGCACTTTATTAATCAATTGTGGCCATTCTGACCGTTGGACTTGGCGACATCACGCCTAAAAACTTAGCTAGCAAGATAATGATAATGGTCTTTTCCCTAATTGGTGTTGTTACACTAGGGCTGATAGTGGCAATGACAAGAAGCGTAATACAAGATTCAGCTGGTGCAACAATTTTCTTCCATAGGGTGGAGGTCGCTAGAGCAGTTGCATTGAAAAAAGCTATTCGAGAAAAGCGAAT
>NZ_JAKMAJ010000401.1 GCF_022378355.1 Brenneria bubanii
TGTCTTTAGAAAGTTTCAACTTCTGTTGATATGAAAAAAGCGAACTAAAACGTACCGTCACCTTACTCGCGAAAGACACACGTAAAACGAAAGTGCAGAAATCGAACATTAGCAGATCGGCTTGCCATGCAGTACCATATAGCGTATGTGACTATTAGAACATACATATATCTTTTTCATAATGCGTACTGACAAAGGATTCCCCAATTTTTAACAGGATGGTGTGTGATTTCTTTTATC
>NZ_JAKMAJ010000402.1 GCF_022378355.1 Brenneria bubanii
GAGACACCAATACTTTGGTGGCATCAAAATCGGAAGTCAGCAATGGCCTCTCTGGTGTAAATTTCTGAAAAATTCCATTTTTTCTTAGGCCACTCCACCATATGAAAGCACAGATCAATTCTTCAAAAGTGGCAGCATCGCTCACACGGAGAAACATTCTTTTAGAATGCGCAGATACACATATTGTCGGAAATCCAGATGAATGTTCATCAAGGAACCTCACTTTACAGCTTTGTAAAT
>NZ_JAKMAJ010000403.1 GCF_022378355.1 Brenneria bubanii
GCCACACCCCACACCCAGCAAACCCTAGTCTTCGTCCATTGCCAATCCAATCATCACTATTATCACAAACTAATCTAAAATAACTCCATCTCCACTATTTTTTCCCATACTCTTGCCCTTAGTCATGCGATTCTCTTCCTTCATGCCCATACTTTCTGGCATCCTTTCAGCACATCGAATCGTGACCTATCTTTGTCTACCTCCTGTCGCTCCTCTCTATATCTTCCTATTTCCGCTTCT
>NZ_JAKMAJ010000404.1 GCF_022378355.1 Brenneria bubanii
TGTCACACATATAAGAATACCTCTGATCCTCTGAGCTGGGTGATAATATCAGATCTTCTGAGTGGTGCGGATGCGTTCCTTGCCAAGTGCATTTCTATTTTGGAAACCGGCCTGTTCATTCCTTGGGATAACGAGACTCCTCAAGATAGCATTCTCGACATTTGTAAAGCAGACACATGTTTGTTAGTGTTAATTAAAACTTTTGTTCGATTGTCTGGTGTTGCTCTCGGCTCCGCTAAA
>NZ_JAKMAJ010000405.1 GCF_022378355.1 Brenneria bubanii
TTAATAATGTTTTTCTTGAGTCTTCATTTATTTCGTTCTACGTTTTGCCCGTCGTGATCCACATTGGCTCGCACAATAAGGTGCTCTCCACAAATAAGCGACCACATTAACCCAAAAAGACTTGTGCCAACACTTCTCAGCACTGGGAGTAGAATAATGTAACAACTCAGAACTGGGCAGTGGGCTCTATCAGCACCACCAAAGCAGCTTAGTTTTTCTTTTCAGGCTGATAAATTAGGA
>NZ_JAKMAJ010000406.1 GCF_022378355.1 Brenneria bubanii
TATTTATTTTACTTGGATTTATGTGTAGGAGTTATAGCTTTTTTTTTAAGCAAACTTTTTAGCGCAAGTTATACGTCCTTACTTATGTAAGCAAGAGATTAGAAGAAGTCCCGTGTAAAACTTATTCCAGAATACACCACAAGAAATTCCCTTCTTATCAAGCAATAGTTTTAATGTTCACGATAAATTATGGAAAAAAAGTACTCGGAGCTTTCTTTGTCGTTCAAATGTTTTTTTAAT
>NZ_JAKMAJ010000407.1 GCF_022378355.1 Brenneria bubanii
TCCATGTTGGGTATTTCAAGGCCACCATTCAGATCTTGCAGGGTATTTGCAAAGACTGTTCCGCCTTTTTATTGGACGACCAGGACAAGAAGCACTTTTTGGCAGAATTGAGGAGACCTGGCGTTGACAATTTGAGACGTATGGGTATTCTGAAGAAATTTTTGGACCAATTTAAAAAGCAAAGACGTTGCCTGGCATGTGGTGCACTGAACGGTGTAGTGAAGAAAGCAGCTGCTGGTG
>NZ_JAKMAJ010000408.1 GCF_022378355.1 Brenneria bubanii
CGTTTTTCTCTCTTTTTCTGGAAGCAAGTTTCAAACTTCTGTTACAAGGCTACGTCAATTGATCTTGTAGGAAAATGAACGTAAATGTCTCAAAATTTTCTTGAAATTTTTTTTCGTTTTTTTTTTCTTGGTTTCCGCTGGTACTACGTAAGAATATCCAAGATGTATAATAAACAATGGCCGGCCACTTGTACCTGGCGCTACTGTTCGTTAGCCCAACAACCAGCGTAGAGAACGTTC
>NZ_JAKMAJ010000409.1 GCF_022378355.1 Brenneria bubanii
TTGTTAGAACAAAGCAGCGGCGATTTGGTAAACAAGGACTACGAGTATCAAATTTTCGTGCCCCGCGTTGTGTCTGAGAGACATGTTTTACACCCCGATACGGCAGTTGATAAGATTAAATCATCCCATTGGATAACACTCTGCCTGAGATTATCCAAGATGGTTGACGGTAAGCGAAAGCACTACGAGATAAGCATTGACTCTCCGATCCACGGTTTGAACAAATTGTGCTCCCATGCT
>NZ_JAKMAJ010000410.1 GCF_022378355.1 Brenneria bubanii
TGTCAAGTTTTTGAGAGAATTATCTCCCCTATGGGAGATGGTTCAAGAGGGTATTGACTTGAACTCTATCGAATGGTCCGGTCATTGATTTTTTTTTTTGGGGGGCTTGTTGGTTGCCCTTATCTATTGTTTTATATAATAATATATTCGTTAACAACGTACTATGATGTTTTTGGTTTAAACCAAGATCTGGTTCAAGCCAAAATTTGCTTTACAGCCTTGGCGATGCCATCGCCAAGG
>NZ_JAKMAJ010000411.1 GCF_022378355.1 Brenneria bubanii
AGGGAGTGGGTAGGCCGGACAAGTCAATAAAACGAGTGTGTCACAGTGAATATTGAGTATTTAGAAGGACATTTTACCACGCAAGAGAGCACATAACATTGGCCCCATTGACAGCAGTGTTTCAAGAAAGATTCATGGCAGGTAGGGTGCCATTTTTGATAGCAGAACGGTCATAATACCAAGATATTTATGTTTTGCTTACGAGGAGCGCTGGATAATGTTATAGCAGCCCTAATATAC
>NZ_JAKMAJ010000412.1 GCF_022378355.1 Brenneria bubanii
TTCCTTGCAAAAAATGTCAAAAATTGACTAAGGAGACAGAAATAGTGTCCTTCGGCCTTTATGATCAGGTGGTTAATCAACATTTTACGCAAGAGGACCTTCATTTCGAATATCAGAGAGAAATGGACCGCCAAAAGGCTAGATCTAGACAAACATACGAACCTTTACTGGAGTCCTTAAAACCATCCACTAAGATTCGTCAATGCATGGATGTGATAAACAACGTGGTTCAGAATTCA
>NZ_JAKMAJ010000413.1 GCF_022378355.1 Brenneria bubanii
TGGCCTTTAATATTGGCAAACCGTTAAAGTTAAATGATGACAGTATTTTCCACGAGGAGTTTTTAGAAGATAATTCACCTGGGTTTTATGGTTTGTTGAAACGGTTTTTGAAGGTCGGGCGTCCCATCGTTTCTGCCATCTTTAACAGGAATGCCTGCCCAGACCTGGACAGGCACGCTGAAGATATATTGAAGTTTATTGAGGATCAGTTCCCTCCGATCTCTTTTTATACTGATCGG
>NZ_JAKMAJ010000414.1 GCF_022378355.1 Brenneria bubanii
TAAATCATGATCTTTGTGGATAAGTTGCGTGGAAACTTGCTATATTTTAGGTTCATGTTTTCATTCGTGTGGTTGGTCTCTGGTGCAGTTAGGGACAATTTTCGACGGCCACTAGTTGGAGATATGTTAAAATTAGAATCCTCGACGGACCCCAATGCTTTAAACAGACATTCTACTTTCAAAACAAATAATGCTGTCGAAGAGATTCCCTTCAATTGATTCGAATTCGCCAGGTATTG
>NZ_JAKMAJ010000415.1 GCF_022378355.1 Brenneria bubanii
AAGTCAATCACGGCTTGCTCGGTCAAATTCTTATTGGCAGAAACAATCTCACGGAAAGAGGATTTGTTAATAATGGCATCATTTCTCTTTTGTTGTAGACTGACCCCGTAGACTTGCCTGGTCTCCATGGGCGCTGGAACGAAGTTTGGATCGATTTGCAAGATACAGTATTTACCTCCCTTCTTCTTCTTCAAAATTTCGAGGGCCTCAGGCTCAAAACCAGGCGCAATGATACCGTC
>NZ_JAKMAJ010000416.1 GCF_022378355.1 Brenneria bubanii
CTCTTTTGACGTACATGTCCCAAGAAGTTTCGTTTTTGGGTCTCACAGTATCTTGCAAAGACGCAATGGCCTGGGGATCGTTGACATGCGTGTATCCGCCATCTCTCCAATGGTACTCGCCGTCCTCCGGTAGAGCGACCGAGTTGGAGACGACAGGCCGCGATGGATAAGCCATTTCATGCATCGAGAAAGCATCCTGGGCTAAATACTCAAAAGTGACGCCTTTAATACGAGAGGCA
>NZ_JAKMAJ010000417.1 GCF_022378355.1 Brenneria bubanii
ATGTTAAGTGCAAAATAGCGGCAAGGATTAATTGAAACAATATTCGAGGCGTAAGAATGTCTCAATGAAGACCACATTGCCGTAGTTACCTACATGGAGATTCATTTCTACTGTGAGAAGAATTGGATAAGGTGATCTCTAATAATTATTATCTACGATTTGTAAGAAATACGGAAGCGGATTGACATAATGTTTTTTTTCGAAAAAAATTGCTGTATAGTGATGATTAAATTTCAAGG
>NZ_JAKMAJ010000418.1 GCF_022378355.1 Brenneria bubanii
GGTAGTCACCGATGCAAGAACCTCTGTAACGAGAATGGCTCCTATCCTTTTAGCTCTTGATAAAGGTACGCCCGTCTTGCAACCAGAGGTCATACACTGCAAAATTGTTGCATATAAGTTGATTCCCAAACTTCATTCTAGCCTATTTTCGGTTGATGGTGAGAAGTTTCCACTCGAACCCTTGCAGGTTGAAGTCTTACCTAGGATCTGTAAGACTTTGTTGAGGAATGGTTGCTACG
>NZ_JAKMAJ010000419.1 GCF_022378355.1 Brenneria bubanii
AATTGTGAATTGAACCCGCCAGGTGATATTTTCTATTCTCCAATTGTTCCGGGTTTAGCGTACCGTAATTGTTCTTTCATTCTGATCTGAAAGCAAGCTTCTTTCCCATCGAATAGTAGAAAAACAAAAATAACGAAAAACCACAAAACTTCATTTTAGTCATTTGCATACACATATTTTGTCTGATTAGAAACTGCTTCATCTTGCATAATGGATGCTGACGGTTCCTCTCAAGTGGT
>NZ_JAKMAJ010000420.1 GCF_022378355.1 Brenneria bubanii
GATGAACTCATGGAGGAATATTGTGTCACAGGTCTGCATTTTCATGGGCTTGTGCCTATTGGTAACGACGTAGATGGGGTACATGGTCTAACACAACCACCCATAAAACCTGGTGAGACGTATTGGTACAACTTCACAATTCCACAAGATGTATGCGGTACGTTTTGGTATCATTCTCATTCAGCTATACAGTACGGTGACGGATTGCGTGGCACCATAGTAGTGGAATGTGATGAGTA
>NZ_JAKMAJ010000421.1 GCF_022378355.1 Brenneria bubanii
GACCTTGTAATGTCGGACAGGAAGCTCATCGCATAAAATTTTATCAGAGATGAGATAGTAGAGAGTCAACATTGAACATGGTATCATTCCTGCAAAACTAACCGTATTCTATCCTCAGTAAACTCCTAGCATAATCATCATGGCTGCAAGTGTTGAGAAGAGGCCGTCACAGTACAAACAAAAATCCCGTAAGGGCAAGAAGGCATGGAGGAAGAATATTGATTTGACCGACATTGAAC
>NZ_JAKMAJ010000422.1 GCF_022378355.1 Brenneria bubanii
CGAAAGCAGACATCACTCGGTCTAGCACCAACAAGGCCTGCCAAGACGTATAATCATAAACACCGAGAACTGTAAGTGCAGCTGTAAGGTGTGGCCCAGTCGCTGTGGGGTGCCAGCCGGGGAAGTGCGGAAAGGGCGCTGGTACTGACAACCGTAAATACTTGTGCCGCTTGTGACGTTAGCTTGTGATGCCTTCGAGCTAGGCCCCAGAGGGGAGCGGCTCCCCTAACACTGCGCAC
>NZ_JAKMAJ010000423.1 GCF_022378355.1 Brenneria bubanii
ATCATGAGGCAGTAGTCTAACATGCGAGACTTGCTGAATCCAAGTTGGCCAACCTCGTTCCCCAGCAAAACACCTGCTACTACAGCAGCTCCAGATGATCCCAGCCCACGCCCCAGCGGAATTGGATTGTGTACTTTTATCTTCGTTCCAGAGGGGAAGTTTCTAATATCGTTGCAGCGCAATACGTACAAGGCTGTTCTGGTGATGAGATTAGCATCGCTTCTCAATGGTACCGTCTC
>NZ_JAKMAJ010000424.1 GCF_022378355.1 Brenneria bubanii
GCCTCAGAAACCTTGGATTTACCACCGAACTTTTCAGGCAAGTTTTCGGCGGGGACGTGCTTCAGAAGTTCCTTTTGGTAAGATGAACCCAAAATGAAAATCTTGGACACGGTGACGGGATCCAAGAAGGGTTTAAACAACTTGAATGCTGTAGAGAAGCCAAATTGAGCATTAATCAGGTAAAATTTACCCATTCTTTCGGGATAATAGTTTTGGCCAATGGTGGAAGCTTCCTTAAC
>NZ_JAKMAJ010000425.1 GCF_022378355.1 Brenneria bubanii
CCTTGAAGAGAGTTGGAAGATTTCAAGCGGGAATGTTTTGATTCTCTCATAACGGTAAGTAAAACAAAATTGAACTCGATGAAAGAATGCATTATAATGATAAATATCAGATTTCTTGTATCTTGCTCTACTTTCATTGCGGGTAGTATTTTTTCACTTTGTCCCACCTACTTATGACAATGAGCTCATTTCATGTAAGTGCTTTATAACGGAAAGTAACGGGAAGTTCTGATTTAAGC
>NZ_JAKMAJ010000426.1 GCF_022378355.1 Brenneria bubanii
AACGATGGTAGGTGGTGCCTTGATAAATGAAAAGATTCGAGAGAAGAAGATTTTAAAAGAACCTTAATAAAGTCAAAAATGATGGATATATATTCATATTAATAACTCCTTTCGGCCCTCGACCATTAATAAAACCGAGGGTGATATTTATATAAATACCAAAATAATATATATAAATAATTCTGTAAAAATTAAGTACGACTATTAATCAATCGTAATAGTCACCCCCCCTTAACTA
>NZ_JAKMAJ010000427.1 GCF_022378355.1 Brenneria bubanii
TAGTCAAACAATTACAAGAAGAAGTTGATTTATTGAAGGCAAGCGGCAAAGAGGAGAAACAAAGATTTATTGAGCTAAACGAAGAATATCAAGCCCTTGAAAGATTAAATTCGCAGGCAAAAACTAAAGTTAACTTTCTGGAAAGTCAACTCGCCGACACTAGTGAAAAGGATGCTTGGCTGTCGAAAATGCATCAATTGGAAAGTCTAGGTACTAAGGAAACCCAAGAGAAATACGA
>NZ_JAKMAJ010000428.1 GCF_022378355.1 Brenneria bubanii
GTACATTTACAATGTCTAACTCCATGAATACTCTTAATTTTGCATCCTCTTGTGGATACGACGGCACAAAACATATCCTATGTTCACCAGTGTCGAGGGCGGTAAAAGTGAAATCGCCACTGTGACCGTTTTTTTGGTTCATCACCCTGTGGTTACTGTCGAATGATTCGTCAACAGATATTGTCATCTTAAGTTCGGAATCTTCAACATCCATGCTCTCCCTTTTCACATATCCTTC
>NZ_JAKMAJ010000429.1 GCF_022378355.1 Brenneria bubanii
GGTCTCTCCAGCACGCAGCTGAGTATCACGGATCACCAGATACGAGCCACATAGCACTGTCTCCACCCCGTAATATGCTGCCAGCGTCTGCACAAAGGAAAGAACAAGAAGCGGATGCCCCTGCGTTTCACCAGCGTAAACCCTCAGCAACATGAAGTCCTCCAAACAGAGTTGCTGTTGGTGCTGTTGTTGCTGTCGCTGTGGTGCCAACAGCCCCATCAAAAAGCACACCAACCTG
>NZ_JAKMAJ010000430.1 GCF_022378355.1 Brenneria bubanii
ACCTATAGCTGCGAAGGATACGAGGTTTGAGATGAGCTCTAAGTTTACATGAAATTTTTCGTCCCGAACATAAACCTAAATGTCACGTATTCAAACTGTAGAGTTAGTTATGAACTGCATAAACTATATGACTAATGTAATTTCTTAACCTAATTGTGGTAGTTCTCCCAACCGTCAGGCTTTACTAAACCTTGAGCATTATAGTACTCAACACCGCAGGCGTAACTATGGAAAGTGA
>NZ_JAKMAJ010000431.1 GCF_022378355.1 Brenneria bubanii
TGAGGAGAATTATTGTTCGACATCCTACTCCTTGTAGACTCTGGATCTGATTGCATAGTCACCTTTTCTAATTCATCAAAGAATTGACCCAAAGGTACCTCGAAAGAGTCGTGTTTTATTTTCGGCATTTCAAGAGTTCCCTCCAGACTGTCTACAGGAGAAGCATTTGAGGAGACTGCAGCGATTACTTGCGGATATTGCGGGGTTGTTGTGGATTGCGCTCCATTCTCATCAAATC
>NZ_JAKMAJ010000432.1 GCF_022378355.1 Brenneria bubanii
GCACATCCGAGTAGCTCCAGCTCTTCTTTACCTGTAACTACACAAGGCAGCGCTAGTGTATCCACATCTTTGGTGACCTCAACTGAAGTGGTTACGAAATACACTACTTACTGCCCTGGCCCCACTACTTTCACCACGAACGGTGTAACTTACACCGTGACCGAAGCAACAACCTTGACCATTACGGACTGCCCTTGCACATTCACCCATACTAATACCATGGTGGCACCCACAACTG
>NZ_JAKMAJ010000433.1 GCF_022378355.1 Brenneria bubanii
TGGCAGACAATAAGCGCATTAGTGATTGATGAAATCTCGATGTTGGATGGTGACTTGCTGGATAAGCTGGATTATATTGCTCAAAAACTCAGGAAAAATGATAGGCGATTTGGAGATATCCAGCTAATTTTCTGTGGAGATTTTTTTCAATTACCTCCCGTGAGTAAAAATGCTAATAATCCGACTAAGTTTGCTTTCGAATCTCTTCTATGGAAAGATGGCATTGACGTAACGATTA
>NZ_JAKMAJ010000434.1 GCF_022378355.1 Brenneria bubanii
GAATATCTACCCAATCCCTGTTTACTTGGAATCCAACTTATTATAACAACACACTCAGGACCTCAGGTTGTGTATCACTACCCCCCTGCTTCCGTGGAGTACATATCTAATAAGCAGCGTCAAAGTCGGCAAAATTCTACTGGTATAGACAATAGCGG
This sequence comes from Brenneria bubanii, assembly GCF_022378355.1. Taxonomy (GTDB): domain Bacteria; phylum Pseudomonadota; class Gammaproteobacteria; order Enterobacterales; family Enterobacteriaceae; genus Brenneria; species Brenneria bubanii. Next base: position 159 of record NZ_JAKMAJ010000434.1, read on the forward strand.
ATCCAATGGCAAAATTTATGCCGGTAATTTACAAAAGAAGCCCAGTATAGCGGCCTCTTTGACTGGCCAATCCTTTATTT
>NZ_JAKMAJ010000435.1 GCF_022378355.1 Brenneria bubanii
TATCAATTTTAGATCTGGATTAGAAGAAATTATTAATTTCCCGTCAACCCAGGTGTGAATTTTCCACCAATATCGAAGAGATGGCGTGAGGCAGTGAATCTAGTTTTACGCATCTACATCGCTGTATATTTTATAACTAGTATTATGTCACTATATTTTATCTTTATTTTTTACGGATGGTGACAACACGAATGCGTGTGATATCGGAAAAGATGAAGGTCATCGGTTCAGAAAATC
>NZ_JAKMAJ010000436.1 GCF_022378355.1 Brenneria bubanii
TGGGTGATGAGTTGGACGAAAAAGATAAGGAAAAATAAAAAAAATTCTTGTAAAATGGCCGACTTCTAGAGACTTATGCAATTGAAAAGCAAAACTTTATGTACTCATCTGGTTAAATGATGCAGCAGACTACTTCACTGCAAGCGGTTTTCAAGTAAAATTTATTCTTTCTTTTTGAAAAAACTCAGAAAAAACGGTAGGATTAATACGTACACCTCGAACTAAATGTTTTGTATG
>NZ_JAKMAJ010000437.1 GCF_022378355.1 Brenneria bubanii
TGACGATGTTCGTTGTAGCGGTAAGAGAATTCTGTTACTGATCTTGGATGGATAACTTTTTGCAATTTCTTGAACGAACCTGGGACGTCAGGAATGGTCACTAACAAAAATACTTCCTTTCCTTCACCAAGTACAGCGCGCTCTGATACAAATCTCAATCTGTCAAAATTCATGTTCGCACCGGAAAGGATGGGGACATACGTATGCTTAGAGTGATCAATTTCTGGGTGTGCCTGT
>NZ_JAKMAJ010000438.1 GCF_022378355.1 Brenneria bubanii
GTTTCGTATCTTCCACTGCCGTTGAATTTTGATAGAGACGCTAACTACCTATGGCATCCGACAATCGAACAACACTCCGGCGACTGTAATATAGGAGACACCAGACTCAACTTCTCTTGCCTTGTAACCAATGATGTATAGTTGTTCAACTGTTGAACTTGCTGCTTTCGGTGTGTCGGATAAGCGAAATACATTGGCGGATGCGCCAGATAGGATGACAGCTGAATAAAACATTTC
>NZ_JAKMAJ010000439.1 GCF_022378355.1 Brenneria bubanii
CAGGCTGCAGGACGTGGACGAAGTTTTGAAGCAGATTAACCTGGGTTTGCACATCGAAAGATGCGAGGGCAAGGGCATGGATTATAGCGAGGCTCTTGGCACTCAGAAAATGTTCAAGCCCAGAGTTAAATCCTTGCGCCTTTTGAACAAACCATCCATTTTCCCTAGAGAATCCCATATGTCACCCAGGGACAAGTATACTGTGTTCGACAAAAAGTCTCCTGGTTATAGAAAAGG
>NZ_JAKMAJ010000440.1 GCF_022378355.1 Brenneria bubanii
CGAGCAATTATCAACAATATTAATAAAATGTAGCAGGATACAACCAACAGATTTTTTTATTCAATAATATTGCCGAACTAGAAGGACCTTTGAACATGCCAAAAAGCGAAAGCACAAGAGGTGCAATCTTCAGAAGCCTGTACGTCAAGCACACTAGCACATGAGTTATATTTACTGCAACAGGGGGTATGAAATTTAGCGCTCAAGAGTCGATACTCATTCAACCACTGTGGTCGC
>NZ_JAKMAJ010000441.1 GCF_022378355.1 Brenneria bubanii
AGCACATCTATGTTCTTCCTTAATGATTGCATGATAAATAAATAAAAAACAAAATGTTACGCTATAATTAATGGAATATAAAATAACATCTGTACAATATTGGCATCATAATTCCATTATTTTTCGAGACCTTTTCTGACCAAAGCTTAGTGTCTAAATTATTCGCCGAGTAACTACGGTGCTGTACATAGCTTTATAAGTTTTAAAGTCAAGTGACTGTAATGACTGAGCTTAGCC
>NZ_JAKMAJ010000442.1 GCF_022378355.1 Brenneria bubanii
GAAGACCTTACCAAATAATTCTCATAAACTTCCGGAACGTCAGCCCATGAGACAAACATATCTTAGATGCGTTGACAACATGTTGCAAGATTCAACTTTCAGTTCCATTGTTAACTCAGGAAAACTTAACGTTGACACCATACCTGCTCCAGGAAGTAACTCACTAACACCAAATAATGTGAGCGAAGTAGTCGAAGGCCTTGAGCATGGATCAGAACAAGAAGCAGATGCGGGAG
>NZ_JAKMAJ010000443.1 GCF_022378355.1 Brenneria bubanii
CTTCTCACGTGCGATGCCTAGTGTTTCAATAGCAGATGCAAACTCTTTGACGGCAATCTGTGCGCTGGCCTTCCTAATGTAAGCCCTAACAAAGTTAGGATCCTTGCTCACGGCCCTGTCACAGTCTTCGATTGCATCAGGGAACGACATCAACTTGGCAAGAGCAGCAGCTCTGTTAGAGTAACCCCTGGCATCTTCTGGGGCCCTCTTAATCATCTCAGTGTAGGCTTTCACAG
>NZ_JAKMAJ010000444.1 GCF_022378355.1 Brenneria bubanii
GGTTCGCAGCTCTTCGTCGGTAAAGTACCGTAACTATGATAACCGAAGATACGTGTGGAATCAATATAATAGATATGTATGTATGTATTTTTAGCCTCCCAAAAACATAAAAACTCGCTGGTAACGGGTTTGAAATGCGCGACCTCTTCCAATTATCCTTTTCCTCTTGTAATAACTAATAGGAAATGCTATAAATAATGTCCATGCAAAATTAATGGAAACAAGGAAATCTTTTG
>NZ_JAKMAJ010000445.1 GCF_022378355.1 Brenneria bubanii
CGCTTGTCTGAGACCACTGCAAGCCTAGTGCCTTTTGGACTAAAAGCCATATCGTAGACATCTGCCCTATCAAGCCCTCTCCGGAAATCTTTGATCAGTGAGCCGTTGTGTGTGCTGAAGATTCGGATTAAGGTTCCTTGAATCGAACAGGTGGCCACCATCGTGCCTTGGTGATTGAGTCGTAAAAATCTTATAGGGGTTTTGTGGGCCTTAATTATAGATGTAGGCAATAGCTG
>NZ_JAKMAJ010000446.1 GCF_022378355.1 Brenneria bubanii
TACAGATTTGCCTGATTGCATTTCACCTACTCCGGGTATCTGTATGACAAACAACATGTCCAGGCTCATAATTCCTTTACTGCAGCATTTTGAACTTTTCGATTTCGCCGACAGTATGCGTCAAGAAATTACCCCTGGTTATTCTAGCCTCTTCGCTCAGTGGGCTTTTTTCTCGCTGCACATAGGCAAGATACTTTTAATTACGTTGTTTTTTGGTGTGGGATTGTGTAATCCGA
>NZ_JAKMAJ010000447.1 GCF_022378355.1 Brenneria bubanii
GAAGTGTCTTCTGGAGATTTAATCTCCGGAACATAAGGTGGACGAACACGTAGATGCAAAATATCGTCAAAGTTTATATTACTAAAGAATGGTTCTTCCATCACTTCCGAAGCGTCTCGAGGACCAGCACCCAGACGCTTGACTGGATCTTTGGTTAACAATCCTTGAAAGATTTGTACAATGTCACCTGCCATGTCAATTGGATAAAGTGGTGCATCAGTAAGGATAGCATTGAA
>NZ_JAKMAJ010000448.1 GCF_022378355.1 Brenneria bubanii
TGATTTCAGTTCCTTCAACATTACATTTGACAATTTTACCAAAAAACATGAAGAGATTTCACACACTTCTCATAATATCTCTAAACCTGGTATCGCTCAAAGTTATCTACCTGTGAGAGAAAAAAATACGGTTTTCGAAGAACCCATCATTTATCGCCTATCAGAGAACAATGAGTCAAGCCCGGCGACTTACTTGAATGATCCACCAGACAGAAAGCGGTCAAGCCATGATGAGG
>NZ_JAKMAJ010000449.1 GCF_022378355.1 Brenneria bubanii
TGACACGCATAGGCGGCATCACCATCCAACGCGTATGGTGCATGCATGTGGCTGTTCATGATAGCGAGAGGATAAGTGTTGCGATCTGGGGATTCGAGCAAAGTAATAGCGATTGATTTACCGACATACCAATCACCTCTGTGGACGGCACTTGGCCTTCCATTAATTGGAAAACGGTAAAGAAAAGTTGACTCGATGGGAATTTTAGATAGGATTGCCAAGCCAGGCCCCGTTA
>NZ_JAKMAJ010000450.1 GCF_022378355.1 Brenneria bubanii
TCTGGAGATATCCTTAACTTCGAATACCTCTACCACGTGCTCGCGGAAACATCCGAAGTTCTACAAGAATTGACATCTATCCATCTTTCAATGCACATCTGAGATGAATGCTCTACAGCTCTTGCTCCGCTTCAGTCAGGTCCATCTCATTGATTCGAAGTATTTCTTCCTCCTAACAGGAATTAATTGCCTTATAATCTGACGCCGGACCGGGTTTCACCTGAAGTGCCGATAT
>NZ_JAKMAJ010000451.1 GCF_022378355.1 Brenneria bubanii
TGGGTACCATTTGCATCATGTTATATTTATACGCTGCAGCTTGTAAGTTTTTCTCCCCAAGCGGATGTGCCAGGCGCGATCCAGCAAACCCGGAAACATAAATAGGCAAGTCCGCTTTGGACCCCAAGAAAGTTGTACTTGTATCAATGTTTTCCGGCTCAATATCTTGCAGGATTCTTGGTCTAAAAAACACTCTGCTGTACGCATAATGGTTTTCACGCAGGGAAAATTCGTC
>NZ_JAKMAJ010000452.1 GCF_022378355.1 Brenneria bubanii
CGTTTCCAACTGGCCCGAGATCTTGCACTCTTGGAATCTTCCCCAGAATTGAAGACTTTGGAGCTGCTCAAACTGGATGATCATGCTCTTGCACTTTCAGAATGTTTGAAATTTGGTTGTCCTGAGCTCACTTTATCCGTTCTTTTAACTATGCGACAAAAGCTTACCACAGCCCAGCTTGCTAAATTGCTGATCCTTGATATGCCACAAGATCAGCTTTATCCGTATTTTCAGA
>NZ_JAKMAJ010000453.1 GCF_022378355.1 Brenneria bubanii
TATTCCTCTGACGGTTGATCGTATAGATGCCAACTTTCTACGACATCATGCACTGTACTTAGCGCCCTCTGGCATAAGAATGTATCTTCCTTCCGGCAACAGACAAAGGTTCCTTGCACGGCCCCCTAAGAATGCTGAAGTTCTATTGATGACGCTTTATGTTTCTCATGGTATTCGACTGATCGAGAAAAAAGATTTACAATGGGTCAAACTTATACCTCACTTGGGCCATTTG
>NZ_JAKMAJ010000454.1 GCF_022378355.1 Brenneria bubanii
CGAAGGTGCTCCTCAGGCTCCAAAGGTCGAACTGAAACCAAAGCATAAAAAGAATCCAGCTGTTAGTGAAAAGAAGGTGATTTACTCCAAAAACATCATTATCGACAAAGCAGATGCTGAAGTGCTAGAATTAGGAGAGGAAGTAACTCTTATGGATTGGGGTAATGTTATCATTACCTCTAAAAATGCCGATGGGTCATTAGTTGCCAAGACTAACTTGGATGGTGATTTCAAG
>NZ_JAKMAJ010000455.1 GCF_022378355.1 Brenneria bubanii
CTCAACCTATTAACAGCAGGAGAATTGCCGATATGAGCACCACAAAGTCTTTTTTCTCTCATCTTCTGAATTTGGGTTGCATACTCTAGCAGTTCGCGATCTTCTTGTTCCTTAGGCGACAAATTATAAGGAATGTCAGCTGAAGTGAAGTCAGATTCTGCAGATACAAAACTTGCCTGCGAACCATTTGAATCTATTTCGGGTGAAGCTCTTGATTTTTCTACCTTTTTGATGG
>NZ_JAKMAJ010000456.1 GCF_022378355.1 Brenneria bubanii
TACGGAGATTAGCCGCTCAGCAAACTGGACCCAAGGTCCTTATGACAGTGATACTCTTCTTCATCCCACAGTCACTCAAAACTCTAAGCAAACAGGTACATCATCTGCAAGTAGTTATGATTTATCCGACAATCATGATACGTCTATTGGCAGTAGCATCTCTAGGTGGTCCACCCCGGCGGTTAATCTGACATCACATGTAACAATAACTCCGAACTATAATCAAACAACTGTA
>NZ_JAKMAJ010000457.1 GCF_022378355.1 Brenneria bubanii
CCCCCTAATGGTATTGGTGCCGGTGAACGTCCGCGGCTGGTGCCCAGGTCGTTAAACGTGCAGGGCTCTTTCGTTACGCTAACCAAGCCTTTCAAGATCCCCTACAAGGAGAAGCGGTCTGCTAGTCCTCTGGCAGATCCAGAAAACACACGGAAGCTGCGCAAACGCACGCATACTGTGTCGTATGCCGGGATGGATCTTGCCCCCGGCGAATCCCCGCCAGGCGAATCCCCGG
>NZ_JAKMAJ010000458.1 GCF_022378355.1 Brenneria bubanii
GGTATTGCTGTAGTATTCGCAGCATTAATCAACGGTGTATCAAGAAACCCATCATTAAAAGATACATTATTCCCATACGCTATTTTAGGATTCGCATTAGCTGAAGCCCTAGGATTATTCTGTTTAATGATTTCATTCTTATTATTATACGGTGTATAATTAAACACGGAAAATAATAATAATTTAATAATATTCTTGTAATTATTAATTTTCTATTGATATTTATGTTTTATAA
>NZ_JAKMAJ010000459.1 GCF_022378355.1 Brenneria bubanii
ATAGTCTACTTCTTCCTTAATTTCGTTTACTCGAGGAAGTGGATGCATCACAGCCATGTGCTCCTTGGCATGTGCCAACATTTTGTTGTCCACGATGTAGACGTCCTTTAAACGCTCATATTGATCCTTATTCTCGAATCTCTCTTTCTGAATTCTTGTACAGTATAACGCATCGGACTTTGAGATAATTTCTGGAGTCAAAATCTCACTCTCTACACCCAAGAGACCGGCATCA
>NZ_JAKMAJ010000460.1 GCF_022378355.1 Brenneria bubanii
GCTATCGAGTATAGTAGTGCTTTGAGGTGGGTACTTTGGGGAACGTTTCTGTAACTTACTAGCTATCTCTTTTTGGATTTCATCTTTTTCCTCTGGAGATAGATCATGGCATATTTTGGAGCCCATATCTTTAACTGAAACTCTGCCCTTCATAGACTTAGGTTGGGATTCCTCAGCATCTTTTATAGGATCCCCATTATTGTCCAACAACCTTTTGTCTGCTGCCAGTACTTTA
>NZ_JAKMAJ010000461.1 GCF_022378355.1 Brenneria bubanii
CGATCACCATCTTTTGATCTGAGGGTGATGGATCGAACAAATTGATTATCAGGAGATTCCTCGTAAGGTAATTATTCAGTCTTTTTGGAAATTCCACCTGCGCCAGGTGAATGAAAATTCAAACGTAGATACGTGAATTCACCCTCCTCGTTCTTCGAACCATTCTTATATGAATTAATGTGAACTGGGACCGGCCTGCCGTAAATTGGTAAAATGATAGTTTGCGATTTCCAAT
>NZ_JAKMAJ010000462.1 GCF_022378355.1 Brenneria bubanii
TATCACGCGTGGAGCCACTGCAAGACGAAAGACAAAATCAGAAGACAAGAAGATGCGTTTTATCTACGGAAAATTTGCAGAGAATGCAAAAACTCCATGAACATTTGGTGGAAGCCGATAAAGAGCTGGCTAAGGAAAATCCACAGTCGTCTTATATTGAGCAGTTTTGGTATGACGCCTATTTATTGTACGATGCATCGGTTGTATTGAATGTGAATCCCTACTTTCTTTTACA
>NZ_JAKMAJ010000463.1 GCF_022378355.1 Brenneria bubanii
GTCAACAGCGGGATCGAACCAATGTTCTTAACATTGCGTTCCACCAACTGGGCCAAACGACATCCAAATGTGAAAATTCGCAGTCAGTTTTTATTCCTACATATACGCTCTTCAGATTATGTGAATGTAATGAATTACGGCTCAAATACGTATTAAAGTATAACGACTTGATATATTAGATTCCTTGGATATTTATATAATTATATCCTTCTGCTTCCTTGCACCTTTCTTAGAT
>NZ_JAKMAJ010000464.1 GCF_022378355.1 Brenneria bubanii
TCCTTTCACAGTCCGTTTGACGTAACTAACGTGAGGAGATACACGGAAGACGAGACTAAGGCTATTGAGTTGAAGAGGAAGCAAGAGCAATTACTCAGAGGTAACTTGGAGAACGGCGCTGAATCTACTCCAGGCCTTGAAGAGGCTGGAAAAGCTGAAAAGTTGGACTCTTCTTTTGCAGGTCCTTCTCTTGATGAACATCAAGAAGATCTACTCGTCACCAAGTATACCGATG
>NZ_JAKMAJ010000465.1 GCF_022378355.1 Brenneria bubanii
TCAAATTACTTCTAAATATCAAAATGTAACTCGTGCGTTATAATCATGACCTTCTGTCGGTATATATAAAGTAGATACTGTTAACTGGTAGACACCAGATGTTCGAGGACATTTTCTTAGCTAACTGTTGGTTGAGTTTCATCAGTCTTACCAAACGTCGTCTCGTTTGATTACAACGTTTAATAATTCTTCATTCAGATGTCATACTTATCAATATTCTCGCACCCCTGTTTA
>NZ_JAKMAJ010000466.1 GCF_022378355.1 Brenneria bubanii
GGCTGCCCACGGCCTCCACTTGTGTGAATTTGCTAAAACTGCCAGATTATCAAAATAAGGAACTGCTGCGTCAGAAGCTGTTATATGCAATTAACTCAGGAGCCCGTTTCGATCTATCCTAATTAATTTAGGTGTGGGCAAATGGGCTGATGTAGATATTTTATGGTTAAACTTAAGGTGCTGTTCTTAGACTATGTATATGAAGAAACGGTATAATTATTAGGATTGAAGCTG
>NZ_JAKMAJ010000467.1 GCF_022378355.1 Brenneria bubanii
GATAATGGCCATTTTGTTCACATCGTTTCCCTGTTGTGCTGCCGGCAATATAAGTAAATGTCGCTTAAGAAACTTAAGATGTTTCTCTCGATTTAATTCCAAATTCATACCTGCCCGAATTGCCAGCTTAGAAATTGCGTTTAGTTGCTGCGTACTATTGTTGAGTTCTATCCGCATGTTTTCATGTCACCGCTAAAAATAGGTAAGTAGTAAATCATGCATGTGACCATAAAG
>NZ_JAKMAJ010000468.1 GCF_022378355.1 Brenneria bubanii
ATTTCACACTAGTTTCGAAATATGATTGCCAACTTGATGTAACAAATTTTGAAAGAGGTTCAAGATCAAAATGTCCGACTCTGCCCTATACACAGTTGAACAGAAAGAGCCTGCCAAAGTATCAATGGTTGTACAACCAAATTATATGTCGTATGAAAGAGCGTTAGCTCCCTATAGAAGGCCTATTTCCAGCGGTGGCAGGAGGAAACCTTCTTTGCTAGGCAAAATTAGAGC
>NZ_JAKMAJ010000469.1 GCF_022378355.1 Brenneria bubanii
CGTGCACAGATGTTCTGGGCACGGGCCCGTCCAGACTGGTCTAAAGGCTGTCGCCGCCTTGGTGCCAGTTGGTAGAGGTCAGAGAGAGTTGATCATTGGTGACCGTCAGACTGGTAAGACCGCTGTGGCTTTGGATGCCATTCTAAACCAGAAAAACTGGAACAACGGTGACGACGAGTCTAAGAAATTGTACTCTGTTTACGTTGCTGTTGGCCAAAAGAGATCCACTGTTGC
>NZ_JAKMAJ010000470.1 GCF_022378355.1 Brenneria bubanii
GGTGCTGACCTGGGAATCGGTTTCGCTATTGGGAGCACCCTCATCGTCGCTGTGCCTTCTTTTCTTGCTGAGGTGAAACAAACTCGACAGTGATGTACCTGACAGCCTACTCTTTAGTGAATTATGATTATCAGATGCCATTACGGAAGCATGTAATCTGCCTTGCCTTTATGATCAACCTCTTTGTGCAACAAAAAACGTAATATATTTTTTTTTTCCTTATTATTTTCCTG
>NZ_JAKMAJ010000471.1 GCF_022378355.1 Brenneria bubanii
GATGGAACCAAGTTTACTTTAGCTTCGTTATCCGCAAGATTCAAGGCAGTGTTCAAGACTTCGGATGGGTTTGGCAAATAATCAACAACAGCGTCCAAAACGGCTTGCACACCAGTGTTGGCCAGGGCAGAGCCCATTAATACAGGAGAAAATTTCCTCGCAATAGTAGCTCTACGGATAGCATTCTTGATTTGTTCGACAGATGGTTCTTGCTCCTCCAAGAATAATTCAGC
>NZ_JAKMAJ010000472.1 GCF_022378355.1 Brenneria bubanii
CATTAAAGGTAAGTTCCAGTCAAAGCAGATGGAGAATGTGTTGAGACGTTACATTTTGGAATACGTTACCTGTAAAACCTGTAAAAGCATTAATACAGAACTCAAGAAGGAGCAATCTAACAGGTTATTCTTTTTGGTTTGCAAAAGTTGCGGTTCCACGAGATCCGTTTCTTCCATTAAAACTGGTTTCCAGGCGCATGTGGGCAGGAGAAAGAGGATGTGAACTACGTGGT
>NZ_JAKMAJ010000473.1 GCF_022378355.1 Brenneria bubanii
GCAAAATGCAAGCATTTCTGTCCATATTTATCAATTTCACTTCAAAGACATCACTTACAAATTCATGTGTCCTTCTTTTATCTTTCCACACATATTGTCTCCCAGCTGTTACGTGATCTTATTGTCAGACACCGTATAAAAGGGATCAATTGCTAGCGGGAACATGTCGAAGATATACTTCTATGAGATTACTTCCAGCCTTCTCATGGGCAGATTGGGAACACTGAAGTTAG
>NZ_JAKMAJ010000474.1 GCF_022378355.1 Brenneria bubanii
CACCGCGACAGAGTACACTCCTCTGAAGCCGCGCCGCCAGCTCTCCCACGCGCGCCTCGGCTACTCCCCACACAACTTTTACACCAAAAAGGCATCCTGGGCACGCCTGCGTCACTGCCTCTACTTCTCTTTTGTCACCACCACCCTGTTAGCCGTGGGCTTCATCCTGGGATTCCTGCTTGCCTCTAACAAGGAACTCCAAGACGTAAACATGGTCCTCATCGATAACGTTC
>NZ_JAKMAJ010000475.1 GCF_022378355.1 Brenneria bubanii
CTGGAAATATAAAAGTGTTTACAATATATTGCTAGGACATAGGCTTTGCGAAATATCGTTTTTCTTTTTATGTTTTGCAACCTTCGTCGGGCCCCAAGAAGTTTCATTAAGGTATTAGAAGTTTCACATAGGACAATCATGACTACTGAGTTGCAGACCAAGTTTGACAAGATATTTGGACGCATAGATGCATTAAAGCCAGTTTTTATTGAACGTCTAGGTCAGGCTATTGA
>NZ_JAKMAJ010000476.1 GCF_022378355.1 Brenneria bubanii
CCAACGACCTGGTCCTGCATTCGCTACACATACCAAAGGGAAGGTGTACTAAGAGGGTTTTTCCAGGGTATTGGGTCCCCCATTTGTGGTGCTGCAGTAGAAAACGCTGTTCTCTTTGTATCCTATAACCAGTGCGCGAAACTGTTGGATCGGGAAACTAATTTCTCTTCATTACAAAAGATCGTCGTTTCAGGAGCGTTTGCGGGGTCGTGCGCCAGCTTAGTGCTTACGCC
>NZ_JAKMAJ010000477.1 GCF_022378355.1 Brenneria bubanii
TGTAAATGCAACTAACTTCTTTCCTCATTTAAAGAGACCGCTGAGGATACGATTCCTGTCGCTAAATTTGAGGCCCGATACCCTCGGTGGACCATTTTTATACCAACCATATGATCATATATTTGACCCAGAAGCCTTGCAAAGCTTGGAGTTGCTTTCTTGGTATGGTCCTGATCAGGTGGAATTCAATCTCTATGAGCTATGGAATTTAGAAAATTTGTGGGCTTTTCATA
>NZ_JAKMAJ010000478.1 GCF_022378355.1 Brenneria bubanii
CCCAATTGAAGAGCTACTGAAAAGCCAAAAGAGTGCATTGAAAATTCTGTCTCCTCATGAAGGGTCTGATATGGTCCTCCAAGAACAAGAAGTCGAACTCTGCAAGCAGCGGCAGTAACGGAAGTAGCTCAAGCAGCAATGCTCCGCAATCTTCCAATGTGGCAAGCACGAAGTCGCGCAATGCTAACGCATCTACGTTACTCGGGAGTAAAAGCTCAAACTCTAGCTCCACG
>NZ_JAKMAJ010000479.1 GCF_022378355.1 Brenneria bubanii
AGTTACCTTAGCTACCAACCAAACTGGCCCAACATCTATGATTGCTGGCAAAACAGTATCATCGACTGAATTACCGAGTATACTCTCTAGTTCAGGAATAATCTCAAAGTTGCCATCGGAAGTTTTCGCTTTGGGTAGGTCAAGAACTACTTTCGGAGATGTATTGTCACTTACAATAGTTATCGGGACCAAGCCTTGTTTACACTGTTGTACAATCTTTCCGTTACGCGGCG
>NZ_JAKMAJ010000480.1 GCF_022378355.1 Brenneria bubanii
ACTGTGATAAGAACTGACCATAGTGTGAGCCCATTGATAACCTGACGAGGTGTGTCTGCAAATAAGAGTCGCAGGCAGTCTTTCAGTTCAAAGAAAGTGAAAAATGAAACTTTTTGAAATTGTCACTTGGGAGTAATCTTAAAATAAACGCAGTACTTGGAGTAATCTGATATAGAGTATGCCGTCCGCGAGAAGTTATTGACATAAGTCAGAGAAATGTTTCTTGTCCTATA
>NZ_JAKMAJ010000481.1 GCF_022378355.1 Brenneria bubanii
AGTGAAGAATTAATAGTAAAGTATTCGAAAAAGTTTTCCCGGATTCCAACAGAGGATTGCAAGGACTGTGCGTAGTCACATCCTAACATTGTAGCTATGAATGATTCACCAAACGTCAAAGGGGAGGAAAGACACTTGGAATTTGAAATTCCCTTGAAAAGATCGCTGTCGCATGATCATGCTGTAACCCTTCCTGAGGGCAGCAAGAAGTTACAAAGGTGCAAATCTGAAGA
>NZ_JAKMAJ010000482.1 GCF_022378355.1 Brenneria bubanii
GTATAGGTGGGGCTGACGCAACAGGAGGTGGTGGCGCTCCCATCGGGATGGGTGGCGCTGGTGAAGCAGGGCTCCTAGGTGGACCGCTTGATCCACTTTTCTTGAGCATACTGCTCCGCTTTGGTCTTGCACTGGGAATTGATGGGGCAGGTGCCGACTGAATCTGAGGCGCTGCCAGGGATGGACGAGGACGGGTTGGAGGAGCAGCTGGAAGCCTGGGAGGACTAGATAAG
>NZ_JAKMAJ010000483.1 GCF_022378355.1 Brenneria bubanii
GCAAAACAAATCTTACTTGGAGGCGCTAGTCATGTCTTTTAGACTGAATGAAAAGTATCTAATCAGTAAGATTTATGAATCTATACCCGTTTCCCAAATTAACTTGGTGAGCAGCAATTTGCCCGTGGTTTACGTTAGTCGAATCCTAAGATTTATTGCCGAGTATTCTATGGAGTCTCAGCACATTGAGTTCAATTTACTATGGATAAATGCTATAATTTCTGCCCATGGT
>NZ_JAKMAJ010000484.1 GCF_022378355.1 Brenneria bubanii
CCATTTTGAACGGAGTGAAAAATGGCCTCTTCCACAACATTTCGCTTGGATATAAAAAGTTTAACGCTAGACATAGAGCTTGGTTGCTCTTCATCGGTTTGCTTTGCGTCAACGAACCCTTCAGAACAGCGCAGGAATTGCAATGGAACAAAATTGTCACCCGTTATTCGCTCATGGAAGCTTTTTTCCAAGCAATCTTGCCCACTTGTGCACACAAGGTATTTCAAATATA
>NZ_JAKMAJ010000485.1 GCF_022378355.1 Brenneria bubanii
TGTTTTCCAGAGACCGATCCGTTGTCGGAGCCTACTGGAATGTCGTCTTCTGAAGCGCCTTCAGCACAGGAACCATGTGGGCAGGAGCCTGCGAAGCAGGCGGATCTATCGCAATTTATCACGGAGGACTTAGGATCTACACAACCAATGGACTCCTATAGTTGAGACCAGGACTGCAAGGTTAAACTCCTATGCTACAGGGATGCAGAGGGCAAGTTAAGGCTACGTAATG
>NZ_JAKMAJ010000486.1 GCF_022378355.1 Brenneria bubanii
CACAAATTGGACGTGGTGACCGTTTTCGATCTCAGAGCCCCCGATGAGGCAAAAGAGAACGGCCTGCTCGACAACAACAAGCTAGTGAAATCACTCCCCTTCAACAATAACATGAACACCTCCCCAGAAGTCTTGGCGGAACACTATCAAGGTCTCTTAATCTCGTCTTACAGCTTCCCCAAGGCCTACATGATAGTTTTGAAGAATTCTATTGATTCGATCAAAACGTTCT
>NZ_JAKMAJ010000487.1 GCF_022378355.1 Brenneria bubanii
ATGTAGTCTGACTCAAACGACTTATTGAATTGCAACTCGCGGAAAATCTGTTTTTGATACTCAGGATCTGTGTTTAACGTATTGATGGTCTTAAGTGCAAAAATCTTATAACCACCATTCTTAAGTTTGCATTTTGCCACTGCACCTCCAGCTCCTTCGCCAAGGACACCCAAAGTCTCTATTTGATTTTTGAGCATTGGATGTTCCCAGACGTCTTCATCCAATTGATCTA
>NZ_JAKMAJ010000488.1 GCF_022378355.1 Brenneria bubanii
GGAGAGTTACTTGACGAACCCGTCTTGAGCTGATTCTTGTTGCTCCTTCTATTACCGCCACTACTGCCAGTAGGTGCAGGCATTTTTACGACAGCCGTTGGTTATCACGTGATCGTGTCCGACTCCAAAAGGTGTTGTTTTGTGGGCAACTCCCCCGGACAAAAAATTTTGCCACCAGCCAGATAAAAAAACAGAAAAATAGCAGTGTTTAACCGCCTTAGTTGGAAAAGTT
>NZ_JAKMAJ010000489.1 GCF_022378355.1 Brenneria bubanii
AAAACTTGAAGCCTGGCGGTTCTTTCCACTGCTCTACCTGCGCCTGCTGCAATGACTGCTATACCGTAGTCCCACACCTCTCTTAAATTAATACTTAGCTTTTGGGCGGAACAACAACTAGCTATAGACTATTTTCAGTGAGTGGGTCCTACAAAAATCCTCTAATGATTCTCGCTAGTGTGACGGAAAAACCTAATGGGGCGGGGTAAAGCAAAGGTCGAGGCCAGCGCCG
>NZ_JAKMAJ010000490.1 GCF_022378355.1 Brenneria bubanii
CTCAGCTAGAATCACTACGTGTCAAACATAATCTTGGGCTACGTCTTGATATCAGCACAAGGCAACTCTATCGCCGAAAAGTGAAACAGTTATCATACATTATCGATCTCAGGCAGGTCTGAGAAATTTTGCCTCAGATTAAATTTTAAGGAGACATGAGATAGACCGGCTACATACTTAGAATAGTTCCTTCTGACGTTCATTGTTTTCTTCAACAATTCCACTGTCATGC
>NZ_JAKMAJ010000491.1 GCF_022378355.1 Brenneria bubanii
ATTATAAGGAAGGCTTTACAGACCGGATAAAATCAAAACAAAGCGCGAGAGATTCTGGTCCAGAAGTTCGGCGCGGGAAGCAGGGTCGGGCTGTCTCGCCTGACTTTTCAAGACTCCAAGGAGACATTTCGCGAGCTAGCAGTATAAGATCTTCATTGGATTTTAGTATTGATAGAATAAATGTCAAGCATTTGCAGGATTTAATTGATGAGAAAGAAGATGTATCGAAGCC
>NZ_JAKMAJ010000492.1 GCF_022378355.1 Brenneria bubanii
CAACATGACCGTATGATGAATTACGCTTTGGTTGCGTACGTAGATTTTATTCCTAGTTTCGATCTTTATAATAACATTTGGTTAATCATTTTGCATAAAACTTTCGAGACTCAGAGAGAATGAATTCTTCTTTTTCTCCTCATTCTTTTGGGAGAGCATGTTGGAAAGCGTACTCTTTTTCCTCTTTTTGGCTCTCTCCTTAGCGGATGACTTCTTCCCCACCTTGTTATTC
>NZ_JAKMAJ010000493.1 GCF_022378355.1 Brenneria bubanii
AAGGTTCAAATAACCAGTAAAGGACCACAAAGACAGTAGACAAAAAGCGTATTCTATTTTCACACAGGAGGGTATTATTTTTCTAGTAAAGGTTCTTTCAAAGTGTTGGACGGAGAGGCATCTTTTTCAGCGGCTGTAGCTTTTCCCTTTATACCAAATTTAGCCGCTGACGATCTCCCCGCTTGGATAGTTAAGATACCCGGCCTCAAAATCACTTCTAACGTGCAGAACA
>NZ_JAKMAJ010000494.1 GCF_022378355.1 Brenneria bubanii
CAGTTGTTTTACTTCAAAGATCAATTTACATGGAGGATTTTTAGTATCTTACGAGCAGCGTGATACATTTCCCTGGTTTGAGCCTTGGAAGTTCACTTTCAATGCTAAAGACGATAGGTTGCAAGGTATTATGGCTGACTATAATAAAAGACTAAGAGATACTGATATTCCCAATAGCGTCAATCGCTTCCACGGCCTTCACGGTTCCAGATTCCAATACCTCTTGACTGAG
>NZ_JAKMAJ010000495.1 GCF_022378355.1 Brenneria bubanii
GTCAAAAGTGTCATGCAGTCCGATAACTTAACCAAACCACAACAGGGCAACAATGTCTTCCAGGTAGCTAGGGCATTGTACAAGGAATCTGGCCCACGCGTGTTCGTGAATGGCTTTATGCCCACAATGTTAAGGTCCCTACCCGTCAACGGAGCCACGTTTGCAGCTTTCGAGATAGCTATGAGAGTTCTGAATTAGCGGAGCTAGCAAAATTACAAAGCAATCGCGAGCG
>NZ_JAKMAJ010000496.1 GCF_022378355.1 Brenneria bubanii
GGAGAAAGTGGTCATCAAAGCTTCCGGTAAAGAACCGAGAATTTCTTTCGAGAAAATGTCTAAATCCAAGCACAATGGTGTTGATCCAAATAAAATCATTGGAAAATATGGGACAGAAGCAGTAAGGGCACATATCCTATTCTTAGCGCCAATCAGTGAGAGCTTGAACTGGGATGAGTCCAAAATTGTAGGGGGTGAGCGCTGGCTTCACAAATTGCTCAACCTTTCCAGC
>NZ_JAKMAJ010000497.1 GCF_022378355.1 Brenneria bubanii
CTTGTGCTTGGGCCTGAGCTTGAGCTTGAGCCTGGTGCAAACTACGTATGGTCTTGACAGGACTAGCCTGTGCTGATCCATAGCTCATAGTTTGAGGAGCCTGATGTCCATAACTATTGAACTGCTGTTGGTGTTGCGGATGGTAACGTAGTGGGCTGCTCGACCTACTGTTAGCAAAGTGTTCCGAATCTTGAGAAAACTGCCCCGGGGAATACTGTGCTCCAGGAGGAAC
>NZ_JAKMAJ010000498.1 GCF_022378355.1 Brenneria bubanii
CAGCTTGATGAAAGATACTAACAAACATGCCTTCCGTAAACTAAAGAATTATGGTGTCGGTAAGGAAAACGAATATGCACTTCCGTCAAACTCATCTGAAAATGGCTCTAGTAAATTGAATTTGGTAGATATGATGGGAGTTGTTGACGATGAAGAGGCGGCTTCTAGAGCTACACTGGTAAAGGATAATTCTTCTACCTTATCAGTGCCTCTACCTCAAAGAATTCAACA
>NZ_JAKMAJ010000499.1 GCF_022378355.1 Brenneria bubanii
GCTAAGCGAAAAGACATCCCCCAGACAAGTGGCAGTGTCACACCTCAACCCACATCATCTCCACGAGGAGCCAAATATTCGTCAAAGCGTGGCGCTTTTCTTCAAGTGGCTATATCCGAACCAGTTCGTCTTTATTTATCGTGAAGCTTTCTTGAACGCCTTTTTGCAAAAACAAAAGGAAGGGGATCAATATATCTCCGAAGAACTCGGATACGCAGTGGCTGCCCTTGG
>NZ_JAKMAJ010000500.1 GCF_022378355.1 Brenneria bubanii
CTTTTGGGTTTTAATGTTCTTTCGGCTTTTCCTCATGTTATCTATTTTCTCGTTGCGTTTGAAATCCTCCAAAATCCACGGTTTGCCTGTTATAGGATTAGCATTGAGATTAATTAACGGTTCTGTTACTTTGGTAGGTCTGATACACGGTTTCTTAGAGGCAAACAATTTTTTTTTCGGGAGTTTCTTGGTTTCATTGTATTCCATGCGATCAGCGGCATCGTCTTCTTC
>NZ_JAKMAJ010000501.1 GCF_022378355.1 Brenneria bubanii
TATTATTGTAATACTGGTAAATAGATTTATTAAACTTTTTCTCAAACGAATTTCCTTCGGGTATGTCATTATTGGAATTCTACTTAAGTGCTATGTCTGAGATCATCAGACACTTTCCCAAAACATTACAAAGACACTCCGTCACGCTAAAATTTTGTTGAAATTTGAAGTCATATAGCTACATTGTGATTTAATCTGCACGATGCCATTATTATGGACACTTTCTGTCAA
>NZ_JAKMAJ010000502.1 GCF_022378355.1 Brenneria bubanii
CTCTTGAGGTCTCAGAACCATTTGAGCAAGGAGGTGTCCGACGAAGTCTTGAACCTAGTCTTTTTCAACAACAAACCAGGTATCATTCTCACTGGCCATGATCATGAGGGTTGCAAGACGTATTATAACAAGGATTTCGACACCAATACCTGGACCGCATCTAAACAACCCACTTCTGAGTTGGCCATTCAGGAAATCACTGTCAGGGCAATGATGGGAGAATTTGATGGC
>NZ_JAKMAJ010000503.1 GCF_022378355.1 Brenneria bubanii
GACGAACGGCAGCAGCAGCAGCAACAATACGGCAACAGGGAAAGAGAAAATAACGCTGCACCTAGCCTTTCCTTTTTAACAGTTGATAACAAAGAGGAAAATCATGAGCAGGATTTGGTACAAAAAAAAATCAATGACCTGCCCTATTATTTTTTTGGCTTTAGCTCATCCGAGTTTTCCTACACGTTGCGCACTAGAATATGGGCCTCTTTGAGAGCTCAAACGCTTTAC
>NZ_JAKMAJ010000504.1 GCF_022378355.1 Brenneria bubanii
CAGCAAAGGTTTTGGCCGGCTTGGGTGAATTGAGAAGCTTACACATCATCATCCTCAGATCTTGGGTTACATTGCTTGGTTGTATAATTCCAGGTATTTCTGGCGATGTTCTGGCATCCATTTTCGGGTTATATAGTCTTCGTTTTCAACAATTCTGATTGTTCGACTTTGACATGAATTCTCAAATTTCGGCAATCCTCCGTTCATTATAGTACCGATTCGAAAACTTCA
>NZ_JAKMAJ010000505.1 GCF_022378355.1 Brenneria bubanii
CGCATGTGGGGGCCGCTAGTGCCAGCTTCCGACAACAGAATGGGCCTTTGGACGCTTGTAGGCATTCAGACGGCAGTGGGCGCCTTTTTCCTCCATCGAATTAGGGTCTTCAGGGCTTCTCTAAAAGTAGTGAAGAAAGACATATCCGATTTCCCTAGTCTGAACCGATTTTCCACTACGCATGGCGATATGTTTGTTAACCCTGCTAGGGGTGGTGCCTCTTCATTCTTC
>NZ_JAKMAJ010000506.1 GCF_022378355.1 Brenneria bubanii
GAAATTTCAAATGTAAGCATGCTACCGCCACTAGTCAGTACACGTTTTACTGGTGAGTCTGGCACCTCTTTGAATCATCGAATTTTGTTTTCGTGCTCATTCAAATTTGAGCTGAGTGAAAAAAATAACATAAAAAAATCAAAACCATAGCATACATCCACCATCTGAAGGAACCCCGAACAAGAAGCCACTAAGACCGTTACAATGTCTTCCGGTTCTACGGCCGTGGTA
>NZ_JAKMAJ010000507.1 GCF_022378355.1 Brenneria bubanii
TATCGCGCCTCAGCTCAAAATATGTATATATATCAGTGTGATCTCTTTAAAGCAACGACTGAAAATAAAATATAACACTAATAATAACAATAGAAATAATTATTGAAATAATAATAAAAAAAAAAAATAAAATAGAGTGAAATAAAATAAAATGAAAACTTGTTGTGTGTCAGAACGCAGATTTCGGAAAGAGTTGTTTAGACCAGGATCGTTCCGGTTGGTGATTGGTGG
>NZ_JAKMAJ010000508.1 GCF_022378355.1 Brenneria bubanii
GGGAGGCTAGTATATCAACATTTGTTGTAGTCTAAACTAACAGACAAAAAAAAACGTCTATGGTCTATCTTAAGGACACATAGCCTAACTGCAACAAGCATTGTTTTGTATTACGTGCGCATACTCTGGGTTCTGCTCAATGAGATAGTTCTTCAAATCAACAAAATTCTTATAATTAGCACAATGATTGTTCATGATCCTCACACTGTTGAACTGCTTATTCAATGCGCG
>NZ_JAKMAJ010000509.1 GCF_022378355.1 Brenneria bubanii
GTTGAATTTACTCCTGTGGCTGCTGTCATTGGAGGTGCGCTAGCTCAAGATGTTATCAATATTTTGGGCAAGAAGCAGCCACCTCTGAACAACTTTATTGTGTTTGATGGGATATCTCTTGATATGCCAATCTTTGAATTTTAAATAATTGGTTATGTTCAGCGATATTCTATGGAATCTTGATTCTATATTGTTCTTAGATGATTAATTGATAATCATTTTCCTATTTC
>NZ_JAKMAJ010000510.1 GCF_022378355.1 Brenneria bubanii
GGGCTGATTTTTTCTTAACAATTTCACATATGTGGTTTCATCCGGTCTAAAATCCTGCTGGCATATGCAGCAATATAAATTTGAATTCTGAAAACCTTCCAAAGTTTTGAGAGACAGAGAACATGTGTGATATTGGAATACCTCAGAATGTTACAAAATATTCCATATCGTGAGGAGCCAAAATTTTTGAAGCGTACAAACTTAGAAATTTATAACTGTACTTGACCTGT
>NZ_JAKMAJ010000511.1 GCF_022378355.1 Brenneria bubanii
CTCGCCATTATGTGCAACGGCGTGGTGTTGGAAGCATCCGGATGGTCCTCGTCTTCTCTGCCTTGTTCGAAGGCGGCCACTTGCTCTAATGTGTAAGTAGCAGGTACACCTGCATCCAAAAGTTTCTTGATGGGTGGCAGATATTCTTCGGCCGTGATAGGGCGCCTAGTAAACGCCAAATGGTTGTGAAGCTGAGACATCGACACCTTTCCTGCTGCCTTGCAAATGCG
>NZ_JAKMAJ010000512.1 GCF_022378355.1 Brenneria bubanii
TATAGCGACAATACTAACAACGTCGGATTTGCAGAGCTCAGTCTGCAGTTTTTCCAGGTCGATGTGGAGCGGATTGGCTTTAGTAGAGATATCACGTACATTCATGCGGCCGATGCCCAGCACACCAGCTGCTTTAACAAGAGACGAATGGGGAAGCGTTGATAAGACCTGAATGCTAGAAACTCCTATTGATTGTAGAACTTCATGGAGGCCGAAAGCTGCAGCGCTCT
>NZ_JAKMAJ010000513.1 GCF_022378355.1 Brenneria bubanii
CAGAAGCCGGTTTCAAACCTGGTTTGTAATATACCTTATCATGTATCTGCGATTTGATCAGATTTGTGCTCTTCTTTTTCATTGTCCATTGTTCGTTTGCGCAAGTCTATTTATGTTTTGTTCCGGCATATGTGTTTTGGTTTGAATAACTTCGCAGAGGCATGCATTGAATAACAATCGAGAATTCTAACTTGTAGCTTGATGAGTGAAAATCAATAGGTTTTCAACGA
>NZ_JAKMAJ010000514.1 GCF_022378355.1 Brenneria bubanii
CGCCATTCATGGAGAAGAACGCCGGGCTCGAGGAGACAATCCGCTCTGATAGCGAAAGCGTCAATTTTGAACCGGAACCAGAGCTGCAAGTTAGTCTCGGAGAACGTCCTACAAGCGCTGTCAAGCCACTGAACGTAGATAAGCTGGCGGTGGATCACCGCACGCGTCCCTCGAGCAGCGTGTCACAGAACCCGGAGCTAACAGCCGCTAACGAACAAGTAGAGAGGCTG
>NZ_JAKMAJ010000515.1 GCF_022378355.1 Brenneria bubanii
CAACTACCCTGTAAGTGACAAGCCCCCAGTTTTCCATGGCACCAGCAGAGAATTCATGCACTGCGACATTGTCTAGCTTTGGCAATGGATACTGAATCCCAAAGGCCTTCTCAAAAAATGCTAAAGTTTTAGCGGTCAAATCAGCTGCATACTGACCGAGGTGTTCGTTTCCCGGAGTGGCGTAGCATCTCACAGGAATGCGGAAATCTTTGTTTTCTACATACTTCAGC
>NZ_JAKMAJ010000516.1 GCF_022378355.1 Brenneria bubanii
ATTTTGTATCAACTAATATAGACTCTACAAACATTTGCATATGACTTCAAGTGTTATACCTTGTGTGGACTTCGGTCGTTTGCCTATCAAATATGGGTTAAATTTACCTTACCATGTTGCTTGGCGATCAGTGCTACTCTATCTCCTAGCGATAAAGCTAAGCCTTGACCCTTCGAGCGGATACGGACATGTCCTACTACTTGTCCTGTTGAAGGGTTCTTCTCAATGCA
>NZ_JAKMAJ010000517.1 GCF_022378355.1 Brenneria bubanii
AGAACATCCGAAAATATGAGCAGAACAAGTAGTTCAACTAGCCGCAGCAGAGCCAGCAGCGTGTCGTCATTTCACAGGAATCGTAGCAGAGCTAATAGTATATCTTCTGATAGGACTCCATCAGACTTCTCGGAGACTACTTCTTCCGAAGAAAATCTTGGTACAACTGCAAGTGAGACTGACGACAATTCGGCCAATCCAACAGCCCGCAAGAGACACTTGAAGAAGAT
>NZ_JAKMAJ010000518.1 GCF_022378355.1 Brenneria bubanii
GAACGACCGTACCTGCTGCACTGTCGGCTCTGAGTACAGAAACACGCATGGAGGGATCACACATAATGGACCTTCCGGGTAGGCGTTGCCGCCCTCGGGTGACCCCCCCGCATCTGGCTGCTCCGAATCCGACTCGGTCTTTTTCTCATCCTCGGCAAATACCCACGCTTGCTTCGGCGGCTCGCGCGGCTCTTGCAGCGGTGTCGAGGCCAGAGACTGTGACCTGGCCC
>NZ_JAKMAJ010000519.1 GCF_022378355.1 Brenneria bubanii
TTATGGAGCTATTGGCCAAAGAAAATGATGCTGTTGTTCTCCTGACCTGCGTCCAAGCTTTAAGAACCATGATTGACGATTGGAACTTTGACAAGAAGTCTTTCGAGCCTTACTTAAATGGCGTGGTGACTCTTTTTCTCAGAAAAATATTGCCTGCTGTTGCATTGACCGAAACAAGGTTGTACATATTAAACACCATGAGTGATATCATTATCCAGACAAAGCCACTA
>NZ_JAKMAJ010000520.1 GCF_022378355.1 Brenneria bubanii
GGTAAATGTACTAGTTGTCGCACATTCCTCAGCCATAAGGAAAGTGACAAAGTCCGAACAACTCCCCTAAAATTAGCCCCCCAAACTCTGTCAAGTATGACAGTTGGTAGCAAGAGAACATGCTGTCCTTCCCCCTTTCCAGAATTCATTTTTGCACATGGACGGCTGGCGGTATCCAGATAGGCGGAAGAATGTGGCATGTTAGGAAGCCTGGAAATTGATTATCATCT
>NZ_JAKMAJ010000521.1 GCF_022378355.1 Brenneria bubanii
ATCTCCTGGAAACATCAAAGGGAAGCGAAGGCAACACGTATTGCAGTAATAAAAAAAACACTATAGTCCAAATACCAAGGCCGGTCAAAGGGCTAACGGTGGTCCATTTATCCAAGAAGGAAGGTTCTCCAGCACTATTTCTGGTTACTACTGAAGGTTTATAGAGATTGTTTTTTGTCGCCTTATTCCCAAGAAGATAAAACCCAGTTGTTTGGCCCCAAAGAAAGATG
>NZ_JAKMAJ010000522.1 GCF_022378355.1 Brenneria bubanii
CATCTTCATCCTGTAGGTTGCATGATGTGTAACCCAGTAGATCTATGCTTTTATTGTTGAATGAGCAATTTTGTGGTAAAAACCATTTTTCGAATACCCTCAAAGTTTCAATTGTTGGTGCCGCTATAACCACCACACATCCGTGTTTTGACTCCTTACGCTGGGCATTTTGGCTCAAAAGCTCTAGCCAAGTGTTTGGCATGTCTTGACGTCAGTACACTGCTCACTT
>NZ_JAKMAJ010000523.1 GCF_022378355.1 Brenneria bubanii
CGCTGGTATAGAGCACCCGAATTGATTCTATCACATAAATCATACCACAAGGCAATTGATATGTGGTCTGTCGGTTGTATCCTTGCAGAATTTTTTGGTAGAAAACCTGTGTTTATGGGAAAAGATTCTGTGCAACAGATCCATGAGATTACCAAAATTCTGGGTTCGCCATCCAGGGAACTATTGGTTCATTATGGGTCCCTCAAAGCTTGGAATATGTGCGGTAGTG
>NZ_JAKMAJ010000524.1 GCF_022378355.1 Brenneria bubanii
GGGCAACACAATGAAATCTTTCACCATACATTAGTAGTTTAGTGACACTGAACGCGATCGCCTAATTTCAGGTTTTTAGCAACCTTCTCATCTTCAATGAGGTCATAGAAACCACATGCACGTCTCTACCGTTGTTGTGCGAACAGTTGCTCAATTATTTTATTTTTCGACTGTATGTGCAGGAAAAAGTCAAAAAATTATGCCCCTGCATAGCTGAACTGAGGTACAC
>NZ_JAKMAJ010000525.1 GCF_022378355.1 Brenneria bubanii
TCACAGGACAAGAACGTTCAACAGCAGCAGCAGCGGCAGAGCGAAAAGGTGTATGAGCAACTGGGGGACTGTGCGGAAATGGATGAGCATGTCCTGAGCAGTTTCGTTCCCCCGCTGGATGAGATAGCAAGCAGGACCGCAAGTACCGAGAGGGATTACGTCAAGCGTAAATGGAAGAAGTCCGGCGATGGCTCTGGTGAAAAGAGAAGGCACACTGGCCTAAGTAGCG
>NZ_JAKMAJ010000526.1 GCF_022378355.1 Brenneria bubanii
GCTCTAAAATATCGCTGATTAATAAAGAGTAGATGAGAAGGCCCTCAGGCATTTGCAAAGCAACACGCTTTGCATTGTGCTTTCTAATATTCCAGACAGTTTTTCGAATTTCAAAGTTGTAATTAGAAGGCAATAATTTTATTGCGTCGTTCAGTTCCTCATCATTCATAATTTCGTCTGGGATATGATTGATGGCACGCCCGACAGTAGTTCTTGATCTAGGTTTATG
>NZ_JAKMAJ010000527.1 GCF_022378355.1 Brenneria bubanii
CATTCTTCGTTAATCGCTAAGCCAATCCAAAAATTCTGGAGTCAAGTACGTGATGATTAATCTTGCGCCTGCTCTCAAAAACCCCTGGTGAGATTCAAACGCAATGGTCTTGAAATCCACCACACCTTTTTCGGCCGCAGCATGCAACATCGCATATTCACCCGATACATGATAAGCACAAATTGGCAAGTCGCTACAAATTTCGCTAGCGTCACGCATAATGTCTAAG
>NZ_JAKMAJ010000528.1 GCF_022378355.1 Brenneria bubanii
CCCCCTTAAATTAAGGTAAATTAAGGGGGGGAGGACCCCTCTGGAGTAACAGGGGAGTTTTTAATTCAAGTGATTTATGGATGAGATTTAATTGATAGCTTATGAATGAGTAATAATAATATTATTAAATTAGTAATTTTTATGTATATGATATTAATGATAGTTTTATAATCTTCTATTGGAGCAAGTGAGCTTTTATTAGGGTTAAATTAACCCTTCAAGAGTGCCG
>NZ_JAKMAJ010000529.1 GCF_022378355.1 Brenneria bubanii
CAATAATTCAGCATGGAGAACAAACTGGTGGATAACGAGCAGTTCCTTAGGATTCGCAAGCTGAACTCTACTGATGAAAGGCGCCAGTCCATTATAGCAGACAAAGATGAAATGGATGTGAGTACTGAAATTTCAGTGTAAGAGGTGAAGAAGGCAAAAGATGGACAAAAAGTTGCAAAGATAGAAGTCCCATACAATGAAGTGGAAAAAGATGAGCTTCCAGATGAGG
>NZ_JAKMAJ010000530.1 GCF_022378355.1 Brenneria bubanii
CGTCGCCATTGACCGTGGTCTGATAGGTTTCGTTACCCACCGTAACCGTGACGTTATCGCCCGCCTGCACATTGCCGCCGGTTTGACCAGTGACGCTAATCGTCTGGTCGGATTCAGTCGCATTCACCACGTTGTCCGCAGTGATGGGATCGATGGTTATCGACGCTTCCGGCGCCGTGGTATCAACGCCGTAATCGTGGCTGGCATTCGCCGTGGTGGTATTGCCCGC
>NZ_JAKMAJ010000531.1 GCF_022378355.1 Brenneria bubanii
GCTCACGAGGCGGTTATGGCACCAAAATCCATCTGGCAACAGACGGGCAAGGCTTCCCGCTAAATATTCTGCTGAGCAGCGGACAAGCCCATGAAAGTCAGTACGCACTTCGGCTTCTGGATGGTATCGGGGTAAACCGTAAAGGTGGCTACCTTAAACGTCGGGGAAAAGCGGTTCTTGCTGATAAAGGGTATTCATCTCAAGTGCTGCGTA
>NZ_JAKMAJ010000532.1 GCF_022378355.1 Brenneria bubanii
GCTCACGAGGCGGTTATGGCACCAAAATCCATCTGGCAACAGACGGGCAAGGCTTCCCGCTAAATATTCTGCTGAGCGGCGGACAAGCCCATGAAAGTCAGTACGCACTTCGGCTTCTGGATGGTATCGGGGTAACCCGTAAAGGTGGCTACCTTAAACGTCGGGGAAAAGCGGTTCTTGCTGATAAAGGGTATTCATCTCAAGTGCTGCGTA
>NZ_JAKMAJ010000533.1 GCF_022378355.1 Brenneria bubanii
TAACGAGCCATGGCGATATCTACATGAAAAATCAGAACGATATTCTATCAAAATCTATTGAGGGACACAGCCTAGCTTTAGTCCGGTAGCTGTCAACTTCGTTGACAGCTACCGATAGATCACCAGACACTTCAACTCTCTTAAAATAAGAGGTAGTCTTGGAACTATGTTTAATACCAGTCAGAACGATAAGATGGTTGACGTGTTATCA